>NZ_UETB01000015.1 GCF_900116375.1 Georgenia satyanarayanai | reverse complement strand
GGATCCGCCACCGGGACTGGGCGAAGGTCGCAGCGGTGTCGCGAAGCCGCTAGAGCTACAACCGGTCGGGTGAGATGTCGGGGCCCATGCGCTGTACGGCGATGGCTCTGAAGGGCCAGCCGTCCTGCTCGACCTTCTCGAAGGAGAACTCGACGACTTCGCCGTCGCGTAGCTCGCGGTAGCCCTCTGCTTGGATCGCTGAGAAGTGGCACCAGCATCCTCCGGGCGTGGCTTCGGAGTCGATGACTCCCCATCCCTCATCACCACGCCACTGTCGGACGCGGCCAGCGATCCACTCCGGTCTCCCCGGCTCCCCGATGTGTTCCATATGAAGCGACCCTACTCACCGGCCACGTCGCTGCTGCCAGGGCGGCGACGACCAGGGGGGCATTCATGACGCCGCATGGGGATCCCCTGCGGAACGTGGCCGGCTGCGGCTCCGAGGAGGCTGTGAGCCCCCGTGGCCGGACCGTGACTGGCTCCTCGTACGGAACGCACACACGCGGAAGGGAACCTTGCGGCCTGTCGTCCTGAGGACCGCCCCACATGTCGTTCGTTCCATCTCCAGCGTCCGTCGTCCATCTTCCGGCCTGCGCGGTGGCAATCTGGCGGCGGAGGCCCAATCTGGCGCCACAGGCAACAGCGGCTGGCACGCTGGAGTGCATGCTGGCCATCACCTCGCCGAGCTCCCGATCGCTGTGGTTTCCGTTGGTCGCGACAGCTCTCGCACTCACGGGGTGCTCATCGTCAGTAACGCCTCCAGAGGTGGACACCACCACCGGTTCGGGCGTGCCTACCGTGACGCTCGACCAGCCTCGCCCGGCAACGCCCACGGTCGATCCAGTCGATGGGGACGCTGCAACATCCGAGGCCACGGACGCGGATAGCGCCTTGGTTGAGCGCTTCGTTGCGTTCAGCCTCGATCCCGATGCCGCGTCTACTTCAGAGCTCGGCCTGGCGTCGGAAGGCGCGCAGCTGGGGTTGGGGGATCGACTGTTGACCGAGCTTCCGGTCGCGTCGGCCCCAGACCCCGCAGCCTGGGAGATTCCCGAGGACGTGTTCCGAGGACGTGTCGGACCGTTCTCTGCGATCGATGTCATGGCACGTGAGGTCGCTGGCTCGGACGGTGACCCATCGGTGGCGGACGAGAGTGGACTCATCGTCACGTTCGGTGACCACCCACATTGCGTGTCACCGCCCGTGCCTGCGCCGCCCGAGATGAACGAGATGCGGCGAGTCTCAGTGCAGCCGAGCCCAAACAGGATGCAGTCGTGCCTGGACTGGTTCACGATCGACTTCTTCGTCGACAGCGACGGATTGGTGGCAGCGATCACGCTGGACCTCTGGGAGCCATGACCGCGTCGGAATGGCGTTCTCATTGCCGATGTGGACGCGAATGGCCGGTAGCCGATCCGAACGAGGGACTCCAGCTGTGCGCCCCAATGCTCGGGTGGTTGCCCGCTTCGAGGAGGACTTCCTCGACATGTTCGTCGTGTACTCCAGCGACTTCGGGCTCCTGTCCGAGGAGTACGACCCCGGCAGTGGGCGTCTGGCCGGTAACTTCCGCCAGGCCTTCAGCCACCTCGGGTTCATCCGCGCCACCGACGCGATCCGGGCGGCCGGCGCCGCGGACTGACTAGGGCAAACCCCTAGAAGGTCGGGGCGTTCGGGAGTCCGTGCACGCGCCGGCGCTCGCGGGTGACCCGGCCTCCGGGCTGACGGCGGTAGATGTGGCCGCTGGGGGTGACCCACTCGTAGGCGCCGCTGCCGAGGCGGCGGAGCTGGAACTGGGCGCTGGTCTTGAGGGTGTGGTCGTGGGTGCAGAGGTCCTCGAGGCCGAGCATGGAGGTGGTGCCTCCGGCGTTCCAGGGGACGATGTGGTCGAGCTGGCAGCCTCGGGCGGGGTGGGTGCAGCCGGGTCGGACGCAGGTGCCGTCCCGTAGCCGGATGAGCTCGGCGAGCTCGGTGGGTGGCCGGTAGCGGGTGCGTCCGTGGTCCAGGACGGTGCCGGTGAGCGGGTCGGTGACGATCCGTCGCCACGTGCCGCCCAGCGCCGCGGCTCGGGCGACGGCGGGGGAGATGGGTCCGTAGCCCTCGAGGGTGGCGATCTCGGCGGGCTCGCGGTCGAGCAGGGCGAGCATGGCGTCCTCCTCGGGCAGCGGGGGGAGCTCCGCGCCGGTGCCGTCTGCCGGCTTCGACGCCGGCAGGCCGAGCTGCCGGGCGATGTCGGGCGGGAGCAGCACCGAGAGGGGCACGTGGACCCGGATCTGGGCGCGCTGGCCGCCGATGTGGCCCACCGGCATGTGCCAGCGACGCGGGACGGAGCCCGGACCATGCGGAGGTGGATCGCCATCCGGAGGCGGAGGCGGGTCCGTAGGCGCCGCGGACGCTACCGCACCGACTGTGGGCGCAGCTGTCCCCTCGGACCGGTGGCCAGGTGGGTCGAGATCGGCCGGGACAGGGCTTGCGGCGTCCGGAGGTGCGAGCCGACCCGACTCGCGCCGCTGGGAGACCGGCTGAGCTGGAGAGGTTGCGGCAGCAGATTCACTCCGCTCGTCGGCCCGGCCCTGGGCCTCGAGCGTCGTGCCGTCCACGGTGTCGGTCGGCGGCACGTCCACCGCGCCAGGCTGGCAACCATCCGGCGCTTCCGGCGTCTTTGGCGCGTCAGGTGCCTGCGCCGCCCCACAGTCGACATCGTGCGCCGTCCCGACATGGGGCTCGTCGCCCGCCGGATCGTCAGGAAGTTGGCCGGCACTCACGACGGTTCCCGGCGGTAGTCCGACGTATCCGAGCTCGAGGGCGGTGTGGCCCATGAGGGAGAGGATGTCGGCGCGCAGCTGGTCGAGCGTGCGGTCATCGCCGCCGGCCTGGGCGGAGCGGGCGGTGGCCTCGAGTGCGAGGTCGATGGCCGCGGCGTCGGTGGCCGGCAGGACTGCGTGGATGGTGGCCATGCCGTCGGGTAGCTGGCGCGGGTGCTCGACCCGTCGTCTGGCTCGGGCGCGGGCGTGGAAGAGGTCGGCGTCGTCGTGGCTGAGGGCGATGACGGCCTTCCTGATGGCCTCGAGGAGCTGGCTGTGGGTCTGGGTGCCGGCGTCGTCGATGACGGCGTCCTGGACGAGGACGGCGATCTCGACGGGGTAGTCCTCGAGCATCGACACGATCGTGGTGGCTTTGCGGGCGTCGATGTGCCCGGTGGCCAGGGCCTGACCGGTGAGGGCGAAGACGTTCTCGAAGGCGCGGGCGTTGCTCACCAGGCGCTGCGCGGCGAAGCGGCTCAGGCCGAGGCGGGGAGCGAGCTCGTCCGCGGCCATGTTCCCGGCCTTGACGTGCGAGGGCAGGGCGCCGCTGCCGGTCATCAGTGGCCGCCGGGAGAGCTCGCCGGCTACGCGGGTGAGCTTGGCGGTGGCCCACGCGGCCATGCGCTGGTACGCGGCGGCCATCTCCACGAGGTAGTACTCGTCCACCTCTCGCGGGTCGATGTCCTCGAGCTCGGTGAGGAGCTGGCCGTCGGGTGCCATGGCCGCGAGCGCCTCGGCCGGCACCGGCTGGCGCGGCTCGAAGCTCATCTCCCGGGTGGTGATCGTCGACGGCGGAGGTGCGTGGCCTGGGTCGTCGTACGCGTCGGCGGCGTCCTCCTCGCGGGCCCACAGCTCCTCGAGGCGGCGCAGGGACTGCTCGCCGATCGGCTCGTAGGTGCTGGGGTCCTCCAACCAGGCCGCGTGCGGGTCGAAGTCGTCGATGGTGCTCACCGACCCCACCCCCTCTGCGGGTTTCCGACTGCTTTGCCGTCCTGCTCACAAGGCTAGGACCGACCCCCGACATCCGAGCCCCGTCCGCCCTCAGGGCAGCTCGAACCTCCGTAGTACAGAGCCGCAACGCAAAGGAGTCGGCGAGGCGAGCCACAGCGCTGCCATCGCACTGGTCCCGACCAAGGCGTCCCGCTTCCGTTTGACAGCAAGGTGTAACAGGCGACGCAGAACTGCGCTGCCGGCGCGCAGCGCGGCGCCGTCGGACACACCGCGCGCTACTGAGCTTCTATCGGCCGGTCAAGGATCCCCAGCGGGGACGGCTGACCACTGCAGCGCCGTCTGGTTTCGTTGTGCGGGAGCAAGCGGTCGTCGGGCGCCGTTCGTGCAGCGCGGATCTCCGGGTGCAGTCTTGGCTCACCTCCCAACCCCGCTGGCCGGGCGCGTGACCTCGCTGAGGGCGGCTGCGGGATCAGCGAGCCAGGTAGATCGTGTTCGCGGAGGTGGAGCCGGTGTAGAAGTTGGGGAAGCTCACCTCGACCGCGCGCACGGTGGTGAACACTGCCTGGGTGACCGCGAGGAATTTGTCGTCGGGCGGGTCGTCGGACCATAGCGCGAAGACGCCGCCGGGCAGCAGGTGCCGGGCCAGCTCGCGCAGCCCGGGCTCGGTGTAGAAGCGGGCGTTGGTCGAGTCCAGGACGTGGCGCGGTGAGTGGTCGATGTCCAGCAGGATGGCGTGGAAGCGCCGCCCTGGTGCGGTCGCGTCGAAGCCTGCGGCCGACGCGGCCCTGGCGAAGAAGTTCCCGACGACCAGCTCGGTGCGCGGGTCATCGGTCAGCTCTGTGGCGCCCGGGAGTAGGCCGCGTCGCTGCCAGTCGATGACGTCCTCGAGGAGGTCCACGACCGTCAGCGATCGCACCCGGGCGTCAGCCAGCGCGGTTCGCGCGGTGTACCCCAGCCCCAAACCGCCGACGACGACGTCGATGGCCGGTTCGTCGAGTTCGGCCAGCGCGAGGCGGGCCAGCTCCTCCTCGGCCGCGGTGAACAGGCTGGACATGAGGAACTCGTCGCCGAGCTTGACCTCGTAGACGTCGACGCCGAGGCTCGGCTCCACCCGGCGGCGCAGGCTCAGCTCACCGATCGGGGTCGACCGCCATGCGAGCTCCTCGAAGCGGGGTCTTGTTGTCACGCGCGATCTCCTTGCCTAGTCGTGCTGACCACGGCCGTTGGGTACGCGGCTTGCGGGTGAGGCGCCCTTGAATGCGGTGTGGCCGCGGTGGTGAGTGTAGTGATGAAGGAAGTCAGGGAAGGCGGCGGCGGCGTTAAGGGAACCCTGCACAACGGATGTGGCGCAGGACTAGGACTTTCGAGCGGCATGCGGGGCCGACTCCTACCGCACGCGGGGCATTGACTGATGGAAAAGTCCCGCTGGTAACGTCGGGATCATAATGTGGCAACGACGACACAGCGCGATCCTGCTGGGTTTGTTCGTGCTCTCGGGATGCACCTCAAGCAGTGATGCAGTCGACGACCGATTGCCGACGACCGTCGAGTGCGTGCTCTCCTATCGCGCAGACGCGGGCGATGCGGCCAGCGAGGAGCAGGACACGGTTGAGGTGGAGCGTGTCAGCGGCCTAGAAGGTACTACTGGGTCTGTCACCTTTCGCGAGGGAACCCCCGAGGAGCTCACCTTTGAGGTGACCTACCGATCCACCACCTCCGACGCCCAGGTGTGGACCACAGTGAGCGGTGAGGACGACCTCGTCCGGCAGTACATCACCGAGTTCGGCGAATCGACCAACCTCCATATCGACCCGTATGGCGATGAGGGTTTCACAGGGATCGAGGAAACGACCCACCGGGAAGCTCTCCTCCGGCACTACTGCCAAGGAGCGGCATAGAGCGATGAGTCGCTGGGCGATCAACCATCGGGACCTCTCTGGGGTGTGTCCGCGTAGTCGGCGCCGATGCTTGCCCGACAGGGGCGCCGCCCGGCATAGTCGCCGCCATGGCGGGCTTCTCGCGGTTCGAAGGGCCTTGCCGTGCTGACCGGAGGCGCCTCAGGCATTGGACGCGGTCTGCTTCTCGGTCTGGTCCGGACGGGAACTCATGTCGCCGTCTGCGACCTCGACGGACGCACGTTGGATGCGGCAGTTCGTCGGGCTCGGGCCATCGATCCCGACGTCCGGGTGACGGCGCACGTGTACGACGTCGTGGACGAGGCCGCCGTGGACCGCCTACGTGCCGAGGTCGCTGAGGACCACGAGACCGAGGCGATCCACCTACTCTTCAACAACGCCGGTGTGGTCGGCGGAACATCGTTCGTCACGGGACGGCGCGAGGAATGGGATCGGACGTTCGCCGTCCAGCGTGGCCTTGCGGTCAGCGCAGGACGTCGGCCAGGTCGAACTTCATCGGCTCCTCGAGCTGCTCGTAGCCGCACGACTCCGGGTCGCGGTCGGGGCGCCAGCGGCGGAACTGCCCGCTGTGCCGGAAGCGGGTGCCCTCCATGTGGTCGTAGGCGACCTCGAGCACCCGCTCGGGGCGCAGCGGCACGAAGGAGAGGTCCTTGCCGGCCGACCAGCGGCTCTGCGCGCCGGGCAGCCGGTTCTTCTCGTGGGCCGAGGCGTTCTCCCAGTCGGCCCACGGGTGGTCCTCGCCCTCGGCCACGCGCAGCGGCTCGAGCTCCTCGACGAGCTCGGCGCGCCGCTTCATCGTGAAGGAGGACGCGACGCCCACGTGCTGGAGCTTCCCGCCGTCGTCGTACAGGCCGAGGAGGAGGGAGCCGACGACGCCGCCGCTCTTGTGCCAGCGGAAGCCGGCGAGCACGCAGTCGGCGGTGCGCTCGTGCTTCGTCTTGAGCATGAGCCGCTTGTTCGGCTGGTAGGTGAGGTCGAGCGGCTTGGACACGACGCCGTCGAGCCCGGCGCCCTCGAAGAGGTCGAGCCACTCGCGGGCCAGCGCCGTGTCCGTCGTCGCGCGGGTGAGGTGGACCGGTGCCTGCGCGCCGGCGAGCGCCTCCTCCAGCCGTTCGCGGCGCTGCGCCATGGGCAAGGCGGTGAGGTCCTCGTCGCCCAGCGCGAGGAGGTCGAAGGCGACGAAGGACGCGGGCGTCTGCTCGGCGAGCAGCCGCACGCGCGAGTCGGCGGGGTGGATGCGCTGGAGGAGCGCCTCGAAGTCGAGCCGCTCGCCGGTGACGATGACGATCTCCCCGTCGACGACGCAGCGCTCGGGCAGCTGGGCGCGCAGGGCCTCGACGAGCTCGGGGAAGTACCGCGTCATCGGTTTCTCGTTGCGGCTGTCGATCTCGACGTCGTCGCCGTCCTTGAAGACGATCGCGCGGAAGCCGTCCCACTTGGGCTCGTAGAGGTACTCGCCCGCGGGCACGTCCTTGACGGACTTCGCGAGCATCGGGGCGACCGGCGGCAGCAGCGGGAGGTCCATCCCGCAGACGCTACTGGCCACGCGACGGCGGCGCGCCCGGTCCGCGCGCCGAGCCTCCTACGGGCGGCGCCAGTCGTGGCTCTCGAGGTGGGAGCCGGCCTGCGGGCCCATCTGGAGCATGCCGCCGTCGACGGCCCACGAGGCGCCGTTGACGTAGCCCGCCTCGGGCCCGCACAGGAAAGCGACGACGGCGGCGATCTCGCGGGCGTCACCGGGCCGGGCGACGGGGATGCCCGGGCGCTCCTTGCCCTCCATCACCGACTCGTCCTCCTGGCCGGTCATCGGCGTGGCGATCTCCCCGGGCGCGACGGCGTTGACCGTGATCCCGTGCTCCGCCAGCTCGAGGGCGGCGACCTTGACGAGCAGGCCGAGCCCGCCCTTGGCCGCGCAGTAGGGGCCCGCACCGACGCGTGGCGCGTGCTCGTGGACGCTCGTGATGGCGACGATCCGCCCGCCGGTGCCGCCGGCCACCATGTGCCGCGCCGCGGCCTGGAGGCAGCAGAACGCGCCGTCGAGGTCGACGGACACGACCTCGCGCCACGTGGCGAAGTCCATGTCGAGCAGGAGCTCGGAGCTCCCGGTGCCCGAGGACATGACGAGAGCGTCCACGCCGCCCATCGCCCCGGCGAGCTCGTCGACCACCGCGGCACCGCTCTGCGGGTCGGTGAGGTCCAGGCGACGCACGTGCGCCGTCGCCCCCAGGGAGCGGACCTCCTCGGCGGTGCGTTCGGCGCCGTCCTCGTCGGTGTGCCAGGTGAGGCCGACGTGCCGGCCCGGCCCGGCCAGCGCGACGGCGCTCGCCTTGCCGATGCCCGAGTCCGCCCCGGTGATGATGACGCGACGCGGCTGCACGCCCTCCTCGCGGGCGTCGGGCTGCGCGCTCGTGCTGCTCTCGCTCACGGTCTCTGCCCTCCGGTCAGCGGGAGACGAGCTTGAAGAAGGTGCTGTCCTCGCCGCTCGCCTTCTGCTCCTGGTAGAGGAAGGCGAGCTTCTCGTCCTCGAACTTGGCGAACCAGTCCTCCCAGCTGATGTGCTCGAGCTCGTCGGTGCCGGCGCCGCCCGGGAAGTCGATCCGCAGGACGCCGGCGGTGTCGCCGTCCTCGGTACCGCGCACGCTGGCGGGCTTCCCGTCGTGCTCCTCGACCCAGCGGCGGATCTCGTCGTGGTCGGTCGTCGTGCTCGTCTCCGATGCCATCGCTCTGCTCCTCCCTCGGGCCACGGGCGTGGCCGCCCCATGACGGTAGGCACGCGTGCTGGGGACCGCATCCGCTGCGCGTGGGCAGGGTCACACCGAGCTGGGCGTCGGCATCCGTGGACGGTCGCGGGGCCTCGGCTAGCCTCGCCGGTGCCCCAACCCTCGACCGGAAAGGCTCCGCCGTGTCCACCCCTCCTCCCAGCCCCTACCAGCCCCCGCAGGGCCAGCCCGGCCAGGTCCCGCCGCCCCCGCCGGCCTACCCGCAGCCGCAGCAGCAGCAGGGCCAGCAGCAGTGGGGCTACGGCGCCCCCGGCGCCCCGCAGGCGGGCCCGCAGGGTGAGTCGCCGAAGAACTTCTTCGCGGCGCTCCTCGACTGGAAGTTCCACACCCTCATCACGCCCAAGCTCGTCAGCTGGGTGTACCTCGCCGTCATGATCCTCTCGGCGCTGTACTGGCTGTTCCTGGTCTTCGCCAGCTTCGCGGCGGACCCGGTCTTCGGCGTGCTCGTCCTGCTCATCGGCCCGATCGTGCTGCTCGTCAGCCTCGCGTTCTTCCGGATGACGCTGGAGTTCTACTTCGCGCTCGTGCGGATGTCCGACGACATCCACCGCAGCCAGGGCCTCCCGCGCTCCTGACCCACCCGTGACGCTGCGCCCCGTGCCACCGGCACGGGGCGCAGTCGTGTCTCAGGACAGGAGTCGAGCGAGCTCGGCGGCCTCGTGGACGACGGCGTGGGCACCGTCCTCCTCACCCGGCCGGCCGTAGCCCCACCCGACGAGAACGGTCGGCAGGCCGTGCGCGCCCGCGCCGTCGACGTCGTGGTGACGGTCCCCGACCATGACGGCGCGCGAGAGGTCGACGTCCCGCTCGCGAAGCCCGGCAAGCGCGTCCTCGACGACGTCGGCCTTGGCGGCCCGCTTCTCGTCGGCGGAGGCACCACGGATGACGGTGAAGTACCGGGACAGGTCCGCGTCGTCGAGGACGACGACGGCGAGCGCCTGCCGCTTGGAGGTCGCCAGGGCGAGGGGCACACCGCGGCCGTGGAGCTCTCGGACCAGCTCGGCCATGCCCGGGAAGACCGGTGCCTGGAGCATCCGCTCGTCGTAGCGGGCGCGGTAGTCGGCGACGACGGCGGACAGCTGGTCCTCCGGCACACCGGCGAAGGCGCGGAAGCCGTCCCGGATGGGCGGGCCGACGAAGCGGAGCAGCTCCTCCCGTGTCTGCGCCGGGTAGCCGAAGTGGGCGAGCGTCTCGGCGATCGAGGCGGTGATGACCGGACCGGAGTCACTGATCGTGCCGTCGAGGTCGAGGAGCACGGCCGTGGGCCGCATCGGCTCGAGGGCGGTGGGGAGGGAGGCGTGCGTCAATCGTCGTCCTTGCTCGGGGGATCGGTCGTGCCCCAGGGTCCCACGGACGGGCGCGGCGACCGATGTCCGGGGCGCCGGGTAGTGTGACCTGGACAACTCGATACGCCGCCCACCCGCGGCGGGAGAGTCCCGCCCTGCGCGGGCGCCGAAGGAGCAAGCCCTCCCGCTAATCTCTCAGGCCCCGGTACCGCCGCGATCAGGCAGCTCTGGAAAGCAGCGCGTCAGCGCTCACCGACGGTGCAGGCGAGCCCGGCTCGCGAAAACTCTCAGGTCCCATGACAGAGCGGGGAGGACCCAGTTCCCCGCCACCCCGGAGCCGTGTCCATGTCCTCACCGTCCTTTGCCGACCGCCACATCGGCCCCCGCGTCGCCGACACCGCCGCCATGCTCGAGTCGCTCAGCCACGCCGACTGGCGCCCGCTCCTCGACTCGGTACCGCCGGCCATCCGCCAGCAGCGGCCCCTCGACCTGCCGGCGCCGCGCAGCGAGGCCCAGGTCCTCGACCGGCTGCGCGAGCTCGCCGGGCGCAACGTCCAGCGGGTCCAGATGATTGGCCAGGGCTACTACGGCACCCACACGCCGTCGGTCATCCGGCGGGGCGTCTTGGAGTCGCCCGCCTGGTACACCGCCTACACCCCCTACCAGCCGGAGATCTCCCAGGGCCGCCTCGAGGGGCTGCTCAACTTCCAGACGGCGGTCGCCGACCTCACCGGCCTGCCGGTCGCGGGCGCCTCGCTGCTGGACGAGGCCACCGCCGTCGCCGAGGCCGTGCTCCTCATGCAGCGCGCGAACAAGGCCTCCAAGGCCGCCACCGTCGTGCTCGACGACGAGCTCCACCCGCAGACCCTCGCCGTCGTCCTCGCGCGGGCGGAGGCGGTCGGCATCACCGTCGTCGTCGCGGACCTCGACGGCGGCCTGCCGGACCTGCCCGACGGCGTCACCGGCCTGGTCCTCCAGCAGCCCGGCACCTCGGGTCGGTTGCGCGACCACGCCGCCCTCGTCGCCGAGGCGAAGGAGCGCGGCGCGATGGTCACCGTCGCCGCCGACCTCCTCGCCCTCACGCTCATCGCCCCGCCGGGGGAGCAGGGCGCAGACGTCGCCGTCGGCTCCGCGCAACGCTTCGGCGTCCCGCTCTTCTTCGGGGGCCCGCACGCCGCCTTCATGGCGGTGCGCGAGGGCCTGGAGCGCCAGCTGCCCGGCCGGCTCGTCGGCGTCTCCAAGGACAGCGAGGGCCGTCCCGCGCTGCGCCTGGCCCTCCAGCCGCGCGAGCAGCACATCCGCCGGGAGAAGGCCACGAGCAACATCTGCACCGCGCAGGCGCTGCTCGCCGTCGTCGCCGGCATGTACGCCGTCTACCACGGGCCCGACGGCCTGCGGGAGATCGCCCGCCACGCCCACGGCGCCGCCCGCACCCTGGCAATGCGGCTCGCCGCCGGCGGGGTCGACGTCGTCCACGACGCGTTCTTCGACACCGTCACCGTCCGCGTCCCCGGCCGGGCGGCCGACGTCGTGGCCGAGGCGGACCGGGCCGGGGTCAACCTGCGGCTCGTCGACGCGGACACGATCGGCATCTCCTGCGACGAGACGACGACGCCGGAGCACCTCGCGACCGTCCTCGCCGCCTTCGGGGTCGAGGGGTCCGGGCCCGGCGGAGGCTTCGAGGTCCCCGCGCCGCTGCGCCGCACGAGCGACTTCCTCACCCACCCCACCTTCCACGCCCACCGCTCGGAGACGCAGATGATGCGCTACCTGCGCCGGCTCGCCGACCGCGACCTCGCGCTGGACCGCACGATGATCCCGCTCGGCTCGTGCACGATGAAGCTCAACGCGGCGACGGAGATGCAGGCGATGCTGTGGCCCGGCTTCGCCACGATCCACCCGCTGGCGCCGGACCACCAGACCGCGGGCTGGCGCGAGCTCGTCGACGAGCTCGAGGGCTGGCTCGCGGAGATTACCGGCTACGACCGCGTATCCGTTCAGCCCAACGCCGGCTCCCAGGGCGAGCTCGCCGGCCTTCTCGCGATCCGCGGCTACCACCGCTCGCGCGGCGAGGGCGAGCGGACCGTGTGCCTCATCCCGTCCTCGGCCCACGGGACGAACGCGGCCTCCGCCGTGCTCGCCGGGATGAGGGTCGTCACCGTCAGGACCGCCGACGACGGCTCGATCGACACCGCCGACCTCCACGCGCGCATCGAGCAGCACGGCGACCAGCTCGCCGCGATCATGCTCACCTACCCCTCCACCCACGGCGTCTTCGACACCGAGGTGCGCGAGGTGTGCGAGGCCGTCCATGCGGCCGGCGGGCAGGTCTACGTCGACGGCGCCAACCTCAACGCCCTCATCGGCCTCGCCCAGCCGGGGGAGTTCGGCGGCGACGTCTCCCACCTCAACCTCCACAAGACCTTCTGCATCCCCCACGGCGGGGGCGGCCCCGGCGTGGGCCCCGTCGCGGTGCGCGAGCACCTGGCCCCCTTCCTGCCCGGGGATGCCGCCGGCGACGACGGCGCGGTGCCCGTCTCCGCCACCCGCTACGGGTCCGCCGGGGTGCTGCCCATCTCCTGGGCCTACATCGCGCTCATGGGCGCCGAGGGCCTGGCGGCCGCCACCCGTAGCGCGCTGCTCGCGGCGAACTACGTCGCGAAGGCGTTGGACCCGTACTTCCCGGTCCTCTACACGGGGGCCGACGGGCTCGTGGCCCACGAGTGCATCCTCGACCTGCGCGAGCTGACGAAGCGTTCGGGGGTGACGGCCGAGGACGTGGCCAAGCGGCTTGTCGACTTCGGCTTCCACGCCCCCACGCTGTCCTTCCCGGTGGCCGGCACGCTCATGGTCGAGCCCACCGAGAGCGAGGACCGCGCCGAGCTCGACCGCTTCGTCGAGGCGATGGTGGCCATCCACGGGGAGATCCAGCAGATCCTCGACGGCGAGGTCGACGTCGCCGACAGCCCGGTGCGCCGCGCCCCGCACCCGGCGGCCGACGTCGCCACCGACTCCTGGGACCGGGCCTACCCGCGCGAGCAGGCCGCCTTCCCGGTTCCCGTGCTGCGGCAGGACAAGTACTTCCCGCCGGTGAGCCGCATCGACAACGCCTACGGGGACCGCAACCTCGTGTGCGCGTGCCCGCCGCCCGAGGCGTTCGAGGAGGACCGATGAGCGAGAAGCAGACCGCTCTGCGCGCCGAGCACGCGGCGCTGGGGGCGACGATGACGAGCTTCGCCGGCTGGCACATGCCGCTGCACTACGGCTCCCAGCTGGCCGAGCACCGCGCCGTGCGCGAGGCCGCGGGGCTCTTCGACCTCAGCCACATGGGCACCGTGTGGGTCGACGGGCCTGGCGCCGGGGCGTTCCTCGACCACGCCGTCGTCGGCTCGATCTCCACCCTCGAGGTGGGCCGGGCGAAGTACACGCTGCTGTGCACGCCCGAGGGCGGCATCGTCGACGACCTCATCGTCTACCGCGTAGGGGAGGACAGGTTCCTCACCGTGCCGAACGCGGCCAACACGTCCGCCGTGCTCGCCGAGCTCTTCCTGCGCGTCAAGGGCTTCGACGTCCGCATCGGCGCGGCAACCCAAGAGACGGCGCTCCTCGCCGTCCAGGGGCCGCGCGCTGTCGAGATCGTGACGGCGCTCGCCGCTGAACCGGTCGACGACCTGCGCTACTACTCCTCCCGCTGGAGCACGCTGGTCGGGCAGCGCGTGCTGCTCGCCCGCACGGGCTACACCGGGGAGGACGGGGTCGAGATCCTCGTGCCGGGGGAGCACGCCGTCGCCCTGTGGCACGCCCTGCTGGACGCCGGCGCGGACGCCGGCCTGGTGCCCGCCGGGCTCGCCGCGCGCGACTCCCTGCGGCTGGAGGCCGCGCTGCCGCTGTACGGCAACGAGCTGGGCCGCGACGTCGACCCCTTCACCGTGGGGCTCGGTGGCATCGTCGGTCTGCGCCGCAAGACGGCGGACTTCGTCGGCCGCACGGCGCTGGAGCGGATCCGCGCTGCCCACGAGGCGGGCGAGCCCGGACGGCGGGTCCTCGTCGGCCTCGCCGGCCAGGGCCGCCGCGCCGCGCGCCAGGGCGCACCCGTCGTGCTGGGGGAGGAGGAGGTCGGCGTCGTCACCTCCGGCCTGCCCAGCCCCACGCTCGGCCACCCGATCGCCCTCGCCGTCGTCGACCCCGCCGCCGCGGAGGTCGGCACCGCGCTCGACGTCGACGTGCGCGGCCGGCGAGAACCCTTCGCCGTCGTCGAGCGTCCGTTCTACCGTCGTCCCTGACCACCTGCTGAGGAGAAGCCATGGCCACCATCCGTCCCGACCTCAAGTACACCGCCGAGCACGAGTGGGTCGACGACTCCCTCACCCCCGTGCGCGTGGGCATCACCACCGTCGCGACCGACGCCCTGGGCGACATCGTCTACCTCGACCTGCCGGAGGTCGGCGCCGAGGTGTCGGCGGGAGAGACCTGCGGAGAGGTGGAGTCGACGAAGTCCGTCTCCGACCTCTACGCGCCCCTCACCGGCACCGTCACGGCGGTGAACCAGGAGGCCCTGGACGACCCGTCGCTCGTCAACCGCGAGCCCTTCGGGGACGGCTGGCTCTTCGCCGTCGAGGTGGCGGAGGAGTCCGAGCTCCTCTCACCCGAGGAGTACGCCGAGACCACCGGCGCCGAGATCGCCGACTGAGCCGTGGACATCGGCGCGGCACTCGAGTTCGTGCGGGCCAACCCGCGCGGCGTCCTCTCCACCCGCAGACGCAGCGGCGACGCGCAGCAGTCACCGGTCCTGGCAGCGGTCGACGACCACGGGCGCGTCCTCGTCAGCACCCGTGAGACGGCGGTCAAGGTGCGCAACCTGCGGCGCACGCCCCGCGCGTCCCTGTGCCAGCTCAGCGAGCGGTTCTTCGGGCCGTGGGTGCAGCTGACCGGCACCGTCGAGATCGTCTCGCTGCCCGAGGCGATGGATCTTCTCGTCGACTACTACCGTCGCGTCTCGGGGGAGCACGAGGACTGGGACGAGTACCGCGCGGCGATGGAGCGGGAGCGCCGCTGCGTCATCGTCCTCACCCCCGAGGAGGCCGGTCCGACGGTCAGCGGCTGAGCAGTCCGTCGACGAGCACCGTGCCCGGTGCCGGGAGCCGAGTCCCCGGGCGGTCCTCGCAGAGCCGCTGGAAGGGCGCGGGCGGGGGCTTCCGTGCCAGGCTACGGCCGTGACCGAGACCACCGACGCCGAGCTGGTGTCCGTCGCGCGAGAGCTCTACGCCCACGCGCCGGCCGAGTTCATCGCGACCCGGAACGCGCGCGCGGCCGCGACGAGGCGGGCGGGCGACCGGGAGCTGGCGACCAGGGTCAAGGCCCTGCCCAAGGCCTCGGTCGCGGCGTGGGCGGTGGGCGCGGTCGCCCGGGAGCACCCGGAGGATCTCGACGCGCTCGGCCGGCTCGGCGCCGAGCTGCGGGTGGCTCAGGTCGCCGCGGACCCCGCCGAGCTGCGCGCGCTCGGCAAGCGCCGCCGCGAGCTGACCGGCGCGGTGACCAGGACGGCGGCGCGGCTCGCCGAGGAGCACGGCGTCGGGCTGTCCGGGGCGGCGCAGGAGCAGGTGGAGGCGACGTGGTCCGCCGCCGTCATCGACCGCGACGCCGAGCGGGCCGTGCGCAGCCTGCTGCTCGTCCGCGCGCTCGAGCCCAGCGGCGGGATCGAGGGCGCGCTCGCGGTGCCCGGTGCTGTCGAGACCGCCGAGCCGGAGGAGGAGCCCGCGGCCCCGCCCCGCACGGCGCGGCGCACCCGTCCCGCGCCCACGAGCAAGGAACCGGCGGCGGAGGACGACGACGCCCCGCCGCGTCGGGCGATCAGCCGCCGGCCGCGCAGCACGGAGCGCGACGAGGAACCGGAGGAGCGGACGCCGCCGCGCCGGGCGATCAGCCGCCGCAGCGCCCCGGAGCCCACGCCCGAGCCGGCGGACACCGCCCGTGAGATCCGGCGCGCCGAGCGTGAGCTGCGCGCCCGGGAGCGCGTGGCCGAGCACGCCCGCGCCGAGCTCGAGGACGCAGCCGAGGAGCTGTCCCGGGTCGAGGCGCAGGTGCTCCAGGCGGCCGCCCGCACCGAGGAGCTGCGCCGCGAGCTCGAGCGGCTGGAGGAGCAGCTCGCCGAGCTGGACGAGGAACGTACCCATGCTGCAGAGGAGCGTGAGGACGCGGAGGCGCGCGAGGAGGCCGCCCGCCACGCGGTCGAGGAGGCCCGTGAGCGGCTGAGCGAGCTGACGGACTGAGCGCCGCCGTTCGTTAAGTCCTGGCTATCGGGGCGCCGGCAGGGCAGGCTGGCCGGGACCGCTCGCCCACGAGACACCTGGAGGGACGATGGCTGACACGACGCCGGAACCGCAGCCCGAGACGGCCAAGGAGAAGATGCGCCAGGCGCTCGACCGCAAGAACGAGCGCGCGCACCAGAACCACCAGGCGCAGCAGAACACCGGCGCGGTCCACGGGAGCCAGGTGAACGGTGGCGGCAAGCGCACCTTCCGCCGCAAGTCCGGCTAGACCGGGCCTGCTCACGCCGGGTCTGCGCCGCGCCTTTCGACGGCGCGGCGCAGCTCGGCGAAGGCCTCCGCCAGTCGCGACGGCGTGAAGTGGGCGTTGAGGCCGCTCGGGTTGGGCAGCACCCACACCCGGGTGGACCCCAGCCGCAGGTCCTGCTCCCCGTAGGTGGCGCGGGGCCGGTCGAAGGCCGTGCGGTAGGCGGTGACGCCGAGGACGGCGAGCCATGCGGGGCGGTGCTCGGCGACGTCGGCCCGCAGGCGCCGGCCGCCCTCCCGCAGCTCGGCGGGGGAGAGCTCCGCGGCGGTGGCCGAGGCCCGTTCGACGACGTTCGTCACGCCCAGCCCCCACGAGAGCAGCTGCTCCTGCTCGGAGGGGGCCAGCTGCCGCGGGGTGAGTCCCGAGCGGTGCAGGGCGGGCCAGAAACGGTTGCCCGGCCGCGCGAAGTGGTGCCCCGACCATGCAGAGTAGAGCCCGGGGTTGATCCCGCAGAAGAGCACCCGCAGGCCCGGCGCGACGACGAGCGGAAGGGTGCGGTCGGCCGAGGCGAGCAGCTCCTCCCGGGTGGGGCGCCGGTCAGCAGGCATGGGTGCAGCCTAGGCATGTCCCCGGCGCGGACGCCGCCGGCCGGCGCCGGAGGTCACAGCTCGTCGATGAGGGGCGTGAGGATGTCGGCGACCGCGGCCTCCGCCTCGACCGGCCGTCGCTCGACGATCGCGTGGACGAGCTGCTCGTGCTCGCCCGCGTGGGGGTCCTCGTCGTCGTCGACGTCGTCCGCGAGCACCTCCTCGTAGAGCGGGACGAGACCGTCGTAGAGCTCCATGAACAGCTCGTTGTGCGTGGCGGCGACGACCGCGCGGTGCAGCCGGAGGTCGGCGACGATGCGGACCTGACGGTCGTCCTGCTCCCAGGCGCGGGTCCGCTCGTCGAGCGCCTCGCGCAGGGCGGTGACGTCCTCGTCGCCGCGGCGCAGCGCCGCGATCCGGGCTGCCGCGCCGTCGAGGGCGGCCCGCAGCTCCAGTCCGTCCCGCCGGTGCGCGCGCGTCGCGCGACGGGTGAGGGAGGTCGCGAGCTCGGACCGGGCGATGACGAAGGTGCCCCGCCCCTGCTCCCGGCGGACGAGCCCGGCCCGCACGAGCGACTGGACCGCCTCGCGCACGGTGTTGCGCCCGGCGCCGACCCAGGCCATGAGCTCGGCCTCGACCGGGATGCGCTCGCCCACGGGCCACTCGCCGGAGGCGACCGCCTCGTGGAAGCGCGCCGTGACGGCGTCGGTCATGCTCGGCGCCTTGCGCAGGGGTGCCTGGTGTGCGCTAGTGTCTGCCCGATTCATCCCATCATCCTACCTTTGAGGTCGACATGAGTGACAAGGCCCGGGCGAGCGTGCTGCCCCTCCTGGCGATCGTCCTGACCGCGCTGAACCTCCGCACCGCGGTCACCGGGTTCACCCCGCTGCTCGACACGATCGGCGCCGACCTCGAGTTCGGGCCGTCCCTGTACGGCGTGTTCGGCACGATCGTCACGGCCTGCTTCGCCGTGTTCGGGCTGGTCGCGGCCGCCGTGGCACGCCGGCTCGGACTGGAGCGCACCATCGCGATCGCCGTCGCCTTTACCACCGGCGGCATCGTGCTGCGGGCGCTGGCGCCGTCGACCGGCGTGCTCGTGGCCTCCACCGTCGTGGCCTTCGTCGGTGTCGGGGCGTCCAACGTGCTCGTCATCCCCCTCGTGAAGAAGTACTTCTCGGCGCACCTCAAGGCGGTGAGCTCGATGTACATCGCGCTCCTCCAGGTGGGCCAGTTCGTCGCCCCCCTCGCGGCCGTCCCGGTCGCCCTCGTCGCCGGCTGGCGGTGGGCCATCGCGATGTGGGCGACGACGACCGCCGTCGCCGTCGTGCTCTGGGTGGTCCTCGCCTCCCGCGCGGGCGCCGTGGCGCCGGTGGAGTCCGGGCCCCAGCGCCTGCACGGCGCGTGGCGCACCCCGCTGCTGTGGTCGCTCGTGCTGATGATGGGCATCACCAGCCTCAACGTCCACGCGATCTTCACCTGGCTCCCGGCGATCCTCATCGACGCAGGCGCCGACCCGGAGTCCGGTGGCGCGCTCGTCGCGCTCTTCTCGGTCATCGGGCTGCCCGCAGCGTTCGTCGTGCCGCCCCTGGCGATCCGGCTGCGCAACCCCTTCGTCATCGTCGCCGTGTGCACCGCGGCCATGGGGGCGGGCTACGCCGGGCTCCTGCTCTCACCCGACGCCGGCGCGGTCGTCTGGGTGGTGCTCCTCGGCCTGGGCGTGAGCACCTTCCCGCTGTGCCTCACCCTCGTCAACGCCCGCACCCGCACGACGGCGGGCTCCACCGTGCTGTCCGGCGCGATGCAGGGCGTCGGCTACGCCATCGCCTGCATCGGCCCCTTCGGCGTCGGCGCGCTCTACGCGGGCTCCGGGTCCTGGACGGGGGCGTTCGTCGTCCTGTTCGCCAGCCTCGCGGTGCTGCTCGTCAGCGGTTTCGTCGCCTGCCGTCCCACGCTGCTCGAGGACCAGGTGCGCCCCGCCGCCCCGGTGCTGAGTCGCGTCTGACCGTACCGGGCTGCCTTCCGGCGCCCTGCCCGTGCCGGACCGCCGCGCACCTGCCATGGTCGGGGCATGGAGCGCGTCACGGACAAGCTGTACTCCTGGGCCTCGATCATCGACCCGCAGGCGCTGGCCCAGGCCCGCCTCACCGCCGAGCTGCCGATCGTCGACCCGCACGTCGCCCTCATGCCGGACGCGCACGTCGGCATGGGCGCCACCGTCGGCTCCGTCATCCCCACCGTGGGCGCGGTCATCCCGGCAGCGGTGGGCGTGGACATCGGCTGCGGGATGGTCGCCGTGCGCACCCAGTTCACCGTCGCCCGGTTGCGCGGGGCCGGACGCCCGCTGGCAGTCCTGCGCGAGGCGATCGAACGCGCCGTGCCGCTCAGCCCCGGCAACTACAACCGCAAGGTGTGGGGCCGCGCGCCGCAGGCCGTCACCGAGCTCGAGCGTCTCGCCCGCGAGGAGAGCGTCTCGCCAGAGACCTACGCCAAGAACTGGCGCCTGCAGCTCGGCTCGCTCGGCGGGGGCAACCACTTCATCGAGGTGACGGCGGACGAGGAGGGCCGGGTGTGGACCTTCCTCCACTCCGGCAGCCGCGGCGTCGGCAACCAGATCGCCCGCCGCTTCATCACCGCCGCCCAGCGCGTGGCCGACCGCCGCGGTGACCACCTCGCCGACCGCAACCTCGCCCACCTCACCGAGGACGACGCCGAGTTCCACACCTACCTCGCCCACCTCCACTGGGCCCAGGAGTTCGCCCGCCTCAACCGCGAGGTCATGATGGACCGCGTCGTCGACGAGCTCGGGCGCTTCCTCGCCGAGGACGTGCAGCGCCTCGAGGAGGTCAACTGCCACCACAACTACACCGCCGTCGAGCAGCACGCCGGCGGCCGCCGTCTCGTCTCCCGCAAGGGCGCCATCGCGGCCCACGAGGGGGTGCGCGGCCTCATCCCCGGCTCGATGGGCACGGCGTCCTACGTCGTCACGGGCAAGGGGGAGGAGATGTCCCTGTGCTCGGCCCCGCACGGCGCCGGCCGTGCCTACTCCCGCACCCAGGCGCGGCGCACCTTCACCCAGACCGACCTGCGACGGCGCATGGCCGGGATCGAGTACCGGGACCTCCCCGCCTTCGTCGACGAGATCCCCGACGCCTACAAGGACGTCGACGTCGTCATGGCCGACGCCGCCGACCTCGTCTCCGTGGACCACGTCCTGCGCCAGCTCGTCAACGTCAAGGGCCAGTGAGCAGCGGGCCGCCGGCGATTGCGCAAAACCCATTGTGGCGCAGGCCACCGGCTGGCAATTTGTTGCCAGATATGCGATGATGATATGCGCTGGCTCGCGGAGGTCGGGCGCTCCCACCGGATGTGGCTGCGAATTCCTCCGTGTCCTCGTACCGCCCGGACGATGTCGGGAATTCAGCGGTAGGGCGGTCTGAGACAGTCGTCGGCTGCCGTTTTCGGTATTCGCCGGCACCGAGTGTGGCGCTCTTTCAGGGAAAGGGTCACGCGTTGAATTTCACCACTGGTCAGGTCGTCGTCCACCCTCATCACGGACCGGCGACGGTCAAGAAGGTCTCCACGCGCACCATCCGCAAGGAGAAGGTGACCTACGTCCAGCTCGACGTGCACAACTCCGACCTCGAAGTCACCATGCCGGAGAACCGGGCCGCCGAGGTCGGCGTGCGTCCCGCCGTCGACGCCGCGGGTGTCCGCCAGATCATCGACGTGCTCCTCGCAGCCAGCCCCGAGCAGGAGACCGTCTGGTCGCGCCGCATCAAGGCCAACGGTGACCGTCTGCGCACCGGTGAGATCCTCATCATCGCCGCCCTCATCCGCGACCTCACCCGGAGCAACGAGGAGAAGCGCCTGGCCTTCGGGGAGATGAAGCTGCTGCGCGACGCGAGCGCCCCCTTCGTCACCGAGCTCGCCCTCGTCCTGTCCAAGACCGAGGACGAGGTCGCCGCCATGGTCGACGCCGCGATCCTCGAGGGCGTCCGTCCCGACATCGGCCAGGAGCTCGCGACCGCGAGCTGACCCGCCGCGCCCCGCCGGGGCACCTACGCTTGGTCGCATGAGACTTGGTGACCTGGCTGCCGCGCTGGACCTCGAGCTGCCCCCGGAGGCGGACGCGTCCACCGAGGTCCGCGGCGCCACCCACCAGGCCGACTGGGCGGGCACCGGCGACGTCTTCGTCGCGGTCCGCGGCGCGCGCGTGGACGGCCACGGGTTCATCACCGACGCCGTCGGGCGCGGCGCCGTCGCCGTCCTCGGTGAGGGCCTGCCCGACGGCGTCGCCTGCCCGGTCCCGTACCTGCAGGTGCCCGGCGCCCGGGCGGCCCTCGCCGACGCCGCGTCGGTCCTCGCCGGCCACCCCAGCCGCGAGCTCACCGTCCTCGGCGTCACCGGCACCGACGGCAAGACGACGACGTCCGCCCTCGCGCGTCACCTGCTGCGCAGCGCCGGCCGCCCCACCGGGCTGCTCTCGACGATCGGCTACGAGCTGCCCGACGGTGTGCTGCGCCAGCCGCCCACCCACTTCACCACGCCCGAGGCGCCGCAGGTCCAGCAGATCCTGCGGGAGATGGTCGACCACGGCGCGACGAGCGCCGTCGTCGAGGCCTCGAGCCACGCGCTGGCCCTGGACCGGGTGCGCGGCGTCGACTTCGACGTCGCGGTCTGGACCAACCTCACCGGGGAGCACCTCGACTTCCACGGCACGATGGAGCAGTACTTCGCCGACAAGTCCCTCCTCGTCCAGCGTGCCCGGCACGCCGTCCTCAACGCCGACGACCCGTGGACGACGCAGCTGCTGCCGATGGCGCCCAGCCGCACCACCTACAGCGCCGAGGGCCGCGAGGCCGACTGGTGGGCGGGGGACGTCGTCGAGGGACCGGACGACCTGCGCTTCACCGTCCACACCCCGGCCGGCTCCGCCGCGGCCGTGCTGCCGATGATCGGCCGCTTCAACGTCGCGAACGCCCTGGCCGCCATGGCCGGGGTGCACGCCGCGGGTGTGCCCCTCGCCGAGCTCGTCGCGGGGCTGGCGACCTTCCCCGGGGTGCCCGGCCGGATGGAGATGTGCGAGCGGCAGGAAGGCGACCCGCGCGTCATCGTCGACTTCGCCCACACCCCGCCGAGCCTGGACAAGGCGCTGGCCACCGTGCGCGTGACCACCGAGGGACGGCTGTGGGTGGTCATCGGGTCCGCCGGCGGCCCCCGCGACCCCTCCAAGCGCGCCCCGCTGGGGGAGGTCGCCACCCGGATGGCCGACGTCGCCGTGCTCACCGAGGAGGACCACCGCGACACCCCGCTGGCCGACATCCTCGCCGAGATGGAGCGTGGCGCCCGCGAGGCCGGCCGCACGAACGTCCTGAGCATCGGTGACCGGCAGGAGGCGATCCGGCACGCCGTCGGCCAGGCCGGCCCGCAGGACACCGTCGTGCTCGCGGGCAAGGGCCCGGAGGCCACGCTCGAGCGCGACACCGAGACGATCCCCTGGGACGAGATGGCCGAGGCACGGGCCGCCCTGGTCCTGCGCCGCGAGGAGCGTGCGGCCAGGCCGTAGCCGCCGACGGGCCGAAGGTCCCCGGTTTCTCGCCTCCCACCGCGATAGGAAGGGGGTGGGAGGCGATGATCATGACCAGACCAACTGACCCGAACCGCCCGGTCGTCGTGGGGGTCGACGGCTCCGCCCTCGCCGACACCGCCGTGCTGTGGGCGGCGGCCGAGGCGGAGCGCAGGGGCACCTCGCTGCACGTCGTCCACGCGTTCGTCCACCTGCACGCCATCGGCGGGTACGTCGCGGTGTTCGACGCCGCAGAACCGGTCGAGATCGGCGGCGAGGTGTGCGAGCGGGCGGCGCGCGCGGCCCGCGAGGCGGTGCCCGGGCTCACCGTCACCACCGAGGTGCGCGTCGGGCGAGCAGCGCCCGAGCTCCTCAAGGCCTCGCTCGGCGCTTCCGTGCTCGTCCTCGGTGCGCGTGGGCACGGCCGGGTCACCGGGATGATCGTGGGATCGGTGTCGCAGCAGGTGGCGATGTACGCCCGCTGCCCGGTCGTCGTCGTCCGCGGGACCGCCGAGCAGGGGCCCGTCGTCGTCGGCGTCGACGGCTCCCCGGCCGCCGCCGGAGCGTTGCGCTTCGCCGTCGAGCACGCCGCCGCGACCGGTGCGTCGGTGCGGGCCGTGCGGGCCGAGTACGTCGAGATGCCGATGGGCGCGCCACCGGGGGACTGGTACACCGACCTCGTCGACAGGTCCCAGCAGGCCACCGAGGCGGCACGCCGTGCCGTGGAGGAGGTCGCGGCCGACCACCCCGCCGTCGACGTCGAGCTGAGGGTCCTGCGCCGCCACCCGGAGGCCACCCTCGTCGAGGAGTCCACCGACGCGAGCCTGCTCGTCGTCGCCAAGCGCGGCCTGGGCGGGTTCACCGGTCTCATGCTCGGCTCGGTGAGCCAGGGGGTGCTGTCCCGGGCGACGGTGAGCGTCGCCGTCGTGCCCGGCGGTGAGGAGCCCGAGCATCCCGACGACCCACACGTGTGAGGCGGCTCAGTCCCCGAGGTGGCGCAGGTAGCGTCCCGGAGCGTCGAGGAAGGCGCGCCAGTGCCGCACGACCTCCAGCTCCTCCCACGCGACCGGCGTGATGCCGGCGTCGTCGAGCTGGAGGACGCGGGCGCCCGGCAGCGCGGTGAGGATCGGGGAGTGGGTGGCGCACAGGACGTGCCGCTCCGTGGCGGCGAGCTGGGCGAGCACGTCGAGGAGCGCGAGGGACGTCGTGAAGGACAGGGCCGACTCCGGCTCGTCGAGGAGGACGACGCCCGCCGCGCGGACCCAGGAGCCGGTGAGCATCTCGACGAAGGACTCACCGTGGCTCAGCCGGTGGAGCTGGTGGGGTGACGGCGGCCCGTCGGCCGGCGCGGAGGCGTCCTCGAGGTAGCTGACGAAGCGGTGCATCGTCTCGGCGCGCAGGAAGAAGCCCCGGTGCCCCCCGGCGCGCCCGTGCCACACGGTACGCAGGCGGTCGCCGAGATCGGAGCGGTCGCTGGCGCGCCCACGCTCGGCGCCCCCGACGTGGTCGGTGGACCCGCCGTCGGGCGGGATGCCGAGCGCCTCGGCGACCGCCTCGACGATCGTCGACTTGCCGGCCCCGTTCTCCCCGACGAGGAAGGTGACACCGGCCGGGACCTCCAGCCCGTGGGCGAGGAGGTGGGCGACGGCGGGGACCGAGTCGGGCCACGCCGCGTCGTCGGCGGGCGCGTCGGGGCGGCGCTCGATGCGGAGCAGGGCGGTCACGTGCCCACTGTGCCAGGGCGGGCCGACACTCAGCCGGTGGGTTCCGCCTCGACGGCGCCGCTCACGTACCCGCGGGCCAGTCCGCCGGTGAGCGCGGCGACCAGGGCCGGCACGTCCTCGGCGGCGACCCGCGCCGTGCCGGTGCACACGTGGTCGTGCCACAGCGAGAGGACGGCCACGCCGTCGTCGTGGTGCCACGACACTCGCAGGGCACGGCCGCCGCCGCGGACGTCCGCGACGACCTCGCCCCGCGCGGGCAGCGCGACGATGCGTCCCATGGGCCCATGATCCTCCGTCGGGCCTGGTCTGGCCAGACCCCCGCGAGTACCGTCGGGCCATGAGGTACGGCGTCGTCGCGTCCTTCGGTTCCGTCGAGCAGGTCCTGGACATGGCGGTCGCCGCCGAGGAGGCCGGCTGGGACGGCTTCTTCACGTGGGACGGCATCAGCGTGGGGGCGATGGACACCTACGACCCCTGGACGCTGCTCGGGGCGGCCGCCGTCTCCACGACGCGGATCCGGCTCGGGGCGATGGTCTTCGCCCTCGCCCGGCGCCACCCCTGGAAAGTGGCGCGGGAGGCGATCACCGTGGACCACCTCTCCGGCGGGCGTCTCGTCATGCCGGTCGGTCTCGGCGCGGTCGACGACGGCGCGTTCAGCCGCGTCTCCGGCGCGCCCACCGAGCGGCGCACCCGCGCCGAGCTCCTCGACGACTCGCTCGCGATCCTCGACCTCGCCTGGCGCGGGGAGCCGTTCAGCTACACCGGGACGCACCACCGCGTCGAGGACCTCGTCTTTCGCCCGACGCCGGTGCAGCGGCCCCGCGTGCCGGTGTGGGTGGTCGGGGCGTGGCCCTCGCGGCGGTCGATGGACCGGGCGCTGCGCTGGGACGGTGTCCTGCCGCAGCCCATGGGCGGGCCGGGGGACCCGGTGACCCCGCAGATGGTGGCCGACATCCGGGCGCTCGCGGCCGAGAGGCGGGCGGACGGGGGAGCAGGGTTCGACGTCGTCGTCGAGGGGGTGCTGCGCGAGGGGGACGCGGCCGCCGCCAGCCGCGTCAGGGAGCTCGCCGACGCGGGGGCGACGTGGTGGGTCGAGTCGCGGTGGGAGGGGGAGGAGGCGCGGCCGGAGAACCTCCTGGCGCGCATCCGCCGCGGGCCGCCCGAGCCCTGACGACCGCCCTCCTCGCGAGGACGTCCACCGCGCTTTTCGTGGTGGCGAGCGCCGTGGATACGGTGGCCGGTATGCGGTATCGATGGAGAACCTCCGTGGCAACCCTCGCCGTGCTCGCGCTGGCGGGGTGCACCTCCTCGTCCGGGGACGACACCGACGCCGCGGCCGGCCTCGCTGCCGACGCGGGACGTGAGCTCGAGGCCGTGGCGGAGCGGCTCGAGCACTTCCAGGGGTTCGCGGGCGACGGCGTCCTCGTGTCGCCCTTCCTCGCGCGTGGATCGGCCCAGGTGCCCGACTTCGACTTCGACGTCGAGGAGGGCTACGTCCTGACGATCTACTGCCTCGGCGACACAGGGGCCGTGGACGTGCACATCGACGGTGAGCCGAGCGGTCCCGAGCCCATGGACTGTCGCGACGGTCAGATCACCATGGCGCGGAACGCGCCGGACATGTCGGCGGCCGAGAGCGACATCCTCGTCTCCGCCGAGGGTGAGGACGCCTACTGGCTCGCTGGTGTGACACGCTCGACCGACGCCTACCGAGCCGTCTCCGAGGACGTGGGGTCCTCGCGTGGTGGAACGATCGAGCTGGCCGTCTCCCAGACCTGCACCCTCGCCTCGGACGCCGACTGCGCCCTCGTCGACGGCGAACCCGTGACGATCGCCCCCTCACAGTTCATCAGTGCGGGCGTGAAGGAGGCGGACGCCGTCCCCGACGGCGTGAGCAGCGACGCGGTCCGCCTGCAGCTCGACGACCAGGGGGCCTCCACCCTCCACTCGCTCAGCGCAGAGGTTGCCGAGCTCGGGGAGGAAGGACGACTTCTCGTGAAGGTCGGCGACGAGATGCTGTCGGCCCTCAGGGTGCCGGCAGCCCTCGACGGCAGCGACGTGCAGATCGCACTCGGCGACGACACCACCGCGAGGTCGGTGATCGAGCGCATCCGCGAGGGCTGACGCAGACCCGCGGGCGGCGTCGAGGACGGCGACGACAGGCCCGCCCGCGATCGTCGGGTCTGAGCCGCCCGACTGCACCGTCGTCAACCGTACAGTGACCACTGTATGATCAGTGCATGCTGACCAGTGCCGATCGCCTCGCCGTGATGAATCGCCTGGGTCGAGCCATGGCCGACCCGACCCGGTCCCGGATCCTCCTCACGCTCCTCGAGGGGCCCGGCTACCCGGCCGTGCTGGCGCGCGACCTGGAGCTGACCCGGTCCAACGTGTCCAACCACCTCACCTGCCTGCGTGACTGCGGCATCGTCGTCGCCGAGCCGGAGGGGAGGCACACGCGCTACGAGATCGCCGACCCGCACCTGACTCGGGCCCTCACGGCGCTCGTCGACATCACCCTGGCGGTCGACGAGGACGCGCCGTGCCTCGATCCCGCCTGCCCGGTTCCCGGCTGCTGCGCGGAGAGTGCGTCATGAGCGTGGGAGTCGCCGCCGACCGTCGTGCGACCCTCCACCGTCGCGTGCGGTTCGTCGTCGGCTTCACCATCGGCTACAACGTGCTGGAGGCGATCGTCGCGATCTGGGCCGGCGCGCTGGCCTCCTCCGCCGCACTCATCGGGTTCGGCCTGGACTCGGTCATCGAGGTTCTCTCGGCGCTGGCGATCGCCTGGCAGTTCACCCGCAAGGACCCCGAGCGGTGGGAGGCTGCCACGGTCCGCGTCATCGCAATCGCCTTCTTCGCCCTGGCGGCCTACGTCGTCGTCGACTCCGTGCTCTCCCTGACCGGGGCGCGGAGCGTCGACTCCAGCCCGCTGGGGATCGGGATCGCGACGCTGAGCCTGATCCTCATGCCGGCCCTCGCCTGGTTCGAGCACCGCACGGGCCGCGAGCTGCAGTCCGCAAGCGTGATGGCGGACGCCAGACAGCTCGTGCTGTGCAGCTACCTCTCCGGGGCGGTGCTCATCGGCCTCCTCCTCAACACCCTCTTCGGCTGGGCGTGGGCGGACTCCGTCGCGGCCCTCGTCGTCGCCTACCTCGCCGTCCGCGAAGGCCTCGAGGCCTGGCGTGGAGACGTCGAGTCGCCGTTCGAGGTCCTGGAGGACATGGACGAGGGGCACGAGCCGGCGGCGTGACGCCGGCGGTCGAACGCGCGTTCGAGTATGCTGGGCCCGTGTCCACCACCGGACCGACCATCCTCCATGCCGACCTCGACGCGTTCTACGCCTCGGTCGAGCAGCTGCTCCAGCCCGCGCTGCGGGGGCGGCCCATCGCCGTGGGCGGCAGCGACCGCGGGGGAGTGGTCCTCGCCGCGTCCTACGAGGCGAAGGAGCACGGCGTCCAGGGCGGGATGGCGGGGTGGAAGGCGGCGCAGCTGTGCCCGGGCCTCACCTTCGTGCGCGGCTCCTTCCACCGCTACCAGGCCATCGCCGACGACGTCATGGCGATCCTCGGCGACGTCACGCCCCTCGTGCAGCGCATCTCCATCGACGAGGCCTTCCTCGACGTCGCCGGCTCGACGCACCTCTTCGGCCCGCCCGCCGCCATCGCCGCGCTGCTCCGTGAGCGGGTGCGTCGCGAGGTCGGCCTGCCGATCTCGGTGGGCGCGGCCCGCACCAAGCACCTGGCCAAGATCGCCTCGCAGGTCGCCAAGCCGGACGGGCTCGTCGTCGTCGAGCCCGACGACGAGCGCGACTTCCTCGACCCGCTCCCGGTCGGTCTCATCTGGGGCGTGGGGCCGGTGACGCAGCAGCGTCTGGCCGACCGCGGGATCCACACCATCGGCGACCTCGCGCGGACCGAGCGCTCGGCGATGGAGCGTTACCTGGGGCGCGCGACGGGCGGGACGCTGCACAGCCTGGCGCACAACGAGGACCCCCGCCGGGTGAGCACGTCCACCCGCGCCCGCTCCGTCGGCGCACAGTCCGCCGTGGGCCGCCGCCCGGCCACGCCCGAGCTCGTCCGCGAGGTGCTCGGCCACCTCGCCGAACGGGTGGCGAGCCGGCTGCGCGCCAAGGACAGGGCCGGGCGCACCGTCACGGTCCGCGTGCGCTTCCTGGCGATGCGCTCGGTCACCCGTGCCCTCACGCTGCCGGGCCCGGTCTCCGCGACGCTCACCCTCACCGAGGTCGCCGAGCGCCTCGCCTGGCAGGCGATCGACGACGAGGGCGGTGAGCGGCCCGAGATCACGCTGCTCGGCATCTCGGTGTCGAAGCTGACCGCGCAGGCCGCCATCCAGCTCGAGCTGCCGCTCCCGCCCCCGGACCCGTGGCGCCCGGGCTCGGAGACCGGCGCGGCGCGGTGGGCGCTGGACCGGTCGATGGACGCGGCCCGCGAGCGCTTCGGCCGCTCCGCCGTCGGCTACCTGCCCGCGGCGATGGGCCGCGGCGCCGGTGTCCCCGAGGAGTTCCGGGAGCTGGCCGAGAAGGAGCTGTGAGGCGGGCGGCGCGCCCGTCAGTAGCCGCGCCCGAGGTCGACGACGTGCGGGGGCGTGCGTCCGGCGGCCAGGGCGGCGTGTGCCGCGACGACCGCCTCGACGACGTCCTCGGGCTCGGTCGGCCCGGAGACGTGCGGGGTGACGGTGACGCGCGGGTGGGTCCAGCGCCAGTCCTCGGCGGGCAGCGGCTCGGTCTCGTGGACGTCGAGGACCGCGCGGCGGACGCGGCCGGAGTCGAGGGCGCAGCGCAGGTCGTCCGGGACGAGGCTCGCGCCGCGGCCGACGTTGACGACGACGGCGCCGTCGAGCCTCTCCAGCAGCGACGCGTCGAGGAGCCCGCGGGTGTCGTCGGTCAGCGGGAGCGCGTTGACGAGGGCCGTGCAGGAGGCGAGCGTGGACCCGATGTCGGAAAGGGCGACGACGTCGTCGAAGGCCGCCGCAGGGGTCCCGCGGGTGTTGACGCCGACGACGCGGTACCCGGCACCGCGCAGCGCCCCCGCGACGCCCGCGCCGATCTCGCCCGTGCCGAGGACGACGACGGTCCGTCCGGCGACCCGAGGCGACGGCAGCGGCTCCCACCGCGCCTCGAGCTGCTGCGCGGCGTACTCGCGCAGGCGCCACGCGTCGGCGAGGAGGTGGGCGAGGACGTAGCTCCCGATCGCGGCGGGCATCCCCCCGACGGTCCGGGTGAGGACGACGTCGCGGCCGGCGAGATCCTCGACGACGCGGTCCACGCCCGCCATCGGCAGGTGGAACCAGCGGACGCCCGAGTCGGCAAGGTCGGGCGGGACGGTGAAGCCGGTGTAGGAGTCGGCCCACGCGGCGTCCTCGGCCGACAGCGGGCCGTGCGCGACCGTCCGCGTCTCGAGGACCGGCAGGACGGTGGCGAGGTCCGTGGCGAGGCGGGCCGCGTCGCGGCCGGCGAGGAGCATGCGGCGAAAGGTGTGCTGGGGCATGGCGTCGACCGTACCGACGACTGTCGGCCAGGTCCCAGTACAGTTCGGAACCGATGCAGTCCTGAAGGAGGGCCGATGCCGCCGCGTGACCCGTTCCCCGGCCGTCAGCTGCCACGTCCGAGCGAGCTCGCCGAGCTGCTGCGCGTCAAGCGGCCGACGCTCAACGCCCGACGGCGCCGGCTCGACGCCGCGCTGACCATCGAGGACCTCCGCGCGATCGCCAAGCGCCGCACTCCCGCGGCCGCCTTCGACTACACCGACGGCGCCGCGGAGGGAGAGCTCTCGCTGCGGCGGGCCCGGCAGGCGTTCCGCGACATCGAGCTGCACCCCTCGATCCTGCGCGACGTCTCGCGCGTGGACACCTCCACCACCGTCTTCGGTGGACCGTCCGCCCAGCCCTTCGGGATCGCGCCCACCGGCTTCACCCGGCTCATGCACACCCACGGCGAGCACGCGGGCGCGGCCGCCGCCGGCGCGGCAGGAATCCCCTTCACGCTGTCCACCCTCGGCACGGCCTCCATCGAGGACGTCAAGGCGGCCAACCCGGACGGACGCAACTGGTTCCAGCTCTACGTGATGAAGCAGCGCGACATCTCCTTCGGGCTCGTCGAGCGCGCTGCCCGCGCCGGGTTCGACACGCTGATGTTCACCGTCGACACCCCCGTGGCCGGTGCCCGGCTGCGGGACACCCGCAACGGTTTCTCCATCCCCCCGCAGCTGTCGCTGCGGACGATCGCCAATGCCGTGCCGCGCCCGTGGTGGTGGTACGACTTCCTCACCGCCCCCCGCCTCGAGTTCGCCTCCCTGTCCTCGACCGGCGGCACCGTCGGGCAGCTCCTCGACTCGGCCATGGACCCCTCGGTCACCGACGCGGACCTCGCGACGATCCGTGAGCTGTGGCCGGGGCGCCTCGTCGTCAAGGGTGTCCAGACCGTCGCGGACGCCCGCCGGCTCGTCGACCTCGGAGTCGACGGGATGGTCCTGTCCAACCACGGCGGGCGGCAGCTGGACCGCGCGCCCGTCCCCTTCCACCTCCTGCCCGACGTCGTCCGCGAGGTCGGCGCGCACACCGAGGTCGCCCTGGACACCGGGATCATGAACGGTGCGGACATCGTCGCCTCGGTCGCCCTGGGTGCCCGCTTCACCCTCGTGGGCCGCGCCTACCTCTACGGCCTCATGGCGGGCGGTCAGGAGGGGGTCGCTCGCGCCATCGCGATCCTGTCCGAGCAGGTGGTGCGCACGATGAAGCTCCTCCAGGTCACCACCCTCGAGGAGCTCGGCCCGCAGCACGTCACCCAGCTCCAGCGGCTGGTGCCGCGGCCACGCCCCTAGCGCTCAGCGGCGCCGGCCGGTGCGCCGGCGCAGCCGGGCGAGCAGCCCCCGCCGCCCGTCGGGGTGCACCCGGGCGAGCGGCCGGCGATGGGCACCCCCGGCCGGCGGGACGTCGAGCTCGAGGTCGGCGACGACGGCGAGGTCCGGCCGTCCCTCCGGAGATCCGGCCACCCGCCCGCCGAGCCAGGCCGTGCGCAGCCGCTCGCCGTCGATCTCCAGGACCGCGAGGTTGTTGTCGAACCACGGCCCGGCGATCCCGTGCCACCGCCAGGGCGGCTCGGGCAGCCTGGCCAGCCGCGAGAGCAGCGCCCCCAGCGGACGGGCCCCGTGGGACCCGAGCGCCGCGAAGGCCCGCAGCGCCCGCGGGAGCGGGTTGCGGATGGGGGAGCACACGAGCTGGAGCATCCGCGAGCCGGACTCGCGGTCGACCTCGGTGACGTAGGAGAAGTGGACGTCACCGGAGAGGAAGAGCACCGACGCGGGCGGTGCGCCGCGCCGCCCGTCGGCGACCTCGGTGACCATCCGCGCCACCTGCGCGAAGGACCGGCTGAAGGCGCCCCAGTGCTCGAGGTCGAGCTCCTGGCGCAGCCACTCCCCGGCCGTGGCCAGGCGGCGGCCCAGCCTCCCCTCCGCGACCGCCTCGTCCAGCGCCTCCACCCGGTGCAGGCCCATCGGCAGGAGGAAGGGCAGCGACGTCGCCACGAGGAGGTGCGCGATGTCGCCGGTCAGCTGCTCGTCCAGCCAGGCCGTCTCGGCGTCGTCGAGCATGGAGCGCCGCGCCGGCTCCAGCTCCCGCGCCGCCCGCGAGTCGACGACGACGAGCCGCGAGGCCCCCAGCGGGTGCGTGTAGCTCCACCGGTAGCTCTCCGGCTCCCGGTCGGCGCGCTCGGCGAAGGCGTCGACGGCGTCGGTGAGGTCGACCTCAGTGCCGGGCTCTGCCTCCCGGCGGCGCTGCAGCTCTGCCCACAGCGGGTCGGCTGCCCGCTCTGCCGGGGACAGGTTCCCCAGGTGCTGGTAGACCCAGTACGAGCCGAGTCCGGCGACGATGCGCTCGTGCCACCAGCTCGTCGCCTCCATCTGCCGGCGCCAGGTGAGGGAGGTGTTCCAGTCGTCGCGCACGTCGTGGTCGTCGAAGATCATCAGGGTCGGCAGCCAGGACAGCAGCCAGCGCAGCGCCGGCTCGCCCCAGGCGAGGCCGTAGAGGTGGGCGTACTCCGCGAAGTCCGCCAGCTCGTCGCCCGGCTCCTCGGTGATGTCCCGGCGTGCCTCGATGAACTCGCGCATCTCGGCCGAGGTCGCGTCGGCGTAGACCTGGTCGCCGAGGAGCAGGAGGAGGTCGGGTGCCTGCCCGAGCGGCCCCGCCTCGCCGTCGGCCAGCGCCAGCGCGTAGGTGCGCAGGGCGTCCACGCCGTGGGTCAGGTGGTGGACGTCGTCGTGCGGGACACTCGTGCGGCACGAGCCGAAGGCGAGCCGCACCGGCGCGTCCGCCTGCCGTGCCGCGAGGGTGCTCGCGGGGAAGGGGGTGTCCGGGGCCGGCCAGCACACGTCGTCGTCGAGGAGCACCTCGTACGGCACCCGGCCACCGTGGGGCAGGCCGGTCACCTCGACGAGCGCGTAGTGGTGCCCGTGGACGGCGAAGGTGGGGGCCGAGGAGGTGGCGCCGTCGTCGAGACGGACGGACACGGTCGCCGCCCGGGAGGTCTCCACCCACACCGCGGCGGTCGAGCCCTCGACGCGGCGGACCATCGGGCCCAGCACCAGCTCTGCCATGGGAGCAGTGTGCTCGTCCGTGGCCGTCCACGACGGCGGTTCGCGGGGTCTGTGCAACGCGTCCGCGCGGTCCTACGATCGTGGGGTCAGCGCCGGCGCCGGTGCCGGCCCCCGGACGCGGAGGTTGTCATGACTGGTCGAGTGGTCCACTTCGAGATCCCCTTCGAGAACAAGGACCGCGCCAAGCGCTTCTACAGCGACGTCTTCCACTGGCAGGTGGAGGAGATGCCCGAGCTCGACTACGTCGGCGTGCAGACCGGCCCCACGGGGCAGGACGGCATGGCCTCCGAGCCGGGCTACATCGGCGGCGGGATGACCGCCCGGGCCGGGTCGAACACCGCCACCGTCATCGTCCTGGACAGCACGGACATCGACGCCGACCTCTCGCGGGTGGAGTCCCACGGCGGTGAGGTCCTCGAGGGCCGCACGCCCGTGGGCGACATGGGCTTCGCCGCGTACTTCAAGGACTCCGAGGGCAACGTCGTCGGCCTGTGGCAGAGCGCCTGACGCTCACAGCAGGCTCGTGACCGTGTAGCCGGCGGCGAGGACGAGCAGCGCGAGGGCGGGGACCATCGCGCCGAGAGGATCCTTCACGCGGGCGTGGACGACGACGGCACCCACCATGAGCAGCACCACGCCGGCCCCCGCCGCGACCCCGAGCGCCGTCCACCACAGCCCGATGACGATCCCCGCCACCGCAGCGAGCTCGAGGACGCCGATGGCGCGGTAGCGGGGCCACGCGATACCGAGGTGCGAGGCCATGTCGTGCATCGACTGCTGCCCGGTCACCTTGTTCAGCGCGGCGACGAGCAGCAGGAGGCAGGTGAGGGCGGCGAGGACGGTCCGTGCGATCTCCACCCACCCGACCCTGCCTCATCCGAGCCGCTCCCGTCCCGCGAATTCCTGCCGCCGGCCCGGGACCATGGGCCCGCTCTCCGGGCAAAACGCCCAGGCACCATGGATCCAGCCGGAAGACACCGGCAGCGGGGGGCCCCGAGCGGGCCGCGACAGAGGGAGCAGTCACATGGAGATCGCCGGCAACGTGTTCGTCGTCACCGGGGGCGGGAACGGCATCGGTCGCGCCGTCGTCCTCGACCTGCTGGCCCGCGGCGCGGGAGTCGCGGCCGTCGACGTCAGCGAGGCCGCCCTCGCCGAGACCGCGGCGCTCGCAGGCAACGCCGGCCTCTTCTCCACCCACGTCGTCGACCTCGCCGACCGCGACGCCGTCGAGGCGCTGCCCGAGGCCGTCGTCGCCGCCCACGGGCAGGTGGACGGCGTCCTCAACGTCGCCGGCATCATCCAGCGCTTCGTGCCCGTCAACGACCTGTCCTACGAGGAGGTCGAGAAGGTCATGGCGGTGAACTACTGGGGCGTGGTCCACATGTGCAAGGCCTTCCTGCCCCACCTGCTCGAGCGGCCGGCCGCGAGCATCGTCAACGTCGGCAGCATGGGCGGCCTGTCCCCGGTGCCCGGCCAGTCCGCCTACGGCGCCAGCAAGGCCGCGGTCAAGCTCTTCACCGAGGGGCTCTACGCCGAGCTGCTGGACACGCCCGTGGCCGTCACGGTGGTCTTCCCCGGCGCGATCGCGACGAACATCAGCGCCAACTCCGGGATCGGCCAGGCGCGGGACGTCTCGGAGACCGGCGGGTCGGCCATGAGGATGACGACGGCGCAGGAGGCCGCCCGCCAGATCGTCGCCGCCGTCGAGAAGGGCTCCTACCGGGCCACGATCGGCAACGACGCGCGGATGGTCGACCTCCTCTCCCGGCTCATGCCGCGCCGCACCACCGAGATGATCACGAAGAAGATGGGCGCGATGCTCCAGAGCATGGCCCCGAGCACAACCTGACCCGTGCCGGGCGGGTGCCGACCCGGTGCCCGTCCGTCACGTGGCGCCCGCCGGGCGGGAGGTGAGCGCGTCCGGGGGCGTCCGACCGCACGCCGGCCCCGCGTCGGTGACCGGTGTCACAGGCGCCGGTTAGGGTGCCTCATGGCCTTGATCCCCGAGAAGCTCCGACTCGCCGTCACCCGCACGAGCGGCGCGGACGCCGCCCCCGACTGGGTCGTCCTCGACCTCCACGGCAGCTACCCCACGCACGCGCCCGCCGGTACGGCCGCCGCGCTGCTTCAGCGCGACGACACCTTCGAGGCGCTCACCGAGCGGCTGGACAAGCTGGCCAAGGCCGACTGGCTCGCGGGCGTGCTCGTCCGCGTCGGTGAGCTGCAGGTCGGGCTGAGCACGGCGCGGGCGCTGGGCGCGGCGCTGGGCCGGCTCGCCGCCCGCAAGCGCGTCGTCGGCTACGTCCCTCAGGTCTCGATGCGCAGCCTCCTCGTCACCGCGCAGGCGAGCGAGGTCGTCGTGCCGGAGTCGGCCGAGGTCTCGCTGCCCGGCTTCGCGGCCGAGCAGGTCTTCCTCGGGGCGTTCCTCGCCAAGCACGGCGTCAGCTTCGAGAACCTGCGCATCCGCGAGTACAAGTCCGCGCTCACGGCCTTCTCCGAGGACCGCATGGACGAGTACGAGCGGGAGCAGCTCACCGCATACCTCGACTCCGCCGAGCGCACGTGGCTCGCCGAGGTCGCCGACGGCGCGGAGGCGGGCGCGGTCCTCGGTGCCGGCTTCACGAGCGCGGAGGAGCTGCTCGCCGCCGGGCTCGTCACCCGCATCGCCTACGACGACGAGATCGTCACCGTCGTCGACCAGCACTGGCCCCGCGCCCTCGAGCTGCTCCTGCCCGACTTCTCCGTGCGCAGGGCCGCGAGGAAGGCCGACGGCGTGGCGGTCGTGCCCGTCGTCGGCGCCATAGTCTCGGGCAGGTCGCGCAGCACCCCGCCGCTGCCTCTCGTCCCCGGCCCCACCGCCGGTTCGGAGACCGTCGTCACCGCGCTGCGCAGGGCCGAGCGCGACGAGCACGTCAAGGCCGTCGTCCTGTGGGTCGACTCCCCGGGCGGCTCCGCACTCGCGTCCGACGTCATCGGCCGCGCCGTGGCGCGCTGCACCAAGCCCGTGGTCGCCGTCATGGGGGAGGTCGCCGCGTCCGGCGGCTACTACGTCCTCACTCACGCCGACCACGTCGTCGCCGGTCCGTACACGATCACCGGGAGCATCGGCGTCGTCGTCGGCAAGCCCGTGCTCGCCCAGCTCGACGAGCGCCACGGCCTCAACCCGGAGTCCGTGGGCCGGGAGGCCGCGCTCTTCGCCAGCCCGCACCGACCCTTCACCGCGGAGCAGCGGGCGTGGGCGGAGAAGATGATGGAGGAGGTCTACGCGCGCTTCGTCGACCGCGTCGCCACCGGCCGCAGCCTCAGCCGGGAGCGCGTCGACGAGATCGGGCGGGGACGGATCTGGAGCGGCCAGGACGCCGCGGGCATCGGCCTGGTCGACGAGCTGGGCGACCTGCACGCCGGCATCGCCGCCGCGCGCCGGCTGGCGGGCCTGGGGGAGGACGCACCCGTGCGCACCGTGCCCGCGGGCCTCACGCTGCCGGGTCTGCCGAGCTTCGCCACGCAGCCGGCCGGAGCCGTGGAGCGGCTGTGGCCCTTCGGCTCGGAGAAGGTCCTCACCTGGTTCGACCGCTCCGTCCGGATCCGCTGAGAGGGTGACGGTCATGAGACAGAAGTCGACGTGGGCCGCTCTGCTGAGCGGCGTCCTCGTGGCGAACAGCGCGCCGCACCTGGCCAGCGCGGTCGCCGGCCGGCGCCACCTCACGCCCCTTGCGGGCCGGGACTCCTCGCCGGCGGTCAACGGCGCGTGGGGGGCGGCCAACCTCGCCGGCGGGCTGCTGCTCCTGCGGCGTGCGGCGGGAGCGCCGTCGCCGTCACGCTGGGACGAGCGGCTGCCCTGGTTCGAGGCGGGCGCCGCGGCGTTCAGCGTGTGGATGGCGGGCTCGGAGATCGTCCTGCGGGTCAACACCCCCCGGGCTGTCGACACCGGCCACCCTCGGTCGTCCAGAGGGTGAGAGCGCCGGAGAGCCGACGGCGCCGACGCTGATCCGCACCCAAGTCCCACCGGAGGGCTGCTGCGCGACAGGTGTCCCGGCGTGTCGTCGGCGCGTCGCGGACTTCGGTGCAGATCACCGACACCACGTGCCGGGCGGCGCGGGCGCGGCTCAGCGGCCGGGACGGCCCTTCCGCGGCCCGGGACCGCCCCGACGGCGGGCGCCACCCGCTCCGCGACCCCGCCCGGGCCCGGGGCGCTTGGCCTCCGGGCGCGCGTCGGCGGGCCGCGCGTCAGGCTGGCGCGAGCTGCGCTCGGTGCGGCCCCGGACGATCCCGACGAAGGTCTCCACCCGTGGGTCCTCGTTGTCCACGCGCCAGGCGAGGCCCACCTGCGTGGTGGCCACCCCGGTGACCGGGACGGCACGCACGTCCTTGCGCTGGTGCAGGCGCGCCACCGACATCGGCAGGACGACGATCCCGGCGCCGCTCGCCGCGACCTCCACCGCCTGGGCCACCGTCATGGGCGGCGGCTCCACCCGGCGGCCCTCGCGCACCTCCTCGGCGACGGCGGCCCACTCGGGGCAGGCAGCAGCGTCCTGGAGGAGGTGCTCGGCGGCGAGGTCGGCGACGTCCACCTCGTCGAAGGCGGTGACCGGGTGGTCCTTGGCGGCGACGACGACCGGCACCTCCTCGTAGAGCGGGATGAGGTGCAGTCCGTCACGGTCCAGCGGGAGCCGCACGAAGCACATGTCCACCTCGCCCTCGACGAGGAGGCGCCGCTGGTCCTCGGGCTCGACGAGCCGCGGCGCCAGCGGGGAGTCGGGAAGCCGCTGCTCCCACCGGGTGAACCACTTGCCCGGGCTGACGCCGGGCACGAAGCCGACGCGGAAGGGCTCGGCCATGGCTGCTCCTCGGGGGACGGGTGGGGTGGCGCGGGTCGAGACTATCGGCCGATACCATCCAGCAATGGCCAAGCCGCAGATGCTCAAGCCCCTGACCGCCGCTCGCAAGCTCGGGGTGCTCCTCTCCGCGACCCCGCCGGAGTTCCAGGAGAGCGACATCTCCCGCGACGAGCTCAACGCCCTGCAGGCGGACCCGCCGGAGTGGCTGCGCGACCTGCGCCGCAAGGGTCCCCACCCGCGCCAGGAGGTCGCCCGCCGGCTCGGTGTGTCCACCTCCGGCCTGGCCCGGGCGGGCGTCACGGACCCGCTCACCACGGACGAGATCAAGGCGCTTCTCGACGAGCCGCCCACCTGGCTCAACGAGGAGCGCGTCACCCTCAACCGGGTGCGCGCCGAGGAGGCCCGCCTCGCCGAGCGCCGCGCCGCCGAGGGGACCGACGCCGGCTGAGCTCAGGCGTCCCAGCGGAAGGCGCGGGTGGCGAGCACACCACCGAGCACCGCCCAGGCCGCGAGGACGACGAGGGCGACGACGTCGACCGTCCCGTCGGTGAGCAGCGTCCGCAGCGCCTCACCGAGCGCTCCGGGGGGGAGGAACGCCAGCACGGCGGCGACGGCGCCGGGCAGCATGTCGAGCGGGAGCACGAGCCCGCCGCCGACGACCATGAGGACGAAGAGCAGGTTCGCGATCGCGAGCACCGCCTCGGGCCGCAGCGTCCCGCCCACGAGCAGGGCGAAGGTGACGAACACCCCGGTCCCCAGCACCATGAGCGCCAGCGCTCCGAGCAGCTGGACGACGTCGAGGCCGCCGGGCCGCCACCCCACCGCCAGCCCGATGGCGCCGAGCAGCACCGTCTGGACGACGAGGACGACGAGCACCGCCCCGAGCTTGCCCGCGAGCAGCCCTCGCGGCCCGAGCGGCGTCGTCGCGAGCATGCGCAGCACACCCCACCGCCGGTCGAACGCCACGGCGATCGCCTGGGAGGTGAAGGACGAGGCCACCGCCATCGCCAGGGCACTGCCCATCGCGGCGTGCGCCCGCGGCCCGGGCAGCGGCACGAGGTCGGTCGAGGCGAGGGCGACGAGCGCGATGGCGGGCAGCAGCAGCGTGAGGAGGAGCTGCTCCCCGTTGCGCAGGACGGCAAGGGTCTCGAACCGGGTCTGCGCGAGGACCCGGCGGCTGGTCGCGCTCACGCCGCGTCCGCCCGCAGCTCTCGGCCGGTGAGGGAGAGGAACGCGTCCTCCAGGGTGGGCCGGGTGAGGGCGACCTCGGCCGCCCCGTGGCCGGTGTCGGCGAGGGCACGGGCGACGACGGCGAGGACCGCCGCGTCCATCCGCGTACCGCGCACGACGACGCCGCCCGCCTCCGCGCACGTGTCCAGACCCGCGTGCTGGGCGAGCGCGGCGGCGAGGTCCGCCGCGAGCGTCGCGGCTGAGGTGCCCGGCGGGGGAGCGATGCGCACGTGCGGGGCGCCGCGCAGCTCGGCGGGGCGACCGGCGGCGACGCTGGCGCCGCGGTCGACCACGACGACGTGGTCGGCCAGCTCCTCCACCTCCGACATGAGGTGGGTGGTGAGCACCATCGACGTGCCGGCCGCGCGCAGCTCCCGAACGAGGTCCCACACGGCCAGCCGGGCCTGCGGGTCCAGGCCCGCGGTCGGCTCGTCGAGGAAGACGAGCTCGGGCTCCCCGACGATCGCGCACGCCAGGGCCAGGCGCTGACGCTGCCCGCCGGACAGGTGCCGGACCCGGGTGCGGGCCACCGTCGTCAGCCCGAGCCGCTCGAGGAGCGGGCCGGCGGCCTCGGGACGGTCGTGGAGGCTCGCGACGTGCCGCAGCACCGCCCCGGCGTGCGGGGCCATGGGCAGCCCGCCCTCCTGGAGCATGACGCCCACCCGGTGGCGAAGCTCGGCGGCGTTCTCGGGGCGCGTCCGGTCCAGACCGAGCACCTCGACCCGTCCGCCGTCGGGGCGGCGCAGGCCCTCGCAGCACTCGATCGTCGTCGTCTTCCCCGCACCGTTGGGACCGAGGACGGCGGTCAGCTCCCCGCGCGCGGCCCGCAGGCTCAGCCCGGAGACCACGTCCCGGTCGCCGTAGCGCTTGCGCAGGCCGTCGACGAGGAGGGCGGGGGAGTCCGTCAGCACGCGGCCCAGCCTAACCGCGCGGCGGCGGGCCTCCGGGGTCGGGAGCCGGGGGCGTGAGAACCCCCACGGTGAGGTTTGCCTTGCTTGCCGGGAAGCATTTCGGCAACGAGACTGTTCCCTAATGTGACGGTGCGCCTCTGGCGCGCCTCCCACCGCCGGAGTGAGAAGGAGGAGCGAGCCGTGAGCGAGACCAGCGTCGAGTCAGCGACGCAGGACCGCGTGCTCCGCCTCGTCGTCGAGCACGGGCCCGTCAGCGCCGCCGAGCTCGCCCGCCTCCTCACCCTCACCCCGGCAGGCGTGCGGCGCCACATCGCCGCCCTCGAGCGCGACGAGCGCATCGTCGTCCACGAGCCCTCCGGCCCCGGCCAGCGCCGTCGCGGGCGGCCCGCGCGCTACTACGTCGCCACCGACGCCGGCCGCTCGGGCCTGTCCCACGCCTACTCCGACCTCGCCACGCACGCGCTGCAGTTCATCGGTGACGTCGCGGGCCCCGACGCCGTCGACCACTTCGCCAACCAGCGGGTCAGCGGCCTGGAGGAGCGCTACGCGCCCGTCGTCGAGGCAGCCGGGGAGGACGTCGCCGACCGCGCGCGTGCCCTGGCCGGTGCGCTCACCCAGGACGGCTACGCGGCGACCGTGCGCTCCGTGGGACCGCGCGGCCTGGCGGTCCAGCTGTGCCAGGGCAACTGCCCGGTGCTGGCCGTCGCCGAGTCCTACCACCAGCTCTGCGACGCCGAGACACGCGCGTTCTCCCGCCTCCTCGGCGTCCACGTCCAGCGGCTGGCTACGCTGGCCGGCGGCGAGCACGTGTGCACCACCCACATCCCCACGACCGTCCCGACCGGCCGCCCCAGCACCACCCCGTCACCGCACGGTGACGAGACGGAAGGAATCTGATGACGAGTACGACCGACACCCCCATGACCCAGGACGAGACGATCGCCTCGATTGGGAACTACCGGTTCGGGTGGCACGACAAGGACGACGCCGGCGCGACCGCTCGGCGCGGCCTCAACGAGGACGTCGTGCGCAACATCTCCGAGCTGAAGGACGAGCCGGAGTGGATGCTCAAGCGCCGCATGCGCGCGCTCAGCCTCTTCGACAAGAAGCCCATGCCGAACTGGGGCGCCGACCTGTCGGACATCGACTTCGACAACATCAAGTACTTCGTGCGGTCGACCGAGAAGCAGGCCACCAGCTGGGAGGACCTGCCCGAGGACATCAAGAACACCTACGACCGCCTGGGCATCCCGGAGGCCGAGAAGCAGCGCCTCGTCGCGGGCGTCGCCGCCCAGTACGAGTCCGAGGTCGTCTACCACCAGATCCGCGAGGACCTCGAGGCCCAGGGCGTGCTGTTCCTGGACACCGACACGGCGCTCAAGGAGCACCCGGAGATCTTCGAGGAGTACTTCGGGACCGTCATCCCCTCCGGTGACAACAAGTTCGCCGCGCTCAACACCGCGGTGTGGTCCGGCGGCTCCTTCGTCTACGTGCCCAAGGGCGTCCACGTCGAGATCCCGCTCCAGGCCTACTTCCGCATCAACACCGAGAACATGGGCCAGTTCGAGCGGACGCTGATCATCGCCGACGAGGGCTCCTACGTGCACTACGTCGAGGGCTGCACCGCCCCCATCTACCAGAGCGACTCGCTGCACTCGGCCGTCGTGGAGATCATCGTCAAGAAGGACGCCCGCGTCCGCTACACGACGATCCAGAACTGGTCGAACAACGTCTACAACCTCGTCACCAAGCGGGCGACCGTCGAGCAGGGCGGCACCATGGAGTGGATCGACGGGAACATCGGCTCCAAGGTGACGATGAAGTACCCGGCCGTCTACCTCATGGGTGAGCACGCCAAGGGCGAGACCTTGTCCATCGCCTTCGCCGGCGAGGGCCAGCACCAGGACACCGGCTCGAAGATGGTCCACATGGCGCCGCACACGTCGTCCTCGATCGTCTCCAAGTCCGTGGCCCGCGGCGGTGGCCGCGCCTCCTACCGCGGCCTGGTCCAGGTCCTCGAGGGTGCGACCCAGTCGAAGTCCACGGTCCTGTGCGACGCGCTGCTCGTCGACCTCGTCTCCCGCTCGGACACCTACCCGTACGTCGACGTCCGCGTCGACGACGTCGAGATGGGCCACGAGGCCACCGTCTCCAAGGTGAGCGCCGACCAGCTCTTCTACCTCATGTCGCGCGGCATGGAGGAGCCGGAGGCCATGGCGATGATCGTCCGCGGCTTCGTCGAGCCGATCGCGCGTGAGCTGCCGATGGAGTACGCACTCGAGCTCAACCGCCTCATCGAGCTGCAGATGGAAGGGGCGGTGGGCTGATGACCGCGACGACCGACACGACCAAGGGGACGACGAACAACCAGATGAAGACCGACCACTCCCGCGCCTCCACGGACGCCGCCCACACCCACGGTGGCGGCGTCGTCCCGGAGGCCTCCCGCGCCGACCGCGCCACCTCCTTCGAGCTGTCCGACTTCCCCGTGCCCACCGGGCGCGAGGAGGACTGGCGCTTCACGCCCGTCGACCGCCTCCAGCGGTTCTTCGCCGGTGAGCTCGACGGTGCGGCCCCGGACGTCACCGTCGAGGCCGCCGAGGGTGTCACCGTCGAGCGCGTGGGCCGTGACGACTCCCGCCTCGGCCGGGTCGGGGCACCCGGTGACCGCACCGCGGCCGCCGCGTGGGCCTCCTTCACCGAGGCGCTCGTCCTCACCGTGCCGCGGAACCACGTCGCTGCCGCACCCACGATGGTCACCGTGACCGGGACCGGCGCCGACGGCGTCGCGGCCCAGCACGTCCTCCTGCGTGCCGAGGAGAGCAGCGAGGCGATCGTCGTCCTCGACCACCGCGGCAGCGCCAGCCTCGCCCAGACCGTCGAGGTCGACGTCGCGGACAACGCCCGCCTCACGGTCGTCTCCGTGCAGGACTGGGAGGACGGCGCGCTCCACCTCTCGGCGCACCGCTCCCGCGTGGGCCGGGACGCCTCGCTCAAGCACATCGTCGTCACCCTCGGCGGCGACGTCGTGCGCGTGACCCCGGACGCCGCCTTCGCCGGCCCCGGCGGGAACGTCGAGATGCTCGGCCTGTACTTCGCCGACGCCGGCCAGCACCAGGAGCACCGCCTCTTCGTCGACCACAACGAGCCGAACTGCGTCTCGCGGGTCACCTACAAGGGTGCGCTCCAGGGGAAGGACGCCCACTCCGTGTGGATCGGTGACGTCCTCATCCGCGTCGCCGCCGAGGGCACCGACACCTACGAGCTCAACCGCAACCTCGTCCTCACCGAGGGCGCGCGCGCGGACTCCGTGCCCAACCTCGAGATCGAGACCGGGGAGATCGAGGGGGCCGGGCACGCCAGCGCCACCGGTCGCTTCGACGACGAGCAGCTGTTCTACCTGCGCTCGCGCGGTGTCCCGGAGGCCGAGGCCCGCCGCCTCGTCGTCCGCGGCTTCTTCGCCGAGCTCATCGCCCAGATCGGCGTCCCCGTCGTCTCCGAGCGCCTCATGGAGGCCATCGAGGCCGAGCTCGACCGCACGATGGAGCACGCCACGGCATGAGCGCCCAGTACGTCTGCGACACCGGCGACCTCGAGCCCGGTGAGGCGATGCGCACCGACATCGAGGACGCCGACGGCCGGCCCGTGCCGGTCGCGGTCGTCCGCGACAACGACGGTCGGTACCACGCGATCTCCGACACCTGCTCCCACGGTCAGGTGAGCCTCTCGGACGGGGAGGTGGAGGACGGCGCGATCGAGTGCTGGCTCCACGGCTCCAGCTTCGACCTGCGCACCGGCAAGCCGCTGAGCCTGCCGGCCACCCAGCCCGTGCCCGTCTACCCCGTCACCGTCCAGGGCGACTCCGTGCTCGTCGACGTCACCACGACCGTCGCAGCCAACGCCTGACCCCCCGAACTTGAAGGAAGAGAACCTGAATGTCCACGCTTGAGATCAAGAACCTCCACGTCAACGTCGAGACCAACGACGGCCCGAAGCAGATCCTCAAGGGCGCGACCCTCACCATCAACAGCGGTGAGATCCACGCCATCATGGGCCCCAACGGCTCGGGCAAGTCGACCCTCGCCTACGCCATCGCCGGCCACCCCAAGTACGAGGTCACCGACGGCGAGATCCTCCTCGACGGCGAGGACGTCCTGGAGATGAGCGTCGACGAGCGCGCCCGCGCCGGCCTGTTCCTCGCCATGCAGTACCCGGTCGAGGTCCCCGGCGTCACCGTCTCCAACTTCCTGCGCACCGCCAAGACCGCCGTCGACGGCGAGGCCCCCGCCCTGCGGACCTGGGTCAAGGACGTCAACGCGGCCATGGACAAGCTGAAGATGGACCCGGTCTTCGCCCAGCGCGACGTGAACGCCGGCTTCTCCGGCGGTGAGAAGAAGCGTCACGAGATCCTCCAGATGGAGCTCCTGCGCCCGAAGTTCGCCGTCCTGGACGAGACCGACTCCGGCCTCGACGTCGACGCGCTGCGCATCGTCGCCGAGGGCGTCAACCGCGTCCACGGCGAGACCGACGCCGGTTTCCTCCTCATCACCCACTACACGCGGGTGCTGCAGTACATCAAGCCCGACTACGTCCACGTGTTCGTGGGCGGCCGCGTCGCCGAGGAGGGTGGCCCCGAGCTGGCCGACCGCCTCGAGGCCGAGGGCTACGACAAGTACGTGACGGCCGCGGTCTGAGCCGCACCGGAAGGACAGAGATGAGTGCACCGGTCACCACCGGCTCGGGCGCGTTGAGCGCGGCCGAGCTGGCGGCCGTGCGCGCCGACTTCCCGATCCTGGGCAGGACGACTCGTAGCGGCCGGCCGCTGGTCTACCTCGACTCGGCGGCCACCTCCCAGAAGCCCCAGTGCGTCATCGACGCCGAGCAGGACTTCTACGAGCAGCGCAACGCCGCGGTCCACCGTGGCGCGCACCAGCTCGCCGAGGAGGCCACCGAGGCCTACGAGCAGGCCCGGTCGGCCGTCGCGGCCTTCGTCGGTGTCGACACCGACGAGATCGTGTGGACGAAGAACGCCACCGAGGGGATCAACCTCGTCGCGTACGCCATGTCCAACGCGAGCCTCGGCCGCGGCGGGGACCGCGCGGTGGAGCGCTTCGCGCTGCGCGCCGGTGACGAGATCGTCGTCACCGAGGCCGAGCACCACGCCAACCTCGTGCCGTGGCAGGAGCTGTGCGCCCGCACCGGTGCCACCCTGCGCTGGATCGGGCTGACCGACGAGGGACGGCTCGACGCCGACACCTTCGACGTCATCGGTGAGCGCACCCGGCTCGTCGCCCTGACGCACGCCTCCAACGTCACCGGCGCGGTCAGCCCGGTGGCGGAGATCGTGCGCCGGGCGCGCGCGGCCGGTGCCCTCGTCCTGCTCGACGCCTGCCAGAGCGTGCCCCACCTCCCGGTGGACCTCCGCGCCCTGGACGTCGACTTCGCCGTCTTCTCCGGCCACAAGATGCTCGGGCCCACCGGCGTGGGCGCGCTCTACGGGCGGCGCGAGCTGCTCAACGAGATGCCCCCGTTCCTCACCGGCGGCTCGATGGTCCAGGTCGTCACCATGGAGGGCACCACCTACGCCGACGCCCCGCAGCGCTTCGAGGCGGGGACCCAGATGGTGTCCCAGACCGTGGGGCTGCGCGCCGCGGTCGACTACCTCGCCGAGCTGGGGATGGACGCCGTCGCCGCCCACGAGCACATGCTCACCGAGCGGCTGCTCGCCGGCATCTCCTCGGTGCCCGGTGTGCGGGTGCTGGGCCCGCAGGACGCGGCGGACCGGCTCGCCGTCGTCGCCTTCTCCGTCGACGGCGTGCACCCGCACGACGTCGGCCAGGTCCTCGACAACGCGGGCGTCGCCGTCCGCGTGGGGCACCACTGCGCCCAGCCGGTGCACCAGCGGCTCGGGGTGCACGCCTCGGCCCGCGCGTCCGCGTCCATCTACACCACCGAGCAGGAGATCGACGTCTTCGTCGAGGAGCTCGGCAAGGTGCGTCACTTCTTCGGAGTCGATCATGGCTGACCCGATGGAACAGCTCTACCAGCAGGTCATCCTCGACCACTCCCGTGCCCGGCACGGGGCGGGCGAGCTCGACCCCTACGACGCCGAGTCCTTCCAGGTGAACCCCACCTGCGGGGACCAGGTCACCCTGCGGGTGCGCCTGGCCCACGACGACGCCGGCCCCCGGGTCGACGAGGTCGGCTGGGTCGGTCAGGGCTGCTCGATCTCCCAGGCCTCGCTGTCGGTGCTCAACGACCTCGTCGTGGGCCGCACCGTCCACGAGGTCGACACGCTCAACGAGACCTTCCGCGAGCTCATGCACGGCCGCGGGGTCGAGCTGCCCGAGGAGAAGCAGGACACGCTGGGGGACGCGAGCGCGTTCACCGGGGTGGCGAAGTACCCGGCGCGCATCAAGTGCGCCCTGCTCGGGTGGATGGCGCTGCGTGACGCCCTCGCCCACGCACTGACCAGCGCGCCCGCCACACAGGAGGAGGACCGATGAGTGACACCCAGACCAACCCGTCCCCGACGACGGCTGCGGACGTCGAGGAGGCGATGCGGGACGTCATCGACCCCGAGCTCGGCATCAACGTCGTCGACCTCGGGCTCGTCTACGGCGTGACCGTGGACCAGCACAACAACGCGGTCATCGACATGACGCTCACCTCGGCGGCCTGCCCGCTGACCGACGTCATCGAGGACCAGTCCGCCCAGGCCCTGGACGGCCTCGTCAACGACATGCGGATCAACTGGGTCTGGATGCCGCCGTGGGGCCCGGAGAAGATCACCCCCGACGGCCGCGAGCAGCTGCGCGCCCTCGGCTTTAACGTCTGAGTTTCTTGGCAGTTTTCCGCTGATCGGCAGATCAGCGGAAAACGCTGCCTGACCTGCGACGACAGTGTTTTCCGTCGGGGACCCAGGTGGACCGGAGGGCCCTCTCAGGGCACTTCATTCCCCCACAGTTCCCCCACGGATCTCGGTCCGTCTGCGCAGGTCGGAGCGCAGATCGTCGGTGCTGTCGGGTGTGCGATTCCCCCCCACAGGAGGTCCCGGCGGGACACCTGATGGGTGGAGGCACACCCATGACCGAGAGGCAGAAACGAAAGCGGACCTTCGGCGAGCTCGAGCGGCGCAAGAGCCAGCAGGCTGGCGCGGTCACCAGTTGGCGCGCGCGCTACACCGGGCCCGACCTGAAGCGTCACTCGCGCAACTTCGGCGACAAGATGGCCGCCGAGGCCTGGCTCAACGCCGAGCGACTGCTGATCGACCGCGACCTGTGGACCCCACCGCGCGAGCGGGAACGCAGCGCCTGGCTGGATGCCCAGCGCGGGATCACGTTCGCCGAGTGGGCGGAACGGTCGATCGCCGGCAAGCAGCTGCGCCCCTCGACCCGCTATCGGTACGAGCGAACGCTGCGTAAACGAGTGCTGCCCGATCTCGGCGACATCCCGCTGCGCGACCTGTCGCGGTTAGACATTTCCAACTGGTACACGAAGATGCGGGCGCAGCTCGCCGCCGAGGCCAGGACCGCACAGCGGAAGGGCGAAGGCCGTGGCGCGGCGTTCTCCGCCTACCAGGTCCTGTCCTCGGTGCTGAACGACGCCGTGGACCACGAACTGCTCGAGACCTCGCCGGCTCGCGTCAAGGGGGCACTGCGATACGACGCCGTCCACGAACCCGTGGTGCTGACACCAGAGCAAATGTGGAGGTTGCACGAGCTGATGCCGGACTACCTGGCAGCGCTGGTGCCGCTCGCGGCGACAACTGGGCTCCGTCACGGCGAGCTCCGGGCGCTGCAGCGCCGGCACCTGCACCTGGACGACCCGGCGCGCGCCGTCGTTCAGGTACGGGGGACCGCGGCCAACAATAGGGCCAGTGGACGGTTCAACGAGATCGGAGATCCGAAGACGAAGGCATCCAAGCGGGACGTTGCCATCCCCTCGTTCGTCGTGCCGATCCTGCAAGAGCACCTCGAGAAGCATGCGCAGCCCGGTGACGACGGCTTCGTCTTCGTCGGGCGAAAAGGCGCATTGCTGCACGCGTCCGTCGTCGAGTCGAACTGGCGGTCCGTGCGCAAGCAGGTGGGGCTGGCCGACCTGCACATCCACGATCTGCGGCACACGGCCCTGACGTGGGCCGCGCGCTCGGGTGCGACGCTGGCTGAGCTCATGGCAATCGCGGGCCACAAGAACCCCACCATCGCGCTGCGATATCAGCACATCGGCGACGAGGAACGTCGCCACGCCATCGCGGAGAAGGTCGGGGCCGCCTTCACCGACGAGCTCGCCCAACGGCGTGCTCGGCGTACGACTGGCGACGGGGCTGCGCAGTCGCTGGCCTCAGGCGGACAGGAGAGGCCCGAAGGGGCAGGGCGCACACCTCCGACATGACGGACCGAGAGTGCCGTCCACATCACCAGGAGGCCCACATGAGCGCGAATCGACCGGCGACCACGCGGGTGCCGAGCGGCAAGCTCGTCGCACTCGCCGACGCCGCAGCAGAGTTCAGCGTCTGCACTAAGACGATCCGGCGACGCATCGCCGACGGCACCATCACCGGGTACAAGGTCGGCCGCGTCATCCGGGTTGATCTTGAGGAGCTCCGCCGTTCACTCGTCATCACCATTCCTACGGCCCGGTAGACGCGGTGCGCGGCAGCTCAGTCTGACAGCAAGGGCCAGCGCCCCGCCGTCGGGCGCTGGCCCCATGCGTCTCTAGTGTTCGGGTCCGGAGCGGCCAGGCTCCTGCGAGCTGCGTGATGGCGGTCAGCGTCCCTTACCTCCGCGGGCGCTGGTTGACGTTACGTGTCGTCCTCACCGCTCGAGCCCGGTGTGGCGGTGGACACTGCGGGGGTGGGGGTGTGGCGCCGGGTGCGCTGCCTGACGGTCGCGCTGGCGGATGGGCTCGCCGACGGGCGGCCGCTGGGGTCGACGATGGATGGTGTCTGGCGTGTAGGCCAGACCGGCGCGGAGTGCTTCGGCAGTGACGTTGCTGAGCGCTTCGGCCAGGTCGCGGCCGAGTCGGTCGGGTGCGCTGGAGATGGTGACGGCGGCGGGTCCCCAGGCTAGGGGGTCGGCGCCAACCGTGCCGAGCACCTGGCTGATGTTGTTCTCGAAGTAGGTGTTGATCTCCACGTCGCGGTCATCGACGTGGATGGTCGTGGTGCGCTCGAAGTCCTGCGAGCGGCTGCTCTCCCCGTCGGGCCGGTGCCTTAGGACAAGCAGGTCGGTGGGCGAGTCCAGGCCGGGGAGCCTGCGGTGGGCGCCGGCCGGGAGGCGGACCGCGCCGAGCAGGTCGGCGACCGGGTGCAGGTGGCGGCGCGCTTCGGGGAACGGTTGGTCCATCAGGTCGTGGGAGGCGAGGAGGATTGTGTACCCGCCGGAGCGGGTGAGTGTTGCCAGAGTGAGGGCGAGCTGGGCTTGGACGGTGCGCCGTACGATGACGTGCCCGGGGTCTTGGAGACGCACGTCGTTGTAGGGCAGGGACGCGATCACGACGTCGAACCGGTCGTGCGCCTTCGGGAGCCGCAGCTGCACCAGGAACTGAGTGCTCGGGGTGCGGGTATCGGTGATGTCCGCGACCACGGACGCGGGCGAGGAGCCGTCGGTGTGCGGCAGCCCGATGAAGGTCGCGGCGTCGTCACCGAGGGCCAGCACCCGGCCCTCGGTGAAGCCCAGATCGCGGAGCATGGTCCACAGGTGGGTCGCGATGATCCGGTGCGCGGGCTGGGCGGAGGTCGTGGTGTGGTCCTCGAGTGCGAGGTGGTCAGCTTCCAGGCGCAGGGCGTGCGGGTCGTTCGCGTCGTCGCGGTAGGCCTCCCCGGTCATCACACACCTCGCCTTTTCTCGCCGGTGTGGGCCGCGCCTGCCCTGGTGATGCGGCGGGAGTCGAGGTCGGCGGCGACGAATGCCGCGAAGTCGGCCTGCCGGTCGGTGATGGACTTCTCCTCGGCCGGGGCCACGGCGGGCTCGCCGGGCCAGGAGGTGGCGCGTGTGGGCCGGTCGCGGTCCAGGCGGGTGCCTGAGGTGGCGACCCACTCGCGCAGGCGTTCGCGGGCGTCGGCGAAATCGGCGTGCCAGGCGAGCGGTCCTGAGCCGGAGCTGCCGAGTTCGTAGCACGCCAACCGGTGGGTGTGGAGGGCGGAGAGCTCCTCCACCAGCTCGGGATGGCGGTGCCACAGGGGCGGGACCACGGTCGGTGGCAGCCCGTAGGTAGTGCGCAGCCAGGTGACGAACTCATCCAACGCCCGCCACCGAGCCTCGGCCTGGTCCGCGGTCAGCGTCCGCCACTCGACGGGCTCGACCGGTCCGTCCCAGTCACCCAAGCCGCGGAGGTGGTCGAGGCCATCGGTCAGTTCGGACTCGAATACCGCGAGCTGCCCGTCAGAGAAGGCTCCTGCGGGCCCGTCGACCGGCTCGGAGTCGAACTGCCAGGGCACCTCGCCGTCCATGATCACAACCCGATCCCTTGGCCGGTCGCGGTGCCCGAGCGCGGCGCGGTCGAATACGTTGCGCCGGCTGGCGGTGTCGTGGGCGCGCGCTGTGCGTCGTTGGGCGGCGGGGCTGTAGTACTGGCCGCGGCCTGGTCGAGCTGGTGAGGAGTCTGCCGTGGGGTGACGGGGGTGCGGTTGACGTCATAGGCGGTACGCGCCAGGTCGTGCCCGATCTTGCGGGCGACGAACACCTCGGAGGGCCGGGCGGGCGGCTCGGCGGGTCGGGTGTCGACGTACCCGTGGGCGACGAACTGGTCGCCCTTGCGGAACCGTGCCGCGGCGCGCTCGGCAGTCTTGCCGAAGATCAGGAGGTCGTGGAACGTGTTGTCGAGCTTGGTGAAGGTTCCGTCCTGTTCGCGGCGCCAGTGCTCGACTCCGGCGCGGAAGTGGACGCGGGTGATGCCGGAGCCGGTGAACGAGACGTCCGCGTCGCTGGCGATGAATCCCGCCAGGGACTGCTGCACTGGGATGGTCATGATGGACCGGTCCTCATGTCGGGCGGGGCCCTCTGTTTGGGAGACCGCTTCGACAAACAGGTGTGCGACGTTCGACACCCGGCCCTTCTAGGTTGGAGTCGTGGCCTCACGAGCATCCAGTGATGAGCATTATGTGATCGATCTGTGCGATGCAGTGCTCGGCGAGAAAGGGCTTCGCCAGCACCGCTTCCCTTGGCTCCTAGGAGATCCGTCTCCAAAGACGGGGCGCCAGGTCGCTCTACCGGTCGATGCGTACTGGCCCAGCCTCGACCTCGTCGTGGAGTTCCATGAGCGTCAGCACGACGAGGCCGTGGTGTTCTTCGATAAGCCGGAGCGGCTTACCGTCTCTGGAGTACATCGCGGACTGCAACGGGCGCTTTACGACGAGCGTCGACGTGAGCTCGTTCCCCAGCACGGGTTGACGTTGGTGATCGTCACACTCGACGCCTTCGAGAGCCGACGAGGAAAGATCGTGCGGCGCCCTGCTGAAGATCGACTCGCCATCGCCTCCCTGCTCGACCCTGTCCACCGCCGAGGCTAGGCCCGGCGCAGGGTCTGTTCGATCGCCGCGCGGTCGGCGGCGAGCTGTTTGGCGTCCGGGCGGCTGGTCCATGCGTGGAGGTCGGTGACAAGTGGGGGAGCGGAGCGTAGGAGGACGAGGGCTGTGCCAAAGGGCAGCATCCGGATGGTCTCAGGGGGCATGACGGGGACGCGGCGCACGGATCGTTGGACGGATCGGGAACCGTGGTCGCCGGTGGAGAGGGAGTGGGTGATTTCGTCGCGTTCGCCGAGGAGGGCGGAGACGTCCTGGAGGTCTTTGGCGACTGAGGCTCCGCCGAGGACGACTTTGACGATGGAGGCGTCCCAGATCGCTCCGGCGTTGTGGTCACCCCACCTGGCGCGGGCTTGGGACAGGGACTGCAGGACGGGCATGGTGGTGATCCCGGTGCCGCCGCCTTCGGCCATGAGCACGGGAAGGGACGGCAAGGGGGAGAGGTTGCCGATCTCGTCGAGCGCGAGGAGCAGTGGAGGGTCCAGCCGGGCACCTGGTGAGGCGGCGGCCAGCGTCCGGGCGGTCTCGACGAGGTCCTCGAGGAACGCGGCGACCAGCGACCAGGACGCGGAGGCGCCGGCTCCGGTGGACAGCAGGTACATCGTGCCGTTGTCGCGCAGGAATGTGGCGGGGTCGAACGACTCGCCGGGCCCGGGGGAGACGGCGTCCATGACGCGCGGGTCCGCTAGGCACGTCAGTGCGAGGGAGACGCCCATCCAGATGGAGTCCCGGGTGCGGGGGTCGGAGTGGATGGTCGATTCCAGCGACTCGGCCCAGCCGGGTGCGGCGAGGGGCTGGGAGGACAAGATGGCGACGGCGTCGGCCGCGGCCGAGGGGGACAGGGACCAGGCGAACAGGTCGCGCGGTGAGCAGTGTCCGAGGGCGGCGGCGTGTAGGAGGGCTTGCAGGGCGGTGCGGGTCTTGCCTTCCCAGAACCCGCCGGACTCGACCCCGCCGGTGGACAGTCCGGTGGCCGAGCTGAACCCGGTGGCGCGGATCATCGCCGTGAGCGGGTTCTCACACCCCCGCACCGGTGACCAGCGCAGCCCTGTCGGCAGTCCTTCGGCCAGGTGCTGGGGATCGAAGACGGCGACCGGGCCGCGCCGCTCGCGGGCCTTCATGGTGGCGGTGAGGTTGTCCGGGCGGGTGGAGGTGGTGATGACGGCCCCGGGCGCGTCGAGGATCGAGTTGATGACCAGGTGCAAGCCCTTCCCGGACCTGGGAGGGCCGAGCACGAGCACGGAGTCCTCCACCGAGGCCCACACGTCTCGCCCCTTGGAGGAACCGAGCAGATAGCCGACGTCGGACGGCGCGGGCTTGCTCAGCGAGGGCCGCAGCGCTCGGGAGCGGGCTAGCAGGGCCCTGGTGGATGCCGCCTTGGCGACATCGCGGCGGGTGGCGGTTCCCACGAGCCGGTGCGGGTCGCGCGAGACGCTGGTCCTGTCGCGGCGGGACAGGCGCCACACCGCCCAGGCCGTCGCGCCGAGGCAGGTGAGCAGGACGCCAACTACCGCCCAGTACAGCACCGGGTTCAATCCGGGTGCGTCAAGGGCGGAGCCGGGGTCCTGGGGGGAGAGCAGCACTCCGATCCCCGCCGCGAGGCCCGACGTCGGTGGGTCGATGCCGGTGATGTAGGCGGCGGCCGTGCCGGCCACCCGCAAAAGGGCGGCGATGGCGACGGCCGCGACGAGGACGATCAGCCCGACGTTGGTCAGCTCATCGCCGCCGCGGGGCGAGGACGGGATGCTCACGCCACACCCTCGGCGAGCACATCCGCGGCGGGGTCGTGGACCACCAGGGTGCCCGAGGTGCGGCCGAGCAGCACAAGCGTCGACGGAAGCCGCTCTAGGAGCGGGGTGGGCAGTGGGAGGTCGGCCCGGCCGTCCGCGTCGGCCTCACGGGTAGCGACGACGACGGCGATGCACACCTGCTCACCGGGCAGGAATCCCTGACCGACGATCCCGAACGGAGCCTCGAGAAAGGGCCCTGCCTCCGACCGTGGGACCGGGGCCGCGCCCACGACCGGGTGGGGGCTGGGGAAGGGGTCTGGTTCGCAGATCTGGGTGTATATCCCCCCTTCGGGGTTGACCGCGACGACGTGCACGGCCTCGCCGAGCTCGAGCGCGACCAGGCGGCCCACGTCCCGGGGGTCCCGCGCGTTGATCGGCACCGGTGCTTCGGGCAGTTCGTACGGCTTGCCGTACACCGTCACCGTCGGGGTCCAGTCTGGCTGGTAGTCGATGCGCACCTTGGTCAGCATGGTCTGTGGGTCGTTGCGGTTCATCGGGTCACCACCGTCGTTCGTGTGCTGGGTCCGCGCCGTCTGGCCGGCCGAGTGGTCTCGCGCTCTGGCGCGGCACGCTGGTTGCGGGCAGCGGTGATGCCGGGCGGCTCACCGTTGCTGATCTGGTGGGTGTTGAGCGCATCGAGGATCGCGGCCGCGGTCTTGCGGGCGCGTTCCGCCGTGGCCGTGACGACGTCGAACACGGTTCTGTCCGGGACCGAGCTGGCCCACGACGTCACGTACGGCACCGAGTACTGCGAGGTGTCCAGGCCGTGCGCGGCGCCGATCATCAGGGCGACCGCCTCGGCCTCGACCTCGACGATGCCGCGGTGGGCGCGCGCGTCGGCCGCCCCTGGGGAGTGGAGCCGCACATGACCCAGCTCGTGCGCCAACGTCTTTACCTGCGCGGCGTCGTCCATGTCGCCGCGGACGGTCACGGTCCTGGCAAGGTAGTCAGTCATGCCGTTCGCCCCCGCGATGCCGGCCGATGTCGGGACTCGCAGGAGCGCGTACCCGTCGCCTGCAACCTGTGCGGCCAGCCCGTCCCACAGTCCCTCCGGCGCCTCACCGCGCAGGAGTTGTGGCATCGGTTGTTGCGGGATCGGGTCGCCCTCGGTTTGGGTCACGTCCCACACGTAGACGGGCTTAGTGCCCTTGAGACGCTCTCGCACGACCTCGCCCGGCTCGGGCCGCTCACCGCGGGCCAGGGGCCTCCACGGCCCGCCCGCGGGGTTGTCGGTGGCGTACCTCGACGTGACCGGAGCCAAGATCACGTAACCGGACTGCCCCTTCATCACCTGCCGGCCCAAGTGCTGCCACTGCTGATATCCGGCGACGAACGCCGGTTCCGGCGAGGGCACCCGCCCTGCCCGGTATGCCTCGTCGTGCTGGGCCATGATCAACAGCGTGTTGTTGAACGAGCGGGTGCGAAACCGCGCCGCAAACTCCATCGCCCGTCGGAAGCCGTCACCGCTGGCCATCGCCTCGACCGCGCCGGCGAGGCGCGTGTGCGCCTCCTCGAGCTTCGCATCCCGCGCCGCGGCCACGGCCCCAGCGTCCGCTTGAGTCCACCGTCCCATCCCGCACCTCCAGCCAGTGTTCGCTGGCTAGGTGCGGGATCGCCGCCACGCATCCCCCCAACCCAAGCGACGGCGCCTCAGAACACATATGCGCGGCCGGGTGCCTGCACGCGTCCTGACACTCACTCGGCGGCCCCATATAGGGCCCCATCACCGAACACTTCACCGGACGGTTCTGGCGGGACGAGCGCCATGGGGATCGGGGCTCGCGGCAGAGCAGCCGGGTGCAACACCGCTCGCGGTTCCTCTTACGGGAAGTCTTCAACGCGTCTCGCGTCAGAACGCGACGACCGCTCCTTGTGGGGTCTGGGAGGCGTCGGTGTCCGGCTCGGCGGCCTGGCCGAGGGCGGCGAGGTAGCGCTCGGCGTCCAGTGCGGCCGCGCACCCGGTGCCGGCGGCGGTGATGGCCTGGCGGTAGGTGTGGTCCACGGCGTCCCCGCACGCGAACACCCCCGGGAGGGTCGTGGCCGTGGATGGCGAGGTGACGACGATGTAGCCGTTCTCGTCGAGGTCGACCTGCCCGGCGAGCATGTTCGTGCGCGGCATGTGCCCGATGGCGACGAACACCCCGGTGGCGTCCAGCTGGCGCTCCTGGCCGGTGAGGGTGTCGCGCAGGGTGATGCCGGTGACCTTGTCGGTGCCGTGGATCGCGGTGACCTCGCTGTTCCAGGCGAAGTCGATCTTCGGGTTGGCCATGGCGCGGTCGGCCATGATCTTGGAGGCGCGCAGTTCCTCGCGGCGGTGGACGACGGTGACCTTGGAGGCGAATTTGGTGAGGAAGGTGGCCTCCTCCATCGCGGAGTCACCGCCGCCGACGACGATGATGTGCTGCTCGCGGAAGAAGAACCCGTCGCAGGTGGCGCAGTAGGACACTCCGCGGCCGGTCATCTCGCTCTCGCCGTCCAGGCCGAGCTCCTTGTAGGCCGAGCCGTTGGCCAGGATCACCGCCCGGGCCCGGTAGATGTGCCCCTCGGCGGTGGTCACGGTCTTGACATGGGCGGCGAGGTCGACGGAGGTGGCGTCGTCGTAGATGACGGTGGCGCCGAACTTCTCGGCCTGGGCCTGCATCTTGTCCATGAGCTCGGGGCCCATGACGCCCTCGGGGAACCCTGGGAAGTTCTCTACCTCGGTCGTGTTCATCAGCGCTCCACCGGCCGTGACGGCGCCGGCGATGATGACCGGGGCGAGGTTCGCGCGGGCGGCGTAGATCGCCGCGGTGTAGCCCGCCGGACCGGAACCGACGATGACCACTTCGTGCACGCGACCGGAGTCGGTCTGCTTGGCGGCGGGGGTGAGGCTGCTCAGCTCGATCATCGGGGGTCAGGCCTTCGCGGGGAGGAGCTCGGCCAGTAGGCCCTCGATGCGGCCGCGGATGTCGTCGCGGACCTGGCGGACGGTTTCGATGCCTTGGCCGGCGGGGTCGGTCAGCTCCCAGTCCTCGTAGCGCACACCGGGGAAGTAGGGACAGACGTCCCCGCAGCCCATGGTGATGACGACGTCGGAGGCTTCCACGGCGTCGGGGGTGAGGATCTTGGGCTTGTTGGCGGTGATGTCGATGCCGACTTCCTTCATCGCCTCGACGGCGACGGGGTTGATCTGGTCGGCTGGGGCGGACCCGGCGGAGCGGACCTCGACCTGCCCCTGGGACAGGGCGGTCATGAAGCCGGCGGCCATCTGGGAACGGCCGGCGTTGTGGACGCAGACGAACATGACGCTGGGACGCTGGGACACGGGGGTCTCCTTCAGTGGGTGGGGGTCAGGCGGGGGGCCAGGGTGGTGACCCTGCGGGTGAGGTCGGCCAGTGCCTCGTCGAAGGCCTCGGCGTCACCGGCGGCGACCGGGTCGGGCACCGACCAGTGGATGTCGATCGGGGTGGTGAGCTCCTCGTGGGCGCGGTCGCACACGCTGATGACCAGGTCACCCAAGCTCAGCACGCCGTCGACGTGCTGGGGGGCCACGCGCGGCAGGTCCAGGCGGTGGCGGCGGGCCACCTCGAGGGCGACCGGGTGAATCGCCTCGGCGGGGTGGGTGCCGGCCGAGGTGACGGGCACCGCACTAGCGCGGCGCCACAGCGCCGCGGCAAGGTGGGAGCGGGCGGAGTTGCGGGTGCAGACGAACACCACGCGGGCCACCGCGCGCTGGTCGCGCGGGGTGATGTGGTCCAGGGCGCCGGGGACGAGCTGGACGTAGTTGCGTCGCCGGTCGGCCTCGGACTTCTTGCGGCTGACGATGCCCTCGCGCTCCAGGACGCCCAGGTGGTGGGCCACCAGGTTGGAGGGCGCGGTGAGGATCTCGGCGAGCTCGGAGGGGGAGGCGTCCCCCAGGCTCAGCACATCGACGATCCGCAGCCGGGCGGGGTCCGCCAGCGCGGCGTGCAGCCGCGCCCGCCCCACGTCACTCCAGTCAGCGTTCATTGACTCAATGATGACTGACTGAATCGCGATTGTCTAGCCCCGGTGCGGCTCAGGGGCCGAGGAGGGTGAGCCAGCCGGCCAGGGCGAGCAGCGTGACCGCGAGGACGGGGATGGTGAGGACGATGCCGACCTTGAAGTAGGTGCCCCAGCCGATGTGCATGCCCTTGCGGTCCAGGACCGAGAGCCACAGGAGGGTGGCGAGTGACCCGATGGGGGTGATCTTGGGGCCCAGGTCGGCGCCGATGACAGCGGCGTAGGCCATCATCTGCTCGGTGAGCCCGCTGGTTGCGGCGGCCTCGATGCCCAGGGCGGCGATGAGGGTGGTGGGCATGTTGTTCATCACCGAGGACATCCCCGCCACCAGGAACCCGGTGCCGGCCGCGGTGGCCAGGCCACCGTGCTCGGCGATGCCCGCGAGGACCTGGCCGAGGTAGTCGGTCAGGCCCTCGTTGCGCAGGCCGTAGACCACCAGGTACATGCCCAGGCTGAACATCACGATCTGCCACGGCGCGGACCTGACCACCGACCACACTGCGATCGTCGGCTCCGAGGTGGTGATGGTCCCCGCCGGTGCGGGGGTGGCCCCGCCGCCAGGAGCAGAGGTGGCGCCGGACGAGGGCCGGCCACCACCACCGCGCACCGGGGCCGTCACCAGGTCGTCGTCGGTGGCGGCGGGACGGATCTGGGCGCCCCGGAAGAGCGGGCGCGGGCGGCGGGCGGCGATGAGCGCCAGGACGACGGCACACAGGGCGGCCACGGCGGCCACGGGGATCCCGATGGCGTCGGCGGCGAAGTAGCCGACCAGCAGCGCGCCCAGGACGACGATGCCCGCGCGGAACGTCGTCGGGTCGGTCACCGCCTCGGCCGGGCGACGCAGCGCCGTCACGTCGTAGCGGCCGGGGATGGACTTGCGGAAGAACAGGCGCAGCACCACCAGGCTCGCGCCCAACGAGACCAGTGCCACGGGCACCATGACCAGGGCGTAGCGGGCGAAGCCGATGCCGAAGTAGTCGGCGATGACGATGTTGACGAGGTTGGAGACCACGAACGGCAGGCTGGTGGTGTCGGCGATGAAGCCGGTGGCGATGACCAGCCCGAAGGCCACCGCCGGGGAGAACCGCAGCGCCAGGATCATCTGGAAGACGATCGGGGTCATCACCAGGGCCGCGCCATCGTTGGCGAACAGCGCCGCCACCGCCGCCCCGAGGACGACGATGAGGTTGAACAGGGCGCTGCCGTTGCCGCGCGCCCAGCGTGCCACGTGCAGGGCGGCCCACTCGAAGAAGCCGGCCTCGTCCAGGATCGAGCAGATGATGATGACCGCGACAAAGGTCAGCGTCGCGTTCCACACGATGTCCCACACCACCGGGATGTCACCGAGCTGGACCACCCCGGCGATGAGCGCGACCGCCGCGCCGCCCAGCGCGCTCCACCCGATACCGAGGCCCTTGGGCTGCCAGATCACCAGGACCAGGGTGGCGAGGAAGATCCCCACGGCTAGCAGCACGGCGCACCCCCGACCGCGAAGCGGGAGGTCCCGGCCGGCTGGGCGCCGGGTGCCTCATGTCGGGGGTCGAGTGCGGGTGTCACCGTCTGGTGTCCTTTCGTCGCGCGGGCGAGCCCTGCCCTCAGGGGGAGGGCAGGGCTCGACCTGTGATCGTCGAGTTCGTTCAGAGGGCGGTGCGGCCGTGGGCGAAGCCGGTGGGGAAGCCGATGAGCGCGGGCTCGGCCGGCGCCCCGCAGCAGTCACCGGCCGCCTCCGGGGCGATGCTCAGGCTGCCGTCGGCCTCCACCACCGGGGTCGCGGTGGAGCACACCCCGGTCTCGGGCAGCTCCAGCTCTAGCGTGGACGCGGCGGCGCTGTCCCCGGCGAGCTGGGCGACGATCGAGCGCACCTGCTCATACCCGGTGGCCAGGAGGAACGTGGGGGCGCGGCCGTAGGACTTCATGCCCGCGATGTAGAAGTCGGGCTCCGGGTGGGCCAGCACGTCCGCGCCGTGCGCGGGAACCGTCCCACAGGAGTGGAACTCCGGGTCGATGAGCGGAGCCAGCCGGCTCGGTGCCTCGACTCCCGGGTCCAGGTCCAGGCGCAGCTCACGCAGCATCGCCAGGTCCGGGCGGAAACCCGTCGCGCCCGCGACGGCGTCCACCGCCAGTCGGCGCTCACCCTCGCGCGTGGCGAGCGTCAGCTCCAGACCGTCCCCGACCGGCCGCATCGCGGTGATCGTGGCCGACGCCATGAGCTCGACCTCACCGGCCTCCACCGCCCGCCGCAGCTGGGAGCCGAGCATCCCGCGCGCCGGCAGCCCATCAGCATCACCGCCGCCGTAGGCCCGCTCGACCGAGGAGCCCCGCACCAGCCAGGTCACCCGGGTGCCCGGCTCGGCGCGACGCAGCTGGGCCAGGGACAGCAGCGTGTTCGCCGCCGAGTGCCCGGCGCCCACGACCACGACGTGCTTGCCGGCCGCCCTCTCCCGGTCCCGCCCGAGCACGTCGGGCAGTGGACCGAGGAGGAAGGAGGCGGCGTCGGTCTCGCCCGGTGCTGGCAGTCCGGCCGTGCCCAGCGGGTTGGTCTGGGACCAGGTGCCCGAGGCGTCGATCACGGCCCGGGCCCGGCAGTCCACCACCTCGCCGTCGACCGTGGCGCGCACAAGGAACGGGCGCTCGGCGCGGCCGCGGCCGTGGGTCTTGTCCAGGCCATCGCGGCTCACCGCCACCACCCGTGCCCCTGTCACGATCCGCCCCTGCAGGGCGGCCGTTCGGGCCAGCGGCTCGAGGTAGTCACTGACCAGCTCACCACCGGTGGGCAGGCGCTTGGGGGCCGGCTCCTGCCAGCCCTCCTCCTCCAGCAGGCGGCGCGCGGCGGCGTCGACGTTAAACTGCCACGGCGAGAACAGCCGAACGTGGGCCCACTGCCGCACCGCCGCGGCCACCGAGTCCCCGGCCTCCAGCACCAGCGGCTCCAGGCCCCGCTCGACCAGATGAGCGGCGGCCGCCAGGCCCACCGGGCCGGCACCAATCACGATCACCGGCAACGACGTCGTTGTAGTCGAGGACATGGCTGGTCCCTCCCAGAGGGCACGACCCGCACCCTCACATTGATGATTCTCGATGTGACCAGCGCAGCATGCCAGATCGTATAGACAGACGTCAATCGGTCAGGGATGATGGTGTCATGACGGCGATCCCGCAGACCCCCGAACTCGAGACGGCGTGCTGCGCGCCGCTCATCCGCGAGCCCCTCGCGGACGGCCAGGCACGCGACCTCGCGGCGATGTTCAAGGCCCTGGCCGACCCCGCCCGGCTGCGCCTGCTCTCGATCATCGCCTCCCACGAGGGGGGTGAGGCATGCGTCTGCGACCTCACCGAGCCCGTGGACCTGTCCCAGCCGACCGTCTCCCACCACCTCAAGATCCTCACCGACGCCGGCCTCCTCACCCGCGACAAGCGCGGCAAATGGGCCTACTACGCCGTCGCCCCACAGGCCCTCGACACCCTGGGCGGCGTCCCGCGCATCCAGCACACCGGCAGCAACCCCGCCAGCTGCTGCTGAGGCAACGCGACTACGGGTCTCGCGGATTCGCGGCTAGATTCTCGGTGGCTTTTGCGTTGCTTCCCGCGTAGTGTTTCGGCATGAGATCCGATGTAGTCGCCGCGCACGCCGACGCCACCAGGCTCGACATCCACGAGCTGGTGCGGATCCTCAACGAGAACGTGGGCACCACCGTCGTCCAGGCGATGACCGGCACCAAGGACCGAGGCCAGCCCGCCCGGTGGGCGCGCCCCGACGGGCCCGAGCCCCGCCTCAAGACCGTGAACCAGCTCCGGTTGGGTTAACGCGTCTGGCACCTCCTCGAGCAGGCAGAGGGTCCCGACGTCGCCCTCGCGTGGCTGGTGGGTGCCAACCCGCGCCTCGGTGAGACGACCCCCATCTCGGCGGTACGTGACCTCAAGAGCGCCGAGGTCATCGGCGCCGCCCTCGCGTTCATCGACGGATCCCCCGCGGCGTGAGCGCCGCTCCACGCTCCCGGGTCTGCCCCCGCACCGGGCTGCACCTCGTGCCGGCCCGCGGACAGAACGGCCGGCGCGTCGCCCAGGAGCGCTACACCCGCTCCGGTGGCATCCTCGCCGTGCGTGTCAACGAGCACGTGGGACCGCTGCCCGCGGAGCTGCCCGACCGGCGCGGGCGCTTCGACACCATCGGGCGCACCGTCTACTTTGCCGAGCGGGCCACCACCGCGTTCGCCGAGGTCCTCCAGGACCTCCGCGCCGCCCGAGTCACCCTGCAGGCCGACGCCGACGCCATCGGCATGAGTGTGGAGGAGTACATCACCGCGGTCCGCGACCAGGCCGCGGCCAACGGCCGCGAACGCCCGTGGGCGCAGTGTGAACTGGCAGATGAGCCGCTGCCTGCACCGCGTGGCCATGCCCGCCGAGGGCTGGTGGGTCCAGATCGACCACAAGGCCACACTCAACCGCCTGGGCCTGGACCTCGCCGAGCCGCTCCGGCAGGCCGGGGTCCCGCTGCTCACCCTCAGCGGCACCACCGGTGAGAACCGTGCCGTCACCACGCTCCTGGCCCAGCACGTCCGCGGGCAGAGCCTCTTCGACGGCTCCCTCCCGCTCGGCATCCAGTTCACTTCCAAGACCGGCTACGGCACCTGCTGGGCCTGGTGGGACCGGCGAGCCGACGACGTGCTCACGCCCGGAGAGAACGACCCCAAGACGCTTGAGGACCTCAACGTCGACGGCGACGCCTTCCGGGCCGTCACCACCGACTGGCAGCTCGAGGTGCTCCCCGGGAAGCCTCACTACCTGCGCGCCGAGCCGCGCGCGAACTGCGTCCGTCGCCTCAGAGCATCGACAGGCTCGCCCCATGCCAAGACACTGGAGAGGCGCTACCCCAACTTTAGGAGGCGGGCGTGAATGGCTCCCGGACCGTGATCGACCTCTCCAGCGCCGCAGCGGTGGACCGATCCATCACCGGCAGCAAGGCCGGTGTCCTCGCCGAGCTCACCCAGGCCGGATTCCCGGTTCCCCAGGGATTCGTCGTGACGGTAGCTCCGGGATCCCGCGACGTGCAGGCGGCCGCCATTACCGATGCCGCCCAGAGGGCTGGGCCGGGGCCGTATGCGGTGCGGTCATCGGCAGCGGCGGAAGACCTTCCAGGAGCGTCCTACGCCGGGATGTACGAGTCGTATCTCGACGTGGAGCCAGACCGCCTGAGGGAGGCGATCCTCCGGTGTGCGGAATCGGCGACCACGCCACGGGTCAGCGCCTACCAGTCCCACCGGGCACCGGGTGACCGCGACGGCGATCCCGGCATGGCCGTACTGGTGCAGCAGATGGTCGCCGCCGCGGCCGCCGGAGTCGCGTTCACCGCCAACCCGGTCACTGGGAACCGCGAGGAGACGGTGGTCTCGGCGGTCCGTGGCCTCGGCGAACGGCTCGTGTCCGGAACCAGCATCGGGGAGGAGTGGATCGTTCGCGGCGGCGCGGCCATGGTCACCCACCCCAGCATCGACGGTGACGTCCTGGACCGCGCTCAAGCGGCGGCAGTGGCCGAGCTCGCCGGCCGGGCGGCGCGGCACCTCGGCGCTCCCCAGGACATCGAGTGGGCCATCGACCAGGACGGACACCTCTACCTGCTCCAGGCCAGGCCGATCACCGCGCTGCCCGCGCCGGTCACCTGGCAGGCGCCCGGCCCGGGGTACTGGATGCGGAACCTGCGGCTGGGGGAGTGGCTGCCCGAGGCGATGACCCCGCTGTTCGCCGACTGGCTCCTGGACCGCATCGAGGCCGGCTACCTGGACGGGCAACGAGCCACGCTCGGCGCAGTGGTCCCCTTCCCCTACGCCACCGTCAACGGCTGGTACTACAACGCGCTGCCGACCCCGACGCCGGGCCTGCTGGCCCGCCTCATCGTGGAAAGCCGGGGCCGGGCGCCGTGGCTGCTTTTCAACGCCCTCGGGCGGGTCTCGACCAACCCGGTAGGCGCCAGCCGCGCCCTCCTCGCCGACCTGGAGGAATGCTGGCGCAGCGACGTGCTCCCCGCCTACCGGCGGCTCGTCGACGCGGGCCAGCGACAGGTCGACACCGCGGACCCCACACGGCTGAGAAACATCGTGGACCACGTCAGCAGGATGGCGGGGGAGTACCTGTGGTCCCTCGCCATCGTCGGCGGGTCGGCCTGGAAGATGGAAAGTCGGCTGACCGTGATCAGCCGCACGCACGGCCTCATCCCCGGGACCATCGACAACACCCAAGTCCTGCTGACCGGCCTGCCCGGGACGCAAGCCACGGTCCCCGCTCACGCGGTGCAATCCCTGGACTGGTACCACTCCACCGCCGGCGAGCTCGGCACCTCCCACAGCCACACCAGCTATGACGCCAACCTCACCCGCGCCGCCACCCGAGTCGCAGCCGAGCAGGCCATCTCCACCTCGCTCCGCGACATGCCCCGACAACGGGTCACATTCGGCCGGCTGCTGCGGACCGTGCAGCGCTACACCACTGTCAGGGAGGAACAAGCCCGGGACCTCACCCTCGGCTGGCCCCTCCTTCGCCGCTGCGCTCACCGCCTTGGCGACCACCTCACCACCCGCGGCGTCATCGACCAGCGCACCCAGCTGTTCTTCCTCACCCTCGAGGAACTAACCTCCGCACTTGATGGCGACCCCACGCCACGCGCGGAAGCAGCGGACAGTCGCCGAGCCGCGTGGGAGAAGCAGCGCCGCTTGGTCGCTCCACTCACCCTGGGCCAGCCGCCCCGGTTCATCGGCGACCCGATCGCCCGCGCAGTCAACGCAGCCCGCACCCACACGCCCCCGGAGGCAGCCATCATCGGGCAACCCGCCAGCGCAGGACGAGCGACCGGCCCGGTCCGCATCATCACCGGTCCAGAGGACCTCGCCCACTTCACCACCGGGGACGTCCTCGTCGCCCGGAGCACCGCACCGGCCTGGACACCACTGTTCGCCAGAGCCGCCGCAGTGGTCACCGACGGCGGCACCCTCGCCGCTCACGCCTCGCTCGTCGCCCGCGAGTACGGCATCCCCGCCGTCGTCGGCACCGGCGACGCCACCGCCCGGCTGCACGACGGCCAACTCGTCACCGTCGACGGCGGAGCAGGCACCGTCGAATGGGCATGAACCACCACCACCGGACACAGACCCGCGCTACTGACCCCCACCCAACCCCGCAGTGAGCGGTCGCCGGCGCCCCTCCTTGCGGGGTGGGTCGCTCAGTGGCGAGAGAAGCGAAGAGCGACCCAGAGCCCGCACCTGCGGCAGATGTAGGCCGGCTCGCTGCCGAGTGCGTGGAGCGCCTTGCGTGGCCGCAGTCGGCCGCAGCACGAGCACCGCTGCAGGGTGTCATCGGCCATGTCGCGATGGTCCCACGGGCCGCGTGCTCTTCACAGGTAGCGGCAGACGTCCTCGGCGGAGCACGTCGCCGGATCGCCGCCGGCGGCGTCCGCGTGCAGCGCGGTGATCGTGATGCGGAGCTGCTCCAGCTCGGCCAGCTGCCGGTCGATCACCTCAAGCCGCGTGTCGAGTAGATCGGTGACGTGCCGGCAGGGGGCCTGCCCCCCATCGCGGATGGCCAGCACCTGGCCGATCTGGGCCAGGGTCAGCCCGGCGGCTCGCCCCCGGCTGATGAAATCCAGCCGGCCGAGCACCTCGGGGCCGTAGTCCCGGTACCCCGCCGGGGTCCGCTCCGGGTCGGGCAAGAGCCCGAACTCCTCGTAGTACCGCAGGGTCTTGGTCGACGTGCCCGACGCCTGAGCCACCTCACCGATCCGCATGCACTCATCCTGCCTTGACCTTCCAGTGCACTGGAAGGTCGATCCTGAGGGCGATGAAGGAGGAGCTCATGACGGCAACAGCTAAGCGCAGGCCGTATGACCTGGCAGTGATCGGGTCCGGAGGGGCGGCGTTCGCGGCCGCGATCCGCGCCACCACCCTGGGCAGACGGGTGGTGATGATCGAGCGCGGCACCATCGGCGGTACCTGCGTCAACACCGGGTGCGTGCCCTCCAAGGCGCTACTCGCGGCCGCCGAGGCCCGCCACGTCACGCTCGACGCCGCCCGGTTCCCCGGCCTGACGGCCCCCGACGCCCGGCCGGTGGACATGCCGGCCCTGGTCGCGGGTAAGGATCAGCTCGTCGGATCGCTGCGCGGCGAGAAGTACCTGGACCTGGCCGCCGCGTACGGTTGGGATCTCCTGCCCGGGGACGCCACGTTCGCCGGCACACCGACCGATCCGGCACTCCACGTCGCCGGCCATGACGGCACAGTGGAGGCCGTCCGCGCCGCGCACTACCTCATCGCCACCGGATCCACCCCCTGGGCACCGCCGGTCCCCGGCCTCCACGAGGTGGGTTACCTGACCTCGACCACCGCGATGGAGCTGGACCACGTCCCGGACTCGCTGCTGGTCATCGGGGGCGGGTACGTCGCCATGGAGCAGGCCCAGCTCTTCGCCCGGCTCGGCGCCCGGGTCACCATGCTCGTCCGCTCACGCCTGGCGTCCCACGAGGAACCCGAGGCCGCCACCGCCCTGGAGGAGATCTTCACCGAGGAGGGCATCGAGGTGGTCCGCGGTGCCGTGCCCACCGTCGCCCGCCGCGACCAGAGAACGGGCGAGGTCGTCGTCACCGCGACCACCGCCGCCGGCTCACAGGAGCTGCGGGCGGCCCAGCTGCTGGTCGCCACCGGGCGCCGCCCGGTCACCGTCACCCTCGGCCTGGACACCGTCGACGTGCGCACCGGCAAGCACGGCGACGTCATCGTCGACAACCACCTGCGCACTACAAACCCGCGCATCTGGGCCGCCGGAGACGTCACCGCCCACCCCCAGTTCGTGTACGTCGCCGCTGCCCACGGCACCCTCGCCACCGACAACGCCCTGACCGGCGCCGGCCGGGAGGTCGACTACCGCCACCTGCCCCGGGTCGTGTTCACCAGCCCCGCCCTGGCCGCCGTCGGGATGACCGACCGGCAGGCTAACGCCGCCGGGATCCGCTGCGACAGTCGCGTGCTGTCCCTCGCGCACGTCCCACGCGCGATCGTCAACCGCGACACCCGCGGACTCATCAAGATCGTCGCCGACGCCCACACCGGCCGCATCATCGGCATCACCGCCCTGGCCCAGGACGCCGGCGACCTCGCCGCAGCCGGCGTCTACATCCTGGAGGCCGGCATGACCATCGGCCAGGTCGCCAACCTCTGGAGCCCCTACCTGACCATGGCCGAAGGCCTCAAGCTCACCGCCCAAGCCTTCACCACCGACATCACCAAGCTCTCCTGCTGTGCAGCATGAACCAACCCGGCACGGCACCAACGGCATCTTCTCGCCATGATCCAGCTCGTGGACCTCGACTAGGCGCGCAGGCGCTCGGGCCCGTGTGGGAGTCGCTCGGCTTCCACCGGGTCGACGGCCACCTTTGCGTGCTCGACCCGACCAGGACCGCACTGGATGACGCGATGACGGCCTTGCGGCGCCGCCTCGGCCCTGCATGGAGTGCCACCGATCGGGCGGAGGCCCTGAGTACGAACGCCATAGGTCATTGAGTGCTGTATGGTCAGCGCATGCTGACTCTTGCTACGCGGTTGGACGTGATGAACCGGTTGGGCCGGGCGATGGCCGACCCGACCCGCTCCCGGATCCTCATGACGCTCCTCGAGGGCCCGAGCTACCCCGCGGTGCTCGCCCGCGACCTGGACCTGACCCGGTCGAACGTCTCGAACCACCTGACCTGCCTGCGGGACTGCGGCATCGTCGTGGCCGAGCCCGAAGGCCGTCAGACGCGGTATGAGATCGCCGACCCCCATCTGGCGGCGGCGATGACCGCGCTGGTCGAGGTCACCCTGGCCGTCGACGAGAACGCCCCGTGCGTGGACGCCGACTGCACGGTGCCCGGCTGCTGCCCCAGCGGGACCGGGGCATGAGCGCCACCACCCACGCACCCGTCGAAGAGCTCGAGAGTGACGAGGAGCACGAGGCCCCGTGGTGGGCTGACCGCGCCGTCATGATCCCCGCCGCCTCGGGCGCAGCGTTCGTCGCCGGGCTCGCCTGTGAGTGGTCCGGCGCCCCGACCGCAGCACTGGTCCTGTTCTGGGTCGGCCTGCTGCTCGGGGCCTCCACCTTCGTCCCCGGTGCGCTGCGCAAGCTCGCCACCGGCAAGCTCGGCATCGCGCTGCTGATGACGATGAGCGCCACCGGCGCCGTCATCCTGGGCCACGTGGAGGAGGCCGCGGCCCTGGCCTTCCTCTACTCCATCGCCGAGGCCCTCGAAGACCGGGCCATGGACCGCGCACGCGCCGGCCTGCGCGCACTGCTCAAGCTCGTGCCCCAGAACGCCACCGTCCTCACCGACGGCAAGACCCGCACCGTCCCGGTACGCGACCTGACCTCCGGGCAGGTCATGGTCATCCGGCCCGGTGAGCGCATCGCCACCGACGGCATCATCCGAACCGGACACAGCAGCCTGGACACCTCGGCCATCACCGGTGAGTCCATCCCCGTCGCGGCCGGCCCCGGTGACGAGGTGCCCGCCGGGGCGATCAACACCACCGGGGTCCTGCAGGTCGAGGCGACCGCGCCCGGCACCGACAACTCCCTGACCACGATCGTGAGCCTGGTCGAGCAGGCCCAGGCCGAAAAGGGGCAACGCGCCCGGCTCGCCGACCGCATCGCCCGCCCACTGGTGCCCGGCGTCCTGATCCTGGCCGTGCTGGTCGCCGTCATCGGCTCCCTCGCCGGTGACCCGCAGACCTGGATCTCCCGCGCCCTGGTCGTGCTCGTGGCCGCCTCCCCGTGTGCGCTGGCCATCGCGGTGCCCATCACCGTGGTCTCCGCAGTCGGCTCGGCGAGCAAGTTCGGCGTCATCATCAAGAGCGGGGCCATCTTCGAACGCTTCGGCGACATCGGGCACGTCGCCTTCGACAAGACCGGGACCCTGACCCTCAACCAGCCCACCGTCACCGCCGTCATCCCCACCACGGGCCTCACCGAGGAACAGGTCCTCGCGTGGGCCGCCGCGCTCGAGCAGCACAGCACCCACCCCCTCGCCGCCGCCATCACCCAAGCCGCCCCCACAACCTCCGTGGCCCGGGGCATCACCGAGGAAGCCGGTCACGGCATCCACGGCACCGTCGACGGCGTCGTGATCAGCGTCGGCAGCCCCCGCTGGGTCGACCCGGGCGACCTCGCCGACCGGGTCCGTCACCTGGAGGCCCAAGGGATGACCGTCGTCGTCGTACACCGCGACGGCGCGGTCGCCGGGGCGATCGGAGTGCGTGACGAGCTGCGTCCCGAGGTCCCCCAGGTCATCGCGACCCTGGCGGGCCAGGGCATCGGCGTCACGATGCTCACCGGGGACAATGAGCGCACCGCGCAGGCGCTGGCGGTGCAGGCGGGCATCCGCGACGTGCGCGCCCAGCTGCGCCCCGAAGGCAAGTCCGCCGTCGTGGACGAGCTCAGCGCCCACCGGCCCACCGCGATGATCGGCGACGGCATCAACGACGCCCCCGCCCTGGCCGCAGCCGACGTCGGGATCGCCATGGGAGCCACCGGCTCCGACGCCGCGATCGAGTCCGCCGACATTGCCTTCACCGGCAAGGACCTGCGCCTGCTGCCCCAGGCCATCGCCCACGCTCGACGCGGGGGGCGCATCGTCAACCAGAACATCGTCCTGTCGCTGCTCATCATCGCCGCCCTGCCACCCCTGGCCATCACCGGCGTCCTGGGCCTGGCCGCCGTCGTCCTCATCCACGAGGTCGCCGAGGTGCTGGTCATCCTCAACGGCCTGCGCGCGGCACGCACCCACCGCACCACCGCCCCCGGACACTGATCCCCCCAAACCGCCGGCAAACCGCTCACTCGGCATCGGCGGCGGTCGGCCGCGCCCTGAAAGGCACCGATGGAACTGCTCACCCCGATCCTGCAGGCGATCGGCCTGTTCGTGGCCACGAACATCGACGACATCATCGTCCTGTCCCTCTTCTACGCCCGCGGCGCCGGCCAGCGGGGCACCACCCGCAAGATCCTCACCGGCCAGTACCTCGGCTTCGGCGGCATCCTGCTCGCCGCCGTGCTCGTCTCCCTGGGAGCCCGCACCTTCCTGCCCGAGGACGCCCTGCCCTACTTCGGGCTCATCCCCCTGGCCCTGGGCCTGTACGCGGCGTGGCAGGTGTGGCGCAACCGCGATGAGGACGATGACGACGACGAGGCCAAGGTCGGTGACCGCCAGGTCGGCACCCTGACCGTCGCGGCCGTGACCTTCGCCAACGGCGGGGACAACATCGGGGTCTACGTCCCCGTCTTCGCCACCGCCTCCACCACCGCGGTCATCGCCTACTGCGCCGTCTTCCTCGCCCTGGTGGGCCTCCTCGTGCTCACCGCACGGTACGTCGCCACCCGCCGGCCCATCGCCGAGGTGCTCGAACGCTGGGAGCACATCCTCTTCCCGCTCGTCCTCATCGGCCTCGGTGTCGTCATCCTCCTCGAGGGCGGTGCCTTCGGCCTATGAGAGCGCTGACGCTCGACGGATCGTTTGAAGGAGTGACCGTGAGCCCTCACGTGCAGGGAGTAGTAGCCGACGCGACCCACACAGGAACGGCGTCCCCATGACCACACGGAACCTCGCCTCAGCGAGGAGTGGAACCCGCGCTCGGGGCACCCTCCTCCTCACCCTCGTGCTGCTGGCGGCGGTAGACCTGGCGGTGAAGGCGTGGGCAGGTGGGGCACTGGCCGACGGTCACTCGGTGAACCTGGGGCCCATCGAGCTTCGGCTCGGTTTCAACGCCGGAATGGCCTTCAGTCTCGGCGCTCGTCTGCCAGCCGGTGTCGTGCTCGCCACCACTGGGCTCACAATCACCGCGGTGGCCGTTTTCGCCTGGCGTGCCACCCGCACCGCGACACGCTCAACGTGGCTCCCACTGGCCGTCATCCTGGCAGGGGCGGTGGCAAACCTGATCGACCGTGCCTCCGACGGCGTCGTGACCGACTACCTCCACACCGGCTGGTTCCCCACCTTCAACCTCGCTGACGTCTACATCACTGGTGGGGCCATAACCCTGATGGTGGCAGCCCTCACGAGCGGTGACAGGACCGAGAACCCGACGGCCGCAGAACTGTGACTCGAGCCGAGGAAACCCATGACCGCTGAGACCGCCGCCGCTGCGGCACTGACCCTGTTCCTGGCCGGCCTGGTGGCGGCGTTCGGTGCGCGCTCCTGGATCCACCGGCGCCGGACCGGCTCCACCGGCTTCCGCGGCCTCAGCGGCGCCCCCGGATCGGCCGAGTGGTGGGGCGGGATTTTCTTCGCCGCAGCCCTCGTGCTCGGCGCCGCGGGCCCCGCCCTGGCCCTTACCGGCGCCACTGCCCCCATCGCCCTGCCCGCCGGCGTTCAGTGGGCGGGCCTGGCCGTGGCGATCGCCGGCTTCGTCGGCGTGCTGGCCGCCCAGGCGGGCATGGGCGCCTCGTGGCGCATCGGTGTGGACACCACCGAGCGCACCGGCCTGGTGACCTCCGGCATGTTCGCCGTGGTGCGCAACCCCATCTTCACCGCGATGCTCACCGCCCTGCTCGGACTGGCCCTCCTGGTCACCACGGCGGTGACCGTCGCGGCGCTGGTCTGCCTGCTCCTCGCCGTGGAGATTCAGGTCCGCCTCGTCGAAGAGCCTTACCTGCTGCGCACCCACGGCCCCGCCTACGCCCGCTACGCCCAGCGGGTCGGCCGGTTCCTGCCCGGTCTCGGCACCCTCGCCCCGCATCCCTCCCAAGCCGACGAATGACCCCGATCGCCTGAGAGCTGGTGACCCTTTATGGGTGGGGCAGCACCGATGACGACACCCCAGACCGGCGGCCCGCGCCTCACCACGCCGCGTAACGCCGTGGCCGTGGTGCCCGGGCAAGAAGGTACGGTACAGCCAACGCTGCACTATGAGACCTAGCGGCCGCACCACACCGGGCACCTTCGTGCCAGTGGAACGCATCGCGTGAAACACCACCCGCGAAGAACTCCGGATCGCGATCGTGACCTGGACCGAGCGCACCTACCACCACCGCAGACGGCAGGCCGCTCTCGGGCGGTTGACCCCCATCGAGTACGAGACCATCATGACCACGCCAGCCCCTCAGGCAGCGTGACCCAACCTGTCACCTTCCGTGCAGCAGTCCCGGGTTAGGTGAGCTGGAGGGTTGTGAGGCAGGTGGCGCCGTCGTCGGTGGTGGTGAAGTCGGTGGCACCGCTCCGTCCGTCGTGGCTGACCTCGATGGTGCCGTGGACGTCGCGGGGCAGCCAGAGGCCGACGAAGCCGTTGTCGAAGGTGGTCATCTCCTCCTCGAGGAGAACCTCACCGTCGTCGGTGGTGATGCGCACGTCGAGGTCCTGGTCGGTGAGCTCGCCCTGGCAGGTGGTGAGGCTGTGGTAGAAGCACTCGTGCGTCTGGTCCACGTAGGGGGCCACGGACAGGTAGAAGCGGTCCTCGGGCATGGCCATGGCCAGTTCCTGCTGCCCGTCGGAGAAGACGAGCTCGTCGGGGCGGATGGAGGCCATGAGGTCGGTGGGCCGGTCGGCGCCGCCGAGCCGGTCGAGGTGGTCGATGATCTCGGTGACGTCCATCCCCGCCAGACCGTGGGCGTCGAGGAACTCCACCTGGGCGCCCGTAGCTGCGGGCGCGGTGTCCGTGCCCGTGGCGGTATTGGTGTCCGCGGTGGAGCACCCGGTAAGGACGAGGGCGAGGGTCCCGATGAGTGCGGCGAGTCGTTTCACGTTCTGCTCCTGTGTGGTTGCCCGGTGTCCGCGCGGGGCAAACGGGATGAGGCGGGGCGGCGGGCCGGTGGACGGGGTTAGAAGGCGTAGCCGTGGACGGTCTCGGTGAAGAGGTTGACCACGAAGTAGTTGATGAGGACGAGCACGAAGCCGGACAGGCCGAGGTAGGCGGCTTTGCGTCCGTCCCAGCCGCGGGTGGCGCGGGCGTGGAGGTAGGCGGCGTAGACGACCCACACGACGAAGGTGCCGACTTCCTTGGGGTCCCAGTCCCAGGGGCGGCCCCAGGTTTGTTCGGCCCAGATCGCGCCGGCGATGAGGGTGAAGGTCCACAGCAGGAAGCCGACGGCGTTGAGCCGGTAGGCGTAGCGCTCGAGCTCCCCGGAGGCCGGGAGCACGTCGGCCAGCCGGCCCCAGAACCCGCGGTCCGCTGGTCCGGGGTGGTCACCGGAGGGTGCGGGCCGACTTGTGCCGGTGGGGGCCCCGGTGAGGGCGGCGGCGGGTTGCTTGTGGCTGGTCGGGGCGGTGCGCTCTGCGCGGTCCTTGACGAGCTGGACGAGTGACAGGGTGGCGGCGACGGCGAAGACGCCGATCGCCATGGTGGCCACGGAGACGTGGATGACGAGCCAGTAGTGGTCCAGGGCGGGGCGTACGCCGTCGGCCTCCATGTAGAACACCGTCACCGCCAGCCCGAGGGCGAGGAGGGTTGGGGTGATGACCAGGGCGCCGAGGTAGCGCAGGTCGCGCCAGCGTTGGATGGCCAGGAAGGTGGTGACGGCGACGAGGGTGAAGACGAGGGTGAACTCGTACATGTTCGCCCAGGGCACCCGGCCGGCGGCGATGCCGCGGGTGACCACGCCGATGGCATGCAGGGCCAGGCCGGCGGTCGTCGTGGTCATCGCGATGCGGGCGGCGCGGCGGGGCCGGCTGGCGGGGCCGCGGTCGCGCAGCGCGGACAGGTCGATGCCGAAGGCGATCATCGCGAGGGCGTAGGCGGCCATGGCGCCGTAGATCGCCAGCAGGCTGAGCTGGCCGAGGTCGTTCACGTGTCCTCCGGTGTGGTGGGGGTGGTGGCCCGGACCGCGGTCATGACGCGCTCGAGCTCGCGTTGCAGGCCCGGGTCGTCGCCGCGGGCCAGGGCGGCGGCCTCGATGAGGGTGTGGCCGGCCTCGTCCTGGGTGGTCTTGACCCACAGCCGGCGGCGGGGGGCGAACAGGGAGGCGGACAGGCCGGCCATGGCCGCCAGGGCGGAGATGAGCAGGAGGGGGAGGGTGGGGTCGTAGCGAAGATCGATGGCCGCGAAGCGGGGCAGGGACTCGAAGGAGATGGTGCCCAGCCCGTCGGGGAGCTCGACCTCCTCACCGGGTGCGAGGAGGACCTTGACCTCCTCGGCGCCGTCCATCACCTGGGTCATGTTGTCGGTGTCGAGCTGGTAGACGTTCTGCGGGATGCCCTGGTCCAGGCCGAGGTCACCGGTGTAGACGTCCAGGACGATGAGTGGCGCGTTGGGTTGGGGGTGCACCGAGCGCAGCCCGTCCTCCTCGGCGAGGGCGGTGGGCAGCAGGTAGCCGGTGAAGCCGAGCTGGTCCAGGCCGGGGGAGACGTCGGGGACCTTGACCACGCCGCGGGAGGTGTAGAAGTCGTCCTCGGGCAGGAAGGGCACGGGTTGGGAGAAGGCGACCTGTCCCTGAGCGTCGCGGACGGTGAGGTGGGGGGCGAAGCCGTTGCCGGCGAGGTAGATGTTCGCGCCCGCCGCGGTGATCGGGTAGTTGACCCGGATGGTGTCCTCATAGCGTCGGCCGTCGGGTTCGGTGACCACGACCCGGGCGGCGAAGTCGCGGGCCTGGGCGTCGACGGTGAACCGGGAGGTGAGCTCGGTGAGGGTGAAGGTGAAGGGGTCGAGGTCGTCGCCGGTGACCATGGACCCAGGGGTGAAGGTGTCGTAGTCGACGAGGGAGTTGGCGAAGGTGCGGCCTTCGACGACGACGGCCTGTCCGCGGTAGGCGATCATCTGCGCGGCGCCGAGCGCGACGAGCACCCCGACGAGGGCCAGGTGGAAGACGATGTTGCCGCTCTCGCGCAGGTAGCCGCGTTCGGCGCTGATGCCCTCGGGGGTGACGGCGACCCGGAAGCGGCGACCCAGGGCACGGCGCACCGCGCGGGTCACCTCCTCGGTGGTGGCGGTGGTCGTGTGCGTGTCCCGGACGGGGAAGCGGGTCAGGCGGCGTGGGACGCGGGAGGGTGCCGCGCGTAGCGCGGTGATGTGTGCCTTGGTGCGGGGCAGGATGCAGCCGATGAGGGAGATGAACAGCAGCAGGTAGATGGCGGCGAACCAGGGCGCGGCGTAGATGTCGAGCAGGCCCGCACGCTCGAGCCAGGTGGCGAGCTGGGGCCGGTCGGCGCGCAGGGTGGCCACGCCGGCGGGGTCCTGGGGGATTTGGGGGATGAACGCGCCGGGGAGGGCGGCCAGCGCGAGCAGCATGAGCAGCAGCAGCGCCACCCGCATGGAGGTGAGCTGGCGCCACGCCCAGCGCAGCCAGCCGCGCACACCGATCCCGGCGGGTGCCGGGGACTGGGGCGGCATGTCCTGCGCCTCGTCCATGGTTCGCAGACCGGCGGGACGGTAAGCCATCACATCGCCCTCACGGGGCCGACGACCGGGGATCTGCACACACCCAGGGACGCTAACCCACCGCCCGGAAAGGCCCGGAATGCCGGTTAAGGTTCGGTTAAGACGCGCCGGTCACCGCGTGGTGATGCGCGGCGGCTGGCCGCGGGGCGGGGGTCCTCAGCCGATGGCGGCGAGGAGCTCGGTGCAGGCCTGCTCGCAGGCCCGGCAGGCCTCGGCGCAGATGCGGCAGTGCTCGTGGTGCCCGGCGTGGGCCGCGCACTCATCCCCGCAGGAGCGGCACGCCTGGATGCAGGCCTGGAGCATGGCGCGGGTGAGGTTGGCGTCGTAGCCAGTGTGCCGGGACAGGACCCGGGCGGTGGTGTCGCAGATGTCGGCGCAGTCGAGGTTGGTCCGGATGCACTTGCGCAACTCGGCGACCATGTCCTCACTCAGGCAGGCATCGGCGCAGGCGGTACAGGCCTGAGAGCAGGCCACCAGGGTGTCCACCACCCTGGCGAGCAGGTCCCGGTCGAGGTTGATCTCGGCGGGGTAGGTGTTCATCATCTCGGCGGTTCTCATAGTCGTGCTCCTTCGTCAGTCGCTACCCCCCGCGGACAGTCATGACGGTGCGGGCTTACGACGCTAGGGGGGTCACCGTTGGCCTGCAGCCGCAGGAACGGGTGATGACCATGAAGGTTTGATGAAGTCTTTCCCCGGGGCCGTTATCGAATCGTGATTTTGGGGTGGGCGTGTGTAGCGTCGCTCCTGCTTCTCGCCCCTTCATCGGGAAGCCCGCGTGCGGACGCCGAGCCCTGCCACCGCACCGTGGTCCTCGATCGTCCGTGGCAGGGACGGGGAACCCGATGTGGGCCTGCGTGTAGGTCCTTGGGGTGAAGCTCGATGCCTGAGCCGGGTGTGCTCCTACCCGAACCCGACAGCTGACCTCGTAGGCGCCCTGGAGAGGTTTACCCGTGACATCTAGCCACACCCGTGGACGGCACCGCGCCGAGGGTCGTCCCGTCACCGTTTTCTCATCGCTGGGTCCGTGCCTGACGGGTCCGGCCGCGCGCCGTGCCGCGCTTGCCGCGGCCTCCTCCGGTCTGGTGCTGACCATGGCCACGACCACCGCCTCGGCGATGGAGCCGGTCCACCCCGACCCCCCGGTGGTCGACACGCAGGCGGCGGCGACCACGCAGGCGAGCAGCCCCGCGGTCGGCGAGGTCACCCACACCGTCGTGTCGGGGGACACCGTGGGGAAGCTGGCGCAGCGCTACGACAGCACGATCTCGGCGATCATCGCGGCCAACGGGCTGAACGCGCAGGCCCTCATCATTGTCGGTGAGGTACTGACCATCCCCCAGGGGCAGGCCGCCGTGTCGGCGGCGACGACGGCCACCTCGACGGCGACCGGCATCGAGCGGGAGACCACCTCGGCGTCACGCTCGGCGCCCCGCAGTGAGGCCCCGCCGGCCAACACGTCGGGCAACGCGGTGCTGGACATCGCCTACCGGTACATCGGCACCCCCTACGTGTGGGGCGGGTCGACCCCGGCGGGCTTCGACTGCTCGGGCTTCACCCAGTACGTCTACGCCCAGGCGGGCATCTCCATCCCGCGGTCCTCGGCGGCGCAGCGCAACGCGGGCACGCAGGTCTCGGCGTCCCAGGCCCAGCCGGGTGACCTGGTGTGGTGGCCCGGGCACGTGGGGATCTACGTGGGTGATGGGCAGTACATCGCGGCCTTCAGCCCGGGTAACCCGCTGTCGGTGCGTGACATCTACAAGGCCAACCCGACGTTCATCCGGGTGGGCTGAGCACCGCGTCACGAGTGGTGGTCCGCAGCCGGCACTGGCTGCGGACCACCACTCGTTTCTCCGTAGCGGGCCCGACACATTCACCGTGCCGACAGTTCCCCGCCCCGAAGGCGTCGTCTGGCTGACGGCTCTCGGCGCGGTGTCGCACCCGGCTCCTGCCCAGATCCACCGGGTTTGAGCAGGTCGGCGATCACGAGGCTTTACGACACCGGTCCCTTGCGCGCACCGTCCCGTCTCGCTCACCAGGCACGGCCCGTCCGGTAGCACCTATCCGCCCCTGACTTCGTCGCGGTTGCTCCTTCCCGCCCCCGACGAAGCGGTCGAGGTCTCTTCCCTACCATCGGCAACGTCGGTGCCTGGTGGCGCGCTACATGAATCGTTAATCGTTCCTTCGCCGAAATCCTCTACCAGGTGGAGGACGTTGTGGTCATGACGGCAGTCGCACACTCGGCAGCGGTCGACCCGGTGTCGGCGCCTCAGCTTGACGTGGCACGTGGGAAGCCCCGCAGGACGGTATGGACGGTGATCACCGGGACGGTCGGTGGCGTGGTGGGGCTGGCACCCCACCTCCTGCACCACGCGGGTCCTCTTGTGGGCACCGCCCTGGTGGCTGGTGCGGGCGGTACGGCTCTTTTCGGGCTTCTTGGGCTGGTCGCGTCGGTGCCGATGCTCGTCAAGCTCAAGGGTCGCTTCGCCAGCTGGTGGGCGCCTGTGATCGCGTTGGCGCTGTTCGGGGGCATGTTCGCACTGTCCTCGTTCGTCATCGGCCCGCAGATCAGTGCGTCGTTCGAGCCGGCGGCGCCTGAAGTCACCGACTCCGTTGACCACGATGTTCACCACGAGCCGTGAGGACGGGCCGCCCGGAGCCTGAGGTCGCTTCGGCTCGTGAGCTGTCCGACGTCGGCGCACCAGTTGGCCCCGCTGCCTCGGGGCCGACCGGGTCCGGCTCGGGGCGGAGGCCGTCCATCGGCATGCGCGCCGTCGGTGTCGCCGGAGAGGTGATGCTGACGCTTGGTGTCCTAGTCGCCCTGTTCGTCGTGTGGCAGCTGTGGTGGACAGATGTCGTCGCCGGGCGGCAGCAGGAGGCGACGGTCGAGCAGTTTCGGGCCAGTATCGGCGGCGCGACGGGGCGTGAGACACAACCCGACCTTTCCGTTGCCCCGGAGAACCCGGCGCCGAGCGATCAGCCTCCGCCGGCCGTGACGCCTCCCGGTGCGACGGACGTCTTCGGCATCGTCTACGTGCCGAGGTGGGGGGAGGACTACGCGGTTCCCCTCGCCGAAGGGGTCGAGGTGGCCACCGTCTTGAACGAGGGCAACATCGGTCACTACCCGGAGACCGCGATGCCTGGCGGGGTCGGCAACTTTGCCACCGCTGCACACCGGCAGAGCTTCGGCGCTGCCTACCGCCACGTCGAGGAGCTTCGACCCGGGGACCCCATCGTCGTGGAGACCGCAGAGGGTTGGTTCGTCTACCGCGTCACCGAGGACTACATCGTGACCCCGGACCGTGTCGATGTCGTCGCCCCGGTGCCAGGGCAGCCCGGGGTGGAACCGACCAGACGTCTCATCACGTTGACGACGTGCCACCCGCTCTACTCCGCCGCGCAGCGCTGGATCACCCACGGAGAGCTCACCGAGTGGTACCCCCGCGCGGGCGGGGCACCTGCACAGCTCATGGAGGAACCCTGATGTACCCCGCGATCTGGAGGACGCTGCCCGGGCCGCGCTGGCTCAAGGCGATCGAGGCGGTGCTTCTCGCCGTGGTTGCCGTGGCGGCGCTCTTCACCTGGGTCTTCCCCTCCATCGCGGGCGACATCGGGCTCTTCACCAACACGGTCGGGTGACCACACCGGTGCCCGTGCCGCAGGACGCGTCGACAGCGGACCACGTCGCGGTCCTTATAGTCGTGCTCGCCGACCACTCTCCCAGGAGCGATGTGACCCCATCCCGCCTTGTCCCCCGTGGTGCTCCGGTGCTCGCCGCCACGGCTGTGATCGTTGGACTGCCAAGCACCGCGGCCGCCCACCAGGAGTGGTTCGTGAGCGACCCGGACGCATATCCGGTCGACCTCTCCGCGCTGTTGCGACCGGGAGTCCTGGTCGGCGTGACGGTCGCCGTGCTCGTGGCGGTCGGCTGGCGCGTGCTTGCCGCCCGGTTGCCGGTGCCCGAGCTGCGCGCTCTCACGCCGACGCGCCACCTTTCAGGGCTGGTCCCGTGGGTGCCGCGTCTGTTGGCCGCGCACCTGGGCGTGAGCCTCCTCGTGCTTGCCTTCGACCGCGCGATCCTCGACCCCGGCATTCACGTGCCGGATGACGTCGGGGGGACTCTCCTGCTCGTGCCGCAGGCCGTCGTGGGTGTCCTCCTCGTGGCCGGCGTGCTCGTCCGCCCGGCGGCCGCCGCGATCGTGCTGGTCGGGCCACTTGTGGCCGTGCTCCACGGCCCGGAGGTCCTGGCAACGCTGGCCGTCTTGGTCGGCATCGCGGTGTTCCTGTTCATCCTTCCGCCGCGTCTGAGGGATGGCGGTCGGCGGGACATGGACGCTGCCGCGCTGCGCCGAGCGACCCGGGCACTCAAGCTCGGCGCTGGAACGACGCTGATCTCCCTGGCAGTCGTGGAGAAGCTCGCCAACCCGGAGATGGCGAGAACGATGCTTGACCAGGTGCCGGTCCTCAACCTCCTCGGTCCGTTCGGTGTGAGCCCGGACCTGTTCGCATTGATCGCCGGAACGGTGGAGCTGCTGTTCGGGCTCCTCGTCATCTCGGCTGCCTTGCCGCAGGTCGTCGCCGTCGTGGCCGCCATCCCGTTCACGGCGACCCTGGCACTGTTCGGGGCGACCGAGCTTCTCGGCCACCTCCCGGTTTACGGCGTCCTGCTTGCCCTCCTCGTACTGGGCAGTCGCGAGGACACCTCGCGGACGCTCTCAGGTCTGCGCTCGAGCGGGGACTCAGAGATCCAGACGTCCCGGTCGTCAGACTGGCGGCACGGGCTTTCCATCAGCACCCCGGAGAGGGGACACGGACGTGAGTAACAAGGAGCGGGCGCGGGAACGAGCGGCCCGGGTCGCTGCGATGCGCGCAGAGCAGAAGCGCAAGGACCGGCGGCGGAAGTACCTCATCGGCGGCGTGACCGCGGCGATCTCTCTGGGGCTCGTCGCCGCAGTAGCGATTCCGCTGCTGAGGGAGGCGGGGCGGCCGGCGGAGGCTCCGATTCAGGGCGTGGAGGAGTTCGAGGACCTTTCCGCCGGTCACGTGACTGGCGCGGTGGAGTACGCGATGTCACCACCGGCGGGTGGCGACCATGACGGTGTCTTGCAGAACTGCGGCGTGTACGACCAACCCGTGAGGAACGAGAACGCGGTGCATTCCCTCGAGCACGGCGCGGTATGGATCACCTACTCCCCGGACCTCGCGGGCGAGCAGGTCGCTGCCCTCACGGACATGGTCCGGGAAGAGGACTACGCCCTGCTCAGCCCTCACGAGGGCCTCGAGTCCCCAGTGCTGTTGAGCGCCTGGGGTGTACAGCTCGCCGTGAGCGACGTCGCCGATCCCCGGGTGGAGGCGTTCATGAGCGAGTACCTTCAGGGACCCCAGACGCCAGAGCCCGGTGCACCATGCTTCGGTGGCATCGGGACACCCGTCACCTGAGCGTGGCGGGGAGCGGCTGCCCCACGTCGGCATGGGATAGAGCTCTGACGTGAGGTTGCAGCGGGTGGGGGGGGAGGGTGGCAGGCACGGTCGTGTCCCCGGGTGATCGCCCGTTGGGATGGTGGCCGGCCAGCTCCCGCCCTGCCGTTGGTCGACGCTCGTGCTGGCCGCCGCGGCGGGCTGGTGACGGACCTGACGTTCGCGAACCCGGTCCTGGTGGCTGATGCCTGTGTCGGGATCGCTCTACCGATGCTCGCCCGGGGGGGGTCAGACGAGGGTCTGGAAGTTGGCGACGAGGCCCTGCAGGTAGCCCGAGATCCAGGTCCACAGCCCGGTGACCATCGCCAGTCCGAGCAGGACGAGCAGCCCACCGCCGAGGCGTTGGAAGGCGCGGCGGTGGCGGCGCAGGAAGCCCAGGGCCCGGGTTGAGCGGGACAGCAGCATCGCCCCGGCGATGAAGGGGATGCCCAGCCCGAGGCTGTAGGCAAGCACGAGGATCGCGCCGCGGGCGGGGTCGGCCTCGCTGAAGGCGAGGCTGAGGACCGCGGCCAGGGTGGGGCCCATGCAGGGGGCCCAGCCCAGTCCGAAGACGACCCCGAGGAGCGGCGCGCCCCACAGGCCCTGGCGGGGGGTCAGGTGCAGGCGCCGGTCGCGTTGCATGAGTGGGACGTAGCCCATGAAGGCCAGGCCCATGAGCACGACGAGGCCGCCGAGGATGCGGGTGGTGAGGTCGAGCCAGGGGGCGAGCAGGATCCCGAGCCAGGCGAAGATGACGCCGAGCAGGACGAACACGGCGGTGAAGCCGGCGACGAAGAGCAGCACCCCGGCCAGGAGCCGCCGGTCACGGACCTTGGTCTGCTGCCCGCCGGCCAGGCGGCTGCCGGGGGTGGTGACCCCGGCCATGCCGGAGAGGTAGCCGACGTACCCGGGCAGCAGGGGCAGCACGCACGGGGAGGCGAAGGAGATGAATCCGGCGACCGCGGCCACGGGGAGCGCGGCGAGCATGGGGCCGGTGAGCACGGTGCTGGCGAAGAAGGAGCCGAGCTGGTCCCACATCGCTCAGGCCGTCTCGGCGAGGGTGTCGTCGATGAGGCCGCGCAGCGTGGTGGGGTCGATCTGGCCCATGATGCGGGCGGCGACCCGGCCCTGGCGGTCCAGGACCACGGTGGTGGGCATGGCTTGGAGTGGCACGAGTCCTTGGAAGGCGGCGACGGCGACGGCTCCTTGGTCGTGGATGGAGGGGTAGGGGACCTCGAAGGTGCGCTCGAAGGCCTGGGCGGTGGCGGCGTCGTCGCGGGGGTTGACGCCGAGCAGCTGCACCCCGCGGGGGGTGTAGTCCTGGTGGATGGCCCGCAGGTCCCCGGCTTCGGCGCGGCAGGGTGGGCAGGCGGCGTACCAGAAGTTGACCACCACCACCTCCCCGCGCCACTGGCCCAGGTCGACCTGCTCGCCGTCGTAGGTCTGGCCGACGAGGTCGATGGCGCCGTCGCGCTGCTGCGGCTCCCAGGTCGCCAGGGACCCGTCCCCGGCGACGTAGCCGGCCCCGGAGTCTTGTCCCGCGTCGGCCTGGGTGGTGGCGGCACAGCCGCTCAGGGCCAGGGCGGTGGCCAGGGCCGCCGCCGTGAGCATCCGCCTGAGGGGTGCCCGACGCCTGGGGGGTCTCACGCTTGTCACCTTCTCCAACCGGAGCCCGCCGGGGGGCTCGCTCATCGCTGCACTGGTCCGGCGACCATCGTCGCCGCCCTGGCCGGAAGTTCCCCATCCCCGGGAGGGGCGGGGTGGTTCTTAACCGAATCTTCACTGTCACCGTCCGCGGCCGCCGACGGGTGCGGGCGACCCGCCGAACCGCAGGAATCCGCGCGTCGCGTGGCGTTCCATGCTCTGTCAGCACCATAACCCGGCAAGTTGTCGATGCTACCCCTGGGGGGTATAAAGGGGTGGTGCCGGTTTGGCACGCACCATCGATCAAAGGGGAGGCCCTCGTGGCTACCAACACCTTCACCGTTACCGGCATGACCTGCGGCCACTGCGTCAGCTCCGTGGCCGAGGAGGTCGGCAAGATCACCGGCGTCCAGGACGTCGAGGTTGACCTGGTCGCCGGTGGGGAGTCCAGGGTCACGGTCACCAGCGCGGGTGACGTGCCGGTGGATGAGGTCCGGGCGGCCGTGGACGAGGCCGGCTATGAGCTCACCGGGACGCCTGCGTGAGGAGCAGTGCACGGTTGACCGCCTTCGCCCTGGTCCTGGCGCTGGCGCTGGGCGCGGGCTACGGGCTGGGGTCGGTGCTCGGAGGGGATGAGCCCGACCGGGCCGCGGGCCCGGGTGTGGTGGAGCTGGAGGAGGCCGCCGGCCACTGAGGTCGGCGGCCCAAGGGGATGGAGATGAGTCGATGAGTCAGCAGGTCATCGAGCTGGAGATCGGCGGGATGACGTGCTCCTCGTGCGCGGCCCGGGTGGAGAAGAAGCTCAACCGGATGCCTGGGGTCGAGGCGAGCGTGAACTTCGCGACCGAGCGGGCCAAGGTCCTCCTGCCGGCGGGCTCCACCCTGGAGGAGGCGGTGGCCACCGTCGAGGCGACCGGGTACACCGCGCGGCTGCGTCAGCAGCCCGGGGCGGCCGCGGCCGAGGACGGTGTCCAGGATGCCGAGCCCGACGCGGTGGCCGAGCTGCGGCGGCGGGTGATCATCTGCGCGGTCCTGACGCTGCCGGTGCTGGCCTTCATGTTCCGGCCGCTGCAGCTCGACAACTGGCAGTGGCTCTCCCTGACCCTGGCTGCCCCGGTCGTGGTGTGGGGGGCCTGGCCCTTCCACCGGGCGGCGTGGGTCAACGCCAAGCACGCCGCCGCGACAATGGACACGCTGGTCAGCGTCGGTGTCCTGGCGGCCTTCGGCTGGTCCCTGTACGCCCTGTTCCTCGGCGGGGCGGGGCACCCGGACATGCGCATGGACTTCCACCTCATCCCCGAACGGGGTGGCGGCGCGAATGAGATCTACCTCGAGGTCGCCGCGGCCGTGACGACGGCGATCTTGCTGGGCCGCTACTTCGAGGCCCGCGCCAAGCGCCAGTCCGGGGCCGCGCTGCGCGCCCTGCTGGAGATGGGCGCCAAGGACGTGGCCGTGGTCCGCGACGGCCGTGAGGTGCGGGTGGCGGTGGACCAGCTGGCGGTAGGCGATGAGTTCATCGTGCGGCCGGGGGAGAAGATCGCCACCGACGGTGTCGTCGTCGAGGGCGCCTCCGCGGTCGATGCGTCCATGCTCACCGGCGAACCGGTCCCGGTCGAGGTCGGACCGGGAGACGGGGTGGTGGGGGCGACCGTCAACGCCGGAGGCCGGCTGCGGGTGCGCGCCACCCGGGTGGGCGCCGACACCCAGCTGGCGCAGATGGCCCGCCTGGTGGAGGAGGCCCAGACCGGCAAGGCCCCCGTCCAGCGGCTGGCCGACCGCATCTCCGCGGTCTTCGTCCCGGTTGTCATCACCCTGGCGGTGGCGACGCTCGGCTTCTGGCTGGGCTACGGGGCGGGCGCGGAGCTGGCGTTCACCGCCGCGGTGGCCGTGCTCATCATCGCCTGCCCGTGCGCACTGGGGCTGGCCACCCCGATGGGCCTGATGGTCGGCACCGGCCGCGGCGCCCAGCTCGGCATCCTCATCAAGGGCCCGGAAATCCTGGAGTCCACCCGCCGGGTGGACACCATCGTGCTGGACAAGACCGGCACCGTCACCACCGGACAGATGCGCCTGGTGGACGTCGTCCCCGCCGCCGGCGGCGACCCGGACACGGTGCTGCGGCTGGCCGGCGCGCTGGAGGACGCCTCGGAGCACCCGATCGCCGCGGCCATCGCCACCGGGGCGCGCGAGCGGCTCGGTGACCTGCCGGCCGTGGAGTCCTTCGCCAACACCCAAGGCCTGGGGGTGTCCGGGACCGTGGAGGGACATGCCGTCATCGCCGGTCGGGTGCGGTGGCTGACCGAGCAGTCGGCCCAGCCGCTACCCGCTGAGCTCGCCGCCGCCCTGGAGGAGGCGGAGGGCGCCGGGCGCACCGCGGTGGCCGTGGGCTGGGACGGGCGCATCGCGGGGATCCTCATCGTGGCCGACACCGTCAAGCCCACCTCCGCCCAGGCCGTGGCCGAGCTCAAGGGGCTGGGCCTGCGCCCGATCCTGCTCACCGGGGACAACACCCGCGCGGCCCGCCAGATCGCCGCCGAGGTGGGGATCGAGGAGGTGATCGCCGAGGTCATGCCCGAGGACAAGGTCCGCGTCGTGCGGGAGCTGCAGGAGTCCGGGCGGGTGGTGGCCATGGTCGGGGACGGCGTCAACGACGCCGCGGCCCTGGCCCAGTCCGACCTGGGCATCGCCATGGGGACGGGCACCGACGTGGCCATCGAGGCCTCGGACCTGACCCTGGTGCGGGGTGACCTGCGCGCCGCGGTGGACGCGGTGCGCCTGTCGCGGCGCACCCTGTCGACCATCAAGGGCAACCTGTTCTGGGCCTTCGCCTACAACGTCGCCGCGATCCCGCTGGCGGTCGCCGCCCTGCTCAACCCCCTCATCGCCGGGGCCGCGATGGCGTTCTCCTCGGTGTTCGTGGTGACCAACAGCCTGCGGCTGCGCGGCTTCAAGGCCGTGTCCATCGACCCGGCCACCCCCGCGAGCCGCGGCGTGCAGGCTGCGGCGGGTGAGCCGGTCACTGCCACGGCCTAGAGCCCTTCCGTGTCGCTGGCACCACCCACCCGCCCATACCCCTACGGGGTATGATGTGGGTGTTGGGACATTCCGAGGTTGAGAAGTGGTGGCGGAGATGGTGAACGGGTACACCTCGCAGAAGGATGACCACCTGGTGCGGTTGCGCCGCATCGAGGGGCAGGTGCGGGGGATCGCCAAGATGGTGGAGGAGGACAAGTACTGCATCGACATCCTCACCCAGGTCTCGGCCGCCTCCCGGGCGTTGCAGTCCTTCGCGCTCGGGCTGCTCGATGAGCACATGGCCCACTGCCTGGTGGAGGCCGCCCGGGTGGGCGGGGAGGAGGAGGCGACGAAGCTGAAGGAGGCCTCCGACGCCATCGCCCGGCTGGTGCGTAGCTGACCGTACCGGGCCGCACCGGTGCCCCCGCGGGCGTGCTGGTGGCTGCCGACCGGTCCGTCTCGGGGCGTGGTGAAGACTCGATGAAGATTCACTGTGCGGTGCTCCCAGCGCTTGGTCCCGGCCGGGTGCGCGTGGTTAGCCTCGCGTAGCCCCCACAATCGTGGGACTGCCACACCGACCTGGGCCCTGTGCTTCCCGGTCGACCGACTCAGCAGATGGAGATCTTCCGTGACACTCAGGACCCGACTCGCGGCCGTTGCCGGCGGGATCGCGCTGACTCTTGCCCTTGCCGCGTGCGGTGACGGCGGGGAGACCACACCGGAGGAGCCGGCTGCGGGCACCGCCGCGGAGGAGACGACCGGCAGCGCGACGGAGGCGGAGGACGTGCACAACGACGCGGACACGATGTTCGCCCAGATGATGATCGTCCACCACGAGGGCGCCATCGAGATGGCCGACCTGGCCGTGGAGAAGGCGGACAGCGAGGAGGTGCGCTCCCTCGCGGAGCGGATCTCCGCCGCTCAGGGCCCGGAGATCGAGAAGATGACCTCCTGGCTCGAGGCCTGGGGGGAGGAGACCTCCCCGATGGGTGGCATGGAGGGCATGGACCACGGTGACATGGACATGGAGGGCATGAGCCAGGAGGAGGCCATGGCCGACCTGGAGTCCCTGTCCGGCGCCGAGTTCGACCAGCGGTTCCTGGAGCTGATGATCGCCCACCACCGCGGCGCGGTGGACATGGCCCAGGAGGAGCTCGACGGCGGGGAGAACCCGCAGGCGCTGGAGCTGGCCCAGAAGATCATCGATGACCAGCAGGCCGAGATCACCGAGATGGAGGAGCTCCTCCAGGGCCTGTGACATGGATCCGCCGGTGGGCGAGCCACCCCCCGGCTCGCCCGCCGGCCCATGTCGCCTCTCGAAAGGACCACGCCTCTGTGCGCGCACGCCTGGGCCCACGAGTCTTGTCGGCGGTGACGCTGGGCGGGCTCCTTGCCGGGTGCACGGTCCCGGGCAGCGCCACCGGTCGATGACACCGCCACCGCGAACCGGCAGCCGCCGGTGGGCCATGGCGGGGAGAACCCCGAGGCGCTGGAGCTGGCGCAGAAGGTCATCGATGACCAGCAGGCCGAGATCAGCGAGACGGAGCAATTGTTGGAGACGCTCTGAGGACGCGTAGAAGGGCCGGAAGTGTAAGCCCGGCTAGGCACAACCTCCGGCGCCAGGAACCGACTCCGAGGAGATGGCATGGGATGGCACGACATGGGTTCGTGGGCAATGGGCTGGGGCTGGTTTTTCTTACTCCTGCTCGTGGTCGGTGTCGTCGTGCTGGTGGTGGTGCTGATCCGGCTCCTGTTCGGGGGTGACCGCGGTGGGCAGCGCTCCTCGCGGCCTGGGGGGCGCAGCCGCGCGCTGGACGTTCTCGATGAGCGGTACGCCCGGGGAGAGATCGACGCCACGGAGTACGACGAGCGGCGCCGGCGCCTTGAGGGTCCAGAGGGCTGAGCGGTGGAGCCGATCACCCGCCGCGAGGCACTCCGGCTCGGGGCGCTGGGGGCGCTGGGTGTGGTCGTCGGCGGGGTGGGCCTGTCCCGCACTGGCTTTCCCTGGCCCGACCGGCCGGCCACGTTGCGCCCACCGGCAGACGGATCAGTGGCGTTGACCGAGCCTGCGGTGATGCGCAGCCAGGGCGGGCTCCTGCGAGTGGAGCTTGTCGCTGCCCCACGGGAGACGACCATTGCCGGGCGTCCTGCCCGGGTGCTGACCTACAACGGCACCGTCCCGGGGCAGACCTGGCGGGCGCGTCCCGGGGACCGCATCGAGGTGCTACTGCGCAACGAGCTCGATATGCCGACCAACCTGCACACCCACGGCCTCTTGGTCTCCCCGCGGGACAACGGGGACAACCCCTTCATCAACGTCGACCCGGGGCAGACCTTCGAGTACCGCTTCGACCTGCCCGAGGACCACCCGACCGGGGTGTTCTGGTACCACCCCCACCGCCACGGCACGGTGGCCGACCAGGTCTTCGGCGGCCTGTACGGCGCCCTGATCGTGGAGGGCGATGAGGTGCCGGTCAGCCGGGAGCGGGTCCTGATCGTCTCGGACATCACGCTGGATCGCGACGGTGCGATCGCGCCGGTATCGGCACCGAAGGTGATGATGGGCCGGGAAGGGGACCTTGTCCTGGTCAACGGTCAGGTCCGGCCAGAGCTCACCGCCCGTCCGGGAGAACGGGAACGCTGGCGAGTGGTCAACGCGTGCACGTCCCGCTACCTGCGCCTGGCCCTGCCCGGGCAGAGGCTTGCGTTGCTGGGCATCGACGGCGGCCACGAACCCGTCGCCCGGGAGGTCGAGCAGGTGCTGCTGGCGCCGGGCAACCGCGCGGACCTGCTGGTGACCACCCGCTCGGGCACCAGCGAGCTGCGTTCACTGGGGTATGACCGCGGCGGGATGGGCATGATGATGGGCGGCGGGGACCTGTCCGGGCCTACCACCCTGGCCACCATGGTCGTCTCCGGGGATCAGGCCGCCGCCCCGGGACCGGTGCCCGAACGACCTGCAGACCCGGACCTGCGCGACCGCCCGCTCAGTGATCGGCGGGAGATCGCCTTCACCATCACCATGGGCGGGAGGATGATGGGTCGTGGCCGGAGGGGGTCCATGGTGGACCTGGGCTTCGACGGCCGCGCCTTCGACGCCGACCGGGTCGACCAGCAGGTCGCCGCCGGGTCAGTGGAGGAGTGGACCATCACCAACCCCACGCCGATGGACCATCCCTTCCACCTGCACGTCTGGCCCATGCAACTCGTCGAGGACAACGGCGAGCCGGTGTCAGAGCCGGTCTGGCGCGACGTCATCAACGTTCCCGCCAACGGCCGGGTCCGGACGCTGGTGGACTTCACCCACCACCCGGGCCGCAGCGTCTACCACTGCCACATCCTCGACCACGAAGACGCCGGGATGATGGCGGTCATCGACACCCGCTGACCCGCCCGGCGGCCATCATCGCATCGCGGGATATCCGCCATTCCTCGGGAGGACGGGACGGGGCATGCGGGCGAGTGAACGATTGAGGAGCACACAGCCCTGAATGCCGGGGAGCGGACGGCATCGACGAGGGCACAGCTGCCGCAAGCTCGACCTCATCGACAGTCACCGATGCTGGTGCTGACCGCTGGTCAAGCGACATCCGCGTGCACTGCGTCCACCACAGGTGCGTCAGCACCGATGGGCATCCCGAACAGTGCGCTTGCCAGTTCGCGTCCGACCTTGGTCGAACCTTCGTCGAACGGCTATCCGGCGTCCACACCGGACCTCCAGAGTGGTCCTTGGCCTTTTCCACTGCCAAGTCCAGGAGAAATAACGTGCTCAATCGTTCACGTGTCCACCACCGTGCTCTGCCCCTGACCGTGCTCGCCGTGACGGCCGCACTGACGCTGGCTGCCTGCGGGCAGAGCACCCCTGGCTCAGAAACCTCTGAGCCTTCCACCACCGCACCGTCGCCGCAGGATCCGGCGGAAACCGAGGAGGCGACACAGAAAGAGGGGACGGGTGCGGTCACCGGTACCGTGTGGGTCGCCAACGAGGACGGTGACTCCCTGACCGCCATTGATGCGGCCACCGGGGAGGTGGTGAGCACCATCTCGGGGGTCGAGAGCCCGCACAACCTCCAGGTCGGTCCGGACGGGACCAGCGTCTGGGCGGTCAGTGGCGACGCCAACGCGCTGGTGGCACTGGACACGGCGACCTACGAGCTGGCCGGAACCGCACCCACCGGACCCAGCCCCGCGCACGTCGTGCTCAGCCCGGACGGCCAGCGGGTGTACGTCACCAACGCCGGGGAGGACACGCTCAGCGTCTTCGACGCCGACCCGCTCGAGCCCGTCGCCACCGTCGACCTCAGCGCCGGCCCGCACGGGCTGCGGCCAACCCCGGACGGCGCCGCGCTCGTCATCGCCAACACCAGCGCCGGGACCATTGACGTCCTCGACACGGCGACGAACGAGGTCACCGCGACCATCCCGGTCGGGGAGTCCCCGGTGCAGGTCGCCGTCGACGGGCGTTACGCCTATGTCAGCCTCGCCGGCTCCAGCACCGTGGCCAAGGTCGACCTGGCCGAGCAGGAGGTCATCGGATCGGTGCCGGTCTCCGCGCCGCCGGTCCAGCTGTACCTCACGGCAGATGGAACCCGCCTGCTCTCCGCCGACCAGGGCACCGAGGATGCCCCGGGCGACACCCTCTCCGTCATCGACCCCGAGTCCATGACCGTTGAAGCCACCATCCCCACCGGCGCCGGACCTCACGGCGTCGTCATCGAGCCGAGTGACCAGCGAGCCTGGGTCACCAACATGTACGACGGCACCGTCTCCGTGGTGGACCTGACCACCAACGAGACGGTGGCGACCGTGCCCGTCGGCGACAAGCCCAACGGCATCAGCTATAGCTCGCAGCCGCCCACATCCGCACCTGCCAGCTCCGAGGTCACAGTTCCTGACTACGCCACCGAGGCTGAGGGCGGCCACGAGGGTCACTGACCGGGTGGAGCACCGGCCCTCCGCCCTTCATCGTGGTCGGGCGTACCCGTCCGTCTACCGGAACCCGTCCAGGTGTCCCGGTAGGCGGATGCTGACCAACGTCGCAAGCCGGCACGCACTGTCTCCGGGGTGGTCGACCATTCGTCGTCCCGCGCCCTTCTCGGCGTGGCGTCTACGGTGGGGTCGACGGCGCGGCCGTCGGTCCGTTCTGACGGGCGAAGGGCCCGGACGCAGGGGGTTCTGCCCAAGGCGGTCCGCGGCAGGCTGTTGACCTGCGGTGGGCTGACGTGGGAGCAGGGCGCCAGCATCGACGCCTGGGACGTTGCCGCCGATCCGGCCCCGGGCCACGCTGCTCGCTACTACCGAGGACGGCTCTTGATGGTCAACCGAGACGCTGATGCGACCTTCGAGGCGGTCGACAACCAGCCACCCCTCCCACTGCCCTTCGTCGATCATGTGCCGGCCGGTGCCGCTGGGGGTGGCACGACGCTGGCCGGGGTGGACCCGGCCAGGAGGGCTGTGGCGGCTGCGGGAGGGGGCATGGGTGCCAGCGGGGCCGGAGAACGGCATCCCCGAGGCGTTCACCCCGACCTCGACGACAGACTTCTCCTCGCCGCGTTCGCAGGTCGGGTCTACCGCAGCGGCGACGGTGGCCAGACCTTGGCTTCCGGTGCCCGCCGAGGCACCGTAGACGCTCGAGCCGCCCGGCACGCCCGCGGTCGCCCGTCCTGGTCGCTGCTCAGGGATCTGCCCGCTCATCCGTGACCGTGAGTCGCTCTTGTCACCGTTACGGATTTATCCGTGTATGAATCGTGTAATTTCGCTCAAGAGGATCCGCTTGCCGCTGGCGGGGAGATGCACATGCCCGGCGGCGAATGGGGAGTCTTCCGGACCCGAGAGGATCGTCATGGCAGTCAAGCTTCACCATGTCCCGCCGCGCCTGGCCTGCGGGGCCTTCATCTTGAACACCGGGGTGACCAAGCGCTCCTTGGATGCCGAGGGCGCCGCGGGGCTGCGGGACCAGGCCGCCAACGCCTTCCCGTTCCTGAAGAAGGTGGACCCGGTGCGCTTCGGCAAGGCGCTGTCTGCCTTTGAGATCGCGCTGGGCACAGCTCTGCTGGCCCCAGTCGTTCCGACCTGGGCGGCTGCGGCCGTGCTGAGCGGGTTCTCGGCAGCGTTGATGCGGGTGTATCTCAAGACGCCTGGGATGACCCGGGATGACGGGATTCGCCCGGCGCCGGCCGGGATGGGCATCGCCCGGGACGTCTTCATGCTCGGCAGCGGGCTCGGCCTGCTCGTCGAGGAGCTTGCCGCCAAGGGAGAACTGAGATCGGTGCCTGACCGGCGGTGAGATCATGGCTGGGGTGAGGCAGAGTCTGGCGAGCATCAGCGCGGAGCGCGCGCGTACTGCCTCGCGCCTGCGTGTCCTTGGGGTGCTCCGCAGCTCACCGGCGGGGTGCCATGTGCAGCAGGTCGCCGAGCGCACCGGTCTGCATCCCAACACCGTGCGTTTCCACCTGGAACGACTCGAGAGCGATGGGCTGGTCTCCCGGCACGTGCGGCGCAGCGGCGAACCCGGGCGCCCGCCGCTTGCCTACGTGGCCAACCCGGTGCCCGACGCCGAGCAGGGGCGTCGGAACTTCGGCCAGCTCGCTGAGGTGCTGGCCCAGCTCGTCACCCGAACGAACCAGGATCCAGCCGTGGTGGCAGTGGAGGCCGGGCGGTCCTGGGGCTTGTCGCGCACAGGGACATCTGAAGCGGCGAACGGTGCTGCTGCGATCGCCGAACTGACCGCCACCTTGGACGAGCTCGGTTTCGCCCCCGAGGTCTGCGTCGACGATGACGATGGGCACCCCATCATTCTGCAGCGCCACTGTCCGTTCCTGGAGGTCGCTCAGGCCCATCAAGACGTCGTCTGCTCGGTGCATCTGGGCTTGATGCGCGGAACCCTGGACCGGCTGGACGTGCCGGTCACCGTGGAACGGCTCATCCCTTTCGCCAACACAGCTGGCTGTGAGGCCCACTTGACCGCTGGTGGTGCAACGTCCACGACGGTGTGAACCGGCCTCGATGATCCGTGGTCCGCAGACGCCGTGGTCACGGCGCAGGCACTGCCTCAGGGGCGTAGGAGGCAACCAGTTCGGTGTCCGCGCCGACTGCGCCCAGCTTCGCGGCCCCTTCCGGGGAGCCGATCGGCTCGCTTTGGCGTAAGGCCTGGTCGAAGAAGCGGGCGTTGTCGGCCAGGAACGGTTCGAACTCCCCGGGCAGGTCGTCTTCGTAGTAGATCGCCTCCACCGGGCAGACCGGTTCACAGGCGCCGCAGTCCACGCACTCGTCGGGCTGGATGTACAAGGACCGTTCGCCCTCGTAGATGCAGTCCACCGGACATTCCTCGACGCAGGCCCGGTCCAGCACGTCGATACACGGGGCTGCGATGACGTAGGTCATGGATCCTCCTTGTCGGCCCGGGGAGGCGGACTTCACGCCCCTCCAAGTAGATACTAGTCGGACTTGGAGAAATCAGGCCCTGCCGATGGTGACAACCCTGATCCGGCGCGCGGCCGGAAGGTGCCGGGAGGAAGTGGTCATGGACTGGCGTCACCAGGCAGCTTTGCCTGCATGAGGATCCGGAGCTGTTGGTCAAGTCCCGGGTAGTGGTGTAGCGCTCGGTTCTCCTTCTTGATAGTTCAGGCGGTGAGGGCGGGTAGGTGTTCGGCTCCGATCTCGGGGTCGGTGGTGGGCACGATGTTCATGCGGCAGCGTGCCAGGACCTCCAGTCCGAGGTAGCGGCGGCCTTCGGCCCATTCGTCGGTCTGCTCGGCCAGGACCGCGCCGACGAGCCGGACGATGGCATCGC
>NZ_UETB01000003.1:110889-299079 GCF_900116375.1 Georgenia satyanarayanai | reverse complement strand
CCTCTCGGAGGTCGGCGTGCCGCCGGAGGCCGGGCCGGGCACCGGACGGCTGCAGGACACAGGCGCCGAGGTGGGGGCGCTCGTCGGCCTCGCTGGCCTCGCCGCCCTCGTCGGGGCCGGCCTGGCCGTCCTCGCCCGCCGCCGGGCAGCCACCGCCGGGCAGCCGCCCGGCCACTAGACCACCCCGGCCGGTCTTGCCCGGCCAGCCGGGGTCCAGGGTGAGGCAGGGCGCGCGAATCCCCGGTGCTTGTGATCGGTCCCGGGGGCGAGCCGTGCGACCCGCCTCCCCAGCCGGGCGGGGCCGTCCTCGGACGGCCCCGCCCGTGCCTCCCTGTGAGGGAGGTCATGCACGCGCAGGCCGGGGCCATGTCGTATGATGGAGCGCTGGACGAGCGTGCCTGCCACTTCCCTGCCTGGAACCTGGGGGACGGGCGTGTTCCACGGTACGCCCCGCCGTCGGACGACGGCGGCCATGCAGGAGAGAAGAGTTAGCGGAGGATATGGCGAAGAAGGACGGCGTCATCGAGATCGAGGGCAGCGTTGTCGAAGCGCTGCCCAACGCGATGTTCCGGGTGGAGCTGAGCAACGGCCACAAGGTGCTCGCGCACATCTCGGGCAAGATGCGTCAGAACTACATCCGGATCCTTCCCGAGGACCGGGTCGTCGTCGAGCTGAGCCCGTACGACCTCACCCGAGGTCGCATCGTCTACCGCTACAAGTAACCCACTCGACAATCGCCGTCGCGGTGCCCAGTGCGCCGGCGCGGCGGCGGAGGAATGCCATGAAGGTCAAGCCCAGCGTCAAGAAGATCTGCGACAACTGCAAGGTCATCCGTCGTCACGGCCGCGTGATGGTGATCTGCACCAACCTTCGTCACAAGCAGCGTCAGGGCTGATCTGACGACGGCGGCGTCCTGCCGCCAAGCGCACCGCTAGCTCCCACGGAGCAACCCTCGGCTCGGAGGCCGGGGCCCGTCCGGCTCGGACGGGAGGGTGGTGCGGGAGACCTCCGAGCAGCACAAGGAGCACAAGTTGGCACGACTCGTCGGCGTCGACCTCCCCCGCGAGAAGCGGCTTGAGATCGCGCTCACCTACATCTACGGCGTCGGGCGCACCCGCGCCAAGCAGGCGCTCGAGGCAACGGGCGTCAGCCCCGACCTTCGCGTCAAGGACATGACCGACAGCGACCTGGTCGCTCTCCGTGACTACATCGAGGGCAGCTTCAAGGTCGAAGGAGACCTGCGCCGTGAGGTCCAGGCCGACATCCGCCGCAAGGTGGAGATCGGCTCCTACCAGGGCCTGCGTCACCGTCGCGGACTGCCGGTCCGCGGTCAGCGCACGAAGACCAACGCGCGTACCCGCAAGGGTCCCAAGCGCACCGTGGCCGGCAAGAAGAAGGCCCGCTAAGTAGTCCGGTCGCACGTCGCGGCGCTCACCGCGCCGACTGCCACCGGTCCGACGACCAGGAGAGAAGCACCGCATGCCCCCCAAGACCCGCTCGGCGTCCACGGCCCGCAAGCCGCGCCGGAACCAGCGCAAGAACGTCACGCACGGTCACGCGTACATCAAGAGCACGTTCAACAACACGATCGTCACGCTCACCGACCCCACCGGCGCCGTCATCGCCTGGGCCTCCTCGGGCCAGGTCGGCTTCAAGGGCTCGCGCAAGTCGACGCCCTTCGCCGCCCAGATGGCGGCCGAGGCCGCGGCCCGCCGCGCCCAGGAGCACGGCATGAAGAAGGTCGACGTCTTCGTCAAGGGTCCCGGCTCCGGCCGTGAGACCGCGATCCGCTCCCTCACGGCCGCCGGCCTCGAGGTGGGCTCGATCCAGGACGTCACGCCCCAGGCCCACAACGGCTGCCGTCCCCCCAAGCGCCGCCGCGTCTGAGTCTCGCGCCGCACGCCGCCCCACCGGGGCGGCGTGCGGCAGCACGTGAGGCCCCGTCTCACCCTCCCGCCGGCCGGACCGATGCCCGGCGGGTGCCCTGCACGGCGTCATATAGCGGATGCCTGCTGAAAGGAACACATCGTGCTCATCGCACAGCGCCCCACCCTGACCGAAGAGGTCGTCACCGAGCAGCGCTCCCGGTTCGTCATCGAGCCGCTGGAGCCCGGCTTCGGCTACACCCTCGGCAACTCCCTGCGTCGCACCCTGCTCTCCTCGATCCCCGGTGCCGCCGTCACGAGCATCCGGATCGACGGTGTCCTCCACGAGTTCACGACCGTTCCCGGCGTGAAGGAGGACGTCACCGAGATCATCCTCAACATCAAGGGGATCGTCGTCTCCTCCGAGCACGACGAGCCCGTCGTGATGTACCTGCGCAAGCAGGGCCCGGGCGTCGTCACCGCCGGTGACATCACCCCGCCGGCCGGCGTCGAGGTCCACAACCCCGACCTGCACCTGGCGACCATCAACGCCAAGGGCAAGCTCGAGGTCGAGCTGACCGTCGAGCGTGGCCGCGGCTACGTGTCGGCGAGCCAGAACAAGAGCTTCGACTCCGAGATCGGCCGCGTGCCGGTCGACTCGATCTACTCCCCGGTCCTCAAGGTGACCTACAAGGTCGAGGCCACCCGTGTCGAGCAGCGCACCGACTTCGACCGCCTCATCGTCGACGTCGAGACGAAGAACGCGATCACGCCCCGTGACGCGCTCGCCTCGGCCGGCAAGACGCTCGTCGAGCTCTTCGGCCTGGCCCGCGAGCTCAACGTCGAGGCCGAGGGCATCGAGATCGGCCCCTCGCCGACCGACGCCGCCCTCGCCGCCGACCTCGCCCTGCCGATCGAGGAGCTCGGGCTGCAGTCGCGCTCGTACAACTGCCTCAAGCGCGAGGGCATCCACTCGGTGGGCGAGCTCGTCGCCCGCAGCGAGGCCGACCTGCTCGACATCCGCAACTTCGGGTCCAAGTCGATCGGTGAGATCCGCGAGAAGCTCGCTGCCCTGGGCCTCGGCCTCAAGGACAGCCCGGTCGACTTCGACATTTCGCAGGTCGAGGACGACGAGTCGGACTACGAGGGCGACGTCGAGTTCAGCGACGACGCGCGCGACTGACGCCACCCACGATTCACAACAGGAGAGATCATGCCCACTCCCGCTAAGGGCCCCCGTCTTGGTGGCAGCCCGGCTCACGAGCGTCACATGCTCGCGAACCTCGCCACCGCGCTGCTCGAGCACCGCGCCATCACGACGACGGAGCACCGCGCCAAGCGCCTGCGTCCGGTCGTCGAGAAGCTCATCACCCTCGGCAAGCGCGGCGACCTGCACGCCCGCCGCAAGGTGATGGCCACGATCCGTGACAAGGGCGTCGTGCACGACCTGTTCGCGGAGATCGCGCCGGCCATGGCCGAGCGTCAGGGTGGTTACACCCGGATCACCAAGACGGCCCCCCGCAAGGGCGACAACGCCCCCATGGCGGTCATCGAGCTCGTCATGGAGCCGGTGAGCCCCAAGCAGGCCACCGTCCGTGAGGCCGAGAAGGCCGTCGAGCGTGCCGCGAAGGACGCGACCACCCCCGCCGTCGAGGCCCCCGAGACCACCGTCTCGGACGAGGCCGCCGACGCCGTCGAGGACGCCAAGGCCGAGGAGACCCAGGAGGCCAAGCAGGCCGCCGCCGAGTCCTCCGCCCAGGCTGCCACCGACGCCGCCACCGACGCGCAGGCCGACGAGTCCCCCACGGGGCACGCCAACCCGCGCGGCTGACCGACGACCGGCGTCGAGCCGGTCCACCTGCTCGGGGATCCCACGAGGTCACCCCGACGAGTCGCGAGGCCCCACACCCTCACCCGGGTGTGGGGCCTCGCGTGCACCCACGATCGTCCGCTCGACCCCTACGGGCCGGCCCGCACCGGCACTACGCTCGAGACGACCGCCGGCCCCGCGCCCACGCGGCACCGGCGTGGCCGCGCGGCAGCGGCCGGACGACTCGAGAGGGAGCACACGTGCAGCTGCGGAGCGAGGACATCACCTGGCAGGAGATCGACGGCGAGCTCGTCATCCTCGACACCGCCCGGTCGGTGTACCTGACGACGAACGTGGCCGGCGCGCACCTGGCCAAGCTCCTCACCGAGGACCGGTCGCTCGAGGAGCTCACCGACGCGCTGACCGCGGAGTACGACATCGACCGGCCGACCGCGGAGCAGGACGCGGCGGCGTTCGTGGCGGACCTGCGCACCAAGGGGCTGCTGCGGTGACCCGCGCCGGGGCAGCACGGTGAGCGACGAGCCCCCAGCCCTGGTCGACCCCCTCGACCTGCGCATCGAGAGCCGCAACCAGCGACGCTCCGCCGGGCGGCTGTGGCAGCTGCTGCGCCGGTCGACCCGGCTCGTGTGGAGCGCCGGACGGCTGCTGTTCGTGGCGCTGCTCCTCGTGCAGGTGCTCTCGGCGCTCGTCCTCGCCGGGCAGGTGGTCGTCGTCGAGTCCTTCCTCTCCGCGGTGCTCGGGCTGGGGCCCGGTGGTGGGGTCCCGCAGGCCCTGCTGCTGGCGACGCTCGCGCTGTCCGGGCTCATGGCCCTGAGTGCCCTCCTCGGGTCGCTGCGCGCCAACCTCAGCCGCTACCTCGGGGAGGCCGTCGCCCGCCGGACCTACCAGGACGTCCTCGACGTCGCCACCAGCGTCTCGCTGCGGCACTTCGAGTCCCCCCTCTTCTACGACCGGCTGCAGCGCGTGCAGGCCGCCGCCCCGACCCGGCCGTTCCAGGTGACGCAGGCCCTGCTCGGGATCGTCGGCGGGCTCACCGCGACGGTGGGCGTGGGGGTCGTCCTCATCGGGATCCACCCGGTGCTGCTCCCGCTGCTGCTCCTCGGCGGGCTGCCGATGGTCCTCACCAACCGGCGGGAGAGCCGGCTGGAGTTCGGCTTCACCGTCGACCAGACGCCCCGGCAGCGCCAGCGCATGTACCTCAGCTACCTCCTCACCACCCGCGACGAGGCCAAGGAGATCCGGGCCTTCGACATCGGTCGGCCGCTGCGCGGGCGTTTCGACGGGCTGTACGGGCGCTACCTCACCGACCTCGCCCGCCACCTGCGCAGGCGCAGCGTCCTCAGTGTCCTCGGCAACCTCGGCGCCGCCGCCGTGCTGACCGGCACCCTGCTCGTCCTCGTGTGGCTCATCGGCCGCGGGGCCGTCTCCGTCGCTGAGGCCGGTGCGGCCATCGTGGCCATCCGGATGCTCCAGGGGCAGGTGCAGGCCCTCCTCAAGGGCATGCAGTCGATCTTCGAGGCGGGCCTGTTCCTCCAGGACGTCGACCAGTTCATGGAGCTCGGGGCGGCTGCCCGCGAGGACGAGGCGGGCGCGGAGGCGCCCGCGAGCTTCGAGGAGATCGTGGTCGACGACGTCCGCTTCAGCTACCCCGGTGGCCGCACCGAGGCGCTGCGCGGCGTCGACCTGCGGATCCGGCGCGGCCAGGTCGTCGCGCTCGTCGGGGAGAACGGTTCGGGCAAGACGACGCTCGCCAAGATCCTCGCGGGCCTGTACGACCCCACCGGCGGCACGGTGCGCTGGGACGGGCGCGACACCCGCTCGTACGCGCGGTCGTCGGTCCGCGCACGGGTGGCGGTCATCTTCCAGGACTTCGTCCGCTACGCCTTCACGGCCCGGGAGAATATCGCCGTCGGCCGCTTCGACGACGAGGTCGAGGACGCGCGGACGGTCGCGGCCGCGCGCCGCGCGGGCGCGGACGGGTTCCTCTCCGCGCTGCCCGAGGGCTACGACACGATCCTCTCCCGGATGTTCAAGGGCGGGCGGGACCTGTCGGGCGGCCAGTGGCAGCGGGTCGCCATCGCGCGGGCCTTCCACCGCGACGCGCAGCTCATGATCCTCGACGAGCCGACGGCGGCGCTGGACCCGCGGGCGGAGAGCGCGCTGTACGAGTCGCTGCGCGAGGTCCTGGCCGGGCGCACCGCGGTCTTCATCTCCCACCGCTTCTCCTCGGTCCGCGCGGCGGACGTCATCTACGTCCTCGAGGAGGGGCGGGTGGTCGAGGCCGGCTCCCACGAGACGCTCATGGCCCAGGAGGGCAGGTACGCCGAGCTGTTCCGTCTCCAGGCGGCCGCCTACCTCGACGCCGAGCCGCAGACCTGACTACACCCGGCTGGAGTAGCGGTCCACCGCCGCCCAGACCGTCTCGGCGACGTCGTCACGGAAGGGCGGCCCCCAGGGCACGTGGGCGACGAGCACGGGCACCGTCCGGGCCAGCGATGACGTGTGGGCGAGCACCTGGCCGAGCACGGCCGGGTCCCGCCAGCCCATGAGCCGGGGGAAGCTCATGAGGGCGAACACGGCGGCCTTGGGGTCGAGCAGCTCCATGCCCAGGTGGTCCTCCCGGTTCGGGCGGGGCAGCACGACCGCGGCGAGGGGGACGGCGGGGACGGGCGGGGGCTCCAGGCCGACGACGACCCGCTGGTCGGCACTGACCCGGCGGCGGAAGGAGCCGGGGGCGAAGCCGGCCGCGAGCACCTCGGCCCCCGGGCGCAGCCTCAGCTCGGTCGCGCCGAGGGGGACCAGGGGAGGCTCCCCGTCCGCGGGGGCGACGGGCACGACGTCGTCGCTCACCACCCGGGCACCGGAGGAGCACATGAGTGCGGCGAGGGTGCTCTTGCCCATGCCCGAGTGCCCGACGAAGGCGATCGCCCGGCCGTCCTGCTCGACGGCGCTCGCGTGGAGCACCGCGTTGCCACGCAGGTAGAGCTGCAGGGCCAGGAGGGTGCCGGTGGTCATGATGGCGCGCATGCCCGGGTCGGCGCCCTCGGCGAGATGGACGGTGACGTCGGCGAGGTCGGGGCTGAGGACGATGTCGCACACGGAGTACACGCGGAGCAGCACCGAGCCGTCGGGGCGACGGACCGCCGTGTACCAGCGGTCCGGGTGCTCGCCGAAGTCGAGGACGACCTCCCCGGACGGCGTCTCACCGGTCGCCGGCACGGGCGGGCCGTCGACGACCGTGAGGTCGACGGGGGTTCCCGCGGGCGCGGGGCGGTCCTGGTGGAGGGGGAAGTCCGCGGCGACCGTGAGCCCGTACAGGAGCTGGGGAGGCTCGCTCGTGCCGGCAACGCTCACGGTGAGTCCCCCAGGTCGATGCCCTCGGCACGTGCCCAGGCCACGTGGAGCAGGAAGTCCGCGCTGGGGTGGTGGCGGTCGGACAGCCACGCGGCGCGCAGCTCCTCGGCGTCGACCCACGCGGGGTCGAGCCCGCTGCCGTCCCAGCCGCGGGCGAAGGCTCGCTCCTCGGGCCCCCAGCGGGTGGAGTTGAACGCGGCCTTGGACCGGCGGCGCAGCACCTCGTCCGGCAGGAGGTCGTGGAACAGTCGCCGGAAGATGGCCGTGCGGTCGCCCCACCCGAGGGGGCCCGCCTGGCGGGCGATCGCCCCGGCGACCCGCGGGTCGTTGAAGGGCGTGACCGGGAGCAGCCCGTACTCGGTGATGGCGGCGTCGAAGTTCGCCGCGAAGACCGCGGGGGCGCGGGAGGCCATGATCGTGCGGGTGGCGGCGTCCCAGCGCAGCGGTTCGCTCACCAGGTGCTCCAGCTCCCGCAGGTACTCCGTCGCCGCGGCGGGCCGCAGCCAGGGCGGGGCCGCGCCGGAGCGGCGCACCTCGCGGCGTACCAGGGCGCGCGGACGGACGGCACGCAGCCCGCCACGGAGCGACGCGCGACGGGGTCGGCGCAGGGTCAGGGCGTCGCGGAGGTTCCCCATCCGGTGACCGTCCAGGAGGATGTCCCCGCCCTCGCCGGAGACGACCGTGGCCCCCGGCTCCAGGTGCCGGTAGGCCGCCCCGTGCAGCTGGACGGCCTCGGGCCACACGGGACCGTGCCGGCGCAGGGCGGCCCGGGCGACCTCCCCGAGCAGGCGCTGCTCGCCGTCGAACTCGAGGACCACCTGCCCGGGCAGGCGGAGGTGAGCCAGGACCAGCTCCTGCCACCGCGTCTCGTCGGACTCCGGGGCGGCGGGGTGGCGCACCGTCACGGGAACGGGTGCGGGCAGTCCCTCACGGCGTGCCACGTGGACGGCGAGGGCGAGGAGGGCTGAGGAGTCGCGGCCCCCGGAGAACAGGACGTAGCACGGCGTCGTGCTCAGTGCGGTCAGGAGGATCTCCTCGAGCACCTGCCTCGTCGGCAGCCGTGGCGCCGAGGTGACGGGCACGGTGGAGCGGCTCCGGGGGAGGGCGAGGAGGGTCTCCTGCGCGGAGAGCGGGACGAACGCGGCCCTCGCGGTCGGTGCTGTCATGGGTCCCTCGGGAGTCGGCCGGACAGGACGCTGCGGGCCGGGCGGACCCTGACGGTCACCCCGGCCCGCAGTGTGTGTGGGGACTCAGCGAGAGCCCGGTGCGGGGCCCGGCTGGTTGGGCTTCCACTCGCCCCAGTAGACGGTGTTGTCCGTGTAGGCGGCGAGGAACTGACTGCCCAGGGTCAGGCCGTGGACACTGCCGACCTCGGTCACCCGCGGTGCTTCGTAAGCCATGGTGGTCCTCCTTCCAGGGATGTGCGGTTGTCGTAGGGAGGACCCCCCGGAGGAGGGACCTGTCACCCGGCGGGCACGGTCGCCGGTGACGTGGTCCGAGCCTAGGCGCGGCCCTTCGCTGCGCGAACCGCCTCGGGGCGGGAACCGAGGTGACGCCCGGGTGATCACCCCGGGTGGTGTCCTCACCCGCAGTGCCTCACCCCTCACGACTCAGCCGGACCGCCTCCCGATGCGGCTCGCGGTCGCTACGCTCCCGCTAGCAGGCCGCCGCGACGGGCGACGGTGTGGAAGGACGGCGATGCAGCACAGCACCCGACGCGCGGTCGGAGACCTCCTCGTGGCGGTGTGCCGCGGCGAGATCGCCACCGCCCCACCCCTGCCCACGGACGCCGTCGTCGCGGCGGTGCGCCACCACCGGGTCTCCCCGCTCGCCCACGTGCGGCTGCGCGAGGCCGCGCCGGCGGTCGCCGAGGTGCTGCGGCCCGACCGGGAGGGCGCCAAGTCGCTCCACATCCGCGCCACGATGCTGCTCGGGCAGGTGGGGCAGCTGCTCGGGGACGTCCCCTGGGTGGTCTTCAAGGGGCCGGTGCTCTCGCAGCTCGCCCACCCGGTGCCCGGCCTGCGCCCCTACGGCGACCTCGACCTCCTCGTCGCGCCGCACACGCTGCGCGCGGTGAGCGAGGTCCTCCTCGGGGCCGGCTGGCGGGTGGGCGACTACGAGGACATGCTGCGCAACCCCCAGACGCCGGGGGAGATGCACTGGTTCACGCCGGCCGGCATCCAGGTGGACCTCCACTGGGCGATGATCAACACCCAGGCGCGGCGGCGGCAGTTCACCGTCTCGACCGAGGACATCCTCGGGCGCCGACGCCGCGTGGGCGTCGGGCTGGGCCAGGCGTGGACGATGGACGAGGCGGACACCCTCGTCCACGTGTGCCTCCACGCGGCGCTCGCGGGCGCCAACAGGTTGGGCTGGATGGTCGACGTCGACCAGCTCGCGCGCCAGGTCCAGGACTGGACGCCGGTGGCCGCTCGGGCCGCGGAGTGGGGCGCGCAGCCGCAGGTGGCCCTGGCGCTGCGCCGGGCGACGGCCACGCTCGGCACGCCGGTGCCGGCGCGCGTGCACGACCTGCTCGGCACCTCCCGGCCCCAGCGGCTCCTGCTCGACGCCGTCGACCGCCTCTCGCCCGTGGCGCGGCTCCAGCAGGACGCCTCGGTCTCCCGTCTCGTCGCCCGCGCGGTCGGCCGCGGTGCGGCCCGCACCCTCACGCAGGTCGCCCGTAACGCCGGCCAGGGCGTCGTGGACCGCCTGCGGCCCGCGCCGTCCGCGGCGCCCGTGCGCACGACCGCCGGGACTGCGGCCCTCGAGTCCTACCTCGCCGCCGTCGAGGCCGGCGCCCCGGTCCCCGCCGGCGGACGGAGGGCGCCGTGACCGCTGCTGTGACGGTCCTCCTCGTCCACGGCATCCGCGCCTCCCGCACGATGTGGCGCCCCCAGCTCGCCGCGCTCGAGGAGGCCGGGGTGGCGGCCCTCGCCCCGGACCTGCCCGGCCACGGCGAGCGCGCGGGAGAGACCTTCACCCTCGACGGCGCCCGGGCCGCGGTGGAGGAGGCGGCCCGCTCGGCGGGGGGCGCCGTCGTCGTCGTGGGCCTGTCTCTCGGCGGTTACCTCACCCTGCACTGGGCGGCGCGGACCGAGCAGCGCGTCGTCGGGGTGCTGGCGGCGGGGTGCTCCACCCGTCCGCGCGGCCCGGGCCTGGCCGCGTACCGACGGGTCGCCGCGCTCATCGCCAGGCTGCCCGACGGCGGACGCCGGCTCAACGACACCCTCGCGCGAGTGGCGCTGCCGCCCGCGGCACTCGCGGACCTCCACGAGGGCGGCATGGAGCTCGGCGTCATGGACGCAGCCCTCGCGGCGGTCGGGGGTCTGGACCCGATCGCCGACCTGCGCGCCATCGACGCACCGGTGCGCCTCGTCAACGGTCGCTGGGACCACTTCCGGACCGAGGAGCGCCGCTTCCTCGCCGCCTGCCGCGACGGGCGCCTCGACATCGTGCCCGGGGCCACGCACCTCGTCTCGCTCGTGCGGCCCGCGGAGTTCAACCGGATCGTGCTGGACCTCGTCGAGGAGGTCGCGCCCGGCTCGGTCAGGACGGCCCGCTCGGCGTGATCCCGCCGAGCTCCCAGGCACGGACCCCGCCGACGATCCCCGCGCTGTTGGGGACGATGACGACGTCGTCGCCCAGGCGGTCGAGGGTCGTCGCGGTGATGCGACGGGAGTTGCCGCCCCCGAGGTAGAGCCGGTCCCACAGCACCACCGGACGCAGCGAGTCGACGACCTGCCGCACCCGCCGCGACCACATCGCGTCCCCGAGCCGCAGCCGCTCGTGCTCGCCGATGTACTCGTCGTAGGTCAGCCCCCACCGGGCCTGCGCGCGCGAGAGCTCCAGGTGCGGGGCGAGCCGGCCGCCGTCGAACAGGGCGTTGCCCAGGCCCGTGCCGAGCGTGACGACGAGCTCGAGGCCCGCCCCGGCGACCACACCCGCACCGTGGACCTCGGCGTCGTTGAGGAGGAGCACCGGCACGCCGAGCCCGGCACTGAGGGTCTCCTGGAGGTCGAGGTTCTCCCACGCCGCGACGAGGTCGGGCAGCACCTTGGTCCGCGGCCCGGCGCGCGTGACGTAGTGCGGGGTGGTGACGACGACGCCGTGCCGGATCATCCCCGGCATCCCCACGGTGGCGCGCTCGGCGGGAGGCAGCTGCCCGGCCAGGGACCGGATCGTGTCGACGAGCCGCTGCGGGGGCAGCGGGTAGGGCGTGGCCGCCCGGACCGGCTGGGCGTGCATCGTGCCGGCGGCGTCGAGCACCGAGGCCTTGATCCCGCCGCCGCCGCAGTCGACGGCGAGGGTGGTCGGGCCGCGGCCTGCGGTGCTCAGTGGGTCCACCCGCGCGACGGTACTAGCCTGCGAGACGTGAGCGCTGCCCCCGACGACGAGACGGTCCGGCTGCGGCTGGACCTCGGCTACGACGGCACGGACTTCGCCGGGTGGGCCACCCAGCCCGGTCTGCGCACGGTCCAGGGAACCCTGGAGGACGCGCTCACCACGGTCCTGCGCCTGGGGGTGCCCGCTCGGCTGACGGTCGCCGGACGCACCGACGCCGGCGTCCACGCGCGCGGCCAGGTCGCCCACCTGGACGTGCCGCTCACCGCCTGGCGGACGGTGCCCGGGCGCAGCGACCGTCCGCCGGAGGAGGCACTCGTCTCCCGGCTCGCCGGCGTCCTCGGCCGGGACGCGCGCCCCCGCGGGGCGGGTGACGTCGTCGTCCACCGCGTGCGCGTGGCGCCGCCCGGCTTCGACGCCAGGTTCTCCGCGGTGTGGCGGCGTTACGCCTACCGGGTGGCGGACGCGCCCGCCGCACGTGACCCGCTGCGGCGGCGCGACGTCCTGTGGCACGGGCGCGAGCTCGACGTCGCGGCCATGGACGTCGCCGCCCAGTGGCTGCGCGGGGAGCACGACTTCGCGGCGTACTGCAAGCCCCGTGAGGGCGCCACGACCATCCGTACCCTCGAGGAGCTGCGCTGGGAGCGACGGACCGACGGCCTCGTCGTCGCCACCGTCCGCGCGGACGCCTTCTGCCACTCGATGGTGCGCGCGCTCGTCGGGGCGAGCCTCGCCGTCGGGGAGGGGCGCCGGCCGGTGGACTGGCCCGCCGCGGTCCTCGCCGCCCGCCGCCGTGACCCGGGTGTCGCCGTCGTCGCCGCCCACGGTCTCACCCTCGAGGAGGTCGGCTACCCCGCCGACGAGGCGCTCGCCACCCGGGCGGCGCAGGCTCGTAACGTGCGCACCCTGCCGGCGCGGTAGCCGGACCTTCCTCGTGCGCCCCCCGGAGGGCGGTGGCAGCCTGGGAGGCATGACCGAGCCAGGAGACACCCCAGCAACCAGCCCGGACCCGTCGCTGCCCGGCGAGGGCGACACGGACAAGCTGCCCCAGGAGGACACCCTCGAGCAGCGCGGCGTCGACGACGTCATGGACGAGGGCTACGTCCCGCTGGACCGCGACCCGCTCCGCGGCAAGAACCTCACCCAGGCGGAGCAGATCGAGGGCGACACGATCACCGAGCGGCTCGACCAGGAGGAGCCCGAGGTCTGGCAGGAGCCGCAGCAGCCCGAGGCGCACCGCGAGCCGGACCGCGCCGGGCGCATCGAGGCCGTGTCCGAGGAGGCCGCCGGACCGCTCGGCGAGCGCGAGCAGGACATGGTGGCCGAGGACGTCGGCGTCGCCGGTGGCGCCGCCACGGCCGAGGAGGCCGCGATGCGCGTCCGCGAGGAGGACGACCCCATCGGGCTCACCGGGGAGGGCGGCACGCCCGGCTGACCCGGGTGGCACGTCTCACTCAGGTCGCCGTCCGCCGCCTTTGACCCAGCGCGGCGGGCGGCGGTACTCTTGGATGTCGTTGTGCATCCCTTTGCGCTCCCCGGTGCTCCCACTCGCCGGCGCAGCGGCGCGGATGCGCGCAGCGAGCATCACCAGACCATGGACGGCCCATGCGCCAACGCGCACGACGCCGCCCGACGACAGAGAAACGAAGGCTACGCCCGTGCGCACGTACACACCGAAGCCCGGCGACGTCGAGAAGAACTGGTACGTCATCGACGCTACCGACGTCGTCCTCGGCCGACTGGCGACCCACGTCGCCACCCTGCTCCGTGGGAAGCACAAGCCGAGCTTCGCACCGCACGTCGACAACGGTGACTTCGTCATCGTGATCAACGCGGAGAAGGTCGCCCTCACCGGCAGCAAGCTCGATGACAAGCTCGCCTACCGCCACTCGGGCTACCCGGGCGGCCTCAAGGCCACGAGCTACGCCCAGCTCCTCGAGCGCTTCCCGGAGCGTGCGATCGAGAAGGCTGTCCGCGGCATGGTGCCCAAGACGACCCTCGGCCGCGAGCAGCTCAAGAAGCTCAAGGTCTACGCAGGCCCGGAGCACCCCCACGCCGCGCAGCAGCCGCAGGCCTTCGAGATCACCCAGGTTGCCCAGTAGTCCGCAAGGACGCGGCAGCCTCTCACCAGGACACGAGGAGAACTGTGGCTGAGACCACTCCCGAGATCGAGCTGGACGACGAGAACGTCCCCAGCAGCTACACCACCGAGACCGACGCACCCGCCGCGGGTGCCGGTCAGAGCCTCACCGCCCCGGGTCAGGCGCTCGGCCGCCGCAAGGAAGCGGTTGCGCGCGTCCGACTCGTCCCCGGGACGGGCCAGTGGACCATCAACGGTCGCTCGCTGGAGGACTACTTCCCCAACAAGCTCCACCAGCAGCTGGTGAGCTCGCCGTTCACGCTGCTCGACATCGACGGCCGCTTCGACGTCGTCGCGCGGATCCACGGCGGCGGCATCTCCGGCCAGGCCGGTGCGCTGCGCCTGGGCGTTGCCCGCGCGCTCAACGAGATCGACTCCGAGTCGAACCGTCCGGCGCTGAAGAAGGCCGGGTTCCTCACCCGCGACGCCCGCGCCGTCGAGCGCAAGAAGGCCGGCCTCAAGAAGGCCCGCAAGGCCCCGCAGTACTCCAAGCGCTGATCCAGCGCTGAGTGGAACGGCCCCGTCGACCGGCGGGGCCGTTCCGCGTTTCTGCACCGTCCCCCGAAGGTCGCACCCGGTGCGTCGCACGACGCCGGGAGCGCCGCGAACGTCGCCCAACTCACCACGTGGGCGGGTGGCGGGGGTGTGGTCCTCTGGCACCATGGGTCGGGGCCCTCGGCCCCCAGGCCTCGAGACGAAGGAATCCCATGCCCCGACTGTTCGGAACCGACGGTGTGCGCGGACTCGCCAACCGAGACATCTCCGCCGAGCTGGCCCTCGGCCTCGGTGCGGCAGCGGCACGGGTCCTCACCGCCACCGCGGGCGCGGAGGGACGCCGTCCCCGCGCCGTCATCGGCCGTGACACCCGAATCTCCGGGGACTTCCTCTCCGCCGCGCTGGCCGCCGGGCTCACGAGCGCGGGCGTTGACGTCGTCGAGGTCGGCGTGCTGCCCACCCCGGGCGTGGCCCACCTCACGGCGACGACGGACGTCGACCTCGGCGTCGTCATCTCCGCCTCGCACAACCCCATGCCCGACAACGGCATCAAGTTCTTCGCCCACGGCGGCTTCAAGCTCGAGGACGCCATCGAGGACGCCATCGAGGCGAGCCTCGGCGCCGCGTGGGACCGCCCGGTCGCCGACGGCGTGGGCCGCATCGAGGAGGACGCGCGCGCCGCGGACCGCACCTACATCGACCACCTCGTCGCCGCGACCGGCCGGCCGCTGGAGGCTCTGCGCATCGCCATCGACTGCGCCAACGGCGCGGCCAGCGACATCGCGCCCCTCGCGCTGCGCGAGGCGGGCGCCGACGTCGTCGTCATCAACGCCTCGCCCGACGGCCGCAACATCAACGACGACTGCGGCTCCACCCACCCCGAGCAGCTCCAGGCGGTCACCGTCGCCTCCGGCGCGGCCATGGGCGTCGCCTTCGACGGCGACGCCGACCGCTGCATCGCGGTCGACCACGAGGGCACGATCGTCGACGGCGACCAGATCATGGGGGTGCTCGCCACCGCGTTCAAGGAGCAGGGCCGGCTCGCCGAGGACACCCTCGTCGTCACCGTGATGAGCAACCTCGGGCTCCTCCTCGCCATGCGGGACGCCGGGATCCGCACCGTCCAGACGGCGGTCGGGGACCGCTACGTCCTCGAGGCGATGCGCGCCGGCGGCTTCAGCCTCGGCGGGGAGCAGTCCGGCCACATCATCGCCAGCGACCACGCGACCACCGGCGACGGCCTCCTCACCGCGCTGCTCCTGGCCGCCCGGGTGGTCGAGACGGGCCGCTCGCTGGCCGAGCTCGGCGCGATCGTCACCCGCCTGCCGCAGACGCTCGTCAACGTCCCCGACGTCGACAAGGCCCGTGCCGGGACCGACGAGGGGCTGCGCGACGCGGTCGCCGCCGCCGAGCAGCGCCTCGGTGACACCGGCCGTGTGCTGCTCCGCCCCTCGGGGACCGAGGCGCTCGTGCGCGTCATGGTCGAGGCCGCGACCCAGGAGGAGGCCGACGCCGTCGCCGCGGAGCTCGCGGACGTCGTGCGCACGCGACTCGCGCTGGGCTGACTCAGGGGTCCGTCAGGGGCATCCCCGGTGACACCGGGGTGCCCGGCAAGGTCTAATGGTCCGGTGACGCGAACCGGTGCCCGATGACGGCGGCCATGGCGGCGATCGAGTCGTGGGTCCTCGGCATGGCCGACTCCCCGTGGCTGCTCGTCGCCGTCCTCGTCCTGGCGACCGTCGACGGGTTCTTCCCGCCGGTGCCGAGCGAGTCGATCGTCATCGGCGTCGCCGTCCTCGCGATGACGGGCGACGGCCCCAACCTGTGGCTGCTCATCCTGGTCGCCGCGGTCGGTGCCTTCACCGGCGACGTCATCGCGTACACGATCGGCAGCAGGGTCCCGATCGACCGGCTGCGCATCTTCCAGGGCAGACGCGGCCGGGCGAGCCTCGCCTGGGCCAGGCGTGCCCTCGCCCAGCGGGGCACCGTGCTCATCCTCTCCGCCCGGTTCGTCCCGATCGGGCGCGTGGCGGTCAACATGACGGCCGGTGCGGTCGGCTTCCCCCGCGCCCGGTTCGTCCTCATCGCCGCGATCGCGGCGATCGTGTGGGGCGGCTACTCCACGGCCCTCGGGATCGGTGCCGGAGTCTTCCTCCACGACCACCCGCTCATCGCGATCGCCGCCGGTGTCACCGGTGGAGTCCTCATCGGGTTCGTCGTGGACGCCGCCCTGCGGTGGGTGCACCGGCGGTTCGGCAGCAAGCTCCCGGAGAGTCTCGACGTCCTGGACCCGGACTTCGTGGCCCCGTCGGAGGGTGAGGTCACCGAGGGGCGGCAGGACCGCCGCGACTGCGACGAGCGGACGAGCACGCCCGGCTGACGGCCCGGAGCCCCACGCGCCCCGAGACGGCGCTCCCGGTGACGGCGCGCCCGGTGCCCGACCCGGTGCCGACCATGCTCACTGCGCCCTCACCTCCCCGGGCGGTCTCACCCCTGCGGGGTCGGCGATTCACCCGTTCGTGACCCGCGGTCGGCAGGTGGTGCTGCGCTAACTTGACAACCGCCGCAGTTACTCCACTGACGGAGCACCACCTCCACCGACGACGAAGGGAATCCGCATGTACACATCTCCGCGCATCACTGAGGTCGGCTCAGTGCCCGAGCTCACGCTCGCACTGACGGGTCACGGCAGGGACGACCAGGTCTGGCTGTTCAAGTTCGGCGACAAGCCGGACCAGCCGCCGGTCGGCTCCTGACCGACGGTCTGAGGGAGGGGCCGGTACCCGGCCCCTCCCTCAACCATGAAGGAGCAAGGACCTCACGAGCCGGGCGGGAGAACAGCAGTGCTGACAACGCGGTCCACGGAGTACCTGAGACTTGGCCCTCGCGAGATCGTCATGGGCGTCCCCCTGGCAGCGACGGCCGACGGCCTGCCGCACGTCCAGCTGCCACCGAGCTCGGGCAGCGCCCGCCTCGCGCTGCGCGACGTGCTCAGGACGATCATCGACACCACACCGGTGTTCGTCAGCTTCTCCGGCGGCCGTGACTCCTCGGCCGTGCTGGCCGTCGCCACCTCCGTGGCACGTGAGCACGGGCGTCCGCTGCCCGTGCCGATCACGTACCGGTACCCCGGGAACGCGGAAGCCAACGAGGACGAGTGGCAGGAGCTCGTCCTCCGGCACCTCGGCGTGACCGAGCGGGTCGTCGTGACGATCACCGGCCAGCAGCGGCTGCTCAGTGAGAACGCGCAGGAGAGCATGGCACGGCGGGGCCTCGTCTGGCCCCCCTCGTTGAACCTGCAGCACGAGATGTTCGACCGGGTCCGTGGCGGCGTCCTCCTGACCGGCGAGGGCGGCGACGAGATGTTCATCGGTCGGCGGTCGGCGCCCGTGGCACGGCTGCGCCGCACGATCCAGCGCAAGCAGCGCCCCCGGCTCCGCGTCGTGAGTGACGCCGCCCGGGCCTTGCTCCCGCGTGGACGGCAGGTGCGCACCGAGGTGGAGGAGACGTGGGCCCGAGTGGCTCCGTGGTTGCGCGGACCCGCACGGGAGCAGTTCATCGAGGCGATCGCCGAGGACTTCGTCGAGCCACTGCGGTGGGACCGGTCCATCCGCAGGACGATCCGGCGACCGCTCGCACGCGCCATCTACCACAACATGGACCTCGTGGCGCGTGACTACGACATCCGTCTCGTCCACCCCCTGCTGGCACCGGAGTTCGTCAGCGCCTGGATCGACGAAGGAGGGCGCTGGGGATTCACCGGACGGACGGCCGCCATGCGCCACGCCTTCGCCGACGTGCTGCCGGAGCCGATCCTGGGACGGTCGACGAAGTCGTTCTTCAACGCTGCCCGGATGGGTCCGTTCGAACGATCCTTCGCTCGGCAGTGGTCCGGCACCGGGCTCGACCTCGAGCACGTCGACGCCGAGCTGCTGCGGGAGGCCTGGTTGAACGAGGACTTCATCGGCAGGAGCGACAGCGCCCTCATGGCCGCGTGGATGGCGAGCGAAGGTCTGCCCCTCGACGGGCCGGCGCGATGATCTCCGTCGGCGGCATCCTGAGGAGCTGGACGCTGCGTGACTACGCCGCCGTCGCCGCGGCGCTCGTGGCCCAGGCGCGCATCGAGTGGGCGGTGCGCCGCCGGCCGCTGCCCGAGCTCGCCGCGTCGCTCGGTGTCCCCCTCAGCACGGACGCGGGCGACGCCGCGACCGAGCCGTTCGCCGACCGGCTCACGGCCGACGAGCGGCGCGCGCTCCGGGCGGTGCGCCGCGTCCTGCGGCACTGGCCGTGGGAGGACACCTGCCTGCGCCGTGCCCTGGGGACCGGCTACGCCCTGCGCCACCGCAGGCCGGCGTTGCGGGTCGGCGTGACGAAGTCGGACGGGGTCGTCAAGGCCCACGCCTGGCTGGAGATCGACGGCCGCACCCTCGACCCCGAGGCTCCGGTGACGTACCTGAGCCTCGTCGACCCGCGACGCGAAGGAGCCGCGTGATGCTCGAGCTCTACGGACTGGTCGTCGCGAGCGACACCGAGCTCCACCAGGACCGGCCGGCACCACCCGGTGCAGTCCCGGACGTCACCATCGTGCGCGGTGCCCCCACCCGTGCCACCACCGAGCTCCCGCCCGGCGAGACGGTCCTGCGGGCAGGCGGCGCCACCCAGACGGTCTACGCGTTCACCCGGCACGACAACGGGTTCACCCTCCGGTTCTTCGGGGCCTGCGACGTCCATGTCTCGCCCGCCCTCGACCGCATGGAGGTTCGGAGCGTCGACGGGAGCGACGAGGGGATGGCCTCCGTCCTCACGACCGGCGCCAGCCTCGCCTTCCAGCTGTACCAGCGCGGCCACCTGGTGCTCCATGCCAGCGCCGTCGAGGTCGGAGGCAGCGCCTGGGGCTTCGTCGGACGCTCGGGGATGGGCAAGTCGACGATGGCCGCCCTGCTGTGCGGTGACGGCGGCGCACTGATCACCGACGACGTCCTTCGCCTCGACGACGTCACCGACCGTCCGGTCGCCCGGCTCGGCGCGACCGAGCTGCGTCTGCGCAAGGGTGCCGACAGCCTCGTGGCGCGTTTCGACGACGGGGCCCCGCAGGTGCGGCGCAGCGCCGACGACCGAGAGGTGCTCCGCCTCCGTGACGGCGCTGCGGACCGCTTGCCGCTGGACGTCCTCATCATCCCCTTCCCCAGCCGCACGACGGACCGGGTGGAGGTTCGACGCCTGCGCGGCCCGGACGCGGTCCTCGCTCTCTCCGGCTTCCCCCGGCTCATCGGGTGGCGCGACCCGGAGGTGCTGAGCCGGCAGCTCACGCTCACCGCGGCGCTCGCCGGCCGGGTGCCGGTCATCGCGGCGAGCGTCCCGTGGGGGCCACCGTTCGCGCCGACCCTGGTCGAGCAGCTGACGGACCGCGTGAGGGCGCTGCTGCCGAGCCCGGCGGCGCACTAGGCGGGGCCGGCACGTCGCGCCGGCCGCGCGCGCCTCAGATCTTGCGCAGCCGCATCCGGTGCATCCGGTGGTCACCGGACTTGGTGAGCACGAGGGAGGCGCGTCCGCGCGTGGGCAGGATGTTCTCCTCGAGGTTCGGCTCGTTGATCGAGCCCCAGATGCGGGTCGCCGTCTCGACCGCCTCCTCGTCGCTCAGCGCCGCGTAGCGGTGGAAGTAGGAGCGAGGGTCGGAGAACGCGGTCTCCCGCAGGGAGAGGAAGCGGTTGACGTACCAGCGCCGCACGTCGCTCGTGCGGGCGTCGACGTAGATCGAGAAGTCGAAGAAGTCGCTGACCGCAAGGCTCGGGGCGCCGTCCGCCGTCGTGCGCGCGGGCTGCAGGACGTTGAGGCCCTCGACGATGAGGACGTCGGGGCGGTGCACGGTGATCTCGCGGCCGGGCACGATGTCGTAGGTGAGGTGGTCGTAGACCGGGGCGGTCACCTCGGGGACGCCGGACTTCACCGCACTGAGGAACCGGAGCAGCGCGCGCTGGTCGTAGGACTCGGGGAAGCCCTTGCGGGACATGAGGCCGCGGCGCTCGAGCTCGGCGTTGGGGTGCAGGAAGCCGTCGGTCGTCACGAGGTCCACCCGCGGCATCCCCGACCAGCGGCGCAGCATCTCCCGCAGCAGCCGCGACGTCGTCGACTTCCCGACGGCGACCGACCCGGCCACCCCGATGACGAAGGGCGTGCGGCCCATCCGCTCCCCGAGGAAGGTCGAGGTCACCGAGCCCAGCCGGCGGGAGGAGGCCACGTACAGCGACAGCAGGCGCGACAGCGGCCGGTAGACCGTGTCGACCTCGCTGAGGTCGACGGGGTCGCCCAGCCCACGGAGCCGGTCGATGTCGGCGGAGGTGAGCGGCTGCGGGGTGGCGGCCGACAGCCGGCTCCACGCCGCGCGGTCGAACTCGAGGAAGGGTGAGGTGGCCGGCTGCGTCGCCGACGTCGCTGCCTGCGGGGACGTCACGGGCACCAGTCTGGCGTACCGCGGCGGGTGCCGCGCACCGCCGTCGGTGACGCACGTGCGTGCGGGCGGCCACCGGCAAGTACGCTGGAACCCATGTGCGGAATCGTGGGAGCAGTGTCCGTCTCGGCCGCAGGCACCCCGCCTGCCGACGTCGTCCTCGACGGGCTGGCCCGTCTCGAGTACCGCGGCTACGACTCCGCGGGCATCGCCGCCGTCGCGGACGGGGGCCTCGCGGTGCGGAAGAAGGCCGGCAAGCTCCAGGGGCTGCTCGACGAGCTCGAGCGCGAGCCGCTGCCCGGGACGCTCGCCGCGATCGGGCACACCCGCTGGGCCACCCACGGCGCGCCGACCGACGAGAACGCCCACCCGCACCTGTCCGGGGACGGGCGTCTGGCGCTCATCCACAACGGCATCATCGAGAACTTCGCCAAGCTGAGGAACGAGCTCCTCGCCGACGGCGCCGTCCTCGCCTCGCAGACCGACACCGAGGTCGTGGCCCACCTGCTCGGGCGCACCTACGCGGGTGACCTCACCGCCGCGATGCTCGAGGTCACCAAGCGGCTGGAGGGCGCCTTCACGCTCCTCGCCGTGCACGCCGACCACCCGGGCACGATCGTCGCCGCGCGCCGCAACTCCCCGCTCGTCATCGGCCTGGGCGACGGCGCGAACTACCTCGGCTCCGACGTCGCCGCCTTCGTCTCGCAGACGAAGTCCGCGCTCGAGGTCGACCAGGACCAGGTCGTCACCATCACCGGGGACTCGGTGAGCGTGGTCGACGCCGCCGGGCAGCCGGTGGAGCCGCGCGCCTTCACCGTCGAGTGGGACGCCGCGGCCGCCGTCAAGGGCGGCTTCGACTCCTTCATGGACAAGGAGATCCACGACCAGCCGCAGGCCGTGGCCGACACGCTGCTGGGCCGCACCGACGAGCTGGGGCGCCTCAAGCTCGACGAGCTGCGCATCGACGAGACGATCCTGCGGAGCATCGACAAGATCATCGTCGTCGCCTGCGGCACCGCCGCCTACGCCGGTCACGTCGCGAAGTACGCCGTCGAGCACTGGTGCCGCATCCCGGTCGAGGTCGAGCTCGCCCACGAGTTCCGCTACCGCGACCCGGTCGTCAACGAGAAGACCCTCGTCGTGGCGATCTCCCAGTCCGGGGAGACGATGGACACGATCATGGCGGTGCGCCACGCCCGCGAGCAGGGCTCGAAGGTGCTCGCCGTCGTCAACACCTACGGCTCGACGATCGCCCGCGAGTCCGACGCCGTGCTCTACACGCACGCCGGGCCGGAGGTCGCGGTCGCGTCGACGAAGGCCTTCATCGCGCAGATCACCGCGACCTACCTCCTGGGCCTGTACCTCGCCCAGCTGCGCGGCAACAAGTACATCGAGGAGGTCGCCGACTACCTCACCGAGCTCGGACGCATCCCCGCGAAGATCGAGGAGGTCCTCGGGCGCCAGGAGGAGGTCCGCGAGGTCGCGCGGGCGATGAAGGACACCACCTCGGTGCTCTTCCTCGGGCGCCACGTCGGCTTCCCGGTGGCCCTCGAGGGCGCGCTCAAGCTCAAGGAGCTCGCCTACATCCACGCCGAGGGCTTCGCGGCGGGTGAGCTCAAGCACGGCCCGATCGCGCTCATCGAGGAGGGCCAGCCGGTCTTCGTCGTCGTCCCCACCCCGCGCCGGCCCACCCTGCACGCCAAGGTCATCTCCAACATCCAGGAGATCCGCGCCCGCGGCGCCCGCACCCTCGTCATCGCCGAGGACGGCGACGACGACGTCACCCCCTTCGCCGACGTCGTCTTCCGCTACCCGCCCACCCCGACGCTCATGACGCCGCTCGTGTCCGTCGTCCCGCTGCAGATCTTCGCCGGCGAGCTGGCCCGGGCCAAGGGCTACGACGTCGACCAGCCGCGCAACCTCGCGAAGTCCGTCACCGTCGAGTGAGCATCGTCGGGGTGGGCATCGACGTCGTCGACGTCGAGCGCTTCATGCTCACGCTCGAGCGCACCCCGCGGCTGCGGGAGAAGCTGTTCACGCCCGAGGAGCGCGAGCTGCCGCCCGCGTCGCTCGCCGCCCGTTTCGCGGCGAAGGAGGCGATCGCCAAGGCGCTCGGCGCGCCGGGCGGGATGTCGTGGCAGGACTGCACGGTCGAGCGTGTGGTCGGCGGGGCGCCCGTCGTCCACGTCCGCGGCTCGGTGCTGGCGCGTGCCGAGGAGCTCGGGGTGCGGACCTGGCACCTGTCGATCTCCCACGACGCCGGCATCGCCTCCGCCATGGTCCTCGCCGAGCGCTGACCTCCCTCCCTCCCTCCCTCCCTCCCTCCTCTCCGCCGAGAGCTGAGTTGTTCCTGGCGATGAGAGGTCGCACTGCTGCGGCGTGCCGCCGCCGGTAACAACTGAGCGCTCGACGGTGGGGGAGGGCGTGGGGGCTCGGACTCGGGCTCGGGCTCGGGCTCGGGTTCGGGCTGGGGCTGGGGCTCGGGGGCGGGGTCCGGGGGCACACGACACAATGAGGGCATGATCCGTGCGTACGAGGCCGAGGCGGTCCGGGCGGCCGAGGCGCCGCTGCTCGCCTCCACCGCGACCGACGAGCTCATGAAGCAGGCCGCCTTCGCCGTCGCCACCGAGGTCCTGCGTGAGCTGCGGCGGCTCGGGGCACGCCGCAGCGGGAGCACGGTGCTGCTCCTCGTGGGCGGGGGCAACAACGGCGGGGACGCCCTGTACGCCGGTGGCTACCTCGCGCGGCGCGGGTTGCAGGTCGTCGCCGCACTGTGCACCGACCGGCCGCACGAGCGCGCCCTCGCCGCCGCCCGCTCCGCCGGCGTCCACGTCCGTGAGGTCCTCGACGACGCCGGCCGCCCCCGCCGGGAGGAGCTCGCCGTGCTCGCCGACCGCGCCGGCGTGTGGGTCGACGGCCTCACCGGCATCGGTGCCCGCGGCGGCCTGCGTGAGCCCCTCGCCGGCGTCGTCGCCGCCCTCGAGGACCGGCGCGCCGCGATGCCCGACGAGCCGACCGTCGTCGCCGTCGACGTCCCCTCCGGTCTCGGCACCGACGACGGAACCGTGCCCGGCCCCGTCCTGCGCGCTGACGTCACGGTGACGATGGGCGCCGCCAAGCCCGGCCTCCTCGTGCGGCCCGCGGAGGCGCTGGCGGGGCGGGTCGTCGTCGTCGACATCGGCCTTGGGCCCCACCTCGGTGAGCCGGCGCTGTCCCGCCTCACCGCGGCCGACGTCGCCGACCTCCTTCCCGCGCCCGTGGCCACGGACCACAAGTACACCCGCGGCGTGCTCGGCCTCGTCGCGGGCTCGACCACCTACCCGGGAGCCGCCGTCCTCGCCGCTGCCGGCGCCCTGCGCACCGGGCTCGGGATGGTCCGCTACCTCGGCCCCGACGCCGTGACCCGGCTGGTCCACGAGCGCTTCCCCGAGGTCGTGGTCGGCAGCGGACGCGTCCAGGCCTGGGCGCTGGGCAGCGGCATCGACCCCGCTGACGACGCCCGTGCCGAGGAGGTGCGTGACACGCTCCAGCGCGCCCTCGACGACGGCGTCCCCGCCGTGCTCGACGCCGGCGCCCTGTCCCTCGCCCCCGACCGGCTCGCCCCCACCACCGTCCTCGCGCCCCACGCCGGGGAGCTGGCGCGCCTGCTGTCCGCCCGCGGGGAGGACACCGACCGCGCCGACGTCGAGGCGGCGCCCCTCGCGTTCGCCCGCCGCGCCGCCGCCCGAACCGGCGCCGTCGTCCTCCTCAAGGGCCCCACCACGGTGGTCGCCGCCCCCGGCGGGACCGTGCTCAGCCAGGCCGACGGGACCCCGTGGCTGGCCACCGCCGGCACCGGCGACGTCCTGGCCGGCATCCTCGGTGCCCTGCTCGCCGTCCGTGGGGAGGACCTCGCCGCCGGCCGGGACCCCGACGGCGCGCTCACCGCCGAGCTCGCCGCTGCCGCCGCCCTCGTCCACGGTCGCGCCGGGGCCCGCGCCGCGGGCGGTGGCCCGGTGACCGCCCTGCAGGTCGCCGACGCCGTTCCCGGCGTGGTCGCCGCGCTGCTCGCGGACCGCTGAGGCTGCGCGGCACCGTGGCAGACTCGGCACCGTGAGCTACTACCCGGCGCGGGCGGTCGTCGACCATGCGGCCATCCGCGCGAACGTGGCGCGGCTGCGCGCCGTCGCGGGCGCCGCGGAGGTCATGGCCGTGGTCAAGGCGGACGCCTACGGGCACGGGATCGTCCCCGTCTCCCGCACGGCCCTGGCCGCCGGTGCGACGTGGCTGGGCGTGGCCCAGCTCGGCGAGGCCCTGGAGCTGCGCGCCGCGGGCATCGACGCGCCCCTGCTCACCTGGATCTACGGCCCCGGGGCCCCGCTCGCCGAGGCGTTGACCGCGAACCTGGACCTCTCGGCGTCGGCGCCGTGGGCCCTGGACGAGCTGGCCACGGCCGCCCGTCTCACCGGCCGCGCCGCCCGCGTCCACCTCAAGGCCGACACCGGCATGGCGCGCGGCGGCGCCCGGCCCGAGCAGTGGGCCGCGCTCGTCGACCACGCCGCCCGTCTCGCGGCGGAGGGCACCGTCGACGTCGTCGGGGTGTGGTCCCACCTCGCGCGCGGTGACGAGCCGGCGGAGCCGACGACGGCCACCCAGCTCGCGGCCTTCCACGACGCCGTCGCCACGGCGGAGCGGGCGGGGCTGCGGCCCACCGTCCGCCACCTCGCCGCCTCCTCGGGCACCCTCTTCCACCCCGGGACGCGCCTCGACCTCGTGCGCCCGGGCCTGGCCCTCTACGGGCTCTCGCCGGCCCCTGACGTCGCCGACGCCGTCGCGCTGGGCCTGCGCGCCGCCCTGCGCCTGGAGGCGGAGGTCATCCACGTCAAGGACGTCCCCGCCGCCACCCTCGTGGGCTACGGACACACCTACACCACGCCGTCGGCCGGGCGGCTGGCGCTCGTGCCGCTCGGCTACGGTGACGGCATCCCCCGCCACGCCGGCAACGCCGGGCCGGTCCGCATCGGCGCGCACCGCGGCCGGCTCGCCGGGCGGGTGAGCATGGACCAGGTGGTCGTCGACCTCGGGCCCGACGGCGGTGACGTGTCGGTCGGGGACCTCGCCGTGCTCCTCGGCGACGCCCGCGACGGCGTGCCGACGGCGCAGGACTGGGCCGACGCCGCCGGCACCATCAGCTACGAGATCGTCACCCGGCTCGGCAGCCGCATCCCACGCACCCACGTCTCGCAGGAGGACCCCCGATGAGCACCTGGCAGCCCGCCGACCCCGAGGCCACCCGCGAGCTCGGGCGCCGGCTCGCCGGACTCCTGCGCGCGGGCGACCTCGTCGTCCTCACCGGGGACCTCGGCGCCGGCAAGACCACCCTCACCCAGGGCATCGGCGCCGGGCTCGGGGTGCGCGGGCAGGTCGCCTCGCCGACGTTCATCATCGCCCGCGCCCACCCGAACCTGGGGCAGGGGCCCGACCTCGTCCACGTCGACGCCTACCGCCTCCAGTCCCTCGCCGAGGTGGACGCGCTCGACCTCGACAGCTCCCTGGAGGACTCCGTGACCGTCGTCGAGTGGGGGGAGGGCATGGTCGAGGGACTGGCCGAGGACCGCCTCGAGATCATGGTGGGCCGGCCCCGCGGCGGCCTGCGGGACGCCGAGGAGGTCGCCGACGCCGGCGCCCGCACCGTGACGATCCACGCCCACGGCCCACGCTGGGAGGACGTCGACCTCACCGCCGCCCTCGGCGACCCGGTGGACACGACCGGGGCCGGCCGGTGACCAGCCGCCGGCTGGTCACGCTGCTCCTCGCGGCCGCCGCCCTGCTCCACCCGGTGGTCGCCACCGCGGCGACGGACGGACCGAGCGAGCCGCCGCCCAGCGCCCCGGCCACCGGTGTGCCCGCCGAGGTCTCCGACTGGTTCGCCGAGGAGGGCGGCGACGCCGTCGCCGACCTCGGCGAGGAGCTGACGCTGGGACCCGCGCGCCGGGTCGCGACGTGGAACGAGGCGTACGTCGCCGGCGAGGAGCCCGAGGTCCCCGCCACCCCCGTCCAGGAGTGGGTCGCCGCCGCTGTCCGGAGGGGGGCCGAGGCTCCCGAGGCGGTCGGGGTGGTCCGCGCCGGTGCCGCCGACGGCTCCCTGCAGCTGCTCGACGTCACCGAGGACGCCGAGCTCGCCGCCGCGCTCCACGAGGTCCCCTCGGGCACGGTGGTCATCCGCGACGACACGGTCGAGGGCTGGTTCGGCCTTCTCGACGGTGAGGTGTGGCCGCTCACCGAGGGTGCCCGCAGCGTCCTCCAGGGCTCCCTGCCCGCCGAGGTCTTCCAGGAGTTCCTCGCCGCGTGGCGCGGGGAGGCGCCGCCGGCGGCGGTCCCGAGCACCACCGAGGACGACGGCGGCACCCTGTCCCCGCTCATCCCGATCGGCGTCATCGTGCTCGCCGGTGCGGGGGTCGCCATCCTCCTGCTGCGGCAGTACCGGCAGGCGGACTCCCGGATCGCGGCCGACGTCCATGCCGGGATGGCGCCCCCGCCCGAGGACGGCGACGGCGACGGCGACGGTCCTCGCCAGGAGCGGCCCGAGGGGTGAGGGCCGCCCGCGGCGGACTACCCTGGGTGCCGTGCGAACCCTGTGCATCGACACCTCCGCCGGCAGTGCGGTCGCCCTCCACGACGACGACGCCGGGGTGCTGGCCCGCGCGCGCAGCGCCGACCACCGTGGTCACGCCGAGCGCCTCTCCTCGCTCGTCACCGAGGTCCTCGGGACGGCCGGGCTGAGCGCCACCGACGTCGACCGGGTGGCCGTCGGCACCGGGCCGGCGCCCTACACCGGCCTGCGGGTCGGCCTCGTCACCGCCCTGGCCTTCGGCCGGGCCCGCGGGGTGCCCGTCCACGGCGTCAGCAGCCTCGACGCGCTCGCGCGCCAGGTCCTCGACCTCCACCCCGGCTCGACCGTCCTGGTCCTGGGGGACGCGCGGCGCAAGGAGGTCTACTCGGCCCGCTTCCGCGCGCTCGGCAGCGACGACGTCGAGCTGCTGTCCGGGCCCCGGGTGGGGCCGGCCGCCGAGCTGGCCGCCGACCCGGTGGACGCGGCGGTGGACGAGGGCCCCGTCGTCGTCGCCGGTCCCGGCGCCCTCCTGTACGGCGACGTCCTGCCACCCACCCCCGGCACCCCCGACGAGGTGGACGCCGCCGTCCTGGCCCGCGTCGTGCGGGCGCGCCTGGCCCGCGCGGAGGCGGGGGAGGCCGTGGCGCTCGGCACCGAGCCGCTGTACCTGCGCCGCCCCGACGTCACCCCGGCGGCAGCGCGCAAGCGCGCCTCGTGATCCTGCGGCCGCTGCGGGAGGAGGACCTCGACAGGGTCATGGAGCTCGAGCACGAGCTCTTCGGTCGGGGGGCGTGGTCCCGGGCGGTCTACCGCACCGAGCTCGGCCAGCCGGGCCGGTACTACGTCGCGGCGGAGAGTGACGGCGTCGTCGTCGGCTACGCGGGGATCGCGCTCGCGCAGGACTCCGAGGTCATGACCGTGGGTGTGGCGAGCGGGTACCGCGGGCGGGGCACCGGCGCCGCGCTGCTCGCCGACCTGATCGAGCGGGCGCGCGTCGCGCGGGCCAGGCACGTGTTCCTCGAGGTGCGGGCGGGCAACACCGGGGCGCAGCGGCTCTACGAGCGCGCCGGCTTCGCGCCCATCGGCACCCGGCCGCGCTACTACGGCGACGAGGACGCCGTCGTCATGCGCCTGACCCTGCGCACGGGCCAGGGCGACCTCACGGCCGCCCCGTAGTCACTCAGAGGACGACGGCGGCGGTCTCGAAGTCGAGCCGACCGGCGCGTGGGTGCACGGCACCGGGCTCGTCGCTCGCACCGTGACCCACGTTGAGGACCGCCATCGTCCGCCAGCCGGAGTCGGCGAAGAGCGCGGCGTCCACGCCCGCGGCGTCCAGGCCCGTCATCGGCCCGACGGCCAGGCCGGCGGCCCGCAGGCCGAGGATGAGGTAGCCGAGCTGGATGAGCCCGTTCGTGCGGGCGAAGGACTCGCGGAACTGCGGGTCGCCGGCCATCTTCTCCCGGGCCCCGGCGCGGTGCGGGGCGAGGACGTCGAGGTGCTCGTGGAAGTCCGGGTCGCAGGCGGCGACGATGGTGAGCGGCGCGGCCAGCGTCTTGGCCTTGTTCCCCTCCTTGAGGTGGGCCACGAGGCGCTCGCGGGCGGCGGAGGACTCGACCACCGCGAGGCGCAGCGGCTGCCCGTTCATCGCCGTCGGGGCCCACCGCACCGCCTCGTAGACCTCGCGCACGAGCGAGACGTCGACCGGTTCCGGCGTGAAGGAGCTGGTCGTGCGCGCGTCGTGGAAGATCGCGCGGGGCAGGTCGGCCGGGGGAAGCACGTCGGTGGTCATGTCGACGGCAACCCCGCCGGTGCGGGGAACCATCCACCGGGCCGCTGTGAGGCCGGCCACAGGTGTTGCCGACTGGTGGGCGCACTACCCTGTACGGGTGAGTGAACCCCTGGTCCTCGGCATCGAGACGAGCTGCGACGAGACCGGCTTCGCCCTGGTGAGGGGCCGCGAGCTGCTCGCCGACGTGACGGCCTCCTCCATGGACGAGCACGCCCGCTTCGGCGGCATCGTCCCCGAGGTCGCCAGCCGCGCGCACCTCGAGGCCTTCGTCCCGACGCTCGACGCCGCCCTCGACGCCGCCGGCTGCCGGCTGGAGGACGTCGACGCCGTCGCCGTCACCGCGGGCCCGGGGCTTGTCGGCTCCCTCACCGTCGGTCTCGCCGCCGCGAAGTCGCTCGCCCTGGCGCTGGACCGTCCGCTCTACGGCGTCAACCACGTCATCGGGCACATCGCCGTCGACGAGCTCGTCCACGGCGCCTTCCCCGACCACTTCGTCGGCCTCGTCGTCTCCGGCGGCCACACCAGCCTGCTCGAGGTGCGCGACATCGCGACCGACGTCGTCGAGCTCGGGCAGACCCTGGACGACGCCGCCGGTGAGGCCTTCGACAAGGTCGGCCGCCTCCTCGGCCTGCCCTACCCCGGCGGCCCGCACGTCGACCGCCTCTCCCAGCAGGGCGACCGGACCGCCATCCGCTTCCCCCGCGGCCTGTCCAGGGGCAAGGACGCGGTCCGCCACCCCTACGACTTCTCCTTCTCCGGCCTCAAGACGGCCGTCGCCCGGTACGTCGAGGGCGTCGAGGACGCGGGGGAGGAGCTTCCCGCCGCCGACGTCGCCGCCTCCTTCTCCGAGGCCGTCGCCGACGTCCTCGTGAGCAAGACCCTCGCGGCCTGCCAGCGGACCGGCACGCGGACCGTCGTCATCGGCGGCGGGTTCTCGGCGAACTCCCGCCTGCGTGAGCTGGCCGCCGAGCGGGGCGCGGTGCACGGCATCGAGGTGCGCATCCCGCCGATCCGCTACTGCACGGACAACGGGGCGATGATCGCCGCGCTGGGCTCCGCGATGCTCCGCTCGGGTGTGGCTCCCTCGGCGGCGGGCATCCCGGCCGACTCGGGGATGCCGCTCACGACCGTCCGCGCCTGACGCCTGCCGCTCGCGTCGCACCGTCCGACGGGGCGTGGAGCGGCGGACTGCTCACCCCGGGCTCACCCCGCGCCGTTCGTCCTCGGTCCGCCGGTCACCCCGGCGGCCACGTCGATGGTCAATAGTGTCGCCGCCATGACTACAGGCTCCACGCCTCGTGAGGGCTGGGTGGATGTCGCCAAGGGCGGCGCGATCGTCCTCGTCGTGCTGTACCACGCGGCGTTCTTCCTCGACGACGTCGGGCTTGCCTGGTCCTGGTCGGAGGCCGGCGGCGCGCTGACGACCTTCCGGATGCCGCTGTTCTTCTTCACCGCCGGGATCTTCGCCGCGAAGGCGCTGTCACTGGACCTGCGCCGCATGGTCTCCCGGCGGGTCCTCCTGCTGCTGTGGCTCTACGTCCTGTGGTCCTTCGTCTGGACGCTCGCGTTCCAGATCCTGCCGAACCTCAACCACGTGCCGACCTGGCGGGAGCTCGCCCTGGTCCTCGTGTGGCCGCACGCGAGCACCAGCACCTGGTTCATCTACTCCTTGGCGCTGTACTTCCTCGCCGCGTGGGCCATCCGCCGGCTACCGGTGTGGACGCAGCTGACGCTCGCGACCCTGGTGTCCCTCGCCTTCGGTGCCGGCGGCCTCGACACGGGGAACATGACGTTCAACAAGATGACGGAGTACTTCGTCTTCTTCCTGGCGGCCGCGCTCCTCGGGCGGAGGTTCCGGCAGGTGGCGACGCGGGTGCGCCCGCGCCACGCGGTCGTGGCCGCGGCCTGCTACCTCGCGGTCTCGGCGGCGGTGTCCGCGGCGGATGTGATGTGGGTGCCGGGGGTCCGTCTCGGCGTGAGCTGCCTGGCAGTCGTCCTCGGTGTCACGCTCGCCGTGGCGCTCAGCAGGCGGAGAAGCATGCGGTGGCTGGAGTTCCTCGGGACTCGCACGCTCCCGATCTACGTCCTGCACTTCTACCCGATCGTCGTCCTGTCCGCGCTGCTCGAGCCGGTCGCCGCTCGGCTCGGATGGGCGGCCCCGGTGCTCCCCCCGGTGCTGACGGTCGGTGCGATCCTCTTCAGCCTCGGCGTGCACAGGGTCACGCGCCAGGTGCCCGGGCTCTACACCCTGCCCTCCGTGCGCGGGCGGCGCCCGGCCGTCGACGGCCAGCAGCCCGCCCTGAGTCCGGCACCCTGAACTCTCACCCGCCCGACTCCGTCGAGCTAGCCGCTTCTCCTCATCCAGTGGTGCGCCGACGGGGGAGTTCGGAGGACAAGCGGGTAGGTCATCGCGCACGTCCGGGCGCAGCCGGTCACAAGGGGCGGCCGGCTCGCATCTCGGCGACGAGGGAGGCGACGACGGCGTCGAGGTCGCCGTCGTGGCGGCGGGCCACCCGGCGCTGACGCTGGTAGGAGGCGCCCTTGGCGAGGATCGTCCGGACGCCGTCGAGCTCCTCGAGGCAGCCCAGCCGCTCGGCGACCGGCTCCAGGCGGGGGAGCAGCTCGGCGACGGCCTCGCTGACGAGCTGCTCGTTGCCGGCGGCGTCGAGGATGACGATGGCGTCCATGCCGTAGCGCGCCGAGCGCCACTTGTTCTCCTGGAGGAACCACTGCGGCATCCGGGGCAGCTCCTCCCCGTCGTCGAGCATGGTGGAGAAGTGCTCGACGAGGCAGTGGACGAGTGCCGCGAGGGCGAGGACCTCGGCGAGGTTGGAGGCGCCGTCGAACACGCGCATCTCCAGAGTGCCCAGGTGCGGCGCGGGCCGGATGTCCCAGCGGATCTCGTTGAGGTCGTCGATGACGCCGGTGTGGAGCATGTCGCGCGCGTAGGACTCGAGCTCGTGCCACTCGTCGAAGACCTGGGGCAGCCCCGCCGTCGGCAGCTGCTGGAAGAGGAGCGCGCGGTTGGAGGCGTAGCCCGTGTCCCGCCCGGCCCAGAAGGGGGAGGAGGCGGCGAGGGACTGGAGGTGGGGCAGGTAGCACAGCACCGCGCGCAGGATCGGCAGGACCTTGCGCCGGTCCTCGATGCCGACGTGCACGTGGACGCCGTAGATGACCATCTGCCGGCCCCACCACTGCGTCCGCTCGATGAGCGTGGCGTAGCGCTCCTTGTTCGTCACCCGCTGGAAGTCGTAGCGCGCGAAGGGGTGCGTGCCGGCGCACATGAGGTCCACGCGCAGCGGGTCGAGCACCGCGCGCAGCTCGTCGACGGTCCGCGCGAGGTCGGCGCCGGCCCCGCGCACCGTCGTCGCGACGCCGGAGACGACCTCGATGGTGTTGAGGAGCAGCTCGGGGTGGATGTGGGGGTGGGCGTCCGCGCCGGGCGGACGGACCGCCTCGAGCACGGTCGGGGCGACCTGACGCAGGTCCCCGGAGTCGACGTCGACGAGGGCGAGCTCCCACTCGATCCCGACCGTCGAACGCGCCGACGGGGCGAAGTCGATCTCCATGAGGCCATGATGCCGTCCACGGGCGCGATGCGCCGCCACTGGACCGCTGCAGCTGCTACCGGGGGGCGGCGACGGGCTCGACGACGATGACGCTCTGCCTGCCGGCGACCCGCGTGAGCACGATGGTCGCCGCGTTCGGGCCGCTCGGGGAGAGCTGGCGGCGCAGCTGCCCGGGCTCCACGGCCGTGCCCCGCTTCTTGATCGTCACGGTCCCCACCTGCCGGTCGCGCAGGTAGGCCCGCAGCGTCTTGAGCGCGAAGGGGAAGGAGTCGAGCACGCGGTAGGCGCTGAGGAATGGGGTGTGGGCCAGCCGCGGGCCGGTGAGGTAGGCGATCGACTCGGCCACCAGGCCCGCGCCCACCTCCTCCCCGGCGAGGGCGACGAGCCCGGCCCGGATGACCGCGCCGTCGGGCTCGTAGAGGTAGTGGTCCAGGTCCCGCACCTGCCCGGCCCGCACCGGAGCGTCGGCGGCCTCGACCTCAGAGGTGAGACGGTGGGCGTGGCCGTCGCGGTCGAGCACGAGGGCGCTGCGCCCCGGGCCCTCGGGGGCGAGCGGCCCGAACCACAGGCCTGCCTCGACGACGTCGCCCGCCACGCTCACCCACTGGGCGTGGGCGTCGGCGGGCAGCCCGGCGTGCGGGATCCCGGGGGCGACCTTGAGCCCGAGGGCGGGCACCCGCTCGCGCAGGGCGAGGACGTCGTCGAGCGACGGCGAGTAGGCGCTCGGGTCGAAGACGCGCCGCCCGCCGCGGGTGCGCCGGGCGGGATCGGCGAAGACGGCGTCGACGCCGTCGAGGTCGGTGGCGAGCGCGTCCCCGTGGACGACGGTGACCTCGGGGAAGTGGCGCAGGTTGACGGTCGCGACGGCGGCGGTGAGCTCGTCGAGCTCGACGGCGAGCACGGGCAGGCCGAGGGCGCCCATCGCCATCGCGTCCCCGCCGATGCCGCAGCCGAGGTCGGCCACCCGCGTGGCGCCGGCCGCCGCGAAGCGTGCGGCGTGGTGCGCGGCGACGGTCAGGCGGGTGGACTGCTCGAGCCCCGCCTGGGTGAAGATCATCCCGTCGGCGAACTCCCCGAACTTGGCCCGTCCCTTCGCACGCAGCCGCGACTGGGTCATCGCGGCGGCGACGAGCTCGGGGTCCAGGCCCCGGTCGCGCAGGGCGCTCGACAGGGGCAGCGCGGTCGTCTCGTCGTAGGGCGGCAGCTGGCCCAGCAGGGCCCAGCCCTCGGGGGAGAGCAGCTTGCTCAGCGCACGGGCGTCCACCCGACGATCGTAGGTCCCCGACTCGTTGGCACTCGCCTTGACCGAGTGCTAACGCGGGCATAGATTTGGCGGTGCGGTGGCCCCCGGGCCCCGTGACTGCACCAGAACCACGGGCCGACCCCCGCGACGGCGGCCCGCCGGTGACGGTGCGACCTGACCTTGTTCCGTTACTCACCTATGCGAAGGGGAGGTCCGCAGTGTCGGTCTCCATCAAGCCCCTCGAGGACCGCATCGTCGTGCAGACCCTCGAGGCCGAGCAGACCACCGCGTCTGGCCTCGTCATCCCGGACACCGCCCAGGAGAAGCCCCAGGAGGGCTCCGTCGTCGCCGTCGGCCCCGGCCGCGTGGACGACAAGGGCAACCGCGTCCCCGTGGACGTGGCCGTGGGTGACGTCGTCATCTACAGCAAGTACGGCGGTACCGAGGTGAAGTACGCCGGCGAGGAGTACCTCATCCTCTCCGCGCGCGACGTCCTCGCCGTCGTCGAGAAGTGACGTCCTTCTAGGACAAGCGAAGGGCCCCGGTCATCTGACCGGGGCCCTTCGTCGTACGACGGGTGTGTGGTGTCAGCTCGCGCGGCGCAGCGGGGTGGTGAGGATCTGCTGGCGGTCGTCCTCGGACAGGCCGCCCCACACGCCGTAGGGCTCGCGGACCTTGAGCGCGTGCTCACGGCACTGCTGGATGACCGGGCACTCGGCGCACACGGCCTTGGCCGCCTCGTCGCGGCGACGCCGGGTGCCGCCCCGCTCGCCCTCGGGGTGGAAGAAGAGGTTCGGGTCGGCCTCACGGCACTTGCCCTGGTACTGCCACTCCCAGAGGTCCATGACCGGGCCGGGAAGCCTGCTGAGCTCTGCCATCGTCGTACTCCTTCACTTCCGTGGTGCGCGACCTCGGTGCCGCGGGGCCAATGAGGATGAACCTAGCAACCGATGCATGCATTGTTCAAGCCCCTCGCGAAAGTAGTTCAGATAACGATCCGTGAACGGGCATGGAGCGCGCCATGAACGGGGCAGGGGTGCGCGCCCCACGCCGCTCTGGCGCGGCGGACGTGCTCCCGCCGTCGCCGGGGTGCAGAATCGAGGCCGACGAAGGAGGACTGGTGGCTCGAGCGACCCCCGGATCGGGCGGGGACTCCCGGATGGACGCTGCGCCCCTCACCGTGGCGGCCGTTGCGCGTACCTTGGGCGTGGCCGCCTCGACCCTGCGCACGTGGGACCGCCGTTACGGCCTGGGGCCCTCGGCGCACCAGGCGGGCAGCCACCGTCGGTACACGCCCGACGACGTCGCCCGCCTCCAGACGATGCGGCGCCTCACCCTGCGCGGGGTCGCGCCCGTCGACGCCGCTCGTATCGCCACCGAGTCCGGTAGCGCCGACTCCCGCGACGGGCAGGAGACCGGGCCCGCGGAGGAGGCCGACGACGGTTCCCTCGCCCTCGACCCGCTCACCCTCGCGGCGGCCGCCGTCGAGCCGGACCTGCGGCGCGTCCACCGGATGCTCAGCCGCGCCACCCGGGAGGCCGGGGTGGTGGCCGTGTGGACCGACCTCGTGCGGCCCGCGGCGGAGATGGTCGACAAGGGACGCCACCGCCTCGCCCAGCGCCCGGGCAACGATCCGCACGGCGTCATGCAGGTCGGTCTCATGCAGGCGATCCGCGAGCGTGCTGTCTCCGGAACGGCGCCGGTCCGGGTCCTCGCCGCCGCAGCCGATCGCGTGGCGGCGCACGTCATCGCCGGTGGGCTGGCGGAGGCCGGTGTCGGTGCGCTCGTCGTGCCAGCCGAGCACCTGCCCGTGGACGCCGAGCCGCTCGCGTGGCTGCCCGAGGGTGAGGCCACCGTGCTCGCGGTGATCGGCAACCCGCCGGGCGCGGAGGACGTCGTCACCCGCTGCTCCGAGCGCGGAGACGTCAACGTCTTCCTCCTCGGTGACGAGAGCCCCTCCCTGTGGCTGCCGCACGTCCACCGGGTGCGGACGGCGGCGGCGGCGGTGGCGGAGATCGCGGCCACCGTCCCGTGACCAGACCCACCTCCACCCGCACCGGTCCGCGCACGTAGGATCAGGGGTGTGAGTGACTCCCGCGCGACAGACCCCTTCGGCTTCATCGGCCTGACCTACGACGACGTCCTCCTCCTGCCGGGCCCCACCGACGTCATCCCCTCCGAGGTGGACACGACGGCGCGGCTGACCAAGGAGATCTCGCTGCGCGTGCCGCTGCTCTCGGCGGCCATGGACACCGTCACCGAGGCACGCATGGCGATCGCCATGGCGCGGCAGGGCGGCATCGGCATCCTCCACCGCAACCTCTCCATCGAGGCGCAGGCGCAGCAGGTGCAGACGGTCAAGCGCTCGGAGTCGGGGATGATCACCGACCCGGTCACCGTCGGTCCCGGGGCCACCCTCGCCGAGCTCGACGCGCTGTGCGCGCGCTACCGCGTCTCCGGCCTGCCGGTCGTCGACGAGCGCGGTGTGCTGCTGGGCATCATCACCAACCGCGACACCGCCTTCATCGACCGTGCGGAGTTCGACGACCGCCTCGTGCGGGACGTCATGACGCCGATGCCGCTCGTCACCGGCCCCGTGGGGATCAGCCGTGACGACGCCGCCGCGCTGCTCGCCCGGCACAAGATCGAGAAGCTGCCGCTCGTGGACGCCGACGGCGTGCTCCAGGGCCTCATCACCGTCAAGGACTTCGTCAAGTCCGAGCAGTACCCCCTCGCCACCAAGGACGCCGAGGGCCGCCTGCGGGTGGGCGCCGCGATCGGCTTCTTCGGTGACGCCTGGGAGCGTGCGACGGCCCTCGTCGACGCCGGCGTGGACGTCCTCGTGGCCGACACCGCCAACGGGCACGCGCGGGCACTGCTCGAGATGGTGACGCGGCTGAAGAAGGACCCCGCGACCAGCCACGTCCAGGTGATCGGCGGCAACGTCGCCACCCGCGAGGGTGCGCAGGCGCTCGTCGACGCCGGTGCGGACGCCGTCAAGGTGGGCGTCGGGCCCGGCTCCATCTGCACCACCCGCGTGGTCGCGGGCGTCGGCGTGCCGCAGGTCAGCGCCATCCACCTGGCCGCCCAGGCGTGCAAGCCGGCCGGCGTCCCGGTCATCGGCGACGGCGGCCTGCAGTACTCCGGCGACATCGCCAAGGCGCTCGTGGCCGGTGCGGACACCGTCATGCTCGGCTCGCTCCTCGCCGGCTGCGACGAGAGCCCGGGGGACCTCGTCTTCGTCAACGGCAAGCAGTACAAGCACTACCGCGGCATGGGGTCCCTGGGGGCGATGGCCTCCCGCGGGCGGGTGTCCTACTCCAAGGACCGCTACTTCCAGGCCGACGTCGACACCGACGACAAGATCGTGCCCGAGGGCATCGAGGGTCAGGTGCCCTACCGCGGGCCGCTGTCCGCGGTGGCCTACCAGCTCATCGGCGGCCTGCACCAGTCGATGTTCTACGTCGGTGCCCACGACCTCGTCGAGCTGGCGGAGAAGGGCACGTTCGTGCGGATCACCTCCGCCGGCCTCAAGGAGTCCCACCCGCACGACGTCCAGCTCACCGTCGAGGCGCCCAACTACACCCGCTGACGCGTCCGTGGCTCGCCCGTGATGTCGGTGCCCTCTGGCACAGTGACGCCATGGACGACGGCACGCACCGTGGGTGAGGGGACGGGCATGGACGGCTGGACGGACGGACCACTGCTCGGCTTCGACACCGAGACCACCGGGGTCGACGTGCGCGAGGACCGGATCGTCACGGCCGCCCTCGTCCTGCGCGGGCCTGCCGCCAGCCGGCAGCGGACCTGGCTCATCGACCCCGGCGTCGAGATCCCCACCGTCGCGAGCGACATCCACGGCATCACCACCGACCACGCCCGCGCCGAGGGGATGGTCGCGCGGGTGGCGCTGGAGGAGATCGCCGCTGAGATCGCCGGGGCCTTCCGCACGGGGATCCCCGTCGTCGCGTACAACGCCAGCTTCGACCTCACGCTGCTGGACCACGAGCTCGCCCGCTGGCAGCTGCCCACGCTCGCCGCGCGGCTCGGTCGCGCGCCGGGCCCGGTGCTCGACCCGCTCGTCCTCGACCGGGCTCTCGACCGATCGCGGGAGGGGGCCCGCAAGCTCGTCGACCTGTGCCAGCACTACCGGGTGGAGGCCCTCGCCCGGCTGCACACCGCCGAGGTCGACGTCGCCGCCACGCTGGAGGTGCTCGACTGCCTCGTCCGCGCCTTCCCGGAGCTGTCCGCCCGCAGCCTGGCGGAGCTCCACACGTGGCAGCGCGAGTGCCACCGCGAGTGGGCGGCCGAGCTCAGCTCCTGGCGGACCGAGCAGGGCCTCACCGGCCCCGGGCCCGAGCCCGAGTGGCTCCCCGCCCTCACTCCCGCCCCCTGACCTTCTCGCCCGTCGCGCCGAGCGCGCACCGAGCGCCGTCAGACGGTGACGACGGCTCCGGACTCGACACGCACCTCGACACGGGGGAGGGGCTCCTCCGCGGGGCCCTGGAGGACGGCGCCGTCGGCGACCGCGAACCGCGAGCCGTGGCAGGGGCAGGAGAGGTCCTCGGCCTCCCGCACGACCGTGCAGCCCTGGTGGGTGCACACGGCGCTGAGTGCGACGACCTCCTCCTCGCTCACCCGGGTGACCACGACCTCGGCGCCCTCGCTCGTGCGGACCGAGACCGACTCGCCGACCGGGACCTCGTCGAGGGAGACCAGCCGCTCACCGGGCTCCGGCGGCGGCGCGTCCTCCTCGCCCGAGCACGCGGCGAGCGTGAGCGCCGCGGCGCCCGCTCCCGCCCACGTGAGGACCTGGCGACGGGACGGGCCGGAGGGGTGCGCGCAGACCATGAGCCGCAATCTACCGACCGCCGGGTAACCTGGCGTGCGTGAGCAACGAGATCGAGATCGGCCGAGGCAAGCGGGGACGACGGGCCTACTCCTTCGACGACGTCGCGGTGGTGCCCTCCCGCCGCACGCGTGACCCCCAGGACGTCTCGGTGGGCTGGCAGATCGACGCGTACTACGTCGACATCCCCGTCCTCGCCGCGCCGATGGACTCGGTGATGAGCCCGGCGACGGCGATCCTCCTCGGCAAGCTCGGCGGCATCGGGGTCCTGGACCTCGAGGGCCTGTGGACCCGCTACGAGGACCCGGAGCCGCTCTTCGAGGAGATCGCGACCCTCGAGGGCGCCGAGGTCACCCGGCGCATGCAGGAGATCTACTCCGCCCCGATCGTCCCAGAGCTCATCACCCAGCGGCTCCACGAGGTCCGCGCCGCCGGCGTCACCGTGGCCGGCAAGCTCTCCCCGCAGAGCACCCAGCAGCACTGGCGCACCGTCGTCGAGGCGGGCGTCGACCTCTTCGTCATCCGTGGGACCACGGTCTCCGCCGAGCACGTCTCGTCCACGGCCGAGCCGCTCAACCTCAAGCGCTTCATCTACGAGCTCGACGTGCCCGTCGTCGTCGGCGGCGCGGGCACCTACACGGCGGCCCTGCACCTCATGCGCACCGGCGCGGCCGGCGTCCTCGTCGGCTTCGGCGGCGGCGCCGCCCACACGACCCGCACCTCCCTGGGCATCCACACCCCGATGGCCACCGCCGTCGCCGACGTCGCCGCCGCGCGCCGCGACTACCTCGACGAGTCCGGCGGCCGCTACGTCCACGTCATCGCCGACGGCGGGGTGGGCCGCTCCGGCGACCTCGTCAAGGCCGTCGCGGTCGGGGCCGACGCCGTCATGCTCGGCTCCTCCCTCGCCCGCGCGCAGGAGGCGCCCGGGCGCGGCTGGCACTGGGGCTCGGAGGCCCACCACCCGCAGCTGCCGCGCGGCGAGCGCGTGCGCGTGGGCACCGTCGGCTCCCTCGAGCAGATCCTCCACGGCCCCAGCGACACCCCCGACGGCACCGTCAACCTCATCGGCGCCCTGCGTCGGGCGATGGCCACGACCGGCTACTCCGACCTCAAGGAGTTCCAGCGGGTCGAGGTCGTCGTCTCCCCCTACACGCCAAACAACAACCGGTAGGAGTTCCCATGGCAGAGCGCACCGTCACCATCGGCTCGAAGGTCGGCCTGCACGCCCGTCCGGCCTCCCTCTTCGTCAAGGCCGCAGGCGAGGCCGGCATCCCGGTGAAGATCGCCAAGGAGGGGGGCACGCCCGTCGACGCCGCCAGCATCCTCGGGGTCATGACCCTGGGCGCCAAGTACCAGGAGAACGTCGTCCTCACCGCCGAGGGCGAGCGCGCCGAGGAGGTCCTCGACTCCCTCGCCGAGCTGCTGAGCAAGGACCTGGACGAGAAGTAGCACCACCCGCACCGCGAGTTACCCGCCCACCACGTTTTGGAGCAGCAGTGACGCAGGACGAGGCCTTCCGCATCGAGCACGACACCATGGGGGAGGTGCGGGTCCCGCGCGGCGCCCTCTACAGCGCCCAGACGCAGCGCGCCGTGGAGAACTTCGCGATCTCCGGGACGCGCCTGTCGCGTCACCACATCGCTGCCCTCGCGCAGGTCAAGCGCGCCGCGGCGCTCACCAACGCCGAGCTCGGGGTTCTCGAGGAGGACCTCGCGCGGGCCGTCGCCGAGGCCGCCGAGCAGGTCATCGCGGGCGAGCACGACGAGCACTTCCCGGTCGACGTCTTCCAGACCGGCTCGGGCACGTCGTCGAACATGAACACCAACGAGGTCGTCGCGAACATCGCGAGCACGCTGCTGGGGCGCAGCGTCCACCCCAACGACCACGTCAACGCCTCGCAGTCCTCCAACGACGTCTTCCCCTCCTCGATCCACATCGCCGCCACGGCCGCCGTCGTCCACGACCTGCTGCCGGCGCTCGACACCCTCGCGGCGTCCCTGGAGCGCAAGGCCGAGGAGCTCGCCGACGTCGTCAAGTCCGGCCGGACCCACCTCATGGACGCCACGCCGGTGACCCTGGGCCAGGAGTTCGGCGGCTACGCCACCCAGCTGCGCTACGGCATCGCCCGCGTCGAGGCCGCGCTGCCGCGCCTGGCCGAGCTCGCGCTCGGTGGCACCGCCGTCGGGACCGGGATCAACACCCCGGCCGGTTTCGCACCGGCGGCCATCGCGAAGATCGCCGAGAACACCGGTCTGCCGCTCACCGAGGCGACCAACCACTTCGAGGCGCAGAGCGCCCAGGACAGCGCGGTCGAGATGTCGGGAGCGCTGCGCACCGTCGCCGTCTCGCTCGTCAAGATCTGCAACGACCTGCGGTGGATGGGCTCGGGCCCCAACACCGGCCTGGGCGAGATCGCCATCCCCGACCTGCAGCCGGGCTCCTCGATCATGCCCGGCAAGGTCAACCCCGTCATCCCCGAGGCCACGCTCATGGTGAGCGCGCAGGTCATCGGCAACGACGCGACGATCGCCTTCGCCGGCGCCTCGGGCTCCTTCGAGCTCAACGTCATGCTGCCGGTCATCGCGCGCAACCTGCTGGAGTCGATCACCCTGCTCGCAGGCGCGAGCGTCGCGCTGGCCACCCGCACCGTCGACGGCATCACCGCCAACGTCGAGCGGGCCCGCGCCCTCGCGGAGTCCTCCCCGTCCATCGTCACGCCCCTCAACCGGGTCATCGGCTACGAGGCCGCCGCGGCGATCGCCAAGCACGCGGTCAAGAACGGCACGACGATCCGCGAGGCCGTCGAGGAGCTGGGTTACGTCGAGCGCGGGGAGATCAGCCCCGAGCAGCTCGACAGCTCGCTCGACGTCGTCGCGATGACCCGCCCGAACTGATGGCTGCCACCCGGACCGAGGAGGACCTCCTCGGTCAGCGTGAGATCCCCGACGACGTCTACTGGGGTGTCCACACGCTGCGCGCGGTGGAGAACTTCTCCCTGTCCGGCACCCGGGTGCGCGACCTGCCCGACCTCGTGCGCGGGATGGTCCTGGTCAAGAAGGCGTCCGCGCTGACCAACCGCGACCTGCGCACGCTCCCGGTGGAGATCGCCGACGCCATCGTCTGGGCCTGCGACGAGATGCTCGGGACCGGCCGCTGCCTCGACCAGTTCCCCGTGGACGTCTACCAGGGTGGGGCCGGGACCTCGGTCAACATGAACGTCAACGAGGTCATCGCCAACCTCGCCCTCGAGCGGCTCGGTCTGCCCAAGGGCCGCTACGACGTCGTCCACCCCAACGACCACGTCAACAAGAGCCAGTCGACCAACGACGCCTACCCCACGGGCCTGCGCATCGCGACCCACCAGGCCGTCGAGCGGCTCAAGACGCGCCTCGAGGCCCTCGCCGGGACCTTCTCCCACAAGGGGCACGAGTTCTCGCGCGTGCTGAAGATGGGCCGCACCCAGCTCCAGGACGCCGTGCCGATGACCCTGGGCCAGGAGTTCAGCGCCTTCGCGGCACTTCTCACCGAGGAGCTGCTCCACCTCTCCCGGCAGCAGGCGCTCCTCCTCGAGGTCAACCTCGGGGCGACGGCGATCGGGACGGGCCTCAACACCCCGCCCGGGTACACCGTGCGCGCCGTCGCCCACCTCGCCGAGGTGACCGGACTGCCCGTCGTGCGCTCGGAGAACCTCATCGAGGCGACGTCCGACGCCGGCGCCTACGTGTCGATGCACGCCGCGCTCAAGCGGGTGGCGGTCAAGCTCGACAAGATCTGCAACGACCTGCGGCTGCTGTCCTCCGGGCCGCGCGCCGGGCTCGGGGAGATCAACCTGCCCGAGATGCAGGCGGGCTCCTCGATCATGCCGGCGAAGGTCAACCCGGTCATCCCCGAGGTCGTCAACCAGGTGTGCTTCACCGTCATCGGCAACGACACGACCGTGACGATGGCCGCGGCCGCCGGGCAGCTCCAGCTCAACGTCATGGAGCCGGTCATCGCGACGGCCCTGTTCGAGTCGATCTCCCTGCTCACCCGCGCCTGCGACACCCTCGACCGGCGCTGCGTCGCCGGGATCACCGCCAACGAGGAGGTGTGCCGCCGCAACGTCATGAGCTCGATCGGGCTGGTCACCTTCCTCAACCCGATCATCGGGCACCACAACGGGGACCGGGTGGGCCGGGAGGCGGCACGCAGCGGCCGCGGCGTGCGGGAGATCGTCCTCGAGTGGGGGCTGCTCACCGAGGCGGAGGTCGACGACCTCCTCTCGGTGGAGAACCTCATGCGCCCGCGCTACCGGGGCACCTTCTACGGGGAGGACCCCGCCGTCATCGCGCCCACGGCCGACGAGGGGCGCGGCGACGAGGACGCCACCGAGGGCGGAGAGCTCGAGGAGGGGGCCGCCACCGACCGCTGACCTCACCCGCCGAGTACGCACATCCGGTCACGGGCAACCGCTTCCCGGGCCGCTCCAGGTGACTGGATGTGCGTACTCGACGACGAGGGGGGCTACAGCAGGGAGACGGTCTGGCGGGCGATCTCCTGCTCCTCCTTCGTCGGCACGACCAGCACCGTGACGCGCGAACCGTCGGTCGAGACGACCTTCGGCTCGCTCAACCGGCCGGTGTTGCGCGCGGCGTCGAGCTCGATGCCGAGGAACTCCAGCCCGCGCAGCGCCTCGGCGCGGACGATGTCGTCGTTCTCCCCGATGCCGGCGGTGAAGGACAGGACGTCCAGGCCCCCCATGACGGCGGCGTAGGCGCCGACGTACTTGCGCAGCCGGTGGGCGTAGACGTCGAGCGCGAGCCTCGCCCCGGCATCACCGTCCGCGACGAGGGCGTGGACCTCGCGCATGTCGTTCTGGCCCGACAGGCCCTTGAGGCCCGAGCGCCGGTTGAACAGGTCGTCGATCTCGTCGATCGTGAAACCGGCGTTGCGGCTGAGGTGGAAGATGACCGCCGGGTCGATGTCCCCGGTGCGGGTGCCCATGACGAGCCCCTCGAGCGGTGTCATCCCCATCGACGTGTCGACGGCGCGCCCGCCGACGACGGCGGAGGCCGAGGCCCCGTTGCCGAGGTGGAGCACCACCTGGCGCAGCTCCTCGAGCGGGCGGCCGACGACGGTCGCGGCCGTGCGCGAGACGTACTGGTGGGAGGTGCCGTGGGCGCCGTAGCGGCGCACCCGGTACCTCTTGGCCACCTCGCGGTCCAGGGCGTAGGTCGCGGCGGCGTCGGGCAGGTCGGAGAAGAAGGCGGTGTCGAAGACGGCGACGTGCGGGACGTCGGGCAGCAGCTCGCGCGCCACCTGGATCCCGCGCAGGTTCGGCGGGTTGTGGAGGGGGGCGAGCGGGATGAGCTCCTCGATGTCGGCGAGGACCTTCTCGTCGACGAGGGCCGGGCCGGAGTAGCGCGCCCCGCCCTGGACCACGCGGTGCCCGACGGCGACGATCCCGGCGGCACCGAGGTCCGGCCCCACCTCGGCGAAGAGCTCCAGGACGCGGCGCAGGCCCGCGCCGTGGTCGGCGACCGGCTCGGTCAGCCGCGTGTCGACGCCCTCGAAGGTGTGCCGCAGCAGCCCGGCCGCCTCACCGATGCGCTCGACGAGGCCGGAGGCGACGACGACGCCCTCCTCCGGCTCGATCAGCTGGTACTTGATCGAGGAGGAGCCGGAGTTGATGACAAGGACGGTGGTGCTCACTGCTGCTCCTCGCTGGCCTGCGCCTGGATGGCGGTGATGGCCACGGTGTTGACGATGTCCTGGACCAGGGCGCCCCGGGAGAGGTCGTTGACAGGCTTGTTCAGGCCCTGGAGCACCGGCCCGATCGCCACGGCCCCCGCCGAGCGCTGCACGGCCTTGTAGGTGTTGTTGCCCGTGTTGAGGTCGGGGAAGACGAAGACGGTGGCCTTGCCCGCGACGTCGGACTCCGGCAGCTTCGTCTGCGCGACCGAGGCGTCCACGGCGGCGTCGTACTGGATCGGGCCCTCGACGAAGAGGTCGGGCCGGCGCTCGCGGACGAGCTCGGTGGCCGCCCGCACCTTGTCGACGTCGGCGCCGCTGCCCGAGGTGCCCGTGGAGTAGGACAGCATCGCGATCCGCGGGTCGATGCCGAACTGGGCGGAGGTCTCGGCGGAGGAGATCGCGATGTCGGCGAGCTGCTCGGCGTCGGGGTCGGGGTTGACGGCGCAGTCGCCGTAGACGAGCACCCGGTCGGCCAGGCACATGAGGAAGACCGAGGAGACGATCGACGTGCCGGGGCGCGTCTTGATGATCTCGAAGGAGGGCTTGATGGTGTGCGCGGTCGTGTGCTGCGCGCCGGAGACCATGCCGTCCGCGTGGCCGAGGTGGACCATCATCGTGCCGAAGTACGAGACGCTCGGGAGGACCTCCAGCGCCCTCTCCATCGTCATGCCGCGGTGGGCCCGCAGGCGGGTGTACTCCTCGGCGAAGGGCTGCAGCCACTCGCTCGTGCGGGGCTCGATGATCTGGGCGGCCTCGATGTCCAGGCCCAGGTCGCTGGCCCGGTCGCGCACGGCACTCTCGTTGCCGAGGAGCGTGAGGTCGGCGACGCCGCGGGAGAGCAGCGTGCTGGCGGCCCGCAGGATGCGGTCGTCGGTGCCCTCGGGCAGCACGATGTGCTTGCGGTCCCCGCGTGCCCGCTCGAGGAGCTCGGCCTCGAACATGAGCGGGGTGACGACCGAGCTGCGCGGGACGTCGAGCGCCGCGAGGACGGCGTCGCCGTCGACGTTGCGCTCGAAGGCGCTCAGGGCGAGGTCCCGCTTGCGCTGGCTGCCCCGGGAGATGAGGCCGCGGGTGGTCGAGGCGATGCGTGCCGACTCGTAGGTGTTGTGCTCGGTCGTGACGATCGGCAGCGAGCGGCCCAGGCCCTCGACGAGCGTGCGGACCTCCGCGTTGGGCTCGTAGCCGCCGTTGAGGACGATCCCGGCGAGGGAGGGGAAGTTCTGCGACGCGTGTGCCGCCGCGAGCGCGATGAGGACCTCCGAGCGGTCTCCGGCGGCGATGGCGAGCTGGCCCTCCTTGAGCCGCTCGAGGATGTGCTCGACGTTCATCCCGCACACGAGGATCGACTCCGCCTCGCGGGTGAGCAGGTCCTCGTCACCGGCGATGACCGTGCCGTCCAGGGCCGCGACGAGGTCGGCGATCGTCGCGGCCGAGAGGAGCGGGAGCTCGGGGAAGGCCCACACCGGTACGTCCAGGCCTGCGACGGCGGCGCGCACCTCCTCGATCCGCTCGGCCTCGCAGCGGTTGACGGCGACGGCGGCGACGGTCGCGTGGTCGGAGCGCAGCTCGGCCGAGGCGATGTCGACGACCTGCCGGATCTCCTCGATGGTGCGGTCCAGCCCGCGCACCGTGAGCAGCACCGGTGCGCCGATGTTCGCGGCGGCGCGCCCGTTGAAGGAGAGCTCGGCCGGGCCGGCGACGTCGGTGTAGTCCGAGCCGACGACGACGACGATGTCACTGCGCTGCTCGACGGCGTGGAAGCGCTCGACGATCCGCGTGAGGGCCGCCGTCTCGTCGGCGTGGACCTCGTCGTAGGTGACGCCGACGCAGTCCTCGTAGGCGAGGTCGACGCCGTCGTGGGACAGGAGGAGCTCCAGGACGTTGTCCGGCTCGTCCCCGGCGTGGACCACCGGTCGGAAGATGCCGACGCGCTCCACCCGCCTGACGAACAGGTCGACCAGGCCGAGCGCGATGGTCGACTTCCCGGTGTCACCCTCCGGTGAGGCGATGTAGATGCTGCGCGCCACGACGTCTCCTCTCAGTGCTGTGTCGGTGGTCGCCAGTCTCTCCCGGCGGCCGCGGGGGCACCTGGGACTTTGTCCCGGTTGGTCGTGTGTGCCCGGCCACGTCCGGTGCCCCCGGGCGGCTCACGCGTTGTCGCCGCCGGTGTCGTACGTCGGTCCGCCCGAGGCGGTGCCCGTCTCCCCGACGTCGGGCCACTGCCACTCGGCGACCTCGGGGATGTCGGTGCCGTGCTCGCGGGTGTAGCGGCGCGCGGCGAGGCGGGCGTCGGCCATCCGCTGGCGCAGGCCCGCGTACCGCGAGCCCAGCCCCGGCACCCGGTCGATGACGTCCATGACGAGGTGGTAGCGGTCGAGGTCGTTGAGCATGACCATGTCGAAGGGCGTCGTCGTCGTGCCCTCCTCCTTGTAGCCGCGGACGTGGAGGTTGGCGTGGCCCGTGCGCCGGTAGGTGAGGCGGTGGATGAGCCACGGGTAGCCGTGGTAGGCGAAGATCACCGGCCGGTCGGTGGTGAAGACGGTGTCGAAGTCCCGGTTGCTCATCCCGTGCGGGTGCTCCTTCTCGTCCTGGAGCCGCATGAGGTCGACGACGTTGACCACCCGCACCCGCAGCTCGGGCAGGTGCTGGCGCAGGAGGTCGGCGGCGGCGAGCACCTCGATGGTGGGGATGTCACCGGCGCAGACGAGCACGACGTCGGGGTCCTGGCCCTCCTCCTCCGTGCCGGCCCACTCCCAGATGCCCACCCCGCGGTGGCAGTGGTCCTGCGCCTCCTCGATCGTGAGGAAGTCCGGGCCGGGCTGCTTGCCGGCGACGACGACGTTGACGTACTGGCGGGTGCGCAGCACGTGGTCGTAGGTGGCCAGCAGCGTGTTCGTGTCCGGCGGCAGGTAGACGCGCACGATGTCGGCGCCCTTGTTGACGACGTGGTCGATGAAGCCGGGGTCCTGGTGGGAGAAGCCGTTGTGGTCCTGGCGCCACACGTGGGAGGACAGCAGGTAGTTGAGGGAGGCGATGGGCCGGCGCCACTCGAGCTCGTCGGTGACCTTGAGCCACTTCGCGTGCTGGTTGACCATCGAGTCGACGATGTGGATGAAGGCCTCGTAGGACGTGAACAGGCCGTGGCGCCCGGTGAGGAGGTAGCCCTCGAGCCACCCCTGGCACTGGTGCTCGGAGAGGACCTCCATGACGCGGCCCGCGCGAGCGAGGTGCTCCTCGCGGTCCGTGGGCACCATCTCGGCGTTCCACTGCTTGGCGGTGACGTCGTAGACGGCCTGGAGCCGGTTGGAGGCGACCTCGTCCGGGCCGAAGAGCCGGAAGTTGTCCGGGTTGCGGCGGATGACCTCGGTGAGCCACTGGCCCAGCACCCGGGTTGCCTCGGTGACGGCGCCGCCGGGGGAGGGGACGTCGACGGCGAAGTCCCGCATGTCCGGCAGGCGCAGGTCCCGCAGGAGCAGGCCGCCGTTCGTGCTCGGGTTGTCGCTCATCCGCAGCTGGCCGGCGGGGGCGAGCGCGGCGACGTCGTCGACGAGGTGGCCGTCGGCGTCGAAGAGCTCCTCGGGGCGGTAGCCGCGCATCCAGTCCTCGAGGACCTTCATGTGCTCGGGGGTGTCGCGCGCGCTGGACAGCGGCACCTGGTGGGAGCGCCACGAGCCCTCGACCTGCTGGCCGTCGATGACCTTCGGGCAGGTCCAGCCCTTGGGGGTGCGCATGACGATCATCGGCCACTGCGGCCGCTCGACCTCCTCCGGCTCGGTCTGCGCGGCTCGCTGCTTGATCTCGGCGATCTCGTCGAGGACCTCGTCGAGCAGCGCGGCGAACCGTGCGTGGACCGAGGCCGGCTCCTCGTCGTCGAAGCCCGCGGTGAACACGTAGGGCCGGTGGCCGTAGCCGCGCATGAGGTCGGTGAGCTCGTCCTCCTCGATGCGGGCGAGCACCGTGGGGTTGGCGATCTTGTACCCGTTGAGGTGGAGGACGGGCAGGACGACGCCGTCGGTGCGGGGGTTGACGAACTTCGTCGAGTGCCAGCTCGTCGCGAGCGGCCCGGTCTCCGCCTCGCCGTCGCCGACGACGGCGAGGACGAGGAGGTCGGGGTTGTCGAAGGCGGCGCCGTAGGCGTGGGACAGGGCGTAGCCGAGCTCGCCGCCCTCGTGGATGGAGCCGGGCGTCTCGGGGGCCACGTGGGAGGGGATGCCGCCGGGGAAGGAGAACTGCCGGAAGAGCCGCCGCAGGCCCTCGGCGTCCTGGGTGATGTCGGAGTAGACCTCGGAGTAGGTGCCCTCGAGGTAGGTGTTGGCGACGAGGCCGGGCCCGCCGTGGCCGGGGCCGGTGATGTACATCATCGGCTGCTCGCGGTCCTGGATGGCGCGGTTGGCGTGGGCGTAGAGGAAGTTGAGCCCGGGTGTGGTGCCCCAGTGGCCGAGGAGGCGGGGCTTGACGTGCTCGGGACGTAGCGGCTCGCGCAGCAGCGGGTTGTCGAGGAGGTAGATCTGGCCGACAGACAGGTAGTTCGCCGCGCGCCACCAGGCGTCGAGGCGGGCGAGGGTCTCGTCGTCCACGGAGGGACGCGTGCGGCGGCGCCACGCGCCGGTCGTGACGGGGACGGAGGCAGTACTCATGGGGCAGCTCCCTTGTCGGTGGTCGCTTCCCAGCCTTGCGGTCTTTGGGCGCACGAGCCACCGGAGAAGGTCCTAGGCCCGTGCGGTCCGCGGGGCGAACTACCCTGGGAACGTGCCCCCCACCGCCCAGCGTGCCGACGCCCGCGACTGGCTGCGGGCGGCGACGACGAGACGGATGCTCGTCCTCCTGCTGCTCGTCGTCGTCGTGGCCTCGGTGTGCACGCGTCTGGGCTTCTGGCAGCTGGACCGCGCCGGGATCCGCGGGCAGGAGGCCGCGCGGATCGAGCGTGAGGAGCTCATGGCCGCGCCGGCCGTGCCGATCACCGAGGTGCTCGCCCCGCAGACCGCCTTCGGCGCGGAGCACTTCGGGCGCCGGGTCAGCCTCGAGGGCCGCTTCGACCCCGAGCAGCAGGTCCTCGTGGCCGGCCGCACCGTCGGCGGGCGGGACGCCCTCATGGTCGTCACGGCCTTCCACGTCGACGGCGGCCCGCACGACGGCGCGATCATGCCGGTCCTGCGCGGCTGGCTGCGGACCGCGGACCGGCTGGAGGCGGGTGCCGCGGGCGGGACGGACGTGACGGCCCCGCCACCGACCGCCCGGCTGGAGATCGTCGGGGTGCTGAGCGACTCCGAGGCCGCGGGGGAGTCCGGCCTGCCCGAGGGGTTCGCCGGCGGCATCAGCGCCGGGGAGCTCGCGGGCCTGTGGGGGACACCCATGTACAGCGCCTACCTCGTCCTGGAGGAGCCCGCGCAGCCCGGCGGTCTCGCCCCGGCGCCGTCCCCCGTGGACGAGCTCGACGTCGACCCGAACCTCCAGAGTCTGGCCTACGCCGTCGAGTGGTGGGCCTTCGCGCTGTTCGCCGTCGTCTTCTGGGTCAAGATCCTGCGCGACGACGTGCGCGAGGGACGTCTGGCCCAGGCGGACCGGGCGCGCGCCCCGCTCAGCTGACGAGGTCGCGCACGGCGTCCGCAAGGCGGTCCGACACGCCGGTCTCCGCGGCGACCGCGGCGCGCTGCTCGAGCGCTGTGCCGGGGGCCGAGGTGATGAGCCCGTCGACGCCGTCCCTCGTGAAGACCCGGACCTGCCGAGGGTCGGTGACGGTCCAGACGAACACCTGCACGCCCGCGGTGTGTGCCTGCCGCAGCAGCTCCGGGGAGTAGGAGCCCTGCTCGATGGTGAGGAAGTCGGTGGCGCCCGGGTCCAGGCGTCCGCGGAGGATGGCAACGACACCACCGGCTCGCACGTGGGGGAAGCGGGTCTCGATCTCCGTCACGGTGCGGGGGGCGAGCGCCTGGACGTAGGAGCTGTCCGCGAGACCGTGGGTCTCCAGGACGGCGACGACGTCACCGACGGGGTCACCGCGCTCACGGCCGTGCTCCTTGATCTCGACGAGCAGCGGGACGTCCAGCTCGGCCGCGCGCGCGGCGAAGGCGGCAAAGCTGGGGATGGTCGACTCGTGGCCCGCCTGACGCACCGTCGTCGCGGTGAGCTGCGCCGTCGTCAGGTCAGCGACGCCGCGGTCGATCCCCGCGAGTCGGCCCAGGGTGGTGTCGTGGAAGACGACGAGCCCGCCGTCGGCGGCCTGGACGACGTCGAGCTCGACGACGTCGACGCCGAGACGGGCCGCCGCCTCCAGCGACTCGAGGGTGTTCTCCACGGCGCCGTCGGTCGCCCCGCGATGGGCGATGACGAGCGTGGTCTGCTCGGGGACGGCGGTGAGGCCGGCCGCGGCGACGACGGCGGCCCCGGTGACGAGGGCACCGGCGACGACCACCGCGACCGTCTGCGGCGCCCCGGCAGGTGCGGGCCCCGCGCCGACCACCGGTGGGTGCACCGAGAGCAGGGTGAGCAGCGCGACGGCGACGACGGCCGCGGCCAGCCCGCCACCCGCCACGACGACGGTCTGGGCGAGGGCGAGCGCGAGACCGGCCACGACCGGCGAGGCAGCCGGCCACAGGGCGTCGGCGACCCTGGTGGCGGTGACGGCCCCGGCGGCGAGCGCGGCGACGCAGAGCGCCGCGAGGACCCACAGTGCTCCCGCGGCCGCTGCCAGCGGAACGGCACGGCCCCTGGTGGCGCGCCAGCTCTCGACGACGGCGGCGGCAGGCGTGCGGCCGGACGCCAGGACGGCCGTGGGCAGGAGCAGGAGCCGGAGGTTGAGGTACCAGAGCAGGAGGAGGGCACCCAGCCACGCCGCTGTCCCCGTCGGCGTCTTGCGCAGCTCGCCGGCGACGAAGGCCGGCACCTCCAGGGCACGGACGAACGAGGCGCCGAGCGCGAAGCCGCCGAGGGGTGCGACGACGAGCAGGTAGAGCGCGAGGATCGCGAGCTGCGGCCCGACGGCGCGGCGCACGGCCGCGGCTCCCTGGCCGGCCAGGTCGCGCAGCCTCGGGACGCGTCCGGCGGTGAGCTCGCGGGCGAGCAGGACGAAGGCGGCGTGCTGGAGGAGCGCGGCGGAGGTGGCGACGACGGCGAGGACGAGGAGGAGGAGGACCGCCACCGGATGGCGCAGCACCTGGCCGAGGCTCGCCTCGGTCAGGGCGGGGACGCCCGCGGCGCGCAGGGCCGCACGGAGCAGCAGGGCGACGGCAGGACCGGCGACGAGCGCCGTGAGGAGCTGGAAGGTGACGCCCGCCCGGAGCCAGGTCCGCCAGTGCGCGGCGACCACTCGCAGGCCTGCCCGGCCCGCATCGCGCAGCGACGGGGACGGCCGCGAGTCCTGAGTCACGGCCGGCGGACCCGCTGAGGCGTCACCCCAGGCAGGCTCGGGGGACGCGCCCCGGGCCTCGTTGCCGCGGCGCCGAGGACCCCATCACGCTCTCCTCGCGTCCAGGGGTGGTGTGCGCCACATTAGCGCAACGGCCCGCCTGCGCCCCGGCGCGGCCGGCGTGCGTGGGTCAGAGCCGGTGGTGGAGCAGTGTGCAGGCGTCGGCGGTGGTGGCCTCGACGAGCAGGGGCGTGCGCGCGGCGAGTGCGCTCAGGTCGACCGGCCCCGACGTGATCGGCAGGGCGGCCGTCAGGCCCGCGGCACGCACCTGGGCCGGTGACAGCTCCACCCGCCCGGCGACGACGACGACGGCGCAACCGGGCGGTGTGAGCGCCCGGACGGCGGCGACGACCTTCCCGGAGAGGGACTGCTCGTCCAGGCAGCCCTCGCCGGTGAGGACGAGGTCCGCGTCGGCCAGCGCCGCGGGCAGTCCGACCGCGTCGGCGACGAGCGAGGAGCCGGGCTCCGTGCGGGCGCCGAGCAGGGCGCCGAGCGAGAGGGGAAGGCCGCCGGCCGCGCCGCACCCGGGTGTCCGGGCGAGCTCCTCGGCGTCGAGGACCTGCGCGAGGTGGTCGAGCCCGCGCTCGAGCCGCTCGACCTCCTCCGGGCCGGCGCCCTTCTGCGGCGCGAAGACCCGCGCGGCTCCGCGCGGGCCGAGGAGCGGGTTGTCGACGTCGACGGCCACCCGCCACCGCACCGTCCGTGCCCGCGGGTGCAGCCCGGCGAGGTCGACGGACGCGACCTCGGACAGGCCGGCGCCGCCGGGCGGGACCGGAGCGCCGTCGTCGTCGAGAAACCGGGCACCGAGGGCGGAGAGGAGGCCGGTCCCGCCGTCGGTGGAGGCGGAGCCGCCCAGGCCGAGGATGATCTCGTCGGCGCCGTCGTCGAGGGTGGCACGGACGAGCTCACCGGCGCCGCGACTGTCCGCGCGCAGTGGCTGGAGGGCGACATCGGTGACGTGCGGCAGGCCGGTGCCCTCGGCGGTCTCGACGACGGCGGTGCCCCCGGCCAGCCCGTAGCGGCCCGTGCGCGGGCGCCCCAGCGCGTCGTGGACGGCGGCGGTGCGGACGGCGCCGCCCAGGGCGGCGACGACGGCGTCGAGGGTGCCCTCACCGCCGTCGGCCATGGGGATCTCGCGGACGTCCGCTGCCGGGCCGAGGGCCCTGCGCACCCCGCGCGCCATCGCCGAGGCGACGGCGGCAGCGCTCGCGGTCCCCTTGAAGGAGTCCGGTGCCACGACGACGACGACCACTGCGTCACCCCCCACCCGTTCCGTCACGTACGAGGCAGCGTAGGGCGGGCCAGGGGGTTTCGCCGTCGTGCGCCCGCACAGGCCTGGTCCGCGAGCGGGACGACCGGTCACGATGGACGGATGAGCTCTCCGCGCCGCATCCCCCGACCGCTCGCCCGAGCACCCGTCCGGGTCTTCCGGCTCGGCGCCGGCGGGGTGTTCGGCGGACGTCTCGTCATGGTCGAGCACCGCGGCCGGACGTCGGGGCGTGTCAGGCAGGTCGTGCTGGAGACGGTGGCCCGGCAGGGGCCGGCGCACGTCGTCGTCTCCGGGTACGGCTGGTCGGCCCAGTGGCTGCGCAACGTCCACGCCGACCCACGCGTCCGCCTCTGGTCGGGGTGGGGGCGTGGCCGCGCCGCCCGCGCCGAGATCCTCCCGCCCGAGGAGGCGCGCGCCGTGATCGCGCGGTACCGCCGCGAGCACCCGGCCGCGGCGAAGGCCCTGGGTCGGGCCCTCCGCCTCGCGCCGCTCCGGTCGGGCACGCCTCTCCCGCCCGACGTCAGCGCCCGCCTCCCCGTCGTCCGCATCACGCCCCGCTGAGCGGCCCAGCGCCCACCACAGCTCCGCACCCGGGCGATGCGTGCACGGGGGGCGCCGGGCTCCCGACGCGGAGCTCTGCCGTGTGCGGACCCCCGGGACGGGGCGGTCAGTCCTGCTGCCAGGACCGCCACAGGGAGGCGTACTCGCCGTCGGCGGCGACGAGCTCGTCGTGAGGGCCGATCTCGGCGATGCGGCCGGCCTCCATGACGGCGACGCGGTCGGCGTCGTGCGCGGTGTGCAGGCGGTGGGCGATCGCCACGACCGTGCGACCGGTGAGCAGCGCGGACAGCGAGCGCTCCAGGTGCCGGGCCGCGCGCGGGTCGAGCAGGGAGGTGGCCTCGTCGAGCACGAGGGTGTGCGGGTCGAGGAGCACGAGCCGCGCGAGCGCGAGCTGCTGGGCCTGCGCGGGCGTCAACGTCACGCCTCCCGAGCCGACGGCCGTCTCCATGCCCTCGGGCAGCGCCGCCACCCAGTCGCCGGCGTCGACGGCCGCGAGGGCGCGGGCGAGCTCGGCGTCGTCGGCGTCGTGCTTGGCCAGCCGCAGGTTGTCGGCGACCGACCCGACGAAGACGTGGTGCTCCTGGGTGACGAGCGCGACGTGCCGGCGCAGCTCCTCCTCGGGCAGGTCGACGAGCGGCACGCCGTCGATCGTCACGCGTCCACCGGTGGGCGGGTGGATGCCGGCGAGCATGCGCCCGAAGGTCGACTTGCCCGCCCCGGACGGGCCGACGATCGCCAGCCGCTCACCGGGCGCGAGGGTGAGGTCGATGCCGTGGAGCACGTCCTCGCCGTCGCGGTAGGCGTAGCGCACCTCGCGGGCGCGCACGTCCTCGCGCTCGGGTCGCGCGGTGCCGGCCTCGCGGTCGGGCGGGACGAGCTCGATGCCGACGATCCGCGCGAGGCTCGCCGTCGCGACCTGGATCTCGTCCACCCACATGAGCAGCTCGAAGAGCGGGCCGCGGACCTGGATGACGTACAGCGCCACCGTGGTGACCGCGCCCAGGGTGACGAGGTCGGCGCCCACGAGGTGCGCGCCCCACAGCACGACGGCGGCGACCGGCAGGGCGAAGGACGTGACGAGCCAGAAGAACACCGACATCCGCAGGCGCAGCGTCACCTTCTCGGTGTCCCACGCGGCGGCGACGACGGCGTCGGCCCGCCGGCGGCGCTGGTGGCCCAGCGCGAGCGCGTCGACCGTCGCGGCGTGCTCGACGGACTCGGTGAGCACCCCGTTGAGGTCGGCGTAGGCGGCGGCGTTCTCCCGGTAGGCGGGCGCCGAGCGGCGCAGGTAGCGGCGGGTGGCGAGCGCGAGCACCGGCAGCCCGACGAGCATCGCCAGCGCCACGAGCGGGGAGGCGAGCAGTGCCGCGCCGAAGGTGAGCGCGATCGTCGTCGTCGTCACGAGGACGCGGGGGACGCCGAAGCGCACCGCCCACTGCACCCGGTCGATGTCGTTGGTGGTCCGTCCGAGCAGGTCGCCGGTGCCGGCGCGCTCGACGGTCGACAGCGGCAGGTGGGTGACGCCGGAGAGGAAGCGCTCGCGCAGCTCGGCGAAGACCTCCTCGCCGAGCACCATCGCGCTGCGCTGGGCGTAGCGGGTGACGAGCGCCTGGAGGAGGACCACGCCCACGAGCCACAGGGCGACGGTGTCGACGTAGCGGCGGGTGGTGCCGGCGACGACGGCGTCGACGAGCCCGCCGAGCAGCCACGGCAGGGCGAGCGCGGCGACCGCGGCCAGGGCCTGGAGGACGACGACGGCGGCGAGCGGACGCCGGTGGGAACGCAGCAGGCGCCCGGCGAAGGCGCGCACGCGCGGGGAGTCGGCGACGGGCAGCTGCATCAGACCACCTCCGTGGTGAGGGACCGGCCGACGACGGCGTGGTAGGCCTGCGCGTCCGGCTCACCGGCCGCGGCGCGGGCCAGCAGGTCCCGGTGGTGGCCGCGGGCGCGCACGGCGCCGTCGTCGAGGAGGACGACCTCGTCGGCGTGCTCGAGGACGAGCGGGGAGGCGGTGAGGACGACGGTGGTGCGACCACGACGGTACTCGGCCAGCCGGGCGGCGATCCGCGCCTCGGTGTGCGCGTCGACGGCGCTGGTCGGCTCCACGAGGACGAGCACCTGGGGCTCGGTGAGCAGCGCGCGGGCGAGCGCGACTCGCTGGCGCTGACCGCCGGACAGGGAGCGGCCCTTCTCGGTGATCTCCCCATCCAGGCCCTCGGGCAGGGACTCCAGGACGTCGTGCGCGTCGGCCGTGTGGAGGGCGCGGAGGAGGGCGGCGTCGTCCAGGCCGTCCTCGCGGGCGTCGAGCGCCGCGCGCAGCGGGCCGGTGAACAGCTGCGGGGTGGAGGAGGTGACGACGACGCGGTGGCGGACCTCGGCGAGCGGCAGCTCACGCAGCGGTACGCCGTCGAGCAGCACCTCGCTGGTGCTGCGGTCGTCCAGCCGCCCGAGCCGGCTCGCCACCGCCTCGGCCTCCCCGGGCCGCGGGGTGACGACGGCGGTGAGCGCACCCGGCCGGGGCGCGAGCCCGGTGAGGGTGTCGACGAGCGTGCCCGGCGTGGACGGGACCGTGGGGCGGGGCAGCGAGTCGGCGGCCTCGGACTCGGCGAGCGTCCCCGCCTCCGGGGTCACCGACAGGACGCCGGTGATCTTGCGGGCGGCGACGCGGCCGCGGGTGAGGAAGTTGATGAACTGGGTGACCCAGCGCAGCGGCTCGGTCAGGTAGGCGGTGAAGCCGTAGAAGGTGACGAGCTGGCCGGGGGAGATCTCCCCGGTGACCGCGAGCCGGGCCCCGAGCCAGACGACGCAGGCGACGAACAGGCCGGGCAGGAGGATCTGGAGCGCCTCGAGCACCGAGGACAGCCCGGCGACCCGCACCCCGGCCCGCCGCACCCGCTGCGACTGGGCGCGGTAGCGCTCGGCGAAGACGTCCTCACCGCCGATCCCGCGCAGGATCCGCAGGCCGGAGACGGTGTCGGTCGCGAGCGTGGCGAGGCGGCCGGCCGCGTCGCGCTGCTCCTTCTGCCGGGCCTGGAGCGGCTTGATGAGGAAGGACACGACGACGGTGACAACGGGCAGGCCCAGCGCGACGACGACCCCGAGCGTGGGGGACTGCTGGAGCATGTAGACGGTGACGGCGAGGTAGCCGACGAGCCCGCCGACGAAGGCGGGCAGCAGCTCGAGGACGTTGCCGACCTGGAAGGAGTCGTTGGCGACGGCGCTGACGACCTCACCGGTGGGCAGCTCCTCACCGATCGCCGGCCCGGTCCGGGTGACGTGGTGCCCCACGAGGCGGGAGGCGCTGAAGGCGCCGTGCAGCCAGCCGCCGACCTCGGCGGCGTGGCCGACGCTCGTCGCGACGGCGCTGAGGAGCCCGATCCCCACGAGCGCGAGGGCCAGCCACAGGAGCCGGGTGGAGACGCCGTCGGTGAGGCCGCTGTCCAGGGCCGTGCCCAGGACGAGGGGCACCGCGGCCCCCGCGAGGGAGACGACGGCGGCGAGGAGGCAGCCGACCAGCAGGGCGGGCCAGGCGCCACGGGCCGCCCAGGCGAGGAAGGCGGTGGGCGCACCGAGAGGGGGGTGACCGGGGTGGCCGGTCGGGACGTCGAGCACGGGCTGAGCCTAGGTGTCGGCGAGGACACGGGGCAGCCTGTTTTCCGCCGTCGACGGCGCCTGAGACACTGGGGGTGAGTCCGCACGGGCGGGCGCGAGGAGGACGCATGAGCGAGGAGACCACGGCCGCATCGGGGACCGTACCGGGTGCGGCCCTGCGGGCGGAGCGCGAGCGCAAGGCACGCGGCGCCTGGAGGTTCTACCGGGCCATGGCATTTGTCACAGGTGTGATGCTGCTGCTCCTGTGCGTGGAGATGGTCCTGGTCTACCTCGTGGGGGTGGGGCCGGAGGTCGAGTCGTGGATCGGGTGGATCCCCTTCGCGCACGGCTGGATCTACGTCGTCTACCTCGTCAGCGTGCTCAACCTGTGGTCGGCGATGCGCTGGGGCCTGGGCCGGATGGCGGCCCTCGTCGTCGCCGGTGTGGTCCCCGTCCTGTCCTTCGTCATGGAGCACCGCGCGCAGGGCTGGTTCGAGACGGACCTGCCCGACGTCGTCGCCCGCCCCACGGCTACCCTGGCGAGGTGAGCATGAGCGACGCCCCGACCGACGCCCCGACCACCGCCGAGCGCGCGGCCACGCCGCAGCCCGTCCTCGTCGTCGACTTCGGCGCCCAGTACGCCCAGCTCATCGCGCGCCGGGTGCGCGAGGCCGGGGTGTACTCCGAGATCGTCCCCCACACCATGGCCGTCGAGCGGGTCCTGGAGAAGGACCCCGCCGCGATCATCCTCTCCGGCGGTCCGTCCTCGGTCTACGCCGAGGACGCCCCGGGCGTGGACCCCGCGCTCTTCACCGCCGGTGTCCCGGTCCTCGGCATCTGCTACGGCTTCCAGGCGATGGCCTCGGCGCTCGGCGGCACCGTCGCGCGTACCGGTGACCGCGAGTACGGCGCGACCGTCGTCGAGCTGCGCGGCAGCGGGTCCCTCCTCGAGGGCACGCCCGAGCGTCAGCAGGTGTGGATGAGCCACGGCGACGCCGTCCAGGAGGCGCCGGAGGGCTTCGAGGTCCTCGCGACCTCCCCGGGCGCCCCCGTCGCGGCCTTCGAGGACCGCGGACGGCGCCTCTTCGGGGTGCAGTGGCACCCCGAGGTCAAGCACTCCGACTTCGGGCAGGCCGCCCTCGAGCGCTTCCTCTACGACGGCGCGGGCCTCCAGCCCACGTGGACCGCCGGCAACGTCATCGCCGAGCAGGTCGCCGCGATCCGCGCCCAGGTCGGTGACGCCCGCGTCATCTGCGGCCTCTCCGGCGGGGTCGACTCCTCCGTCGCCGCGGCGCTCGTCCAGAAGGCCGTCGGGGACCAGCTCACCTGCGTCTTCGTCGACCACGGCCTGCTGCGTGCCGGCGAGGCCGAGCAGGTGGAGCAGGACTTCGTCGCCGCCACCGGCGTCAACCTCAAGGTCGTCGACGCGACCGAGCAGTTCCTCTCCGCGCTCGCCGGGGTCACCGACCCCGAGGCCAAGCGCAAGATCATCGGCCGCGAGTTCATCCGCACCTTCGAGGCGGCCGCCCGCGAGATCGTCGAGGAGGCCGGCCAGGACGAGGAGGTCCGCTTCCTCGTCCAGGGCACCCTCTACCCCGACGTCGTCGAGTCCGGCGGCGGTGAGGGCGCCGCGAACATCAAGTCCCACCACAACGTCGGCGGCCTGCCCGAGGACCTGCAGTTCGAGCTCGTCGAGCCGTTGCGCACCCTGTTCAAGGACGAGGTCCGCGCCGTCGGGCTCGAGCTCGGTGTGCCGGAGGGGATCGTGTGGCGTCAGCCCTTCCCCGGCCCCGGCCTGGGTATCCGCATCGTCGGTGCCGTCGACGCCGATCGGCTCGCCGTGCTGCGCGCCGCGGACGCGATCGCCCGCGAGGAGCTCACCGCCGCCGGCCTGGACCGCGACATCTGGCAGTGCCCGGTGGTCCTCCTCGCCGACGTCCGCTCCGTGGGCGTCCAGGGGGACGGCCGTACCTACGGCCACCCGATCGTGCTGCGCCCGGTGAGCTCGGAGGACGCGATGACCGCCGACTGGTCACGCCTGCCCTACGAGGTCCTGGCCCGCATCTCCAGCCGTATCACCAACGAGGTCCCCGAGGTCAACCGGGTGGTCCTCGACGTCACGAGCAAGCCGCCGGGCACCATCGAGTGGGAGTGAGGGTCCTCCACGTCTCGGACTGCTTCCCGCCACGCACCGGAGGCATCGAGACGCAGGTCCACGACCTCGCCGTCGCCCAGGCGCGTGCCGGCCATGCCGTCCACGTCGCGACGGCGACGGCCGGCGCGGACGGGGCACTACGCGCCACGCGGGTGCTGGACTCCGGGGTGCGCGTGCACCGGATGGCCTCCGCCCTCGCCCTCGGGCTGCCCGTCAACCCGCGCGGCACGTGGCTGCTGCGGGACGCGGTCGAGCGGCTGCGTCCCGACGTCGTCCACGTCCACGCCGGGGTCGTCTCGCCCTTCGCCCTCGACGGCGTGACCGCCGCGCACCTCACCGGCGTGCCGCTCGCCATCACCTGGCACTGCATGCTCGACGGCGTGGTCGCCGGCTTCGGTGCGCTCGCCCGGCGCAGCGGGACGCTGCGCTCGCGGGCGGCGGTCTCGGCGGTGTCGAGCGCCGCGGGGGAGCGCGTGGCGCGGATGCTGGGTCGCGAGGACGTCTCCGTCCTGCCGAACGGCCTCACCCTCGACGACTGGCTGCCCCAGGAGCCGCCACGTGCGAGCGACGGCACGCTGCGGCTCGTCGCCACCCAGCGGCTCGCGCCGCGCAAGCGCCCCGCGCCGCTCGTCGAGGTCGTCGCCGCCGCTCACCGCCGCCTCGGGCCCGGTACCGGTGGTGCGCCCCGCGTGCACCTCACCCTCATCGGAGCGGGGCCCGAGGAGCGCCGCGTGCGCGCGCTCGTCGAGCGGCTCGGTCTCCACGACGTCGTCACCCTCACCGGCGGCCTGCCCCGCGAGGAGCTCCGCACCCGCTACGCCGCGGAGGACGTCTTCGTCGCCCCGGCGCGTCTCGAGGCCTTCGGCATCGCCGGGCTGGAGGCGCGCGCGGCCGGGCTGCCGGTCGTCGCGGGCCGCGGCACGGGGCCCGGCGAGTACGTCTCCGACGGCGTCGACGGGCTCCTCACGGCCGACCGGTCCGACGGGCTGGACGACGCCGCCGCCGACGCGGCCCTCACCCACGCCGTCGTCCGGCTGGCCGAGGACGGCGCGCTCCTGCGGCGCCTGCGCGAGCACGCGCACGCCACGCCCCCGCCCTTCGACTGGGCCGACGTCCTCAGCGCCTGCGACGAGCTGTACGCACGCGCGCTCTCCGGTCGCGACTGATCCGCCGCCCGCCGTGACGCGGGTCACCCCAGCGCCTGGGCGCCGGCGCCCGGCCCTGGGACCATGGGCCCGGAAAGCGGACATTCCGGAATGCCAGGATTGTCCTCAGAAGCCCAGAACGGGCCTCACGGCAAAGAGCCACTCTGAAAGGACCACACCATGAGCACCACCCGCGGCACCGGCATCGCCCGCATCGCCAGCATCCTCGCGATCGTCGCCGGAATCGTCTTCATCGTCGCAGGCGGCGTCACCTGGGGCATGGTGACGAGCCAGCTCAAGGCCGAGAACATCACCGTCCCGGAGGACGCCGCGTTCCTCGCCGGCGCCGAGGTCCAGGGTCCCTTCTCCGCCTACGCGCAGGCCGACATCATCAACACCCACGCGCTGGCCGGCACCGAGGGCCGCACCTACGCCGAGCTCGGCGCCGCGATGCGTGAGGTCGAGGCGGGCAGCCCGGAGCACACCGAGCTCCAGGCCCAGCGCGACTCCGTGATGAACGCGTCCTTCCTCCGCGCCTCGCTCTTCACCTCGGTCGTCTCCTACGGTGTCGCCGCCCTCGTCATCGGCCTCGGCGCCCTGCTCATCGTCATCGGTCTGGGCATGAACCAGCTCTCCAAGGCCACCGTGGCCGTCGAGCCGGCCCGTGAGCCGGTCCGCCAGCCCGTCGCCTAGCTCCACCACACGCCGAGAGCCGGACTCCTCCACGAGGAGCCCGGCTCTCGGCATGTCCGCCCCCGCTCCACCGGTCCTGCCGAGCGCTGACCTGCTCCGTGCGGGCTGGAAGAGCTCAGCTCTCGGCGGGGGGTGGGGGGTATGGGGGTGGGGGTGTGGGGGTGGGGGCGGAACGGGTCAGTCGGAGCGGGTGAGGAGGGCCTTGACGAGCAGGCCCACGCCCGCGAGGGCGAGCAGCGCGATGAGTGCGGCCTGCAGGTCGACCGTGAGGCCGGCCCCCACCCCGAGGACGCCCAGGCCGAGCAGGAGGAGGATGATCCCCCACACGACGGTCCCCACGCGGGGCCCGCTGCGGACAGGTGACGCGGTGGTGTGGTCGGTGTCGGTCATGACGTCTCCTCGATGTAGAGCTGGCCGAAGGTGACACCGGCGTCGACGACGATCTGCGGGCCGCGGCCGCTGCCTTCCTGGACCAGGGTCGTGCTGATGCCGGTGCCGTTCGTGATGGAGTCGTCGGTCCTGGTGGACCCCCACCACGGTGCGCCGGGCCCCGACCAGTCGTCGTCGAGCGGCCCGACGACCTCCCCGGCCGCGACCTCGGCGTTGACGGTGATGTCGGCGTCGTCCGGCACGATGAGCGTGAGGTTGCCGAAGGTGACGTCGACCGGGACGACGGCGTCCTCCTCGAGGGCGCGGAGGTCGACCTCGAGCTGACCGGCGACGAGCGAGTACCCGCCCTCGGCCTCCTCGGCCGTCCGCGGCGCCCAGGTGGGGTCCCCGGCCCACGTCGTCGCGTCCGCCCCGAAGCGGGCGAAGCCGGGCAGCGTGGCCGCTGCCGCCGCGGCCGGGACCATGACGAGCGCGACGAGCAGGGCGAGGACGCCGATGCCGCCCTGGCTGCGACCCCGCACGCCGCTGACGAGGACGGCGGCGCCGAGGACGGTGAGTACGCCGCCGCCCCCGATGAGCCACGGGTTGGCGTCGAGCACGCCCTGCTGGTGGGCGAGGGCGACGCCGGCAGCGCCGAGGAGGCAGATGGCCAGGACGAGGCTCGTCGTCCGGGACCCGGGTCCGGGGACGGGCGGGCGCGGAGGAACGGGCGGCTGCGGAGGAGCTGGCGGCTGTGCCGGGGGTGTCTGTCCTCCGCTCCACCCGGTGCCGTCCCAGTCGTCCGGACCGCCGGCGCCCGAGCCGCCGTGCCAGGCGCCGCTGCCCTGCCAGCCGCCCTCTCCCGGCGCGGTCGCGCCGGGCCCTGCGGGGGCAGTGGGCTCGGTGGGTCCGGGAACCCCCTCGGTGGTCGTCCCCGGGGAGGTGGACATGGGCAGCGTGGGCGCCTCGATCACCTCCGTGGACGGGGAGGTCTCCCCGGTGGCCGGGGCGGGGTTTGCGGGCATGGCGTCCTCCGGGACGTCGTAGGCGGGCCGGGGTGCGGCGGGAGGGGGCGGGGTGGCCGGCGTGCCGGCCGCGACGGGGGGTGGGCTACCGGGCGGGGGCGGCGCCGTCGTCGTGTCGCGGTCCTTGCTCATGATGACGAGCACGATGACCCCGGCCACGATGAGGACCCACGGGACGGACCACCAGGCGGCGCCCCACCAGAAGACCGGCCGGCTGAGACCGATGACGAGGACGGCGGCGGCACCGGCGAGGGCGATGTCGATCCGCCCGCGCAGCGCCTCCTCGAGATGGATGCGGCCGTCGGCCTCCTCGGGGAGCAGCGCCCAGGCCAGGCCGTACAGGACGAGTCCGAGGCCGCCGAAGAGCGTGACGACGACGAGGAGCCCGCGCACGAGCAGCGGGTCGAGGCCGTAGCGGCGGCCGATGCCGGCGGCCACGCCACCGGCCCACCGGTCGGCGCCGCGCCAGATGCCGACGCGGCGGACGGAGTCGAAGAAGCCGGTGGACGGTGCCGGCGGGGGTGGGGGAGAGGTGTGCGGTGCACTCTGGCCGTTCATAGGACCAGCAAAGCGCGGGCCGGCCGCGCCCGGTATCGGGGACCCCCCTGATCCGCACCCCGGTCGATGCCGTGAGGGCCCCGGGGCGACCCTGGTCCTCCGCCGGGGGACTCCCGGTGGAGGCCCCCGGCGTGTGACGATCGGCCCGTGACCACCTCCCTTCCCGAGCGGCTGCCGCTGCGCCGGCCGGCGGCCGAGCGACGGATCGGCGGCGTGTGCGCCGGCCTCGCCGCCCACCTCGGTGTGCCCCTGGCGCGGGTGCGCCTGGCCATGCTGCTGTCGGTGCTCGCCTTCGGGGCCGGCATCGTCCTGTACGGCTGGCTGTGGGTGCTCGTGCCCGGCGGTGACCCCGAGGACGCCGCCGAGGCCGCCCGCCCTGCCGCCTCGGTGCGCCTGGCGCCGCGGCTGCGGCGCATGAGCCGCGTGGTGCCGGCGACCGACGTCGTCGTCGGCCTGCTCCTGCTCCTCGCCGCCGGCGCGGTGCTCCTGTGGCGCGCGGACGTCCCGCTGCCCAACGAGTGGCTGGTGCCGCTCCTCGTCGTCGTGGGCGGCGCCGCCCTGGTGTGGACCCAGCTCGACGCGTCGCTGTCCGGGCACGACGCCGCACCCGCGCCCCGGTGGCACCGCGTGGCCCGCGTGGGCGGCGGGCTGCTCCTCGCCGTCGTCGGCATCGTGCTCCTGCTGGGGCGCGGGCTGGGGGCCGACGAGCTCCTCTCCGGGATCCTCGCGAGCACCGCCATCCTCGTCGGCGTGGCCGTGGTCCTCGCGCCGGTGTGGCTGCGTCTGGTCCGCGACCTCAGCGCCGAGCGCACCGCCCGCGCCCGGGAGTCCGAGCGGGCCGACATCGCCGCGCACCTGCACGACTCCGTGCTCCAGACGCTCTCCCTCATCCGCGCGCGCGCCGAGGACCCCGACCAGGTCGCCCGGCTCGCCCGCGCCCAGGAGCGCGAGCTGCGGCAGTGGCTCTACTCCGACCGGCCCGCCGCCGGCACCTCCGTGGCGGCCGCGCTGCGGGAGGTCGCCGCCGAGGTGGAGGACCAGCACGGGGTGGCCGTCGACGTCGTCACCGCCGGTGACCGGGTCCCGCACGCGACGACCGAGCCGCTGCTGGCCGCCACCCGGGAGGCGCTGCGCAACGCCGTCGTCCACGGCGCGCCGCCGGTGTCCCTGTACGTGGAGGTGGGCGAGGGCGCGACGGAGGTCTTCGTGCGTGACCGCGGACCGGGCTTCGACCCCGCTGCGGTGCCGGCGGACCGGCACGGGGTGCGCGACTCCATCGTCGGGCGCTTGGAACGGCACGGCGGCAGTGCGACGATCCGTACGGGACCGGGCAGCGGCCTGGAGGGCACGGAGATCGTGCTGCGGATGCCCGAGCCGGGGACAGGGGAGTGACATGAGCGAGACACCAGGGGACGGTCGGCTGCGGGTCGTCGTCGTCGACGACCACGCCCTCGTGCGCAGCGGGGTGCGCAGCGAGCTCGAGGCGCACGCGCCGGACCTGCGGATCGTCGGGGAGGCCGCGGACGTCGAGTCCGCCGTCGCCGTCGTCCACGAGACGCTGCCCGACGTCGTCCTCCTCGACGTCCACCTGCCCGGTGGCCGCGGCGGGGGCGGCATCGACGTCATCACCGGCTGCCGTGACCTGTCGGCCCGCTTCCTCGCGCTGTCCGTGTCGGACTCCAGCGAGGACGTCGTGGGCGTCATCCGCGCCGGCGCTCGCGGCTACGTCACCAAGGCGATCACCCCCACCGAGCTCGCCGACGCCGTGCGCCGGGTGGCCGGCGGGGACGCCGTCTTCTCCCCGCGGCTCGCCGGTTTCGTCCTCGACGCCTTCGGCACCGCCGCCAAGGACATCGCCACGACCGACGACGAGCTCGACCGGCTCTCCGCGCGCGAGCAGGAGGTCATGCGCCTCATCGCGCGCGGGTACTCCTACAAGGAGGTGGCGAGCGAGCTGTTTATCTCGGTCAAGACCGTGGAGACCCACGTCTCGGCGGTGCTGCGCAAGCTCCAGCTCTCCTCGCGCCACGAGCTGACGAGGTGGGCGGCCGTCCGCCGTCTCATCTGAGGCCGCGCCGGGGTGGGGCGCTCTAGCCTGCAGGCATGAGCATGCGGCAGCTCGGGTGGCGGGCCCTGTACGAGGTGCTCGGGGCGCGGGTGCGGCGCCCGGAGTGGACCTTCATGAACTACGGCTACGCCCCTCTCGACCCCGACGAGGAGGCCCCGGTCCTCGAGCCCGCCGACGAGCCGGACCGCATGTGCATCCAGCTCTACGACCACGTGGTCGGGGCCGTGGAGCTGCGCGGCACCGACGTCCTGGAGGTCGGCTGCGGACGAGGTGGCGGCAGCTCCTACCTCGCCCGCTACCGGGGGCCGGCGACGGTGACCGGCGTCGACCTCTCCCGCAGCGCCATCGCACTGTGCCGGCGCCACCGGCACGCCCCGGGGCTCTCCTTCGTCCGGGGCGACGCGCTGGACCTGCCGTTCCCGGACGAGTCCTTCGACGTCGTCGTCAACGTCGAGTCCTCGCACTGCTACCCCTCGGTCGAGGCGTTCCTCCGCGAGGTCCACCGGGTGCTGCGCCCGGGAGGCAGCCTCCTGCTCGCCGACCTGCGGGGGCAGGAGGAGATGTCGGAGCTGCGGGGCACGCTGCGCGAGGGCCCGCTGGAGGTGGTGGAGATGCGCGACATCACGGCGAACGTCTGCGCGGCGCTCGAGCTGGACGACGACCGCCGTCGGGCCCTCCTCGACGCGTGGATCCCACGGCCCTTCCACCGGCCCTTCGAGCGCTTCGCGGCGGTCGAGGGGAGCAGCACGCACGCGCGGTTCAAGGCCGGTGAGAACCGGTACGCGAGCGCCCGGCTGGTCAGGGCGACGACGGCGCGCGCATGACGGGACGACGACGGCGCTCGCCTAGGCTGGCGGCATGACCGTCGTGTACTACCTCCTCCTCTTCCTCCACTTCGTCGGCTGGGCCATCGTGCTCGGTGGCACCGTGACCAACCTGCGCACGCCGCGCCTCGCGCCGGGCGTGCTGCACGGTGTGCTCACCGCGCTCGTCACCGGCGTCCTCATGACCGGCGTCGCCGAGATGGGGGACGGCCTGCCGGACCTCAACTACATGAAGATCGGCATCAAGCTCGTCGTCGCCGTCGTCATCACCGCCCTCGTCGTCGTGGCGAGCCGGAAGAAGGACCCGAGCCGCGCGCTCATCGGCTCCATCGCCGCGCTCACCACCCTCAACATCGCCATCGCGGCGTTGTGGCGCTGACCCGCTGATGGGCGTCCTCGGCGAGGCGATCGTCCTCATCGCCGTCATCATCGGGCTCGTCGGTGCCGTCGTGCAGGTCGTCCCGGGCGGCGGCTTCCTCGTCGGGGTGGCCGCCGTCGTGTGGGCCGTCGTCACCGGCGGCACCGTCGGGTGGACGGTGGGGACGGTCGCCGTCGTCGCCGTCCTCGGGGCGGAGGTCGGCAAGTACGTCATCGCGGGGCGCTACCTCGGCAAGGGCGGCGTGCCGACCCGCACCCTGGTGATCGGGGCCGCCCTCGGTGTCGTGGGCTTCTTCGTCATCCCGGTGATCGGCCTGCCGATCGGCTTCGTCGCCGGCGTCTACGCCGCCGAGAGCAGCCGCCTGCGCGACCAGGGCGAGGCGTGGCGCTCCACCACCCGGGCGATGCGGGCCGTCGGCCTGGCGATCCTCATCGAGCTGAGCGGTGCGCTCATCGCGACCGGGGCCCTCCTCATCGGCATGTGGCAGACCTGACGGCGGCGGTGTCGGTGGCAGGACCTACCCTGGAAGGGCCATGACCTCCCTCTTCGACAACCTGCCCGGCCTCATGGGCGGGAACCTGCCGCCCCTGGCCGCCGCCGTCCCCCCGCGCGAGGACGACGCGCCCTCCGCCGCCCCCGCCGCACCGCGCCAGGCGGACCTGCTCGAGGGGCTCAACCCGCAGCAGCGTGCCGCCGTGGTCCACCAGGGCGGGCCGCTGCTCATCGTCGCGGGCGCAGGCTCCGGCAAGACCCGCGTCCTCACCCACCGCATCGCCGGCCTGCTCGCCACCGGGCGCGCCCGGGCGGGGGAGGTGCTGGCCATCACCTTCACCAACAAGGCCGCCGCGGAGATGCGCGAGCGCGTGAGCGACCTCGTCGGTCCGGTCGCCCGGCACATGTGGGTCTCCACCTTCCACTCCGCGTGCGTGCGGATCCTGCGCCGCGAGCACGCCACGCTCGGGCTGCGCTCGAGCTTCTCCATCTACGACGCCGCGGACTCCCAGCGCCTCATGGCCCTGGTCATGCGCCAGCTCGACCTCGACCCCAAGAAGTTCCCGCCGAAGACCTTCTCCCGCAAGGTCTCCGACCTCAAGAACGAGCTCGTCGACCCGGACTCCTTCGCCGCCGAGGTGAGCGAGGGCAACGCCTTCGACACTGCGCTGGCCCAGGCCTACCGCCAGTACGACGCGCGGCTGCGCCAGGCGCACGCCCTCGACTTCGACGACCTCATCATGCAGACGGTCAACCTGCTCCAGGCCTTCCCGCACGTGGCCGAGCACTACCGCCGCCGGTTCCGCCACGTCCTCGTCGACGAGTACCAGGACACCAACCACGCCCAGTACGTCCTCATCCGCGAGCTCGCCGGCGTCGCCGACGACTCCACCGGTCTGCCGCCCGCCGAGCTCACCGTCGTCGGTGACGCCGACCAGTCGATCTACGCCTTCCGCGGCGCCACGATCCGCAACATCCTCGAGTTCGAGGCCGACTACCCCGACGCGACGACCATCCTCCTCGAGCAGAACTACCGCTCCACGCAGAACATTCTCACGGCCGCCAACGCCGTCATCTCGCGCAACCCGAACCGCCGCGCGAAGAACCTGTGGACCGACAGCGGTGCCGGCCCCGAGGTGGTCGGCTACGTCGCGGACTCCGAGCACCAGGAGGCCCGGTTCATCGCCGAGGAGATCGACCGCCTCGGCGACTCCGACGGTGTGCGGCCCGGCGACGTCGCCGTCTTCTACCGGACCAACGCCCAGTCCCGGGCGCTGGAGGAGGTGCTCGTCCGCGTCGGCATCCCCTACAAGGTGGTCGGTGGCACGCGCTTCTACGAGCGCAAGGAGATCAAGGACGCCCTCGCCTACCTCCGCGCCGTGGCCAACCCCGACGACGCCGTCAACCTCCGCCGCATCCTCAACGTCCCCAAGCGCGGGCTGGGGGAGCGGGCCGAGGCGATGCTCGCCGCCCACGCCGAGCGCGAGCGCATCTCCTTCGGCGGCGCGATCGAGCACGCCGCGGCCCCCGACGGTGCAGCGCCCGAGGTCCTGGGCCTCGCCACCCGTGGGCGCACCCAGGTGCGCGGCTTCCACGAGCTGATGACCGGCCTGCGCGACATGCTCGCCGCGGGCGCCGGCCCCGCCGAGATCCTCGATGCCGCCCTGGACCGCTCGGGCTACCTCGCCGAGCTCCGGGCGAGTGAGGACCCGCAGGACGCCACCCGGGTGGAGAACCTCGCCGAGCTCCACGCCGTGGCCGCCGAGTTCTCCCAGACCGATCCCGAGGGGGACCTCGGGGACTTCCTCGAGCGCGTCGCGCTCGTCGCCGACTCCGACCAGATCCCCGACGACGACGCCGCCAACCAGGGCCAGGTCACCCTCATGACCGTCCACACCGCCAAGGGCCTGGAGTTCCCGGTCGTCTTCGTCACGGGCATGGAGGACGGCACCTTCCCGCACCAGCGCTCGCTCACCGACGAGGACGAGCTCGCCGAGGAGCGGCGGCTGGCCTACGTGGCGCTCACCCGGGCGCGCAAGCGCCTCTACCTCTCGCGTGCGGCCGTGCGCACGGCCTGGGGCATGCCGCAGCAGCTGCCGCCGAGCCGCTTCATCTCCGACATCCCCGAGGAGCTCCTCGACTGGCGGCGCGCCGAGTCCTCCACCGACGCCCTGCGCGGTGGTGGCTGGGGCTCCGGCGGCTTCGGGTACGGCGGTGGACGCCCGGCGGGGGGCAGCGGCGCGCGCAGCGGCCCGGTGCGTACCCGCCGCAGCGAGCCGGAGACCCCGAGCTTCGGCTCGGCGGCCCCGCGCCCGGCGGGCGACATCCCCGGTTTCGACATCGGCGACAAGGTCACCCACGACTCCTACGGCCTGGGCACCGTCGTCGGCCTCGAGGGCTCCGGCTCCAGCGCGGTCGCGCAGATCGACTTCGGCGGCGGCCAGGTCAAGCGGCTCCTCCTGCGCTACGCCCCGGTCACCAAGCTCTAGGCATCACCCCCCCCTCCCGCCGACAGCGCACTTCCCGCCGACAGTGCACTTCCCACCGACAGGCCCCTTCCCGCCGAGCGCTGAGTTGTTCCTTGGAACAACTCAGCGCTCGGTGCGAAAGGGGGGAGGGGTGTGCGGCGCGGCTCCCACCAGGGCGCGCGCGGCAGACTTAGCCTGAGCCCGACACGACTGTCGAGGAGGGCGGATGGCCCAGACCGCCGCGCCGGCTCGCCCCGAGCGCGCCCGCACGACCTCCCGTCGTGCCCCCGCCCGGACCACTCCGAGAGCCGGGCACATCCACGGCCTAGACGGACTGCGGGCGATCGCCGTCGGCGCCGTGCTCGTCTACCACCTACGGCCCACCTCGCTGCCGGGCGGCTTCCTCGGCGTCGACGTCTTCTTCGTCATCTCCGGCTTCCTCATCACCACCCTGCTGCTGCGGGAGCTCGGCACGAAGGGCCGCGTCGACCTCCCGCGGTTCTGGCTGCGACGCGCACGGCGCCTGCTGCCGGCGCTGGTCAGCGTCGTCGTCGTGAGCGTGAGCCTGGCGGCCGTCGCGGGCGGTGACCTGCTCGTCAACATCGGCCGGCAGGTGCTCGGGGCGCTGACCTTCTCCAACAACTGGCTGGAGATCGGCGCGGGCTCGAGCTACTTCGCCCAGACCTCACCCCTGCTCTTCGTCAACTTCTGGTCCCTGGCGGTGGAGGAGCAGTTCTACCTGCTGTGGCCGCCGCTGCTCGGCCTCCTGCTCGCGCTCACCAGCACCGGCCGGCAACGGGTGCGGGTCGCGCTCGGTGTCGCCGCCGTCTCCGCGCTCCTCATGGCACTGCTCCACACGGCGGGGGAGGACGCGACCCGCGTCTACTACGGCACCGACACCCACCTCTTCGGGCTGATGATCGGGGTGGCGCTCGCCTTCGCCTGGGCCTCCCCACGCAGCTGGCTGCACTCCGCGGCGTGGCAGCGCTGGCGCCAGCCCGCCGCACTGGCCGCGTTCGCCGGGCTGCTCGTCCTCATGACGGTCCTCCACGAGGACACGGCCCTCACCTTCCGGGGCGGCATCCTCACCGCCTGCCTCCTCACCGCCGTGCTCGTCGCGGCGCTGCTCGGGCCGGTGGGCCTCTACCAGCGGCTGCTGCGGATGCCGCCGGTCGCCTGGGTGGGGGAGCGCTCCTACGGCATCTACCTGTGGCACTGGCCCCTCATCCTCGTCCTCACCGAGCTGCTGCCCGCCACGACCTACGACTCGGCCCTCAGCTGGGCCACCCGGGCGCTCGCGCTCGTCCTCACCCTCGTGGTGGCCGGCGCCTCCTACCGCTGGCTGGAGATCCCGGTGCGCCGGGACGGCTTCACCGGGGTCTGGCGCCGCTGGCGCACCGCCCTGCGCGGGGGCCGGCGTACCGCCCAGGTGGTCGGCGGGGCCGGCGTCGTCCTCCTCGTCACGACCGCCGTCGCGGTGGCGACCGCGCCGACGACGTCCCTCACCCAGCAGCAGATCGAGGCGAACGAGGAGCTCGTCGCCGCCTCCGCCGTCGAGCGTGAGGCACCCGAGCCGCTGCCCGTCGACGCCGACTGGACCGTGCCCGCCGCCGAGGAGATCAGCGGCTTCGGCGACTCGATCATGGTGACGAGCGCCCACGGCCTCACCCACCGCTGGCCGGAGATCTCGCTGGACGCGAAGTCGAACCGCCAGTGGCCCGACGGGCTCGCCGCCATCGAGCAGGCCGTGGACCAGGGCACGGTGCGCCGCGCCGTCGTCCTCGACTTCGGCACCAACGCGGGCGTCGGCGAGCCCGACGTCGTCCGGGCGGCGCTGGACGCGCTGGGACCGGGCCGGATGGCCGTCGTCGTCAACCTCTACGGCGGCTCGTACTGGATCCCCGAGGCCAACGCCGCGCTCGCGGACGTCGTCGCCGAGTACCCCAACGCGATCATCGCCGACTGGTACTCGGCCATCGACGCCGAGCCGGACAAGCTCCAGTCCGACGGCATCCACCCCGACATCGAGGGCGGGCACCTCTACACGGACGTCGTCGCCGATGCCTTCGCCGAGCTGTCCGAGCGCCTGCTCGAGGAGACGGCGGGTGAGTGACCTCGTCACCGGCGAGGACGGCCTCGCCCGCCCGGTCTGGGCCGCCTCCGACCCGCTGCTGCGCGAGTACTACGACACCGAGTGGGGCATGCCGGTGCGCGACGAGCGCGGCCTGTTCGAGCGCCTGAGCCTCGAGGCGTTCCAGTCCGGTCTCTCGTGGGCCACGATCCTGCGCAAGCGCCCGGCCTTCCGCGCAGCCTTCGCCGACTTCGACCCCGACGCCGTCGCCGCCTTCGACGACGACGACGTCACCCGTCTCATGGCCGACGCCGGGATCGTCCGCAACCGGCGCAAGGTCGACGCGACGATCGCCAACGCCCGCGCGACCGTCGCCCTGCGCGCCGACGGCGGCCTGCCCGCGTTCGTCTGGTCCTTCCAGCCTGCCGACACGCCCCGGCCGCGGTTCTCCGCCGAGGTGCCGACGACCTCGCCCGGGTCGGTCGCGCTCGCCAGGGCGCTCAAGGCCCGCGGGTTCCGGCACGTGGGCCCGACGACGATGTTCGCGCTCATGGAGGCCGTCGGGATCGTCGACACCCACCTCGTGGGGAGCCACCGCCGCGCGTCGTCGGGGGTGTGGCCTGACTGCTGACTGCTGACTGCTGACTGCTGCCGCGGCTCCCGGATGCAGGCCCGTGGCCGCGGTCCTAGCGTCGACACGGACAGTCGTACGAAGGAGGGAACGGTGGGACGACAGAGGCCCGAGACGGCGCACGACGGACCGGATGCGGACACGGCAGGTGGCGAGGAGGAGGAGGCCTCGAGTCTCGAGCGCGCCGGCGAGGACGTCGAGGAGTCCATCGAGCGCCGTCCGCACTGACCCGCCACCGGATGGGGTCCTCGCGGTGTCGCTGTCCTGATCCGACGTGCGGTGCGAGGGCCGCTGATCGACACACGCCCCGGCGTGTCGCCCGCGTGTCGCGGACGTCGGATCAGCACAGCAGCGGCGCCTGCGGCAGACCGTGCCCACCGGCGGCTCGGCGCGACCGTGGGGGAGGATGGACGCATGACCGAGCAGAGCAAGTGGGTGCAGATCACCCAGGCCAACCCGGACCACTCCACCTGGTACGTCGAGCGGTTCCGGCAGATGGCGGCCTCGGGGGCGGACGTCGTCGGCGAGGCGAGGCTCATCGACGCCATGGTGCCGCGCGCGGCCCGGATCCTGGACGCCGGGTGCGGTCCGGGGCGTCACGGCGGCTACCTCGCCGCGCAGGGCCACACCGTCGTCGGCGTCGACGTCGACCCCGTCCTCATCGCCGCGGCGAAGGAGGACTTCCCCGACGCCACGTGGCTCGTGGAGGACCTCGCGGAGCTCGACCTGCCCGCGCGGGGCATCGTCGAGCCGTTCGACGCGATCCTCTGCGCCGGCAACGTCATGACCTTCCTCGCCACGAGCACGCGGCGGGAGGTGCTGCGCCGGATGGCTCGCCACCTCACGCACGACGGTCGCGCCGTCATCGGCTTCGGGGCCGGGCGCGGCTACGACTTCGACGACTTCCTCGGCGACGCCCGCGCCGCCGGGCTGGTGGCCGACCACCTGCTGTCCACCTGGGACCTGCGCCCGGCCGCCGAGGACTCCGACTTCCTCGTCGCCGTCCTCCGTCGCGACTGACCGTCGACCCGGACCCGCCGGGCTGAGGCGCGTCCTCACGGCCACGACCACCCCACCGAAAGGACCCTCATGACCGAGACCACCACCGCCCTGCCCGTCGGCCGCTCCGACCTGCGCGTCTCCCCGCTCGGCCTGGGCACCAACACCTTCAACGACCCCGGTGACCCGAAGCAGTTCCACACGGTGCTCGACGGCTTCGTCGAGCGCGGCGGCACCTTCATCGACACCGCCGACATGTACTCCTACTGGGTGCCGGGCAACGGCGGCGGGGAGTCCGAGACGATCATCGGCCAGTGGCTGGCCGGCCGCCGCAACCGCGACGACGTCGTCATCGCCACCAAGGTCTCCGGCAAGCCCGACCTCCTCGGCCTGGCGCCGCAGACGGTCGTCCGCGGTGCCGAGGACTCCCTGCGCCGCCTGCAGACCGACCACATCGACCTCTTCTACGCGCACTACCAGGACGACGAGACGCCGATCGTCGAGAGCGCCGCGGCCTTCGACCGTCTCGTCACCGAGGGCAAGGTCCGCGCCGTCGCCCTGTCCAACTTCTCCGTCGCCGCGATCGAGGAGTGGTTCCGGGCCTGCGAGGAGAACGGCTTCGCCAGGCCCGTCGCCCTCCAGCCGCGCTACTCCCTCGTGTCCCGCGAGTACGAGACCGGCCTGGCCGGCGTCGCCCAGCGGCTGGGCATGTCCGTCTTCCCCTACCAGGTCCTCGCCGGCGGCTTCCTCACCGGCAAGTACCGCAGCGAGGCGGACACCGAGGGCCGCGCCCGCGGCGGCGCCGTCAAGCGCTACCTCACCCCCGAGGGGCTGCGGGTCCTGGACGTGCTCGACGCCGTCGCCGCCGAGCACGGCACCGAGCCGGCCGCCGTCGCCCTCGCGTGGGCGACGGCGAACGGCAAGGTCACCGCCCCGCTCGCCGCCGCCACGAGCACCGCGCAGCTCGACCAGCTCTTCGCCGCGGTGGCCCTGGAGCTCACCGCGGAGCAGGTGCAGCGTCTGGACGAGGCCTCCGCCAGCTTCGTCTGACCGGGTGCCGGCGCCCCCGGCTCGCCCGGGCGCGCGCCTGCGTGCCGCTGACTTCCCCGGTTGTCCTCCTCCCACCGTGAGCCGGTGGGGGAGGCCGGAGGACAACCGGGGAGGTCAGGGTCGGCCGGCCCGGCGAGCTCCGGCCCGGTGGGCCTGCGGCTGCCACGGCGGGTACAGTGGAGGGAGATGTCTCGATGTCGAGGCATTCCGAGAGACGGCGATGAGAGGACTGACCTGGTGGACCTTTTCGAGTACCAGGCACGGGACGTGTTCGAGAAGCACGGGGTACCCGTCCTGGGCGGGATCGTGGCGACCACGCCGGCGGAGGCACGTGCCGCGGCCGAGCAGCTGGGCGGCGGGACCGTCGTCGTCAAGGCGCAGGTCAAGACCGGCGGCCGAGGCAAGGCGGGCGGCGTCAAGCTCGCCCACAGCCCCGAGGAGGCCGAGGCACGCGCGGCCGAGATCCTCGGCATGGACATCAAGGGCCACACCGTCCACCGCGTGATGATCGCCGAGGGCGCCAAGATCGCCGAGGAGTTCTACTTCTCGGTGCTCCTGGACCGCGCCGAGCGTCGTTACCTGGCCATGGCCAGCGTCGAGGGCGGCGTGGAGATCGAGCAGCTGGCCATCGAGCGCCCCGAGGCGCTGGCGCGCGTGGCCGTCGACCCGATGGTCGGCATCGACGAGGCCAAGGCCAAGGAGATCGTCCAGGCCGCCGGCTTCGCCGCTGACGTGGCCGACGCCGTCGTCGACGTCGTCCAGAAGCTGTGGACGGTCTACGCGAACGAGGACGCGACGCTCGTCGAGGTCAACCCGCTCGTGCGCACCGAGGACGGCGCGATCATCGCGCTGGACGGCAAGGTGACGATCGACGAGAACGCCGCCTTCCGTCACGCCGAGCACGCCGAGCTCGAGGACAAGGACGCGGCCGACCCGCTCGAGGCCAAGGCCAAGGGCCTGGGCCTCAACTACGTCAAGCTCGACGGCGAGGTCGGCATCATCGGCAACGGTGCGGGGCTGGTCATGAGCACCCTCGACGTCGTCGCCTACGCGGGCGAGCAGTACGGCGTCGGCCCGGCGAACTTCCTCGACATCGGTGGCGGCGCGAACGCCGAGGTCATGGCCAACGGGCTGGACGTCATCCTCGGTGACGAGCAGGTCAAGAGCGTCTTCGTCAACGTCTTCGGCGGCATCACCGCGTGCGACGAGGTCGCCAGCGGCATCGTCCAGGCGCTGGAGATCCTCGGCGACTCCGCCACCAAGCCGCTCGTCGTCCGCCTGGACGGCAACAACGTCGTCGAGGGCCGCCGGATCCTCGACGAGGCCAACCACCCGCTGGTCACCATGGTGGACACGATGGACGACGCCGCGGCCAAGGCCGCCGAGCTCGCGAAGTAAGGACGGGACAAACAGCATGTCGATCTTCCTCGACGCGAACTCGCGCGTCATCGTCCAGGGCATGACCGGTGCCGAGGGGCAGAAGCACACCCGCCGGATGCTCGGCTCGGGCACCCAGATCGTCGGCGGCGTCAACCCGCGCAAGGCCGGCACGAGCGTCGACTTCGACGTCACCCCGATCGGCCCGGGCGCCGAGGACCGTACCGGCGGCACCGTGTCCGTCCCGGTGTACGGCACCGTGACCGAGGCGATGGAGGCCTCCGGCGCCAACGTGTCCGTCGTCTTCGTCCCGCCGGCCTTCACCAAGGCGGCCGTCATCGAGGCCGTCGACGCCGGCATGCCGCTCGTCGTCATCATCACCGAGGGCGTCCCGGTGGCCGACACCGCCGAGTTCTTCGCCTACGCGCAGAGCAAGGGCGTGCGCCTCATCGGCCCGAACTGCCCCGGCATCATCAGCCCCGGGAAGTCCAACGTCGGCATCACGCCCGCGGACATCACCGGCCCGGGCCGCATCGGCCTCGTGTCCAAGTCCGGCACGCTGACCTACCAGATGATGTTCGAGCTGCGGGACATCGGCTTCACCACCGCGATCGGCATCGGCGGGGACCCGGTCATCGGGACCACCCACATCGACGCCCTCGCGGCCTTCGAGGCGGACCCCGACACCGAGCTCGTCGTCATGATCGGTGAGATCGGCGGCGACGCCGAGGAGCGGGCCGCGGCGTTCATCAAGGAGAACGTCACCAAGCCCGTCGTCGGCTACGTCGCCGGGTTCACCGCGCCCGAGGGCAAGACGATGGGCCACGCCGGCGCCATCGTCTCCGGCTCCTCCGGCACGGCCGAGGCGAAGAAGGAGGCCCTGGAGGCCGCCGGCGTCAAGGTCGGCAAGACCCCGAGCGAGACCGCGCGCCTGGCCCGCGAGCTGCTCCAGGGCTGAGCCTGCACGCACCTGACGGCGGCCCGTCGCGCACCTGCGCGGCGGGCCGTCGTCCGTCCGGCCACGGGCGCGCCGCCGGCAGGGTGGCGGGGATCGGACACATCGCCACGACACGCCGCCGCCTTCGCGCGCCCACGCCGTCCGGTCACCGACGATGGGGCAGATGACGACGACGGTCCACCCCCAGGTGAGCGGCCCCGCCCGCCGCGCGCCCCGGCTCCCCGAGGCCTGGCTGCGTGCCACCCTCGCGGGGATCGAGGCCGCGATCATCAGCTGGCTGCTCGTCGTCGTGCCGACGGTCGCCAGCTACGTCGCCACCGCCGCCGCACCCCTGCTGGGTGAGGCCAGCTGGACGGATGCCGCGGCCATCGGCACCGGCGTGTGGCTGCTCGGCCACGGGGCGGCCGTCGACGTCGGGGAGGCGGGCGTCGTCTCCCTCGCCCCGCTCGGGACGAGCCTCCTCAGCGCGGCTCTCGTCTACGGCGGCGCCCGCCGCGCGCGGCTGCGCCGCCCGGCCACCGCCTCCTTCGCCCTGGGCGGCTTCGTGCTCAGCGTGCTCGGCCTCTCGGCCGTCGTACCCGGACCCGCCGCCCGGCCCGTGGTCGCACTCGTCGCCCTGGTCATCGGCGGCGCTGCCCTCGTCCTCGCGCTGTGGCGCGCGCGCACGCCGGGGCCCGCGTGGTGGCTGCGCCTGCGCGAGGCCACGCCGGACTGGGCGCGCGCCGGTGTGCGCGGCGCGTGGCTCGCTCTCGCCGCCCTGCTCGCCCTCGCCGTCCTCGTCCTCGCCGTGGGGCTGGTGCGCGGCATCGTCACCGTCCTCGAGCTCCACGAGGCGCTCGCGCCCGGCCGGCTCGGCACCGTCGTCCTGCTCCTCGGCCAGCTCGCCTACCTGCCGACCATGGCCGTGTGGTCGCTGGCCTGGCTCAGCGGACCCGGTTTCACCGTCGGGCAGGGGACACTGTTCTCCCCGAGCGAGGTCGTCACGGCCCCGCTGCCGGCCTTCCCCGTGCTCGGGATGCTCCCCGAGCCGGGCGCGCCGGGACTCGGGCTCGTCGTGCTCGTGCCCGTCCTCGTCGGTGCGGCCGTCGGGGCGTGGCTGCACCGCAGCCGCTTCCAGGAGCGCTGGTGGCAGGCAGCACTGAGCGGCGTCGTCGCCGCCGCCACCCTCGCGGTCCTCGGCGCACTCCTCGCCGTGGCGGCCTCCGGCAGCATCGGGCCCGGCCGCCTCGCGACCGTGGGAGTCTCGGCGCCGTCCCTTGCCGGTGCCCTCGCCTGGCAGACCACCGTGGGCGCCGTCGTCGTCCTCCTCGCCCTGCACCCGCAGGTCCACGACGCCGTCGGGCGCGGCTCGCGTGCCCTGCGCGCCAGGGTGAGCCGCACGGACGACGACGGCGGCGAGGGCTCCGCGCCCACGCCGCCGTCCGACTCGCCCGAGTAGGTCAGGCCGTCTGGCCCTCGTGCTCGCCCTCGCCGATCTCCTCGACGAGCTTGTCGCAGAAGGCCGGCAGGTCGTCCGGCACGCGGCTGGAGACGAGCCCGGCGTCGACGACGACCTCCTCGTCCACCCAGGTGGCCCCGGCGTTCTTGAGGTCGGTCTTGAGGCTCGGGTAGGACGTGAGCGTGCGGCCCTGGAGGACCTCGGCGTCGGTGAGGATCCAGCCGCCGTGGCAGATGACGCCGACCGGCTTGTGCTGGTTGAAGACCTCCCGGACGAAGGCGACCGCCGCGTCGTCCATGCGGAGCTTGTCCCCGTTGACGACGCCGCCGGGCAGGACGAGCGCGTGGTACTGGTCAGGGGTGGCCTCGGCGGTGGTGAGGTCCACCTGCTGCTCGTGGCCGTTCTTGCCGGTGATCGCGCCGGACTCCGGGGAGATGAGCACGGCCTTGGCGCCCTGGGAGGTCACCGCCTCCCAGGGGGCGGTGAGCTCGGAGTCCTCGAAGCCGTTGGTGGCGAGGAACGCGACGGTCTTGTTCGTCAGCTGGGCCATGGGGGTGCCTCCTTGGGTCTGGGGTTTCGCCGTCCACGCTAGGAGCGTTCGGGCCATCCCGCTTCCCGAGGCGGTCAGGGCCGCAGGATCATCCGCTGGGCACGCTCCTCGAGCCCGGTGAGGCAGGCGGCCTCCGCCTGGTGGGTGAGCGCGCGGTCCAGGCAGGCGTAGAAGTCGGCGTAGACCGGCCACAGGAGGGCCTGCAGACCGGTGAGGAGCACCATCGCCGCGGCGATGCCGAGCCCGACGACGACGAGCACCACCATCGCCCCGCCCACGCGCGCCCGCCGCATCCGCACCAGGCCGACGACGCCGAGCACGACGGCGAGCAGCCCGAGCAGCCCCGGCACCAGCGGCAACGGCCACGGCGGGCGGGTCACCGAGAGCCACAGACCCACGAGCAGGACGACGGAGAACCACAGCACCGGCCGGGTCGCGGCTCGCACCGCCTCCTCGTTAGGCGGCGCAGCGGGCTGGTCGCGGGACATGGGCCCAGTGTTCCACTCCGGCCCACTACCCTCGGCACGTGCCCACACGAGTCGTCGTCCTCATCTCCGGCGGGGGATCCAACCTCGCCGCCCTCCTCGACGCGGCCCGGGAACCGGGCTACGGCATCGAGGTCGTGGCCGTCGGTGCTGACCGGCTCTCGGCCGGCGGGCTCGCGCTCGCCGAGCAGGCCGGGGTCCCCACCTTCGTCGAGCGCCTCGGCGACCACCCCGACCGCGAGTCCTGGGACCGCGCCCTCACCGCGGCCGTCGCGGCCGCCGAGCCCGACCTCGTCGTCTCCGCCGGCTTCCTCAAGCTGTGCGGGCACCACTTCCTCGAGCGGTTCGGCGGGCGCTACCTCAACACCCACAACTCCCTGCTGCCCGCCTTCGCCGGCATCAACGGCCCGCGCGACGCCCTGGAGTACGGGGTGAAGATCGCCGGGGCCACGCTCTTCGTCGTCGACGAGGGCGTGGACACGGGCGCGATCGTCGCCCAGGTCGCCGTGCCCGTCCACGACGACGACACGGTGGAGACCCTCACCGAGCGGATCAAGGTGGCCGAGCGTGCCCAGCTCGTCGAGCAGGTGGGCCGCCTCGCGCGCCTGCCGTGGCGGGTCGAGGGCCGCCGCGTCGTCGTCGACGGCTGAGCCGGTGGACGAGGCACGACCGGCCCTCACGGCCGTGCGCAGCGGTGCCGAGCTGCGCCGCTGGTACTGGCTGCGTACCGAGCTCCAGGAGCTGGCCGCGGTGCTGGGGGTGTCCCGCAGCGGCGGCAAGGAGGAGCTCCTCGGGAGGGTGGCCGCAGCACTCGACGGCGAGCAGGCGCCCGCCCCCGCCCCGCGGCGAGCGGCGGGGAGGCAGCTCGCCGCCCCGGTGGGTCCGCACACCGTGATCCCGGCCGGCCAGCGGTGCAGCCAGGTGCTGCGGCACTTCTTCGCCGAGCAGATCGGCCCGGGCTTCCGGTTCGACGAGCACATGCGCGACTTCGTCGCCCACGGCGAGGGCCGCACGCTCGCCGAGGCGGTGGCGCACTGGCACCGGACCCGCGGCGTGCCGCCGGGGCAGATCGGGGAGCAGTTCGAGTACAACCGCTTCACCCGCGAGTGGTTCGCCGCGCACCCGGGTGGCACCCGCGAGGAGGCCCAGGAGGCGTGGTGGGCCCACCGGTCCCTGCCCGTCGAGCACCGCCGTCCCGAGGGCTGAGGACCGACCGGTAGACTCGACCGTGGCCGTGACTGGCGCAGAGGTGGAGTCACCACCGGGAAGCGGCCGGAAGTCCCCTGCAGGGTGCCGCCCGCCTGGGTGCCCGGGTCCGATACCAGCGAACCCAGGAGTGACCTCGTGACCGACACGCGTCCCATCCGCCGTGCCCTCGTCTCCGTCTACGACAAGACGGGCCTCGAGCCCCTCGCGCAGGCCCTCCACGCCGCCGGCGTGGAGATCGTCTCGACCGGCTCCACCGCCCGCACCATCGCCGCCGCGGGTGTGCCCGTCACGCCGGTGGAGGAGGTGACCGGCTTCCCCGAGTGCCTCGACGGCCGCGTCAAGACCCTCCACCCGCGCGTCCACGCCGGGATTCTCGCCGACCTGCGCAAGGACGGCCACGTCCGCGAGCTCGAGGAGCTCGGCGTGGCGCCGTTCGAGCTCGTCGTTGTCAACCTCTACCCCTTCACCGACACGGTGGCCTCCGGCGCGGCGCCCGAGGAGTGCGTCGAGCAGATCGACATCGGCGGGCCGACGATGGTCCGGGCCGCGGCGAAGAACCACGCGAGCGTCGCCGTCGTCGTCGACCCCTCCGGGTACGACGACGTGACCGCGGCCGTCGCCGCGGGCGGCTTCACCCTCGAGCAGCGCCGCCACCTCGCGACCGCCGCCTTCCGGCACACGGCCGACTACGACGTCGCCGTCGCGTCGTGGCTGGGCAACGTCGTCGCACCCGACGACGAGAGCCGCTTCCCGGCGTGGACCGGTGCCACGTGGCAGCGGGCCGACGTGCTGCGCTACGGCGAGAACCCGCACCAGGCCGCCGCGCTGTACCGCACCGGCGAGCCGGGGCTGGCCGCCGCGGAGCAGCTGCACGGCAAGGCGATGAGCTACAACAACTACGTCGACGCCGACGCCGCCTGGCGGGCCGCGCACGACCACGCCGACCCGGCCGTGGCGATCATCAAGCACGCCAACCCCTGCGGGATCGCGGTGGGTGCCACGATCGCGGCCGCCCACGCTGCCGCACACGCCTGCGACCCGGTCTCCGCCTTCGGCGGCGTCATCGCCGCCAACCGTCCGGTGACCGCCGAGGCCGCCGCGCAGATCGCCCCGGTGTTCACCGAGGTCGTCGTCGCGCCGGCCTTCGAGCCGGAGGCCGTGGAGATCCTCTCCGCGAAGAAGAACATCCGCCTGCTCGTCGTGCCCGAGGGTGCCCGGCCGGCCCTGGAGATGCGCGCCATCAGCGGCGGGCTGCTCGTCCAGGCCAGCGACCTCGTCGACGCGCCCGGCGACGACCCGAGCGGCTGGACGCTCGCCGCCGGTGAGCCCGCCGACCCGGCCACGCTCTCCGACCTCGTCTTCGCGTGGCGCTCGGTGCGCGCCGTGCGGTCCAACGCCATCCTCCTCGCCGCCGGCGGCGCGAGCGTGGGCGTGGGCATGGGGCAGGTCAACCGGGTCGACTCCTGCCGTCTCGCGGTGGAGCGGGCCAACGCGCTGGGGGAGGGGCAGGAGCGCGCACGCGGCGCCGTCGCGGCCTCCGACGCGTTCTTCCCCTTCGCCGACGGCCTGCAGGTGCTGCTCGACGCCGGCGTGCGCGCCGTCGTCCAGCCCGGCGGCTCGATCCGTGACGAGGAGGTCGTCGCCGCGGCCCAGGCGGCCGGCGTGACGATGTACCTCACCGGCACCCGCCACTTCGCCCACTGACAGTCGACACCAGCCGACGTGTCTCCCAGCGCCGACTTCTCGCCGAGCGCTGAGTTGTTACCGGCAGCCGACGTGTCGCCAGAGCCGACTTGTCGCCGAGCGCTGAGTTGTTACCGACAGCCGACGTGTTCCGCGGCCCCCGTCCGTCACGACCCACCTCGGCGCGAGGGGGTGTCGGTGACAACTCAGCTCTCGGCGTGAGGGGGTGTCGGTAACAACTCAGCTCTCGGCGGGAGGGGGAGTTGGGGGCGGGGGAAGTGCTCGCCGTCAGGTGAGGGTCTTGCGGAGCTGGGTGGCCGGGTCGGCGGCGGCAGCCGGGTTGAGGACCGGGTGCTCGGCGCCCGACAGAGCCTTGCGCAGCGCCCCGACGTCGCGGGGGCGGTCCACGGTGAGACCCGCGTGCAGCCGTGGGGCGCCGTCGGCGTCCGGGACGACGTACAGCGCGGTCCACGGACCGGCGCCGGGCTCCCCGCGCAGCACGACCTCCGCACCCGGCGGCACGTGCCCGACGACGGTGAGCTCGCGCCCGAGCTGGGTGGAGAAGACGTAGGGGGCCGGGTCCGGCGCAGGACCCTCGGCCGCGCCGAGCAGGTCCGCGACGAGCGCGGCGGGGTGCGACAGCGCGCCGTCCCAGTGGGCGCCCGGCACGACGCCGTCGCGGGGGGAGTGGCGGTCCGCGCAGTCCCCGACCGCGCGCGCGGACGCAGGCCCGCCGCGCACCCGCCCGGTGAGGTCCACGGGCACCGCCCCCCGCGCGCTGAGCGGCAGCGAGCCGGACAGCCAGCCGGTGCTCGGCCGCACCCCGACGGCCGCGACGACGACGTCGGCCGCCACCCGCGAGCCGTCGGTCAGCCCCAGCCCGCCCGCGTCGGCCGTGGTCACCGTGGCACCGCAGCGCAGCGCGATCCCGCGCTCGGCGTACCAGGGCAGGAGCAGCTCGCCCACGCGCGGGCCGAGCACGTGCCCGAGCGGCACCGGGCCGCCCTCGAGCACCGTGACGTCCACGCCCGCCGCGGCCGCGACCGTGGCGAGCTCCGCGCCCACCCAGCCCGCGCCGATGACGGCCAACCGGGTCCCCGGCCGCAGCAGGCCGCGTAGGCGCGCGGCGTCGTCGAGGTCGTGGAGGGTGAGGACGTCGGTCCAGCCCGGCACGACGACGGGACTCGCGCCCGTCGCGGCGACGACGACGTCGGCCGCCACCTCCCGCGTCCCCGCCGGTCCCGCCACGGTGAGGCGGGCGCCGCCGTCGTCGGCGTCCAGGGCGACGGCGCGGTGGCCGGTGAGGAGGTCGTCGGCGAGTGCGGCGAGGTCGCCGTAGCCCTCACCGGCGAGGTCGACGGGCTCGGTGCGGGTGAGGAGCTCCTTGCTCAGCGGCGGCCGGTCGTAGGGCGCGACCCGTTCCTCCCCGACGACGGTGAGGTGCCCGCTGAAGCCCTGGCCGCGCAGCTCGGCGGCCGTCCGCAGGCCGGCCAGCCCGGTGCCGACGACGGCCACCCGGGTAGGGAGGGAGGGGAGGGTCACCCGCCCACGGTAGCCTCGTCGCCATGGACTCCACGCGCGGCGCGGGCACGGCGGTGCTGTGGCTCGTCGTCCTCGGCACGCTTGCCGCGGGCGTCACGGCGGTGCTCGTCGACGTGCCGTCGGCCGCGCTCGTCCTCGCGGCGGTGTGCGCGGCGCTCGCCGTCGTCCGCGGCACCGACCGCGGCGTGCCGCCCGCCTTCCGGGCACGCTCGACCGGCTTCGACGTCACCCTCCTCCTCGTGGCCGCCGTCGCGCTCGCCGTCCTCTCCCCGGCCGGCAACCTCACCTGACCCCGGCCGGCAACCTCACCTGACGTCCCGGGGCGTCCCGTGCGCACGGCGACGCTCCTGGGACAATGGCCCGATGACCGACCTCGTCGTCGACATCTCCCTCGTCTTCGCCTTCGTCCTGCTCGGCGGCGTCTTCGCCGCCTCCGAGATCGCCCTCGTCTCCCTGCGTGACAGCCAGGTGCGCGCACTGACCGAGAAGGGCGGCCCCGGTGCCCGGGTGGGCCGGCTGACCGAGGACTCCAACCGCTTCCTGTCCTCGGTGCAGATCGGCGTCACCCTCGCCGGCTTCTTCTCCGCGTCCTTCGGCGCCGCCCAGATCGCGCCGCAGGTCTCACCCGCCCTGGCGAGCCTCGGGCTGGGCAGCGGGGTCGCGAGCACGGTCGCCTTCGTCGGCACCACCGTGCTCATCTCCTACCTCTCCCTGGTCTTCGGCGAGCTCGTGCCCAAGCGGCTGGCGATGCAGAGCGCCGAGCGCTTCGCCGTCGTCGTCGCGACACCGCTGGACTGGATCGCCACCGTCATGCGGCCGCTCATCTGGCTGCTCGGTGCCTCCACGAACCTCGTCATGCGCCTCCTCGGGCGCGACCCGCACGAGCAGCGCGAGGAGATCGGCGCGGAGGAGCTGCGCTCGATGGTGGCCCAGCACGAGTCGATCGGTGCCGTGGAGCGGGACATGGTCGTCGACATCCTCGCGGTCGGTGACCGCGGCGTGGAGGAGATCATGACGCCCCGCACCGAGGTGGAGTTCCTCGACGCGGACCTGCCGGTGAGCGAGGCGCAGGCGCGCGTCGCCACCCTCGAGCACTCGCGCTACCCCGTCCGCGGCCGCAACGACGACGACGTCCTCGGCTTCGTCCACGTGCGCGACCTCATCCACGTGCGGCCCGGTGCCCGCGTCGTCGGTGACCTCGTCCGCCAGGTGCCCTTCTTCCCCACCGGCAAGCGGGTCCTGTCCGCGCTCACCGACATGCGCACCCAGAACGCCCACCTCGCCGTCGTCGTCGACGAGTACGGCGGCACCGACGGGATCGTCACCCTCGAGGACGTCGTCGAGGAGTTCGTCGGGGAGATCAACGACGAGTACGACCGTCCCGAGCCCGGCGTGCGGGCGCGCGGCGACGTCGGGGACGTGGCCGGCCTGCTCGGGCGCGCGGACGTCGCCAAGGTCCTCGACCGGGAGCTGCCCGAGGGCCCCTTCGACACCCTCGCCGGCTTCGTCGTCACCCGCCTGGGCCGCATGCCGGAGATCGGGGACACCGTCGAGTGGGAGGGCCTCACCCTCACGGTCGCGGCCATGGACGGGCGGCGCGTGGACCGCCTCCACGTCCGGGCCACCGAGGACGACGACGGTGACGTCTCCGCCGTCGCCGGCGCCGAGCCGGGGGTGGCCGGCCAGCACCCCTGAGGAGGTGTGGCCCATTTATCTCGATGTCGAGTAATCTGGTCGCGGTGCCGGCGCCCCGGCGCCGAGGACGCCGAGCACACCCTCGTGGTGGTCAGGAGAGCGCAGGAACATGGCGAAGATCAAGGTCGAGAACCCCGTCGTCGAGCTCGACGGCGACGAGATGACGCGGATCATCTGGCAGTTCATCAAGGACCGACTCATCCACCCCTACCTGGACGTCGACCTCAAGTACTACGACCTCGGGATCCAGCACCGCGACGCCACCGACGACCAGGTGACGATCGACGCGGCCCACGCCATCCAGGAGCACGGCGTCGGCGTCAAGTGCGCGACCATCACCCCCGACGAGGCCCGCGTGGCCGAGTTCGGCCTCAAGAACATGTGGCGCTCGCCCAACGGCACCATCCGCAACATCCTCGGCGGCGTCATCTTCCGCGAGCCGATCATCATCTCCAACATCCCGCGCCTCGTGCCGGGCTGGACCAAGCCGATCATCATCGGCCGCCACGCCCACGCCGACCAGTACAAGTCGCAGAACTTCAAGGTCCCCGGCCCGGGCACCGTGACGATCACCTACACCCCCGACGACGGCAGCGAGCCCATGGAGCTCGAGGTCGCCAAGTTCGGTGAGGACGGCGGCGTCGCGATGGGCATGTACAACTACAACAAGTCGATCGCCGACTTCGCGCGCGCCTCCTTCTCCTACGGTCTGCAGCGCGGCTACCCCGTCTACATGTCGACGAAGAACACCATCCTCAAGGCTTACGACGGCGCCTTCAAGGACATCTTCGAGGAGATCTTCCAGGCCGAGTTCAAGGACCAGTTCGACGCCGCGGGCCTCACCTACGAGCACCGCCTCATCGACGACATGGTCGCCGCCGCCATGAAGTGGGAGGGCGGCTACGTCTGGGCCTGCAAGAACTACGACGGCGACGTCCAGTCCGACACCGTCGCCCAGGGCTTCGGCTCGCTCGGGCTCATGACCTCCGTGCTCATGTCCCCCGACGGCCGCACCGTGGAGGCCGAGGCCGCCCACGGCACCGTCACCCGCCACTACCGCCAGCACCAGGCCGGCAACCCGACCTCGACGAACCCGATCGCCTCGATCTTCGCGTGGACCCGGGGCCTGTCCCACCGCGGCAAGCTCGACAACACCCCCGAGGTCACCGGCTTCGCCGAGACCCTCGAGGACGTCATCATCAAGACCGTCGAGTCCGGCAAGATGACCAAGGACCTCGCCCTGCTCGTGGGCAAGGACCAGGAGTGGCAGACGACCGAGGAGTTCCTCGCCTCGATCGACGAGAACCTCGCCGCCCGCCTGGGCTGACGGCTCGAAGGAGACAACGTTCATGAACCAGCCCGTCAACGTCACCGTCACCGGGGCCGCCGGCCAGATCGGCTACGCCCTGCTCTTCCGCATCGCCTCGGGCCAGCTCCTCGGTCCCGACACCCCGGTCCGGCTGCGCCTCCTGGAGATCCCCCAGGGCGTCAAGGCCGCCGAGGGCACCGCCATGGAGCTGCACGACTGCGCCTTCCCGCTGCTGTCGGGCATCGACATCTTCGACGACGCGAACGCCGCCTTCGACGGCGCCAACGTCGGGCTGCTCGTCGGGGCGCGTCCCCGCACGGCCGGTATGGAGCGCGGCGACCTCCTCGAGGCCAACGGCGGGATCTTCGGCCCGCAGGGCAAGGCGATCAACGACAACGCTGCCTCCGACATCCGGGTGCTCGTCGTCGGCAACCCCGCCAACACCAACGCGCTCATCGCCCAGCGCCACGCGCCCGACGTCCCGGCCGAGCGTTTCACCGCGATGACGCGCCTGGACCACAACCGGGCGCTGAGCCAGCTCGCGCAGAAGACGGGTACCCCGGTGAGCCAGATCGAGAACCTCACGATCTGGGGCAACCACTCCGCCACCCAGTACCCCGACGTCTTCCACGCGACGATCGGTGGCCGCCCGGCCACCGAGCTCGTGGACGAGGCCTGGCTGGACGGGGAGTTCATCCCGACCGTCGCCAAGCGTGGCGCGGCGATCATCGACGCGCGCGGCGCGTCCTCGGCGGCCTCCGCGGCGAACGCGGCCATCGACCACGTCCACGACTGGGTCAACGGGACGGGGTCCTCCTGGACCTCCGCGGCGATCCCGTCCGACGGCTCCTACGGCGTGCCCGAGGGGATCATCTCCTCCTTCCCCGTGCGCTCCGTCGACGGCCGCTGGGAGATCGTCCAGGGCCTGGAGGTCAACGACTTCTCGCGCCAGCGCATCGACGCCTCCGTCGCCGAGCTCGTCGGCGAGCGGGACGCGGTCCAGGAGCTCGGCCTCATCTGATCCACAGGAGCTCGGCTCTCGGCGAGAAGGTTCCCTCCTTCCTCGCCGAGAGCCGAGTTTCTTGCATCCGTCCGGCGGTACTCTTCCGACGAACACCGCCACACCACGACGGAGGAGAGCCATGCCGATCCACGGGACCCTGTTCAGCGACTTCCAGGAGACTGCCGCCCGGGAGCCCTTCGTGCTCCAGAACAAGAAGCTCCTCAAGGTCCAGATGGGCTACGGCCCGGTCTGGGCGAAGTCCGGCTCGATGGTCGCCTACCAGGGCGACGTCCACTTCCAGAACAAGGGCTCCGGTGGACTCGGCCGGATCGTCAAGTCGGCGATGACCGGCGAGGGCGTGAGCATGATGGAGTGCACCGGCCAGGGCGAGCTCTTCGTCGCCGACGGCGCCGCCGACGTCCAGGTCTTCTACCTCGAGAACGACATGGTGTCGGTCAACGGCGCCAGCGTGCTCGCCTTCTCCTCCTCCATCGAGTGGGACATCCACCGCCTCCAGGCCCGCGGCGCCGCGATGACCGGCGGCCTGTACAACGTCTCGCTGCGCGGCACGGGGTACGTCGCGGTCACCACCCAGGGCGAGCCGGTGGCCCTCGACGTCGCGAGTGCCCCCACCTTCGCCGATGCCCAGGCCGTGGTCCTGTGGACGGGCGGGGTCAGTGCCGACATCCGCGTCGACACGGGTGGCCTGTCCTCGATCGTCCGCGGTGGCACGGGGGAGACCTTCCAGATGGCCTTCGGCGGGCAGGGCTACGTCATCGTCCAGCCGAGCGAGACGGTCGTCAGCGGCGGGCACCAGGAGAACCGCACGAAGAGCAGCGGCGGGGGGCTGGGCGGCCTCTTCGGCTGACCACGGACCTGCCGCCGTGCGGCACGCCGTACGGCGGCAGGTCGGCTCCTGTGGCGGGTTTTGCCGCGCCGTGAAACGTACTGCAAGCCTTGCACGTGCTTTCAGGCGGGTCTACGCTGCGGGCATCATCCGGAGACGAGGGAGTCCCATGTCCGCGAGATCTGCCCGCCCGCGCGCCGCCGTCGCCATGCTCGCCGCCGCCGGGCTGACGTCGGGCCTGGCGGCCGGCGCCACGCTGCCGGCCGTAGCCGACGACGCCGTCGTCGTGCTCGCCGGGGACCTGCAGTCCGAGCTCGGCTGCCCCGCCGACTGGGCCCCCGACTGCACCGACACCTCCCTCGCGCCCACCGGCGCCGAGGGCGTCTACTCCGCCGAGCTCAACGTCCCCGCCGGGCGCTGGGAGTACAAGGTCGCCGTCGGCGGCACGTGGGACGAGGCCTACGGTGTCGGGGGCGGGGAGACCAACTACGCCCTCGACCTCGCCGGCCCTACCGACGTCCGCTTCACCTTCGACCGCGCCGACGGCCTCCTCGCTCTGGAGGTCCTCGGCCTCGAGGAGGGGTACACCGACGCGGACGCCGCCCTCGTCGCCGAGCCGGTCCGCCAGCCCGGCGCGGACGAGCAGCTCTACTTCGTCATGACCGACCGCTTCGCCGACGGCGACGCCGCCAACAACACCGGCGGCACCGGCGGCGACCGCCTCGACCACGGCTTCGACCCCACGGACAAGGGCTTCTACCACGGCGGCGACATCGCCGGCCTGCACGAGAACCTCGACTACATCGAGGGCCTGGGCACGACGGCGATCTGGCTCACGCCGTCGTTCAAGAACAACCCCGTCCAGGGGGAGGGTGCGGACGCCTCCGCCGGCTACCACGGCTACTGGATCACCGACTTCACCCAGATCGACCCGCACCTCGGGACCAACGAGGAGCTCGAGGCGCTCATCGCCGACGCCCACGACCGCGGGATCAAGGTCTACTTCGACATCATCACCAACCACACCGCCGACGTCATCGACTACGCCGAGGGCGAGTACGGGTACGTCGACATGGAGACCTCGCCCTACCGCGACGCCGAGGGCAACATCTTCGACCCCGGTGACCACGCGGGCACCGGCGCCTTCCCGGAGCTCGACGCCGAGACCTCCTTCCCCTACACGCCCGTGGTGGACGAGGGGATGGAGGACGTCAAGGTCCCCGCGTGGCTCAACGACGTGACGCTCTACCACAACCGCGGGAACTCGACGTGGGAGGGCGAGTCGGTCACCTACGGCGACTTCGACGGGCTCGACGACCTCATGACCGAGCACCCGACCGTCGTCGACGGCTTCGTCGAGGTCTACGAGGACTGGATCGACCTCGGCATCGACGGCTTCCGCATCGACACCGCCAAGCACGTCAACCGCGAGTTCTGGGAGGAGTGGACCACCGAGGTCCTCGACTACGCCCGCGCCCGGGGCAACGAGGAGTTCTTCATGTTCGGCGAGGTCTACGACGCCGACGCCCGCCTCCTGTCCCCGTACGTGCGCGACACCGACATGAACGGCGTGCTCGACTTCGCCTACCAGTCCGCCGCGGTCAACTACGCCAAGGGCTTCACGGCCGCTGGCCTGTCCGGGCTCTTCGCCGCGGACGCGTACTACACGACCCCGACGACGAGCGCCCACGACCTGCCGACCTTCCTCGGCAACCACGACATGGGCCGGGTGGGCTACTTCCTCCAGGGCGCCGGGGACGAGCGCGAGCGCTCGATGCTCGCCCACTCGCTCATGTACCTCACGCGTGGCCAGCCGGTCGTCTACTACGGCGACGAGCAGGGTTTCGTCGGCCAGGGCGGGGACAAGGACGCCCGCCAGTCGCTCTTCGCCAGCCAGGTACAGCAGTACCAGAACGAGGAGACGCTCGACGGCGAGCCGCTCGGCGCGCAGGACCGCTACGACACCGACGTCCCGCTCTACACGCACATCGCCGAGCTCGCCGAGCTGCGCTCCAGCACCCCGGCGCTCGCGACCGGAGCGCAGGTCGAGCTCCACGCCGACGACGGTGCCGGGGTCTACGCCTTCGCCCGCGTGGACCGGGAGGAGCGGCGCGAGCACGTCGTCGCGGTCAACAACCGGGCGACCGACGCGACGGCCACCTTCACCACACTGACGCCGGGCGCGACCTACGTGCCGCTGCACGGCGACCACGCCGCCGTGACGGCGGACGCCACCGGGGCTGTGACGCTGAGCGTGCCCGGGCTGGCCGCCGTCGTCCTCGTCGCCGACGGCACCGTCGGCGCGCCCGCCGAGCCCGGCGACATCACGCTCTCGCCCGCCCAGGGTGGCCGCCTCGACGGCGTCGCCCCGGTCAGCGCCGACATCGCCGACGACGTGTGGGCCGAGACGTCCTTCGCCTACCGGCTCGTCGGCGCGGAGGAGTGGACGGCGCTGGGCACCGCCGAGGGCGACGCGCCGCGCGTCTTCCACGACGTCTCCGGGCTGCCGACCGGCACCCTCGTGGAGTACCGCGCCGTGTCCGTCGACGCCGCGGGTCACCGGGTCGCCGCCTCGACGGTCGGCTCGGTCGGCCAGGCCGTCGACGGCACCGCGCCCGAGCAGCCGGGCGGGGACCTCGTCACCGTCCCCGGCAGCCACAACGCCGCCATGGGCTGCCCCGGCGACTGGCAGCCGGACTGCGAGGCCGCCGCCCTCGCGCTCGGCGCGGACGGCGTCTACTCCGCCACCTTCGACCTGCCGGCCGGCAGCTACGACTACAAGGTCGCCGTGGGCGGCAGCTGGGACGTCAACTACGGCGCCGGCGGCGTCCCCGGTGGTGACAACGTCACCTACACCCACGACGGCGGGCCCGTCACCTTCTTCTACGACCCCGTGACCCACCACTTCGCCAACACCTCCGAAGGGCCGGTCCTCACCCTGCCCGGCAGCTTCCAGAGCCAGGTCGGCTGCCCCGGTGACTGGCAGCCCGACTGCATGGCCACGTGGCTGACCGACCTCGACGGCGACGGCACCTACGAATGGTCGACGACGGCGCTCGCGACGGGCAGCTACGAGGTCAAGGTTGCCCACGGCCGCAGCTGGGACGAGAACTACGGCGCCGGCGGCGTGCTCGACGGCCCCAACATCCCCTTCAGCGCCACGGCCGGTGAGCTCGTGTCCTTCAGCTACGACCTCGAGACCCACGTCCTCACCGTCGAGGTGACCGACCCGCCGCTCGCGGGCACCGGCCAGCTCGCCGCCCACTGGCTCGACGAGACGACCATCGCCTGGCCGGCGTCCCTCGTGCCCGAGGACGCCGACCCCGCCGACCTCGAGTGGTCGCTGCACCACGCCGCCGAGGGCGGCATGGAGGTCGTCGACGGCGAGGTGACCGGCGCGGACGGCGCCGCCTCGCTCACCCTGCTGGAGGAGGGGCTCCCGGAGGCGCTCGCCGGTCGCTTCCCCCACCTCGCCGACCACCTCGCGCTGCGCGTGGAGGGACTGAGCACCGCCCAGGTCGCGGAGGCCCTCACCGGCCAGGTGCAGGTGCTGCAGCGGCAGGAGGAGGTCGTCTCCGCCTTCACCGGGCTGCAGGTCCCCGGCGTCCTCGACGACCTCTACGCGGACGCGGCCGCGGGCCGCACCCTCGGGGTCGAGTGGGCGCAGGACGGCACCCCGACGCTCTCGCTGTGGGCGCCCACCGCCACCGACGTCGAGCTCCAGCTCTGGACGCAGCCCCGGGGCGGGGCCCCCGCTGCCGTCGCCGGAGAGCCCGAGACCGTCGACATGACCCGCCAGGACGACGGCACGTGGACCGTCGAGGGCGAGCCCGGCTGGGAGGACGCGGCCTACCGCTTCGCCGTCACCGTCTACGCCCCCAGCGTGGACGAGGTCGTCACCAACGAGGTCACCGACCCGTACGCCGTCGGGCTCACCGAGAGCTCCACCCACTCGGTGCTCGTCGACCTCGACGACCCGCGCTGGGCGCCGGAGCTGTGGAGCGACACCCCGCGGCCCCTCGTCGAGCGGCCGGTGGACCGCACGATCTACGAGCTGCACGTGCGCGACTTCTCGATCAGCGACGAGACCGTGCCCGAGGAGCTGCGCGGCACCTACCTCGCCTTCGCGCAGGAGGGCAGCGACGGGATGCGCCACCTGCGCACGCTCGCCGAGGCCGGGATGAACACCGTCCACCTCCTGCCCACCTTCGACATCGCGACGATCGAGGAGGACCCGGCGGCGCGCACGGAGCCGGACGTGCCGGACGCCGCGCCGGACTCCGAGGAGCAGCAGGCCGCGGTCGCCGCCGTCCGCGACCTCGACGGCTTCAACTGGGGCTACGACCCGTGGCACTTCTCGACGCCCGAGGGCTCCTACGCCCTCGAGCGGGACGGCGGCAGCCGCACGGCGGAGTTCCGCACCATGGTGGGCGGGCTGCACGACGCCGGCCTGCAGGTGGTCCTCGACAAGGTCTACAACCACACCAGCGCCTCCGGCCAGGACCAACGCTCGGTGCTCGACCGCGTGGTGCCCGGGTACTACCACCGGCTCAGCGCCACCGGGAGCGTCGAGACGTCGACCTGCTGCCAGAACGTCGCCACCGAGCACGAGATGGCCGAGAAGCTCATGGTCGACTCGGTCCTCACCTGGGCGACCGACTACGGGGTCGACGGCTTCCGCTTCGACCTCATGGGCCACCACTCGCGCGACAACATGGTGGCCGTGCGGGAGGCGCTGGACTCCCTCACCCTCGAGGACGACGGCGTGGACGGCGAGTCCGTCTACGTCTACGGGGAGGGCTGGAACTTCGGGGAGGTCGCGGACAACGCGCGCTTCTACCAGGCCACCCAGGGCCAGCTCGACGGCACCGGCATCGGGACCTTCTCCGACCGGCTGCGTGACGCCGTCCGCGGCGGCGGCCCCTTCGACGAGGACCAGCGCACGATCCAGGGCTTCGGCTCGGGCTCCTTCACCGACCCGAACGCCGTCGCCGAGGGGACTCCGGAGGAGCAGGCCGCGCGCCTGGCGCACCAGACCGACCTCGTGCGGCTCGGGCTGGCGGGCAACCTCGCCGACTACTCCTTCCTCACCGCCGCGGGGGAGGAGCAGACCGGCGCGCAGATCGACTACAACGGCCAGCCGGCCGGCTACGCCACGCAGCCCGACGAGGTCGTCACCTACGTCGACGCGCACGACAACGAGACCCTCTTCGACAACCTCGCGCTCAAGCTCCCGGTGGACACCGCGATGGAGGACCGGGTGCGGATGAACACGCTGTCGCTGGCGACGACGGCGCTGTCCCAGACGCCGTCGTTCTGGCACGCGGGGACCGACCTGCTCCGCTCGAAGTCCCTCGACCGCAACAGCTACAACTCCGGTGACCACTTCAACCGGCTGGACTGGTCGATGCAGACGAACACCTTCGGGGTCGGCCTGCCCCCGGCGGAGGACAACGCCGACGCGTGGGAGGTCATGGCGCCGCTGCTGGCGAACCCGGACCTGCACCCGGGGCAGGCCGACATCGAGCAGTCCGCCGCGATGGCGCAGGACCTCCTCGAGCTGCGGTTCTCCACGGAGCTGTTCCGGCTCGGGTCGGCCGAGCTCATCGAGCAGAAGGTGACGTTCCCCGGCTCCGGGCCGGACGCGACGCCGGGCCTGCTCGTCATGGCGATCGACGACACCGCCGGCAACGCCGACGTCGACCCCGCCCTCGACGGCGTGATCGCCGTCTTCAACGCCTCCCCGGAGGCGATCACCGAGCAGGTCGACGGGTTCGCCGGGCGGGCGTTCGGGCTGTCGCCGGTCCAGGTGGACGGGGCCGACGACGTCGTGCGCGAGACGGTGTGGGACGAGGAGGCCGGGACGGTGACCGTGCCGGCCCGCACCGTCGCGGTGCTCGTCGAGGCGCAGGACGAGGCGCAGCCGACGCCCACGCCCACCGACCCGTCGCCCACGCCCACCGACCCGTCGCCCACGCCGGGTGACGGCGGCGGCCCCGGCGGGGGGACCGGCGGTCCGGGTGACGACGACGGCCGGCCCGGCGCGGGACCCGGCGGGAAGCTGCCGCAGACCGGCGCAAGCCTCGCCGTGCCGGTCGTGGTCGCGCTGCTCCTGCTGCTCGCGGGCGCGACGCTCGTCACCCGGCGCCGCCGGCTCGGCTGAGCACGCCGCCGCACACAACGTGTGGGTTCCGGGTCCTGTGCGGACCCGGAACCCACACGATGTCGTGGCCAGGGGCCGGGGAGCGGACCGCTGAGCGGGCAGACCGACGTGGTCGGCTAGCCTCTGGCGGGTGAACACCGACGGCGACCTCCACCTCGTCCTGTCCCTCTCGTGCCCGGACCAGCCCGGCATCGTCAGTGCCGTGGCCGGGCTGCTGGCCGAGCACGGCGGGAACATCACCGAGTCCCAGCAGTTCGGCGACCCCACGACCGGGCTGTTCTTCATGCGCGTGCAGGTGCAGACCGCCGCGCCGCGCGAGGAGCTCGAGGAGGCGCTCGCCGAGCTCGCCGGACGCTTCGAGATGACGTGGCACCTCGACGTCGTCGGCCGCCCGCTGCGCACGCTCGTCCTCGTGTCCAAGGCGGCGCACTGCCTCGCCGACCTCGGCTACCGCCAGCGCAACGACCGGCTGCCCATCGACGTCGTCGGCGTCGTGTCCAACCACACCGTCCTCGAGGACCTCGCCCGGTTCTACGACTACGACTTCCACCACGTGCCGGTCACCGCGGACACCAAGGCGCAGGCCGAGGCGCGGCTGCTCGAGCTCGTCGAGGAGAACGACGTCGAGCTCGTGGTCCTCGCCCGCTACATGCAGGTGCTCTCCGACGACCTGTGCCGCCGCCTGGACGGACGTGTCATCAACATCCACCACTCCTTCCTCCCGAGCTTCAAGGGCGCCCGCCCCTACGCCCAGGCCCACGCCCGCGGCGTCAAGCTCATCGGCGCCACCGCCCACTACGTCACGGCGGACCTGGACGAGGGCCCGATCATCGAGCAGGACGTCGAGCGCGTCGACCACGGCGACGACGAGCGCGAGATGGTGGCCCTCGGTGAGGACGTCGAGCGGCGGGTGCTGGCCCGCGCGGTGCGCTGGCACGCCGAGCACCGCGTCCTGCGCGACGGTGCCCGCACCGTCATCTTCCGCTAGCCCCGGGTCCCTCCACCCGCCCTGTCCGCGGGCAGGGCGGGTGGTGACGGGAGGGAAGGGGGATCGCCGGGTGGACGTGTACGCGGGCGGCCGGGGACGGTGCAAGGATGGCGCCATGGACGACGTTCGCATCGATGTGGTCGACGACGACGCCGCCGGCGAGCTGCTGACGGTCCGGCGCGCGGCCTTCGTCACCGAGGCCCAGCTCTACGGTGACCCCAGCATCCCGGCCCTCACCCAGACCCTCGACGAGCTGAGGGCGGACCTCAAGCGCCCGGAGGTCGTCACGCTCGGCGCGTGGATCGGCAGCCGGCTCGTCGGGTCGATCCGTGTCGAGCTCGAGGGGGAGCGGGCCAACCTCGGCCGCCTCGCCGTCGTCCCGGACCTGCAGGGCCAGGGCCTGGGGACCCAGCTGCTCATGGCCGTCCTGGAGTACCTGCCCGAGCAGACCAAGGAGGTCTGGGTCTTCACCGGCCAGGACTCCAAGCAGAACCTGTCGATGTACGCCAAGCACGGCTACGAGCACCAGTACGACCAGCACACCGGTGACCTCACCTACGCCTACCTGCGCCGCATCCTCGGCGAGGAGGAGCCGGCCGAGCCCCAGGGGTAGCCGGAGCGGGTAGAGTCTGTCCCTGTCGCGACTGGCGCCAGAGGTGGATCACCACCGGGGAGCGACGAACCACGCAGACCGCAGGTCGCCCGCCTGGGCCGAGGGTCACCGGCAACGCGCGCCCCGGCGCGCACCCAGTGAGACATGCGGAGGAACGATGAGCCAGCCCATTCAGACGCGCCCGGTCGCCGACCAGGCCCTCGCCGAGCTCGACCCCGAGATCGCCGCCGTCCTCGACGGCGAGCTCACCCGCCAGCGCGAGACGCTGGAGATGATCGCCAGCGAGAACTTCGTCCCGCGCGCCGTCCTGCAGGCGCAGGGGTCGGTGCTGACGAACAAGTACGCCGAGGGCTACCCCGGCAAGCGCTACTACGGCGGCTGCGAGCAGGTCGACATCGCCGAGAACCTCGCGATCGAGCGCGCCAAGTCGCTGTTCGGTGCCGCGTACGCCAACGTCCAGCCCCACTCCGGTGCCACCGCCAACGCCGCGGTGCTCCACGCCATCGCCCGCCCCGGCGACAAGGTCCTGGGCCTGTCCCTGCCGCACGGTGGCCACCTCACCCACGGCATGAAGATCAACTTCTCCGGCCGTCTCTACGACATCGCCGCCTACGGCGTCGACGAGCAGACCCACCGCATCGACATGGACCAGGTGCGCGAGCAGGCCCTCGCCGAGCGCCCCAAGGTCATCATCGCCGGCTGGTCCGCCTACCCCCGCCACCTCGACTTCGCGGCCTTCCGGGCCATCGCCGACGAGGTCGGCGCCTACCTGTGGACCGACATGGCCCACTTCGCCGGACTCGTCGCCGCCGGTCTGCACCCCAACCCGGTCGCGCACTCCGACGTCGTCTCCACGACCATCCACAAGACCCTCGGCGGCCCCCGCTCGGGCATGATCCTGTCCCGGGACGCCGAGGAGCTGGGCAAGAAGCTCAACTCCGCCGTCTTCCCCGGCCAGCAGGGCGGCCCGCTCATGCACGTCATCGCCGCCAAGGCCGTGGCGCTCAAGGTCGCCGCCGGCGAGGAGTTCGCCGACCGGCAGCGCCGCACCCTCGAGGGCGCGCGGATCATCGCCGAGCGCCTCATGGCCCCGGCCGTCCGCGAGGCCGGCGTCTCCGTCGTCACCGGCGGCACCGACGTCCACCTCGTCCTCGTCGACCTGCGCAGCTCGGCTCTCGACGGCCAGCAGGCCGAGGACCTGCTGCACGCCGCCGGGATCACGGTCAACCGCAACGCGGTGCCCTTCGACCCGCGCCCGCCGCGCGTCACCTCCGGCCTGCGCATCGGCACCCCCGCGCTGGCCACCCGCGGCTTCGGGGCCGCGGAGTTCACCGAGGTCGCCGACGTCATCGCCACCGCCCTCACCGAGGGCACGGCGGCGGACGTCACCGCGCTGCACGCCCGGGTCACGGCGCTCACCGAGGCCTTCCCGCTCTACGAGGGCCTGCAGCAGTGACCGCGCGCATCCTGGACGGCAAGGCCACCGCGGCGCAGATCAAGTCCGAGCTCGCCACCCGCGTGGCCGCGCTGCGTGAGCGTGGCGTCGTGCCGGGCCTGGGCACGGTGCTCGTGGGTGAGGACCCGGGCTCGCGCAGCTACGTCGCCGGCAAGCACCGTGACTGCGCGGAGGTCGGCATCGAGTCGATCCGCGTGGACCTGCCCGCCACGGCCACCCAGGAGGAGATCCTCGAGGCGGTGGACCGGCTCAACGCCGACCCCGCCTGCACCGGCTACATCGTGCAGCTCCCGCTGCCCGCGGGCGTGGACACCAACGCCGTCCTCGAGCGCATCGACCCCGACAAGGACGCCGACGGCCTGCACCCGACGAACCTCGGCCGCCTCGTCCTGCGCGTCAAGGAGCCGGTCACCAGCCCCCTGCCGTGCACCCCGCGCGGCGTCATCGAGCTCCTCGACCGCTACGACGTCGACCTCGAGGGCGCCCACGTCGTCGTCGTCGGCCGCGGCACCACGGTGGGGCGCAGCATCGGCCTGCTCCTCACCCGCCGCGACGTCAACGCGACCGTCACCCTCACCCACACCGGCACCCGCGACCTCGCCGCGCACGTGCGCCAGGCCGACGTCGTCGTCGCCGCTGCCGGGGTGCCCGGGATCGTCACCGCGGACATGGTCCGGCCCGGCGCGGCCGTGCTCGACGTCGGCGTGAGCCGTGTCGAGGACCCCGAGACCGGCAAGGCGCGCCTGCGCGGGGACGTCGCCGACGGCGTCGCGGACGTCGCGGGGTGGCTCTCGCCCAACCCGGGCGGGGTCGGTCCGATGACCCGTGCCATGCTGCTCGCCAACGTCGTGGACGCGGCAGAGCAGGCCTGAGTTGGTGCCCCGGCGCCCTGGGCGTCTCGCCCGGGGCGTTCTCGCCGTCATGCTGCTGGCCGCGTGCCTGCGCGCGCCGGTGACCTCGGTCGGTCCGCTCCTCGAGCGGGTCGGTGAGGACACCGGGCTCGGCGCCACGGCCCTCGGGCTGCTCGGCTCGCTGCCGGTCATCGGGTTCGGCGTCGGCTCGGCGCTGGTGCACCGGCCGGCGATGCGGTTCGGCCTCGAGCGGGTCCTCGCGTTCGCGCTCGTGGCGCTGGCAGGCGCGGTGGTCCTGCGGTCGGTGCCCGTCGCCGGTGCGCTGTGGGTGGGCACCGCCGTCATCGGCATCGCCTCCGCTGCCGGCAACGTGCTCGCCCCGGCGGTGATCAAGCGGGACCACCCCGGGCGGATCGCGTTGGTCACGGCCTGCTTCACGGCGGTCATGACGACGACGGCGGCGACGGCGTCCGGGCTCGCCGTGCCCGTCTCGGACGCGTGGGGCGGCGGGTGGCGCCTGCCGCTGGGAGCGCTCGCCGTCGTCGTCCTGCCCGTCGCGCTCCTCTGGGTGGTCCGGGCGGTGCGCACGCCGCGGCCGGAGGAGGAGCACGCACCGGCCGGGCTGCCCGCCGCCGGGCGCCGCTCGGTGACGATGTGGCGCAGCCCGAGCGCGTGGGTGGTCAGCGTGTTCATGGGGCTGCAGTCCGCGTCGTTCTTCACCCTGGCCACCTGGCTCCCCACGGTCGAGACCTCCCTCGGCGTCGACCCGCGCGCCGCCGGTTGGCACCTGTTCGTCCTCCAGCTCGTCGGGATGCTCGCCGGGCTGCTCGTCGCCACGCTCATGCGCGGCCGCACCGACCTGCGACCGCTCGGCGTCGCGATCAGCCTGTGCATCGTCGTCGCGATGGGTGGGCTGCTGCTCGCGCCGCAGGTCGCCGTCGCCTGGGTCGCCCTGGCGGCCGTGGGGACGGGCAGCTCCCTCGTGCTCGCGCTGAGCCTCTTCGGGCTGCGCACGGCCCACTCCCGGCACACCGCCCAGCTCTCCTCGATGGCGCAGACCATCGGGTACGCGATCGCCGCGTGCGGGCCGCTGCTCGCCGGATGGGTGGGTGGCACCTTCTCGTGGAGCTTCGTGCTCGTCGTCGTCGGCGGCTTCGGGGTGGCGCAGCTCGTCGTCGTGCTCGGGGCCGCACGGCCGGGGCTCGTCGTCGGCCGCTGACGCCCGCGCGAGACCCACCCCGCAGTCATCCTTCCCGAGGATGTCGCCGCCGCGGGGACCGCCGTAGCATCCACGGACGGTCCCTACAGCACGGAGGACAACGATGTCGCACCTCGCGAGACGGCCGCACCGGCCGGCCACCCTCATCCTTCCGCTGACGGCGGTGCTCGTCGTCGGTGGCGTCCCGGCAGCCCACGGGCTGCCGCAGGAGTACGACAAGGAGGCGACCGCCACCGGCTACGACGGTGCCGTCGCCTCCCTCGACCCGTACGCCTCGCTCGCCGGTCTGGAGGTGCTGCGCGAGGGCGGCAACGCCGTCGACGCCGCCGTCGCGGCCTCCGCCGCGCTCGGCGTCACCCGCCCCTACGACGGCAGCATCGGCGGTGGCGGGTTCTTCGTCCACTACTCCGCCGAGACCGGGGAGGTGACGACGATCGACTCCCGCGAGGAGGCGTGGGCGGCGATGGAGCCGGACGTCTTCCTCGAGGACGGCGAGCCCATCCCCTTCGCCGAGCGGCGCGTCTCCGGGCTGTCCCAGGGCGTGCCCGGACTGGTCCGCGGCTGGGAGCTGGCGCTGTCGGAGTACGGCACCAAGTCGCTCGCCGAGGTGCTGGAACCGGCGGTGCGGGTGGCCGAGGACGGCTTCGTCGTCGACGACGAGTACGAGCGGCGCACCGAGGACAACCTGGAGATCTTCCGCGACTTCTCCTCGAGCAGCGCGACCTTCCTCGTCGACGACGAGGCGCCCGAGGCCGGCACCGTCATCACCAACGAGGAACTCGCCGACACCTACCGCCTCCTGGGCGAGGAGGGCGCGGACGTCTTCTACGAGGGCGAGATCGCCGAGGCGATCGTCGCGACGAACACCACCCCGCCGCTCTCCGACGGCGCGGAGCGGGAGGTCCGCCCCGGCGAGATGACCCTGGCCGACCTCGCCGGCTACGAGGCGCTCGAGCAGGAGCCCACGGTCGTGGACTACCGCGGCCTGCAGGTCTACGGGATGGCCCCGCCCTCGAGCGGCGGCTCGACCGTCGGGGAGGCGCTCAACATCCTCGAGGGCTTCGACCTCTCCGCCATGGCCGAGGAGGAGGTGCTCCACCACATGGCCGAGAGCTCGGCGCTCGCCTTCGCCGACCGCAACACCTACGTCGGTGACGAGGCCTTCCTCGACGTCCCGCTCACCGGCCTGCTGTCCCAGGAGTTCGCCGACGAGCGGCGTGAGCTCATCGGTGAGCGGGCCCAGGCACGTCCCGTCCCGGCCGGGGACCCGTGGCCCTACGACGACGGCGACGGCGACGCGGCCGACGCCGGCTCGGCGGAGGGGCACGGCTCGACGACGCACCTCACGGTGGCCGACAGGTGGGGCAACGTCGTGAGCTACACCTTCACGATCGAGCAGATCGGCGGCAGCGGGATCGCCGTGCCCGGGTACGGCTTCCTCCTCAACAACCAGCTCACGGACTTCGAGCCGGACCCCGAGCACCCGGCCAACGCGCCGGAGGGCGGCAAGCGGCCGCGCAGCAGCATGGCCCCCACGATCGTGCTCGACGACGGTGCCCCCGTCGCCGCCTTCGGCTCACCCGGCGGGGCCACGATCATCACGACCGTGCTCCAGATCGCGGTCAACCACCTCGACCTCGGGATGTCCCTGCCCGAGGCCATCGCCGCGCCGCGGCTCTCGAGCCGCAACGGCGCCGCCAGCGAGGCGGAGGCCGCGATCGCCGGCACCGCGCTCGGCGAGGCCCTGCGCGCCCGCGGCCACACGGTCAACGAGGTGGGCACGCTCGGCAACGCCACCGGCATCGCCTTCCTGCCCGACGGGCGCCTGCAGGCCGCCGCCGAGCCCGAGCGCTCCGGCGGGGGCAGCGCCATGGTGGTCCGGCCCGAGGACGTCCCACCGCCCTCGGCGTCCCCGCAGTTCCACCTGAGCAACGACTGGCGCGGCACCACGGACGAGGTCTTCCGCTACGGCCGCAGCGGGGACGAGGTCCTCATCGGTGACTGGGACGGTGATGGCACGGACACCATCGCGGTGCGCCGCGGGAACGTCGTCCACGTGTCCGGCGGTCACCGCGGCGGCGACGCGTCACTGGCCTTCACGTACGGGCGCCCGGGCGACACGCTGCTCGTCGGCGACTGGGACGGGGACGGGCACGACACGCTCGCCGTGCGCCGCGGCGCGGACTACCACGTGAAGAACCGGCTGACCGGCGGGGAGGCGGACCGCGTGGTCCGCTACGGCCGGGAGAACGACACGGTCCTCGTCGGCGACTGGGACGCGGACGGGACGGACACCTTCACGGTGCGCCGGGACGCCACGTACCACGTGAGGAACTCGCTGCGCGGAGGGGACGCCGACACGGTCTTCACCTACGGCCGGTCCGGGGACGTCACGCTGGCGGGTGACTGGGACGGCAACGGCACCGACACCCTGTCGATCCAGCGTGGCCGTGTCTTCCACGTGAACAACTCCCTGCGGGGCGGGGACGCCGACCGCGTCCTCACCTTCGGGCGCGAGGGGGACGAGGTCTACGTCGGCGACTGGGACGGCAACGGCACCGACACGCTCGGGGTGCGGCGCCACTGAACGGGCCGGCGGGACCCGCAGCGGCGGGTCCCGCCGGTTTCGGCCATGTCACCGCCCGAGGTGAGAATGGCCGGATGCTGAGAATCGCCACCGTCAACGTCAACGGGCTCCGCGCCGCCGTCCGCAAGGGCATGGACACCTGGCTCACCGACCGCTCACCCGACCTGCTCCTCCTGCAGGAGGTCCGCGCCCCCGACGACGTGCTCCGCGAGCTGCTCGGCGCGGGCTGGCACGTGGCCCACCAGGCCAGCGACATCAAGGGCCGGGCCGGTGTGGCCGTCGCCTCCCGCCTGCCCGCCACGGCGGTGCGGGTGGGCCTGGGGGAGGACGAGCCGCCCGTCGACACCGGCCGTTGGGTGGAGATGGACGTCGAGCTGCCCGGCAGCGACCGTCCGCTCACCCTGGTGTCCGTCTACGTCCACTCGGGGACGGCGAGCGAGCCCGAGCGGATGGCCGCGAAGTACGCGCACCTGGACAAGGTCACCGCGCGGCTCACCACGCTCTCGGAGCAGGCGGCGGCGGGGGAGCGGGAGGTTGTCGTGGGCGGGGACGTCAACATCGTCCACCGACCGGTGGACATCAAGAACTGGAAGGGCAACCACAACCGCACCTCGGGCGTGCTCGACCAGGAGATCGCCTACCTCGACCGCTGGTTCGACGACCTCGCCTACGTCGACCTCGGCCGCCGCCTCGGCGGGGAGGGGCCGGGCCCCTACACGTGGTGGTCGATGCGCGGGAAGGCCTTCGACAACGACGCCGGCTGGCGGATCGACTACCTGCTGTCCTCGCCCGGCCTCGCCGAGCGCGCCCGCACGGCCACGGTCGACCGCGCCGCCGCCTACGACCAGCGCTTCTCCGACCACGCCCCCCTCGTCGTCGACCTGGGCTGACCGATCCCCCGGGTCCCGCGGGGAGAGGCCGGGGTCTCGGCGGGAGAGGCCGGGTCCCGGGTGCGCCGAGAGCTGAGTTGTTCCCGACAGGGTGCGGTGAAGAACTCAGCTCTCCGCGAGGAGGGGGCGCGGCGGCGGTTCCGGGGTGCGTCGAGAGCTGAGTTGTTCCCGACAGGGTGCGGTGAAGAACTCAGCTCTCGGCGGGGAGGGGGCGGGGGCGGGCGCGCCGAGAGGTCAGGTGCGGGCGGCGGGGGCGCTCGCGGGGGCGAGGAGGAAGGCCGGCTCGGCGAAGCCGGCCGCGGCGAAGGCGTCGCGGACCTCACCGGCCACCCGTTCGGCCTGCCCCGCCGGGAGCAGCGCGATGGCCGAGCCGCCGAAGCCGCCGCCGGTCATCCGGGCGCCGTGGGCGCCGGCCGCCGTCGCGGTCTCGACGGCGACGTCGAGCTCCGCGCAGGAGATCTCGTAGTCGTCGCGCATCGAGGCGTGCGAGGCGGCCATGAGCGCCCCGAGCGCCGCGGCGCGGGCCGCGTCGAGCGGTCCGGCGTCGAGCTCCCCGGCGAAGCGGGCCACGCGCTCGATCTCGGTGACGACGTGGCGCACCCGCCGCCGGACGACGGGCTCGTCCAACGCCGTGAGCGCGGCGTCGAGGTCCTCCACCTCGCGCAGCGTCGTGACCCCGAGCTGCCGGGCCGCGCGCTCGCAGCTGTCGCGGCGCTCGGCGTACTGCCCGTCGACGAGGGCGTGCGGGGCCCGGGTGTCGATGACGAGGAGCTCCAGTCCCGCGGCCGCGAGGTCGAAGGGGACCTGACGGGTGGAGCCGTCGCGGCAGTCGAGGAGCAGTGCGCGGCCCTCCTCGGCGCGCAGCGAGGCGGACTGGTCCATGCCGCCCGTCGGCGCGCCGGCGACCTCGTTCTCCGCGCGCACGCAGGCAGCGGCGAGACGGGACCGGCCGGCGTCGTCCGCCGCAAGACCCAGCTCCCACAGCTCGTCGAGGGCGATCGCCACGGCGCACTCGAGCGCCGCGGAGGAGGACAGCCCGGCGCCGTAGGGCACGCAGCTGTCCACGGCGACGTCGAAGCCGGTCACCCGCTCGGGCGGCACGAGACCCTCGGCCACCAGCGCCCACGCGACGCCGACGACGTACGCCGGCCACCCCTCGACCGCACCCGCGGTGCCGGCCGGGCCGACGCCGTCGAGGTCGATGGTGCGCACGCCCTCCTCCTGGGCGGAGGTGAGCCGCACGGTGCGGTCGGTGCGCCGGCGGACGGCGACGTACGTGCGGTGCGGGAGGGCGATGGGCAGGCACAGACCGCCGTTGTAGTCGGTGTGCTCCCCGATGAGGTTGACCCGCCCGGGAGCCGCCCACACGCCGTCGGCGGGCTCGGGACCGAGGACGGAGGTGAGGAGGTCACGGGCCCGGCGGGCGCCGTCGTCGGCGGTCCAGGCGGGAGCGAGGACGCTCACGCGATGACCTCCCGCAGACGGTCGGCGATGCGCTCGGGGGTGGTGTCGGAGACCCAGGCGCCCATGCCGGACTCCGAGCCGGCGAGGTACTTGAGCTTGCCGGGAGCGCGCAGGACGGAGAAGAGCTGCAGGTGCAGGCGCAGGTCCTCGCGGCCCTCGTGGACCGGTGCCTGGTGCCAGGCGGAGATGTAGGGCAGCGCGATGGCGCGCTGCTCGCCGTCGGCCCCCTCCTCGACGAAGAACTGGTCCCCGGCCCGGAGCAGGCGCAGGTAGATCGCGGCGAGGTCGGTGCGCTCCGCGTCGGTGAGGGCGGGCAGGTCGGGGACGTCGCGGCGCGGGGCGAGGTGCATCTCGACGGGCCAGCGCGCGGCGGCGGGCACGTAGGCGACCCAGTGCTCGGACTCGGCGACGACGCGGCGGCCGGAGCGCAGCTCGGCCTCGAGGACGTCGCGCAGGAGGTTGCGGCCGGTGGCGGCGCGGTGCTCGCGCGCCTGGCGCAGCATCGTCGCGGTCCGCGGCGTGAGGTAGGGGTAGGCGTAGATCTGCCCGTGGGGGTGGTGGAGGGTCACCCCGATCTCGCGGCCGCGGTTCTCGAAGCAGAAGACCTGCTCGATCCCGGGCAGGGCGCCGAGCTCGGACGTCCGGTCCGCCCAGGCCTCGACGACGGTCCGCATGCGGCCCTCGTCCAGCGTGGCGAGGGAGGCCTTCGCGTCGGGGGAGAAGCAGATGACCTCGCAGCGGCCCGCCGCGGGGCGCACGGGCCACAGCGGCTCGCCGTCGAGGTGGGTGACGACGTCCTCCTCGCCCGGCACCTGGACGAGGGAGGGGAAGCGGTTCTCGAAGACGACGACGTCGTAGTCGTCGGCCGGCACCTCACCGTCCGAGTACGCCGCGCCGGGCTTCGCGGGGGCCAGCGGGTTCGCGTCGGCCGGGGGCAGGTGGGTGCGGTTCATCCGGTGGGTGGCCATGGGGACCCACTCGCCGGTGAGGACGTCGTAGCGCATCTGCGGGCCGGTGAAGGGCTGCGGCTCGCCGTCGGGACCGGGGACGGGGGCGAAGCGGTCCGGGAGCGGGCGGGGGTCGTCGAGACGACGGGTGGCGCCGCCGGAGACGTAGGGCTCGGAGTCGTCGAAGTAGAGGATCTCGCGGCCGTCGGCGAGCCTGGCACGCGTCTTGCGGACCGCGGGCGCGTCAGTGGTCATCGGTGGCGATCTCCAGCGAGAAGTCGTGGGTGGCGGCGGCTGCGAGGGTCTCCTCATCCGGCTCGGCATCGGTGACCAGGGCGGCGAGATCCTCGACGCCGCAGAAGGCACGCACCCCGCGAACGCCCCACTTGCTCGAGTCGAGCACGGCGACGACGCTGCGGCCGGTCGCGAGGAGGGCGGCGTTGGTCGCCGCCTCCTGGAGGTTCGGTGTCATGAGGCCGATGGTGGGATCGAAGCCGTGCGCCCCGAGGAACACCCAGTCGACCCGTACCGCGCGGAGGTAGTCGATGGTCGCGGGACCCACGAGGGCGTCCGAGGGTGTCCGTTCGCCGCCCGTGAGCACGATCGTCGGACTGGGGTGGGAGGCCTCGCGGGCGTGCATGGCGGCCTGATGGAGGATGTCGGCCGCCGGCAGGGAGTTGGTGATGATGGTGAGGGTGGCGAAGTCGGGGTGCGCGACCAGGGCGCGGGCGACGGCGAGTGTCGTCGTTCCCGCGGAGAGCGCGACAGCGTCGCCCGCCTCCACCCGCGCGGCGGCATGTCGACCGATGCGGGCCTTCTCATCCTGGTGCTGGGTCGCCTTGAGTGCGAAGGCGGGCTCCTCGGTCGAGCGGCTCGGGCTGACCGCGCCACCATGCACCCGGGAGACGAGTCCACGACGCACGAGGCTCGTGATGTCACGACGGATCGTCATCTCTGACACGCCGAGTTGATCGACCATGTCGGCGACGCGCACACCACCGTGCTGGCTGACGACGGCCAGGATCTGCTGCTGCCGCTGGCGGGCGAGCAGCGGAGATGAGGTGGGTGCGGCGCGGTCAATGCTCATGCGCTCAGTATGGCACACGAAGAACTCAAGAACGAACATGAACCACCAGACCGCATCGCGAGACTGCTCGTCCTGGATGGCTTGTGTTCGGGCTTGACTGAATCTGGCGTAGTCCGATAGGAAGGGTCCATTCGGCGGTGACGATGCTGTCCGATCGATTCGAAGGAGATTCGCACATGAGAAGTCCTGGGAACCGCATCCTCCTGCGCGGTGCAGCACTCGTCGCAGTCGCTGGCTTTGCCCTCGCGGGATGCACGAACGAGGGCGGCGGAGGAACGGACGGCTCGAACGAAGCGACCAGTGACAGCACGGTCGACACGTCTCAGCAGGTCCGCGACGCGGACGTCGGCGAGGGCGAAGGCTGCACCATCGACGACTACGGCGTGGAGGCCATCGAGCTCGAGGGCGCCAAGGTGGGCTTCTCCCAGTCGGAGCCGGACTCGGCAAGCTTCCGCGCGGCTGAGACCCAGTCCATCCGCGACGCGGCGGCTGAGGTGGGCGCTGAGCTCATCGTGACCAACGCGAACAACGAGCTGCCCAAGCAGATCAACGACATCCAGGACATGCTCAACCAGGGCATCGACATCCTCGTCGTCGCTCCGGTGAACTCCGACGGCCTGGACCCTGCGCTGCAGGCCGCGCAGGACCAGGGCGTGCCCGTCGTGACGATCGACCGCAAGGTCACGAACGAGTCGTGCTCCGACTACCTGGCCTTCCTCGGCTCGGACTTCGTCGAGCAGGGCGAGCGGGCGGCTGACGCGCTGGCCGATATCACCGATGGTGAGGCGAACGTCGCGATCCTGCTCGGCCCCTCGGGCAACAACGTCACCGACGGCCGGGCCAACGGCTTCAAGGAGCGTGTGGCGGCTGAGTACCCCGACATCACCATCGTCGCGGAGCAGACGGCCAACGCCTCCCGGAGCGAGGGCCAGGAAGTCACCGCCCAGCTGCTCCAGTCGAACCCGGAGATCGACGCGATCTACGCCTTCAACGACGAGGAAGGTCTCGGCGCCATGACGGCGATCACCGAGGCCGGCATGGTGCCGGGCGAGGACGTGGTGATCGTGTCGATCGACGGCACGCGCAACGCTGTCGAGGCCATCGTCGCCGGGACGTACAACGCGGTCATCGAGTCCAACCCGCGCTTCGGGCCCCTGGTCTTCGAGACGCTGCAGCGGTTCTACGACGGTGAGGCCATTCCCGAGGACATCATCATCGAGGACGGCGAGTACACCCAGGAGAACGCCGAGGAGCAGCTCGGGCGCGCTTTCTGAGCCAGCGGCTCTACCTCCTCACCCCAAGTGCGTCCCGGCGTCACTGCCGGTGCCGGGACGCACTTCGCCCACCCTCCCGAAGGAATCTGCTGTGCCTTCATCACCCCTGCAGACCGTCGACGTGTCAGCGGCGGCCTCGGTTCTCGAGGTCACCGGCGTGACCAAGCAGTTCGCCGGTATCAAAGCCCTCACGGACGTCTCGTTCAGTGTCGCCCCGGGCTCCATCCACGCACTCGTCGGCGAGAACGGTGCCGGGAAGTCTACGCTCATCAAGGTCCTCACCGGCGTGTACCAGCCCGACGCCGGCGAGATCCGCTACCGCGGTGAGCCGGTGAGCTTCTCCCGCCCCTCCGACGCACAGGACGTCGGCATCTCCACGGTCTACCAGGAGATCAGCCTCGTCCCCTTGCTCTCCGTGGCCCGAAACGTGTTCTTGGGGCGAGAGCCCCGCAACCGGCTCGGCCTCATCGACGTGCGCGCGATGAACCGTGACGCGCAGCGCATCACCGCCGACCTCGGCATCGAGGTCGACGTCACCCAGGACGTCGGCCGACTCGGGCTCGGCGTCCAGCAGATGATCGCCCTCGCGCGGGCCATGACGATCAACGCCCGCACCGTGATCATGGACGAGCCGACCTCGTCGCTCGAGATCCGCGAGGTCGAGACACTGTTCTCGGTCGCGCGACGGCTCCGTGACGACGGCGTCGGCATCGTGTTCGTGTCCCACCGCCTCGACGAGCTGTGGCAGCTGTGCGACGCCATCACCATCCTGCGGGACGGAGAGGTCGTCCACCGGGGCCAGATGGCCGACCTCGACCGCCGCGAGCTCGTCTCGCACATGCTCGGTCGAGAGATCGCCGAGGGCGTCAGGGAACGCGAGTCGGCATCGATCAGCACCGGCGACGCCGACGCCGCGGCACCCGTGCTGTCCGTCCGCGGGCTGCGGGCCCACAGGCGACTCCACGGCATCGACCTCGATGTCCGCCCCGGTGAGATCGTCGGCCTCGCCGGGCTGCTCGGATCCGGCCGGAGCGAGACCGTCAAGGCCATCTACGGCGACCTTGCCTCCGACGCCGACACGATCGACGTCGAGGGCACTGCCATCCGGCGGAACTCGATCCCCGCCGCTCTCGATGCCGGGATCGCCCTCCTGTCGGAGGACCGCAAGGCCGAGGGGATCATCCCCGACCTGTCGGTCCGCGACAACATCGTGCTCGCGGTCCTCGACCAGGTCTCCCGGTGGGGCGTCATCTCCGACGCGAAGGTCGACGAGCTCGTCGACACCTTCATCAAGCGGCTGAGGATCAAGGTGTCGAGCCCGCAGCAGCTGGTCTCCGAGCTCTCTGGCGGGAACCAGCAGAAAGTCCTCATCGCGCGCTGGCTGTGTACCAAGCCGAAGGTCTTCCTGCTCGACGAGCCGACCCGCGGAATCGATGTCGGTGCCAAGCAGGAGGTTGCGTCTGTGATCGACGAACTGGCAGAGAAGGGGCTCGCGGTCCTCATGATCTCGTCGGAGACGGAGGAGCTCGTCGACACCTCCGACAAGGTCGTCGTGCTGCACGAGGGTTCGGTCAACGACCGACTCTCCGGCAGCGACCTGACCCACTCACGACTGCTTGCGGCGCTGGTCGCCCCGACAATTCACGACCTCCAGGACGAGGTGGCCTCATGAGCAACCAGACAGCGGTGGCGGCACCTCCGGGCTCGGGCCCTGCGGAGCACCGCCGCGGCTCACCGATCAGCGGTGACTGGGTACGGCGCAACGGCGTCTACCTCGCGCTCATCGTGCTGGTGATCCTCAACATCGTCATCACCCCCCACTTCGTCACGACGAGCAACCTCCGGCTCCAACTCATCCAGACCGCCCCCACCCTCATCGTCGCGCTCGGGATGGCGATGGTCATCGGCACCGGAGGCATCGACCTGTCGGTCGGGTCGGTGATGGCGCTCGCCGCAGCCGTCATGCCGCTGTACCTGGGGTACGGGACGCTCACGGGTGTCGCGATCGCGATGCTGTGCGGAGCGGCATCGGGCTTCCTCGTCGGGACTCTGGTGTCTCGGGTGGGACTGCAACCCATCGTCGCCACGCTCGCCATCCTCGTCGGCGGTCGAGGACTGGCCAACGTGATCGGCGGTCAGATCAAGAACCTCAACGACCCCGGCCTGCGCTCGCTCGGCCTCGGCTCGTTCCTCGGCGTCCCCTACACGGTGCTGGTCGCCGCCGTGATGCTGCTCGTCGTCGGATTCCTGGTGCGGCGCACGACCTTCGGGCGCGGCATGGAGGCGATCGGCGGCAACCGTCGGGCCGCCACGCTCGCGGGGCTCCCGGTCAACCGGATCCTCGTTACCACGTACGTCGTGAGCGGAGTCCTTGCGGCGATCGCCGGGATCCTCCTGGCGGCCCGGTCGCAGGCGTCCGACCCGCGGACGCTCGGACTGCTCATGGAGCTCAATGCCATCGCTGCTGTCGTCATCGGCGGCACTCCACTCACGGGCGGCAGGATCCGCGTGCTCGGCACGCTGGCCGGTGCGCTGCTCATGCAGCTCATCACCTCGACCTTGGTGGCTCACAACATCGCGGACTCGATCGCCCAGATGACGCAGGCCGTGGTCATCGTCGGGGCTGTCTACGTCCAGCTCGGGAGGAAGACCTCGTGAAGACGACCACCGATCTCGGTAGCGTGACGTCGGAGAAGGTCGAGGTTACGGCTGCCGTAGTCAGCCGTCGGGAACGGAGTGCGCGCTTCGCGCAGCGCAACGGTGCCCTGCTTGTGCTCCTCGGCCTCGGCCTGGTGATGAGCCTGACCTTCGACTCGTTCGGCACTGCCAGCAACCTCAGCCAGATCGCCCAGCAGGCCTCCTTCTACTCGCTGCTCGCACTCGGGATGACCTTCGTCATCTTCACCGGGGGTATCGACCTGTCCGTGGGGTCGGTCTTCGCGCTGGGAGGTGTCCTCGGCGCGTGGGGTGCGAGCCACAACCCGCTCCTCGGGCTCGTGCTGCCGCTGGCGGTGTGCGGGCTGTTCGGCCTGGTGCAGGGAACCATCGTGGCGCGGACCGCGGTCCCGGCCTTCATCGTCACGCTCGCCGGACTGCTGTTCGCCAGGGGGCTGCTGCTCGTCCTCACCGACGAGGGCGCGATCACCTTCAAGGTGCCGGAGGGCAGCTGGTTCCTCACCCTCGCCCAGGGGTCCTTCCTGGGCCTCGGGTACACGGTCTGGCTGGCCGTGCTGCTGTTCGCCGCCGGGATGCTCGTGCAGTACCGCACGTCCTACGGATCCACCCTACTCGCCATCGGTGGCCAGCCCCTGGCTGCCGACCTCATGGGCCTGCCCGTCGCCCGCTCCAAGATGATCGCCTACACCGCGAGCGGCATGCTCGCGGGTCTCGCAGGTGCGTTGACCGCTTCCTACACGGCCTCGGGAGTGACAACCCTCGGTGTCGGCCTCGAGCTCACCGCGATCTCCGCGGTGGTGCTCGGTGGCACGGCTCTCATGGGCGGGTCCGGCTCCGTCCTGGGCTCGCTCGTGGGGATGCTCCTGCTCCAGGTCATCGCCAACCTCATCAACCGGCTCGGCCTGACCGACTCCAACTGGCAGGCCGTCGTCAACGGTGCCGTCCTCATCGTCGTCGCGACGGCACAGATCTACCTCTCGCGGGTGCAGGCACGCCCACGAAAGGCGATCGGCTGAACGTTGGCCGGTCACACCGCAGTCCGTTCACCACGTCGAAAGGTCAACAGTGACTCAGCCACATCGTCGCGGCCGGGGTAGCACCCTCCGGGCACGATCAGTTCTTGTCATCGGTGCATTGGTCGCATCGCTGCTCGGCACAGCTGCCGCAGCGCAGGGAGCGGTCGAGGAGGTGAACGGACTCCGCGGCGAGTACTTCGCCGGGGTCACCGCACCGGACTTCGAGCTGACCGAGCCGACGAGCACCATCCTCGACGGCGAGCTCAACTTCAACAACCTCGTCCCGGTGTACGAGCAGCGCACCGGGCAGGGGGAGCACACCGGCGCGCGTTGGACGGGCCAGATCGAGGCGCCGTCCAGCGGGGACTACACCTTCTACGTCTCCGGCGACAACGGCTTCCGGCTCTGGGTCGACGGCGAGCAGATCATCGACTGGTGGGTCAACCAGTGGGACATCGAGCAGACGTCGCAGACGGTGACGCTCGAGGCCGGCGAGAAGTACGACTTCCGCCTCGACCAGTTCCAGGCCACCGGCGGCGCCAACCTCTTCGTCCGGTGGACGGGTCCCGGCATCGAGAAGAGCATCGTGCCTCTGAGCGCGTTCACGCCGCCGGACGACTTCGACGTCTACCCGGCGCGCGGCACGGTCAACGAGGCCGGCGACGCGGTGCGCCTCGAACTCGACGGAGCGGTCGCGGCCGGCAGTGACGTCGCCGACCACGTCGTGCTCACCGTCGACGGCGGAGAGATCCCGGTGGCGGAAGCCGAGGTTTACTCCTCGGGCGAGGCGCTCGTGCTGACCCCCGAGGGCCCGGTGACGGAGCTTGCGGTAGTACGGCTCGCCTACGACGGCGAGGGTGACCTCACCGTCGGTGGCGAGGACGCTCCGGCGTTCGACATCCCGGTCGAGAACCTGTCGACCTATGTGATGGTGACGCCGTGGGCCGCGGACCTGGACCGGGACAACCCGCTGCCGGAGTACCCCCGCCCCGGGATGGTGCGCGAGGACTGGCAGAACCTCAACGGGCCCTGGCAGCTCGAGATCCTCGAGGCCGACAGTGAGACCCCGTTCGAGGCCGAGGCCTTCTCGAAGGAGGTCGTCGTCCCGTTCCCGATCGAGTCGATCCTCTCGGAGGTCGAGCTCACCGAGGACCATTTCGCCTACTACCGCACGTTCGCGGTGCCCGAGGGCTGGGCGATCGGGACCACAGAGCGGCTGCAGCTCAACTTTGATGCGGTCGACTATGAGGCCACCGTCTACGTCAACGGCACCGAGGTGGCGCACCACCTCGGTGGTTTCGACGCCTTCTCCGCCGACATCACCGACGCCCTCGTCGAGGGCGAGAACGAGCTCGTCGTGCGGGTCACCGACACCACCGGGGACCAGCCCCGTGGCAAGCAGTCGAACAACCCGGGGGGCATCTTCTACACGCCCGCCTCGGGCATCTGGCAGACGGTGTGGATGGAGCCGGTCCCGGCCGCCCACATCACCCAGCTCGACCTGACCCCCGATCTCGACAACGACGCGCTCACCGTCAACGTCAACACCGCGGGGGCCTCGGACGAGGCGTCCGTCGAGATCGTCGCCTACGACGCCGACGGCGTCGAGGTCGGCAGCGTGACCGGTGCGACGGACACGAATCTGCAGCTCGAGATCCCCGACCCGCACCTCTGGTCGCCGGAGGACCCGTACCTCTACGACCTCACGGCGACGCTGACCGACGGTGACCAGAACGACGCCGTCGACGGCTACAGCGGCATGCGGTCGATCGAGGTCGCGGAGGTGGACGGCCAGCAGCGCATCCTGCTGAACGGCGAGCAGACCTACCTCAACTCGACCCTTGACCAGGGGTACTGGCCGGACGGCGTGTACACCGCTCCCACCGACGAGGCTCTCGCCTGGGATATCCAGGAGACCAAGGACCTCGGCTTCAACACGATCCGCAAGCACATCAAGGTGGAGCCGCAGCGGTGGTACTACCACGCCGACCAGATCGGCATGCTGGTCTGGCAGGACATGCCCAGCGGTGACAACGCCAACGAGGACGTCCGCGAGCAGTACCGCGCCGAGATGCGGACCATGGTCGAGCAGTTCGGCTCCTCCACCTCGATCATCGGCTGGGTCCCCTTCAACGAGGGCTGGGGCGAGTGGAACCTGCAGACCACCGGTGAGATCGCCAACGAGATCAAGGCCCTCGACCCGTCACGACTCATGAACGCGCACAGTGGTCACAACTGCTGCAACTCCCTGGGCGACTCGGGTCAGGGCGACATCATCGACTACCACCAGTACACCGGGCCGGCACTGCCGCGACCGGACGACACGCGCGCCGCGATCGACGGCGAGCACGGCGGCTTCTCGCTGTCCGTCCCGGGCCACGTGTGGCCCGGCGGATCGGTGAACCCGTACGGCGAGGTCGACACCTCCGAGGAGCTCACCGCCGCCTACGTGCAGAACACCGCGGAGCTCATCGCGCCGGCGCAGGACTACCTCTCCGGCTCCGTCTACACCCAGCTGACCGACCTCGAGGGTGAGGTCAACGGGTTCTGGACCTACGACCGCAAGGTCTCCAAGATGGACCGGGACGCCGTGCGTGCCATCAACCAGAAGCTCGTCGAGGTCGGCTCGCACCCGCGGACCTTCCCGGAGCCGACCGATGACGCGCTGGCCTACTGGCCGCTGAACGAGAACGAGGGCGACACCGCCGAGGACGTGACCGGTAACGACCACACCCTCACGCTCGGAGAGGGCATGTCCTGGGAGGAGATCGGGATCCAGGGCTCGGCCCTCGGTCTCGACGGCGACGGGGCGGCGACGACCCAGGTTCCGGAACTCGACACCACGGGCAACTTCTCCGTCTCGGCCTGGGTGCGCCTGGACGAGCTGCCCACGGGTGGCTACGCGACGGTGGCCAGCATGGACGGCGTCCGCGGTAAGAGTGCCTTCTTCCTGCAGTATGGCGCGCCGATCAATGGCTTCGCTTTCAGCTTCGAGAACGACCGCGCGGTCGCGGAAGGGACGCCGCGTACTGGCGAGTGGCGACACCTGGTCGGTGTTCGCGACGCGGTTGCCCGAGAGCTGCGCCTCTACCTCGACGGCGAGCTCGCGGCTGTCCAGGAGTCCAAGGCCTCGACCCTGACCGACGGCACCTTCGCCGTCGGGCGCGGCCAGTGGGAGGGCAACGACGTCGACTTCCTCGACGGAGCCGTAGACAACGTCCACCTCTTCGACCGGGTGCTGACCGCTGAGCAGGTCGCCGAGCTGGCGGTGCCGCCGGCCGAGCTCGTCGAGGTGACGCCTGAGGGGGTGACGTTCTCCGACGAGCATGGCACCGACGACGACACCTTCACGGTGCCGGACGTCGAGGGTGTGGAGTACCGGATCGGTGACTCGGTCGTGGAGGCCGGGACCCACGAGGGTTCGGGCGAGGTCACGGTGACCGCGCACGCCCTGGAGGGCTTCGTGCTCGCCGAGGGTGCCGTGGCCGAGTGGTCCCACACCTTCTCCACCGAGGGTGGGGGGCCGGAGCTGGTGGAGGTCACGCCTGAGGCGGTGTCCTTCGTCGACCGGCCCGGATTCGCCGATGATACCTTCACGGTCCCCGCGCTCGACGGCGTGGAGTACGTGATCGACGGTGACGTTATCGAGGCCGGGACCTACCCGGGCGTGGGCACCGTCACCGTGACGGTGCGTGCGCTGGAGGGCTTCGTGCTGGCCGAGGGGGCCGCCGCGGAGTGGAGCTTCGCCTTCACCACCGGCACCCCGGCTCCGGACACCCGTGGTGCGGAGTTCCACCTGTCCAACACCTGGCGGGGTTCCACGGACGTGCACTTCATGTACGGCCGGTGGGCTGATGAGGTGCTCATCGGAGACTGGGACGGTGACGGCGTCGACACGATCGCCGTGCGTCGCGGGAACGAGTTCCACGTGTCTAACGCGCAGCGTGGTGGGGACGCGGACGTGGTCCTGACCTATGGCCGTGATGGTGACGTCATCCTGGTCGGTGACTGGGACGGCAACGGCACCGACACCTTCGCGGTGCGCCGCGGGGCCGAGTACCACGTGAAGAACTCCCTGCGTGGCGGGGACGCCGACGTGGTGTTCACCTACGGCCGCGAGACTGACCAGGTGCTAGTCGGTGACTGGAACGCCGACGGCACGGACACCTTCGCGGTGCGTCGTGGTGCGGTCTACCACGTGAAGAACTCCCTGCGGGGTGGGGACGCCGACACGGTGTTCACCTACGGCCGGTCCGCCGACGTCACCCTGGCCGGTGACTGGGACGGCAACGGCAGTGACACCTTCGCGATCCAGCGAGGCCGGGTGTACCACGTGAACAACTCCCTGCGTGGCGGGGACGCGGACACGGTGGTGACCTTCGGCCGCCTGGGCGACGAGGTGTACGTGGGTGACTGGGACGGCAACGGGACCGACACCCTCGGTGTCCGCCGCCCCGTCGGCCCGGCACCCGCCGCGACCGGGACCGCCGCCGCCAAGGACGTGGCCGGGGTAGCCAAGCTGAGCTGACCCCCTCCCGCCCAGCGCCGACAGCTGGATTCCTGGTGACAGGAATCCAGCTGTCGGCACGAGGAGAGGAGGGGGCATCGGTCTGCTGATGCCGCCGTCGGGCTTCCTCCCTAGGGTTGGCGGGCATGAGCACCGAGGAGCAGGGGAGCGACGGTCCGACGGCGGGCGAACGCGTGAAGGCGCTGATGGCGCGCTGGGAGCACTCGCGGCCCGGCCGCGGGCTGGCCCGGTACGCCAAGGTGAACGGCGGCCTGCTCGCCGGTGGCATCACCTACTCCGCGCTGTTCTCGATCTTCGCGGCCCTGACGATCGGCTACACCGTCTTCATGACGGTGCTCGGCACCAACGCCGAGCTGCGGGAGACCGTGCTCCAGAGCGTGGACGACGCCCTGCCCGGCATCATCGACACCGGCACCAACGGCGGACTCGTCGACCCCAGCGAGCTCGTGCTCGACACTGCCCTCAACCCCGCCAGCGTCGCCGCCGCCGGCGTGCTGCTGTGGACGGCGATCTCCGTCATGGGCGCGCTCCGGCGATCGATCAGGATGATGTTCGGCATCGTCGCGCCCAAGGAGAGCCCCGTGCTCATGCGGGTGCGCGACCTCGGCGGCTTCCTCGCCCTGGCCGCCGCGGTCGTCACGACGGCGGCGCTGGGGATCGCCGCCGGCGCGGCCGGGCAGTGGGTGCTCGACGCCGTCGGCATCGAGGGCGCCTTCGCCTCCGCCGCGCTGCGCGTCCTCGGCTACCTCGCCGCCCTCCTCGTCGACGCCGCGGTGTACGTCCTGCTCTTCCGGGTGCTCGCCGGCGTGCACGTGCCCCGCCGTGACCTCCTCCTCGGGGCGCTGCTGGGCGCGGTGGCCTCCACCGTGCTCCGGCTCTTCGGGACCACTCTCGTCGGGGGCGCCGACGACCCGCTGCTCGCGACGGCCGCGGCGCTCATCACCCTGCTGCTGTGGGTCAACCTCCTCGCGCGCGTCACGCTGATGATCGCCGCGTGGACCGCCAACCCACCGGCGCCGCCCAAGCCGGACGACCCGAGCGCGACGAACTTCGACGAGCACCCCAACTACGTCACCCTCTCGGTCCCCCAGACCCTCACGTGGGACTACGAGGCGACCACCGGCACCGTCCAGGCCGACGAGAGGTCCCGGGAGGAGACGCTCGTCGCCGACCTCGAGCACCTGGGGGAGGAGGGCGAGGAGGTCCTCGCCCTGCGCCACGCCGAGGAGGAGCGGGCGGAGTGGAACGAGCGGGCGGCCGTGGAGGCGCGGGCCCGCGAGGCCTACTGGGGCGGCCTCGTGGGCCGGGCACGGGACTGGAACCGGCGCCGGCTGCAGCGGCGCTTCGTGAGCAAGGACGCCTACGCCGAGCGCTCGGCGCAGCGCCGCAAGGCCCGCGGCGAGACCCGCCACCGCCAGCCCTGACGCCGAGTACGCACAAACGGTCACCCAGGCGGCGCTGCAGGCGCCGCTGGGTGACCGTTTGTGCGTACTCGGCTGAAGAGAGGGGGCGGCGGGTCAGGCGCCGTTGCGGAGGGCGGTGCGCAGGTCGAAGTTCAGCTGGTTGATCGTGTCCAGCGGGATGCCCTTGGGGCACACGGACGCGCACTCACCGATGTTCGTGCAGCCGCCGAAGCCCTCGGCGTCCTGCTGGGCGACCATCGAGACCACGCGCCCGAGCCGCTCCGGCTGGCCCTGGGGCAGCTTGCCGAGGTGGGTGACCTTGGCGGCGGTGAAGAGCATCGAGGAGCCGTTGGGGCAGGCGGCGACGCAGGCGCCGCAGCTGATGCACGCGGCCGCCTCGAAGGCGGCGTCGGCGTCGGCCTTGGGCACCGGGGTCGCGTGGGCGTCCGGGGCCGCGCCGGTGTTGGCGGAGATGAACCCGCCGGCCTGGATGATCCGGTCGAAGGCCGAGCGGTCCACGACGAGGTCCTTGATGACGGGGAAGGGGTCCGCGCGCCACGGCTCGACGGTGATGGTGTCGCCGTCATTGAAGGACCGCATGTGGAGCTGGCAGACCGTGGTGACCTCCGGCCCGTGCGCGACGCCGTCGATCATGAGGCCGCACATGCCGCAGATGCCCTCGCGGCAGTCGTGGTCGAAGGCCACCGGCTCCTCGCCCTTGGCGATGAGCTGCTCGTTGAGGACGTCGAGCATCTCGAGGAAGGACATGTCCTCGGAGACGTCGTCGAGTGCGTAGTCGACCATCCGGCCGCGGGTGGCGGCGTTGGCCTGACGCCAGACCTTGAGGGTGATTCTCACTTGTAGCTCCGCTGCTTCATCTCGACGTACTCGTACACGAGGTCCTCCTTGTGGAGCACGGGGGCCTCACCGGTCCCCGCCCACTCCCAGGCCGCGACGTAGGCGAACTCGTCGTCGTGGCGCAGCGCCTCGCCGTCCTCCGTCTGGCTCTCCGCACGGAAGTGCCCGCCGCAGGACTCGCGGCGGTGCAGCGCGTCGATGCACATGAGCTCACCGAGCTCGATGAAGTCGGCGACGCGGCCGGCCTTCTCCAGCGACTGGTTGAAGTCGTCGGCCGCTCCGAGGACGCGCACGTCGCGCCAGTACTCCTCGCGCAGCGCCCGGATCTTCTCGATGGCCGTCTGCAGGCCCTCGGCCGTGCGCTCCATTCCGCAGTACTCCCACATGATCTGACCGAGCTCCTTGTGGAAGGAGTCGACCGAGCGGGTGCCGCCGGCGCTCATCAGGCGGTCGATGCGGTCCTGCACCGACGCGCGCGCCTCGACCACCGCCGGGTGGTCCTCGGCGACCTTCTCGAAGGGCCCGTCGGCGAGGTAGTCGTTGACCGTGTTGGGAAGGACGAAGTACCCGTCGGCCAGGCCCTGCATGAGCGCCGAGGCACCCAGGCGGTTGGCGCCGTGGTCGGAGAAGTTCGCCTCACCGGTGACGAAGAGGCCGGGGATGTTGGACTGGAGGTCGTAGTCGACCCACAACCCGCCCATCGTGTAGTGGACGGCCGGGTAGATGCGCATCGGCACCTCGTACGGGTTCTCCCCGGTGATGCGCTGGTACATGTCGAAGAGGTTGCCGTACTTGGCCTCGACGGCCTTGCGGCCCATGCGCCCGATCGCGTCGGCGAAGTCGAGGTACACGCCGCGGCGCACGCCGTCGACCGCCGGGCCCACGCCACGGCCGTCGTCGCACACGTTCTTCGCCTGCCGGGAGGCGATGTCGCGGGGGACGAGGTTGCCGAAGGCCGGGTAGATGCGCTCGAGGTAGTAGTCGCGGTCCTCCTCGGGGATGTCCCGCGGGTCCTTGTCGCAGTCCTCGGCACGCTTGGGCACCCAGATGCGGCCGTCGTTGCGCAGCGACTCGCTCATGAGGGTGAGCTTGGACTGGTAGTCACCGGAGACGGGGATGCACGTCGGGTGGATCTGCGTGTAGCAGGGGTTGCCGAACAGGGCGCCCTTGCGGTGCGCGCGCCAGATCGCCGTCGTGTTCGAGCCCATGGCGTTCGTCGACAGGTAGAAGACGTTGCCGTAGCCGCCGGTGGCGAGGACGACGACGTCGGCCAGGTGTGTCTCGATCTCACCGGTGACCATGTCGCGGACGATGACGCCGCGGGCGCGGCCGTCGACGACGACGAGCTCGAGCATCTCGTGGCGCGTGTACATCTGGACCGTGCCGGCGGCGACCTGGCGCTCCAGGGCCTGGTAGGCGCCGATGAGGAGCTGCTGGCCGGTCTGGCCGCGGGCGTAGAAGGTGCGGGAGACCTGGACGCCACCGAAGGAGCGGTTGTCGAGCAGGCCGCCGTACTCACGGGCGAAGGGCACGCCCTGGGCGACGCACTGGTCGATGATGTTCGCGCTGACCTCGGCGAGGCGGTAGACGTTGGACTCCCGGGCGCGGAAGTCGCCGCCCTTGACGGTGTCGTAGAAGAGCCGGAAGGTCGAGTCGTTGTCGTTGCGGTAGTTCTTCGCCGCGTTGATGCCACCCTGCGCGGCGATCGAGTGCGCCCGGCGCGGGGAGTCCTGGTAGCAGAAGGACTTCACCTGGTAGCCGGCCTCACCGAGGGTGGCGCCGGCGGAGGCGCCGGCCAGGCCGGTGCCGACGATGATCGCGCTGATCTTGCGCCGGTTGGCCGGGTTGACGAGGCGGGCACCGAACTGGCGCTCGCGCCAGCGCCGCTCGACCGGGACGGAGGTCGGCGCCTTGGTGTCGGCGATCGGGGCGCCCTCGCGGTAGAGGCCGTCGATGAGCTGGTCGGTCATGGGATGCACTACTCCGCGGGTCTAGACGAGCCCGAAGGCGATGGCGAGCGGCGGGACGAGGAAGCCGACGACGACGAGGACCGCGACGGCCAGGGCTACTGCCTTGATCATCGGCTGGCGCGTGCGGTTGGACCAGCCGAGGGTCTGCGCGGCGCTGAAGATGCCGTGGCGCAGGTGCATGCCGAGCGCGATCATCGCGACGACGTAGATGGCCACGAGCCACCACGTCTCGAAGGCGGCGACGAGGCGGTCGTAGGGGCTGTCGAAGGAGCCGCCGACCTCGATCGTCAGGGTCGTGAACTGCAGGATGTGGAAGACGATGAACAGGAGGAGCGCCAGGCCGCCCCACATCATCGTCCGCGAGGACAGGCTCGAGGAGACCGACTTCTTCATCACGTACTTCTGCGTGCGGGCCGCGCGGTTGCGCCGCGCGAGCACGATCGCGGACCACACGTGGAGCACGAGGCTGACGATGAGGCCCAGGCGCATGACCCACAGGAAGCCGGACTCCGGCAGCATCGGCTCGCCGAGCACCCGCAGGTGGTGGGCGTAGTCGTCGAAGGCCTGCTGGCCGGACAGCGCCTTGAGGTTGCCGTACAGGTGGGCCAGCACGAAGAGCAGGAAGATGACGCCGGTGACGGCCATGACGAGCTTGAGGGCGACCGACGTGCGGCGGCCCTTGACCTGCCGCGCTGCAGTATGAGTGGTGGACACACCAGCATGGTATCCACTTCGTGGACGTGGTCGGGACCATGGGCCCGGACACCGGTAGGGCGCCCGCCGGTCGCCGGAGGGGTGGCTGTCTAGGCTGCGTCCATGAGTTCCGACGCGATCCCCGGCTTCCACGCCGTCGTGCCCGCCGGCGGTGCCGGCACCCGGCTGTGGCCGCTCTCACGCCGTGCGCACCCCAAGTTCCTCCTCGACCTCACGGGGAGCGGGCGCACGCTCCTCCAGGGCACCTGGGACCGGCTCGCCCCCCTCGCCGACGGCGTCACGGTCGTCACGGGCGAGCCGCACGCCGCGGGGGTGCGCGAGCAGCTGCCGGACCTCGCCGAGCCCGCCCTGCTCACCGAGCCCTCGGGCCGGGACTCGATGGCCGCGATCGGGCTCGCGGCGGCCCTCCTGCGTGAGCGGCACGGCGACGTCGTCGTCGGCTCCTTCGCCGCCGACCACGTCGTGCGCCGGCCCGCGGCCTTCGCCGCCGCCGTCCGCGAGGCCGTCGCCGCGGCCCGTGCCGGGTACGTCGTGACCCTCGGGGTGGAGGCCGACCACCCCTCGACGGCCTTCGGCTACGTCGAGTCCGGCGCGCACCTCGGGGTCGACGCCGCGCCCTCCGCGCTCCACGTCGTCTCCTTCGCCGAGAAGCCCGACGCCGCGACGGCCGCCGGGTACCTCGCCACCGGCCGCTACCGGTGGAACGCGGGCATGTTCGTCGTCCGCGCCGAGGTGCTGCTCGAGCACCTGCGCCGGCTGCAGCCCCCGCTGCACGACGGTCTGCTCGCCATCGCCCGCGCCTGGGACGGGCCGGACCGGGCGGAGGTCCTCGCGCGCGAGTGGCCGCGGCTCACCCGCATCGCCATCGACCACGCCGTCGCCGAGCCCGTCGCCGCCGAGGGCGGGGTGGCGGTCGTCCCCGCGGAGCTGGGCTGGGACGACGTCGGGGACTGGCGCTCGCTCGCGGCGCTGCTCCCCGCCGGTCCGGACGGCGTGCGGACGCTGGGCGAGGGCCGGACCCACGCCGTCGACAGCGCCGGCGCCGTCCTCGTCCCCGCCACGGACCGGCTGGTCGCGGTGCTGGGGCTGCCGGGCGCCGTCGTCGTCGACACGCCCGACGCGCTGCTCGTCACGACGACCGACCACGCCCAGCGGCTCAAGGAGGTCGTCGACCTCCTGCCCGACGCGCTCCGCTGAGGGGCGCTAAGGTCGCTGGGGTGAATGACGTCCCCCACGCCGACCGCATCGTCCAGCTCGCCGCCGAGCTGGAGGAGGAGCTGGTGGCGATCCGTCGCCAGATCCACGCCAACCCCGAGCTGGGCTGGATGGAGCAGGAGACGACCACCCTCCTGTTCGACCGGCTCACCGCCGCCGGCCTGTCCCCGCGACGCACCTCGGGCAGCGGCCTGGTCTGCGACATCGGCCCCGACCCGCGGGAGCGCGGACGACGGCGGATCGCGCTGCGCGGCGACATCGACGCGCTGCCCGTCCCCGAGACCACCGGGCTGCCCTTCCGGTCCCGGCACAAGGGCGTGTCGCACGCCTGCGGCCACGACGTCCACGCCACCGCCGTCCTCGGGGCCGGCCTCGTCCTCGCCCGGCTCGAGGCGGAGGGACAGCTGCCGGTCGGTGTGCGGCTCATCCTCCAGCCCGCCGAGGAGGTCCAGCCCAGCGGGGCCAAGGAGCTCCTCGACCAGGGCGTCCTCGACGGCGTCGAGCAGATCTACGCCCTGCACTGCGCGCCGAAGATCCCCTGCGGCAAGATCGGTTCGCGCATCGGGCCGATCACCGCGGCCTCGGACAACGTCACCGTCACCGTGCGCTCCAGCGGCGGGCACACCTCGCGCCCGCACCTCACCGGCGACGTCGTCTACGCCCTGGGCCACATCATCACCCAGCTGCCCGCCGTGCTCGACCGGCGCCTGGACCCGCGCTCTGGGGCCAACCTCACGTGGGGTGCCGTCAACGCGGGCCGCGCGCCGAACACCATCCCCTCGGTGGGCACCGTGACCGGGACGCTGCGCTCGCTGGACGTGGAGACCTGGGAGCGGGCGGGAAAGCTCGTCGACGACGTCGTCGCGGACCTCCTGGCCCCGCTCGGTGTCGAGGTCGAGCTCAAGCACCAGCGGGGCATGCCCCCCGTCGTCAACGACGAGCAGTGCGTGCGCCTGCTCGACGGCGCCACGCGGGAGGTCCTCGGGAGTGACGCCGTCGTGCTCACCGAGCAGTCCCTCGGCGGGGAGGACTTCGCCTGGTACCTCTCGCGCGTGCCCGGAGCCATGGTGCGGCTGGGGACCCGGACGCCCGACGCCCCCGCCTACGACCTCCACCAGGGTGATCTCGTCGTCGACGAGCGGGCGATCGGCATCGGGGCGCGGGTGCTCGCCCGCACCGCGCAGCGTGCCGGCCACGAGCCGCGGGTCGCGACGCCGTCCCGGCTCGGCTCCCGGGGCGGCGCGCCCGTCCTGTCCGGTCGCGGGCACGCGCGATAGCAACGGTTGTGTAACGGAACCGAGGCACATCTCACCATGCGACCAATCTCGCGCCCGCGGAGGCTTACAGTCGGCCGTACGCAGCCGATAGGTCACGGTGAACGCCTCCATCGTTCCGCCGGCCACCGGCCTCACACCATCCCCAGGAGACAAGCGTGAAGAAGACGATCTACGCGACCGCTCTCGCGGCCGTCGCCACGCTGGCACTCGCGGCGTGCGGTGACGCGCCGGAGGACGACAGCACCGAGCCCGCCGGCGAGGCCACCACCGAGGAGGCCACCGGCTCCGCCGAGGAGGTCGACTACCTCGCCTGCCTCATCTCCGACCAGGGCGGCTGGGAGGACCAGTCCTTCAACCAGTCGGCCATGGAGGGCGGCATGCGCGCCCAGGAGGAGCTCGGGATCCAGCTCAACGACGCCGAGTCCCAGTCCGACGCGGACTTCGGGCCGAACGTCGACTCCATGGTCCAGCAGGGCTGCGACATGACCATCGGCGTCGGCTTCCTCCTCGAGGACCCGATCCAGGCGGCCGCCGAGGGCAACACGGACGTGAACTTCGGCCTCGTCGACGCGACCTTCTCCGACCCGGGTGAGGGTGCCGACGCGCCCCCGGTGCCGGTCGAGCTGCCCAACGCCGCTCCCATCATCTTCAACACGGCCGAGGCCGCCTACCTCGCGGGCTACGTCGCCGCGGGCATGAGCGAGACCGGCACGGTCGCCACCTTCGGTGGTCTGCCGATCCCGTCGGTCAACATCTTCATGGACGGCTTCGTCGACGGCGTCGCCAAGTTCAACGAGGACAACGACGGCGACGTCCAGGTCCTCGGCTGGGACAAGGAGGCGCAGGACGGCACGTTCTCCGGCGGCTTCGAGGACCAGGGCCAGGGCCAGGCGCTGACCGAGCAGTTCATCGCCCAGGGCGCCGACGTCATCATGCCGGTCGCCGGCCCCGTCGGCCTCGGTGCGGCCGCCGCCGCCGAGAGCGCCGGTGACGTGTGGATCGTCGGTGTCGACTCCGACTGGACCGCCTCCACCGACTACGCCGACATCGTGCTGGCCTCCGTCGTCAAGGAGATCGGCGCGGGTGTCTTCGAGACCATCAAGGCCGGCCTCGAGGGCAGCTTCACCGGCGAGCCCTACATCGGTGACCTCGCCAACGGCGGCGTCAGCCTCGCCACCGGCAGCGCCGACATCCCGCAGGAGCTGCTCGACCAGGTCGAGGGGCTCCAGGAGCAGATCATCTCGGGCGAGCTCGCCGTCGAGACCGTCAACGCTCCCTGACCCACCACGCACAGTGACGGCCCGGCCAACCCGTGGCCGGGCCGTCACCGTTCGTCCTCCACGGACGCCGCGGCGTCCAGCCCTCCGGCCGCGTCGCCGCGGCCCCTAGTGATGGAGCGGATGTGAAGCTCGAGCTTCGCGGCATCACCAAGCGCTTCGGCCCCCTGGTCGCCAACGACCACATCGACCTCGTCGTGGAGCCCGGGGAGATCCACGCCCTGCTCGGTGAGAACGGGGCCGGCAAGAGCACCCTGATGAACGTGCTCTACGGCCTGTACGACCCGGACGAGGGGCAGGTCCTCCTCGACGGGCAGCCCGCGACCTTCTCCGGCCCCGGCGACGCCGTCGCCGCCGGCATCGGCATGGTCCACCAGCACTTCATGCTCGTCCCGGTCTTCACCGTCGCCGAGTCGGTCGCCCTCGGCTACGAGCCGACCGGGCCCCTGGGCATCATCAGTCAGCGCGAGGCGCGCAAGCGGGTCAAGGAGATCTCCGACCGCTTCGGTTTCGACGTCGACCCCGACGCCGTCATCGAGGACCTGCCCGTCGGTGTGCAGCAGCGCGTGGAGATCATCAAGGCGCTCTCGCGGGACGCCAGGGTGCTCATCCTCGACGAGCCGACGGCGGTGCTCACCCCGCAGGAGACCGACGAGCTCATCGGCATCATGCGCCAGCTCAAGGCCGAGGGCACCTCGATCGTCTTCATCACGCACAAGCTCCGCGAGGTCCGCGCGATCGCCGACTCCATCACGGTCATCCGCCGCGGGAAGGTCGTCGGCGAGGCGAGCCCGCAGAGCTCGGAGACCGAGCTCGCCTCCCTCATGGTCGGCCGCTCGGTGAGCATGGCCGTCGACAAGGGCCACGCCGCGCCGGGGGAGGAGTCCTTCGTCGTCACCGACCTGTCCGTCCTCGACGGCAAGGGCCAGGTCGCCGTCGACCGCCTCGACCTCACCGTCCGGCACGGGGAGATCGTCGTCGTCGCCGGTGTCCAGGGCAACGGCCAGACCGAGCTGACCGAGACGATCCTCGGCCTCGTCGAGCCGGTCTCCGGCTCGATCGTCCTGGACGGCAAGGAGCTCGTCGGCAGGTCGGTCAAGCAGCGGCTGCGGGCCGGCATCGGCTTCGTCCCCGAGGACCGCTCCACGGGCGGGGTCATCGCCGGCTTCACCGTGGCGGAGAACTTCATCCTCGACGTGTACGACACGCAGCCCTTCGCCTCGCTCGGCAGCCTCAAGCCGGGGGTCGTCGAGGAGAACGCGCACCGGCGGGCGGAGCAGTTCGACGTGCGCCTCACCTCGGTGCACGACCCCATCTCCACGCTCTCCGGCGGCAACCAGCAGAAGGTCGTCATCGCGCGGGAGATGTCACGTCCGCTGCGGCTGCTCGTGGCCTCCCAGCCCACCCGCGGCGTCGACGTCGGGTCGATCGAGTTCATCCACAAGGAGATCGTCGCCGAGCGGGACAAGGGCACCCCGGTGCTCATCGTCTCGACCGAGCTCGACGAGGTCATGGCCCTGGCCGACCGCATCGCCGTCATGTACCGGGGGCGCGTCGTCGGCGTCGTCCCGGGGGACACCGAGCGCGACGTCCTCGGCCTCATGATGGCCGGCGTCCCCTACGAGGAGGCGCTGTCCCAGGCCGCCCAGCACCGCACCGCGATGTCCGCGGCGGACAACACGAGTGAGGAGACCGCGCCGTGAGCGAGGAGGAGACCCGGCGCCCCGCCGAGCACCCCGGGGACGTCGTCGCCCAGGCGGAGGAGTCCCCCGCCTCGGCGGAGCAGGTCCCGCAGGAGGAGCCCCGCACCCGCACCGCGCAGTTCGTCCGGGACCTCCTCTCGGGCGGCTGGCTCGTCACGGTCCTGGCGATCGTCGTCGCGCTGCTGCTCAGCGGCATCCTCATCGCGGCCGCCGACACCCGTGTCCAGGAGACCGCCGGCTACCTCTTCGCGCGGCCGATGGACTTCGTCGGCGCCGTGTGGGACGCCGTCTCCCAGGCCTACGCCGCCCTGTTCCGCGGCTCGGTCTTCGACTACCAGGCCGAGACCTTCACCCGCGCGATCCGGCCGCTCACGGAGACGCTCGTCTTCTCCGTGCCCCTGATCTTCACCGGTCTCGGCATCGCCATCGCCTTCCGTGCCGGGATGTTCAACATCGGTGGCCAGGGGCAGATCATCGTGGGCGCCATCCTCGGTGGCTGGATCGGCTTCTCCCTCGAGCTGCCCGTCGTGCTCCACGTCATCCTCGCCGTCCTCGGCGCGGTGCTCGGTGGCGCGATCTGGGCGGGGATCGCCGGTGTGCTCAAGGCCCGCACCGGCGCCAACGAGGTGATCGTCACGATCATGCTCAACAACATCGCGGTGTACCTCATCGGCTGGGTCCTCACCCAGCCGGCCTTCCAGCAGTCCGGCTCCGCGCTGCCGCGCTCGCCCAACGTCCGGGACACCGCGCTGTACCCGCTGCTCCTGGGGGAGGGCTTCCGCCTCCACTTCGGCTTCATCCTCGTCATCCTCGTCACCGCCGCCGTGTGGTGGCTCGTGGAGCGGTCCACCTTCGGCTTCGAGCTGCGGGCCGTCGGCGCCAACGCCGAGGCCGCGCGCACCGCGGGCGTCTCGGTCGCCAAGGTGACGATCCTCGCGCTCGTCATCGCCGGAGGCCTCAGCGGCCTGGGCGGGTCGGCGCAGGTGCTCGGCACCGAGCAGATCCTCACCGCGGGCGTCGCCGCGAGCTACGGCTTCGACGCGATCACCGTCGCCCTGCTCGGTCGGGCCACCCCGTGGGGCACCTTCGCGGCGGGCCTGCTGTTCGGGGCGCTCAAGGCCGGTGGCTTCCTCATGCAGTCCACCACCCAGACCCCGATCGACATCATCCTCGTCGTCCAGTCGGTCATCGTGCTGCTCATCGCGGCCCCGCCCCTCGTCCGGGCGATCTTCCGCCTGCCGGCACCGGACCGTTCGCGCGGGAAGTCCACCGTGCTCGCCGCCAAGGAGGCCTCGGCATGAGCCAGACCACGCTCGCCCGCCCCGACGCCCGCGACTCCGCGGTGCTGCCGCCCGTCAAGTGGCGTGGGCCGGCGTTCATGGCCGTCTTCACCCTCATCTCCCTGCTCGGCTTCACGCTGTTCACCGAGTCGGGCACGACGACGTTCCGCACCGCCACGGGCGGGGAGCTCGCGGAGATCCCCAACACCGAGGTCCCCACGGTCCCGGCGCTGTGGGTGCTCACCCTCGTCATGGCCGCCGTGACGGGCTACTCGGCGTACCGCGCCACCCGTCGCCAGCCGCTGGGCTGGTGGCCGCCGGCCGTCTTCGGCGCCGCCTTCGTCCTGGCCTTCCTCACCTGGCAGGGCATCGGCGGCACCATCCCGGTGACCTCCCTGCTCACCGGCGCGCTCGCGCTGTCCGTGCCGCTCGTCTTCGGTGCGCTGTCGGGGGTGATGTGCGAGCGGTCGGGCGTCATCAACATCGCGATCGAGGGTCAGCTGCTCGGCGGCGCGTTCCTCGCGGCGGTCGTCGCCTCGATCACGACGAGCCCGTACCTCGGCGTCGTCGCCGCGCCGGTCGCCGGTGCCCTCGTCGGCGTGCTCCTCGTGTTCTTCAGCGTGAAGTACTGGGTGGACCAGATCATCGTCGGCGTCGTGCTCAACGTGCTCGTCCTCGGTGTGACGAGCTTCTTCTTCTCCACCGTGCTCAGCGAGAACCCCGACCTCAACCAGCGCCAGCGCCTGCCCTCCCTGCCGGTGCCGCTGCTCTCGGACATCCCGGTCGTCGGCCCGGTGCTGTTCAACCAGAACATCCTCGTCTACCTCATGTACGCCGCCGTCATCGCGCTGCAGTTCTTCCTGTTCCGCAGCCGGTGGGGCCTGCGGGTGCGCGCCGTCGGCGAGCACCCGAAGGCCGCGGACACCGTCGGCATCGACGTCATCCGCACCCGCTGGGTCACCCCGATCCTCGGCGGCGCGCTCGCCGGCCTGGGCGGCGCCTTCTTCACCGTCGGCTCCGGCCTCGCGTTCGGCCGTGACATGTCCGCCGGCAACGGCTTCATCGCGCTGGCCGCGATGATCCTCGGCCGGTGGAACCCGCTCGGCGCGCTCGCCGCCGCGCTGCTCTTCGGGTTCTCGCGCAACCTGGCGAACATGCTCAGCGCGATGGGCGGCAGCGGCATCCCCGGGGAGTTCCTCCTCATGCTGCCCTACGTCGTGACGATCTTCGCCGTCGCCGGCTTCGTCGGCCGGGTGCGCGCACCCGCCGCGGAGAACACCCCCTACGTCAAGTAGCCCGCCCGCTCGCGCAGCGCCCCCACCTGGAGGAAGCCATGATCGACGACGCCACCTGGGAGCGACTGCGCGAGCTGGCGCGGGGGATGGTCGCCCGCGCCTACGTGCCCTACTCCACCTACCCCGTGGGCGCGGCCGCGCTCGTCGACGACGGCCGCACCGTCACGGGCTGCAACGTCGAGAACGCCTCCTACGGCATCGGCCTGTGCGCCGAGTGCGGGCTCGTCTCCGCGTTGCACGCCACCGGCGGCGGCCGGCTCGTCGCCTTCACCTGCGTCGACGGCGAGGGGCGCGTCATCGTCCCCTGCGGCCGCTGCCGCCAGCTCCTGTGGGAGCACGGTGGCCCCGAGCTCCTCGTCGAGACGCCGAGCGGCATCCACCCGATGACGGAGGTGCTGCCGGAGGCCTTCGGCCCCGCCCACCTCGACGAGTGGACCTCCCGCTAGGACGTCGCGCACGACGGCGGTGCGCCCCCGGTCCCGTGGGCACGCCAGCCCTGCTGTCGGCGCCGTCGTGCGCCTCGTCCTAGGGTGGGGCCCATGACCGAAGCCTTCGACGTCGTCGACCTCATCCGGACCAAGCGCGGCGGCGGCGTCCTCGCCCCCGCCGAGATCGACTGGGTGATCGACGCCTACACCCGTGGGGTCGTCGCCGACGAGCAGATGTCGGCGCTGGCGATGGCGATCTTCCTGCGGGGCATGGGCCGCGACGAGATCTCCCGGTGGACCACGGCGATGATCGCCTCCGGCAGCCGGATGGACTTCTCCGGCCTGTCCCGCCCCACCTCGGACAAGCACTCCACGGGCGGCGTGGGCGACAAGATCACCCTGCCGCTCGCCCCGCTCGTGGCCGTCTTCGACGTCGCCGTCCCTCAGCTCTCGGGCCGCGGCCTGGGCCACACCGGCGGCACCCTGGACAAGCTCGAGGCGATCCCGGGCTGGCGCGCCGACCTCGACAACGACGCGATCCTGCGCCAGCTCGAGGACGTCGGCGCGGTCATCTGCGCGGCCGGCACGGGCCTGGCCCCGGCGGACAAGAAGCTCTACGCGCTGCGCGACACGACCGGCACCGTCGAGGCGATCCCGCTCATCGCCTCCTCGATCATGAGCAAGAAGATCGCCGAGGGCACCGACTCGCTCGTGCTCGACGTCAAGGTCGGCTCCGGCGCGTTCATGAAGGACCTCGACGCCGCACGCGAGCTCGCCCGCACGATGGTGGCCCTCGGCAGCGACGCCGGGGTGCGCACGACGGCGCTCCTCACCGACATGTCCACCCCGCTCGGCCTCACGGCGGGCAACGCGCTCGAGGTCCGCGAGTCCGTCGAGGTCCTCGCCGGCGGCGGACCCGAGGACGTCGTCGAGCTCACCGTCGCCCTGGCCCGCGAGATGCTCGACGCCGCCGGCCGCACCGACGCCGACCCCCGCGCGGCGCTGGCCGACGGCCGCGCCATGGACGTGTGGCGCCGCATGATCAGCGCCCAGGGCGGCGACCCGGACGCGGCGCTGCCCACGGCCCGGGAGACCGAGACGCTGACCGCCCAGGCCGACGGCGTGGTCGACCGTCTGGACGCCTACGCCGTCGGGGTGTGCGCGTGGCGCCTGGGCGCGGGCCGCGCCCGCCAGGGTGACGCGGTGCAGGCCGGGGCCGGCGTCGAGCTGCACGTCAAGCCGGGCGACACGGTCCGCGCGGGGCAGCCGCTGCTCACCATGCACACCGACACGCCCGAGCGCTTCGACCGCGCCCGGCAGGCGCTCGAGGGCGGCATCGACGTCGGCGCGGGCGACGGCCAGGTGGGCGGCGACGTCGTCCTCGAGAAGATCGCGGGCTGACGTGGCGACGTCGTCATGGCACAGGTGGCAGCTGACGGCCCCGCTGGCCGCGCTGAGCCGGCCCGTGCGCACGCCGCACGCGACCACGGGGCCGGTCGCCGTCGCGGACGCAGGGGAGCCCGCGGACGGGCTGCCCGTCCTGCTCGGCGGCGCCCGCGCCCGGCAGGTCGACGCGACCACCTGCGGCTCGGCCGTGCTCGTCATGCTCGCCGCCACCGGTGACCCGGCGCTGGCGCAGTGGCTGGAGACCGGCCAGCTGCCCGCCGGCCCGCGTCCGCCGGAGGTGCCGCACGAGGACGTCCCCGGTGGCGCGGCCGAGCGCTTCGCCGCAGCCCAGCAGCGGGTGAAGGCCGCGACCGGGAGACGCGCCCTCGGCCCGCTGCCCTGGCCCGCCGGGCTCGGGACGCCGCCGTGGACCGCGGCACGCGAGGCCCGCTTCCCCGGGGTGCGCTACCGCGTGCGCCCCGTCGACGACACCACCGAGGACGGCGCCACGGTGCTCGGGCTGGTCGAGGCCGCCAACCGGCGCGGGCACCCCGTGCCGCTGTACACGGGCGGGGACGTCCGCGGCGGGCTCGCCCACGCCGTCCCGCGCCACGTCGTCCTCGCCGTCCCGCCTCCGTCCGGGGCGGCGGTGCCCGGCACGCTGCGCATCTACGAGCCCTCGCGGGGCTCGGTCCTCACGGTGCCGTCCGCGGACCTGCTCGGGCGCACCGAGCCGCTGCGCGCCCTCGGCGGCTGGACGCACGTCGTCGCCGCGCTGCTGCCCGTCCCTGCCTGAGCCGCCCGCCCTGCACGTCGCCCGCTCACGGGCCACACTGGGAGGCCCGTGAGCGACCCGAGAGAGGGAGACGATGAGCACTCCAGTGAGCCCGCCCCCCGCCGAGGACCTGCCCGACCCCGAGGAGGCCGTGGCCGCGCTCGACCCCGAGACCGGTGAGGACTACGACCCGCCCGAGGTCGTCGACCCCGACCGCGAGGCCGCCGAGGCGGACCAGGTCGAGCAGGCCATCGAGGTCCCCGTGGACGACGGCGACCCCGACGAGGGCGAGGAGGCCTAGCCGATAGGCTCGGGGCACCGAGCCCAGGAGGAAGCACATGACCACCCGTCACGCCGTCGCCCAGATGATCGACCACACCCTGCTCAAGCCCGAGGCCACCCGCGAGCAGGTCGCGGCGCTCGTCGCCGACGCCCGCGAGCTCGGGGTCCTCGCCGTGTGCGTCTCCCCGTCCCAGCTGCCGCTCGAGGGCGCCGAGGGCCTCGTCGTGGCCACTGTCTGCGGCTTCCCCTCCGGTGCCCACCACAGCGAGGTCAAGGCGGCCGAGGCAGCCCGCGCCGTCGCCGACGGCGCGGACGAGGTGGACATGGTCATCAACCTCGGCGAGGCCCTCGCGGGGAACTGGGCCGCCGTCGAGGCGGACATCGCCGCGGTCCGCGCGGCCGTGCCGGCCCCGGCCGTCCTCAAGGTCATCATCGAGTCCGCCGCCCTGGACGACGAGCAGATCATCGCCGCCTGCCGGGCCTCCGAGTCGGCCGGCGCGGACTTCGTCAAGACGTCCACCGGCTTCCACCCCACCGGAGGCGCCAGCGTCCACGCCGTCGAGCTCATGGCCCGCACCGTGGACGGCCGCCTCGGGGTCAAGGCGTCCGGCGGCATCCGCGACGCCGCGGCCGCCCAGGCGATGATCGAGGCCGGCGCCACCCGCCTGGGCCTGTCCGGCTCGGCGTCGGTCCTCGACGGCTTCCAGGACTGACCGCGGCGCGGCACGGCACGGCACCCGCGCCGCGCCGCCCTCCCTTCCGCGAGTACGCACATACGGTCACCCCGAGCGCCTCGTAGGCGCCCGCGGTGACCGTATGTGCGTACTCGGCAAGAGGGGGGCGGGGGTGCGGCGCCGGGGAGGGGCGTGGTGCGTCAGCGGCGGCGGACGGCGGCGAGGAGGCCGGTGCCGGAGGGCAGCAGGGCGGTGGTGAGGCGCTCGTCGGCGCGCACCGTCTTGCCCAGCTCGCGCATCGCGACCGTCGGCTCGTCGCGTCGGGCGGGGTCGGCCACGCGGTCGTGCCACAGGGTGTTGGTCACGGCGAGCACGCCGCCCACGCGCAGCATGCGGGTGGCCTGCTCGACGTAGTCGGCGGCCTCGGCCGGGTCGGCGTCGACGAGCACGAGGTCGTAGGCGTTGTCCGCCATGCGCGGCAGCACGTCCATGGCGCGGCCGGAGATGAGGCGCGTGCGTGCCGACCTCACCCCCGCCGCGGTGAAGGCCTCGCGGGCGGCGCGCTGGTGGTCGGTGTCGACGTCGATGGTCGTGAGGACGCCGTCGGGGCTCATCCCGCCGAGCAGCCACAGGCCGCTCACGCCCGTCCCCGTGCCGATCTCGACGACGGCGCGGGCGCCGACGGCGGCGGCCAGCAGCCGCAGCGCCGCACCGGTCCCCGGGCTCACCGCGGTGGCGCCGAGCTCCTCCGCCCGCCGGCGCGCGCCGGCGGCGACCTCGTCCTCGGGCACGAACTCCTCGGTGTAGGCCCAGCTGAGGGCCTTCTCGGCAGCGATGGTGGTGCCTCCTGGGTGCGCACGGACGAGGGTCGACCTCGATCGTAGCGCCGTGGCACCGGTCCCACTCCCAGGTCCTCCCCAGGTTCTCCTCGTACCCTGGCACCCAGACCGCACGGAAGAGGCCGCCGCATGACCACTCAGGACGAGACCACGTGGAGCGTGCCGTCGTGGGAGGAGGTCGTGCGCGACCACTCCGCGCGGGTCTACCGCCTCGCCTACCGGCTCACCGGCAACAGGGCCGACGCCGAGGACCTCACCCAGGAGACCTTCATCCGGGTGTTCCGCTCGCTCCACTCCTACCAGCCCGGCTCCTTCGAGGGCTGGCTGCACCGCATCACCACCAACCTCTTCCTCGACGGCGCTCGCAAGCGCTCACGCGTGCGGCTCACCCACCTCGGGGAGAACGCCGAGCAGGTCCCCGCGTCCCACGAGCAGCACGACCTGCACCGGCGCTACGAGCACGGGCACGTGGACCCGGACATCCAGGAGGCGCTGGACGAGCTGCCTCCCAAGTACCGCGTCGCCGTCGTCCTGTGCGACGTCGAGGGCCTGTCCTACGAGGAGATCGCCGCGACGCTCGGGATCAAGATGGGCACGGTCCGCTCGCGCATCCACCGCGGCCGCGCCATGCTCCGTGACCGGCTCGGCCACCTGCGCCCGGGCACCGTGGACAGCGAGGTGGTCTCGTGAGCCACCTGGGGTCCAGGGTCGCCCCGCTCGTCGACGGTCAGCTGCCCGCCGCCGAGGCCGAGGAGCTGCTCGCCCACGCCGCGGCCTGCGCGCGCTGCCACTGGCTGCTCGGCCAGGAGCGCGCCTCACGGACGATGCTCAGCCAGGCGTGGGACGTCGAGCCGGGCCCCGAGCTCACCGCGCGCCTGCTCGCGCTGCGGCCGGGCCCGGAGGAGCGCGCGCCCCGCGGGCGGCGCGTCCTGCTCGCCGCGGCGGGTGCCGGCGGGCTGGCCGCGGCCTGCGCCGTCGGTCTCGTCGTCGTCGGGAGCCTGTCCGAGCCGCGGACGGACCCGCACGCCATCCTCGACGTCGTGTCGGGCAACGTCGGGGAGCGCCCCGAGGAGCTCGCCGACGCGAGCGGCGAGGTGAGCGGCGACGTCGTCGCGTGGATGTCCGAGCAGGGGTGGAGCGCGCCCGAGTCGCTGCCCAGCGGGATGCGGGTGGTGGACGTCGCCGTGCACGAGACCGAGGACGGTGAGGTGCTCGAGGTGGAGATCGCCGGCGCCATGGCGCACGTGCGGGTCCTCCAGCAGCGCGGGGTGCTGGCGGGCGAGGCCGCGGACCAGCTGCAGACCGAGCTCGTCGGTCAGCGTGACGCCCTCCTCCTGCGCAGCGGCGTGCACGACCTCGCCCTGCAGAGCGAGGGCTGCGTCGTCGTCGTCCTCGCGGCACCCGACGACGCGTCGGTGAGCGACGCCATCCTCGCCGCCCTGCCCGACGGCGAGTACGACACCTCGGTCGGTGCCCGGTTCGTGCGCGGCTGGGACACCGTGACGGGGTGGGCGCTGGGCTGAGGCGGCCCGCGCCCCGATCTGGGAGGAGACTGTGCCCATGAGCGAGCGACCCGACGAGCACGAGCACGGCTACCCGCCCTCGCCCGCGCCCCGGCCGGAGCCGTACAGCGTGGACGAGGTGCCCCCGCGCGCGGACGACGACGGCGCCCCCGTCACGCAGCCGCTCGCCGGTCCGGCGGCCGGCACGTCCGAGCCCGGCGAGCACGCCCGTGACGAGCGGGACGACGCCTGGTGGCGGCCCGGCTCCCCGGCGCAGCAGCCGCCGTCCCCCGACGCGACCGGGCAGGACGGCCAGCGGCTGCCGTGGTCCTCGCCGGAGGGTGCGTGGCCCCTCACCCGCGGGTCCGGCTACCCGCCCGCGTCCGCCCCGGCGGAGCCCGCCGGCCCCTCGGGCTACGCGTCGGCGTCCTCGGAGCCGGCCGGTGCCGCTCCCGCGCAGCCCTACACGTGGCCCGCACCGGGCTCGTGGCAGGGCGGCGCGCCACCGGAGGCTCCCCGTGGTGACCAGCCGCGCGGACGGCGCCGGCGGGGCGTGGGGGCGGGCGTCGTCGTCCTCCTCGTGCTCGTCGCCCTGCTCGCGGGCATCGTCCTCGGGGCGCTCGGCGCGCGCTGGCTGTGGCCGGCGACGTCCTCGGGGTCCGCGCTGCCCGCGTCGGGCAACCCCGTCTCGACCAGCCGCGCGCCGGAGTCCGTCGCCGGCATCGCCGCCGCCGCGCTGGAGAGCACCGTCTTCATCGAGGTGTTCGGCGGGGACACCGCCTCCAGCGGCAGTGGGATGGTGCTGCGCGAGGACGGCTACGTCGTGACCAACAACCACGTCATCGACGCCGCCGCGGACGGTGGCGGCACCGTCGCCGTCACCCTCGCCGACGGCAGCCAGCTGCCCGCCGAGATCGTGGGCCGCACGGCGGACTACGACCTCGCTGTCCTCAAGGTCGACCGGGACGGCCTGACGCCGCTGCCGCTCGCGGACTCCGACGGCGTCGTCGTCGGGGACCCCGTCGTCGCCGTCGGCGCCCCGCTCGGTCTGGAGGGCACGGTGACGAGCGGGATCATCTCGGCGCTCAACCGCCCCGTCCAGGCCGGCAGCTCCGGGGACGGTGCCTCGTTCATCAACGCGATCCAGACCGACGCCGCCATCAACCCGGGCAACTCGGGCGGACCGCTCATCAACACCGCCGGTGAGGTCATCGGCATCAACACGGCCATCGCCCAGGCGGGCGGGCAGCCGACCGGCAGCATCGGACTGGGCTTCTCCATCCCCTCCAACCAGGTGCGCCGCACCGCCGAGCAGATCATCGAGACCGGCCGCGCCACCTACCCCGTCATCGGGGTCGCCCTCGACACCCGCTACCAGGGCGAGGGCGTGCAGGTGCTCGAGGACGACGCCGGCGCCGCGACGCCCGCCGTCACGCCCGGCGGGCCGGGGGAGATGGCGGGCATCGAGCCCGGCGACGTCATCACGCACTTCGACGGACAGCCGGTGACGACGCCCTCCGAGCTCATCGTCGCGGTCCGCTCCCGCGCGCCGGGCGACACGGTGGTTCTCACCGTGCGACGTGACGGCGGGGAGGAGCGCGAGGTCGAGGTCGTGCTGGACGAGGCGGGGAGCGAGTAGCGGTCGGCCTATCCTGGGGGCGTGCCGATCAACGGGTCCGAGCTAGCGGTCATCGCGCTGCTGGCCGTCATCCTCATCGGCCCCGAACGGCTGCCGCAGTACGCGCAGCAGCTCGCGGGGCTGGTGCGGAACCTGCGCCGGCTCACCACGGACACCACCGAGCGCGTCCGCGCCGAGCTGGGCCCGGAGTTCGAGGACCTCGACCTGCGCTCGCTCGACCCGCGCCAGTACGACCCGCGGCGCATCGTCCGCGACGCCCTGCGTGAGGACGACGACCGCCCGGCCCGGCCCCCGAGGGCGCCCGGTGGCCGCGCCCCCTTCGACGACGAGGCCACGTAGCGCGCCCCAGCGGGCCGCCAGGGCGAGCGGTCGACGGCGTCAGAGCGGGCTGATGCCCAGGGAGCGCCCGGCCAGGCCGCGGGCCCGCTGGCTCAGCCGCTTGGCCACGGTGCGCAGCACGTCGGCGGCGGGGGAGTCGTCGTCCTGGACGAAGGGTCGCCCGGAGTCACCGCCCTCGCGGAGCTTGATCTCCAGCGGCACCTGGCCCAGCAGCGGGACGTCGTAGCCGAGGCCGGCCGAGAGGTTGTCCGCGACCTGCTGGCCGCCGCCGGAGCCGAAGAGCTCCACGCGCTGGCCGTCGGGCTGCTCGAGCCACGACATGTTCTCGATGACGCCGACGACGTGCTGGTTCGTCTGCCCGGCCAGGGAGCCGGCGCGCTCGGCGACCTCCGCGGCCGCGGACTGGGGCGTGGTGACGACGAGCAGCTCGGCGTTCGGCAGGAGCTGGCCCACGGAGATGGCGATGTCACCGGTGCCGGGCGGCAGGTCGAGGAGGAGGACGTCGAGGTCGCCCCAGAAGACGTCGGCGAGGAACTGCTGCAGCGCGCGGTGGAGCATCGGTCCGCGCCACACGATCGGGCGCCCGGGAGGGGCGAACATGCCGATCGAGATGACCTTCACGTCACCGGCGACCGGCGGCAGGATCATGTCGTCGACCTTGGTGGGGCTGTGCTCCACGCCGAGCATGCGGGGGATGGAGAAGCCGTAGATGTCGGCGTCCACGACGCCCACCTTGAGCCCCTCGGCGGCCATCGCCGCGGCGAGGTTCGCCGTCACGGAGGACTTGCCCACCCCACCCTTGCCGGAGGTGACGGCGTAGACGCGGGTGAGGTTGCCCGGCTCGGAGAAGGGGATGGTCGGCTCGGCGACGCCGCCGCGCAGCTGGGAGCGCAGCGACTTGCGCTGCTCCTCGCTCATCACGCCCATGTCGACGCGGACGTCGGCGACGCCCTGCACCCGCTGGGCGGCGGCGGTGACGTCCTTGGTGATCGTCGACCGCAGGGGGCAGCCGGCGGTGGTGAGGTCGATGCCGACGACGACGTCACCGCCGTCGACCTCCACGGACCGCACCATCCCCAGCTCGGTGATGGGGCGACGGATCTCGGGGTCGAGGACCTTCTCCAGCTCGGTGCGGATCGCTTCGACGGTGGGGGCAGACATACCCCCATCGTAGGTGGCTCCCGTGCCCCGTCCCAGCGCCCCGAGATGCCTGTGACCGCAAGCACGACGAGGCCCGCACCGTGGTCGGTGCGGGCCTCGCCGGGCAGCGCGGGTCTAGGAGGTGCGGCGCACCCCCAGGGTGTCGCGGCCGTCACCGTTCCAGTCGCCGACGAAGACCTCGTCGGCGGCCCGGCCGTAGGACTGGACGCGGTCCGCGTCGCCGCCGCTGATCGCGTTCTTCACGTGGTAGACGTTCCCGCGGCGCACCGCGAAGGTGTCCTTGCCGTCGGCGTCCCAGTCGCCGGCGAGGACGACGTCGGTGGCCCGTCCGTAGGTGAGGACCTGCTGCGCGGGTCCGGCGGTGAGGCTGTTGCGGACGTGGTACTCCTTGCCGCGGCGCACCGCGAGGGTGTCCTTGCCGTCCCCGTCCCAGTCGCCCACGACGACCTCGTCACCGGCCCGGCCGTACCGGACGACGACGTCGGCCGCCCCGCCCGTCACCGAGTTCTTCAGGTGGTACTCGTTGCCGCGGCGCACCGCGAGGGTGTCCACGCCGTCCCCGTCCCAGTCGCCGACGAGGACGACGTCGCCGGCGCGGCCGTAGCTGAACACGCGTGCCGCGTCACCGCCGCGCTGGGCGTCGGAGACGTGGAGCTCGCGGCCCCGGCGCAGCGTGATGGTGTCGTTGCTGTCCCCGTCCCAGTCACCGACGAGGACCTCGTCGGTGGCCCGGCCGTAGCGGAAGGCGTAGGTGGCCCAGGGGCCCCAGCCGTCGTTGAGGAAGAAGCCGGTCGTCAGGGCGGGGGTGCCGGGCTCGGTGGGTTCGGTGGGCTCGCCGGGCTCCTCCGGGGCCGTGGCGCAGACGTCACCCTGCGGGCCCGGGTCCGGTGCCATGTCGTGGACGATGCCGTCGCGGTCGACGACGGCGTCGTCCTCACGGACGCTGAGTTGCCCGAAGGTGTCGGCGCTCGAGGCGCCGACGACGGCTGCCGCGGTCACGGTGACGCTGGTCGTGGGGACGGTGGCGGTGCGTCGGTCGCCCTCGAGGGGCACGTCGAAGACGACACAGGTCTGGCCGGCCGGGATGACGACCGGCGCGGCCAGCCGCTGGGCGCCGGTCTCCCCGCCGTTCGCCTCGACGTACGTCCGTACCGCCGTCGCCGACGGGGCGCTGAGCCGCAGCGCGACGGCGGCCGTGCCCGGGCCCGTGCCCTCGTTGACGGTGGCGTCGGCGACGGTGAGGCTCGGGATGTCACCGGTGCCGGGGCTGCCGACCGCGGGGGACGAGAAGGTGAGGTCGGACAGGTACGCGGCGCCCGAGTCGCCGACGCCGGCCAGGCGGACCTGGCGGACGTCGGTGAGCTCGACCCCCTCGAAGGTGCTCAGCGGGATCTCGACCGCCCGCAGGTAGACCTTGCGCAGCGGGCTGGCCTCACCGGGCAGCGGGCTGAGCGCCTCGCTCACCTCGGAGACGAGGGCACTGGCCGAGCGGCCGGCGCCGTCGACGAGGGTGACGGTGAGGTCCTGCGCGCCGGCGAGCGTCGGGGCCGCCCGGAAGGTGAGGTTGCTGAGGTCGGTGACGTCGCGGGCGCCTGCCGGGACGTCGGCCCGCAGGCCCGCGCCCGCCGTGGACCACTCGAGGATCGCCATCTGGCCGGCCGGGGCCGACGGCGCGAAGCGCATCGGCGTCCAGTGCGGCGCCTGGGAGCTGGTCACGTCCGCGATGTCGGCGCACGGGCTGACCTGCTGCGGGTAGGGGCGCTCGCTGAGCGAGGCGCAGTAGGTGAGACGGGCCCCACCGGCGGCGCGGACGCGAGGGCTGTCGGCCGTGAGCGGGGCGACGTCCACACGGGAGGAGCCGGGCTGCTGGGCGACGGTGAAGACCTCGGCGTCGCCGATCGAGGCCGGCAGGGCGCCGGAGCCGTCGAAGAGGGGCAGCAGCTCCTCCTCCCCGCCCATGGTGAGGCGGAACCAGCCGGAGATGTAGGCGTCACCGAGCGCGTACTGCTCGGCGGCGGGCAGGCGGGGCTCCGCGGACGCGCCGCAGACGGTGTTGGTCTGCGAGCGGTCCTGGAACGCCCAGTCGTCGGAGACGGAGTAGGGGTACAGGCCCGGGGTCCAGACGGTGTTGAAGAAGTTGTGGTTGGCGCCCATGACGAGGGCGGTGGCCCGCAGCACGTCGTCGTCGACGGCGTACCGGGAGTCCTCGAAGAAGTGCTGCCCCTGGAGGTTGACGACGTCACCGTCGCAGTACGGGAGCACGGTGTAGGTCGGGACACCCGGCAGGCTGAGGCGGCCGAAGTCGACCGGTGCCAGCGGCAGCACGGACTCGATGCCGTAGGGCTCGGTGCGCTCGGCGTTCATGAGGGCGGCACGGACGACGCCGTCACCGCCGCGCGAGTGGCCCATGAGTCCCACGCGGTCGAGGTCGAGGCGGCCGCGGAGCACCGGGTCGAGCTCGGGCGCCGTGCCGGCGTTGGCCTCGGCGAGGAGGTCGAGGTGGGACAGCACCAGGCCGCCACGGGCCGTGGCGCCGTAGTCGATGGCGAGCTGGTTGTCGTTGGAGTTGATCGCGTTGGCCGAGACCGAGACGACGACGTAGCCGAGCGAGGCGAGGGTCTCGGCGGGGGCGTCGTAGCCGAGGTAGCTGGGGATCTCCACCTGGTCGGGCCCGCACGGGTAGCGGTTCGGGTTGGGCGTGCCCTGGGAGCAGGAACCGTGGCGCCCGTGCTGGAAGACGACGACGGGGCGCTCGCCCTGCGCCTCGACCGGGTAGTAGACGGCGGCTCGCATCTCGCCCTTGATCCCGCCGATCTCGACGAGGTCGACGGCCTGGGTGCCCAGGTCGTAGTCGGCGCGCCCGACGGTGTAGTCGCCGTCCTGCGCGGGGTCGACGTCGAGCACCTCGCGGTCGCCCGGCTCGGGGTCCACGGCCTGCGGACCGGTGGTCCGGCTGCCCGAGGAGCGCAGCGCCTGGTCCTCCTCCCCCCACGAGAGGGTGATCTCCTCGGCGTCCAGCACCGCGTCGTCGGTCGTGACGGCGCTGAGGGACAGCCCGTCGAGCGACTCGCGGGCCAGGCCGAGTGGCTCACCGTCGGCCACGAGCTGGGGGACGGCCGCCCGGACGGGCAGCGGCTCGTCGAGCTCGAGGGTGACGACGTAGCCGCCGGGCGCCTGCTCGACGCTCCAGCCTTCGCCGTCGACGACGACCGGGGAGTCGGGGGCGGCCTGCCCGGCCGAGGCCGAGGTGAGGACGAGAGCGGTGGCGAGCAGGGCGGCGGCGCAGCCGCGCCCTGCTCGGGAAGGTCCGTGCATCAGGGGTTCCTCCTGGTTCGGGGGGACAACCCTTGGGACGCTATTGACCTGCCTGTTACGCCGACGTTTCCCGCGTTTCCGCCGCGTGACGACCTCAGCGGGCGGTGTCGCGCTCCTCGTCCTCGTCGCGGAGCTCCTCGAGCACGCTGCGCAGCTCGGAGCGCACGAAGTCGCGGGTGGCGACGTCGCCGAGCGCCAGCCGCAGGGCGGCGAGCTCCCGGGCGAGGTACTCGGTGTCGGCGAGGTTGCGCTCGGCCCGCTGCCGGTCCTGCTCGGCGGTCACCCGGTCACGGTCGTCCTGCCGGTTCTGGGCCAGCAGGATGAGCGGCGCCGCGTACGAGGCCTGGAGGGAGAGCATGAGGGTGAGCGCCGTGAAGCCGAGCGCCGCGGAGTCGAAGCGCAGCGGCTCTGGACCCCACGTGTTCCACGCCAGCCACACGATGACGAAGGCCGAGAGGTAGACGAGGAAGCGCGGCGTGCCGGTGAAGCGGGCGATGGCCTCGGCGGTGCTGCCGACGGCGTCGGAGTCGACCCGGGGCCGGCGCAGCCAGCGTCGGCGGGTGGGCAGTGGCGTGTCGAGCCGCTCAGCCATGGGCACTCCTCGTCATCGCGGTGTCGGTCGCCTCGGTGTCGGCGTCGCGCCAGTCGTCGGGCAGCAGGTGGTCCAGGACGTCGTCGACGCTGATCGCGCCCAGCAGGCGGCGCTCCTCGTCGACGACGGGCAGCGCGGTGAGGTTGTAGGTCGCCAGCAGGCGGGTGATCTTGCCGATGTCCGCGTGCGGTCCGACGGTCTCGATGTCGGAGTCGAGCATCGAGCCGAGCTGGGCGCTGGGCGGCTCGCGCAAGGCACGCTGGATGTGGACGACGCCGAGCAGCCGCCCCGACGGCGTCTCCAGCGGTGGGCGCACGACGAAGACCATCGTGGCCAGCGCCGGGGTCACGTCCGGGCGTCGGGCGCTGGCGAGGGCGGCGGCGACGGTCGCCTCCGGGGGCAGGATGATCGGCTCGGTCGTCATGAGGCCACCGGCGGCGCGCTCCTCGTAGGCGATGAGGCGGCGCACGTCCTCGGCCTCCTCCGGCTCCATGAGGTCGAGGAGGGAGCGGGCGACGTCGGGCGGGAGCTCGTTGACGAGGTCGGCGGCGTCGTCGGGCTGCATGACGTCCAGGACGTCGGCGGCGCGGTTGGCGTCCAGCCCCGAGACGATGGCCACGCGGTCGTCCTCGCTCAGCTCCTCCAGGACGTCGGCGAGGCGGTCGTCGGACAGCTCGGCGGCGACCTCGATCTGCCGGTTCGGCGGGAGGTCGTGCAGGACGTCGGCGACGTCGGCGGGCTTGAGGTCCTCCATCGTGGACAGCAGCGTCGTGGCGGGCTGGGGGCCTGCGTCGCCGGAGATGTCGACGACGTCGTCGACGTCCACGATGAGCTGCTCCCCGCGGCGGCGTCGCAGCCCGCGGCTCGCCCCGCTGCGTTCGACGAAGAGCTGGGTGACGAGCCAGTCGCGGTTGCGCTGCTGCTCGATCGCGACGTCGGTGACGACGGCGGTCCCGCTGCCGTCGGCCATCGTCACCCGCCGGTCGACGAGCTGGCCGACGACGAGCGTCTCGCTGGCCCGCTGGGAGAAGCGGCGGATGTTGAGCAGTCCGGTCGTGATGACGGCCCCGGTGCTGATGCTCACGACCCGGCTCAGCGGGAGGAACACCCGGCGCTTGCCGGGCACCTCGACGACGAGGCCCACCGCCCGGGGCAGCGAGCTGGTGCGGATGAGCACGACGACGTCGTGCACCTTGCCGACCGGGTCGCCGAGCGGGTCGAAGACGGAGGTCCCCGCCAGCCTGCCGACGAAGACCCGGGTGGGCGCGCTCCTGCTCACGGGTGTACTCACAGTCGCCAGCCTAGGAGTATCGGCGTCCGTCCGCCCCGCCCGCCCTCCCCGCAACGTCGCACGTGGGTCGTGCGACGGCCCGCGGGCGTGGGGCGTCGCACGACCCACCAGTGGCGACGATGTGGGGGAGGCCTCGGTGCGATGGGCGGCGGCTTGTAGCGGAGCGGCGGCACAGGGGAGACAATCGGCCTATGGCCTTCTCCAGCAGCAGGGGTGGCGTGCCCCCGACGCCGACCCTCCCCACCGGCGTCCAGATCGCCTCCTTCGACACGTACCTCGAGGCGCAGCGTGCCGTCGACCTCCTCTCCGACAAGGAGTTCGAGGTGCAGCACACGACGATCGTCGGGACGGACCTGCGCATGGTGGAGCGCATCACCGGACGGCTCTCCTACCCCCGCGTCGCGCTCGCGGGTGCGATGTCGGGAGCATGGTTCGGTCTGTTCGTCGGCCTTCTCTTCGGGCTGCTGTCCGAGGGCAACACGCTGGTGATGCTGCTGCCCGCGCTCGTCATCGGCGCGGCCTTCGGCATCCTCTTCGCCCTCGTCTCCTACGCCTTCACCGGCGGCAAGCGCGACTTCACCTCCTCCAGCCAGGTCGTCGCCAGCCGCTACGCGCTGCTGTGCGAGCAGAGCCGGGTGGGCGAGGCGATGCGCCTCCTGGGTGAGGCCGGCATCCGCACCCGCGTGGGCGCCGACCCGGTCCAGCAGCAGCCGGTGCCGCCGGCGCCCGCCCCGGGCCCCTACGGCGCCCAGGGGACCCCGCAGCCCGGTCCGGCCGGGGCGCCGCCCGCCGAGGCGCCGCCCCAGCCGCCGGCGCGCAGCTTCACGCCGCTCGAGGACGCGCACGGCAACCCGCGCTACGGGCAGCGGCGGCCCGCGGCGCCGGCGGACGGCGAGGAGCCGCGTTCGTGAGGGTCCCCCCGATCCTCCTGTCCACCTCCTCCTGCTACCCCAGCAGCACGGAGTCCTGCTTCGCCGACGCGGCACGGCTGGGCTACGACGGCGTGGAGGTCATGGTCTGGAAGTGGCCCGAGACCCGTGACGCGCGCCGGCTCGGCGAGCTGGCCGAGACCTACGGCGTGCCCGTCCTGTCGATCCACTCGCCCACGCTGCTGCTCACCCAGCGCGTGTGGGGCACCGACCCCTGGGGCAAGATCGACCGCTCCGTCGAGCTCGCCGAGGCCGTCGGCGCGGAGGCCGTCGTCGTCCACCCGCCCTTCCGCTGGCAGCGCGACTACGCGGCCGGTTTCGTCGAGGGCATCGCCCGGCGCCAGGCCGCGACCGAGGTCAAGCTCGCCGTCGAGAACATGTTCCCGTGGAAGGCGCGGGCCAAGGACGGCTCGCGGACCAAGGAGCGGCACGCCTACCTGCCGCACTGGGACCCCGTCGACCTGGGCTACGAGCACGTCACCCTCGACCTGTCCCACGCGGGCGTGGCGGGGCAGGACTCCCTCGAGGTGGCGCGACGGCTCGGGGGCCGCCTGGCGCACCTCCACCTCACCGACTCCACCGGGTCCAACCGGGACGAGCACCTGGCACCCGGCCGGGGCAGCCAGCCCTGCGAGGAGGTGCTGCGGGCGCTGCCGGAGCTCGGCTTCACCGGCTCCGTCGCCGTCGAGGTCACCACGCGCAAGATGAGGCCGGCCGAACGGGAGGCGGCGCTCGCGGAGTCCCTCGCCTTCGCGCGGGAGCACCTGCCCAGCCTCACCTGACACCTCCGGGTGCGGCCGAGCAGGCCCCGACCTACCGTCGAGGCCCCGACACGGACCGACACCGGAGGTGTGCAATGGCCGAGGACCTCGTCTCCGACCAGCTGTGGGAGGACTTCCACACCGTGGTCAACATGACCTCGCGCGAGCTCCAGGAGTGGCTCGCCACCGCCGACTCCGGCGACGGCGTCGACGCCCTGCCCGACCAGGCCGGCAGCGACCGCTCCCGTCAGGTGCTCGGCGTCCTCGCCAAGCGGCGCACGGACCTCACCCCCGACGACGTCACGCTCATGGAGGGCGTCGTCGCCGAGATCACCGAGCTGCGCGGCGACGACGCCGAGACGAGGGCCGGCGACGCCGCGTGGCGCCACCGGCTCATGTCCCTGGGCCACGACCCGCTCAAGCCGGCCGGGTAGTCAGCCCTGCCCGGCCCGGACGTCCGGGCCGGGCAGGGCCTGCGTCAGCGGGAGCGGTCGGCGGGCCCTGCCGCGGCGCGACCGGTGTCCCGCACGCCGCGGGTGACGAAGTACAGCACGACGCCGAGGACGACCATCCCGGCGCCGAGCAGCCACACCTGCAGGGACTGCTGGCTCAGCAGCACCGCGCACGTGATGAGCGCGAGGACCGGCAGCGCCCGGGGCGTGCGGAAGTGGTCGTGGTCGACGGTGTCCTTGCGCAGGACGAGCACCGCGAGGTTGGTGCTGACGAAGACGACGAGCAGGAGGAGCACGACCGTCTCGGCGAGCATCGCCAGGTCCCCGACGATGGTGAGAGCGGCGGCGACCACCGTCGTCACGACGATCGCCAGCCACGGCGTGCGACGGTTGGGCAGCACCTTGGTGAGCACCGAGGGCAGCAGCCCCTCGTCGGCCATGCCGTAGACGAGCCGGCTCGACATGATCATCGTCAGCAGCGCCCCGTTGGCGACGGCGACGAGGGCGATGGCCGAGAACGCCCAGTCGGGGAAGCCGAGGCCCGTGGCGGCGACGACGTCGAGCAGCGGGCTGGAGGAGCCGGACAGGTCCTCCGGCGGCATGATGAGCGCCGAGCCGATGCCGATGAGGGCGTAGACGACGCCCGCGACGCCGAGGGCGCCGAACAGGGCCCGGGGGTAGACGCGGCTGACGTCCTGCACCTCCTCGGCGACGTTGGCCGAGACCTCGAAGCCGACGAAGGAGTAGAAGGCGAGGAGCGCACCGGCGAGGATGGCGGTGGCCGCCCCGGTGCCGGGTGGCAGCTCGGTCAGGCGGCCGGCGTCACCCTGCCCGCCGCCCACCGCGACCGCGACCGCGACGATGACGAGGACGAGGCCGGACACCTCGATGACCGTCATGGCGACGTTCGAGCGCACCGACTCCTTGATGCCCCGCGCGTTGAGCAGGGCGAGGAGGACGAGGAACACCGGTGCGGCGAGCCGGGTGGGGACGTCGACGAAGGTGGCGAGGTAGTCACCGGCGAACGCGATGGACAGTCCCGCGGCGCTCGTCACGCCCGCGGCCAGCATGGAGAAGCCGACGACGAAGGAGACGATCGGCCGCTTGAACGCGCGCTGGGCGAAGATCGCCGCGCCGCCGGCCTTGGGGTACTTCGTGACGAGCTCGGCGTAGCTGGCGGCGGTGAGGAGCGCCATGAACAGGGCCACCATGAGCGGTGCCCACATCATGCCGCCGGACTCGGCCGCCAGCTCCCCCACGAGCGCGTAGATCCCCGCGCCGAGGACGTCACCGAGGATGAAGAGGAAGAGGAGCCAGGGGGTGATGCGGCGCGCGAGACGGGTGGTGTCCGCGGGAGGGGAGTCGACGGTCATCGCCACAGGATCGAGCCGGTGGGAGCACTCGGCAAGCGGGGCGTGTGCTCGGCGTGCGCGGCCCGGGGGCCGGTGGAATGGTGAGAAGCATGAGCGAGAACACACCCACCCCGTCCGAGCAGCCCTACGACCCGGCCAAGGACCCCGACGCCGACCCCGAGCAGCTGAAGCGCGAGGAGTCCTTCGACCAGCCCTCGCAGGCGGAGGGCGACGACCCGGCCCGTCCCACGTCCTCGAGCTGAGCGGAGGCACCTGTGCGCGCACTCACCTGGCAGGGCCGGGAGAAGGTCAGCGTCGAGGACGTCCCCGACCCGCGGATCCAGCTCCCGACCGACGCCGTCATCAGGATCACCTCGAGCGCGATCTGCGGGTCGGACCTGCACCTGTACAGCGTGCTCGGCCCCTTCCTCGAGTCCGGTGACGTCCTCGGCCACGAGCCGATGGGCGTCGTCGAGGAGGTCGGCAGCGAGGTCACCTCTCTCAGGCCCGGTGACCGCGTCGTCGTCCCGTTCGTCATCGCCTGCGGATCGTGCTGGATGTGCGGGCAGGGCCTGCACTCGCAGTGCGAGACCACGCAGGTGCGCGAGCACGGCAAGGGCGCCTCCCTGTTCGGCTACACCAAGCTGTACGGGCAGGTGCCGGGCGGGCAGGCCGAGTACCTGCGCGTGCCGTTCGCGGACGTGGGCCCCGTCGTCGTGCCCGACGACGGCGAGCCGGACGAGCGCTACCTCTACCTCTCCGACGTCGTCCCCACGGCCTGGCAGGCCGTCGAGTACGCCCAGGTGCCGCCCGGCGGGACCGTCGTCGTCCTCGGGCTGGGCCCGATCGGGCAGCTGAGCGCCCGCATCGCCCGCCACCGCGGCGCCGAGCAGGTCATCGGGGTCGACCTCGTGCCCGAGCGGCTGGAGATGGCCCGCCGCCACGGCGTCACCACCATGGACCTGCGCGGCGTGGACGACGTCGCGGCCGCCGTCCGGGAGCTCACCAATGGGCGCGGCGCGGACTCCGTCATCGACGCCGTCGGCATGGAGGCGCACGGCTCGCCCGTCGCCAAGGGTGTGCAGGCCGGTGCCGGGATGCTGCCCGACGCGCTCGCCCGGCCGCTGTTCACCAAGGCCGGCATCGACCGCCTGGCCGCGCTGCACGCCGCGATCGACATCGTCCGCCGCGGCGGCACGATCTCCCTGTCCGGCGTCTACGGCGGCGCCCAGGACCCGATGCCGATGCTCGACCTCTTCGACAAGCAGGTGAACCTGCGGATGGGGCAGGCCAACGTGCACCGCTGGATCGACGACGTGCTGCCGCTGGTGAGCGACTCGGCCGACCCGCTGGGTGTGCTCGACCTGCGCACGCACCGGCTGTCCCTGGAGGACGCGGCCCACGGTTACGACATCTTCCAGCGCAAGGACGACGGCGCCATCAAGGTGGTCCTCGACCCCGCGATGCCGTCGGCGCGGACGGGTGCGCGATGAGAGTCGCGGTCGTCGGCGCGAGCGGCAACACCGGCACGGCGCTCCTCCACGCCCTGCGCGGGGAGGAGCGCGTGTCTGAGGTCGTCGGCATTGCGCGGCGGCGCCCGGACGCCGACGCCGAGCCCTACGACGTCGCGCGGTGGGAGCAGGTCGACATCGCCGCGCCGGTCGCGCTGGCCGACGGCGAGGACTTCGTCGTCGAGGAGCTGGCCCAGGCGCTGGACGGCGTCGACACCGTCGTCCACCTCGCCTGGCTCATCCAGCCCAACCACGAGCGGGACCTGCTCCGGCGCGCCAACGTCGACGGCACCCGCCGCGTCGTCGAGGCGTGCCTCCGGGCGGGGGTGGGGCACCTCGTCGTCGCGTCGTCGGTGGGCTCGTACTCGCCCGTGGACGACGACGAGCGGCGTGACGAGTCGTGGCCCGCCCACGGCAGCGCGTCGACCTCCCACTACGCCGTCGACAAGGCCGCCCAGGAGCGCATCCTCGACGACGCCGAGGCCGCCGGGCTGTCCGTCGCCCGGGTGCGGCCCGCGCTCGTCTTCGACGCGGACGCCGGCGCGGAGATCATGCGCCTCTTCCTCGGGGCGCTCGTGCCGCCGGCGCTGCTGCGCCCCGGCGCGCTGCCCTTCCTCCCGCTGCCGGCCGGGCTGCGCCTGCAGGTGGTCCACGGGGACGACCTCGCCGACGCCTACCGCCGGATCATCGTCCAGGGCGCCACCGGTGCCTTCAACGTCGCGACCGAACCGGTCCTCACCGGCACGGACCTGGCCGAGGTCCTCGACCACGGGAGGGTCGTCGAGGTGCCGCCCGCGGCGCTGCGCCCCGTCGTCTCCCTCGCCTGGCAGACGCGTGCGCTGGCCGCCGACGCCGGGTGGCTCGACATGGCGATGAACGTCCCGCTCATGGACACCACCCGGGCCCGCACCGAGCTCGGCTGGGAACCGAGCAGGGAGGCGCGGGAGACGCTGCGCGAGCTCCTCGTCGGCATGGTCGAGGGGCAGGGCACGCCCAGTCCCCAGATGCGGCCGCGGGAGAGCTGGCCCCAGGACCAGCTCCCGCCCGGCTCGGTCCCCACCGACGGACTCGTGGCCGAGGCGGAGGAGGACTCCGCCGCGCACCGGGTGCCCGCGCACCTGCAGCGCGACATCCTCGGGCTCTACCTGTCGGACCACCTCACCGGGGCCACCGCGGGCCTGGAGCGCTCGGAGCGGATGGCCGCCGACTACGCGGACACCGAGCTCGGCGAGGACCTCGCCCGGGTGGCGCTGGAGATCCGCGAGGAGCGCGAGCTGCTCGTCAACCTCATGGACTCCCTCGCGCTGCGGCGCCGACCGCACCGGCAGGCGGCCGCGTGGGCCGCCGAGCGCGTGGGCCGGCTCAAGGTCAACGAACGGCTGAGCGGCTCACCGATGACGCCCGTCCTGGAGTCCGAGCTCATGCGCAGCGCCGTCATGGGCAAGCTCGGGCTGTGGCAGACGCTCACCGAGCTCTCACCCGACCTGGGCCTGCCCGCCCCGATGTTCGAGGCCCTCGCCCAGCAGGCGAGGGACCAGGCCGAGACCTACGAGCGCTTCCACCAGCACATCGTCGGCGACGTCTTCCGCGACGGCGAGGTCGACTAGCTCCCACCCGCGCCCACCCCCAAGCTCCGCCCTCGCCCGCGCCCGCCCCCGCCCCCCCTCAAGCGCGCCGACAGCTGAGTTGTTACCCGGCTCGGCCGGTAACAACTCAGCGCTCGGCGCTGGGTGTGGGGCGTGCGGGTGGGGCGTGGGCGTGGGGGCGGGGCGTGGGGGCGGGGGCTACCGCTCGAGGAGGGAGGCCATCCAGGCCTCGACGTCGTCGGCGCGGCGGGGGAGGGCGGCGCTGAGGTTCTCCACGCTGCCGTCCTCGCGGACCAGGACGTCGTCCTCGATGCGCACGCCGATGCCGCGCAGCTCCGCCGGGACGGTGAGGTCGTCGGCGCGGAAGTACAGGCCCGGCTCGATCGTGAAGACCATGCCCGGCTCGAGCTCGGCGTCGAGGTACATCTCCCGGCGCGCCTGGGCGCAGTCGTGGACGTCGATGCCGAGGTGGTGGCTCGTGCCGTGGACCATCCAGCGCCGGTGGAACTGGCCCTCCTCGGCGAGGGACTCCTGCGCGCTGCCCGGCAGCACGCCCCACTCGGCCAGGCGGTGGGCGAGGATCTCCATCGCCGCGGCGTGGAGGTCACGGAAGCGCACGCCGGGCTCGGCGGCCCGGGCGAAGGCGGCGTCGGCGGCCTCGAGCACCGCCTCGTAGACGCGGCGCTGCGGCTCGGTGAAGACGCCGTCCACCGGGATCGTGCGGGTGACGTCGGCCGTGTACAGCGACTCGACCTCCACCCCGGCGTCGATGAGGACGAGGTCCCCCGGCCGCACGGCGCCGTCGTTGCGGATCCAGTGCAGCGTGTTGGCGTGGTTCCCGGCGGCGGCGATCGTGTCGTACCCGGTGGCGTTGCCGTCCTCGCGGGCGCGGGCACCGAAGACGCCCTCGATGACGCGCTCGCCGCGGTGGTGGGCCAGGACCCGGGGCAGGGCGCGCACGACGTCGGCGAAGCCCTCGGCGGTGGCCGCGACGGCCTTGCGCATCTCCTCGACCTCGAAGGGGTCCTTGCGCAGCCGCAGCTCGGACAGCGCCTCGGCGAGGACGGCGTCGGCCGCCTCCGTCTCCGGCTGGCCGGTGCGGGCGGTCTCGACCCGCGCCTGGACGGCGGCGTCGACGCCGCGCACGACGCGCAGCTGGACGCCGCCCGCGCCGGCGTCCTTGGCCAGCTCGTCGGCGAGGGAGTCGATGTGCGCGGTGCGCAGCCCGGTGAGCGCGGCGACCTCCTCGAGGCTGGGCCGCTGCCCCACCCACAGCTCCCCGTAGCGGGAGTCGGCGAAGAACTCCTCGGTGTCCTTGCCCGCCCGGGGACGGAAGTACAGGACGGCCTCGTGGGGGGCGGCGTCGTCGTCGGTGGGGTGCAGGACGAGGACGGCGTCGGGCTCCTGGTCGGTGCCCAGCCCGGTGAGGTGGGCGAAGGCCGAGTGCGGCCGGAAGCGGTAGTCGGTGTCGTTGGAGCGGGTGACGAGCGTGCCCGCCGGCAGGACGAGGCGCTCGCCGGGGAAGCGGGCACCGAGGCGCTCGCGCCGGGCGGCCGCGAAGGGGGCCGCGGGGCTCTGCTCGGGCAGGGCCGGCGGCTGCTCGGCCCAGCCCGAGGCGATGAAGGCTCGGAAGGCGGGCGACGAGGGGCGCTGGGAACGGTTCGACCCGCGCTCGCTCAACGGCTGGTTCTCCTGACGGTCCGTGTCGCTCATGTGCCCATCGTCGCACGCACGGGGCGCCCGCTGCCGGGTGCCCAGGCCGTACCCTGGGGCTCGTGCTCGCCCGCCCCGCCGTCGACCTCCACACGCACTCGAGCCTCTCCGACGGCACCGAGCGGCCGGCCGTGCTCATGGCGGCCGCGGCCGCCGCCGGCCTGGACGTCGTCGCCCTCACCGACCACGACACGTGGGACGGGTGGGAGGAGGCCGCCGCCGCCGTCGGGCGCACGGGGGTGGCGCTCGTGCGCGGCGCGGAGATCTCCACCTCGGCCGGCGGGATCAGCGTCCACCTCCTGTCCTACCTCCACGACCCCGCGGCCCGCGGCCTCGGCACCGCCGTCGCGCGCGCGCGTGACTCCCGCCTGGGCCGCGCCCGGCGGATGGTCGAGCGCCTGGCCCTGGACTTCGAGCTCACCTGGGAGGAGGTCGAGGCCCTCCTGGAGCCGGGCGGGACGGTGGGTCGCCCCCACATCGCCGACGCGCTCGTCGCCCGCGGCTACGTCACCGACCGGTCCGCGGCCTTCACCGAGATCCTCCACGCCTCGGGCCCGTACTACGTGCGCTACGACGCGCCCGACGCCGCCGCGGCGGTCGAGCTCGTGCGCCGGGCCGGTGGGGTGCCCGTCATGGCTCACCCGCGCGCCGGGGCCCGCGGCCGCGTCGTCGAGGACGTAGTCATCGAGGAGATGGCCGCCGCCGGCCTCGCGGGGCTCGAGGTGGACCACCGCGACCACGACGACGGCGCCCGCGCCCAGCTCCTCGACCTCGCCTCCTCGCTCGGCCTGTTCGTCACCGGCTCCAGCGACTACCACGGCACCGGCAAGCCCAACCGGCTCGGCGAGCACCTCACCGACCCCGCCGTCCTGGAGCAGATCGAGAGCGAGGGCTACCTGCCGGTGGTCCGGCCGTGAGCGGGGTGCTCGACGTCGGGCTGCTCGCCACGACCTTCTTCACCCTGTTCGTCATCATGGACCCGCCGGGGACCGTGCCGATCTTCCTCGCGCTCACCTCGACGAGCACCGCCAAGGAGCGCAAGCGCGCGGCCCGGCAGGCGACGATCGTCGCCCTCGGGGTCATCACCGTGTTCACGGTGCTCGGGCCCTACATCCTCGACTTCCTCGGGATCTCCGTGCCCGCGCTCCAGCTGTCCGGTGGTCTGCTGCTCCTGCTCGTCGCGATGGAGCTGCTCACCGGCAAGGCCGAGGAGCCGCAGCCCGCGGGCGGTGGCAAGGTCAACGTCGCGCTCGTCCCGCTCGGCACGCCGCTGCTGGCCGGTCCGGGCGCGATCGTCGCCGCGATGCTCGCGGTGGAGGACGCCGAGGGCCCCGCGGGGTGGCTGGCGATCGGCCTGGCGATCATCGGCGTCCACCTGTGCCTGTGGCTGGCGATGCGCTTCTCGCTCGTCATCCACCGCGTCCTCGGCGACGGCGGCACGACCCTCGTCACCCGCCTCGCGGGCCTGCTCCTCGCGGCGATCGCCGTGCAGCTCATGGCCGACGCCGTCTTCTCCTTCATCGACGCCCACGCCTGAGCAGGCTCACGGCACCACCTCGACGGGCACGACGACGACGGGGTTGTCGAACGTCGAGGTGCGCACGCTGAGCTCCAGCTCCCACCCCCCGGGCAGCGGGAGGTCGACGGGGAGCTCGTAGCGGCCCGTGCCGGTGCGCGTGAGCGCCGGCGTCAGAGGCCCGAGGTCCTGCTCCGGGAGCGAGAGCCGCACCTGCGGGTCGGCCGCGGGCTCGAGGGGCTCGCCGTCCGCGTCGTTGAGCTCGATCTCCACGACGTTGGCGCCCACCCGCGCCGGTGCCACGCGGACGTCGGCCATGCCGTCCCCGAGCGCCACGTGCTCGGCGACGGGCCGCGCCGCGGCGGGGGCGGTGTGCCCGTCGGTGGGGCTCTGGGACACGAGCACACCGGTGAGCGTGACGGCGAGGAGGATGAGCCACGCCTCGGTCCCCACGGTGCGGCGCAGGCGGGCGCGGGCGCCGTCGTCGTCCCCGACGTGCGGGACGAGCCGGTAGCGGTTCCACGCCGCGACGAGGACGACGACGCCGACGACGGCGACCTTCGCGAGCAGGGTGAGCCCGTACCCGGTGCTCGTGAGCGCCGCGAGGTCGGGCAGGATGCGCCAGGCGAGCACGGTGCCGGTGGCGGCGAGGGCGAGGACCACCCACAGGGCAGCGGTGGAGAAGCGGCCCACGGTCCGTGCGGCGGCGCTCGCGGGTGCGGAGCTGCGGAGCGTGATGACCAGCCCGAGGACGCCGCCGAACCAGACGGCCCCGGCGGACACGTGGACCGCGTCGCTGCCGAGGACGAGCCAGGCGGGGCCGAAGGAGCGGCTGTGGCCGGCGAGCGGCAGCGACAGCAGGGCGAGGAGGGCACCGGCGCACGTCACGGCCCGCCCGGCCGGCGTGGCGCCGGCGCCCAGGGCGAGGACGAGCCCGACGAGAGCGACGACCGTCGCCGTGCCCACCGGGGTGCCGGTGAGCGTGTCCCACAGGGTGCCGGGGTCCACGAGGCCGGGGAGTCCCGACCCGGTCCGCCACGCACCGTCGGCGGCGAGGTAGACGAGGAGACCGCCGAGCGCGGCGGCCGCGAAGACGGTGGCGAGTCGCAGGACGGGCGCGTGGACGATGCCCGCACCCCGGTCGAGGAGGACGGTGCGGAAGAGGACCAGGCCGCTCGTGCCGAGGATCCCGAGGTACACGAAGACCTGCGCGCCCTGGTGGAGGAGGTCCACGAGCGGGTCGCCCGTGGGTGCTGCGACCTCCGCGACCGCGGTGGAGGGCCGGCCCACCGCGAAGGTGAAGGCACCGCCGACGGGGTGGCCGTCGGCGGAGACCACCGACCAGTCGACGACGTAGCTGCCCTCCGGCAGGTCCGCCGGCACGGTGATCTCGACCGTGTCGTCGACCGGGCGCGCCTCGGCGGCGATCGGCTCGCCGGCCGCGTCGAGCAGGCGGACGCTCCCGTCGTCCGCCTGGACGGGCTCGTTGAAGGTGAGGGTGACGACGTCGGGCGGTGCCGTGAGGACGTCGCCGTCGGCGGGGTCCGTGCCGAGCAGCATCGCGTGCCCGGTGGCCGGGGCTGCTGACGCGAGCGTCAGCAGCACCCCGGCCACCGTGGCGACGAGGCCCAGCACGGTCCGCCGCAGGAGCTGGACCGTCATGGGGTCGTCAGCTCGTGCGACGCGTGCGGGCCAGGGCCAGCCCACCGAGGGCGAGGCCGGCGGCCCCGAGCGCGAGCGCGACCCACGGGACGACCGCCGGCGGGCCTGCCGTGGCGCCGTCGTCGCCCGTTGCGGGAGCGCCGGCCACCGGCTCGCCCTCCGCGGTCCCCGCCTCGGGCTCCGCGTCCGCCGTGACGGACGCGTCGTCCGCGGCGGCGGTGAGCGTGACGACCGACGCCGGGTACTCGAGCTCGTCCGGGTCCTGCCCGTCGGCGGCGAGCTGCACCCAGGGCGCCTCACCCTCCTCGCAGGTCTGGACGACCGGGAAGGCGAGCGTCTCGCCCGGGGTGTCGGGCAGCCGGACCGACAGCTCCATGGCGTCGCGGTGGTCGGCGGGCAGGGGGGACTCGGCCGTGTAGACGACCTGGGCGACGCGCTCGGTGAACCGGCCGCCGTGGCCGTCGTCGACGGGCGGGTCGAGGGTCTCCAGGACCGTCGAGATCTCCCAGCCCGGGTTGACGGTGGGGGTGACGGCCGGGATCGACTCGGGGATCGCGATCGCGACCGCGGTGGTCGCCGAGTCGCCGCAGCCGTGGGGGACGGAGACGGTGAGGACGGCGTAGGAGCCCGCCTCGGTGGTGTCGGGGGTGACGGTGACGTGCGCGGAGGCGCCGGTGGCGCCGAGCAGGACGAGTGCGGCAGCGGCGACCGTGGTCGCGGCAGCGGAACGCTTCATGGGTGTGCCTCTTCGGTTCGACAGGGACCCGGACGTGCGGACGCACGCCCGGGAGGTCGCCGGTGGCGGCGACCTGGGCTCAGCTGTGGACCGGGAGGGGTGGGGCGCGTCCGGAGGCGGCGCCGGTGGCGGGTGCCGTCGGGGGCACCGGGCGCGAGGCGGCGACGGCGGTGCGGGCAAGGACGGGGAACGCGCGTGGTGGCAGCGGGTGGCGGACGACGCGGGAGAGGCCGGCGCGCAGCAGCGCCTGGCCGTACCGCAGGACGAGGGCGGTGAGGACCGTGGCGAGCGCGTGCGTCGCGACCATCGGCAGCGGGGGGCCGTGGCCGTGGCCGTGGTGCGCGGTGGTGTGGAAGGTGAGGTGGAGGACCACCTGGGCGACGGCGAGCAGGGCGACCAGCCGGGCGGGCCACAGCGGACGGCGGGTGAGCGGGAGGGCGGCCACCGCGGTCGCGGCCGTCAGCCACCCCACCGTCGACGCGACGGGCGCGGCGCCCCCGGCCAGCAGGTGGAAGCCGAGGGAGAGCAGCACGACGACCGGGGCGGACGACGCTGCCCGACCCGCGTGTGCTGCCCCCGTCGACCGCATCCGGGCACGTTAGCGAAACCGCGTGACTAAAGCCACACACCGTCCACCGGAAGGGGGTGGGGGAACGACGACGCCCCCGCCCGGATCTCCGGACGGGGGCGCGGCCTTGCGGTGTGCTCAGCCCTCGCTGGCGCCGCTGGGCTTGCGGGTGCGACGCCGGCGGCGACGCGCCTGTCCCTCGCGCGGCGCCTCGGCGCCCTGGCCGCCGCTGCTCCGCGGGGCGTCGCTCCGTCCGCCCTCGGTGCGTCCGCGGCTCCGGCCGCCGCTGCCCTGGCCGCCGCTGTGCGGGGCGCGGGTGCCACGGCCGGCGGACTTGCCGGTCTCCCCGAGGTCCTCGAGCGCCTCGGCGTCCAGCCCGGCGCGGGTGCGGGCGCTGCGCGGCAGCCGCCCGGTGACCCCGGTGGGGATGCCCAGGTCCGAGTAGAGGTGCGGGGAGGTGTGGTAGGTCTCCGGCGGCTCCTCGAGCCCCAGGCCGAGGGTCTTGTTGATGAGCCCCCAGCGGGGCATGTCGTCCCAGTCGACGAACGTGACGGCGGTGCCGGACAGGCCCGCGCGCCCGGTGCGACCGATGCGGTGCAGGTAGGTCTTCTCGTCCTCGGGGCACTGGTAGTTGACGACGTGCGTGACGGCGTCGACGTCGATGCCGCGGGCGGCGACGTCGGTGGCGACGAGGACGTCGACCTTGCCGGCGCGGAAGGCGCGCAGTGCCTGCTCGCGGGCGCCCTGGCCGAGGTCGCCGTGGATGGCGGCGGAGGCGAAGCCGCGCTCGGCGAGCTCGTCGGCGACCTTCGCGGCGGTGCGCTTGGTGCGGGTGAAGACGATGGTGAGGCCGCGGCCCTCGGCCTGGAGGATGCGCGAGAGCATCTCGACCTTGTTGAGGGCGTGGGCGCGGTAGACGATCTGCCGCGTCGACTTGACCGTGTGGCCGTCGTCGTTGGGGTCCTGCGCACGGATGTGCGTGGGCCGGGTCATGTACCGGCGGGCCAGGGCGACGACGGCGCCGGGCATGGTCGCGGAGAAGAGCATGGTGTGGCGGGTGGCCGGGGTGCCGGCGAGGAGCGTCTCGACGTCGGGCAGGAAGCCGAGGTCGAGCATCTCGTCGGCCTCGTCGAGCACGACGGTGCGCACGCGGGAGAGGTCGAGGAGGCGCTGCTTGTACAGGTCGATCATCCGGCCCGGTGTGCCGACGACGACCTCGACGCCCCGCTGGAGGGCCTCGATCTGCGGCTCGTAGGCACGCCCGCCGTAGACCTGCGCGACGCGCAGGGTCGGGCGGCGGCGGGAGGCGACGACGAGGTCCCCGGCGACCTGGACGGCCAGCTCGCGGGTGGGGACGATGACGAGCGCCTGCGGCTTGCCCGGGTCGGGCAGGGTGTCCCAGCCGTCCTCGCCGGGCGCGACGACGTTCTGCAGCGCCGGGATGCCGAAGCCGAGGGTCTTGCCGGTGCCGGTCTTGGCCTGGCCGATGATGTCGTGGCGGCTGAGCGCGACGGGCAGGGTGAGCGCCTGGATGGGGAAGGGGTGGAGGATGCCGTCGTCCGCGAGGGCGTCGACGATGGCCTGGTCGACGCCGAAGTCGGCGAAGGTGCGCTCCGGTGCGAGGGCCTCGTTGCTCGCGTCGGTGATGTCGGCGTCGATCGTGTCGATGCCGGCGTCCCCGAGGGCGGCGGTGTCGACAGCGGTGGAGACGTCGATGCGGCCGTCGTCGGCCGAGGGCGTGATCACGCCCGAGGAGGTGTCAGTCACGAGTGGTACCTATCCGGTTGTGGCGGGGCGGCGAGTTCGCCGGCAGCACCGCCTGGTCGTGGCAGCCGATCGTGGGCATTCGCGCCGCGTGTCGCGGCAGGGCTCTGATACGTGACGACCGGTCAACCGTATGAACCCTGCCAGTGTAGCGCCCGGGGCCCGGCAGGCACCCGATGGTGGGCGGTCGCACAGGCGGGGCCGGGGAGAGGGCGGAACTAGGCTGGGCCCATGCCGAGCCCAGAGCCGTCCGTGCCCGCCCTCGACCGCCCGGAGCAGGTGGTGACGGTGCTCGGGCTCGTGGCCGCGAGCCGGGTCACCGCCTTCGACTGGCTGGCGGCCGACGCCCTGCACGCGCCGCGCACGCAGGCGCGGGTGGCGGTCACGCGTCTCGCGTCAGGCCAGCTCGGGGCCTACGACACGCTCGCCCGCAGCGCCGAGGAGCACGGCGGCGTCCTCACCGACGCCGCCGCGCCCTACCTCGAGCTGCTCGACGGGATCGGGCAGCGCACCCGGTCCGACGACTGGTGGGAGCGGGTCGTGCGCACCGTCGTCGCCGGGGGCATGGTGCGGGACCTGGCCCGCGTGGTGGGCGAACGCCTCCCCGAGCCCGTCCGCGACGTCGTCGCCGGTGCGCTCGCGGGGCAGGGCCTCACCGGCCTCGTCGCGGCCGAGGTGGCTCAGGCGACCGCCGGCGACCAGGCCCTCTCGGCCCGTCTGGCGCTGTGGGGACGCCGCGTGGCGGGGGAGGCGCTGGGTGCCGTGCAGCCGGTGCTCGACGTCGTCGAGCTGGCGGGAGCGGTGGACCTCAGCGCCCTCGCCGCCCCCGCCGTGGGGACCGTCTCGGCCGACCACGCCCGCCGCATGCAGCGGCTGGGCCTGGCGGCGTAGGTCAGACGCCGAAGCCGACGCGGCGGGGGGTCTCCGAGCCGAAGCGCACGTAGCCGAGCGCGCCACCGGGGACGAACACCTGGGCGCCGTTCTCGTCGGTGAGCTCGAGCGTGGTGCCCGCGTCCAGCGCCGCCTTGACGGCGCCCCGCAGCTCCTCCGCGGGCAGCGGGGAATCGATCGTGATCTCGCGGGCGACGTCACGCACGCCGATGGTGATCTCCAAGGTGACTCCTTGCTGAGGCGGCCGGGGCCGCGGGGAACGGGCTGTCTCCCCATCGTAGGCATGCCGGACCGGGCGGGCCGACCGGGTTCGCCGACGGCGTGACCCCCGATGTCGGTGGCCCGTGGTTCCATCGATGCGTGACACAGACGGCGGTCCGGCTCAGCGTCCCGGCGGCGTGCGCCACGGTGGACCTCGACGCCGACCAGCTCCGCGTGGTCATGCGGCCGGTCGGCGCCGGGAACCTGCTCGTCGTCGGCGCACCCGGTAGCGGGAAGACGACGACGGCGGTGGAGACCTTCCTCGCCCGCGCCGGGTCCTCCGCCGCGCTGGGCAGCCACCCGCTGAGCAGCCCCGCCCTGTTCCTCGCCCCGTCGCGGCGGGCCGCGGACCGCGTCCGTGACGCAGTCGGTACCCGGCTCCTCGGTGAGGGGGGCAGCACCCGCGGCCTGGTCCGCTCGGTCGCCTCCTTCGCCTACGCCGTCGTCCACGCGCGCGCCACGGCGCTGCGCCAGCCGCCGCCCACCCTCGTCACCGGGCCGCAGCAGGACGCCACCCTCGCCGAGCTGCTCGCCGGCCACGCCGACGGCCTGGGCCGCGACCCCCGCTGGCCCGCCGGCATCGGGCCGGAGACCCGCGCCCAGCCGGCCTTCCGCAACCAGCTGCGTGACCTCCTCACCCGCGCCGTCGAGCTCGGCCTGAGCCCGGAGGAGCTCGCGGACCTGGGCCGCCGCGCGGGCCGGCCGGAGTGGGAGTCGGCCGCCGTCGTCCTCGCGGAGTACACGGACGTCACGGTGCTGGGCGAGACCCCGGCGGACCGCGGCGCCCGGTACGACGTCGCGGCCGTCGTGGACGTCGCCACCCACGCCCTGCGCACCTGGCGCGAGGACCTGCCCGACCTCGCCCCGCCCCGCTGGGGGACCGTCGTCGTCGACGACTACCAGGACGCCACGCTCGCCACCGCCCGCCTCCTCCACGCCCTCGCCGACGACGGCGCCGAGCTCGTCCTGCTCGGCGACCCGGACGCCGGTGTCCAGGGCTTCCGTGGCGGCACCCCGGCACTCGTCGGGCGGGCCGTCACGCGCGAGGCGATCGGTGGCTTCGACGCCGAGCGCGAGGTCCTCGGCACCGTGTGGCGCGGCACGCCCTCCCTGCGTGAGGTCACCCGGCGGGTGACGAGCGAGATCTCCGTCGTCGGCGGCGCGCGGCACCGCAGCGCGCCGCACGCCGAGGTGAGCGAGCCGGAGCCGCGGCCGGGGGAGGCGCCCCACGGCGTCGAGACCGCCGTCCTGCGCAGTCCCAGCCAGCAGGCCGCGCACGTCGCCCGGCGGCTGCGCGAGGAGCACCTGCACCACGGCACCCCGTGGTCGCGGATGGTCGTCGTCGTGCGCTCCACCGGACAGGTCGCCGGGCTGCGCCGCCAGCTGCGCGAGGCAGGCGTTCCCGTCGCCCAGGAGGGCGCGCGCCAGGCGCTGCGCGAGGAGCCCGCGGTGCGCCCGCTGCTCACCGCGCTGCGCGCGGTCACCGGCACGCTGGACGCCGAGGCCGCGGTCGCCCTCCTGTGCTCCCCGCTCGGGGGGATGGACTCGGTGTCCCTGCGCGGCCTGCGGCGCTCCCTGCGGGGCGCGGTCGCGGCCGAGCTGCCCGAGGGCAGCGCCCCGGTCGCCGTGCGGGCCGCCACCGACGACCTCCTCCTCGAGGTCCTCGCCGAGCCGGTGCGCGCCGCGAACCTGCCCGGTCCGCACCGCAGCGGCCCGGTGCGCGTGAGCCGGGTGCTCGCGGCCGGGCGGGCGGCCCACGAGCGCGGCGGCGGTGCCACCGAGGTGCTGTGGGCGCTGTGGGACGCCGCCGGGCTCGCCGAGCCGTGGCGCCGGCGCGCCCTGGCCGGGGGTGCCGCCGGGGAGCGTGCGGACGCCGACCTCGACGCCCTCATGGCGCTCTTCCGCGCCGCCGAGCAGTTCGACGAGCGGCACGCCGGGGCGGGGCCGGCCGGCTTCGTCGCCGAGGTGCTCGCCCAGGACATCGCCGCCGACACCCTCGCCGCCCAGGGCCAGCGCCGTGAGACCGTCGCGATCCTCACCCCGGCCGGCACGGGCGGCGGGCAGTGGGAGGTCGTCGTCCTCGCCGGGCTCCAGGAGGACGTGTGGCCCGACCTGCGCCTGCGGGACACGCTGCTCGGGGCGGGCGAGCTCGCCGACATCGCCTCCGGCCGGCGCGAGCCCGGCACGCCCGTGGCCCGCAGCCAGGCGCGCCGCGACGTCCTCGACGACGAGCTGCGCATGCTCGCCGTCGCCGTCTCACGCGCCACCCGCCGGCTCGTCGCCACCGCCGTCCTCGACCTCGACGACCGCCCCTCCTCCTTCCTCGAGCTCCTCGGCGCCGACTCCGCCGGGGAGGCCGCCGGCCCGGTCCCGCCCGCGCTGGACCTGCGCGGCCTCGTCGCCGAGCTGCGCGCCGCCCTCGACTCCGAGCTCCTCGCCGAGGCACACGGGCAAGGACAGCCCGACCGGCGCGAGGCGGCGGCCGCACTCCTCGCCCACCTCGCCGCGCACGAGGTACCCGGCGCGGACCCCGAGGAGTGGCACGGCCTGGCCGCGGCGAGCAGCACCGCACCGCTCCACGGGCCGGACCAGCAGGTGCCCGTCACCCCGTCCACCGTCGAGACCGCCGACCGCTGCCCGCTGCGTTGGGCCCTGCAGACCGCCGGCGGCCGGCGGGAGGACTCCCTGGACCAGTCGCTGGGCAACCTCGTCCACGACATCGCCGCCGAGCACCCCCACGGCAGCCTCGCGGAGCTGCGGACGGCGCTCGAGGCCCGCTGGTCCTCCCTCGGGCTGGGCGAGGGCTGGGTGGGTCAGCGCTCGCGGGCCGAGGCCGAGCTGATGATCGAGCGACTCGCGCACTACATGGCCGGGGTCCCCGGCGAGGTGGACGTCGAGACCGCCTTCACCGCGGACGTCGGGCGCGCCCGGCTCGTGGGGCGTATCGACCGCGTCGAGCGGCTCGGCCCCGCCGACGGCGACGGCGAGGTGGTCCGCGTCGTCGACCTCAAGACGTCGAAGAACCCGGTGAGCGAGGAGGAGGCGCGCACGAACGCGCAGCTGGCCACCTACCAGGTGGCCGTCGAGGCGGGCGGGCTCGCGGGCGCCGCGGAGTCGGCCGGGGCGCGGCTCGTCTACCTCGGCACCGGCAAGGCGGGCGCCACCGAGCGGCGCCAGGTCCCGCCGGGCGAGGCCGAGGACCCTGCCTGGGCGCACACGCTCGTCGCCCGGGTCGCCGACACCATGGCCGGGTCGCGCTTCGAGGCGCGCGTCAACCCCGGCTGCAGCCACTGCCCGGTGCGGCGCAGCTGCCCGCTCCAGAGCGAGGGACGACAGGTGACCCAGTGACCGAGACCCTCACCCCCGTCCGGCACAGCCCCGCGGACATCGCCCGCGCGCTGGGCCAGCACGTGCCCACCGAGGAGCAGCAGGCCGTCATCGAGGCCCCGCTCGCGCCGCAGCTCGTCGTCGCCGGTGCCGGGTCGGGCAAGACCGAGACGATGTCCGCCCGCGTCGTCTACCTCGTCGCGAACGGGCAGGTGCGCGCGGACGAGGTGCTCGGCCTCACCTTCACCCGCAAGGCCGCCGCCGAGCTCTCCGACCGCGTCCGCCTGCGCCTGCGCCAGCTCCGGCGCGCCGGCCTGCTCGCGGTGGAGGACGCCCGGATGGACGTCGACCGTCCCACCATCGCCACGTACAACTCCTTCGCCGCGGACATCGCCAAGGAGCACGCGCTGCGCATCGGCATGGACCCCGACGCCCGGCTCGTCACCGAGGCCGGGGCCTGGCAGCTCGCCGACGGCGTCGTCCAGGGCTGGCACGCCGCCCTCGACGTCGACGCCACGCCCGGCTCGGTCACCGAGGCGGTGCTCTCCCTGTCCGGGGCGCTGGCCGAGCACCTCCTGTCCACCGACGACGCCCGCGAGCAGCTCGAGCAGCTCACCGGCTCGCTCACCGACGCCACACCGGCGGGCCGCGCGAAGGAGCCGTACGCGGACACCCGCAAGGCCGTCGTCTCGCTGCGGGAGCGGCTCGCGCTCCTCGACCTCGTCGACGCCTACGCCCGGGCCAAGCGGGAGCACGGCGTCATGGACTTCGCCGACCAGGTCGCGATGGCCGCGCGCATCGCCCAGGCCGTGCCCGCCGTCGGGCAGGCGCTGCGCGAGCAGTACCCGCTCGTCCTGCTCGACGAGTACCAGGACACCTCGGTGGCCCAGCTCCAGCTGCTCTCCTCGGTCTTCGGCGACGGCCACGCCGTCACCGCTGTCGGCGACCCCAACCAGGCGATCTACGGCTGGCGAGGGGCCGCGGCCGCGGCGCTCGCCGACTTCCCCGCCCAGTTCCCCAGCCTGGGCCGCGCGGGGCAGGAGCACACCCCCACCCGCTACCTGCGCACCTCGTGGCGCAACGACGCCCGCATCCTCGCCGTCGCCAACCGGGTGTCCGGGCCGCTGCGGCTGCCCGAGGACGGGGCGCCGGCTCCGGTCGAGGTCCCCGAGCTCGTCGCCCGGCCCGGCGCGGGGGAGGGCCGGGTGCTCGGCGGCTACGCCGAGTCGACCTCGGAGGAGGTCGCCGGCATCGCGGACTTCTTCGTCGAGCGGTGGGCGCCGGAGCAGACGGCCGCCGTCCTGTGCCGCACCCGCTCGCAGTTCACCGGCGTCGTCGAGGCGCTGCGTGCTCGGGGCGTGCCGGTCGAGGTCCTCGGCCTCGGCGGGCTGCTCGCCGCCCCGGAGGTCGTCGACGTCCGCGCGGCGCTCGAGGCCGCCCACGACGCCTCGCGGGGGGACTCCGCCATGCGGCTCCTCACCGGTGCGGGGCTCGGCGCCGCCGACCTCCACGTCCTCGGCGCCTGGGCCCGCTCCCTCGCCGCGGCCACCGGCGCGAAGGGCGAGGCGAGCGTCGTCGAGGCCGTCGACCAGCCGCCCGCCGCCGGGTGGCACGCGCCGTCGGGCGCCGTCCTGACCGCCGACGGCCTGCGCCGGGTCCGGCGCCTGGGCGACCTGCTGCGCCAGGTCCGCTCACTCAGCTACCTCTCCCTGCCCGAGGTGGTCGCCCACACCATCACGCTCATGGGCCTGGACATCGAGGTCGCCGCGCGCGCCGGCCGCGTGCCCGCGCACGCCCGCGGCAACCTCGACGCCTTCGTCGACGTCGCCGCCTCCTTCGCGGCCGACACCGGGGCCGGCCTGGGCACCTTCCTCGGCTGGCTCGACGCCGCCGAGGAGCGCGAGCGCGGCCTCGAGCCGGTCGACGCGGACCCCGAGCCGGGCGCCGTCCAGGTGCTCACCGTGCACGCCGCCAAGGGCCTGGAGTGGGACGTCGTCGCCGTGCCCGGCATGGTCGAGTCCCAGTTCCCCAGCTACAAGGGCCGCCCGTCGGCCGACGGTGCGGTGAGCTCCGCCGGCTGGCTCACCGACCGCACCTCGCTGCCCTACCCGCTGCGCGGTGACGCCGAGAGCCTGCCCGCCCTCGACATCCCGCCGGCTCCCACCCACGCCGACGTCCGTGACGCCCTCGCCCAGCTCCGGCGCGACGGCGGCCGGCACGCCGTCGGTGAGGAGCGACGCCTCGCGTACGTCGCCGTCACCCGGGCGCGGCACACCCTGCTGCTCACCGGCTCCTGGTTCCGCACCGGCAAGACGCCCCTGCCGCCCTCGCGCTTCCTCACCGAGCCGCGCGACGCGGGGCTCGTCGAGGAGGCACCGCCCGGATGGACGGCACAGCCCGCCGAGGACGCCGTCAACCCCAGCCTCGAGCGCGTCGTGGCCGCCACCTGGCCGCTCGACCCGCTCGGCGAGCGGCGCGGGCGGCTCGAGGCGGCCGCCGTCGCCGTCCGCACCGCCACCGGCCTGCCGCCGGAGCCCGCGGGCGACGTCGCCCGGTGGGCGCGTGACGCCGCCCTGCTCCTGCGCGAGCGGGAGGAGGCCCGCGCCGCCGGGCTGGAGGTGTCCCTCGGCACCCACCTGTCGGCCTCCGGGGTCGTCGGGCTCGCCGAGGACCCCCACGCCTTCGCCCTCGAGCGGCGCCGGCCCATGCCGAGCGCGCCGAGCGAGCACGCGAGCGTCGGCAACCTCTTCCACGCCTGGGTCGAGGAGTACTACGGGGCGCCCAGCCTGCTCGACGTCGAGGGGGCCGACGCCCTGTTCGGCACCGAGGAGCCCGCGGAGCGGCCGGCCGGCGCCGCCCCGGATCTCGAGGAGCTCAAGCGGACCTTCACCACCTCGGCGTGGGCCACGCGCCGGCCCGTCGCGGTGGAGGTCGACCTCGAGACCGCGGTGGCCGGCACCGTGGTGCGCTGCCGGATCGACGCCGTCTTCGACGACGAGCAGGGCCTGCAGGTCGTCGACTGGAAGACCGGCGCGCCGCCCCGGGACGCGCACACCCTGGCCTCCCGCGAGCTGCAGCTCGCCCTCTACCGCCTGGCGTGGTCGCGGCACACCGGCCGGCCGGTGGAGGAGATCGGGGCCGCGTTCTACTACGTCGGCGCCGACCGCACCCTGGAGGCCGGGCGCCTGCCGGAGGAGGAGATCGAACGGCGTCTCGGCGCCGCCCTCGCCGCGCTCACCGGCGACCGGTCCACCGGCGTGCGCGCGGACGCTCGCTGACCGAAGGTGGGGCGATGGACGCCCCCTCGAGGTCGTGCTTCCCGACGTCCCGCACGAGCAGGCCCAGGAGCTGGCCGACCAAGCGCACCAGGTCTGCCTCTACTCCCGCGCCACCCGGAGCAACATCGACGTCACCGTGACCGTCTCGGACGACTGAGTCAGGAGTCACACCGCCGGGGCGGACCCGGGCAGGGGCGAGCCCCGACGGTGGTGCACCATTGATCGGTGACCAACCTCGCCCCGCGGTCCCCGCGGCCCAGCGCGAAGTTCATCCTCCTCGTCGGCGTCATGGCCGCCCTGCCCGCGGTCACCACCGACATGTACCTGCCGTCGCTGCCCGTGGTGGCGACCGAGCTCGACACGACGCCCGCACTCGTCCAGGGCACCATCACCGGCGTGCTCATCGGCGGTGCCGCGGGCCAGCTCCTCGCCGGCCCGCTGTCCGACCGCTACGGCCGGCGCCGGCCGGTGATGATCGGGGTCCTGCTCCACGTCATCGCCTCGGTGCTGTGCATCTTCGCGGCCGGCATCGTCCCGCTGCTCGTCCTGCGCATCATCCAGGGCATCGGGAACGCCGCCGCGATGACGACGGCGATGGCCGTGATCCGTGACCGCTACAGCGGGGCCACCGCCTCGGCGATCCTCTCCCGGCTCATGCTCGTCATCGGCGTCGCTCCCCTGCTCGCCCCGACGGCGGGCAGCCTGGTCGCCGACCTCGCCGGGTGGCGCGCGGTCTTCGGCGTGCTCGCCGCGCTGGGCCTGGCACTGATGGGCTTCATGTGGCGCTTCCTGCCCGAGTCGCTGCCCCCCGAGCGGCGTCTCAGCGAGGGGCTGGGTGGGGCGCTGCGCAGCTACCGGTTGCTGCTGCGCGACCGGGAGTTCGTCGCGCTCGCGATCCTGCCGGGTCTCGGCCTGGGCGCGCTGATGAGCTACGTCGCCGGCTCGCCCTTCGTCTTCCAGGTGGAGTACGGGCTCGGGGAGACACAGTTCGCGCTCCTCTTCGCGGTCAACGGCATCGGCCTCGTCCTCGGCGCGCAGGTGAACGCCGCCATCGTCCGGCGCTTCGACCCGCTCCACATCATGCGGGTCGCCGTGCCGGTCGCCACGGTGCTCGCCGTCGCGCTCTACGTCATCGCCTCGCGGGACATCGGGGGCCTCGTGGGGATCGTCGTCCCGCTGTGGCTCCTCCTCAGCGTGAACTCCGTGGTGCCGCCCAACGCGAGCGCGCTCGCTCTCAGCCGCCACGGCGAGCGCGCGGGCTCTGCCGCCGCGCTCATCGGCGCCTCGCAGGCCGGGATCGCCGGCGTCGTGAGCCCGCTCGTCGGTGTCCTCGGCGAGGACGCCGTCGCCATGGCTACGGTGATCATCGCGGTCATGGTGCTGGCCCTCCTCGTGCTGGCCCTCGGGACCCCTGCCTACCGACGGAAGGAACGGCGATGAGTGACCTGCCCCCGGAGCTGCGTGACGACGGCGAGCGCCACCGACCCGTGCAGCCGCTGTGGTGGCGCGTGACGACCGCCGTCATCGCGGTCGTCCTCATCGCCATGGTCGTCATCGCCTACACCTTCTGAGCAGCGGGAGCCGCTCAGGGGTGGAGGGTCGTCGCCGCCGAGCGGACCGCCGCGGTGACCCGGTCGATCCGCTCGGAGCGCAGGCGCCAGCGCTGCCAGTGCAGCGGGACGTCGATCCGGTCGCGCCCCGGGAGGCGGACGAGGCGTCCGCGCCCGACGTCGTCCCCCAGCTGCTCCTCCGGCACGGCACCCCAGCCGAGACCGGCACGGACGGCGGCGAGGAAGCCCTCGGAGGACGGGACCACGTGGGTCGGTGGTGACGCCGTGACGCCGCGGGCGGTGAGCACCCGCTGCTGCAGGTCGTCCTTGGCGTTGAACCGCACGACGGGCATGCCCGCCCAGTCGACGGTGCGTCCGCGCGTCCACCGCTCGGCCAGCTCCGGTGCGGCCACGGGGACGTAGCGCATCGTGCCGAGGGGCTCGACCGAGCAGCCCTGCACCGCGACGGGCTCGGAGGTCACCGCACCGAGGACGGCCCCGGTGCGCAGGAGGGTGGCGGAGTGGCCCTGGTCCTCGACGTGGAGCCGCAGGCTGACGTCGGGCCACGAGGCGCACTCCGCGAGCACCCGCACGAACCAGGTGGCGAGCGAGTCCGCGTTGACCGCCACGGGCAGGGGCGCCGTGCCCGTGCCGCCGGCGGCGGACAGCTCGGCGCGCAGCTCGCGTTCCAGGAGCTGCTGCTGGCGGGCCGTGCGGAGCACCGCGGCGCCGGCCTCCGTGACACGGCTCGGGGTGGTGCGCAGGAGGAGGACCTGCCCGACCTGGCTCTCGAGCGCGCGGATGCGCTGGCTGACCGCGGACGGTGTGACCGACAGGTGGTGGGCGGCGGCCTCGAAGCTGCCCTCGTCGACGATCGCGACGAGCGCCGCCAGCTGCTCCGGACGCAGGGTCATGAAGCAACGCTAATGCCGCTGCACAAACTTTCGCTTGGCTTCAGCCGTCCGCGATCCTAGCCTCGTCGGCGTGGCACCCCTCCTCGCCGGCCTGCTCACGGGCCTGTCCCTCATCGTCGCGATCGGCGCGCAGAACGCCTTCGTCCTCAGGCAGGGCCTGACCCGCCACCACGTCGGCGTCGTCGTGGCGATCTGCGCGCTGTCCGACGCCCTGCTCATCGTCGTCGGCGTCAGCGGGGTGGGCGCCCTCGTCCAGGAGCACCCCGTCGTGCTCACGGTGGCGCGGTGGGCCGGTGCGGCGTACCTCGCCGCCTACGGGCTGCGCTCCCTGTGGAGCGCCCGGCGGGCGCAGGTGCTGGACCCGCTCGAGAGCCGGGGGAGGGGACGGGGCCGCGTCGTCACCACGACGCTCGCCCTGACCTTCCTCAACCCGCACGTCTACCTCGACACGGTCCTCATGCTCGGCTCGATCGCCAACCAGTACGCGGACGGGCGCTGGTGGTTCGCCACCGGCGCCGTCGTCGGCAGCGTCGTGTGGTTCTCCGCCCTCGGCCTGGGCGCGCGGGCGGCCGCCCCCCTGCTCGGCCGGCCCGGCACCTGGCGGGTGCTGGACGTCGTCATCGGCGTGGTCATGCTCCTGCTCGCCGTCCGCCTGGTGCTCGGCTGAGGCGGCCCGCGGACTCGTCGCCGGCCGTGATCGCGTAGCCTGGGTGATCGTGGCCATCGACTTCCCGACCGAGATCCAGCACCTGCGCTCCACCTACCGCTCCATCAGCGCGGTGACGGACCCGGACGCCCTGCGCGCGCAGATCGCCGAGCTCTCCGAGAAGGCCGGCGCCCCCGACCTGTGGGACGACCAGGAGGCCGCCCAGGCGGTGACCAGCCAGCTCTCCCACGCCCAGGCCGAGCTCAGCCGCGTGGAGCGCATGGGCCAGCGCATCGAGGACCTCGAGGCCCTCGTCGAGCTGGGCCAGGAGGAGGACGGCGCGGACGCCGACGCCTTCCTCCACGACGCGGAGGCCGAGCTCGTGGCCATCCGCAAGGACCTCGAGGACCTGGAGATCCGCACGCTGCTGTCCGGGGAGTACGACCAGCGCGAGGCCGTCGTGACGATCCGCTCGGGTGCCGGTGGCGTCGACGCCGCCGACTTCGCCGAGATGCTCATGCGCATGTACCTGCGCTGGGCCGAGCGGCACGGCTACCCGACGAAGGTGCTCGACACCTCCTACGCCGAGGAGGCCGGGCTCAAGAGCGTGACCTTCGAGGTCAAGGCGCCCTACGCCTTCGGCAACCTCTCCGTGGAGGCCGGGACCCACCGCCTCGTGCGGATCTCCCCCTTCGACAACCAGGGCCGGCGCCAGACGTCCTTCGCCGCCGTCGAGGTCATCCCGCTCATCGAGCAGACCGACCACGTCGAGATCCCCGACTCGGAGATCAAGGTCGACGTGTTCCGCTCCTCCGGTCCCGGCGGGCAGTCCGTCAACACGACCGACTCCGCGGTGCGCATGACCCACATCCCCACCGGGATCGTCGTCTCGATGCAGAACGAGAAGTCCCAGATCCAGAACCGGGCCGCCGCCCTGCGCGTCCTGCAGTCCCGCCTGCTCCTCGTGCGCCAGCAGGAGGAGAACGCGGCGAAGAAGGCCCTCGCCGGGGACGTCAAGGCCAGCTGGGGGGACCAGATGCGCTCCTACGTCCTCCAGCCGTACCAGATGGTCAAGGACCTGCGCACCGAGCACGAGCAGGGCAACCCGTCGGCCGTGTTCGACGGCGAGATCGACGACTTCATCGAGGCCGGCATCCGCTGGCGCAAGCAGCACGAGGGCGACGCCGCCTGAGTCCACCCGCCTCGTGGGACTCAGCCCATGGAGGCGAGCTCGCTGCGCGCGGTGAACACGCCGTCGTGGACCTCGACGACGGCGTCCACACCGCCCAGCTGAGATCGGTCGTGCGTGACGAGCACCGTCGCGGTGCCGCGTTCGCGGGTGAGGGCGGTGAGGAGGTGGAGGACTGCCGCGCCGCGCTCGTGGTCCAGTGCGCTCGTCGGTTCGTCCACCAGCAGCACCGCGGGCTCGTTCATGAGCGCCCGGGCGATGTTCACCCGCTGCCGCTGCCCCCCGGACAGCTGGTGCGGTCGGTGGTCGGCGCGGTCGGCCAGACCGACGGCGTCGAGGAGGTCCAGCCCGCGGGCACGTGCCGGTGCCGCGGGCGTCCCGGCGAGGTGGGCGACCACCTGCAGCTGCTCGACCGCCGTCAGGGACGGCAGCAGGTTCGGCTGCTGGAAGATGGTCCCGACGCTGGCCCTGCGCAGGTCGGTCAGCTCGCCGCGGCTCAGCCCCGTGGTGTCGGTACCGGCGATGACGACGCGCCCCGAGTCGGGGGTGATGAGCGTGGCGGCGACTGCCAGCAGGCTCGACTTGCCCGAGCCGGAAGGGCCGACCAGCGCAGTCACGGTGCCGGCCGGGACGGTCATGGTGACGTCGTCGAGCGCGGTCAGCCGCGACGTGCCGTCGGGATAGGTCAGGGTGATGTGCGACAGGTCGAGGGTCATCGGGTGCTCTCAAGTGCGGTCAGGGGGTCGACGGAGGTGATCCGGCGCACGGCGAGGCCGGCGCCCAGGACACCGAGGACGATGAGGACGAGTGCGGGCAGCAGCGTCGTCGACGCGCTGAGGACGAAGGGCACGGCGCCGCCGATCGCCAGGCCGAGCCCGGCGACGATCGCCATCCCGAGGGCGGTACCCAGGGCGAGCAGCACCACGGCCTGGCCCAGGGCGTCACGCAGCAGGTAGCCCGTCGAGGCGCCGAGCGCCTTGAGAACCGCGACGTCCCCGGAGCGCTGGATGGTCCACACCGTGAAGAACGCGCCGATCACCAGCGCGGAGATGGCGAACAGGAACCCGCGCATGAGCTGGAGCGAGCCGTTCTCCGAGGTGTAGGAACCGACCGCGCTGAGCGCGTCGGCGCGGCTGACCGTCTCCGTGCCGAGCTCGGCGTCGGCGGCAGCGAGGCCGGCCGTGTCGGTGGTGCTCAGGGCGACCACGGTGGCCACCGGCGTGCCATCGTGGCCGGGCTGCTGGACGTCGTCGAGCGCCGCCCACACGACGGGGGTGTGGCTGAAGGAGTCGTCCCCGGCCACGGCGGACACTGTGAGATCGGTGCCGGCGAGCGTGATCGTGTCCCCTTCGCCGGCACGCAGGTTCCCGGCGGCGGTGGACGACAGGACGACGGTGCCGGCCGTGACCTCGGCGGGGGCCAGGCCGGAGCCTGGCAGCACGCCGAAGCTCGAGACGCTCGCGGTGGCGTTCCCGGACTGCGCTCTCGTGGTCATGACGGCGAGTGGCTCGGCACGGCTGACGCCCGGCCGCGCTGCCCAGGCCTGCCAGGTGGGCTCCGCGACGTCGGAGGCCGTGAAGGTGACTCCCTCGCCGTCGGCCGGGGCGGCGAAGGCCAGGTGGTCGGCGGGCAGGTCGGTGATCGCCGAGGTGCTTTGTCGTGCCAACCCGGCGGTCAGTCCGGAGACCAGCCCGACGAGCACGGTGATGAGCACGACGACCGCCCCCATGAGAACGAACCTCCCCTTGGCGAATCGCAGGTCTCTCCAGGCCAGGAACACGATCAGGCCTCCTCACGTCTCGGTGCCGGGGTGGTTCCCCGCCGCTGGTCCCAGCCTCCGGACTACGGGCCCTGCGGGGCATCGGGCGCTCGGCTGCGTTCCGGTGGCCGGCCGATCGATACGCCGTTAGACCTTTCGGCCGATGCCGCCGCACGTCGCCGCGCCTACGCTGGGCGTCCTGTGAACCCCGACGCGCTGACCCCCGTGCTGCGGGTGCTGCGCCTGTGCCTGCACCTGCTGGTGCTCGCGATGCTCGGGCTCGCGGTGCTGCGTGCGGTCACCCGGCAGTCGGAGGTGCCGAGCGTCGGTGCCGTGGTCGCGTCGGCGAGCGTCATGGCCGCTGTCTACGGCTCCGGCTCGCTCGTGCCACGGGTGCGTCGTTCGCCGCGGGCGGCCGCGCTGTGGCTCGCCGCCGTCGCGGTCTGCTGGCTGGTCCTCCTGACCTTCTCCGCCGACGCCGTGTGGCTCGCCTTCCCGCTCTTCTTCCTCCAGCTCCACCTCCTGCCCCTGCGACCTGGCCTGCTGGCCGTCGCGGCGACGACTGCCGCGGCCGTCGCCGGCTTCGGCTGGCACCAGCACACGTTCACCGCGCCGATGGTCGTGGGCCCGGCTCTGGGAGCGGCGGTGGCGGTGGCGACCGTGCTCGGCTACCAGGCGCTGTACCGAGAGAGTGACGCCCGTCGTCGGCTCATCCTCGAGCTCACCGAGACCCGGGCCGAGCTGGCCGCTGCCGAGCGCGCCGCCGGGATGCTCACCGAGCGGGAGCGCCTCGCCCGGGAGATCCACGACACGCTCGCTCAGGGCCTGTCGAGCATCCAGCTGCTCCTGCGCGCCGCGGAACGGGCGCTGCCGGACCGGCCGGACGTCGCGGCCGGCCACGTCCTCCGCGCCCGGGAGGCAGCCGTGGACAACCTCGCCGAGGCACGTCGCTTCGTGCGTGACGAGACGCCGCCGGGGCTCGACGCCGGTGCACTGCCGGCCGCGCTGGAGCGGCTCGCTGCCGCCACCACCGACGCGGGCGTGCCCACTGCCGTCGTCGTCTCCGCGGCGCCGGACGAGCTGCCGACGAGCCACGAGGTGGCCCTGCTGCGGGTCGCGCAGTCGGCGCTGGCGAACGTCGTCCAGCACGCCTCGGCCACCCGCGCGCGCGTCGTGCTCGGCGTCGTCGGCGACGAGGTCCGCCTGGAGGTTGCCGACGACGGCGTGGGTTTCGACGCGCAGGACGTCCATCCTGCCGGGGACGGTGGCTTCGGCCTCACCACGATGCGCGCCCGGGCGGAGGTGCTCCACGGCACCCTGACGGTCGAGTCGGCGCCCGGGCGAGGAACCGTGGTCGCGGTCCGGCTGCCGCGCGCCGGTGGGGCGGTGACGCCGTGAGCGCGTCGCGCATCCGGCTGCTGCTCGCCGACGACCACCCGGTGGTCCGTGCGGGGCTGCGGGCCGTGCTCGAGACCGAACCGGACCTCGTCGTCGTCGCGGAGGCCGCCACGGCGGAGGAGGCCGTCGAGCTGTGCGGGACGACCGCCGTCGACGTCGTCCTCATGGACCTCCAGTTCGGCGGGGGCATGCACGGCTCGGGGGCGACTGCCGCCATCACCGCACGTCCCGGGGGTCCGCGCGTGCTCATCCTCACCACCTACGAGACGGACGTCGACATCCTCGCGGCGGTGGAGGCGGGTGCGACCGGTTACCTCCTCAAGGACGCCCCGCCGGAGGAGCTCACCGCCGCGGTGCGGGCCGCAGCCGGAGGCAGGTCCGCCCTGGCTCCGGCCATCGCCGCCCGCTTGATGGACCGGGTGCGTGGGCGGGGTGAGGCGCTCAGTCCCCGGGAGGTCGAGATCCTCCAGCTGGTCGCGCGCGGCCTGAGCAACCAACAGGTCGGGTCCGAGCTCTACCTCAGCCCGGCGACCGTGAAGTCACACCTGGCGCACATCTACACCAAGCTCGGCGTCGGGTCCCGGACCGCTGCCGTCTCGACCGCCACGGAGCAGGGGTACATCCGCCGGTAGCGTGACCCGGCGCACGGCCGCGGCCCGGGCGCCGCCGTCGGCGTGTCGCCGGGGAACCGGGGCAGCCGCGTGCCTACTCTCGAGAAGGCCAGAGTTCCGCCTTCCCCCACTTCCGAGACTGGCCCCAGAGCATGATTCGATTCGAGAACGTCTCCAAGGTGTACGCCAGGGGCGCGCGACCCGCGCTGGACCAGGTGACCCTGGAGATCGAGCGCGGCGAGTTTGTCTTCCTCGTCGGCCAGTCCGGCTCCGGCAAGTCGACCTTCCTGCGGCTCGTCCTGCGCGAGGAGCGCGCCACGTCCGGGCAGGTCTTCGCCCTGGGCCGGGACCTGTCCACGGTCTCGCAGTGGCGCGTCCCGCAGCTGCGCCGGCAGATCGGCATGGTCTTCCAGGACTTCCGGCTGCTGCCGAACATGACCGTCTTCGACAACGTCGCCATCGCGCTGCAGGTCATCGGCAAGCCGCGCCACCACGTCCTCACCACCGTCCCCGAGGTCCTGGAGACCGTGGGGCTGGAGGGCAAGGAGAAGCGCATGCCCCACGAGCTGTCCGGCGGTGAGCAGCAGCGTGTGGCCATCGCCCGCGCCTTCGTCAACCGGCCCGCGATCCTGCTGGCCGACGAGCCCACCGGCAACCTCGACCCGACGACGTCCATCGGCATCATGCGGCTGCTCGACCGGATCAACCGGATCGGCACGACCGTGGTCATGGCCACCCACGACGACGAGATCGTCGACCAGATGCGCAAGCGCGTCATCGAGCTCGAGGACGGCCGCACGGTGCGCGACCAGTCGCGCGGCGTCTACGGGGCGGCGAGGTAGGGGCCCACATGCGACTACGGTTCGTTCTCTCCCAGCTCGCCTCCGGGCTACGACGCAACGTGTCGATGACGGTCTCCGTCGTCCTCGTCACCTTCATCTCCCTCGTCTTCGTCGGCGCCGCCGCGCTGCTGCAGATGCAGATCGGCAACATGAAGGACGACTGGTACGACCGCGTCGAGGTCTCCGTCTTCATGTGCCCGCAGGACTCCGCGGTGCCCACCTGCGCCACCGGTGAGGTGAGCGAGGAGCAGCTCGCCGACATCGAGGAGCTCCTCGCGTCCGAGGCGCTCGCCCCGTACGTCGACGAGGTCTTCTTCGAGACCAAGGAGGAGGCCTACGCGGCCTTCCAGGAGCAGATGCCCGACACGGTGTGGACCCAGTCCCTCACCCCCGAGCAGATGCAGGTCTCCTTCCGGATCAAGCTCGTCGACCCCGAGCAGTACCAGGTGGTCGCCGACGAGCTCACCGGCCGGCCCGGCGTCGAGGACGTCGTCGACCAGCGCGCGCTCCTCGAGCCGCTCTTCCTCATCCTCGACCGCGCCACGCTCCTCGCGGTCGCCCTCGCCGGCGTCATGATCGTCACCGCGGTCCTCCTCATCACGACGACGATCCGGCTGTCGGCGATGAGCCGACGGCGCGAGACGTCGATCATGCGGCTCGTGGGCGCCTCCAACCTCTTCATCCAGCTGCCCTTCATGCTCGAGGGCGCGCTCGCCGCGCTCGCCGGTGCGGCGCTCGCCGTCGGCGGGCTCTGGCTGGCCGCGCGCTACCTTGTCGAGGGGTGGCTGGCCACGGAGTTCCAGTGGGTGCAGTTCGTCGACACCGGCGACGTCCTCCTCATCGCGCCGCTCCTGGTCGCCGCCGCCATCCTGCTCGCCGGCATCAGCTCGCTGGTGTCCCTGAGCCGCTACACGAGGGTCTGACATGACGAGCTCCCGTAGTCCCCGCCGCTCCGTCCGCGCGCTGCTGTCGGCGGCCCTCGCCGTCGCGCTGCTCGCCGGCGGCACGTCCGCCGTCGCCGACTACGACGACGAGATCCGCGAGTACGACCGCCAGCTGCGTCAGCAGCGGGAGGAGCGCGAGGAGCTCGCCCGCGAGCGCGAGGCCCTCGAGTCCCGGCTCGAGGGCACCAACGCCGACCTCGCCACCGCCTACCTCGCGCTCGAGGACGCCAACGCGCGGCTCCCGCTCGCGGAGGCCGCGCTGGCGGAGGCCGAGGACGCCCTCGCGGCCGCCGAGCGGGAGGAGCAGGCGGTGTCCGACCGCCTCACCCTCGCGGAGAGCGAGCTCGGCGACCTCGGGGAGCAGCTGGCCGAGGGCGACGCGCAGATCGAGTCGACGCGATCCTCGATCGGCGAGCTCGCCCGCAGCACCTACCGCGGCGGGGCCTCCCTCAGCGGGCTGTCGGTCGTCCTCAACGCGGACTCGAGCGAGGAGTTCATCCGCCAGACGGCGATCGTCGACACCGCGGTGCGCACCCAGACGAAGGTCATCACCGACCTCGAGACCATCACCGCCGTCAACCGCAACCGCGAGCTGCGCCAGCAGGCCGTGCGCGACCGGATCGACCAGCTGCACGAGCAGGCCGAGCAGGCCGTGGCGGCCGCCGACGAGGCGCGGGCCGCGGCCGACGCGCACCGCCGGGAGATCGTCGAGATCCAGGCGCAGCAGACCGCGCTGGCCGCCGAGCTCGAGGAGCTGCGCGGCCGGCTCAACGAGGACCTCGCCCAGAAGGAGGCCGACGACGACCGGCTCGCGGGCATCATCGCCGGCATCGAGGCCGACCGTGCGGGCACGGTCGCCGAGCGGGAGGCCGAGCGGCGCGAGCAGGAGCGCCGGGAGCGTGAGCGGCGCGAGCGCGAGCGCGCCGCCGCCCGGAGCAACAGCGGCTCCAGCGGTGGGGGTCAGTCCTCGTCCGGTGGCGGGGGCGGCGGCTCCTCGAGCGGCGGCAGCAGCTCGGGCTCGATGGTCCCGCCCGTGCCGAACCCGCTGTACGTCACCTCGCCCTACGGCATGCGCATGCACCCGCTGGCCGGGTACGAGTGGTTCCACGCCGGCGTCGACATCCGCTCCTCGTGCGGCAACCCGCAGGTCGCGGCCGCGAGCGGGACGGTCAAGGCGACGATCCCCGCGCCGGGCAACGCCTCGCACGGCAACCAGGTCATCATCGACCACGGGACGATGAACGGCAGCGGCTACATCACCGTGACCAACCACCTCAGCCGTTTCAACGTGCGCGTCGGGCAGTGGGTCGACCAGGGCGACGTCATCGGCTACACCGGCATGACCGGCAACGTCACCGGCTGCCACGTCCACTTCGAGGTGTGGAAGAACGGCTCGACGATCAACCCGATGAACCTCCCCGGCTGGCTCCGCAGCAACTGACCCAGGGCCCCCCTCTCCCCCTCTCCCCCCCCCCGGCGAGTACGCACATACGGTCACCGCGCGCCCCGGATCGGGCGGCGCTGGTGACCGTATGTGCGTACTCGCCGGCGTATGTGGGGGGCGGGGTCAGCTCGGGTGGGGGAGGCCCAGCCAGTCGTGCCATCCGTTGTGGAGCACCAGCCAGGCGAGGAGGCCGTAGCCGGCCTGGCCCGGGTGCACGCCGTCGCCCGCGGCGACGTCGGCCAGCCACTGGTCGTGGGTGCGCAGCGGCGCGAAGGTCTCCACGTACCGCACCTGGCGGCGGGTGGAGACGTCGGCGTAGGCGTCCGAGAGGGCACCGAGCGCGTCACCGTCGACACCGGGACGGGGCGGGGGCCCGACGACGAAGACCTCGACCTGCTGGGAGCGCGCGCTGTCGAGGACGTTGGCGAGGTTCAGGCGGCTGCGGGCCAGGGACAGGCCCGCGGTGAGGTCGGCGGAGCCGAGGGCGACGACGAGCCGGTTGTCGCTGCCGGGGGCGAAACGCCGCTGGCACTCGCTCTCCCAGCGGCCCGAGAGGGCGGTGGACGTCTCGTCGGGCACCGCGAGCGAGGTGACGAAGAGCGGGTCCTCGCTGGCCGTGCGGGCGACCACGCGCCCCACCCACCCGAGCCCGCGCGCGTCGCCCATCCCCGCGGACAGCTCGTCCCCGACGACGCAGATCCGTACGTCCCTCTCGCTCACCCTGGTCCCCTTCTCGTCAGTGCCCCGAACCTACCGCGGGCCGGCCCCCGAGGGGGCCGGCCCGCGTCGTGCCGCTCCGGTCAGCCGAAGGCCGACTCGAGCAGCGCGGCCTGCTGCTCCTTGTGGACCCGTCCCGCGCCCGTGGCCGGCGAGGCGGCCGCCGGGCGGGAGACGAGGCGCAGCTCGCGTCCGCCGAGGGCCTCGCTGGAGAGGTGGTCGGACAGGAAGGTCCACGAGCCCTGGTTGGCCGGCTCGTCCTGCACCCACGCGACCTCGGCGTCCGGGTAGCGCTCGAGCTCGGCGCGCACGGCCTCCTGGTCGAGCGGGTAGAGCTGCTCGAGCCGGACGATCGCCGTCGACGTCGCGCCGGTCTTCTCCCGGTGCGCGGCGAGGTCGTAGTAGACGCGCCCCGAGCACAGGAGCACCCGGGTGACGTCGCCCTCGGTGCCGTTCTGGTCGCCGATCACGGTCCGGAAGGTCCCGCTCGTGAAGTCCTCCAGCGGGGAGGCCGCCGCACGCAGGCGCAGCAGCTGCTTCGGGGTGAAGACGATGAGGGGCACCCGCGGCCGGTTGTAGGCCTGGCGGCGGAGCATGTGGAAGTGGTTCGCCGGCGTGCTCGGCTGGGCCACGATCATGTTGTCCTCCGCGCACAGCTGGAGGAAGCGCTCGATGCGGCCGGAGGAGTGGTCCGGGCCCTGGCCCTCGTAGCCGTGCGGCAGGAGCAGGACGAGCGAGGACCGCTGGCCCCACTTCTGCTCGGAGGAGGAGATGAACTCGTCGACGACGATCTGCGCGCCGTTGACGAAGTCACCGAACTGCGCCTCCCACAGGACGAGGGCGTCGGGCCGCTCCACCGAGTAGCCGTACTCGAAGGCCATCGCGGCGTACTCCGACAGCGAGGAGTCGTACACCCAGAACTTCGCCTGGTCCCCCGTGAGGTACATCAGGGGGGTCCACTCCGACCCGCTCTTGGCGTCGTGGAGGACGGCGTGGCGCTGGACGAAGGTGCCGCGGCGCGAGTCCTGCCCGGCGAGGCGCACCGGCGTGCCCTCCATGAGGAGGGAGCCGAAGGCGAGGATCTCCCCGAAGCCCCAGTCGATGTCACCCTCGCGGGACATCACCTCGCGTCGCTCGAGGAGCTTGGCGAGCTTGGGGTGGACGGAGAAGCCCTCCGGCGGGCGCACGTGCGCCGTGCCGATGCGGCCGAGCACGGGCTCGGGCACGGCGGTCTGCCAGCCGACCATCGTGCCGGCGTCGACCTGCTGCGACTCGGGCAGCTCGAGCCCGGCGACCTGCTCGTCCTCGCGGACCGGCGGGCGCCAACCCACCTCGCGGGTCTCGGTGAAGGCCTTCTCGAGCTCGGCCTGGAAGTCGTGCAGCGCCTGCTCCGCCTGCTCCGGGGTGATGTCCCCGCGGCCGACGAGCGCCTCGGTGAAGAGCTTGCGGGTGCTGCGCTTGTTCTCGATGAGGGAGTACATCACCGGCTGGGTCATCGACGGGTCGTCACCCTCGTTGTGCCCGCGGCGGCGGTAGCACACGAGGTCGATGATGACGTCCTTGCGGAACTCCTGCCGGTAGGCGTAGGCCAGCTCCGCGACCCGGGCCACGGCCTCGGGGTCGTCCCCGTTGACGTGGAAGATCGGGATCTGCAGACCCTTGGCGACGTCCGTGGGGTAGTGGGTGGAGCGTGAGCTCGCCGGCCCGGTGGTGAAGCCGATCTGGTTGTTCACCAGGATGTGCACGGTGCCGCCGGTGCGGTAGCCGCGCAGCTGGGACAGCTGGAGCGTCTCGGTCACCACGCCCTGGCCGGCGAAGGCCGCGTCGCCGTGGATGAGGATCGGCAGCACGGAGAAGCCCTGCTGGCCGAGGTCGATGCGGTCCTGCTTGGCGCGCGTGACACCCTCGAGGACGCCGTTGACGGCCTCGAGGTGGGAGGGGTTGGCCGCGAGGTACACCCGCGTCTGCTCCCCGGTGTGCGCGGTGAACTCACCGACCGTGCCGAGGTGGTACTTGACGTCGCCGGAGCCCTGGACGGTCCGCGGGTCCTGGTTACCCTCGAACTCGGAGAAGACCTGGGCGTAGGACTTGCCCGCGATGTTGGCGAGCACGTTGAGGCGGCCGCGGTGGGCCATGCCGATCGCGACCTCGTCCAGGCCGTCGCGTGCGGCCCCGGTGAGGATGGTGTCGAGCATCGGGATGAGCGACTCACCGCCCTCGAGGCTGAAGCGCTTCTGCCCGACGTACTTCGTCTGGAGGAAGGTCTCGAAGGCCTCGGCCTGCCCGAGCTTGCGCAGGATCTGCAGCTGCTGCTCGGGGGAGGGCTTCTGGTAGGGCGTCTCGAGGCGGGACTGCATCCAGCGCCGCTCGACGGGGTCCTGCAGGTGCATGTACTCGATGCCGATGGTGCGGCAGTACGTGTCGCGCAGGATGCCGAGGATGTCGCGGAAGGGCAGCCGGGTGGTGCCCGCGAAACCGCCGGTGGGGAAGGTGCGGTCCAGGTCCCACAGCGACAGCCCGTGGTTGGTGATGTCGAGGTCGGGGTGACGGCGCTGGCGGTAGGTCAGCGGGTCGGTGTCGGCCATGAGGTGGCCGCGCGAGCGGTAGGAGTGGATGACCTCGGCGATCCGGGCGGGCTTGCCAAGGTCGGTCTCCGGGTCGACGTGGACGTCGCGCTGCCAGCGGACCGGCTCGTAGGGCACCCGCAGGGAGGCGAAGACGCGGTCGTAGAAGCCGTCCTGGCCGAGCAGCTTCTCCTCCAGGATGCGGAGGAACTCACCGGACGCCGCACCCTGGATGATGCGGTGGTCGTAGGTGGAGGTCAGCGTGAGGATCTTGGAGACGCCGGCGCGGGCGAGGGTCTCCTCCGAGGCGCCCTTGTACTCGGCCGGGTAGTCCAGCGCACCGACGCCCACGATCGTGCCCTGGCCGACCATGAGCCGCGGCATCGAGTGGACGGTACCGATCGTGCCGGGGTTGGTCAGCGTGATCGTCGTGCCGGCGAAGTCGTCGACGGCGAGCTTGTTGTTCCGCGCCTTGCGGACGAGGTCCTCGTAGGCGACCCGGAACTGGGCGAAGTCCATCGTCTCCGCCGCCTTGATGGAGGGGACGAGGAGCTGGCGGGTGCCGTCCGGCTTGGGCAGGTCGATGGCCAGGCCGAAGTTCACGTGCGCGGGCTGCGTCATCGCCGGCTTGCCCTCGACCTCCGTGAAGGAGGCGTTCATCTCCGGCAGCTTGCCCAGCGCCTCGACGACGGCGTAGCCGATGAGGTGGGTGAAGGAGATCTTGCCGCCCCGCCCGCGGGCGAGGTGGTTGTTGATGACGATGCGGTTGTCCACGAGGAGCTTGGCCGGGACGGCGCGCACGCTCGTCGCGGTGGGCACCTCGAGGCTCGCGTCCATGTTCTTCACCACGCGTGCGGCCGGACCGCGCAGCTTGACCGTGCCGTCCGTGGGCGCGTCGACGCGCTGGCGGGAGGCGGGCGTGGAGGTGTAGCCGGCGACGGCGGGCTGGGCGGACGCCTCCGGGGCGGGCTCCTGGGTCACGGTCTCGGCGATCTTGCGGGCCTGCGGGGCGGGTGCGGGGTTGCCGGCGGTCGTGTCCGTGCCGGGCACGGACGTGGGCTGGGCCTCGTCCGCGCTGCTCGTCGAGCGGGTCGAGCGGCTCGGGGCGGGGTCCGCGGCGGGAGCGTCCTGGCTGTCGCTGGTGCCGGCGGAGGGCGGCTGCTGCGGGGCCGAGGGCTGCTGGCTGCTCGAGGGCTGCGGGGTGGCCCGGTCCTCGGTGGTGCCGTTGCCGGGCTGGTAGTCCTTGAAGAAGTCCCACCACGCCGGGTCGACGAGCTCGGGGTCCTTCTTGTACTGCTCGAACAGCTCCTCGATGAGCCATTCATTGGTGCCGAACGCGGCGGCAGCGGGGTCAGGGTGCTCCTGAGTGGACACTTCGGGGATCGCCCTCTTCCGAGACGTGTGTGGATGGAGGAGAAAGTGCCTCTCAAGCCTAGGCGATGCGGACGGACCGGGCGGTGCGGGGAGGGGGGATCGGCCGATATCGGCGGTCCTGCCAGCGCGCCCGGGACCTCAGTCCCAACCGGCGGTCAAGGCTGTGTCAGGCAGGGCCCTGCATCGTCCCCGCGGACCGTGGCAGGCGGGGGCCGCGGGTGGGCAGCCGCAGCCGGACGGTGGCGCCCTCGCCGGCCTGGGAGTCGGCGACCTCGATCGTGCCGCCGTGGATCGCCACCGCCCAGCGGGAGATCGCCAGCCCCAGCCCGGTCCCGCCGGTGCTGGCCCGCCCGGTGAGCGCCGGGCTGTTGCCCCGCTGGAAGCGCTCGAAGACACGCTCCCGGTCGGCCGGCGGGATTCCGGCACCGGAGTCGACGACGTCGATGACGACCTCCCCGCGCAGCGCCGCCGCGGACGCCCGCACCGACACGAGCGTGCCCGACGGCGTGTGCCGGACGGCGTTGTCGAGCAGGTTGGCCAGCACCTGGGAGATGCGGACCGGGTCCACCCGTAGCCGCAGCTCGGCCGGCTCCACGGTCACCTCCCAGCGCACGTCCCGCCCCGCGGCGCTCGCGGCCGCGGCCGCCTCGGCGACGGCCTCGTCGACGAGCGTGCGCACCGCGACGTCCTCGAGCTCGAGCCCGACGACGCCCGCCTCCACCCGCGACAGGTCCAGGAGGTAACCCACGAGCCGGCCCAGCCGCTGCGTCTGGCGCAGTGCCCCGTCGAGCGCCTCGGGGGAGGCGGGCACGACGCCGTCGGCGAGGTTCTCCAGCTGGGCCTGCAGCGCCGCCACGGGCGTGCGCAGCTCGTGGGAGACGTTGGCGACGATCTCCCGGTGCGCGGTGTCGACGGACGCGAGGTCCTCGGCCATCTGGTTGAAGGCCCGGGCGAGCTCGCCGACCTCGTCGTTGCTCGTCGCCGTCACCCGGCGCGAGTAGTCGCCGCGCGCCATCGCGCGGGCCGCGGCCGTCATCTCCCGCAGCGGGGAGGTCATGCCGTGGGCGAGGACCTGGGTGACGACGAGCGCGGAGACGATCGCCAGCGGGAAGGTGCGGGTGGGGCCCAGCTCGTGGCGCAGCCCGAGCCAGGTGAGGAACGCGGCGGCGGTGACGGTGACGGCGACGAGCACGCCCAGCTTGATCTTCAGGGAGCCGAAGCGGTCGAGCGGGCGGGACATCCGCAGGCCCGTGCGCGCGTGCCGGGCGCCCGGGCCGCTCACCGTCCCTCCGCGGCGTCCTCGGTCGGTTCCAGCGCGTAGCCGACACCGTGGACGGTGCGCACGAGGTCGGCGCCGAGCTTGCGGCGCAGCGCCTTGACGTGGGAGTCGACGGTGCGGGTGCCTGACGCGTCGGCCCAGTCCCAGACCTCGGCGAGGAGCTTCTCGCGGGAGAAGACGGTGCGGGGGCTCGCGGCGAGGCACACGAGCAGGTCGAACTCGGTGGGGGTGAGGTGGGCCTCGGTGCCGCCGCGGCGCACCCGGCGCTGGTTGCGGTCGATCTCGAGGTCGCCGAGGGTGAGCGGGGCCTCCCCGGGCTCACCGCCGTCCTCCAGGGCCGTGCGGCGCGCCCGCTCGGCGCGGCGCAGCAGTGCCTTGAGGCGGGCGAGCAGCTCGCGCATGGAGAAGGGCTTGGTCATGTAGTCGTCGGCCCCCACCCCGAGCCCGACGAGGATGTCGGTCTCGTCGTCGCGCGCGGTGAGCATGAGGACCGGCACCTCGCGCTCGGCCTGGATCCGGCGGCACACCTCGAGCCCGTCCAGGCCCGGCAGCATGACGTCGAGGACGACGGCGTCGGGCAGGAAGGTCCGTGCCGCCGCCACGCCGCCGGGACCGTCCCCGGCGATCTCGACGCGCCAGCCCTCGGCGGCGAGCCGGTGCGCGATCTGCGCCGCGATGTCCGGCTCGTCCTCGACGACGAGCACCCGGGTGGCATCGGAGGTGGGGGGACCGGTGTGGGCCATGAGTGCACTCTGGCACACCGGCACCCGGCAGCACCCCCGTGTGCACCTGCTGCCGGTATCGTGACCGCACTATGGCGCAGCGACAGACCAGCCCGCTGGAGGTCCCCGGCACCGCCGCGGGACCGGACGCGGACCCCCCGAGTCCCGAGGCGGACGCCGAGCCCCGACATCCCGGGGGTGAGGCGGACGCCGAGCCCCTGAGTCCCGGCGGCCTCCTCCCCACCTCCTCCGGCCCCGGGGCGTGCCGGTGCTGACCGAGTGGCTGCTCGTCCTGCTCGGTGTGGCCCTCACCGCCGGCACCGCCGTCTTCGTCGCGGCCGAGTTCTCCCTCGTCGCGATGGACCCCGCCACCGTCGACCGACGTGTGGCCGCCGGGGACAGGCGCGCCCTGGGCGTGCAGCGGGCCCTGCAGCACCTGTCGACCGAGCTGTCCGGCGCGCAGGTGGGCATCACGCTCACCACCGTCCTGCTCGGCTACACCGCGCAGTCGGCCCTCGTGACGCTGCTGAGCGGCCCGCTCGGCTCCGCCGGCCTGGCCACCGCGGCGGCCGGCGCGACCGCCGTCGTCGTCTCCCTCGTCCTCGTCAACGGCTTCTCCATGCTCTTCGGCGAGCTCGTCCCCAAGAACCTCGCCCTCGCCGACCCCTTCGCGACGGCGGGGTTCGTCGCGCCGCTGCAACGTGCCTTCACCAGAGTGCTGCGTCCGGTCATCTCCCTCCTCAACGGCAACGCGAACACGATCCTGCGCCGCTTCGGGGTGGAGCCGGTCGAGGAGCTCGCCGGCGGCCGCTCCGCCAGCGAGCTCACCGCGCTCGTGCGCCGCTCCGCGGAGCAGGGGACGCTCGACATCGGCACCGCCACGCTCCTCACCCGCTCCATCGGGATCGGGGCGCTGACCGCCGTCGACGTCATGACCGACCGCGTGCGGATGACGGCGCTGCCGCGCACGGCGACCGCGGCCGACGTCGTGTCCGCCGCCCGCCGCACCGGCCACTCCCGCTTCCCCGTCCTCGGTGACGACGACGACGACGTCGTCGGCCTGGTCAACCTGCGCCGCGCCATCGCCGTGCCTCACGACCGTCGCGCCGACGTGCCGGTGACGGCGGGCAGCCTCATGATCCCCGCGCCGCGCGTGCCCGAGACCCTGGGCCTGGCGGCGCTGCTCGTCTCCCTGCGCGACGACGGGATGCAGATGGCCGTCGTCGTCGACGAGTACGGCGGCACCTCGGGCATCGTCACGCTCGAGGACGTCGTCGAGGAGATCGTCGGCGAGGTGTCCGACGAGCACGACCGTCGCCGTACCGGCGCCCACGAGACGGCGGACGGCAGCTGGGTGGTGCCCGGGGTCATGCGTCCCGACGAGCTCGCGCACCTCGCCCACCTCGTCGTCCCCGACGACGGCCCCTACGAGACGCTCGGCGGCCTCGTCATGGCCCGGCTCGGGCGGATCGCCGAGGTCGGTGACGAGGTCGAGCTGCCGGGCGTCGTCCTGCGCGTCGAGCTCATGGACGGCCGGCGCATCGAGCGGCTGCGCGCCCGTGGGACGGAGGTGGACGCATGAGCTCGGGAACCGCCCTCCTCGTGGGCCTCGTCCTCCTCGTGGCCAACGCCTTCTTCGTCGGCGCCGAGTTCGCGATCATGTCCGCGCGGCGCAGCCGCGTCGAGCCGCTGGCCGCGACCTCCCGCCGCGCGCGCACGGTGCTGTGGGCCATGGAGCACGCGACGCTCATGATGGCCTGCGCCCAGCTCGGCATCACCGTCTGCTCCACGGGGATCGGCGCGGTGGCCGAGCCGGCCGTCGCCCGCCTCGTCGAGGGGCCGCTCGTCGAGCTCGGCCTGCCCGCCGCGTCCGCGCACGTCGTCGGCTTCGCCGTCGCGCTCGCGCTCGTCATCTACCTCCACGTCGTCGTCGGCGAGATGGTGCCGAAGAACCTCGCGGTCACCAGCCCCGAGAGGGCGGCCATGTGGTTCGGGCCGCCGCTCGTCCTCCTGTCGCGGGGGCTCTCCCCGTTCATCCGCGGGCTCAACGCGCTGGCGAACCTCGTCCTGCGGCTGTTCGGCGTGGAGCCGAAGAACGAGGTCGCCTCGGCCTTCACTGCCGAGGAGGTCGCCGCGATCATCGAGCGCTCGCAGCGGGAGGGCGTGCTCCAGGACGAGCTGGGCCTGCTGTCCGGGGCCCTGGAGTTCTCCGAGAAGAACGCCGCCGAGGTCATGGTCGCCGATGAGAACCTCGTCACCCTGGAGGCCGGGACCACCCCCGAGGCCTTCGAGGCGGCGGTCGCGCGAACGGGTTTCTCCCGCTTCCCGGTGCGTAACCTCGAGGGGGTCGTGCACGGGTACCTCCACATCAAGGACGTCCTCTACGCCGACGGCGCGCTGCGTGCCCAGCCGGTCCCGCGCTGGCGGGTGCGCGCGCTGCCCCGAGTGGCGCCAACGGACGAGATCGAGGACGTCCTGGCGGTCATGCAGCGCACCGGGACCCACCTCGCCGAGGTCGGGCTGCCGGGCGGTCCGGCGGTCGGTGTCGTCTTTCTCGAGGACATCCTCGAGGAGCTCGTCGGCGAGGTGTCTGACTCGATGCAGCGCCACAGCGCCGCCTCCTGAACCACTCGTGCACAGGGTGCGACGCGTTTGTGGACTCGGCGCGGCCGGTGTCGTTACTGTTTCGTGACACGCCGGGACCGCCCGGCGCCCTCCATTCCACCGAAAGGTCTCCTATGCCCGCGCGCGCCTCGATGCCCTCCACGGCACCGGTGACGCGACGGCAGCTTCGGGAGGCGGAGCGCCGGGCCGAGCAGCTCGCGGTCCGAGAGGCGGCCGTCCGCGCGGCGTCCGTGCCCACCGACTCGCTCGTCGCCACGGTCCCGCTCGACGGCACGGTCGGACGCGTGGGAGAGGCCCAGCACACGGCCACCGCCCCGCTCGGCAGCGCACCCGCCCGCACGCAGTACCGCAGCCGCGCCGAGCTGCGCGCCGCCGAGCAGGCCGCCGCGCGCCATCCGGTCCGCATGCACGCCCCGCGCTGGATGCCCCGCGCCGCAGTCCTCGGTGCGCTGGGCGCCGCGACGATCGTCGCCCCGCTCGCCGGTTTCGTCGGCGCGGACGAGGGCGTGGCCGAGGAGCTGCCCTCGGTGGCCACCGTCCCGGCCGGCGAGACCGTCCTCGACGCCCTCGACGCCGCTGCCCGCCAGCTCGACTCCGACGCCGCCGGCAGCACCGCCGCGATCCTCGCCGACTCGAGCGCCTCCGCGCGCGCCCTCGTCCAGAGCTCGCGCAGCGTCGACCGTGACGCCGCGGTCTGCAGCTCGCTCGCCGGCAGCGCCGCCAACGGCGCCGGAGCCGCGCTCGGGGCCGAGCGCATGGCGATGCCTCTCGCCGTCGGCACCTACACGCAGAGCTCCCTGTACGGGAACCGCGTCCACCCGATCCAGGGGACCTGGTCCAAGCACGAGGGCCTGGACTTCGCCGCACCGCTCGGCACGCCCATCCACGCGGTCGCCGACGGCGTCGTCGTCCACGCGGGTGAGGGGCTGGACGGGCGCTCGAGCATGCTCGTCATCCTCGAGCACGAGATCGACGGCCAGACCTTCTTCAGCTGGTACGTCCACATGTACGAGGACGGCGTCTTCGTCACCGAGGGTCAGCAGGTCCGCGGCGGCGAGGTCATCGGCGAGGTGGGCAACAACGGGAACTCCACGGGCCCCCACCTCCACCTCGAGATCCACCTCGACGAGTCCGGGACGACGACGGACCCCGGCGCCTTCCTCGCCGACCGCGACGCCGTCATGATCGCCGCCGACTGCTGACGGCCCTGCCCGTCCGGTCTGCCCGATGAGCGGATAGACCGCGGCCTGTGACCTCGGTTACGCTGGGCCAGCCGCGTGCCCGCGCGGCCGTGAGCTCAAGGGGACGTGGATGTCACTGACTGCAGGGGAGGTGTCGGCGCCCACCGTCGACGTCCCTGCGCCCAGCCCTCGTGCCGGCGGGCTCGCACGGCTCCGGCGGGCAGGACTCGTCGGCTGCGCCGCCCTTCTCGTGGGGACCACCGCCCTGGCGACCGCCGGCACGGCGCCCCCGAGCCCGGTCAAGGTCCCGGGCGGCGCGTTCGTCACGGCGGACCTCTCGCTCGAGGCGGAGCCCGTGGAGGCCCTCAAGCCCCTGGCGCCGGGGGAGGACTTCGGGCTCGGTGGTGGTGTCACGCTCGTTGCCGAGTCGGTGGCCACGCTCAAGGCGCACACCGATCCCTTCCGCGACTCCCCGCTGTGCGCCAGCTACCCGGTGGCGCCGGGCACCTACCGGATGACCTCGCCCTACGGCTACCGCATCCACCCGATCGTCGGCTCGTACACGATGCACATGGGTGTGGACTTCGCTGCGCCCCTCGGCACGCCGATCCACGCCGTCACCGACGGCACGGTCGTCTACACCGGGGCCGGACGCCTGGGCCGGTCCAGCGAGCTCGTCATCATCGAGCACACGGTCGAGGACACGACCTTCTACAGCTGGTACGTCCACATGTACCCCGACGGCGTCTTCGTCGAGCCGGGGCAGCACGTGAGCGCCGGTGAGGTCATCGCCGAGGTGGGCAGCAACGGCAACTCCACCGGCCCGCACCTCCACTTCGAGATCCACACCTCCGACGCCGGCCTCGGGCTGACGAAGACGCCGGTCACCCGGACGTCCACCGCCATGGTGCTCAGCGCCGCCCCGAGCCCGAGCAAGGACCCCGCCGACGACAAGACGCCGGGTGAGGACGAGACGCCGGGTGAGGACGAGACGCCGGGTGAGGACGAGACGCCGGGTGAGGACGAGACGCCGGGTGAGGACGAGACG
>NZ_UETB01000003.1:0-110879 GCF_900116375.1 Georgenia satyanarayanai | reverse complement strand
AGACGCCGGGTGAGGACGAGACGCCGGGTGAGGACGAGACGCCGGGTGAGGACGAGACGCCGGGTGAGGACGAGACGCCGGGTGAGGACGAGACGCCGGGTGAGGACGAGACCCCGGGCGAGGAGCCGACCACGGAGGAGCCCACCGAGGAGCCCACGACGGAAGAGCCCTCGGAGGAGCCGACCACCGAGGAGCCCACCACCGAGGAGCCGTCGGAGGAGCCCACGACGGAGGAGCCGTCGGAGGAGCCGACCGAGGAGCCGACCACCGAGGAGCCGTCGGAGGAGCCCACCGAGGAGCCGACCACCGAGGAGCCCCGGCCCCGCAACCCCTTCCCGACCCGCGCCTACGGCACCACCGTCGACCCGCTGCCCTTCCTCGCCTCGCTGGGCCTCACCCTGGTCGCCCCGAGCCAGTGCACCGCTCCCTGAGCGGCGGGCGCGCCGGAGGGGCCCACTACCTCGACCGGCCCGGCCCGGCCGCGCTCGCGCACCGCGGGGGAGGGGCGGAGGTCGCCGAGAACTCCCGCGCCGCCCTCGAGCACGCCGAGGCCCTCGGCTACCGGTACGTCGAGACCGACGTCCACCGCACCGCGGACGGGGTCGTCGTCCTCCAGCACGACCCCACCCTCGACCGGACGACCACCGGCCACGGTCCGCTCTCGGCGCTCACCTGGGAGCAGGCCGCTCGCCTGCGCGACCACTCCGGCGGGCGCCTCGTGCGGCTCGACGAGGCCCTGGCGGACTTCCCGCGGCTGCGTCTGAACATCGACCTCAAGGAGGACGGCGTCGTCGGCCCCGCGCTGCGCACGATCGCCGAGGCGGGAGCGGGCGACCGCGTGTGCCTCGCCTCCTTCTCCGACCGCCGCCTGCAGGTCGTGCGCCGGGTCACGCAGGGGCGGGTCGCCACGAGCCTGGGCCGGCAGGAGACCGCCCGGCTCGTCGCCGCCGCGACGCTCGGCGTCCCCGCCCGCGGCGTCCCCACGCCGTCGGGCACGACGACGGACCGCGCCGTGTGCGTCCAGGTGCCCGTGCGCCACCGCGGCATCACCGTCGTCACCCCCGCGTTCGTCGACCGCGCGCACCGGCTGGGCCTGGAGATCCACGTGTGGACGATCGACGACGCCCCCACCATGCACCGGCTCCTCGACCTCGGTGTCGACGGCCTCGTCACCGACCGCCCCACGGTGCTGCGCGCGGTCCTGCGCACCCGCGGGGACTGGGACGACGACGGCCGTCCCACGCAGCCGTCAGACGACGTGTGAACAGCCCCCTGCCAGGGGGTGGGGTGGTGCACAATGTGGCGATGACCCTCCACGAGTCGCACACCGACCCGCGCACGCGGCGCACGCTGGCGCTCCTGGAGCGTGCCATGACCACCCTCCTCGAGGACCAGTCGATCAGCGAGATCAACGTCTCCGAGCTGTGCCGGGTGGCCGGCATCCACCGCACCACCTTCTACAAGCACTTCTCCTCGGTGGCGGAGTTCGCGGCCCACATGTTCTCGGCGCTCATCGACGAGCTCGCCTCGGTCGACGTGGCGAACCTGCCGGACGAGCTCGACCAGGCGACCGAGGCCTACCGCGCCGCGCTGGCGGGGATGCTCGACCACGTCGCCGGGAACCGACCCGCCTACCGCCGTCTCTTCGCCACCGACGGCGACCACCAGTTCCAGCGCATCGTCGCCGACGCGCTGGCCGAGCGCGCCGTCGACGCGCACCGCCGGCTCGCCGAACGCGGGCGCGTCGTCGACATCGACGAGACGACGGCCGCGCAGATGGTCGGCGCGGCCTGTGCCGCGGCGGTGGGGGTGTGGGCGGAGCAGGACACCACCGACTCCGCGACGCGCTCGCGGGAGATCATGTCCGCGCTGCCGCGGTGGTGGCCCGCACCCTGAGCACGCCGCCCGTTCCCGGGCAGCATGAGTGCCCCCGACTGGACTCGAACCAGCGACCTTCTGCTCCGGAGGCAGACGCTCTATCCACTGAGCTACAGGGGCACGACGCCCGGCGATGCTATCAGGGCCGGCGGGCCATCCTCACATCCGCCGGACGTGGCGCCCGCCACGTCCGGCGGTCGTGGAGCGACAGGGGGATCATGAGGTCCTAGGGTGGACGCCGCACTCCCAGGCGTTCCCGCGCCGGACGTGAAGGAGACGACATGAGCCAGCAGCCGCCCACGGGCCCGACGCCCGGACCGCCCGACGACGACGCGCCCCGCACCCCCGACGACGGCGAGAGCTTCGCGCGCTCCCCGTACGACGCGCCGGACGCCCCGCCCGCCGACACGACCGCGGCCTACCCGGCCGCGAGCTACGGTCAGGCGCCCGACCCGGGCCGCACGATCTACTCCGACGCGAGCACCACCGAGCCGGAGCCCGAGACCGAGCCCGAGGGTGGGCGCCCGCGCTGGGTCCTGCCGACCGTCATCGCCGTCGTCGTCCTCCTCGTGGCCGGCGGCATCGCCGCGATCCTGCTCCTCGGCGGTGACGACGAGGACCCGGCACCCACCACGTCGCCCAGCCCGACGGCGGAGGCGACCACCACGCCCGGGGACACCGAGGAGCCGACGGACCCGGCGACCACCGAGGAGCCCACCGAGGAGCCCACCTCCGAGCCGAGCGCGACCACGGAGGAGCCGACCGAGGAGCCCACCTCCGAGCTGCTGGGCGACCTCGACGAGACGGTCTCCGTCGGTGACCTCACCTTCGAGCTGTCCGAGGAGGGCTTCACCCCCGACGACCGCGTCAACGGAGCGGTCGAGGCCTACCGCGGCACCTACGTCAGCGGTGACGAGACCATCGAGATGCGGGCGACGCTGTGGCCCGACAACGAGGCCGCCGACGCCTTCGCCGCGGAGATGGTCGACGCCGTCGACGGTGAGCAGGTCGACACTGGTGACACCTACACCAACGAGACCGGCACCTTCTGGGCCTTCTTCCTCGAGGACGAGCGCGGTCGCTACATCTGGACCACCGACCGCGGCCACGTCCTGCAGATCACCGGCAGCGCCGACTACGTCAGCCAGTTCTACGCGAGCCTCCCGCTGTAGCCCCCACGGACGCCGGAGGCAGGCAGGCGGCCGGGCGCTAGTACCCTGATTCGGTGACTCCGACCGAACTCGCCGCGCTCATCCGCTCCTGCCTCCTCGACGCCGTCGCCGACGGCACCCTGGCCCTGTCCGCCGAGGAGATCGGCGAGGTCAAGGTCGAGCGACCGCGGCAGCGGGAGCACGGGGACTGGGCCACGAACGTCGCGATGCAGCTGGCCAAGAAGGCCGGGACCAACCCGCGCGCCCTCGCCGAGATGCTCGCCGAGCGCCTCGGCGGCGCGGCGGGCGTCGAGTCGGCCTCGGTGGCCGGCCCGGGCTTCCTCAACATCCGGCTCGAGGCCGGTGCCGCGGGCGAGCTCGCCCGGTCGATCCTCGAGGCCGGGGAGGCCTACGGCCGCAACGACGCGCTCGCCGGCCACGCCGTCAACCTCGAGTTCGTCTCGGCCAACCCCACCGGCCCGCTCCACATCGGCCACACCCGCTGGGCGGCGCTCGGTGACGCGCTCGTGCGGCTGCTGCGCGCGTCCGGCGCCGACGTCACGCCCGAGTACTACATCAACGACGCCGGTGCGCAGATGGACAAGTTCGGCGCCTCGGTCCTCGCCCGGGCCGCCGGCACCGAGGTCCCCGAGGGCGGCTACCGGGGGGAGTACGTCACCGAGCTCGCCCAGAAGGTCCTCGCCGAGCGCCCCGACCTCCTCGACCTCGAGGGCGACGAGGCCGTCGCCGCGGCCCGTGAGACCGGCTACCGGCTGCAGCTGGCCGAGATCCAGCAGGTCCTCGCCGAGTTCGAGGTCCACTTCGACGTCTACTTCTCCGAGCGCGAGCTCCACGGCAGCGGCGCGGTCGAGACCGCCGTCGCCCGCCTGCGCGAGCAGGGCCACGTCTTCGACGCCGACGGCGCCGTGTGGCTGCGCACCACCGACTTCGGTGACGACAAGGACCGCGTCCTCATCCGCGCCGACGGCACCCCCACGTACTTCGCCGCGGACGCCGCCTACTACCTGTCGAAGAAGGACCGCGGCTTCCCCGAGAAGATCTACCTCCTCGGCGCCGACCACCACGGCTACGTCAACCGGCTCAAGGCCATCGCCGCGTGCGCGGGGGACGACCCCGAGACGAACATCGAGATCCTCATCGGCCAGCTCGTGTCCGTCGCCGGGGCGCGGCTGAGCAAGCGCGCCGGGAACATCATCGAGCTGAGCGACCTCATCGAGTGGATCGGCACCGACCCGGTGCGCTACACCCTGGCCCGCTTCCCCGCGGACTCCCCGCTCAGCCTCGACGGGGAGAAGCTGCGCGAGAAGAACATGGACAACCCCGTCTACTACGTCCAGTACGCGCACGCCCGCATCCGCAACGTCAGCCGCAACGCCGCCCAGCACGGCGTGCGCCGCGAGGACGCCTTCGACCCCACCCTCATCGGCACCGAGGCGGACAGCGTGCTGCTCGGCCACCTCGCCGGCTTCCCCGAGATGGTGGCCCGCGCCGCCCGGCTGCGCGAGCCGCACCGGGTGGCGCGATACCTCGAGGACCTCGCCTCGGCCTACCACAAGTGGTACGACCAGAGCCGCGTGTCCCCCCGCGGGGAGGACCCGGTCGAGGACGTCCACCGCACCCGGCTGTGGCTCAACGACGCCACCGGCCAGGTCATCGCCAACGGTCTCCACCTCCTCGGCGTCTCCGCCCCGGAGCGGATGTGACCTCGCCGACGGCGGCCCCCGAGCCGTCCGCCGAGGACCCCCGCACCCCGTGGGCGGGCTCGGTCCGCCGCACCGCCGACGGCAGCCTCGAGGTGGGCGGCCTCGACGTGCGGGACATCGCCGCCGAGCACCGCACCCCCGTCTACGTCCTGGACGAGGCGGACCTGCGCGGCCGGGCCCGCGCCTTCGTCACCGCCTTCACCGAGGCCTTCGCGGACCTCGCCGGCGCCGACGTGTACTACGCGAGCAAGGCCTTCGCGTCCGTCGCGGTCGACCGCTGGGTGTCCGAGGAGGGCATGCACGTGGACGTGTCCACGGGCGGTGAGCTCGCCGTGGCCCTGCGTGCCGGGGTCCCGGGGGACACGATCGCGCTGCACGGCAACAACAAGTCCGACGCCGAGCTCGAGCGGGCGCTGCGAGCCGGGGTGGGCCGTATCGTCGTCGACTCCCTCGCGGAGATCGAGCACCTCGCCGACCTCGCCGGGCGTCTCGAGCTGCCCGCGCCCGTCATGGTCCGCGTGACGACCGGCGTCCACGCCGGCGGCCACGACTTCATCGCCACCGCCCACGAGGACCAGAAGTTCGGCCTGTCGCTCACGAGCGGGGCCGCCCGTGCCGCCGTCGACGCCGTCCTCGCCCGTCCCGAGCTCACGCTCCTGGGCCTGCACTCCCACATCGGCTCCCAGATCCTCGACCTGTCCGGCTTCGAGGTCGCAGCCGGCGCGCTCCTGCGCCTGCGCGCCGAGGTGGCCGCCGAGACCGGCACGCTCATGCCCGAGGTCGACCTCGGCGGCGGTTACGGGATCTCCTACACCGGCGCCGACCTCCCGCTCACGCCCGCGCAGATCGCCCCCGCGCTCGCCGGCGTCGTGCGCCGCCTGTCCGCCGAGCTCGGCACGCCGCCGCCGCGGGTGTCGGTGGAGCCGGGGCGCGCCGTCGTCGGGCCGGCCGGGCTGACCCTCTACCGGGTCGGCACGGTCAAGCCGGTGACGACGGAGGAGGGCACCGAGCGCCGGTACGTCTCCGTCGACGGCGGGATGAGCGACAACATCCGTACCGCCCTCTACGACGCCGTCTACACCGCCGCCGTCGCGAGCCGCCGCAGCGAGGCGCCCGCCGTCGTCTCGCGCGTGGTCGGCAAGCACTGCGAGAGCGGGGACGTCGTCGTGCGTGACGTCCTCCTCCCGGGTGACGTCACCGCCGGCGACCTGCTCGCCGTGCCCGCCACCGGTGCCTACGGGCGCTCGATGGCCTCGAACTACAACCTCCTCCCGCGGCCGGGCGTGCTGGCCGTGCGGGACGGGCAGGCGCGCTACGTCGTGCGGCCCGAGACCGAGGAGGACCTCCTCGCCCTCGACCTCGGCTGACCGCGTGCCCCTCGCCCCTCCCTCCCCTTTCTCGCCCTCCCCACACCCCCCCCTCGCCCCCACCCCCACCTCGCCGAGCGCTGAGTTGTTCCGCGGAACAACTCAGCGCTCGGCGAGGGGGGTGATGGGGTGGGGTGGGTGACAGCAGGTGGACGCGTGACGGGCGCCCTCGGCGCCGCCCGTATCCTGGCCGCGCCGGCAGGACGATAGGAGTAGTTGATGAGTGAGCGGGCGCTGCGCGTCGCCGTGCTCGGGTGCGGGACCGTCGGGACCGAGGTGGTACGGCTGCTCACCGAGCAGGCGGGCGACCTCACCGCGCGGACCGGTGCCCGGCTCGAGGTCGTGGGCATCGCGGTGCGGGACACCACCGTGCCCCGGGCCGACGTCGTCGACACCCGGCTGCTCACCACGGACGCCTCCGGCCTCGTCCGCGACGCTGACCTCGTCATCGAGCTCATGGGCGGCATCGAGCCTGCCCGCAGCCTCGTCCTCGAGGCGATCGAGGCCGGCGCCGGCGTCGTCACCGCGAACAAGGCCCTCCTCGCCGCCCACGGCCCCGAGCTCTACGAGGCCGCCGAGGAGCGGGGCGTCGACCTCTACTTCGAGGCCGCCGTCGCCGGCGCCGTCCCCGTCGTGCGCGGGGTGCGGGAGTCCTTCGCGGGGGACCACGTACGGCGCGTCGTCGGCATCGTCAACGGCACGACGAACTTCATCCTCGACGAGATGACCTCCCGCGGTGTCGGCTTCGGCGAGGCGCTCGCCGACGCCCAGGCGCTGGGCTACGCGGAGGCCGACCCCACCGCGGACATCGACGGCCACGACGCCGCCGCGAAGATCGCCATCCTCGCCTCCCTGGCCTTCCACACCCGGGTGAGCATCGACGACGTCCCCGTCGAGGGAATCCGCTACGTCACCGCCGCCGACGTCGAGGCCGCCACCCGCGGCCACCACGTCATCAAGCTGCTCGCCATCGCCGAGCGGCGCACGACCGCGGACGGGGACGGCATCTCCGTGCGGGTCCACCCCGCCCTCCTGCCCCTCGAGCACCCGCTGGCCGCGGTGCACGGCGCCTACAACGCCGTCGTCGTCGACACCGAGGCCGCCGGCCGGCTCATGTTCTACGGCCAGGGCGCCGGCGGGGCGCCGACCGCGTCCGCGGTGCTCGGCGACGTCGTCGCGGCCGGGCGCAACCGTGTCTCCGGCGGGCGTGGCCCGGCCGAGTCCCGCTACGCCGAGCTGCCGCTGCTGGGCGGGGACGAGGTGACGACGCAGTTCCAGCTGCGCCTCGAGGTCGCCGACGTGCCGGGCGTGCTCGCCGAGATCGCCGGCACCTTCGGGGAGAAGGGCCTGTCGATCATGACCGTGACGCAGGAGCAGGTGCACGCCGCCGACGGCGCCGCCGTGCTCGTCGTCGTCACGCACCGGGCCAGCGAGGCTGCGCTGGCAGCGACGGCCGACGCCGTCGCCCGTATTCCGTCGGTCAAGCGCGTGCTGGCCGTGACCAGGGTGGAGGACGTCTGATGGCGCACCAGTGGCAAGGCGTGATCACCGAGTACGCCGACCGGCTGCCGATCGAGCCCGGTGACCCCGTCGTCACCCTCGGCGAGGGCGGGACGCCGCTCGTCGCCGCGCCCGTGCTCAGCGAGCGCGTCGGCGCGCAGGTGCACGTCAAGGTCGAGGGCGCCAACCCCACCGGCTCCTTCAAGGACCGTGGCATGACGATGGCGATGTCGAAGGTCGCGGCGACGGACACCGAGATGGTCGTGTGCGCCTCCACCGGGAACACCTCCGCCTCCGCCGCCGCCTACGCCGTGCGCGCCGGGCTGCGCTGCGCCGTCGTGCTGCCCGCCGGGAAGATTGCCGCCGGCAAGCTCGCCCAGGCGATCGTCCACGGCGCCGAGCTCGTGGCTGTGGACGGCAACTTCGACGACTGCCTCACCATCGTCCGCTCGCTGGCCGAGGACTACCCGGTGGCGCTCGTCAACTCCGTCAACCCCTTCCGCCTGCAGGGCCAGAAGACGGCGGCCTTCGAGGTCGTCGACGCCCTCGGTGACGCGCCGGACATCCACGTCCTGCCGGTCGGCAACGCCGGCAACATCTCCGCCTACTGGATGGGCTACCGCGAGTACGCCACGGACGCCCCCGGCCTGCCGGCCCGGGCGACCCGCACCCCGCAGATGTGGGGCGTGCAGGCCGAGGGCGCCGCACCCTTCGTCAAGGGCGCGCCCGTGGAGCACCCCGAGACCGTCGCGACGGCGATCCGCATCGGCAACCCGGCCTCCTGGACGCTGGCGGAGGCCGCGCGTGACGAGTCCGGCGGCTGGATCGACGCCGTGAGCGACGCCCAGATCCTCGACGCGCAGGCGCTGCTCGCCCGCGAGGTCGGCGTCTTCGTCGAGCCGGCGTCCGCGGCGAGCGTCGCCGGGCTGCTCCAGGCCGCCGAGCGTGGCCTCGTGCCGGCCGGCGCGACGATCGTGTGCACGGTGACCGGCAACGGGCTCAAGGACACCGCCACCGCCCTCGGCAACGCGGACATCGACCCGGAGGTCGTCGCGCCGCAGGCCGCGGCCACGGCGGCGGCCCTCGGGCTCGCGTGACGATGGGCCGGCTCGCGCACGACACGGTGCGGGTGCAGGTCCCCGCCACCAGCGCCAACCTCGGACCCGGCTTCGACGCACTGGGACTGGCGATCGACGTCGTCGACGACATCGCCGTGCGCGCGACGACGGGCCTCACCCAGGTCACCGTCACCGGCAGCGGCGCCGGGTCGCTGCCGGAAGGGGAGAACCACCTCGTCGTCCGTGCCATCCGCGCGGCGCTCGACCACGCCGGTGCCCCGCAGGCCGGGCTCGAGCTGCGCTGCCACAACCGCATCCCGCACGGGCGCGGGCTGGGCTCCTCGGCGGCCGCCGTCGTCGGCGGACTCGTCGCCGCCCGCGGGCTCGTCGCGGACCCCGAGGCGCTCGACGACGACACGATCCTCGCGCTCGCCACCGAGTTCGAGGGCCACCCGGACAACGCGGCCCCCGCGATCCTCGGCGGCGCGACCGTCGCGTGGTCCCAGGACGGGCGCCCGCGCGCCGCCCGGCTGAGGGTGGGGGAGCACGTGCGCCCCACCGTGCTCGTGCCCCCGGGAGAGCTGCTCACCGGAACCGCCCGCTCCGTGCTGCCGCGGCAGGTGCCCCACGAGGACGGTGCCTTCAACGCCGGCCGGGCCGCGCTGCTGGTCCTCGCGCTCGCCGAGCGTCCCGACCTCCTCGTGCCCGCCACCGAGGACCGTCTGCACCAGCGCCAGCGCGCGGTGGTCATGGAGGAGTCGCTGCGCGTCATCGACACGTTGCGCGAGCTCGGGTTGCCCGCCGTCGTCTCCGGGGCGGGGCCGAGCGTCCTCACGCTCACCCGGGCGGAGGACGCCCACGTCGCCGCGTTCACGCGGCACGGCTGGCGGGTCCTCACCCCCGCGGTCACGCGCGGCGCCCGGCTCGTCACCGCCTGACGGCGCCGCGCCGTCCCCTCGGTGCTCCCGCGGGCCGCGGCTGCTACACTTGACGCGCCTCGGCGCCCTCGCGCTGCGACCCCACGCGGGTGTCCAGCCACCGGGCCGCGGCACTCCTCCCCCGATCTTCTGCCGCGGTCTGCGGTCATGGTCGTGCGGAGTCATCACCCCCGGACGTCGTCCGGGCTCGCCCGGCCTCAGGTCATGGGGCCAATTCCGAGGGAAGGAACCTCGTGACAGAACAGCTTGACGCTACCGCGGCCCGCGCCGGCGGTGGCTCGCTGAGCACCATGAAGCTGGCCGAGCTCCAGTCGCTCGCCGCCGGCATGGGGCTCAAGGGCACCACCCGGATGCGCAAGAGCGACCTCGTCGCCGCCATCCGCGACGCCCGCGGGAGCTCGAGCGGCGCCGGCGCCGCCGCGTCCCGCACGGCGCCCGCCGGCTCCGCCAGCGAGGCGCCCGCCGCCTCCGCAGCCTCCTCCGACGCGCCGGCCTCCTCCGACGGGCGGGCCTCCACCAACGGGCGGGCCTCCTCCGACGGGCCGGCCTCCACCGACGCCGCCTCCACCGACGCACCGGCCTCCACCGACGCCGCCCCCAGCGACGGTCCGGCGCCGCGTCGTGGACGCAGCCGCCGCGCCTCCGCCGAGGCCGGCCAGCCGCGTGCAGGCAGCCAGGCGGCCGAGCAGCCCGCCGTGACCGAGGACGGCGGCGAGCGGCAGCGCCCGCCCCGCCGTGAACGTGCCGAGCAGCGGGACCGTGCGGAGCAGCGTGACCGTGGGCAGGGCGAGCAGCGTGAGCGCTCCCAGGCCGAGCGGCGCGAGCGTGCGCAGGCGGAGCAGCAGCCCGAGCAGCCGGCCGCCCGCCAGCAGCGTGAGCCGGTCGACCGGGAGCGTGCCGTCAAGGCCCTCGAGGCGATCGAGCTGCCGGCCCCGCGTGACGAGGCCGAGGACCGCCGCGAGGACGCACGCCGCAGCGAGCAGCGCCGCGCCGAGCCGGAGACCGACCGCACCGGACGCAACCGCCGCCGCAACCGGGACCGCAACCGCAAGCGCCGGCCCGGCGGGGGAGACCTCCCCGGCTTCGACGAGCTCGAGGTCACCGAGGACGACGTCCTGCTCCCCGTCGCGGGCATCCTCGACATCCTCGACAACTACGCCTTCGTCCGCACGAGCGGCTACCTGCCCGGGCCCAACGACGTCTACGTCTCGCTCAACCAGGTGAAGAAGCACGGCCTGCGCAGGGGCGACGCCGTCACCGGCGCCGTGCGCCAGCCGCAGGACGAGCAGCAGCGCCAGAAGTTCAACGCTCTCGTGCGCCTGGACTCCGTCAACGGCACGCCGGCCGACCGTGCACGCCAGCGCCCGGAGTTCTCCAAGCTGACGCCGCTCTACCCCCAGGAGCCGCTGCGCCTGGAGACGGTCTCCTCGGCGATGACGGGGCGGATCGTCGACCTCGTCGCCCCCATCGGCAAGGGCCAGCGCGGCCTCATCGTCGCCCCGCCCAAGGCCGGCAAGACGATCGTCATGCAGCAGATGGCGAACGCGATCACGACGAACAACCCTGAGGTCCACCTCATGGTGGTGCTCGTGGACGAGCGGCCCGAAGAGGTCACCGACATGCAGCGCACGGTCAAGGGTGAGGTCATCGCCTCGACCTTCGACCGGCCGGCCTCGGACCACACGATCGTCGCCGAGCTCGCCATCGAGCGCGCCAAGCGTCTCGTCGAGCTGGGGCAGGACGTCGTCGTGCTCCTCGACTCGATCACCCGCCTGTCGCGTGCCTACAACCTCGCCGCACCCGCCTCGGGCCGGATCCTGTCCGGCGGCGTGGACGCCTCGGCGCTCTACCCGCCCAAGCGCTTCTTCGGCGCGGCCCGCAACATCGAGGACGGCGGCTCGCTCACCATCGTCGCCTCCGCGCTCGTGGAGACCGGCTCGAAGATGGACGAGGTGATCTTCGAGGAGTTCAAGGGCACGGGGAACATGGAGCTGCGGCTGTCGCGTTCCCTCGCCGACAAGAGGATCTTCCCGGCGGTGGACGTCAACGCGTCCGGCACCCGCCGCGAGGAGCTGCTCCTGTCGCCCGAGGAGCTGCGGATCGTGTGGAAGCTGCGGCGCGTCATGAGCGGCCTCGACCAGCAGCAGGCCGTCGAGCTGCTCCTCGGCAAGATGCGCGGGACGAGCTCGAACGCCGAGTTCCTGCTCACCGTGCAGAAGACCACACCCGGGATGGGCAACGACTGATGCCACCGGCCCTCGGGCCGTGGGAAGATATCCGCACGCCGCGGCGTTCTGGCACGATGGAACGTCGACTTCCGGTTCACGGCACGTACCGCGCGGGCCGACCCGGGAGCGAAGCACACCAAGGAGACACACATGAAGCAGGGCATCCACCCCGAGTACGTCACCACCACGGTGACGTGTACCTGTGGGAACACGTTCGAGACCCGCTCCACCGCCACCAGCGGCGAGATCCACGCTGACGTCTGCAGCGCCTGCCACCCGTTCTACACGGGCAAGCAGAAGATCCTCGACACCGGTGGTCGGGTCGCGCGCTTCGAGCAGCGGTACGGCAAGCGCAAGTAGTAGTCGTCCAGCGCCGGTGGGAGCATCCCACCGGCGCTGTCGTCTGCCCACCCCCATGCCAGGAACGTCGCCATCGGTGGGCCCGGAGAGGAGCGAGCGTGAGTGAGGACTTCTCGGCTGTCGAGCCGATGCTGGCCGAGCACGCCGAGATCGAGCAGGCGCTGGCGGACCCGGGCGTCCACGCGGACGCCGGCAAGGCCAAGCGGCTGGGGCGGCGCTACGCCGAGCTGACCCGCGTCGTGTCGGCCTACACCGCCTGGCGCACCGCCACCGACGACGCCGAGGCCGCCGCCGAGCTCGCCGAGGTGGACGAGTCCTTCGCCGCCGAGCTGCCGACGCTGCGCAAGGCCGCCGACGACGCCGCCGAGCACCTGCGCACCGTCCTCGTCCCGCAGGACCCCGACGACGGCCGCGACGTCATCCTCGAGATCAAGGCGGGGGAGGGCGGGGAGGAGTCCGCGCTCTTCGCCGGCGACCTCCTGCGCATGTACCTGCGCTACGCCGAGCGCCGCGGGTGGTCCACCCAGCTCATCAGCGCCACCGAGTCCGACCTCGGCGGCTACAAGGACGTCGCCGTCGCCGTGAAGACGCGCGGCAGCCTCGACGACCCGTCAGACGGGGTGTGGGCCAGCCTCAAGTACGAGGGCGGGGTCCACCGCGTCCAGCGGGTGCCAGTCACCGAGTCGCAGGGCCGCATCCACACCTCCGCGGCCGGCGTGCTCGTGCTGCCGGAGGCGGACGACCCGGGCGAGGTCGAGATCGACCAGAACGACCTGCGCATCGACGTCTACCGCTCCTCCGGCCCCGGTGGCCAGAGCGTCAACACGACCGACTCCGCCGTGCGCATCACCCACGTCCCCACCGGGATCGTCGTGTCGATGCAGAACGAGAAGTCCCAGCTGCAGAACCGCGAGCAGGCGATGCGCGTCCTGCGCGCGCGGCTCCTCGCCGCCCGCCAGCAGGAGGCGGCGGCGGCCGCGTCCGCCACGCGCCGCTCCCAGGTGCGCACGGTGGACCGCTCCGAGCGGATCCGCACGTACAACTACCCCGAGAACCGGATCGCCGACCACCGCACCGGGTTCAAGGCCTACAACCTCGACCACGTCCTGGACGGCGACCTCGCGGCCGTCATCGCCTCCGCCGTCGAGCTGGACGCCGCCGAGCGGCTCGCCGCCGCCGCCCATGCCTGAGGACCCCGCCGACGTCTCGTGGCGGGAGGCCGTCCGGGGCGCCGCAGCGCTGCTCGCGGACGCCGGGGTGCCCTCGCCCGACGTCGACGCGCGGCTCCTGGCCGAGCACGTCCTCGCCGGCCCGCTCGTCACCGCCGAACGGCCGGGCCCTGACCAGCTCACCGACTTCGCCGCCCTCGTCGACCGGCGACGGCGCCGCGAGCCGCTCCAGCACCTCACCGGGGAGATGTTCTTCCGTCACCTGCGCCTCGTGAGCGAGCCGGGTGCCTTCGTCGTGCGTCCCGAGACCGAGATGGTCGCCGAGGAGGCCATCACCGCCGCTCGGCAGCTGCCCGCACCGCGCGTCGTCGACCTGTGCACGGGATCGGGGGCGATCGCGCTCGCCGTCGCCACCGAGGTGCCCACGGCCGCCGTCTGGGCGGTCGAGCTGAGCCCGCAGGCGCTCGCCGTCGCCGCCCGCAACGTCGCCGACCTCGCCCCGCACGTCACCCTCGTCCCCGGCGACGCCGCGACGGCGCTGCCCGAGCTGGACGGCACGGTCGACGTCGTCGTCTCCAACCCGCCGTACGTGCCGCCGGACGCCGTTCCCCACGACCCCGAGGTCCGCGACCACGACCCCGACCTCGCCCTCTACGGCGGCGGGACCGACGGACTCGACGTCCCGCGCGCCGTCCTGCTCACCGCGGCGCGGCTGCTGCGCCCCGGCGGGACCGTGGTGATGGAGCACGCGGAGGTCCAGGCCGCCGCCGCCCGTGCGGCCTGCGTGCAGACCGGCGCGTTCAGCGACGTCCGCACCGTGCGGGACCTCACCGGCCGGGACCGGATGGTCGTCGCCCGGCGCGGGTGACCAGCGCTGCCGCGGCCCACCCGAGCGCCACGCCGACGACGTCCGCCAGGGCGTCCCACGGGTCGCCCGAGCGTCCCGGCAGCAGGACGTGCTGCACCGCCTCGCTCACCACCGCGTGGACGAGCGCGAGCGGCACCACCCACCGCGCCGGCAGCCCCGCCCACAGCGCCGCGGCGACGACGAGCGCGAAGATGCCGACGTGGGCGACCTTGTCCGCCCCCGGGAACAGGTCCGGACCGTCGCCCGGGACCCGCGGGACGTACAGCGCCGCGAAATGGAGGAGGAGCGCGAGGGCGAGGACGGCGCGCCGGAGGTGGGTCATGGCCCGTGAGGATGTCATCCGCCCGCCGGTGCCCGTGGGAGGATCCGGTACGTGAGCGTGTACGACTGCACCCAGCCCGAGAGCCGCGACGAGGGCATCGACGCCGCGGCCACCGCCCTGTCCGCCGGTGGACTCGTGGTTCTGCCGACCGACACCGTGTACGGCATCGGCGCCGCTGCCTTCGACCCCGCCGCCGTCGCTGCCCTCCTCGCCGCCAAGGGTCGCGGGCGCCAGAGCCCGCCGCCCGTCCTCGTCCCCGCCCCGGCCACGGTCGCCGGCCTGGCCACCGACGTGCCCGCCGCCGTCCACACCCTTCTCGAGACCTTCTGGCCGGGCCCGCTCACCGTCATCTGCCGCGCCCAGCCGACCCTCGCGTGGGACCTCGGCGACACCGGCGGGACCGTGGCCCTGCGCATGCCCGACGACGAGGTCGCCCTGGCCTTGCTCACCCGGACCGGCCCGCTGGCCGTCTCCAGCGCCAACCGGCACGGCCGCCCCGCCGCCACCACCGTCCTCGAGGCGGCCACCGCGCTCGGGGACACCGTCGAGGTCTACCTCGACGGCGGACCCTCCCGCGGGGGAGTGGCCTCGACGATCATCGACGCGACCGGCCCCACGCTGCGGGTCGTGCGGGCCGGGGCGCTGAGCCTGGACGAGCTCACCGCCGTCGTCCCCGAGATCACCGACGTCGAGCGGCCCGCCTCCGCCGAGGACGGCGCGAAGGACGGTGCCGTCGGGCCGTGAGGGTCTACCTGCTCGTGATGCTCGTCGCGGCCGTCGTCACCTTCATCGCCACCCCGGTGGCGCTCCGGCTGGCCCGGCTGACGAACGCGCTGACCCCGGTCCGCGCGCGCGACGTGCACACGGTGCCCACCCCCCGGCTGGGCGGGCTGGCGATGCTCGCCGGCTTCGCCGTCGCGCTGCTCCTCGGCTCCCGCGTCCCCTTCCTCGACGGCGTCTTCGAGTCGGGGCAGCCGTGGGCCATCCTCGGTGGCGCGGCGCTCGTGTGCCTGCTCGGCGTTGCCGACGACGTCTGGGACCTGGACTGGATGACGAAGCTCGCGGGGCAGGTCCTCGCCGCCGGCCTCATCGCGTGGCAGGGCGTCCAGCTCATCACCTTCCCGGTCTTCGGGCTCACCATCGGTTCCGCGCGGCTGTCCCTCGTCGCGACCATCCTCGTCGTCGTCGTCGCGATGAACGCCGTGAACTTCGTCGACGGCCTGGACGGTCTGGCCGCCGGGATGATGGCGATCGGGGGACTGGCCTTCTTCGGCTACACCTACCTCCTCACCCGCACCGACTCCCCCGGGGACTACTCCAACCTCGCGACGGTGGTGATCGCCGCCGTCGTCGGCACGTGCCTGGGGTTCCTGCCGCACAACTTCCACCCGGCGCGCATCTTCATGGGCGACTCCGGCTCGATGTTCCTCGGCCTCACCGTCGCGGCCGCGGCGATCACCGTGACCGGCCAGATCGACCCGGCCACCTCCACCGCCGGCCAGGTGCTGCCCGCCTTCGTCCCGATCCTCCTGCCGGTCGCCGTCCTCCTGCTGCCGCTGCTCGACATGACGCTCGCCGTCACGCGGCGGCTACGGGCGGGGGAGTCGCCCTTCAAGGCCGACCGCATGCACCTGCACCACCGCCTGCTCGCGTGGGGGCACAGCCACCGCCGGGCGGTCCTGGTCATGTACCTGTGGACCACCGTCTTCTCGTTCAGCGCCGCCGCGCTCGTCGTCCTCGACGGCCGCACGGTGCTCGTCGGCACCGGCGTCGCCGTGGTCGTCGCCCTGCTCGTCACCGTCGGCAAGCTCCCCGGGCTGCGCCGTTCCCGCCACGCGAAGGAGTCCGCATGACCTCCCCGTCCCCGTCCCCCCTGCGCACGATGTTCCGCACCGTGCTGCGCCAGATGGCCCTGCTCCTGGCGGTGCTCGGAGTCGGCAGCTGCGTCGTCGGCTACCTCGTGGCGGACATGCCGGGCCTGTGGGGCGGGGTGCTCGGCACCGCCATGGTCGCCTTCTTCACGCTGACGACGGCGGTCGTCATGGTCGCGACGGCCGACCGGCCCCTGTACGTGGCCAGCGCGGCCCTCGTGGGGAGCTGGCTCGCGAAGGTCGTCGTCGTCTTCGTCGTCCTCCTCCTCGTGCGGGGGCGCGACTTCTACGACCCGGTGGTCTTCTTCGCCACCCTCGTGCTCGCGATCCTCGGCTCCGTGGCGATCGAGATGTCCGCGGCGCTCAGGGCCCGGGTGCCCAACGTCGACCCCTCGGCCCGTGAGGGCGACGGAGTCTGAGAGGTTGACGCTGTGGCCTTGCTCACGTCGAGGGCCGGCCGAGCGCGGCCGAGCGGCGTAGGAGTACGCTCCGCGCACCCGCCGCCGGCCGGCGCAAACCGTGGCGACGTCGGGGCGGACCGCGCGTGACCTGCACGGTGACCGGGCGCACGGTGCGACGGCACCCGGGCGGCGCCGTCGTCGGCAGCCGGGGACCACGGTCCGCACGCCCGGTCGGCGACCGTGCGCCGTGCTGGGCGGTCCCACGCATACGTTAGGCTTGACCCGATCCTGACAACGCGGTCCTTCACCGCAATCCCGACCGACTCTTGGGGGTCCGCCCTGTCTGCCGCCGCGACTCTCCTCCCCCTGGCCGTGGGCGTCACGAGCGCCGCCGGTGAGGGCGAGGGCTTTCACGCCCCGACGCTGCAGGGCGAGTTCTTCCCCGGCGCGTTCCTCTTCGAGGGCACGCCCTTCGAGTTCAACCGGATCATGCTCGTGCGCGTCGTCGCCACGCTGCTCATCGTCACCGTCTTCTGGCTCGCCGCCCGTCGCGCCCGGCTCGTACCGGGCCGTTTCCAGGGCGCGATCGAGATGGCCCTCGACTTCGTCCGGGTCAACATCGCCGAGGAGGTCCTCGGCAAGGAGAGCGGGAGGCGCGCCACGGCGCTGCTCACCGTGATCTTCTTCGGCGTCTTCGCCATGAACATCACGGGTGTCATCCCGCTGCTCAACATCGCGGGCTCCTCGGTCATCGGCGTGCCCCTCGTCTTCGCGGTCATCGCCTACGTCGGCTTCATCGTCGCCGGCGTGCGGTCCCAGGGGGCGGGCGGCTTCCTCAAGTCCTCGCTCTTCCCGCCCGGGGTGCCGAAGTTCCTCTACGTCATCCTCACGCCGATCGAGTTCCTCTCGACGTTCATCCTGCGGCCGATCACGCTGACGATCCGTCTCCTCGCGAACATGCTCGTCGGCCACCTCCTGCTCGTGCTCTGCTTCGGGGCCACCCACTTCCTGTTCTTCGAGGCCGCCGGCGGCCTGAAGATCCTCGGGTCGGTCACCCTCGCGGCGGGCTTCGCGTTCACGATCTTCGAGATCTTCATCGCGGCGCTCCAGGCCTTCATCTTCACGCTCCTCACCGCTGTGTACATCCAGCTGTCCGAGGAAGCGCACTGACCTGACCGACGACCCGGGCCACGAGGACCGGGTCATCACCCCAACGTGCCGGGCATGGGCCTGGGACAACAACGGAAGGAACACCCCGTGGAAATCACTGGTGACATCGCCACCATCGGTTACGGCCTCGCCACGATCGGCCCCGGTATCGGTCTGGGACTTCTCGTCGCCAAGACCCAGGAGGCCACGGCCCGTCAGCCCGAGGTTGCCGGCCCCCTCCGCGTCAACATGTTCATCGGTGCCGCCCTCGTCGAGGCGCTCGGCCTGATCGGCTTCGCCGCGGGCTTCGTGTTCTGATGCTGTCCACGGCGCTGGTCCGAGCGGCGGAAGAGGGGGGACAGAACCCCCTCATCCCGGCGGACTACGACATCATCTGGTCCGCGCTCTGCATCGCGGTCATCGCCTTCTTCTTCGTCAAGCTCATCCTGCCGGTCTTCACGCGCATCCTCGACGAGCGCACCGAGAAGATCGAGGGTGGCCTCAAGGCCGGCGAGAACGCGCGGGCCGAGGCCGAGGAGCTGCGCTCGGAGATCGAGCGTGAGCTCACCGAGGCGCGGGTCGAGGCGGCCCGGGTCCGTGAGCAGGCGCAGGAGGACGCAAAGGTCATCGCGGCGGACGTCCGGGCCCAGGCCCGCACCGACGCCGAGCGGATCGTCGAGAGCGCCCACCGGCAGATCGAGGCGGAGCGTCAGCAGGCCGCCGCGTCCCTGCGCACCGACATCGGCGCGCTGGCGACCACCCTCGCCGAGCGCATCGTCGGTGAGTCCCTGGCCGACGAGCAGCGTCGTCAGCGTGTCATCGACCGCTTCCTCGACGAGCTCGACGCCCAGACCGAGCTTGTCCCCGGCGGGGAGAAGGTCGGCGGAGCGACGGAGGCGTGATGCGAGCGAGCAGCCAGGCCGCACTGCGTGCGGCGAGCGAGCGGTGGGAGGTCGCCCTCCGCGAGGCGGGCGAGCGCGGGCGTGAGCTCGGCTCCCAGCTCTTCGAGGTGACCGACACGCTGGCGTCCTCCGGGTCGCTGCGGCGGGCGCTGACGGACCCGGCTCGCACCGGTGACGCCAAGGCCCGGCTCGTCGCCTCCCTGTTCGACGGCAAGGTCGCGCCCGAGGTGGTCGACCTGCTCGCCGGCATGTCCCGCTCGCGGTGGTCCGCGGACGAGGACCTCGGCGCGGCCGTCGAGGAGCTCGGCACCGCCTCGGTGCTGGCCTCCGCGCAGTCGCGCGGCGCGCTGCTCGAGGTCGAGGAGGAGCTCTTCCGCACCGAGCGGCTGCTCGCCTCCGACCGGGAGCTGCGGGCGGCTCTCGCCAACCGCGACATCGCTGCCGAGCGACGGGTCGCGCTGATCGACTCCCTCATCGCCGACCGCGCCAGTGCCGAGACCCGCCTCATCGTGCGGCGTCTCGTCACCACCCCGCGCGCCGGCTCGCTCGCCAGCGCGCTGCGGCGCGTGGGTGAGCTCGCCGCCGCCCGGCGCGACCGGGTCGTGGCGAACGTGACGGCGGCCTCGCCGCTCACCCAGGCGCAGGAGGCCCGGCTCGCCGAGATCCTCCAGCGCGCCTACGGCAGCGCCGTCCAGGTCAACGTGGGCATCGACCCGCAGGTCCTGGGCGGGATGCGCATCCAGGTGGGCTCCGAGGTCATCGACGGCACCACGCTCACCCGCCTGCAGGACGCCCGACGCCGCTTTGCCGGCTGACCCACACCCCGCACCACTTGACGAACCGCGACCACAGTCGCCAAGGAGAAGGAACCGCAATGGCCGAGCTGACGATCAAGCCCGAGGAGATCAGGGCGGCGCTGGACAGCTTCGTCGACTCCTACCAGCCGACCGAGGCCGTGGGGGAGGAGGTCGGGCGCGTCACCGTCGCCGGTGACGGCATCGCGCGTGTCGAGGGTCTGCCCGGCACGATGGCGAACGAGCTGCTCCGCTTCGAGGACGGCACCCTGGGCCTCGCCCTCAACCTCGACGTCCGGGAGATCGGCGTCATCGTGCTCGGTGAGTTCACCGGGATCGAGGAGGGCCAGGCCGTGCACCGCACGGGCGAGGTGCTCTCCACCCCCGTGGGTGACAACTTCCTGGGCCGCGTCGTCGACCCGACGGGCAAGCCGATCGACGGGCTCGGCCCGATCGAGGCCGAGGCGATGCGCGCCCTGGAGCTCCAGGCGCCCGGCGTCATGCACCGCAAGAGCGTCCACGAGCCGCTCCAGACCGGCATGAAGGCCATCGACTCGATGATCCCCATCGGTCGCGGCCAGCGTCAGCTCATCATCGGCGACCGTGGCACCGGCAAGACCGCCATCGCCGTGGACACGATCCTCAACCAGAAGGCGAACTGGGACAGCGGCGACCCGGACAAGCAGGTCCGCTGCATCTACGTCGCCATCGGCCAGAAGGGCTCGACCATCGCCTCCGTGCGCGGTCGCCTCGAGGCGGCCGGCGCCCTGGAGTACACGACGATCGTCGCGGCGCCCGCCTCCGACCCGGCCGGCTTCAAGTACATCGCCCCCTACACCGGCTCGGCCATCGGCCAGCACTGGATGTACCAGGGCAAGCACGTCCTCATCGTCTTCGACGACCTGTCCAAGCAGGCCGAGGCCTACCGCGCCGTGTCGCTGCTGCTGCGCCGCCCGCCGGGCCGCGAGGCCTACCCGGGTGACGTCTTCTACCTGCACTCCCGTCTGCTCGAGCGCTGCGCGAAGCTCTCCGACGAGCTGGGCGCGGGCTCGATGACCGGCCTGCCGATCATCGAGACCAAGGCCAACGACGTCTCGGCGTACATCCCGACCAACGTCATCTCGATCACCGACGGCCAGATCTTCCTCCAGTCGGACCTCTTCAACTCCGACCAGCGACCCGCCGTCGACGTCGGCATCTCGGTGTCCCGAGTCGGTGGTGACGCCCAGGTCAAGGCGATGAAGAAGGTCTCCGGCACGCTGAAGATCACCCTCGCGCAGTACCGCTCCATGGCGGCCTTCGCGATGTTCGCCTCGGACCTCGACCCGACCACGCGTCAGCAGCTGACCCGCGGTGAGAAGCTCATGGAGCTGCTCAAGCAGCCCCAGTACTCGCCCTACCCGGTCGAGGACCAGATCGCCTCGATCTGGGCCGGCACCAACGGCTACCTCGACGACGTCGAGACCAGCCAGGTCCGCCGCTTCGAGAAGGAGATGCTCGACCACCTCCGCCGCTCCACCGAGGTCCTCCAGACGCTCGCCACCACCGGCAAGCTCGAGAAGGAGACCGAGGACGCGATGCGCGCCGGCATCGAGGACTTCCGCAAGGGCTTCCTCGCCGGGGACGGCACGCTGTCCTCCGAGCCGGCCGCCCCCGAGGCCGACCCGCTGGTCGAGACCGAGCAGGAGCAGATCGTCGCCGAGAAGCGGGGCTGAGCGTGGGGGCCCAGCAGCGCGTCTACAAGCAGCGGATCCGCTCCACGCAGACGCTGAAGAAGATGTTCCGCGCGATGGAGCTCATCGCCGCCTCGCGGATCGGTCGCGCCCGTGACCAGGCCACCAAGGCCAGCCCGTACGCCGTCGCGCTCACCCGCGCGACGTCGGCGGTCGCGGCGCACGCGCACGTCGGTCACCCGATCCTGCGCGAGCGTCACGACACGAACCGGGTCGCGGTGCTCGTCCTGGCCGCCGACCGCGGCATGGCCGGCTCCTACACCGCCAGCGTCCTGCGCGCCGCCGAGCAGCTCACCGAGCGGCTCACGGCCGAGGGCAAGGAGATCGACCTCTACGTCGTCGGGCGTCGTGGCATCGGCTACTTCACCTTCCGCGGCCAGCGGATCGTCAAGAGCTGGGAGGGGCAGTCGGACAAGCCGGACGCCCAGCTCGCCCGCGAGATCTCCGAGACGCTCCTCGAGGCCTTCCTCGCCCCGGCCGGCGCCGGCGGCGTGAGCGAGCTGCACATCGTGTTCACGAAGTTCGTCTCCATGGTCAGCCAGGAGCCCTTCGTGCGACGGATGCTGCCGCTCGAGGTCGTCGAGGGCGTGGCCGAGGCCGGCGCCAAGCCGCTGCCGCTGTACGAGTTCGAGCCGTCCGCGGACGCCGTCCTCGACCAGCTGCTCCCGCTGTACGTGCGCAGCCGCATCTACAACGCCCTCCTGCAGGCGGCCGCCTCCGAGCTGGCGAGCCGGCAGCGGGCCATGCACACCGCCGTCGAGAACGCCGAGGACCTCATCGCCACGTACACGCGGCTGGCGAACTCGGCACGACAGGCCGAGATCACTCAGGAGCTCACCGAGATCGTCTCGGGAGCCGACGCACTGGCAGCGAGCTGAACGTGCGTACCCAGTCCACTGCCGCCCGCACCGAAGGAAACTGACAATGACTGCCACGACCGAGTCCCGCACCGAGCAGGCCGCGCCCGGCGTCGGCCGGATCGCCCGGGTCACCGGACCGACGATCGACGTCGAGTTCGCCCCCGACGAGATCCCCTCGATCTACAACGCGCTCGTCGCGTCGGTGGACAAGTCCACCATCGGCCAGGGCGAGGGCACGCTGGAGATGACCTTCGAGGTCAACCAGCACCTCGGTGACAACCTCATCCGCGCGGTCGCCCTCAAGCCGACCGACGGCCTGGTCCGCGGCATGGAGGTGCGCGACACCGGCAGCCCGATCACCGTGCCCGTCGGCGACGTCACCAAGGGCCACGTCTTCTCCGTGACGGGCGAGCCGCTCAACCTCAAGGAGGGCGAGACGCTCGAGGTCACCGAGCGCTGGCCCATCCACCGCAAGCCCCCGAGCTTCGACCAGCTCGAGTCGAAGACCACGATGTTCGAGACGGGCATCAAGGTCATCGACCTCCTCACCCCGTACGTGCAGGGCGGGAAGATCGGTCTCTTCGGTGGTGCGGGCGTCGGCAAGACGGTCCTCATCCAGGAGATGATCCAGCGCGTGGCGCAGGACCACGGTGGTGTGTCGGTGTTCGCCGGTGTCGGTGAGCGCACCCGTGAGGGCAACGACCTCATCATGGAGATGGAGGAGGCCGGCGTCTTCGACAAGACCGCCCTGGTCTTCGGCCAGATGGACGAGCCGCCGGGCACGCGTCTGCGCGTGGCCCTCTCCGCGCTGACGATGGCGGAGTACTTCCGCGACGTCCAGCAGCAGGAGGTGCTGCTCTTCATCGACAACATCTTCCGCTTCACGCAGGCCGGTTCCGAGGTCTCCACGCTGCTGGGGCGTATGCCCTCCGCCGTGGGCTACCAGCCGAACCTCGCGGACGAGATGGGCATCCTCCAGGAGCGCATCACCTCCACGCGCGGCCACTCGATCACCTCGCTGCAGGCGATCTACGTCCCCGCCGACGACTACACCGACCCGGCGCCGGCGACGACCTTCGCCCACCTGGACGCCACGACCGAGCTCTCGCGAGACATCGCCTCGCGCGGTCTCTACCCCGCCGTGGACCCGCTCACCTCGACCTCGCGGATCCTCGACCCGCAGTTCGTGGGCCAGCAGCACTACGAGGTCGCCACCCGCGTGAAGTCCATCCTCCAGAAGAACAAGGAGCTGCAGGACATCATCGCGATCCTCGGTGTCGACGAGCTCTCCGAGGAGGACAAGATCACCGTCGCGCGTGCGCGCCGCATCGAGCAGTTCCTCTCGCAGAACACCTACACCGCGGTGAAGTTCACCGGTGTCGAGGGTTCGACCGTGCCGGTCTCCGAGACGGTCGAGGCCTTCCGCCGGATCGCCGACGGTGAGTACGACGAGATCCCTGAGCAGGCGTTCTTCAACATCGGTGGCATCGAGGACCTCGAGCGCAACTGGTCGAAGATCCAGAAGGAGTCCTGATCGGTGGCCCTCACGGTGCAGATCGTGGGTCCTGACCGGACCCTGTGGAGCGGGGACGCGGCCTCGGTCAGCGTCCCCGCCGCGGACGGCGTGCTGGGCATCCTGCCCGGCCGCCAGCCGGTGCTTGCCGTGCTGCGGCCGGGCAAGGTCACCATCAGCCAGTCGGGGGGCGCCTCGGAGTCGGTGGACATCCAGGGTGGGTTCGTGTCGTTCGACGACGACGACGTCATGATCGTCGTCGACGAGCAGGACGAGCGGCGCGCGGACAACGCCGAAGCCGCCGTCGAGCACTAGGAGCGGCCGCTGTGGGCTGGACGTGGCTGCTGTGGCTGCTCGTCCTGCTCGCCGTGCTCGCGCTGCTGGTCGGGCTGTGGATGCTCGTGCGTCTGCGGGCGCTGGGGCGGGTGGTCGGCTCGTTCTCGTGCGCGTGGCGCGCCCCCGAGTCGCAGGACTGGTCGAGCGGCGTGGCCGTGTACGGGGTGGAGCGGATCGACTGGTTCCGGATGCTCTCGCTGCGGCCGGGTCCGGCGGCGCGGTGGCGGCGCAGCGAGCTCGTCATCGAGCCGGGTCGCCGCGTGCTGCCCGGCAGCGCGTGGGGCGCGGTGGAGGTCGAGTGCCGCGTCGGCCGTGACTGCTTCTACCTCGCGCTGGAGGGTGATGCGCTGGCGGGCCTGACGAGCTGGCTCGAGTCCAGCCCGCCCGTCGACCGCGGCGCCGCCTGACCCGCCCCGCCCCCGCCCCCGCCCCCGCCCCGCCCCGCCCCTTCCAGCGCCGACAGCTGACTTGTTACTCGCGACGTCGTCCCGGAGGTAACCGATCGTGCGCACCGTCATCGCCCGCTGCTCGGTGGACTACACCGGGCGCCTCGACGCCCACCTCGCGCTGGCCACCCGCCTCCTCATGGTCAAGGCGGACGGCTCGGTCCTCGTGCACTCCGACGGCGGGTCCTACAAGCCGCTCAACTGGATGAGCCCGCCGTGCCGGCTCGAGGTCGGGCAGCCCGACGCCGACGACGCCGCGGCCGGTGCCCAGGAGGTCTGGACGGTCCAGAACGCGAAGACCGACGACCGGCTCGTGGTCAAGATCCACGAGGTCCTCCACGACGGCACCTACGACCTGGGCGTCGACCCCGGCCTGGTCAAGGACGGCGTCGAGGCCCACCTCCAGCAGCTGCTCGCCGAGCAGATCGATCTGCTCGGCCCCGGTCACCGGCTCGTCCGCCGGGAGTTCCCGACGGCGATCGGTCCGGTCGACATCCTCGCGCGCGACTCGCAGGAGCGGGCGGTGGCGGTCGAGATCAAGCGCCGCGGCGAGATCGACGGCGTCGAGCAGCTGACCCGGTACCTCGAGCTGCTCAACCGCGACCCCCACCTCACGCCCGTCCAGGGCGTCTTCGCGGCTCAGGAGATCAAGCCCCAGGCGCGGGTCCTCGCCGAGGACCGCGGCATCCGGTGCCTCGTCCTCGACTACAACGCCATGCGCGGCCTCGACGACCCCGACACCCGTCTCTTCTGACCCCCTCCCGCCGACAGCGCACTTACCGCCCAGAGCACACTTGCCGCCGAGAGCGCACTTGCCGCCGAGAGCGCACTTGCCGCCGAGAGCGCACTTGCCGCCGATAGCGCAGTTACCGCCGACAGCGCGGCTCTCGTTCGACGCGCGCGCAGCGGCCACGTGAGGTTGCTCCACACGCCACGCTGATGCGGGTGTCTCCACAAGCGTGCACGCGCGGGCGGCCCGGTCAGCGCCAGGGGCGCCACGGTTGTTCATGGCCTCATCAGTCCCTGACGACACGCCCTTCACCTCCCGCACGGCCGCGGCTCTCGGGATTCCCGACAAGGCACTCCGGTCCTTGTGCGAAGCAGGCGAGCTGGTGCGGCCGAGCCGCGGTGTCTACCTGCCAGCGCGACTGGCGGCCGACCCAGCAGCGCGGGCAGCCGCGATCGCGCTCGTCCTGCCAAGAGGTGCCGCGTTGGCCCGTGAGTCGGCGGCGTGGCTCATGGGCATCGACGTCAGACCCCCGAGTCGCTGGGAGGTCGTCCCACTGCTTGAGTGCCTGGTCCCGCTCGGTGCCACCCGTCCACGTCGGCCAGACCTCAACGCCTACGTCAGCGACCTCCCCGAGGACGACGTCGTGGACGTCGGTGGCGTCGCGTGCACGTCAGCGGTCCGCACAGCGCTGGACCTGGCGCGCTACCGCCCCCGCTTCCTCGGCCTGGACGCGGTCGACGCCATGGCGCACGAAGGCCTCGTGACAGTCGCCGGGCTGGAGGAAGCGGCGCGTCCGCTGCGCGGTCACCGGTTCATCCGCAGGGCGCGTGAGGTCATCGACCTGTGTGAACCGCGGACCGAGTCGATGGGGGAGTCCTGGAGCCGCCTCCGTGTCGTCGAGGCAGGCCTGCCGCGGCCGCAGGTCCAGGTCAGCCTCTGCGACGCCGACGGCCGGGAGATCTTCCGCATCGACATGGGGTACCTCAAGGAGCAGGTCGGTATCGAGTACGACGGCGTGGCGCACCACCTCAAGACGGCGGAGCAGCGGGCACGTGACGACGCACGCCGGGCGGAGATCAGGGACCGTTTCGGTTGGCGCGTGGCCGTGACGACCAAGGAGGACGTCTTCGGGCGGCGGCCACTCGTCGAGGGCACGGTGATGGAGATGCTCGGTCTGTCCTTCGAGGTCCGCCGCCGGGTGTGGGCCTGAGCGTCGACGGTAAGTGCGCTGTCGACGGTAAGTGCGCTGTCGGCGGTAGGTGCGCTGTCGGCGGGGTGGGGGGTCCTGGGTCACGGTTGGCATGATGGGGGGATGAGCACCGTCTCCCCGCGTTTGGTCCGCGGACGTGTCGTCACCCCCACCGCCGTCCTCGAGGACGGCGCCGTCGTGTGGGAGGGCGAGCGCCTCACCTGGGTCGGGGACGCCCGCGAGGCGCCCGGCGAGCTGCGCGAGGTGGTCGACGCCGCGACGCCCGTCGCCGGCTACGTCCTGCCCGGCCTCGTCGACCTCCACTGCCACGGCGGTGGCGGCGCGAGCTTCCCGGACGCCGAGGACGTCGAGACCGCACGCGTCGCCGTCGCCGAGCACCTGCGCCACGGCACCACCTCCCTCGTCGCCTCCCTCGTCACGGCGGCCCCGCAGGTCCTGCGCCAGCGCACCGGCGTCCTCGTCGAGCTCGCGGAGGCGGGGGAGATCGCCGGCATCCACTACGAGGGCCCGTTCATCTCCGCCGACCGCTGCGGCGCGCAGAACCCGGCCGCGATCCAGCAGCCCGACCCCGCGCTCACCCGCGAGCTCCTCGAGCTCGGCCGGGGCCACGTCGTGACGATGACCCTCGCCCCCGAGGCCCCGGGCGTCACGGGGGAGGAGGGCGTCACGCGCTCGCTCGCGTCGGGCGGGGCGCTGCCCTCCTTCGGGCACACGGTCGCCACGGCGCCGCAGGCGCGCGCCGCCGTCGTCGAGGCCGGTCGGATGCTCGCCGACGAGCCCGCCGCCCGCTCGGCGCGCCCCACGGTCACGCACCTGTGCAACGGGATGAATCCGATGCACCACCGCGCCCCGGGGCCCATCCCCGAGTTCCTCGCCGCCGCCGCGGACGGTCGTCTCGTCATCGAGCTCATCGCCGACGGCACCCACCTGGACCCGGCGCTCGTGCGCAGCTTCATGGAGATCGCCGGCCGTGAGAACGTCGCGCTCGTCACCGACGCGATGGCCGCTGCCGGCATGCCCGACGGCGACTACCAGCTTGGTTCCCTCGCCGTCACCGTCGCCGACGGCGTGGCGCGGCTGACCGAAGGCGGGTCCATCGCGGGGGGCACCGCGCACCTCATCGACGTCGTCCGCACCTCCGTCGCCGGGGGCGTCGACCTCGTCGACGCCGTGTACGCGGCCGCGACAACGCCCGCCGCCGTCCTCGGGGACGACGGCGTGGGGGTGCTCGAGGCGGGCCGGCGGGCCGACGTCGTCGTGACCGATACGGACCTACGCCCGGTGCGGGTCGTCAAGGGAGGGGTGGAGCTGTGATGTGGGAGGACTTCCGCTGGGGCGTGGCGACCGCCGCCTACCAGGTCGAGGGCGCGGCCCGGGAGGGTGGGCGCGGGCCGTCCATCTGGGACACGTTCTCGCACACGCCCGGCCGCGTGCTCGGTGGTGACACGGGCGACGTCGCGGTCGACCACTACCACCGGTGGCGCGAGGACGTCGCGCTCATGTCGCGGCTGGGGGTGCAGGCCTACCGCCTGTCGATCTCGTGGCCGCGGGTCCAGCCCGGCGGCCGCGGCCCGCTCAACCCCGAGGGTGTCGCCTTCTACCGCGACCTCCTCGACGAGCTGCGCGCCCGGGGCATCGCGCCCGTCGTCACGCTCTACCACTGGGACCTGCCGCAGGAGCTCGAGAACGCCGGGGGCTGGCCCAGCCGCGAGACCGCCCACGCCTTCGCCGAGTACGCCCGCCTCATGGCCCGCGAGCTGGGCGACCGCGTCGCGCTGTGGACCACACTCAACGAGCCGTGGTGCACCGCCTTCCTCGGCTACGCCTCCGGCGTCCACGCGCCGGGCCGCACCGAGCCGGCTGCCGCCCTCGCCGCGGCGCACCACCTCAACCTCGCCCACGGCCTGGCCACACTGGCCATCCGCGAGGAGCTCGGGGAGGACACCCCCGTGTCGATCTCCCTCAACCTCCACGTCACCCACCCCGCCGACCCAGAGTCTGGGCCGGACCTCGAGGCGGTCGCGCAGGTCGACGCGGTCGGCAACCACGTCTTCCTCGGGCCGCTCATGGACGGCAGCTACCCCACGCAGCTGCTGCGCGACACCGCTCACGTCACGGACTGGTCCTTCGTCCGTCCCGGCGACCTCACCGTCACGCGCCAGCGGCTGGACGTCCTGGGCGTCAACTACTACTCCACCCAGCTCGTGCGCCGGCACCACGGCGCGGGCACCGCCCCGCGGGCCGACGGCCACGGCGCGGCGGCCGCCTCGCCGTGGGTGGGGACGGAGGACGCCGTCGAGCTCCTCCCGGTCGACCCGCCGCACACGGCCATGGGCTGGAACATCCGGCCCGAGGCCCTGGAGGAGCTGCTCCTCGCGCTCGACAACGCCTACCCCGACCAGCCGCTCATGGTCACCGAGAACGGTGCGGCCTTCGACGGCGACGTGCCGGTGGACGGCCGCGTCCACGACACCGCCCGCGTCGCCTACCTCCACGACCACGTCGCCGCCGTCCTGCGCGCCAGGGAGGCGGGGGTGGACCTGCGCGGGTACCTCGCGTGGTCCTTCGTCGACAACTTCGAGTGGGCCTACGGGTACAGCAAGCGTTTCGGCATCGTCCACGTCGACCTCGACTCCCAGCGGCGCACGCCCAAGGACTCCGCGCTGTGGTACCGCGAGCTCATCCGCACCGGGCGGCTGCCCGGCGTGGAGGAGGCCGCGGCGCTGCCCCCGCTGGAGGGCTGATGGCCCGCGCGCGACGCGGACGCAAGCGCCCCTACGGGGACGCCCACGTCCCCCTCGACCCGGAGCGTCTCGGCGGCGTCGTCCGCAGCGAGACCGGCCCGGGCGGGGTGACGTACACGGTCCGCACCGTGCGCGGCGGGGAGAAGTCCTACCGCTGCCCGGGCTGCAACCAGCTCATCCCGCCGGGCGTCGCACATGTCGTCGCGTGGCCGACCGAGTCGCTCCTCGGCCCCGGCCTCGAGGACCGCCGCCACTGGCACACCGCCTGCTGGCGCCGCGGCTGAGCGCACGCCACCGGCTCGCGCACCCTGGCTGCCACGGCGGCAGAGGCTGCGCGCGGTCCTCTCGGCTCAGCGCGGCAGGTCCGCGTCCCACAGGGGCTGCGCCACGGCGGGGGAGTGTGGGCGAGGCGGCGGTGCCCCGCGGATCGAGGCCACGGCTCCACCGCCCTTGACCGCCGGGGGCGGCGACGTCGTCCTCACGTCGGCGGGCCGTCCTCCCGGTGGACCGGCGTTCACGTCGGCGTGCTGTGGAGCACCGGGCGGCTCCGCTGCCGAAGTCCCAGGCAGCAGGGGCCCGGGATCCCCTCGGGCGGAGGTGCCGATGTGGCGGCCGTCGCGGTGGTGGAAGTCGACACCGTCGGGGAGCGTCGTGATGACGACGTCATACTCGTGGACGCGGTGGTGGTGGTAGCTGCAGAGCGTGATGCCCTCGGCGAGGCTGGTGCTGCCGCCGCGGGAGAACCAGGTGATGTGGTGGACCTCGGACCAGGACGCGCGACGCCGGCAGCCGGGCCACATGCAGTGGCGGTCGCGGGTGGTGATCGCCCGCCGGAGCTCCTTGCTGTAGGTGCGCTGCGTGCGTCCGACGTCGAGCGGCACCCCGGCGGCGTCCATGACCATGCGGGTCAGCTCGCTGTCGCACATGAGCCGCTCCAGCTCCCCGAGCGGGACGACGGTGCCGTCCTCGAGCTGCCCCGGCGGCACGTCGGGCCATGGCGGACGCGACCCGTCTGGACATGACGCGAAGCGGCGGCGGCGTGCCAGGATGCCCACCCACGTCTCCTCCCGGACGATCACGGCCAGATGGGGGCGCACCTGTGCGCCGCCCAGGTCCGACCCGACCTGCAGGGTGCGGCTCGCCATGGCCGACAGGGCGTCCGCCATCCGTTGCTCGCGGGTGCGGTCGTCGTCGGCCGCCGGCCGCCCGGCGACGGCCTCCAGCGCGATGCGCAGCTCGTCACCGGCCACCGGGTCGAGGAAGAACTCCCCGGCCACCCCGCCGGCGTGACTCCGCAGGGTGAGGGAGCGGCGGCGGCGGACGGCGTCGAACTCGGCCTGCGCGGCGTCGGCGTCCACCCTGGCGGCCCACGCCTTGGCCTCCTTGCCCAGCTCGGGCGCGGTGAGCCCACGGCGGGTGGCACGCTCGAGGAGGGTGTCGAGGCCGCCGTCGGCCAGTGCGCCCTGCACCTCGGGAGAGGACTTCTCGCGGAGGCGGGTGAGCGCCCGAGCGTGCTCCAGGGTCACCTCGCCCCGCTCCACCGCCTCGGCGACCGCGGGCATCGCCTCGAGGCCCTCGGCGAGCCTGAGGTCCCCGACGGCCGCGCCGCGGCCGGCGCCGGTGGAGCGGGAACGGTAGTCGGCGAAGTCCCGGTCCTGCACGGAGCCCCAGCGTCCGTGCTCCCTGTGGGCGAGAAGGACCTGACCGCGGTAGACGGTGAGGTCCCGGATCGCGGCGTCCAGCTCGGCGACGACCGCCTCGCGATCCTCCCCGCTCCACCCGCCTGCGCCGACCCCGGGAGCACCGGCGCGAAGGGCCGACACCGCAGCGCGCACCTCGCGAGCGAGCGGGGCGGGGCCGGTGGGCGACGTCGTCGTCGTGGCCATGACCCTCACCTCCCTTGTCGAACGCGTGTTCCAAGAGTAGGACGAGGCACTGACATCGGGCGTCCGGGAACTCGCACGCGGAGAAGCCCTTCTCCACCTGTTGCCGGAGCGGTAGGGCGCCTATAGTGTCGCGATCTGGCAAGGGTGCCGGACTGAGGGGCGAAGGGACGACGGATGGCACCGCACGACGGCACGAGCACGAGCGGACCCTCCGGTGGCTGAGTCGGTCACGCTGGGTGCGGGTGGGTCGCCGTCCGCTGCCCGCCGGGCGCGCAGGAGCCGGCGCAACGTCCGCTACAACCGCCGTGAGGCCCTCACCGGTCTCCTCTTCATCTCCCCGTGGATCGTCGGCTTCCTCATCTTCACCGCGGGCGCCATGGTGTGGAGCCTGTTCATCGCCTTCAGCGACTACAACCTCGCCACCGGGCAGATGCGGCCCGTGGGCACCCGGAACTTCGAGAACCTCGTCGAGGACCCGCGGGTGGCGACCTCGCTGGCGAACACGCTCTTCTACGCCGTCATGCTCGTCCCGCTCGAGATCGTCTTCGCGCTCACCCTGGCGATGCTGCTGTCGAAGCTGGGTCGGGGCAGCGGCGTCTTCCGCACCATCTACTACCTGCCGAAGATGACGCCGGCCGTCGCCACCGCCGCCGTCTTCTTCCTCCTGCTCAACGGCAACACCGGCGCCATCAACCAGGGGCTGGGCGTCCTCGGCATCGACGGTCCGCAGTGGCTCGTCGACCCCGACTGGGTCAAGCCCTCGATCGTCCTCATGTCGCTGTGGGCGGTGAGCGGCACGATGGTCATCTTCCTCGCGGCGCTCAAGAACGTGCCGCGCGAGCTCTACGAGGTCTCCTCCATCGACGGCGCCGGGCCGGTGCGCCAGTTCCTGTGGATCACCCTGCCGATGATCTCCCCGGCGCTGTTCTTCAACGTCATCGTGCTGAGCATCGCGGCCTTCCAGACCTTCGACCAGGCCTACCTGCTGTTCTGGCGCGACCAGAACAACGCCGCCCCGGAGGCCTCGCTCTTCTACGCCGTCTACCTGTTCCAGCAGGCGTTCCGGCAGTTCAACTTCGGCTTCGCCTCCGCGATGGCGTGGCTGATGTTCGTCATCATCATGGTCGTCACCGTCATCCAGGTGCGCGTGGGCAACCGCCTCGTCTTCTACGAGGGGCAGCGCTGATGTCGGCCCTCAACTCACCCGAGGCGGTCGTCGCCACCGACCGGATCGCCGACGAGGTCAGCGGCACCGAGGGCTACGGCTCCCGACGACGGCGCAAGCCCCCGTTCCGGTTCTCGCCGGGCAAGCTCGTGCTGTGGGTGCTCGTCATCCTCTTCGCCCTCGTCTTCATGTACCCGTTCGCGTGGCTGGTGGCCGCCAGCCTCAAGCCGCGCGGGCAGGTCTTCGACAACAGGCTCGTCCCCGAGACCTTCGTGTGGTCCAACTACGCCGACGTGTGGGAGCAGCTGCCGCTGACGAGCTGGCTGTTCAACAGCCTGGCGATCGCCCTCCTCGCCGCCACCACGGTCGCCGTCTCGAGCACGATGGTCGCCTTCGGCTTCGCACACTTCCGCTTCCCCGGGCGCAACACGCTCTTCGGGCTCGTCCTCGGCACGATGATGCTGCCCGGCGCCGTGACCATGGTGCCGACCTACCTCATCTGGAAGGAGATCGGGCTGCTGGGCACGTGGGCGCCGCTGTGGGCGTTCAACCTCTTCGGCTCGGCGTTCTACATCTTCCTCCAGCGCCAGTTCCTCCTCGGCCTGCCCCGTGAGCTCTTCGAGGCGGCGCGCATGGACGGCGCGAGCTACTGGCGGATCTTCTGGCGGATCGTCATGCCGCTGTCGATCCCCTCGTTCATCATCGTCTTCCTCTTCGAGTTCCAGGCGAGCTGGAACAACCTCCAGGCGGCGCTCATCTACCTCAACGCCGGAGGCGTGGAGGACTTCACCGCGCCGCTCGGCATCGCCTACGCGATGACCCGCTACAGCCCGACGGCGGGCGGCCACGGCGACTACCAGTACGTCATGGTCGCCTCGCTCCTCGTCACCCTGCCGATGCTCGTCCTGTTCGCCTTCGGCCAGCGGTACTTCATCGAGGGCATCGCGACCACCGGGCGCAAGGGGTGAGGCGGTGCCCCGACGGGTCACCGTCCACCCTCCACCGTGAGAAAGGGAACGACATGAACACGCGTCACTCCACACTCGTCGCGACGGGGATGGTCCCGGCCCTCCTGCTCCTCGCGGCCTGCGGCGGCTCCGGCGACGACGGCGGATCGGGCGACGGCGGCTCGGGCGACGGCGAGGCCACCTCCTTCTCCACCGAGGCGACCGGCGCGATCGACGCGTGGGCCTTCGACAACGCCGACGACGTCGGCCAGGCCCGCCTCGACCACGCCGAGCAGGCCCTCACCGACGTCGAGATCCAGCTCGACCCCACGGGCTTCGACGCCCAGAAGTTCACCACCCGCATCGCGAGCGGCGACGTCCCCGACGTCGTCCAGATGGACCGCCGCTACGTCGGCACCTACGCCGCCCAGGGGCTCATCCAGCCGCTCGACCAGTGCTTCGAGGCCCACGAGGTCGTGCCCGACGAGCACTGGTACCCCTTCGTCGTCGACGACGTGCGCTGGCAGGACCAGGTGTGGGCGACGCCGCAGTTCTACCAGCCGCCCGCGGTGCTGCTGAACCGGGACGTGATGAGCGCGGCCGGGGTGGCCGACGAGGACATCGACACCTCGGACCTCGACGTCCTCCTGCCGGCGATCGAGGCGATGTTCACCCAGAGCGGGAGCAACCCCTCCACGCTCGGCTTCGACCCGCAGCCCACCGGCCAGGCCCCGCTGTGGGTGCTCGGCATGGGTGGCACCCTCACCGACGAGGACGGCGCCCCGACCCTCGACGACCCCGCGAACGTCGCGGCGATCGAGCACGTCAAGGCGATCATCGACGCCCAGGGCGGCTACGCGCCGTACAAGAGCTTCGCCGACTCCTTCGACTTCTTCGGCGAGCAGAACCAGTTCGTCGCCGACCAGGTGGGGGCGCAGGTCAACGCGCAGTGGTACCCCAACGTCCTGTCGCCCTACGTCGACGAGGTCGAGCTCGGCGCGGTGCCCTTCCGGGACGCCGACGGTGCGCCCTTCGCAGTCGCGAGCGGCACGGCCTTCGTCGTGCCGGTCGGGGCGGCGAACCCGGACGGCGCCTGCGCGTGGATGGTCGAGGTGACCTCCCTCGATGCGTGGGAGGCGGCCGGCGAGGCCCGCGCGGCGACCATCGCGGCCGAGGGCGGGGTCAACACCGGTCTGTTCACCGGCTCGCCCGAGGCCGACCAGGCGATCCGCGAGGCGCACGTCCAGCCCTCCGGCAACGAGGCGTTCGACCAGGTCATCGAGACCTACTACGAGGTCGTCGAGTACGGGCAGTCCTTCGGTGCCTCACCGGTGGGCCAGGAGATCACCAACGAGCTGACCAACGCGATGACGGCGGCGCTGCTCGAGGACAAGACGCCCGAGGAGGCGTTGGCCGACGCGCAGGCGACCGTCATGCGGGCCTACGAGAACGTCAGCACCGACTGAGACGCCGTCCCGGGCCGCACGTGAGGGCGTGCGGCCCGGGACACCCGCGTGCCATCCTCAGGCCATGAGCACCGCACCCCTTGCCCTGCACCGCCACGGGCCGGCGAGCGGCCTGCCCCTCGTCCTGCTCCACGGCTTCCCGCTGGACTCGCGCATGTGGGACGACGTCGTCGCGCAGCTGCCCGACGTCCCCGTCCTCACCCTCGACGCCCCCGGCTTCGGCGCCTCGCCGGCTCCCGACGACGTCGCCGCCGCCGTGTCCCGCGAGCCCGGACCGTCCCTGGAGACCTACGCGGACGCCGTCGCGGCGAGCCTGCGCGAGCAGGGCGTCGACCGCGCCGTCGTCGCCGGCCTGTCCATGGGCGGGTACGTCGCCCTGGCGCTCGCCGAGCGGCACCGCGGACTGCTCGCCGCCGTCGGGCTCCTCGACACGAGGGCCGACGCCGACAGCGACGACGCGCGCGCGGGCCGGCTGCGCATGGCGGAGGAGGCCGGTCGCACCGGTGCCGACGCCGTGGCCGGGATGGTCGACGTCGTGCTCGGGGAGACGACCCGGGCCGAGCGGCCGGAGGTCGTGGACCGGGTGCGTGAGTGGGCGGCGCAGGGGTCGCCGGCCGGGATCGCGTGGGCGCAGCGGGCGATGGCCGCCCGGCCCGCCCGCGTGGCGGCGCTCGAGGACCTCGAGGTGCCCGGACTCGTCCTCCGCGGCGCGGAGGACCTCACGAGCACGCAGGAGGCGGCCGAGGTGATGGCCCGGGCGCTGGGCGGGGAGGCCGAGCTCGTCGTCGTCCCGCGGGCCGGGCACATGAGCGCAGTCGAGGAGCCGGCCGCCGTGGCGCAGGCGCTGCGGCGGCTGCACGCCTCGGTTGCCTGAGGAGGCCTCAGCCGAGCGTGCGCCAGCCGGGCAGCAGTCGCTCGAGGGCGTCGGGCAGGTCGATCGACTCCCCGTCCCGGCCGCCGGCGCCGAGGACCATCGGGGGCGGGGTGGGGCGCAGGTCGACGCCGCGCAGCCGCTCCCGCAGGCCGAGCGGGGCGGTGAGGACGTAGAAGTCCCCGTCGGTGCTGAGGCCGGCGGAGCGGTCGGTGCGCAGGTACCAGCCGGTGACGGTGCTGCGCGCCACCCCGCGGCCGCCGTAGCCGCGCACCCGCAGCGGCTCGGCCGGGACCCGGTCGCGGGCGACGGCGGCAAAGTCGTGGAGCAGCCGGGCGGCCCTCTCGTGCTCGGCGCGCTGTCGCTGCTCGAGCATGTCGGCGTGGACGGCCGCGGCCTCCCGCCGCTGCTGCGCCCAGTCGTGCTCCTCGCTCACGGTCCCAGCGTAGACCGACGGCGGGCCGCCCCACGGGTCCCGCCGGGCGGCCCGGGGGAGGTCAGTCGTCGTCGCCGCGGGAGTGGCGTCCGCCGGGCGCCGCTGCGGCGCCCTCGTCCTGGGTGCGGCCGTGCGAGCGGCGCAGCGCGCGGCCCCGCTCGACGTCCTCGCGGTGCTGCTCGGCCTTCTTGTCCGAGGCCGTGGTGTCGCGCGCCGGCAGCTGGATCTGCTCCTCGGCCTCGATGCCGGCCTGGAGCTGGCGTCCCCGCTCGAGCTCGGCGTCGAACTCGGCGCCGAAGAGCAGCGCGAGGTTCATGATCCACAGCCACAGGAGGAAGATGATGACGCCGGCCAGCGCCCCGTAGGTCTCGTTGTAGCTGCTGAAGCGCGAGACGTAGAAGCCGAAGCCCACCGTCGCGAGCGCCGCGACGACGATCGCGATGACGGCGCCCATGCTGATCCAGCGGAACTTGGGCTGCTTGATGTTGGGGGCGGCGTAGTAGAGCAGCGCGATGATGACGATGACGATGACGACGAGCACCGGCCACTTCGCGATGTTCCACACGGTCACCGCGGCGGACCCCAGGCCGATCGTGTCCCCGACCGTCTGGGCGACCGGGCCGCTGACGACGAGGATGACGATGGCGGCCGCGACGAGGAGGAGCAGGACGAGGGTGAGCAGGTAGGTCCACGGGCGCAGCTTCCAGATCGGACGGCCCTCGGGGACCTCATAGATCTTGTTCATCGCCTTGGCGAAGCCGGTGACGTAGTTCGACGCGGTCCACAGCGCGGTGAGCAGACCGATGACGAGACCGATCCCGGGCGCCGGCGCACTCGTGAGGCTCTGGAGCACCGGCTCGAGCGTGTCCATCGTGCTCGCCGGCAGGACGTCACCGAGCATGGTCTCGATCTGGCTCGTGCCCTGCTCGTCCTGGCCCACGAGGGAGAGGATCGACACCAGCGCGATGAGCGCCGGGAAGAGCGAGAGCACCGCGTAGTACGTCAGTCCCGCGGCGAGGGTGGTGCAGTCGTCCCGGATGAACTCGCGCACCGTCTTGCGCAGCACGTAGGTCCACGACGGCTTCCTGATGTCGGTGGGGGAGTCCGGCTTGTCGGGGTGCTCGGGGTCGTGGCGCTCGCTCATCGTCACTCCTGTCGTCGCGTAGCAGCCAGCGTGGGCCTGGTGGTGGTGCTCCGCAACCGGGGGCCGGTGGCTTAGCGTGTGCGTCATGGCTGGCCCTCTCCACGTCCGCGCAGCACGCCCCGACGACGCCGTCGCTCTTGCCGAGCTCCACGTCCGCTGCTGGCGGGAGACCTACGCGCAGGGCGTGCCCGAGCCCGTCTACGCCCGCATGGAGGAGGAGGCCCCGGCCCGCTGGGCGCGGCGCCTGGAGGACCCCGACGCCGGCACCACCTGGGTGGGCACCGTGCGGGAGACCGGTGAGCTCGCCGGCTTCTCCCGGGCCGAGGCCACCGGCCCCGGTGAGCTGCGCCCGCTCCTCCTAGCCGGGCTGTACGTGCTCGCCCGCTGGCACGGCCAGGGCCTGGGCGGGGCGCTGCTCGAGCACGCGGTCGGCGACGCCCCGGCCTACCTGTGGGTGGCCGAGGGCAACGAGCGCGCCCAGCGCTTCTACGAGCGGGCCGGCTTCTCCCTCACCGGCGAGCGCCGCGTGGAGGAGCGGTTCGGCGGTATCGCCGACCTCCGCATGGTCCGCTGAGCGCGCCTCAGGACAGGACGGTGACGGCGTAGACGGCGAAGACCGCCAGGTGCGCGGCGCCGTGGGTGGCGGTGACGCGCGGGGCGGCGAAGGTCGTCACCGACAGCAGCAGGCTCACGCCGAGCAGCAGGAGGTTGAGCGGTGACTCGGCGAGCACCACTGCCTGCCCCGTGAGCATGCCAATGACGAGGACGGTGGGGATCGTCAGGCCCAGCGTGGAGACCAGGGCGCCGTGGCAGAGGTTGCTCACCCGCTGGATCTCCCCGGCGAGGGCGGCGCGCACGGCCGTGATCGACTCCGGCAGGAAGACGATCATCGCGATGAGGACCCCGGCCAGGGCGGTGGGCGCGCCGAGCCGGCCGAGACCGTCGTCGAGGAGGGCGGCCATGTCGTGGGAGAGCAGCACGATGGGGAGCACGGTGGTGACGAGGAGCCCGGTGCGCAGGAGCACGTCGGCGCGGTGCTCGGCGAGGACCGCGCGCACGTGCGTCCGTCCGGCCGTCGTCGCGCTCGGCACGCCCCGACGGGAGACCTCCCGGAAGTCCGCCGCCTGGGCGCCGGTCTGCCGGGCGAGGAAGAAGGCGTAGAGCCCCAGCGTGACGAGGACGACCGGCACGGCCTGCGCGGAGGTGTAGGAGCCGTCGGTGCCCAGGGCGGCAGGGACCGCGAGGGCGAGCGCGACGAGGACGACGAGCACCGAGTGGTACTGCGAGGCGCCGGCCGCGTTGGGCGCCAGGCCACCGTGCCTCCTGCCACCGACGAGGAGCGCGAGCCCGACGACGAGGCCCAGGATGATCATCGACACGGCCATGACCGAGTCGCGGGCGATGGTCGTGTGCTCGCCCGGGCCGAGCATGACGGCGGAGATGAGGACGACCTCGATGACGACGATCGAGAGCGTGAGGACGAGGGAGCCGTAGGGGTCCCCGAGCCGTCGCGCGAGGTGCTCGGCCTCGTGGACGACACCGAAGGCGCACACGAGGACGACCCCGACGATGACGACGAGCGCCGCCACCAGCACGGGCCTGGGGACGGGCGCCTCGAGCAGCGGGCCGGACAGCGCGAGGGCGAGGACGGCGCCCCAGCCGAGGAGGAGCCGCGCGGCGGCGGCGGGGGTGAGGATCGAGCGGGCGGTGGACATGGCCGGGTCCCTCGTGACGGGGTCGTCCCCGTGACCGGGCTGGCGAGCGGGTCGTCCCGGCTCGCGGCGGCAGTCGCTCGCGCCGCAGCCCAGGCTAGCGGACCGGCCGCGCCCGGGCCGGGCCGGGCCGGTGACCGGACCCACCACCGAGCCCGGTGGGGTCAGCGGCGCTCGTCCTCGACGGCCGGCATGACGGCGGTCTCCCCGGAGACGGCGTCCATGACCTCGGTCCGCGGCTCGTCGGTCGCGCCCGGGGCAGGCCCGGCGTGGGCAGCGGCCTCGTCCGCGGCGGCGCTGCCGGGGTCGGTCCCGGTGGTCTCCTCGTCGTCGCCGGCGAGCTCGTCGGGCTCGGCCGCCGCGGCGTCCTCGTCCTCGACGACGTCCTGCGGGGTCGTCCCGACGTGGACCTCGCCCTCCGCCGCGGTGACGTCGGTCGCGTCAGGGGCGCCGGCGTCGTCGTGGCCGGCGGCGACGACGTCCGCCTGGGCGGCGGCGAGACCGGCGGCGGCGACGTCCGCCCGGGCCGCGGCGAGGTCCGCGGCGGCGCCGTCACTCGGCTCCTGCGGCTGCGCGGAGGCGGCGGGGGTCCGGGTGGCGAGGACACCGCGCAGCTCGTTGAGGTAGGTCGTGATGTCCTCGCGCTGCCGGGAGAGGTCGGCGATCTCCTCGGCGAGCGTGTCGCGCTCGCGCTGCGCGGCCTCGGCGGCCTCGCGCAGCAGGCGCTCGGACTCGGCGCGCGCCTCGGCGAGCACCTGCTCGGCCTCCTCCCGCGCCTGCTCCACCCGGCGCGCCGCGGCGGCGTCGGCGTCGGCGAGGACGGACTCGGTGCGGCCGAGGGACTCGGCGAGGCGCGCCTCGGCGTCGGCGGCCCGGCGCTCGGTCTCCTCGGCCAGGGCGGTGGTGGCGGCGCGTGCCTCGGCGTGGGCCGCGGCGGCAGCGCGCTCGGTCTCCTCCCGCAGCGTCGCGGCCTCGAGCTCGGCACGGTGGCGCACCTGCTCCGCCTCGGCGCGCGCCTGCTCGAGGGCGTTGTGCGCCTCCTGGTGGAGGACGGTGGCCTCGGACCGGAGGCGGGTGGCCTCCGCCTCCGCGGCGGTCCGCAGCTCGAGGACCTCACGCTCGGCGGTGGCACGGGTGAGCGCGAGCTCGCGGTCGAGGTCCGCGCGGCGGTGCTGCTCCTCGTCGCGGACGGTCTCCTGGACGCGGGCGGCCTCCCGCTCGGCGGAGGAGACGATCTCCTCGGCGGAGCGCTGGGCGACCTCGAGGGCGGAGCCGGCCTGACGCTGCGCGTCCTCGAGCGTCTCCTGGGCCTGGCGGCGGGCGGCGGCCAGCCGCGAGGCGGCCTCGGACTCCGCGCGCTCGGTGAGCTCGGCCGCCCGCTGCTCCGCCGCGGCGACGGCCTCCGCAGCCTGCGCGCGGGCCCGGTCGACCACGCCCGAGGACTGCTCCTCGGCGGAACGGAGCAGCTGCTCGATGCGCGCCCCCAGGCCGGCGTAGGTGGGCTGAGCGCGTTCGCGCAGCTCGCGCTGCGCCTGGGACAGCTCCCCGGACAGCCGCATGGTGCGCTCGTCGAGGGCCGCCACCTGCTGCCGGGCACCGGCGAGCGCGGTCTCCAGGGCGTGCATCCGCTGGTCGACCTGCGCACGGTCGTAGCCGCGCATGACCACGGGGAACACGGGCTGGTCCTCGCTCATCTGTCCTCCTGCTCACGGGGCGGCACGCTCCTGCGGGCCAGGGCCAGCGTAACCGGGGCCCCTGACGGACCACCCGGGCGATACGGAGCCCTCGCGGGATCGTCGCACTTTGGTCACAACCTGATAACGCGGTGGCGCGGCCCGCGGCGTATCCTGGGTCGTCGCACCCGCGCCCACCTGGGAGGAATCCCCACCCCGTGACCCGACGCAGAATGCCCCTGATGCTCGCCCTGGCCGGCGTGCTCGTCATCCTGGCCTCCGTCGTCGCAGCCGTCGTCGTACGCTCCTCCGACACCGCGACGCTCGCGCTCGGTGAGCGTCCTGACGTGCCCGTGGTGGTGACGGGGCCCGGCGTCCTGGACGCCGTCGACCCCGAGGTCACCGTGCGGGCCACCGCCGGCGACGACGAGCAGGTCGTCCTCGCCATCGGGCGCAGCTCGGAGGTCGACGCCTGGCTCGACGGCGCCGACCACATGCGGGTGACGGGCCTGTCCTCGTGGGAGGAGCTCACCACCGAGGTCGTCACCGGCGCTCCGGCGGCGGCACCCACCGACGCCCCGACCGACGGCGCCGAGGAGCCCGCCGAGCAGCCCGCCGGGCTCCCCGACCCGGCCGGCTCGGACCTGTGGGTCGTGGAGACCGTCTCGACGGGCTCCGCCGAGCTCAGCTGGTCCGACAGCCCGGGCCGCTGGAGCCTCGTCGCCGCGACCGACGGCACCGGCCCCGCGCCGCAGATCGAGCTCGAGTGGGGCCGCCAGGTCAGCACCCCCTGGCTCGTCCCGGGGATCGTCGTCGGCGTGCTCGCCCTCGTGGCCGGCGTCACGATGCTCGTGCTCGACGTCCTCGCGCGGCGTGAGGAGCGCCGCCGGGAGGCAGGCCGCACCGAGGGCCCGGCACGCAGCATCACCGACACCGACCCGGGGACCGGTGAGCGCCTCACCCGCCGCCAGATCCGCGAGCTCGAGGCGCTCGACCACTCCGAACGGGCCCGGGCCACCGGTGACGCGCTGCCCCCGCCCGTCCCGTTCGCACCCGGCGACGACGCACACACCGACGACGCGGACGCCGTCGTCACGGACCACGCGGCCACCCGGCCGGAGCCGGCCGTCCACGAGCCGGAGCCGCTCGCGACCGCGGGCCCCGACGACGAGGCGAGGGCCGGCGAGGTCGAACCACTCGAGCCCGCGCTCGAGGAGGTCGAGCCGCAGGAGCAGGAGCCCGAGCCGGCCGAGCTCGCCCCGGAGGAGTCCGCCGGCACCCCGGACGGCTCACCCGAGGCCGACGACGAGGAGGGCTACGAGCCCGCCCCGCCGTCGTGGCGCTCGGTCTGGGGCTTCGGCGGCACCGCCGGCCCCCGCACCCCACCCACCCAGCCCATGGACGACGACGGAGAGGAGCGACGATGACCGGCGCCACCCCCCACCCCCGCCGCAGGGTCACCCGGTTCGCCGCCGGTGCCACCGTCACCGCGCTGCTCCTCGTGGGCTGCTCGGAGGACGTCCCGCAGCCCGCGCCCGAGCCGAGCGCCACGGCCCCGCTGCCCGTGCTCGACGAGGACCGTATCGAGCGGATCCTCGCCGACGTCGAGGAGACCGTCGACGAGGCGGACGCCGCGCTGGACCCCGAGCTCCTCACCGACCGCCTCACCGGCCCCGCCCTGGCGATGCGCCAGGCCGAGTACCGCCTGAGCACCGCCTCGGAGGGGGAGCGCACGCCCACGCCCCTGACGACGGACAGCCAGGTCGAGGTCGTCGCCGCCACCGACGAGTGGCCGCGCTCGCTGTACGTCGTCTCCCACGTGCCCGACGACGCGAACCTGCCGCTCCTGCTCGTCCTCACCCAGGAGGACGCCCGCAGCCAGTACAAGCTGTGGTTCTGGACCACGCTGCTGCCGGGGGCGCAGACCCCGAGCACCGCGCGCCCGGACGCGGGCAGCGCGCAGCTGGCGCCGGACGCCGAGGGCCTGGCCGCCACCCCGCAGCAGACCGTCGCCCGCTACGCCGACCTCCTGGCCGACCCGGACGGAGGGGGCGCCGCGCTCTTCGCCGAGGATCCCTTCCGCACCGGCTACGCCGAGATGATCTCCGCGCTGCGGGCGACCGTCGAGGTGGCCGGTGAGGTGAGCGAGAGCTACGGGGTGCGCGAGGGTTCCGTCTCGGCCATGCAGACCGCCGAGGGCGGCGCGCTCGTCGTCGGCGTCATCGACGGGCGGCTCAACCTGCGCCGCACCGTCGAGGGCTCCACCCTCGAGGCGGGCGGGGACCTCGGTCTCCTCATGGAGCAGGACCCCCGGATCGACGGTGAGGCCCGCGCCCACTACCTCATCCCCGTCGCCTTCTCCGTGCCGCCCGAGGGCAGCGACGAGCAGGTCGCCGTCCTCGGCGCCACGCAGGTGCTCGCGAACGTCGGGGTGAGCGACCGGGCCCCGGAGGATGAGGAAGAGGACGACGGCGAGGGGTAACGTCGTCGTCAGGACCTCACCGCACAGAGCAAGGACACCGATGAGCCAGCCCTCGATCAACCTCCACGGAGCCGTAGACCTCTCAGCCCTGGCCCGCCCGCCCCAGTCGCCGTCGGCACCCGCCGGTGACGCCACCGAGGCGCCGGTCGTCGTCGACGTCACCGAGGCGACCTTCCAGCAGACGGTCGAGCTGTCGATGCGTGTGCCGGTCGTCGTGGAGGTGTCGGCCGCGTACGCGGGCGGCCCGTCCGCGGTGCTCGACAAGGTGGTCACCGACCTCGGGGGGCGCGTCCAGCTCGCCCGGGTCGACGTCGAGACCAGCCCGCAGATCGCCCAGGCCTTCCAGGTGCAGGCGGTGCCGACCGTCGTCGCCATCGTCCGCGGCCAGCCCGTGCCGCTGTACCAGGGGGACTACCCCGAGGAGCAGCTGCGCGCCGTCATCGACGAGCTGCTGCGCGTCGCCGCCCAGGCCGGGGTCACCGGCACGGTGAGCGGCTCGGGTGCCGAGGAGGAGCCCGCCGCGCCGGAGGAGCCGCCGCTGCCCCCGCTGCACGCGGAGGCGCTGGACGCGATCGAGCGCGAGGACTACCCCGCCGCCGCGGACGCCTACCGGCGGGCGCTCAAGGAGAACCCGGCGGACCACGAGGCCAGCGCGGCGCTCGCGCAGGTCGAGCTCATCATCCGCACCGCCAGCTCCGGCGGTCTGCAGGCCATCACCGACGCCGAGGGCGTCGCGCCCACCGACGTCGCCGCGCACCTGGCGGCGGCCGACGCCGAGATCGCGGCCGGCCGGCCGCAGGCGGCCTTCGACCGGCTCATCGCCGTCGTCCGTGCGACGGCGGGGGAGGACCGCGAGGAGGCGCGCAAGCGCATCGTCGAGTACTTCGAGATCGTCGGCAACGCCGACCCCGCCGTCGCCGACGCCCGCCGCAACCTCGCGAGCGCCCTCTACTAGCCCCCGCCCCTTGCCCGCATGTGCGGGAAAGATGCGCTGCCCCGACCGGTCGGGGCAGCGCATCTTCCGCATATGCGGTGAGGGAGAGGGGTGGGGGTCAGGACTCCGGCGTGAGCCAGAGGGCACCGAGCGGCGGGATGCGCAGGCGCGCCGAGGCCGGGCGGCCGTTCCACGGCAGCTCCTCGGCGAGCACGCGGCCGAGGTTGCCCACGCCCGAGCCGCCGTACTCCTCGGCGTCGGTGTTGAGGATCTCGGTCCACGTGCCGGCGTGGGGCAGCCCCACCCGGTAGCCCTCGTGCGGGGCGCCGGCGAAGTTGACGATGCACACGACGTCGCGGCCCTCGCCCGAGGGGTCGGTGCGCAGGAAGCTGATGACGTTGTGGTCGCCGTCGCCCGCCTCGATCCACTGGAAGCCGGCGGGGGAGAAGTCGTCGGCGAACAGCGCCGGGTGGGCGCGGTAGACGTCGTTGAGCCGGCGCACGAGGTCGGCGGTGCCGGCGTGCGGCGGGTGGTCGAGCAGGTGCCAGTCCAGGCCCCGGGACTCCGACCACTCCTCCTCCTGCGCGAACTCGCAGCCCATGAACAGCAGCTGCTTGCCCGGGTGGGACCACTGGTAGGCGAGCAGGGCGCGCACGCCGGCGAGCTGCTGCCAGCGGTCGCCGGGCATCTTGCGCAGGAGCGAGCCCTTGCCGTGGACGACCTCGTCGTGGCTCAACGGCAGGACGAACTGCTCGGAGAAGGCGTAGACGAGGGAGAAGGTGAGCTCCCCGTGGTGGTAGCGCCGGTTGATCGGCTCCTCCGCCAGGTAGCGCAGGGTGTCGTTCATCCAGCCCATGTTCCACTTGAGCCCGTAGCCGAGCCCGCCCTGGTCGGTGGGCGCGCTGACGCCGGGCCACGCGGTGGACTCCTCGGCGATCATGACGATCCCGGGCACGCGGCGGTAGGCGGTGGCGTTGGTCTCCTGGAGGAAGCTGATCGCCTGGAGGTTCTCCCGGCCGCCGTGCTCGTTGGGGCGCCACTGGCCGGGCTCGCGGGAGTAGTCGAGGTAGAGCATCGAGGCGACCGCGTCCACGCGCAGGCCGTCGATGTGGAACTCCTCGAGCCAGTACAGCGCGTTGGCGACGAGGAAGTTGCGCACCTCGCGCCGCCCGAAGTTGAAGACGAGGGTGCCCCAGTCGGGCTGCTCCCCGCGCAGCGGGTCCGGGTCCTCGTACAGCGGTGTCCCGTCGAAGCGGGCCAGCGCCCAGCTGTCTTTGGGGAAGTGTGCCGGGACCCAGTCCATGATGACGCCGATGCCGGCCTGGTGGAACGCGTCGACGAGGTGGCGGAAGTCGTCGGGGCCGCCCATCCGCGCCGTCGGGGCGTAGTAGGAGGTGACCTGGTAGCCCCACGAGCCACCGAAGGGGTGCTCGGCGACCGGCATGAACTCCACGTGGGTGAAGCCGAGCCCGGCCACGTAGTCGACGAGGTCGACGGCGAGGTCCCGGTAGCTCAGGCCCGGGCGCCACGAGGCGAGGTGGACCTCGTACACGCTCATCGGCCCGGAGTGCGGGTCGGTCGCGGCGCGGCGGGCGATCCACTCCTCGTCCTGCCACTCGTAGTGGGACTCGGTGACGACGGAGGCCGTCGCGGGCGGGTGCTCCGCGGCGCGGGCCATGGGGTCGGCCTTCTCGTGCCAGGTGCCGTCGCGGTACTGGATCTCGAACTTGTAGCGGGCACCGGACGCGACGCCGGGAAGGAAGATCTCCCACACGCCGCTGGAGCCGAGGGAGCGCATCGCCGAGAGGCGCCCGTCCCAGCCGTTGAAGTCACCCTTGACGCGTACGGCGCGCGCGTTGGGAGCCCACACCGCGAAGGACGTGCCGGTGACCTCACCGAGCGCGGAGGGGTAGCGGCGCACGTGGGCGCCCAGCACCGTCCACAGCTGCTCGTGGCGGCCCTCGCCGACGAGGTGGAGGTCGAGCTCGCCGAGCGTCGGCAGGAAGCGGTAGGGGTCGTCGGTCTGGTGGGTGTCCGGGCCGTAGGTGACCTCGAGGCGGTAGTCGGGCACCTCGGTGCCCGGGACGGTGGTCACCCACACGCCCTCGGCTTCGTGCTCGAAGGGCTGGCGCCCGTCGGCGGTGACGAGGACGACGGCGTCCGCGAGGGGCCGCAGGGTGCGGATGGTCACGGCGTCCTCGCCGACGTGTGGTCCGAGCACGTCGTGGGGCTGGTGGTGCAGGCCCGCGGCGACGGCGTGGAGCACGCCGTGGTCGACCGGGGCCGGTCCGGGCGCAGGAGGGGCGGGGGCCGGTGCCGGGCTCTCGTCGTTCGTCATGTCGTCCACTCTTCCATCACGTCCGTGCTGTCGCGCGAGAAGGGTCAGGGGGCGGTCACGCCGAGCAGCCGCCGCACCCCGGAGACGGGGATCGACAGCCACTCGGGGCGGTTGCGAACCTCGTAGACCGCCTCGTACAGGGCCTTGTCGAGCTCGAGGGCGGCGAGCAGCTCGGCGTCCTCCCGGGGGTCGCGGCCGGCCTCGCGCGCGTACCCGTCGAGGAAGGCGCCGCGCGCCCGCGCCACCCAGTCGTCGGCCACCTCGGCGCCGTGCTCGCGCAGCGCCGCGCCGGCGGCGTAGTCCAGGGAGCGCAGTATCCCGGCGACGTCCCGCAGCGCGAGGTCGGGGGCGGTGCGCTCACCCAGCGGGCGCAGCGGCTCGCCCTCGAAGTCGAGGAGCAGCCACCCGCGCCCGGGGGCCTCGATGACCTGCCCGAGGTGGAGGTCGCCGTGGATGCGCTGCAGACCCGGCCAGGTCGTGTTCTCGGTGCGGGCGTAGACGGCGGCGATCGTCTCGCGGTGCTCCTCGAGCCCAGGGACCTCGAGCAGCGCGGCAGTGGCGCGGTGGCGCCAGGTGGCGCGCAGCTGCGAGCGCACCGGCGCGGTGGCCTCGTGGGTGGGGAAGGCGGCCGCGAGGTCGCGGTGGACGGAGGCGACGGCGGACCCCAGGTGGGTGGCCCGCTCGGTGAGGTCGGCGCCGTCGGCGGCGGCCCGGACGGCCACCCGCCACGCGTCCTCGACCCCGGGGAGGAACTCCTGGGCGAAGGCGAGGTGGCCGTGGCGGCGCTGGTCCCCCGCCCCGGGCCACTCCCCGTAGAGGTCGCCGAGGGGCGCGGGCACGCGCGTGCTGCCGGCCGCGGCGAGGGCCTCCTGGACGACGACGTCGGGGTTGCGGCCGTCGGCCAGCACCCGGAAGACTTTGCAGATGACCGGCGGCCCGTCCTCGCCCTCGAAGATGATCGAGGTGTTGGACTGCTCCCCGCGCAGCACCCGCACCTGCTCGCCGGCGGTGTGCGCGGTCATCGCGCCGTCGCCGCCCGCCCGGTGGCCGGCGGCGCGCCCGTACTGGGCGCCGCCGTCGGACTCGACCGTCTCCCCGCCGAGGATCGTCGACAGGAGGAGCCGGGCGTAGACCGGGTCGTGGCACCCGTCGTAGATCCACCGCGGGCCGAGCTCGGAGTGCTCGGCCTGCGCGACGAGCGCGTGGGCGAGCTCGGGCTCCGGCGCACCGCGGTAGGTGAGCGGGATCTGGTAGACGACGGGGGCGGGGCCGCCGTCGTCCTGGACGAGCCAGGTCTCCACGCCCACCTCGCCCTCGGGGTCCTGGTAGCGCAGGCCGCCGACGCGCTGCAGCTGCGGCGTGCGCCCCTTGGCGGTGTACCAACGCTGCCGGGCGACCCACTCGGGCAGGAAGTCGGCGAACGACGGCGTGAGGGTCGGCATCAGGGCTCCCGGTGGTCCGCGGGCGGCAGGGGCTCGAGCGGGGTGGCGGCCGAGGGGGCGCTCGCCGGTGGCTGGGCCGCGGGGGCGGCCGGCGCGGCGGGCTCCAGCTGCAGCCAGAAGAAGTCGCGCGAGCCGAGGGTGAGGGTCACCTGGCCGCCCGCGTCGACGTCCGGGAAGACCGCCCCGCCGAAGAGGTCGGTGAGCTGCCGACCGGCGAACCGCGGGGCCTGGATATGGGCGGCGCGCGGGGTGTTGGCGAGGTTCATCACGCAGAGGATCGCCTCGTCGTCGTTCTCCCGCACGAAGGCGAGGACGGCGTCACTGTCCACCTCGAGGAACTCGAAGCCGCCGGTCCCGAAGACCGGGTGGGCGCGGCGCACCTCGAGGATGCCGCGCACCCAGTGGAGCAGCGAGGTGGGTGTCGCGTACTGCGCCTCGACGTTGACCGCCTGGTAGTGGTTGACCAGGGACTGCACGAGGGGCAGGTAGAGCTTGCCCGGGTCGGCGGTGGAGAAACCGGCGTTGCGGTCGGGGGACCACTGCATGGGCGTGCGCACGGCGTCCCGGTCGGGCAGCCAGATGTTGTCCCCCATGCCGATCTCGTCGCCGTAGTAGAGGTACGGGCTGCCGGGCAGGGACAGGAGCAACGCGTGCGCGAGCTCGATCTCCGCGCGGGAGTTGCCCAGGAGCGGGGACAGCCGCCGCCGGATCCCGACGTTCGCGCGCATGCGCGGGTCCTCGGCGTACCAGCCGTACATGGCGGCACGTTCCTCGGTGGAGACCATCTCGAGGGTGAGCTCGTCGTGGTTGCGCAGGAAGGTCGCCCACTGGGCGCCCCGCGGGATCGCCGGGGTGTCGGCGAGGATGTCGCGGATCGCGTGCGCCCGCTGCTCGCGGAGCGCGTAGAAGAGGCGCGGCATGACCGGGAAGTGGAAGCACATGTGGCACTCGGGGTCGGACTCGGTGCCGTAGTACTCGACGACGTCCTCGGGCCACTGGTTCGCCTCGGCGAGGATGAGCGTGCCGGGGAACTCCCGGTCGACCATCGCGCGCAGGTCCCGGATGAACTCGTGGGTGCGCGGGAGGTTCTCGCAGTTGGTCCCCTCCTCCTCGAAGAGGTAGGGCACGGCGTCCAGCCGAAAGCCGTCCACCCCCATCCGGCACCAGAACCGGACGACGTCGTGCATCGCCTCGATGACCTTGGGGTTCTCGAAGTTGAGGTCGGGCTGGTGGGAGAAGAAGCGGTGCCAGTAGTACTGGCGGCGCACCGGGTCGAAGGACCAGTTCGAGGTCTCGGTGTCGACGAAGATGATGCGGGCGTCGCCGTACTTGGTGTTGTCGTCGCTCCACACGTAGAAGTCGCCGTAGGGCCCGTCGGGCATCGCCCGGGAGGCCTGGAACCACGGGTGCTGGTCGCTCGTGTGGTTCATGACGAGGTCGATGATGATCCGCAGCCCCCGGGAGTGGGCCTCCTCGAGGAGCTCCTGGAAGTCCTCGACGGTGCCGTACTCCGCCGCCACCGCGGTGTAGTCGGCGACGTCGTACCCGCCGTCGCGCAGGGGCGAGGGGTAGAAGGGCGGGATCCACAGGCAGTCGACCCCCAGCCACTGGAGGTAGTCGAGGCGGTCGATGAGCCCGCGCAGGTCGCCGGTGCCCGAGCCGTCGGAGTCGCCGAAGGCGCGCAGCAGCACCTCGTAGAACACGGCGGTGCGGTACCACTCGGGGTCGGGCGTGAGACCGGGGCGCTCGCCGTGGCCGAGCCGGGGGATGGGGTCGGTGCGGGCGGTCAGGGCCCGCACGGGGTTGTTGGGGCTCACAGCGGCCTCACCGACAGGACGTGCGCGCAGCGCTGGTGCGGATCGAGCCGGACGTAGGGCTGCCGGCCCCAGAAGTAGGTCTCGCCGGACAGCTCGTCGGTCGCGGCCAGGAGCGGGGTGCCCGGGTCCGCGCCCGGGGCCGGTTCGGGCAGGCCGAGCGCGGAGACGTCGAGGTCGATGGTGCCCTCCCGGGTGGTGAACGGGTCGAGGGTGAGGACGACGACGACGGTGTCGGCCTGGCCCGTCGGTGACAGGTGGGCGGGCACGTGCCGCGAGAAGCACACGGTCGCGTCGTCCGTCGTCGGGTGGACGGTCAGCCCGCGCAGCCGCTGCAGCGCCGGGTGGGCGCGGCGGGCGCGGTTGAGCTCGGTGAGGAGCCGGGAGATCCCGATGTGCTCGGCCCGTGACCAGTCGCGGGCCTTGAGCTCGTACTTCTCGTTGTCGATCTGCTCCTCGGCGCCGGGCCGGGCGACGTTCTCGACGAGCTCGTAGCCGGAGTAGATGCCCCACGTGGGCGAGCCGGTCGCGGCGAGCACCGCGCGGATCGCGAAGGCCGCCGCCCCGCCCGTCTGCATGTACGGGGTGAGGATGTCGTGCGTCGTCGGCCAGAAGCTCGGACGCAGGACGTGGGACGTCTCGCCGGTGAGCTCCTCGAGGTACTCGGTGACCTCCTCCTTCGTCGTGCGCCACGTGAAGTACGTGTAGGACTGGTGGAAGCCGACGGCCGCGAGGGTGCGCATCATCGCCGGGCGGGTGAAGGCCTCGGAGAGGAAGACGACGCCCGGGTGGGACTCGCGCACGTCGGTGAGGATGCGCTGCCAGAAGTCCAGCGGCTTGGTGTGCGGGTTGTCGACGCGGAAGGCGGTGACGCCGTGGTCGATCCACACCTGGAGCATGTCGCGGACCGCGTGGTAGATGCCCTCGGGGTCGTTGTCGAAGTTGAGCGGGTAGATGTCCTGGTACTTCTTGGGCGGGTTCTCGGCGTAGGCGATGGTGCCGTCGGCCCGGCGGGTGAACCACTCGGGGTGCTCGGTCACCCACGGGTGGTCGGGGGAGGCCTGCAGGGCGATGTCCAGGGCCACCTCCATGCCGAGCTCGCGGGCGCGGGCGACGAAGGCGTCGAAGTCGTCGAAGGTCCCGAGCTCGGGGTGGATGGCGTCGTGCCCGCCGTCGGGGGAGCCGATGCCGTAGGGCGAGCCCGGGTCGCCCGGCTGGGCGGTGAGGGTGTTGTTGCGGCCCTTGCGGTTCGTCGTGCCGATCGGGTGGACCGGGGTGAGGTAGACGACGTCGAAGCCCATGTCCGCGATCGCGGGCAGGCGCTCGGCGGCGGTGCGCAGGGTCCCCGAGACCCAGCCGCCCTTCTCGGGGTCGAAGTGCGCCCCCTCGGAGCGCGGGAAGAACTCGTACCAGGAGCCGACGAGCGCGAGGGAGCGGTCGACCCGCAGCGGGTAGGCGGCGCTGGGGGTGACGTGCTCACGCACCGGGTGGGCGGCGAGGACGTCGCGGACCTCCTGGGCGGTGCCGGCGGCGAGCCGGGCCCCCGACGGGCGCTCGGCGTCACGCAGCGCGCTGACCGCGTCGGTGAGGACGGTGCGCGCCTCCGCGGGCAGCTCGGGCCGGGCGGCGGCGGCCTCGAGGAGCAGCGCGCCCTCGGTGAGCATGAGCTCGACGTCGACGCCGGCGTTCACCTTGAGCGGTGCGTCGTGCAGCCACGTGCCGTAGGGGTCGGACCAGCCCTCGACCCGGAAGGTCCAGTCGCCCACGCGGTCGGGCACGAGCCAGGCCTCCATGTGGTCCAGGCCGGGATCGACCGGGTCCATCGTCACGCGGCTGTGCTCGACGCCGTCGGGGCCGGTGAGGACGGCGGTGGCGGCGACGGCGTCGTGGCCCTCGCGGAAGACCGTGGCCTGGACGCGCACCGCCTCCCCGGTGACCGCCTTGGCGGGCCAGCGCCCGCCCTCGACGACGGGGGAGAGCTCGATGACCGGGATCCGGCCGATCGGGGTGGCCGAGGCGGGGCGCGGCACGGCGGGCGTGGGCGGCGAGGCGGGCGTGGCTGCTCGCGCGGGGGGCTGGGAGATGCGCTGTGCGGGACTCACGGTCACGAACCTATCGACGTGGCGCGCTGCGGTCGACCGCTGGGCTCCCGGGCTGCGGAGCGCACCGCCGTGGGCCAGACTGGCCCGTTGGGCCTCACCCGCCGCTCGATGAAAACGGGCCGTAAGCCGCTGAAAATGTTGCGAGGTCCCCGTTACACTCGACCGGGTGAGAGCCATCCGTCGATTTACCGTCCGCACGGTCCTGCCCGAGCCCCTCGCTCCGCTGGACACCCTCGCCCAGAACCTGCGGTTCTCGTGGCACGAGCCCACCCGAGCCCTGTTCGAGTCGCTCGACCCGGAACGCTGGCAGGCCCTCCACGGCGACCCCATCGAGCTGCTGGGGGAGCTGGGCAAGGCGCGCCTGGAGGAGCTGGCGCGCGACGAGGCGCTCGTCGCCCGCGTCCACGAGCTGGACGCCGACCTGCGCGAGTACCTCGAGCAGCCCCGCTGGTACCAGGAGTCCTTCCACGCCGAGGACAAGCCCGAGGCGATCGCCTACTTCTCCGCCGAGTTCGGCATCACCGCGGTGCTGCCCCAGTACTCCGGCGGCCTCGGCATCCTCGCCGGTGACCACCTCAAGTCCGCCTCGGACCTCGGGGTGCCGATCATCGGCGTCGGCCTCCTCTACGGTGCCGGGTACTTCAAGCAGTCCCTCACCCGCGAGGGCTGGCAGCACGAGACCTACCCGCTGCTCGACCCGGACAACCTTCCCCTCACCCTGCTGCGCGAGGCGGACGGCACGCCCGCGCGCGTGAGCCTGCCGCTGCCGGGCGGCCACCAGCTGCACGCGCAGGTGTGGCGCGCCGACGTCGGCCGCGTCCCGCTGCTCCTCCTGGACTCCAACATCACCGACAACGACGAGGCCAGCCGCAAGGTGACCGACCGCCTCTACGGCGGCTCGCCCGACCACCGGCTCAAGCAGGAGCTCCTCCTCGGCATGGGCGGGGTCAAGGCGCTGCGCCTGCACGCCCGCCTCACCGGCGGCCCGGCGCCGCAGGTGTACCACGCCAACGAGGGCCACGCCGGCTTCCTCGCCATCGAGCGCATCCGTGAGCTCGTCGAGGCCGAGGGCCTGAGCTTCGAGGCGGCCCTCGAGGCCGTGCGCGGCGGCACCGTCTTCACCACCCACACCCCCGTGCCCGCCGGCATCGACCGCTTCTCCCGCGAGCTCGTCCGGGAGCACTTCAGCGGCTCGGCCGAGCTGCCCGGCGTCCCCGTCGAGAAGGTGCTCGCCCTCGGTACCGAGGACTTCGAGGGCGGTGACCGCTCGGTCTACAACATGGCCGTCATGGGGCTGCGCACCGCGCGCCTGGCCAACGGCGTGGCCCAGCTCCACGGCAAGGTCTCCCGCGGCATGTTCCACCAGCTGTGGCCCGGCTTCGACGTCACCGAGGTGCCCATCACCTCGGTGACCAACGGCGTGCACGGCCCCACGTGGACCGACCCGGCCTTCGTGCAGATGGCCGAGTCCTACCTGAGCCCCGAGCAGGTCGCCAGCGGCGACGGCTGGCTGCTGCCGGCCGACCAGGGCGGCGTCCCCGACGACGAGCTGTGGGCGATGCGCCGCACGCTGCGCTCCGCGCTGGTGAGGTCCGCCCGCCGCCGGGTGCGCAAGTCCTGGCTGGACCGCGGTGCCTCGCCCGCCGAGCTCGGCTGGGTCGAGGACGTCCTGGACCCCGACGTCCTCACCATCGGCTTCGCCCGGCGCGTGCCCACCTACAAGCGCCTCACGCTCATGCTCTCGGACCCCGAGCGCCTGCGGAAGCTCCTCACCGACCCCGAGCGCCCGATCCAGATCGTCGTCGCCGGCAAGTCCCACCCCGCCGACGAGCAGGGCATCGGCCTCATCCAGAAGCTCGTGAGCTTCGCCGACGAGGCGGGCGTGCGTGAACGGATCGTCTTCCTGCCGAACTACGACATCGAGATGGCCCAGACCCTCATGCCGGGCTGCGACGTGTGGCTCAACAACCCGCTGCGCCCGCTCGAGGCGTCCGGGACCTCGGGCATGAAGTGCGCGCTCAACGGCGCCCTCAACCTCTCGATCCTCGACGGCTGGTGGGACGAGTGGTACGACGGCCAGAACGGCTGGGCCATCCCCACCGCCGACGGCGTCGAGGACCCCCAGCGCCGCGACGCGCTCGAGGCCGCCGCACTGTACGAGCTCCTCGAGGACACGGTCGTGCCGCGCTTCTACGACCGTGAGAACGGCGTGCCGCAGCACTGGCTCGAGATGGTCCGCCACACCCTGGCGACCCTCGGCCCCAAGGTCCAGGCCACCCGCATGGTCCGGGAGTACGTCGAGCGGCTGTACACGCCGGTCGCCGGCTCCTACCGGATGCTCAACGGCGCCGGCTTCGCCGAGGCGACGGCGCTCGCGGACTGGAAGGGCCGCGTGCGCGAGGCCTGGCACACCGTGCGCGTGGACCACGTCGAGTCCACGGGCGTGGCGGACGCCGTCAAGGTCGGCGACGTCGTCGGCGTCAGCGCGTACGTGACGCTGGGCGCGCTGGCCCCGCAGGACGTCGAGGTCCAGCTCGTCACGGGCCGGGTGGGCGAGGACGACGTGCTCGTCGACGTCACCACCCGCCCGCTCGAGCTGACCGAGACCTACGAGGGCGGCCGCTACGGCTACCACGGCGAGGTCGAGCTCGAGTTCTCCGGCTCCTTCGGCTACTCGGTGCGCATCGTGCCCACGCACGAGCACGTCGCCGGCACCGCCGAGCTCGCCCTGGTGGCCGCCGCCCAGGCCTAGCCCGGCAGCAGTCCGTGCGCCCCGGCCCCGTGCGGGCCGGGGCGCACGTCGTCTCAGGGCGTGGCGGTGCGCAGCTCCCGGTCACCGAGCGGGGCGGTGAGGACGACCTCCTCCTCGGCGATGACCCCGACCGCCTGGCAGTCCTGGCCGACCAGCGGGCGGCGCTCGGTGACGGACGCGGCGACGACGACGGTCTCCTCCGTCTCGTGCGCCTCGACGCCGTCGGCGCGCTGGCACCCGCCGTAGGAGTAGCGCACGGTGACCCGCCGGCCGTCCTCCGAGACGGCCACCACCTCGCTGTCCACGACGGTGGTGCGCTCGAAGCCGACGAAGACCGCCCAGAGCCCGACGGCCACGCCCACGAGGGTGAGCGCGGCGACAAGGGTCAGGCTGCTCGCCCGCACCCGGTCGCGTGCCTCACCCGTGAGCCGCTCCACGGCCCCATTGTGGCTCAGCGGCGGCTGAGGTACGCCCTCATCGTCAGGGGCTCCATGGCCGTCGTGGCGCCCGGCGCGGTGACCGGCGGCTCGGTGTCCTCCGGCGGCGGGCACTCCCAGGCGGAGTCCCACAGCAGCTCGTAGTCGGCGCCCGCACCCTGCGGCAGGGTCACCTGCTGCCGGTCGAGGGAGCCGTTGAGGACGAGGAGGAGGTCGCCGTCGCCGACGGGGTAGCCCGAGCGGAGCATCTGCAGCACCCGTACCCGCGAGTCGTGCCAGTCGGCGGCGTCCATCTCCTCGGCGTCGGCGCGGTACCAGGCGAGGTCGGGGATCGAGTCGCCCTCGACGGTGTGCCCGGTGGCGAAGGACGCGGGCCGCAGCACGGGGTGCTCGCGGCGCAGGCTCAGCAGGTGACGCACGGTGGCGAGCAGCTCGGCCTGCCAGGGGCGCAGGTCCCAGTCCACCCAGGAGATCTCGGTGTCCTGGCAGTAGGCGTTGTTGTTGCCGAGCTGGCTGCGGCCGATCTCGTCACCGGCGGTGACCATGGGGGTGCCGGCGGACAGGAGGAGCGTGCCCAGGAGGTTGCGCACCTCGCGACGGCGGCCGAGGAGGATGTCCTGGCCGCGCTCGTGGACCGTGGGGGTGGTCCCGGCGCGGACCGCGGCGTCGCCCGGCCCGCCCCGCTCGTCGAGGGGCCGGAGGGGGTCGGTGGTGACGGGGCCCTCGACCTCGAGGTTCCACGAGCGGTTGTTGTCGGTGCCGTCGCGGTTGTCCTCGCCGTTGGCCTCGTTGTGCTTGTGGCTGTAGGTGACGAGGTCGGCGAGGGTGAAGCCGTCGTGCGCCGTCACGTAGTTGATGCTCGCGAGCGGGCCGCGCCCGCCCGGGACGGCGCCGTGGGCGAAGAGGTCGGCGGAGCCGGCCAGGCGGGTGGCGAGGTCGCGCAGGTCCCCGCCGGTGCCGCCGGCCACGCCGGTCGCGGGGTCGCTGAGCCAGAAGGTGCGGGCCGCGTCGCGGAAGCGGTCGTTCCAGTCCGCCATCGGGGCGGGGAACTGGCCGGTGCGCCAACCACCGGGCCCCACGTCCCACGGCTCGGCGATGAGCTTGACGTGGGACAGGACCGGGTCGGTGGCGAGGCCGACGAAGAAGGGGTGGTGCGGGGTGAACTCCGCCCCGTGCCGGCCCAGCGTCGTGGCGAGGTCGAAGCGGAAGCCGTCCACACCGATCCGCTCGACCCAGTAGCGCAGGGAGTCCAGCGCCATCTGCACGACCCGCACACGGCGGAAGTCGAGGGAGTTGCCCGTCCCGGTGACGTCGACGAGGTGGGCCGGGCGGACGCCGTCGTGCATGTAGTAACCGGTGTTGTCCAGACCGCGCCACGACAGGGCAGGTCCGCCGTCGCCGCCCTCGGCGGTGTGGTTGTAGACGACGTCGAGGATGACCTCGAGCCCGGCCTCGTGGAGCAGGTGGACCATGCCGCGCACCTCCTCGAGGACGGCGGCCGGGCCCTGGGCCTGTGCGGCCTCGGTGGCGTAGCGCGGCTCGGGGGCGAAGAAGCCGAGGGTGTTGTAGCCCCAGTAGTTCGTCAGGCCCTTCTCGATGAGGAAGGGCTCGTCGCCGGTCGCGTGGATGGGCAGCAGCTCGACCGCGGTGATCCCGAGCTCGCGCAGGTGGGCGATGGTGGCGGGGTGCGCCAGGCCCGCGTAGGTGCCGCGCAGATGCTCGGGCACGCCGGGCAGGCGCTGGGTGAGGCCGCGCACGTGCGCCTCGTAGACGACGGTGCGGTCCCACGGCACGTGGGGGCGGGCGTCGGCGGGCACGACCGGCGGCTCGGGCAGGACGACGCCGTGACGGACGTGGCCGGCGGAGTCGAGGTCGCTGGGGGACCAGCCGGGGGCGGGGGCGAGGTCCTCGTCGACGGCGTGGCCGTAGACCTCGGGGCCGTGCACGAGCTCGCCCGTGACGCCGCGCGCGTAGGGGTCCAGGAGCAGCTTGGCGGGGTTGTGCCGCAGCCCCGCGGCGGGGTCCCAGCGCCCGTGGACGCGCAGGCCGTAGCGCTGTCCGGCACCGACGCCGGGCACGTGGCCCTGCCACACGCCGTGGGGGCCGCGATGGAGCGCGAAGCGGCGCTCGCGGAAGGAGCCGTGGTCCTCGTCGAGAAGGCACAGGTCCACGGCGCTGGCGTGGGAGGCGAGCACGGCGACGTCGACGCCGTCGCCCCACAGGTGGGCGCCCAGGGCAGGGGCACGCCCGGTCACCCGCTGGGCGACGCTGCGGGCGGGGCTCGTGCGAACGGATGAGGCGGTCATGCTCATGGTGGAGCCCATCGTGCCACCCTGCGTGGCGCTCGTGGGACGGCTTGCGCGTGAGATGTGCCGCGCGCCCGTCAACTCAGGTCTGTGGGGCATCAACCGATGGTGGTGTCTGGGAGGTGTGACGGACCGTGTCGGCACGAGGCCGCCGGAGGTGGCAGGCTTGGGCCATGAGGATCGTCGTGTGCGTCAAGCATGTCCCCGATGTCCAGTCCGAGCGAACGCTGGACGATGACGGCCACCTCGTGCGTGGCCTCGACGACGTCCTCAACGAGCTCGACGAGAACGCCCTCGAGGCCGCCGTCAGTCTCGTCGAGGAGCACGGCGGGGAGGTCGTCGTCCTCACGATGGGACCCGACGACGCCGAGGACGCGGTGCGGCGCGGCCTGCAGATGGGGGCCGACCGCGGCGTCCACGTGAGCGACGAGTCGCTCGCCGGCTCCGACGCCGTCGCCACCGCCCGCGTCCTGGCGGCCGCCGTCCGCACGCTGCAGCACGAGGCGCCCGTCGACCTCGTCGTCACCGGCATGGCCTCCCTCGACGGCCTCACCTCGATGCTGCCCGCGGCCCTCGCCGCCGCGCTCGACCTGCCCCCGCTCACGCTCGCCAGCGAGCTCACCGTGACCGGCGACCGCGTGCGCGTGCGCCGCGAGATCGGCTCGGCCGCCGAGGTGCTCGAGGCGCCGCTGCCCGCCCTCGTGTCGGTCACCGACCAGGCCAACGAACCGCGCTACCCGGCGTTCCGGGCGATCAAGGCCGCTCGCAAGAAGCCGGTGGACACGTGGTCGCTCGTCGACCTCGGCCTCGGTGCACCCGGGTCCGCGACGGCGGTGCTCTCCGCCGAGGAGCGGCCCGCCCGCGAGCAGGGCCGCATCGTCACCGACTCGGGCGACGCCGGCCGGCAGCTGGCCGAGTTCCTCATCGACGCCAAGCTCGTCTGACCGACCCCGCCCACCAGGAAGGCACCATGACCCAGGCACCTGTGCTCGTCGTCGTCGACCACCACGAGGGCGCGCCCACGCCGCCCTCGACCGAGGCGCTCACCGCCGCGCGGACCCTCGCGGCCGGTGCGCCCGTGGCGGCCGTGTGGCTCGGGGAGCAGGGACCGGGGGAGGCGGCGCGTACGGAGCTCGGCCGCTTCGGCGTCACCACCGTGCACGTGCCCGAGCTGGGCGGCCTCGCCCCGCAGCTCGCCGCGGTCGCGACCGAGGCCGTGGCCGCCGTCGTCGCGGCGACGTCCCCGCAGGCCGTGCTGCTCGTGTCGACCTACGCCGGCAAGGAGCTGGCCGCCGGCCTGGCGGTCGCGCTGGGCACCGGCGCGGTCGTGGACGCCGACCGCGTCGAGCGCCGCGACGGCGCCGTCGCGGCGGGCAAGACCGTCCTCGGCGCGTCGTGGGAGACGGTGTGCACGGTGACCGGGCCGCTGCCCGTCGTCGCGCTGCGCCCGGCCGCGGTCGACGCCGAGCCCGCGCCGGCGGCGGGGGAGCCGGAGGTCGTGGGCGTGCCCGTCGTGTTCACCGACCGGGCCCGGGCCGTCGCCGTCGTCGAGCGCACCGAGTACCCCGCGACGGGGCAGGTGCCGCTCGCCGAGGCGCAGACCGTCGTCGTCGGCGGCCGTGGCACGGGCGGGGACTTCACCGCGGTGGAGGAGCTGGCCGGGCTGCTGGGGGGCGCCGTGGGCGCCACCCGTGACGTCACCGACGAGGGCTGGCGGGAGCACTCCGCGCAGGTGGGGCAGACCGGCGTCACCGTCGCGCCGCGGCTGTACATCGGCGTCGGGGTGTCCGGGGCCGTCCACCACACCGTGGGGATGCAGGCCGCGCAGACCGTCGTCGCCGTCAACACCGACCCCGAGGCCCCGATCTTCGAGCTGGCCGACTTCGGCGTCGTCGGCGCCGCCGAGGACGTCCTCCCCCAGGCCATCGAGACGATCCGCACCTACAGGGGCTCCTGACCGGACGACGGAGCGGCCCCGGACACGTGTCCGGGGCCGCTCCTGTCCGTGCTGCGTGCGTGGGTCAGCCGGCGTAGAGGATGTCGACGACGAAGACGAGCGTCGAGCCGGGCGGGATGGTGCCGTTGTCCTGGTCGCCGTAGCCGAGCTCGGGCGGGATGACCATGACGACCTGGCTGCCGACGGTCTGCCCGAGCAGGCCGGTGTCCCAGCCCTCGATGACCTGGCCGGCACCGGCCTCGAGGGAGAACGGGGAGCCCCGCGACCACGAGGAGTCGAAGGACGTGCCGTCCCACAGCCAGCCGCTGTACTGGACGAAGACGTAGTCGCCCTCCTCGACCTCCTTGCCCTCACCCTCGATCGTGGGGGCGACGACGAGCTCGGTCGGGGCCTCGCCGTCGACGGGCTCGATGCTCGGCTCGCCGTTCTCGGCGAGCGTGACGGTCGGGACCCCCTCGGGGACCTCGACGGCGGTGCCCTCGGCGCGGCTGCGGGCGTCGACGACCTCGAGGGTCATGATCGCGGCCGCGGCCTGCGTGGGGCTGGCGAAGAGGACCCGCGCGCCGACCTGCTGGCCGATGAGGACGTCGTTGAGCGCCGGGACGGTCATCTCGTCGCTGACGACGAGCGGCTGCGGCTCGCCCTCGTAGGTCGAGTCGAGGACCTCACCGTTCTCGCCGTTGACCTGGGTGAAGTCGACGAGGAGGAGCTGGCCCTCGGCGATCTCCTCACCGTCCCCGGGCGAGGCGACGGCGGCGGCGGCGCCGGAGACGTCGAGCGGCTGCTCGAAGGTGAGGGTCGCCTCCGCGCCGGGCTCGCCCTCCACGGTGACGCCCTCGAGCGCGGCGACGTCCTCGGGGGCGTTGCCCGCCTCGGCGTCGGCCGACGCGGTCTCGGTCTCGGTCGCGGTGGGCGTGTCGGCCGGCTCGGCGTCGCCCTCGTCGCTCGAGCACCCGGCGAGGAGCAGGAGCGCGGCCAGGGCGGCGGCGGTGGTGGCAGTGGCGGATCGGCGCACAGGGAGTCCTTCGTGTGGTCGTACGTGCCGCTCCGGCGGCACCCGGACCAGGGTAGGCGCTGTTCCTGGGAGATCGCCCACAGTCGGGCACCGCTTCGTAGACTCGGGCCCATGGCCTACCTCGACCACGCGGCGACCACCCCCGTCCGGCCGGAGGTCGCGGCCCGCTACGCCGAGGAGCTGACCCGCGGCGGCAACCCGTCCTCGCTCCACACCGTCGGGCGCGACGCGCGCCGCCGCCTGGAGGAGGCCCGCGAGGAGCTCGCCGCGGCGCTCGGCGCCGAGCCCGCCGAGGTCGTCCTCACCTCCGGCGGCACCGAGGCCGACAACCTCGCCGTCAAGGGCGCCGTCTACGCCCACCCCTCGCCGCGCCCGCGGCTGCTCGTCAGTGCCGTCGAGCACCACGCCGTGCTCGACGCCGCCGGCTGGCTGGGCGAGCGCGGGCTCGCGGACGTCGCGGTGCTGCCCGTCACCGGCGACGGCGCCCTCGACCTCGGTGCCGCCCGCGCCGCCCTGGACGACGGCGAGCCGCCGGCGCTCGTGTCGGCCATGTGGGCGAACAACGAGACCGGAGTCGTCCAGCCGGTCGCGGAGCTCGTCGCGCTCGCCGGCGACGTCCCCGTCCACTCCGACGCCGTCCAGGCCGTCGCGCACCTGCCGGTGGACTTCGCGGCCAGCGGGCTCGCGGCGATGTCGGTGACCGGCCACAAGCTCGGCGGCCCCGTGGGCACCGGAGCCCTCGTGGCGCGCCGGGAGCTGGCGCTCGCGCCGGTGCACCACGGCGGGGGGCAGGAGCGCGGCGTGCGCTCGGGCACCCTCGACGTCGCCGGGGCCCGCGCGCTGGCGCTCGCCGTGCGCCTCGCGGTGGCCGACCGGGAGGCGGAGAGCGCCCGGCTGGCCGCGCTGCGGGACCGGCTCGTGGCCGGGGCGCTTGCCGCGGTGGAGGGGCTACGGCTCACGGGGGCGGGCGCCCCGCGGCTGCCGCACGTCGCCCACCTCACCGTCGAGGGCGCCGACGCCGACTCCCTGCTCTTCGGCCTCGACATGGCCGGGGTCAACGCCTCGGCCGGCTCCGCCTGCTCGGCGGGCGTGCAGGAGGCCTCCTTCGTCCTCACCGCGATGGGCTACCCGCCCGAGCTCGCCCGCTCGGCGCTGCGCTTCTCGCTCGGCCGGACCACGACCGAGGACGACGTCGACGCGGTCCTCGCTGCCCTGCCGGACGTCGTCGCCCGCTCCCGCGCCGCGAACGCCGCCCGCTGACGGTCGCGGCGGGCCGCGTGACGGGAGGACGGCCACCGGTCAGGGAAGCCGGACCGTGGCGAGCTGCCGGCGGGAGGTGATGCCCAGCTTGCGGAAGATGTTGCGCAGGTGGGCCTCGATCGTGCGCGGGCTGAGGAACAGCTGTGCGCCGACCTCCCGGGAGGTGGCCCCCGTGGCGACCAGTCGGGCGATGTGCAGCTCGTGCGCGGTGAGCGCGTCGGTGGGCTGAGCGGTGCGTCTGCGTGGGTGCTCGCCGGTCGCACGCAGCTCGCGTGCGGCGCGGTCAGCGAACGCCTCCGCACCCATGTCCGACAGCAGCTGGTGAGCGGTGCGGAGCTGGTGGCGGGCGTCCTGGCGACGACCCTCGCGACGCAGCCACTCGCCGTAGAGCAGGTGCGCGCGGGCGAGGTGGGTGGCCATCCGGCACCGTCCGAGCCGTTCGATGGCCTCGCGGTAGTGCTCCTCCGCCGCAGGCCCGGTGCTGGTCAGCGCTCGTGAGCGCGCCGCCAGTCCCAGCGCCCACTCGGTGCCGCTCGCCCGGGCCCGCACGCTGAGGCGCTCCAGGGCCACGGCTGCCCGATCTGGCTGACCGGCACGCGAGGCGGCCTCGACCAGCTCGGGCAGCGCGACGCTGCTGTGGGCCAGCTCGTCGAGCTCGACCAGCGGCGCGGCGGCCTCCAGCGCGCTGTGGTAGCTGCCCAGCCCGTTGTGGAGGTAGGCGAGCGACATCTCGGCACTGCTGACGGTGAGGCCCTCACCTCGCGCCGTCGCCCCCGCGACCATCCTCGCGTAGAGCTCGGAGGTGTCCTGCTTCTGGCCGCGCCAGGCAGCCAGGGCCAGCCGCGAGTTGGGCAGGGGCGGGGCGCCGGTGGCCCGGGTGATCGCCTCCTCCTCCGCGAACAGCTCAGCGGCACGGGACAGCTCGCCGGTGAGCACGAGCACCAGGGCCAGGGCGTTGAGCGCCGCTGGGAGCGTCGCGAGCGCGCCGGCCTCGCGGGCGAGCCGGACGGCGCGGGTGGCCAGCACGTAGATCGACTCGTCGTCCCACAGCATCGCCCCGACATGACAGGCCAGCCACAGCCAGCGCCCGTTGTCGTCGTCGGTACCGGAGTCGTCGTCGCGCAGCGACCCGAGGGCCCGTTGCAGGCTGGGGACGCTCGCCTCGTACCCCTGCGTGAATCTCGTGGCGAGTCCGTCCAGGAGCAGGTCGACCGGCCGGGGAGGGGTCGGCGCGCCGGGCGCGTCCCGGGCGGCCTCGGCCACCGTGAGCATCCCGTGGCCGTGAGCCAGGCGGCCGGCGTGGAAGGAGGACTCGAGCGCGTGGACGTACGCCTGGCGGGACAGGTGTGGGTCGAGGGGGGCGAGGGCCTGGGCGGCCGTGAGCAGCATGCCGGGCACCTCCCTCCCGCGTGTGCGGTGGAAGGCGATCTGGGCTCGCAGCAGCTCGAGTCGGGCGTGCTGCAGGGCGTCCAGCGGCCCGGTCGACGCCACCGCCAGCAGCTCCAGGGCTGCCTCAGGCGCTCCGGCGTCGTGCGTGAGGTGCACGGCTTCGAGCGCCCGCCTCGCGCGGGCGGCGGGCTCGGGAGTCAGCTCCGCGGCGTGCTGCAGGAACGTGGCGGCGGCTGCCAGGCCGCCGCGGGCGCGTGCCCGGCCGGCCGACCGCTCCAGATCGACGGCCGCCGCCTCGTCGGTGCCCAGCACCGACTGCGCGCGGTGCCAGGCACGTCGGTCAGGGTCGAGCTCTGGGTCGGTCGCCGACGCCAGCGCACCGTGCACGCTGCGTCGGTCCGGGGGTGTGGCGGCTCGGTAGACCGCAGAGCGCACCAGCGGATGACGGAACCGCACCCGGGTGTCGATCTCGAGCAGCCCGGCCGCCTCCGCGGGCGCGGCCACCTCGCGAGCGAGCCCCAGGTGTGCGGCCGCGCGCCACAGCAACGCCGCCTCGCCTGTCGGCTCGGCCGCGGCGACCAGCAGAAGGAGCTGCGTGTCGGCCGGCAGGCTGCCCGAGCGGTGGCGGAAGCTGTCCTCGACGCGGCGCGGGGCACTGACCGCGTCGGGCAGCGCGAACCCGCTCGCCAGCTGTGCGGGCAACGCGCTGCGCGGCAGCTCCAGCAGCGCCAGGGGGTTGCCACGCGCCTCGGCGACGACCCGCTCGCGGACCCCGTCGTCCAACGGCGTGCGCACCGCGCCGACCAGCAGCGCCCGGGCGTTGCTGTCGCTGAGCCCTTTCAGGTGCAGCGTCGGCAGACCGGCGAACGTGCGGACGTCACCATCGGTGGGGTCGCGTACGGCGAACACCAGGGCCACCCGCTCGGCCGCCACCCGACGCGCCACGAACGTGAGGACCTGGGCCGAGGCCTGGTCCAGCCACTGTGCGTCGTCGACGAGATACAGCACCGGCTCCTCCTCGGCGACCTCGGCAAGGAGGTGGAGGGTCGCCAGCCCGACGAGGAACCGGTCCGGCGCCGCGCCCTCCTGCCGGCCGAACGCGACGCCCAGGGCGGACTGCTGCGGGTCGGGCAGCAGTGCTCCGGCCTGGGCGAGCAGCGGTGCGCACACCTGATGGAGACCCGCGAACGCGAACTGCGTCTCGGACTCCGCGCCGACAGAGCTCTCCACCCGGAACCGCCCGGCTGCGGTGTGGCGGGCGTACTCCAGCAGCGCGGTCTTGCCGATGCCGGCCTCCCCGCGGACGACCAGCGCTCCGCTGCGCCCGGCCTCTGCTCCGGCGAGCAGGTGGTCGACCGCGTCGCACTCTGCGCGCCGGCCCACGATGGGCGCCATGGTGTGCTCCGTCCTCATGAGGTTGAGCCCGCCCACGCCGACCGGCTGGTTCTCACCGATGCGAACCACGCCCGCCGGCCAGCTCTTCGAGCGTACTCAGGGACGGCCGTCGCGAGAAGCCCCGGAGCGTCCGGCCTCAGCCGCGCACCGCGGACAGCGAGACGTCCAGGTACACCTGCAGCGGGTGGGCGGCGTCGTCCCGGACCCAGGCCTCGCCCGCGACGTCGAGGCAGGTGACGAAGCACCCGACGATCGCCCTCGCGCGCAGCGAGGAGCTGTCGCCGCCCCCGAGGCGGCGCTCGACCTCGGCCGCGAGGACGTCGGACCAGCGCAGGTGCTTCTCGATGCTCCGTGCGCGGAGCGACGGCGTCCCGTAGACCATGCGGGCGACCGCCAGGAGCCGCTCCCGGTCGGCGGTCGCCTCCTCCAGGGAGAACAGCGCCCCGGAGAGGGCGGCCCACACGTCGACGTCGTGCGGCTGGCGTTCCAGCTCGACGCGCAGCAGCTCACCGTCGGCGACGAGGTGGTCGATGACGACGTCCTCCTTGCTGCCGAAGTAGCGGAAGAAGGACCGGCGCGAGATCCCGGCCGCCGCGGCGATCTCGTCGACCGTCGTCTCCTGGAAGCCCTGCTCGAGGAAGAGGCCCATCGCCGCCGCCGTGATCTCCCCGTACGCGCGCCGGCGGGTCCGCTGCCACAGCGTGGGCCGCTCCTGCTCCGCTGACATGCGGCTCACCCTAGTGGAGGCGGCACGGCAGGCCTTATTGACACTCAGTGCCACCCCGGCATACCGTGCCGTCATGCGACCTGACGGTATGACGCAGACAGTGCTGGTCACGGGCGCGAGCGCCGGGATCGGGGCCGAGCTCGCGCGGCAGCTCGCCGCACGCGGCGCCGGCCTGGTCCTCGTCGCTCGCCGCGCGGAGCGGCTCGAGGCCCTCGCCGGGGAGCTGCGCCGGGCGCACGAGGTCCCCGTGACGACGCTGGCCATGGACCTCGCCCGGCCCGGAGTCGGGCAGGCGCTGCGCGGTGAGCTCGCGGACCGCGGGGTGGAGGTGACCGGGGTGGTGAACAACGCTGGCTTCGCCAACCACGGGCTCTTCCACGAGGAGGCGCTCACCGACCTCATGAGGGAGATCGCGCTGGACGTCTCCGCGGTGGTCGAGATCAGCCACGCGTTCCTGCCGGACCTGCGCCGGCACGGCCACGGGTTCCTCCTCAACGTGGCGAGCATGGCGGCCTACCAGGGCAACCCGACCATGGCGGTCTACGGGGCGGCGAAGGCCTTCGTGCTGAGCCTCACCGAGGCGCTGTGGTACGAGGCGCGCGGCAGCGGGGTACGCGTCCTGGCCGTCTCCCCGGGCGCCACGCAGACGGAGTTCTTCGACGTCGCCGGCGACGCCGCGGACGGCGGTGGCCGGCGGATGACGGCGAGCGAGGTCGTCGCCACCAGCCTCAGGGCCCTCGAGCGCCGCAACCCACCGCCCGGGGTCGTCGTCGGACGGGCCAACAGGCTGTCCGCCGCGGCGGTGCGGGCCCTCGGACGGCGGCGGGCCACCGAGGTCGTCGGCCGGCTGATGGTCCGTCCTCCTGCCGGGCGCGCCGCACGCCCGGTGTAGACCCCTCGGCCGGGCGGGGTCAGCCGGCGGCCTGCTGCAGAAGATCCGCGGCGACGGACCGCCACCGGGGGCGGAAGGCGTAGACGCCGGCGAGGCGCAGGCGCGTGGCCAGGGTGTACGCGCTCACCCGGTCACGGGGCACGTCACCCACCCCCGCCAGGAAGCCGTGGCGTGCCGCGGCAGCGAGATCGGGGACGAGCAGCCCCTGCGCCTGCCGCAGCTCGAGGTGGACGAGGAGGTTCGCCACGTCCAGCGCGCGCTCCCCGACGGCGAGGGTGTCGACGTCGATCATCCCCACCGTGCCGGCGTCGTCGAGGAGGAGCTGCTTGTCGTGGAGGTCGCGGTGGAGCACGCCGAGCACCGGGTCGGCTGGGGCGTTCCGCAGGACCGCGGTGACGCGCTCCCTCGCTCGCGCGACCGTGCCGGCGTCGAGCAGGCCGTGCGCGACGGCGGGACCGAGCCAGCTCGCGACGGCGTCGAGCTCCTCCTCCGCGCCGTGCCGGGCCTCGACCGGCCCGGCGGGTGCGGCGTGCAGCCGCGCCACCGCCCGCCCCGCCGCCTCCCACGCCGCGCGCGCGTCGGCGGCGCCCCACCCGCCGTCGGCGCCGAGGTCGTGCAGGGTGCGGCCGGGCACGACGCTCCAGCACAGCACCCCGCGCTCCACCCGGGAGGCGTCCACGAGGCGCGGCACGGGCACGACGTCCCCGACGAGCTCGGCGACGAGCCCACCGCGACGGGCGAGGTCCGGGGCCTTGCCCGGCCGGACGACCTTGACGTACTCGCGCACCGTCCCGTCCGTGCCGGACACCCGGACGACGGCGCGGCGGCCGGGCCGGTGGGCGACCAGCCGGCTGCCGTCCTCGGCGAGGACCTCGCGCAGCGCGCGGAGCCGGGCGTCGGCGCCGCCGGGCTGGAGCAGCACGTCGCCCGACACCCGGGCCGGCGCGGGCGCCGCGGCGGCAGCCTCGGCCAGGGCCACCGGGCAGGCGAACCACTGGGCCGCCACGGTGCCGCCGTCCTCCGCGCGGAGCTCGACGAGGGCGTGGTCCTCGCCGCGGGGCCACGCGCGCACGAGGTGGTACCGGTGCGCACCGTCCAGGACACGATCGGGCAGCCGGCTCGCGCCGGGAGTCCCGGTCCCGGCGGGCGGGGTCGTCCGGGCGTCGGTGGGTGGTGTCGTCATCGCGTGAGCTCCTCGGCGGCAGCGACGAGGCGGGCGACGCCGTCCGGCCAGCCGGGCAGGTGACGCCGGAAGGGCTCGACGGCGCGCTGGAGGACGGCCGCCGCGCAGTGGAGCCGCAGCGCACGCTCGTCGACCTCCCCGCCGGCGGCGGTGTACCCGGCGAGCAGCGGGGCGAGCAGCTCCGCGGGGTCGCCGGCCTCCGCGCCGGTGGCGACGAGCGCGCCGTACCAGGAGCCGAGGTCGGCGAGGGGGTCGTCGAGGGCGACGCGGTCGAGGTCGATGAGGGTGAGCCCGGCCTGGCCGGGGCTCGCCTGCTCCGCACTCGCCCCGGCGGTGAGGTCGGGCCGCACGACGACCTGATCGGCCGAGAGGTCCCCGTGCACCACGCGCACGGCGCCACGGCCCGCCAGGCCCGCGCGCACCCGCGCGGCCGCGGCCGCGGCGGCCTCCGCGCACGCCGGCGCCACCGAGCGCACCGCCGTCACCGAGGCGGCCAGCCCGCCCTCCCGGTCCACCCGCCGCAGCCCCTCGGCGCGCGCCTCGCGGTGCACCGCCGCGGCCAGCGCGCCGGCCTGCCCCCACAGCTGCGCCGCCGCGGCGAGCCGGTCGAGGGAGGTCCCGGGCACCCAGGCGGACCGCACGGTCCCGCGGCGGAGCCGGACCGCCGTCACGGCGGGCACCGGCAGCCCGGTGAGGGCGCGGTGGCCGGTGAGCACGCCGGCCGCGGCCCCAGGGTGGTACACGCGTACCAGCTCGGCCGGCCCGGCGGCGCCCTCGACCCGGGCGACCCAGCGCCTGCCGGGCCGGTAGACGAGCGGGCTCACGCCGTCGGCGTCCCGCAGCACGCGGCGCACGCCGGGCAGCCGCCGGTCGGCAGTGGCGTCGGCAACGGCCACCGCGAGGCCGTCGTCGACGACGGCGCCCCGGCCGACGTCGTCGGCCTCCCCGGCACGGCGCACCTTGGCGAGCTTGTCGGCCGCGCCCGCGCGGACGGCGAGGGCCTGGGCGAAGGACGTCGCGCCGTCGTCGTCGGTGAGGACGAGGCCGGCGAGGAGGGAGGTGCCCCGCTTGTAGCGCAGGTAGTCGACGCGGGCCGAGCGCACGCCCCAGGCCGGGGCGAGGCGGCGGACCAGGCCGAGCGGCGCGAGCACGTCGCGCAGGCCGGGGAGGGCGGGGTCGGCGGCGGCGAGGCGGGCGTCGGCCGCGAGCATCAGGCGCTCCTCCGGTCGCGGACGACGGTGGGCCGCTGGTGCCGCTCGGGGGCGAGCAGCGCGAGGCGCGAGCCCGGCGTGGCCATGAGCTCGGCGGGCCGGCCGTGCTCGACGACCCGGCCGCGGTCCAGGACGATCACCTCGTCGCAGCCCAGCGCGTCGGCCAGGGTGTGGGTGATGACCACGGTGGTGCGGCCGGCCGCGAGCCGGTCGACGGCCTGGAAGACCTCCGCGGAGCTCCTCGGGTCCAGCCCGGTGGTGGCCTCGTCGAGGATGATGACGGCCGCGTCGCGCAGCATGGCCCGGGCGATGGCCACGCGCTGGCGCTGCCCGCCGGAGAGGGTGTCGCCCCGCTCGCCCACCACCGTCTCGTAGCCCTCGGGCAGGCGGGAGACGAACTCGTGGGCGTTGGCGGCGCGGGCGGCGGCCTCGACCTCCTCCGGGGTGGCACCGGGCCGGCCCATCTCGATGTTCTCGGCGATCGTGCCGTGGAAGAGGACCGACTCCTGCAGGACGACGGCCACGTGGGCGCGCAGCGAGTCGAGGGTGACGTCGCGCAGGTCGTGGCCGTCGAGCTTGACCGCACCGCGCACCGGGTCCTGCAGCCGCAGCAGGAGGCCGGCGAGCGTGGACTTGCCGGAGCCTGAGTGCCCGACGACGGCGACCTTCGTGCCGGGCAGGATGCGCAGCGACACGTCGTCCAGGGCGCGGTCGGTCCCGGTGTAGGAGGCGGTGACGTGCTCGAGGCGGATCTCCCCGGCCAGCCGCTTGATCGTGTAGGCCTTGGCGGAGTCGGTGACGTCCTGCTCGGTGTGCATGATGTCGAGGATCCGCTCGCCGGAGGCGGCGGCCTTGGCGATGCGCCCGGTGTACTTCGCCAGGTCCCGCATCGGCTTGAAGGCGCTCTTGAGGTACTGGACGAACACGACGAGCTCACCGGGCGTGAGCCGCCCCTGCACCACCGACCAGCCGCCGACGAGGAGGACGATGCCGGTGGCCACCCCCACGAGGAGGTCGGTCTTGCGCTCGAGCGCCGCGGAGAGGCGGGTGGCCCGCACGCCCTCCTTGAGCTCCTTGGCGTTCGACGCCGCGAAGCTCGACTCGAGCCGGTCGGCCAGCGAGTACGCCTGGACCACCTTGATCGCGCCGAGCGACTCCCCGGCCGCGCCGGCGAGGTCGCCCTCGCGGCGCCGCTGCTGGCGCGAGGCGGAGGTGATCCTGCGGGTGGAGCGGGAGGAGGACAGCGCGAACAGCGGGAACGCGCCGACGACGACGAGCGCGAGCCGCCAGTCGAGGACGACCATGACCGTGACCATCGCGAGGAGGGTGACGACGTTGCCGATGAGCGGCATCGCGGCGGTGACGGCGACGTCGCGCAGCCGCCCGACGTCGGTGACGAGCCGGGTGATGAGGTCGCCCCCGCGCGCGGAGCTGTGGAAGCGCAGCGACAGCCGCAGGACGTGGGAGTAGACCTGCGCGCGGACCGAGGTCATCGCGCGGGTGCCGGCGAGCGCGAAGAGCACCGTCATGAGGTAGGCCGACAGGGCGCGCAGGCCCGTGACGGCGACGACGGCGAGCGCCGCCCACACGAGCAGCGTGACCAGGCCCGGGTCCTGCGCGGCGCCGGGCGCGATGACGGCGTCGATGACGAACTTCAGCGGCCACGGCTCGAGGAGCCGGAAGGCCACCTCGGCGAAGAGCGCGACGAAGCCGCCGGCGACGACCTTGCGGTGCGGCCGCAGGTGGGGCCGCAGGAACGTCCAGATCCGCCGGAGCGAGGGCACGATCGAGCGCAGCTCCGCGGTGGGCTTGGGGGAGGCCATCAGCTGCCCACCCCCACGCGCTCCCGCTCGCCGACACCGGGCTTGTCACCGACAGTGGAGTTGTCGCCGAGAGTGGAGTTGTCGCCGACAGTGGAGTTGTCGCCGAGAGCCGAGCTGCCGACTCTCAGCCGCAGGCCCGCGGCCGCGAGGGAGCGCTCGACGACGTGCGTCCAGGTGTGTCCGGACGCCACGTGCTCTCGCGCCGCCCGCCCGACCTGCGCCCGCAACCTCCGGTCACCGGCGAGCATGCCGAGCGTCCCGGCCAGCGCCGTCGGGTCCGAGCCCGGCACGAGGAACCCGGTACGACCGTGCTCGACGACCCCCGGCAGCTGCCCGACGGCGGAGGCGACGACGGGCAGCCCCGCCGCCATGTACTCGTAGGCCTTGAGCGGGGAGAAGTACCCCTCGCCCGCGGCCGGGTAGGGCGCGGTCGCGACGTCCATCCGGTGCAGCAGCGTGGGCACGTCGACGGGGGCGACGGCGCCGGTCGCCTCGACGGCGCCGGCGGTCCCGAGCGTGCGCGCCTGCTGTCGCAGCGCCTCCGCCTGCGGGCCGTCCCCGACGAGCAGCAGCCGGGCGTCCGGCACCGAGCGTCGCAGCAGGGCGTGCGCCTCGAGCACCGTCTCGGTCCCGTGCCACGGCTTGAGCGTGCCGACGAAGCCGACGGTGAAGGGCCGGTCCGGCCGGCCGGCCGCCGGGCGGATGCGGGTGACGTCCACACCGTTGGCCTCGACGACGACGGCGGCCCCGGGAGCCAGGTCCCGCACCCAGGCGGCGACCGGCTCGGAGACGCAGACGACGGCGCTCGCGCCGGTGGCGGCGCGGCGGACGACGGCGTGGGCCTCGTCCGCGTGGACGAGCCCGCGGTGGCGGGCCTGCTCGGCCGGCAGCGGCGCGTTGACCTCGAGGACGGCGGGCACCCCGCGCTCGCGGGCGTAGGTGGTACCGGCGGTGCTCCACAGCGAGTAGCGCTCGTAGACGGCGTCGAAGGGCCCGCCGGCGGTGACGGCGCGGAGCATGTCGCCGTCGGCGGCCATGGCGCGGCGCTCCCGGTCGGCGACGTCCTCACCGCGGATGCGCCCGAGCTCGTGGACGGTGAGCCGGCCCTCGGCGCGGGCGGCCGCGGCGGCGGGCCACGGCTCCCCGCCGGTGCGGCGGCAGAAGAGGTCGACGGCGTGGCCGGCCTCGAGCAGGACCCGTACGACCTCCTGGACGTGGACAGAGGCTCCCTTCGTCCCGAAGACCGGGATGCCGGGGTCGGCGCAGACGTAGGCGATCCGCATCAGCGCACCCCCTCCGGACGAATCCGGCTGTCGGCGACAAGTGCGCTGTCGGCGGCAAGTGCGCTGTCGGCGGCAAGTGCGCTGTCGGCGGCAAGTGCGCTGTCGGCGGGTGTGGCCACTCTGTCGCCGAGCGCTGAGTTGTTCCCGGCGCGGACGGCCTTCTCGAGGGCCTCGACCTGGCGGCGGGTGTCGAACTCGCGCTCGACGAGCGCGCGGGCGGCACGGGTGAGGCGGGACCGCAGCGACGCGTCGTCGAGCAGGCGGACGATCGCCTCGGCCAGCCCGACCGGGTCGTGCTGCGCCACCTCCAGCCCGGTCTCCCCGTGCCGCACCGCCTCGGTGATGCCGGTGACGTCGGTCGACACGCACGGTGTGCCCAGCGCCATCGCCTCGAGGAGCACGGTCGGCAGGCCGTCGGCGTTGCCGTCGGAGCCGACGACGCAGGGCGCGGCGAACACGCCCGCCGCCGCCACGTGCGCGCGGACCTCGTGCTGGGGCAGCGGACCGGTGAGCTCGACGAGCCCCTCGAGCCCGAGCGCCGCGACCTGCGCCCGCAGCTCGGCCTCCTTCTCCCCGCCGCCGACGATCCGGCAGCGCAGCGGGCGGCCCCGCTCGCGCAGGTGGGCGACGGCGTCGAGGAGGACGTCGAAGCCCTTCTTCTCCACGAGGCGACCGACGGCGACGACGTCCGTGCCGCCGTCGTCGTCCGCCCGGTGCGTGAAGGGGAAGTCGGTGAGGCCCAGCCCGTTGTAGATGCGGTGCAGGCGCGTGGCGGCCACCGCCTCGGGGTAGGTGCTGCGCAGGTGGCGCGCGTTGTAGTCGCTGATCGTCACCACGTGGTGGGCGCCGGCGATCTTGCGGGCCAGGTCCGCGGGGTCCACCGAGGAGTGGAAGATGTCCTTGGCGTGCGCGGTGAAGGAGTACGGCACGCCGGTGAGCAGCGAGGTGAGCCGCGCGACCGTCGTCGCGAGCGAGGCGAAGTGCGCGTGCAGGTGGGTGATCCCGCGGCGCACGACCATGACGGCGAGCTCGAGCGCCTGGCCGGCGTCGGAGGCGTCGGCGGCGAGGAGGTCGGGCAGCGCGCGGTGGAGCAGCGGCAGCTCCGGCGCGGCGGCCCGCAGCGCGTCCCACAGCTCCTCGGCCTTGCGGGCCCGGGGCACGTAGGTGACCGGCGCGCGCACCTCGGCGAGCGCGCTGTGGAAGCGCGGGTCCACCGGCGGGCGCAGGGAGAACACCTCGAGGTCCGCGCCGCGCGCCTCGCGGCCGAGGAGCTCGGAGACGATGAAGGTCTCGGAGAACCGGGGGTACATCTTGAGCACGTAGCCCATCCGCTCAGGCGACATCGGTCTCCTCCTTCGTGGCAACGAGGCTGGTGAGCAGGTGGGGGAGCCGGGTGAGCCCGCCGAGGTCGACGACGTCCTCGGGGGCGTCGGGTTGGGCGGTGACGGCCCGCGCGAGCCACCGTTCGAGGGCGGGCGAGGTGAGCCGCTCGGGCGGCAGGTGGTCGAGGACGCCGACGGCGGTGAGCAGGCGGGCGCGCACCAGCTGCTCCTGGCGGGGGCGCACGCGGGGCACGACGAGGAGCCGGACGCCGAGGGCGAGCGCCTCGCACACCGTGTTGTACCCGCCCATCGAGACGACGGCGGCGGCGCCGCCGATGAGCGCCTCGGCGTCCTCGACGAAGGTGCGGACGGTGAGGTCGGTGCGGTGGGCGGCGATCTCGGTGACCCGGCGGACGTCGTCGGCAGGCATCTGCGGGCCGGTGACGAGGACGCCGTGGTGGCCGGCCGGCATGGTGGTGCGGACGAAGGCCTCGGCGAGGTGGGCACCGTCGGAGCCGCCGCCGACCATCGCCAGGACGTAGGGGTTGTCGACCTCGGTGACGGCCGGCCCGCCCTGGCGGCCGGTGGCGAGGTAGCCGGTGTGGACGGTGCGCGCGGCGGGCAGGTCGAGCTCGGCGGTGAGGTCGTGGACGGCGCGGTCACCGTAGACCCACACCTGGTCGTACCAGCGGCGCAGCGCCTGGGCACCGCGGTCGGCGTCCCACTCGCGGCGGGAGGTGACGGCGTCGTCGAGGACGTCACGCAGACCCAGGACGATGCGGGTGCCGGCGGCGCGGAGCAGGGCGAGGGCGGGCTCGAGCTCGCCGAGGAAGCCGCGGGGGTGCTTGTCGACGACGAGGACGTCGGGCCGGAAGGAGGACAGCGCCGCGGTGAGGACGGCCCGCCGCATGTGCCGGATGTGCGCCTCGTCGACCGAGAGGTGGCGGGCGGAGTAGGCGCCCGTGGCGTCCTTGGCGAGCGCGGGCAGCGAGACGAGGTCGCAGTGCGCGGGCCGCTGCGCGGTGACCGCCTCGGGGGCACCGGTGAGGAGGAGGACGTCCGGCGCCGGGCCGAGGGTGGTGAGCGCGCGGGCGATGGCGAGGTTGCGGCGGACGTGACCGAGACCGAGGGCGTCGTGGGAGTACAGCGCCACGCGCAGGCGCCGGCCTTGTGGGTCCGTGCCCCGGTGCGGGCCGGCCGGGCCGGCGGGCCTGGTGGTCGTCGTGGTCATGAGGGTCCCCCTTCTGCGTCGCACCGGGGACCTGGTCCGCGGCATGGCAGACAGTCGACCCGACGCACGTGAGGCCCCGGTGACGGGCGCATGAGACACCTCTCATCCGTCGGCCGGACGCCGGCCGTTCACCCGCCGCCCCGGTCCCGCCAGCAACCGCCCGGAAGAACGGGACACACGCCCCTGTCGCCCGGGACGCCGGGCGCCGGAACGTACTCCCCGAGCCCGCGCGGAGCGGTCATGGTGGCCGCCGGAGGTCGCGGGTTCGAGGAGGTTCCCCCGTGTCCACCACGGTCACCAGCGAGACGAGCACCACCCAGCCGACCCGCCCTGCACCCGCCGGCCGAGCCTGGGCCCTGTCCGGCGTGGGCGCCGCCCTCACGGGCGCCGCCGGCATCTGGTTCTCCCTCGCCGTCTCGCCGCCCTACCCGACCGACTCCGTGCTCACCCCCGAGGCCGTCGTCGCGCACTACGCGACCGTGGTGCCCCAGCTCCTCGGCTTCCACGTGACGACGGTCCTCGCCGCCGTCCTCCTCCTGCCCTTCGCCGCCGGGCTGCACCGGCGGCTGACCGGTCGCACCCCGGCCGGCTCCCTCCACGGGCTCGTCGCGATGCTCGGGCTCGTCGTCCTCTCGGCCGTGCTCGTCCTCGGCTCCGGGCTCAACACCGAGTTCATCTTCGGCTTCCTCACCCCGGAGATGCTCGTCCCCAGCGACGCCTCCTTCTACTCCCACTGGGTCGCGACCATCTCCTGGCTGTGGGTGACGGCCGGGGTCAGCGGTCTCGCCGTCGGGGTCGCCGCACTGCGCCACGGCGCCGCGGGCCGCGGCCTCGGCGTTGCGAGCCTGGCGCTCGGCGGGCTCACCCTCCTGCTGGGCGTCTCGCCCCTGCAGTACATGGCCGGCTTCGTCGGCCCGCTGCTGCTGCTCGTCCTCGCCGTCGCGATGCTGCGGAACCGCTCCTGACACGCGCCTCGCAGCCCTACAGTTCAGCCATGCCCCGCACGGTGGCTGTGCGCCCGGACCTCGGACGGCTCGCGTCCGAGGTCCCCGGCGTTGCCCTCGGCGGCGCGGCGGCGCTCCTCGGGGTGGCGGGCACGGCGATGTTCGTCGCTGCTCGGCCCGTCCTCGGCGAGGACGCCCTCTTCCTCGTCGTCGACGCCACGGTCGCCCTCGTCTACGGGCTCACCTCCGCGCTCGTGCTGTCCCGGCGGCGGCACGTCGTCGGCTACCTCCTCGCCGTCGCGGCTCTCGGAGGCGGCCTGTCCGCCGCCGCGGGCGGCTGGCGGGTGCTCGCCACCGCCCGCGGCCTGAGTCCCGAGCCCTTCGCCTCCGCCTTCTCCTGGGCGTGGGTGCCGGGGACGCTCGGCCTGTTCCTCGTCGTCCCGTGGCTCGTGCGGCAGCGCCCGGCCGACGCGCCGTGGTGGGGCCCGACGGTCGGCGCCACGATCGCGGTCACCACCGCCGTCCTGTCCGTGGGCCTGCACTACACCGCCTTCTCCGTCAGCCTCGGTGCGGCGGTCGTGTGGGGGCTGGTGACGGCGGCCGGCGTCGAGCGGCGGCGGCGGCGTGCCCCCGCTCCCGACGCCGTGGGGCTGGGCTGGCTCGCGCTCGGGACGCTGGTCCTGGCCGTCTCCTTCGTCCCGCTCCTGCTGCCGCTCGGGTGGGTGCCGCTGTGGCTGACCCCGGCGCTCCACCTCGTCAGCCAGGCGCTCTTCCCCGCGGCGGTGCTCGCCGTCGTCCTGCGCCAGCGGCTGTGGGGCATCGAGGTCGCGGTGAGCCGCACCGTGCTCGCCGGGGCGCTCACGGTCGGGCTGTCCGCGACCTACCTTCTGGCCACCGTCCTGCTCAGCGGGGTGGTGCCGGGGGAGGGGTGGGCGCAGACGCTCGCGGCGGCCGCCGTCGTCGTCGCGGTCCAGCCGAGCCGGCTGTGGCTCGAGCCGCGGGTCCACCGCCTCGTCTACGGGGCCGCGGGGGACCCCTCGCGGGTGGCGGCCCGCATGGGCGGGGAGCTCGGCCGCGCCGACGGCCGGCTCCTGGACTCCCTCGTCGAGAGCGTGCGCACGGCCCTGCGGCTGGAGTCGGTGGCCGCGCGCGGGGAGGACGGGACGGTCCTCGCGACGGCGGGGACGGCGACGGCGGAGCCCACCGCGCTGCCCCTCGCGGCCGCGGGCGGGCCGGTCGGCACCCTCCTCGTCACGGCGCGGCCGGGGGAGGTGCTGGACGGGCGCACGCGTCGGGCGCTGGACGAGCTGTCCGCCGTCGTCGCGGCCGGGCTGCTGCTGCGGCGCACCGCCGACGAGCTCGCCCGCACGCGCGAGCGGCTCACCCGCGCCCGGCTGCAGGAGCGGCAGGTCATCCGCCGCGAGCTGCACGACGGTCTGGGCCCGTCCCTCGCCGGGCTGCGCCTGGGCCTCAGCGGCGTCGCCAACCTCGTGGGGGCGGACCCCGAGGCGGCGCGGACGATGCTTGCCGCGCTCCAGGAGGAGCTGGACCGGCGGGTCGAGGACGTGCGCGTCGTCGCGCGGACCCTCCTGCCGCCGGTGCTCGAGGAGCTCGGCCTGGAGCCGGCGCTGCGCGAGCTCGTCACCCGGCACGCCGAGAGCGGCTTCACGGTGCGGCTGCACGCCGACGTGCCGGGCGCCCTGCCCGCGCCCGTGGCCGCCGCGGCCTACGGCATCGCCGCCGAGGCCGTCCTCAACGCCGCCCGGCACAGCGGCGCCGGCGGCTGCGACGTCGAGGTCGGGGTGGACGGCGCGGGCCTGCGGGTGGTGTGCCGTGACGGCGGTGGCGGCCGCTCACCCGGGGCGCCCGCGGGCGTGGGCACGCACGCGATGCGCGAGCGGGCCGAGGAGCTGGGCGGGTCGCTGCGGATCGACGGGCCGCCGGGCGGGGGCACCGTCGTCGAGGCCCTGCTCCCGCTCGCACCGGCGCTGGAGGAGAGCCGGTGAGCGCGCTGCGGGTCGTCGTCGTCGACGACCACCCCGTCTTCCGGCTCGGCATGGCCGGGCTGCTGTCCTCGCTGCCGGGGATCGACGTCGTCGGGCAGGCCGACTCCGCCGCCCGGGCGCGCGAGGTCGTCGTGGTCGGCGGGGCCGACGTCGTCCTCATGGACCTCCACCTCGGGGACGGGTCCGGGATCGAGCTCACCCGCGAGCTCGTCGCCCGCGACCCGGCCCTCGCCGTCCTCGTCGTGACGATGAGCGAGGACGACGCGTCGGTGGCCGCGGCGCTGCGCGTCGGCGCTCGCGGCTACCTGCTCAAGTCCTCCGGCCCGGAGGAGGTGGAGCGGGCGGTGCGGGCGGTGGCGCACGGTGAGGTCATCCTCGGACGCGAGGTCGCGGCGCGGGCGCTGTCCGCCCTCGCGCCGGGGCGGGCCGCGGTGCGGCTGCCGTTCCCCGAGCTCACCGCGCGCGAGCGGGAGGTGCTCGACCTCCTCGCCCGCGGCCTGGACAACACGGCGATCGCGCGGCGTCTCGTCCTGTCCGGCAAGACCGTGCGCAACCACGTGGCCAACGTGCTGACCAAGCTCGCCGTGCCCCACCGGGCGGCCGCCGTCGTCCTCGCGCGGGAGGCGGGGCTGGGCCTGGACTAGCGCGAGCGCGCCTCGCGCACCGTGGTGACGAGGTCCGTGACGCTCGGGTCGCGCGGGGAGGAGCCGAAGCCGAAGCGCACCGGCGGGTCGAGGGGGTGGAGCGGCCCGAGGTCCTCGCCCTCCCACAGGGTCCCGGCGGCGGCGAGCCGGTGGAGGTCGTGGGCGCCGTAGTGCTCGGTGCGCCCGCCGCCGGCCGAACCACGGGTGCGCACCCCGCGCAGCACCACCCGCGCCACCGGGTCGGTGACGCGGGTGAGAGCCGGCGCCGTCGCCAGGGCGCGCGGCACGAGGCGCAGCAGCCGCCCGAGCGGGGGCCGCGCGCCCACGTGGAGGCGCGCGGTGAGCGGGCCCGCGTCGACCCGCCACGTCTGCCCCGCGGAGGTGGGCTTCCCCGCGAGCGGGCGTCCCGCCGTCGTCGTCACGGAGACGGGCACGAGCAGGGTCGTGTCGAAGGTGTAGGTGGAGGCGACGAAGTCGGCGACCTCCTGGGAGGGGGCGAGGAGCAGCCGCTCGCCGTCGGGCCGCTCGACCATGACGTCGGCGAAGGCGCCGAGCGGGGAGTCGTGCCAGGCACCGAGGACGAGCCGCGTGCCGCCGGGTGTGCCCCAGCCGGCGATGCGTCCGGTGAAGTGCCACGAGCGAGGGGTCGCCATGCGTCTCATCGTCCGGTGCCCCCGCCCGTGGCGCACGGCGCGCGCGAAGGGCTCGGGCGCCTCGTGCAGGAAGAGCGTGACGTCGTCGCTGAGCCGACGACGCTGCACGACCTGGTCCACCGCGTTCTCGTCCCTGCCCACGACGGCGATGCGCCGGTCACGCCCCTGTGGTGCCCCGCTCATCGGCCGGCGCCCCGCTCGCGTGCCCCCTCGGCCACGGGACCACCGGTCCCGGACCGCTCGTCGTCTCGCGGTCGGGTGGCGATCCAGATGGTGCGGCCGGAGCTGAGGGCGAGCTCGGACGTCCCGGCGTCCAGCAGCGCGATCGTGGCGTCGAGCGCCGCGCGGTCGTCGGCGGACAGGTCCTCCTCCAGCCGAGCACGGTGCATCGTCAGCTGCCGTGCGAGGTAGCGGGCGCCCTCAGGCGTGCGGGCCGACGCGGTGAGCGCGGTGTCGTGGCGCTCGACCGGGGCGAACCCGGCCGCGGTCAGTGCGCTCGTCCACTCGCCGGTCGCCGGGTAGCCGCGCGCGGCGAGCGCACCGACCAGCCGCTCGCCGAGACGGTCACGGCCGGTGCCGAGGTCGGCGGGGTCATAGGTCGTCGCGCCGGTCATCTCGATGACGACGAGCACGCCCCCGGGGCGCAAGGCCCCGAACACCTGGTGAAGCACCTCGGCGGGGTCGCTCACGTGGTGGAGCGAGAGCGCCGCCCAGGCGAGGTCGACGGCGCCCGGCAGGACGGCGGGCCAGTCGCCGTCGAGGTCGACCAGGTGAGTCTGGACGCGGTCGCCGACCTGGGCCGCGGCTGCCGCGGCACCCAGCCGCTCGAGCATCGCGGGCGAGGCGTCGAGGCCGTGGAGCCGTGCCCCGGGGAAACGGGTCGCGAGCGCGACGGTTCCGGTGCCCGTCCCGGCACCGAGGTCGACGACCGCACCCGGCGCAGCACCGAGCGCGACGGAGGCGGCGTCCAGCGCCGCCGCCAGCACCGGGGCGCCCTGCGCGGCATCGAGGTCGAGGAGCTCGGCGAGGTCGGTGTCGTGCTCGGGTGCCGGGCCGTGACCGGGGCGGGCGTGGGCGTGGGCGTGGTGGGCGTTGGTCGAGGTCATGAGCTCGACACTAGGCCTGCCATGCGTGGGCGGCACGGAACCTTGCGTAGAACGCAAGCAGGTCGTGGAGGATGTTGCCGGTGGGGCCGCAGTCACGGCCGTGAGCACCGTCAGGCACCTCACGGCGGCAGGCGCCCGTCCGGTCCGGGTGGGGACGTACCCTCGTACGGGCAGACGAAAGGGAAGGACGTCATGCGAGTCCTGGCAGCACTCTCGGGCGGGGTCGACTCCGCCGTCGCGGCCGCGCGCGCCGTCGAGGCGGGGCACGACGTCGTCGGCGTCCACATGGCCCTGTCGCGCTCGCGGGCCCAGCACCGCACGGGCTCACGCGGCTGCTGCTCTATCGAGGACGCCTCCGACGCCCGCCGCGCCGCCGACGTCCTGGGCATCCCGTACTACGTGTGGGACCTGTCGGAGGAGTTCGAGGAGACGGTCGTCGCGGACTTCCTCTCCGAGTACGCCGCCGGCCGCACCCCCAACCCGTGCGTGCGCTGCAACGAGCACATCAAGTTCTCCGCGCTCCTCGACCGCGGGCTCGCGCTGGGCTTCGACGCCGTCGCCACCGGGCACTACGCGCGGATCGTCGAGGGTCCGGGCGGCGCTCGCGAGCTCCACCGCGCCGCCGACCTCGCCAAGGACCAGTCCTACGTGCTCGCCGTCATGGGCCCCGAGCGGCTGGCGCGCTCGCTCTTCCCGCTCGGGGACGTCGCCTCCAAGGACGAGGTGCGCGCCGAGGCCGCCGCCCGCGGGCTGTCCGTCTCGGCCAAGCCGGACTCCTACGACATCTGCTTCGTCGCCGACGGCGACACCCAGGGCTTCCTCCGCGACCGCCTCGGCGCCCAGCCGGGTGCCGTCCTCGACCACGAGGGCAACGAGGTGGGTCGCCACGACGGCGCCTACGCCTACACCGTCGGTCAGCGCAAGGGGCTGGCCCTGGGCCGGCCCGCCACCGACGGCCGCCCGCGCTACGTGCTGCGCACCGACCCGGCCGCGAACACGGTCGTCGTCGGCCCCGGCGAGCTGCTCTCGGTCACCGAGCTCACCGCCGACCAGACCGTCTGGCTCGCCGACGACGTCCCCGCCGGGGAGTGGACGACGGCGCAGGTCCAGGTCCGCGCCCACGGCACCCCGACGCCCGCGCAGGTCCGCCGCGACGACGACTCGCTCCACGTCCGCCTCGACACCCCGCTGCGGGGCATGGCCCCGGGCCAGTCGGTGGTCGTCTACGCCGGCACCCGCGTGCTCGGCCAGGCGACCCTCACGAGGGCGGGCCGCGGCGCCGTGCCGACCCCCGTCCCCGCCCCCTAGGTCCGCAGTCGGCGAGCTGACCGAAGCGCCCCGGTCGGTGATGGTTCAGATGCTGCCGAGCCGGGCCATCGTCGCCTCGAAGACCTCCGTGGCAGCGTCGGAGCGCTCGTCGCGGACCAGCTCCCAGGCGACTGACGGGGACAGGGTGAACGCCGGGATGCCCGCGGCAGCGAGGCGCGCCACGTCGTCAGCCGTGCGAAGGCTGGCCGCGAGGACCTCGGTGCGGCCACCGGCCGCGATCTTGTGCATCGCCACGACGTCGGCGAGCGCATCGGCGCCGGAGTCGGCCATCCGGCCGACGTAGGGGGCCACGTAGCGCGCCCCGATGCCGCACGCCACGACCATCTGGCTCGGGCGGTACACCGCGGTGAGCAGGACCTCGACGCCCTGGCCGACGAGTGTGGCCGCAGCCGGGACACCGGCCACCGTGCACGGGACCTTGACGATGGTGCGCGCGTCGACGTCGAGCAGGCGCGAGGCGTTGGCGAGCAGCTCCTCGCGCGTCTCCCCCCAGGTCTGGAAGCACACCTCCCGGGCTCCGGCGGCCCGCGCCCACCGGTTGATCCGCGGGAGATCGGCCGTGACGGCTCCGCCGCGCTCGAGGATGGTGGGGTTGGTCGTCAGCCCCATGAACGCGCCGGTGGCGAAGAGGTCCTCCGTCGCGCGCTGGTCGGCGGAGTCGACGAAGAGCTTGGGGGCGTGCATGGGTCCTCCTGGGTCGATCGGCGTGTCCCACGATGCCCCATGCGGCATGTCTCACAGGCACAGACGACGCTCAGATGAGCGGCTCGTCTTGGAGGAGGAGCCGCGCCACGGCATCGTCGGTGACGAGCGCGTTGGCGATGCCGGCGAGCAGCACGCTACGGATGGCCTTGGCCTTGGTCACGTGCCCGGCCACGGCCACCACCGTGGGGACGGCCCGCAGCTCGACGCTGCTGATACCCATGATCCGCTCGACCACGGGGCTGTCGATCTCGCTCCCCTCGGCGTCGAGGAGGATCCCGCCGGTCTCCGCCTGGAGTCCCATGGCGGTGAGGGCCGCCTGGTCCTGGGTGGAGAAGAAGGTGCGCAGCTGGGAGTTTGCGGGGTTCCAGCTGCCCACCGCGACGACGGCGACGGAGACCGAGCGGAACCGGTCGAAGGCCTCGGCGACGCCCGGGGAGTGCCGCAGGCTCCGCGCCGTGGCTGCGTCGGGCACGAGGAGCGGGGTGTACAGCGGAAAGGCGTCGTCCTTGGTGATGCTCGAGAGGATCCGGACCAGCTCCATCGAGTTCTCGCCCGGGTTCCCGGCGATACCGGACAGCTGGACGACGGGGACTCGGGGAAGGCTGACCGTCGCCTCGGCCAACGCCTTGATGGTGCGTCCCCAGCTGACGCCGAGGACGTCGCCCTCGGCGAGGAGCGTGGTGAGGAGCCGCGCACCGGCGTCCCCGAGCAGCCGGCGCACCTCCGGCTCCGTCCGCTGCTCGGCCGGGACGACGACGGCGTGGTTCAGCCCGTAGCGCTGCTTGAGCCGGACCGAGAGCTCGCTCGCCCGGGTCGTCGGCCGGTGCAGTGTTATCCGGACGGCGCCGCGGTGGACTGCCTCCTCGAGCATCCTCGCCACCTTGAAGCGGGACAGCCCGAGGGTGGCGGCGATCTCCACCTTGCTCTCGTTGCCGAAGTAGTACCGGCGCGCGACGTCGATGAGGAGCTCGTCGTGGGTCAGCGGCGACCCGTCCGGTCGATGTGTGCTCATATGAGCACACTAGCTTTGGATGACGGCCCGCGTCGATGCCTCAATGTGTTGAACCCGGCGGGCAGCCGTCGGAGGGTCCGGAAGGCTCAGTGAGGAGAGGCAATGACACGCAGCGCGGCCATCGGCATCGACTACGGCACCGAGTCGTGCCGCGCCGTCGTCGTGGACCTCGCCAGCGGGTCGGAGCTCGGTGAGGCCGTGCACCTTTACCGCTCGGGTGTCATTGACGAGGTGCTCCCCGCCACCGGTCAGGCGCTGCCACCGAGCTGGGCGCTGCAGGACCCTGCCGACTACGTCGAGGGACTGACAGCTGTCGTCCGCGGGGCCGTGGCGGCCAGCGGCCTCACGGCCGACGAGGTCGTCGGCATCGGCATCGACACGACCGCGTGCACCGTCATCCCGACGACGGCCGACGGCGTCCCCCTCGCCACGACGCCGCACTGGCGCGCCGAGCCGCACGCCTACGCGAAGCTGTGGAAGCACCACGCCGCGCAGCGCCACGCCGACCGGGTGAACGCGCTCGCACGCACGCACGGCGGACTCTTCCTCAACAGCTACGGCGGGAAGATCTCCGCCGAGTGGCTCGTCCCCAAGGCGCTGGAGATCTTCGAGGCCGCGCCCGATGTCTTCGCGGCGGCCGACCGGCTCATCGAGCTCGAGGACTGGCTCGTCTCCCAGCTCGTCGGGCACGAGGTGCGCGGCGCGCACGTCGCCGGCTACAAGGCCAACTACCGCGCCGAGGACGCCGGCTACCCGAGCGAGCAGTTCCTCGAGGAGCTCTCGCCCGGCTTCGCGGCCGTCCTCGGCAAGCTCGGCCATGACCTCGTCGGTCCAGGCGCCCGCGCCGGTGGCCTCACCGAGGAGTGGGCGCAGCGCCTGGGGCTGCGGCCCGGCACCGCGGTCGCCAGCGGGAACATGGACGCGCACGTCGCGATGCTGGCCTGCGGCGTCGCAGGCCCCGGCGACATGGTCCTCGTCATGGGTACCTCGGTGTGCAACCTCGTGCTGTCGGCGGAGAAGCAGCACGTCGAGGGCATGTCGGGGGTCGTCAAGGACGGCATCATCCCCGGCTACTGGGCCTACGAGGCCGGCCAGCCCGGTGTCGGTGACACCTTCGGCTGGTACGTCCGCAACTTCCTGCCGCAGCGGTACGCGGAGGCCGCCGAGGCCGCCGGGGTCAGCGGCTTCGACTACCTCGCGGACAGGGCCGCGGCCCTGCGGCCGGGCGAGAGTGGGCTCGTCGCTCTCGACTGGTTCAACGGCAACCGCTCGGTGCTCGTCGACGCGCACCTCAGCGGCGTGCTCGTCGGCATGACCCTGGCTACCCGACCCGAGCACGTCTACCGCGCGCTCGTCGAGGCCGCCGCCTTCGGGCAGCGCACCATCCTCGAGGCCTTCGAGAGCTCGGGCGTCGCGGTGGACCGGATCGTCGCCTGCGGCGGACTGCCGGGGAAGAGCCCGCTGCTCATGCAGGTCCTCGCCGATGCCACGGGCCGGGAGATCCACCTGTCCGCGTCGGCGAACACCCCGGCTCTCGGTGCCGCCCTCCACGCGGGCCTCGCTGCCGGCTCCGCGGCCGGCGGCTACGACAGCTTCGCGGAGGCCGCCGCCTTCGGCCGGATCTCCGAGACGGCCTACACGCCCGACCCGGAGGCCGGTGCGGTCTACGACCGCCTCTACCGAATCTACGACCGGCTCTCCACGGATCTCGGGCGCCGGCCAGAGGACGTCATGTACGCCCTGCGCGACATTGCCGCCGACGCGGCGAGATATCAGCAGTTCCCACTACAGGAGGTAGGACCATGAACAACGCACGACGGAGTGCCGCCGGAGCGGCGATGACCGTCTCGGTCGCGCTCGTGCTGACCGCGTGCGGCTCCACGGGCGGCGGGGACGACACCGCCAGCCCCGCTGCCGACGGCGAGCGCCGCATCGTCAACGTCGTCAAGCTCGCCGGCGGTGACTGGTTCAACCGCATGGCCGTCGGCAACGACGAGTACGCCGCCGAGCACGAGGTCACGGTCAGCCAGACCGCCGGTGACGACTCGAGCGAGGAGAAGCAGATCGCGGTCCTCAACGACCTCATCCCGCAGCGGCCCGCCGCGCTGACGGTCGTGCCCAACTCCCCGGAGTCCCTCGAGGCCGTGCTGGGCCGCGCGCAGGACGCCGGCATCGTCGTCATCACCCACGAGGCGCCCGGCATCCAGAACGCCGAGGCGAACATCGAGGCCTTCGTCAACGCCGACTACGGCGCGCACCAGATGGACCTGCTCGCCGAGTGCATGGACGGGGAGGGCTCCTACGCGCACTTCGTCGGCTCCCTCACCGTGGCCAGCCACAACGTGTGGGCGGACGGCGCCCTCGCGCAGGCCGAGGCGGAGTACCCGGGTGTCACGCGGGTTGCCGACGCCATCTCTTCCGAGGAGGACCAGGAGGTCGCCTACCAGCGCACGAAGGAGCTGCTCGCGACGTACCCCGACATCCGCGGGTTCATCGGCGCCGCGTCCACCGACGTCGCCGGCATCGGCCGGGCGATCGAGGAGGCCGGCCGGGAGGCCGACACCTGCGTCGTCGGCACCTCGACGCCCGCGATCGTCGGCAACCAGCTCGAGAGCGGCTCCGTCGACGTCATCACCGGCTGGGACCCCGCACTTGCGGGCCAGGCGATGCTCGCCGCCGCGGAGGTCGTCCTCGACGGCGGAGAGCTCACCGAGGGCACCGACCTCGGCGTCCCCGGCTACGAGTCGCTCCGCCAGGACCCCGAGGTGCCCAACAGCTTCTTCGGCGATGCCTGGATCGACATCACGAACGACAACCAGGCGGACTACCCGTTCTGACGCCGGACCCCGCTGCCGCCCGCGGGCGGCAGCGGGGACCACAGGACAGGAAGAAACGGTGATGAACGAACAACCACTGGCCCTGCGGGCCCGCGGGGTGCGCAAGTCCTACGGCGGTGTGCACGCGCTCAAGGGGGTCGACGTCGAGGTCCGTGCCGGCGAGGTGCTGTGCCTCGCCGGTGCCAACGGCTCGGGCAAGTCGACGCTCATCAAGATCATCGCGGGCGTCGAGACGCCGGACGGCGGTGAGATCGAGATCGGCGGCGAGTCCGTCGGGCGGCTGAGCGTGACCGACGCCGTCGACCGCGGTGTCCAGGTGATCTTCCAGGACATGTCGCTGTTCCCGAACCTCACGGTGGCGGAGAACATCGCGATGTCGGCGCGCATCTCCCGCGGCCGCAAGATTGTCTCGCACCGCGAGGCGCGGGAGGTCGCCGGCGCGGTGGTGGAGCGGCTGGGGCTGCATCTCGACCTGGACGCCGAGGTCGGCGAGCTGCCGATCTCCGACCGCCAGCTCGTGGCGATCTGCCGCGCGCTCGCGCTCGACGTCAAGGTGCTCTTCATGGACGAGCCGACCACGGCCCTGACCTGGCGCGAGGTGGACACGCTCTTCGCCGTCGTCAACCAGCTCAAGGCCCAGGGCGTGGCCATCGTCTTCGTCTCCCACAAGACGGAGGAGGTCTTCGGCATCTCCGACCGGATCACCGTCCTGCGCAACGGTGAGGTCGTCGCCGACGACGTCTCCTCGGCCTTCGACCACGACAGCCTCGTCGAGGCGCTGCTGGGCTACCGGGCCACCGAGGACCGCGTGCTGTCCACGCTTCCGGAGCACCCCGCCCCGGCGCTGCAGGTCGAGGAGCTCTCCTCCACCGACCTCTTCGCCGACGTGAGCTTCGAGATCGGCAAGGGCGAGATCGTCGGCCTCGCCGGTCTGCTCGGCTCGGGGCGCGCCGAGGTGGCCGAGGCCGTCTTCGGGCGCCTGCCCATCACCGGCGGCACCGTGCGCGTCGACGGCCAGGCCGTCGACGTCCGGGGGGTCAAGGACGCGCTCGCCGCCGGCATCGCCTACGTGCCGGAGGACCGGCTGACCCAGGGCGTGTTCCTCGAGCAGTCGATCGGGACCAACCTCGTCGCCGCGTCGCTGGACGACGTCACGCGCACGGGCGGCCTGCTCGACGGGAAGCGCATCGAGGAGCGGGTGTCCTCCGCGATCGACGAGCTGTCGATCAAGATCGGCAGCGCCGACGACCCGGTGAGCACCCTCTCCGGCGGCAACCAGCAGCGGGTGGTGCTCGGCAAGTGGCTCGCCACCAAGCCGCAGGTGCTCATCCTCAACGGCCCGACCGTCGGCGTGGACGCCGGCTCCAAGGCCGCCATCATGCAGATCCTTCGCCGCCAGGCGGAGGCCGGGATGGGTGTCCTCCTCATCTCCGACGACGTCCCCGAGCTCGTGAGCGTGTGTCACCGCGTGCTGTTCATCCGTCGTGGACGGATGCACGGCGAGGTCGCGGGCGACGACGTCACGGTCACCTCCGTGCGGGAAAGGCTGGAGACATGACAACGACGACGACGCGGCCGGCGACGACGCGACCGGCCCCGAGCCCGTCGCGCACGTGGGCCCGACGGCTGCGCGGGCCGCACAACGAAGGTGTCCTGCTCGGCGTCATCGTCCTGCTCCTCGCGGTCATCCTGGTCGTGGAGCCGGGGACGCTGACGTGGACCTTCGCCGGTGACATCCTGCGCTCGGGCATCGTCACGCTGGCGCTGTCCCTCGGCCTGCTCCTCATCATCATCTCCGGCGGCATGGACGTGTCCTTCACCGCCATCGCCATCTTCAGCGGGTACAGCACCGTCAAACTCATGAACGAGCTGGGGATCGACGGGGCCGTGTGGCCCTTTCTGCTCGCCTCAGTCATCGGGTGCGCGCTCGGCAGCCTCAACGCCGTCCTCGTCGCCCGGTACCGGATGGAGACACTGGTCGCCTCCCTCGGCACCCAGGTGATCATCCGAGGCGTGCTGCTCGCCTTCGTCGGCTCGACCTACCTCGCGAGCCTGCCCTCCCAGCTCGACGCCGTCGGGTCGGCGACGATCTTCCACCTCGGCGGGAGCGCGGTCAACGTCCTCGTCCTCCCCGTCATCGCGCTGTGCGTCGCGCTGGCGTTCGTCCTCAAGCGGACGTCCTTCGGGCGCTCGGTGTACGCCGTCGGCGGTGACAAGGAGTCCGCGCGCCGCGTCGGGCTGCGCGTGTCGTTGGTGCAGACCCGCATCTACCTGTTCGCAGGGCTGCTCGCCGGCTTCGCCGGCATGGTGCACGTCGTGCTGTCCCGGCACGCCTCGCCCTTCGAGATCGTCGGGATGGAGCTCAACGTCATCGCCGCCGTCGTCATCGGTGGCGCGCTGGACACCGGAGGCCGCGGCTCCGTGCAGGGCACCGTGCTCGGTGTCCTCCTCATCTCGCTCGTACAGAACTCCCTCGTGCGACTGGGGATCTCCAGCTACTGGCACATGCTCATCGTCGGCGTGGTCATCCTCGTCGGCGTCGCGATCCAGGCCCGGAGCAGCGCCCGTGGCCAGCACCGTGCCCGCATCCTCGAGGAAGGCTGACCGATGGCTGCACCACTCACGTCGATCCGGGCGCGTCTCGCCGGGAGCAACACCCACACCCTCGGCCTGGTCGCGCTCGCCCTCGCCGTCGCCGTCCTCTTCTCGGCGCTCAACCCGGCGGTGTACACGAGCTCGCTCAACATCGAGTCGATCACCCTGTCCATCCCGGAGATCGGCCTCATGGCGCTGGCCATCTCCATCGCGATGACCACCTCCGGCATCGACCTGTCGATCGTCTCGGTCGCCAACCTCTCGGCGCTCACCGCGGCGTACGTCAGCGTGCAGGGGATGGAGGCGGGCATGTCGACGCCGGTCCTCACCCTCCTCGCCGTCGTGCTCGCGCTCGTCGTCGGGATGGTGTGCGGCGCGATCAACGCCGTCGTCGTCGCCGTCGTCGGGGTCGCGCCGATCCTGGCGACGCTCGCGACGCAGATGATCTTCGCCGGCGCGGCCATCGCGTTCACCCGCGGCGAGCCGATCTACGGGCTCACCCCCGAGCTCACCGAGGTCGGCTCCACGACCATCGCGTCGGTGCCGCTGATCTTCTGGCTGTTCCTCGTCGTCGTCGCGCTCGTCGCGGTCGTCATGACACGGACCGGGTACGGCGTGCGGGCCACCATGCTCGGCGCCAGCGCGACGGCGGCCGACTACACCGGCATCGCGCGCCGCAAGGTGCTCTTCCAGACATACATGCTCGCCGGCACGATCTCGGCGGTCGCCGGGCTCGTCATGGTGATGCGGACCGTGAGCGCGTCGGCCGGGTACGGCAGCTCCTACCTGCTGCTCGCCGTCACCATCGCCGTCCTCGGCGGGGCCAACCCCTTCGGTGGCCGGGTGGCGATCTGGGGAACGGCGCTGGCCGCGCTCATCCTCCAGATGATCTCCAGCGGCATCAACATGCAGGGGCTGAGCAGCTACGTCTACCAGATCGCCCAGGGCCTCATCCTCGCCGGCGTCTGGATCGTCCGGATGGAGGGCACACGCGCCTCGACCTGGATCAACGGGAAGCGGAACGGGCAGCGCGACAAGCCCACCCCACTGACCGACCTCCCCTACGAAGAAGGACAGAATGATGGATCGTCAAGAGCAGCTGCGGGCAGCGGCCACGTTCATTGAGCAGGAGGGCGCCGCTGTCGCTCGCGTCGCTGCCCAGGTCGACGAGTCGCTGCTGGGCGTGGCGGACCTCATCCGTGAGGCCGGCGGCAAAGTGATCGTCACGGGCTCCGGGACGTCCGGCACAATCGCGCGCCGGCTGGCGCACCTGCTGTCGGTCACCGGGACACCGGCCCTCTACCAGAACCCCGGCGACGGCCTGCACGGAAGCCTCGGGGTCGCCACGGCCGGTGACGTGGTCATTGCGATCTCCAAGGGCGGTGAGTCGAGCGAGCTCGCCGAGTTCATCCAGCGCACCACGGACCGCGGCGCCAAGGGCGTGGTCATCACGGCGTCACCCGAGTCCAGCCTCGCGAAGGCGGCGGACGTCGTCGTCGTGGTCGACAGCGACTCCGCCGACCCGGGGGGCATCATCGCGATGGGCTCGACGCTCGCGACAGCGGCGTGGGGTGACGCGCTGGCGATCCTCCTCATGAACGAGGGGGGCTACACGTGGGAGAAGGTGCTCCACAGTCACCCCGGGGGTGCTGTCGGCAAGAACGCCGACGAGCTCCTCAAGTCCGTCGACGGCTGATGCTTCCCGGTGCCCGCGCCGCGGGCACCGGGAACGTGCCCGCCCGGGGCCACCTCATCGGGCGGACGCCGGGCCGCGCGACTACGGTCGGAAGATGCGGATTCTCGTCTCGGGCGCGTCCGGACTCATCGGCTCGGCACTCCAGGAGGAGCTGCGCGCCGACGGTCACGAGGTGCGCACGCTCGTGCGCCGCGAGCCGGGCGGGGTGAGCGAGTACGAGTGGCACCCGGAGGAGGGCCGCCTGCCGGCCGAGGCGGTCGAGTGGGCCGACGGCGTCGTCACGCTGTCCGGGGCGCCGCTGGGCCGGCTGCCGTGGACGCGCGCCTACCGCCGCGAGATCTACGAGAGCCGGGTCACCGCGACCCGCACCGTCGCCCGCGCCATCGCCGCGTCGGCCGACCCGCCGCGGGTGTGGGTGAGCGGCTCCGCCACCGGCTTCTACGGCGACCGCCCGGGCACCGTCCTCACCGAGGAGTCCGGGCCGGGGGACGGTTTCCTCGCCGGTGTCGTCCTGCGTTGGGAGGCGGCCACGGCCCGCGCCGACGACGTCACGCGCGTCGTGCACATCCGTACCGGTCTCGTCATGGCCGACGGCGGTGCCCTCGCGCCCCTCCAGCTCGCCACCCGCCTCGGTGCGGGTGCGGCGATCGGCACCGGCCGTCAGCAGTGGCCCTGGATCTCCCTCGCCGACGAGGCCCGCGCGATCGTCCACCTGCTCGCGCACTCCGAGCTGTCCGGCCCGGTCAACCTCACCGGACCGACGGCCGCGACCTCCGCGGAGATCACCCGGGCGCTGGCCAGGGAGATGCACCGCCCCCACCTCTTCCGGCTGCCGGCCCGGCTGCTGCGGCTCGTCCTCGGTGAGCCCGCGGACGAGATGCTGCTGCCGGACCAGCGCATCCTCCCGGTCCGGCTGCAGGCCGACGGCTTCACCTTCCGGCACACCACCGCCGAGGAGGCCGTGGCCGCCGCCGTCCGCTGACCTACTCCCGGCGCACGAGCGCGCGCAGCGTGACCGCGACGCCGAGCACGCACCACACGACGAGCACGAGCAGGTCGCGCCCGCTCGCGTCGAAGACGTCCGAGGCCAGCCCCGCACGGAGCAGGTCCGCGCCGGGCCGGGCCGGCAGGACGTCGTGCGCCGTCTGGAACCACCCCGGCAGCTGGCTCGCCGGGAAGGTGATCGGGGAGAAGAGAAGGACGAAGAAGACGAGCACCTGGGTGACGAGCTGCGCGAGCATCGGCTGGAGGCTGACGGCGATCGCGTAGCCCACCGCCGTCGCCATGAGGGTGACGAGCAGCGCGGAGGCCACGAGGACGGGCCAGTCGAAGGAGAGGTCGAGGTCGTAGCGCAGCTGGGCGACGAGCACGCCGACGGCGACGCTCGGCAGCGCGATGAGCAGCCACACGGTGAGGTCCGCGGCCAGGAGCAGCGGCCGCGCCAGCGGCAGCGAGCGCATGTAGGCGAAGGTGCCGTCGGTGCGGGCGCGGGCCACGCCCTGCGGCACGATGACGAAGCCGATCGTCAGGAGCAGCACGGTCGGCGCACCGGTGGACAGGAACAGTGCCGTCGCGGGGTCGATGTCGGGGATGAGGAACCCGAAGCCGATGATGATGCCGGCGGCGAGCAGCGCCTGGATGACGACGACGAGCGGCAGCAGCGGCCCGATCTGCGCCACCTGCCAGCGGAGCAGCGTCGTGTACGTCGTCCACAGGCTCACCTGGACGGGCGCGGGGCGGGTGAGGGTCTCAGACATGGGCCGGCTCCTGTCCGGACGGGGCGGCGTCGGCCGCGGTGAGGGCGAGGTAGGCGTCCTCGAGGGTGGCGGGGGCGAGGGCGTAGCCCTCGATGCGGGACCGCTCGCGCAGGGTCGTCGCCCACGCGACGGCGGTCGCGGCCTCGGCGGCCGGGACGGTGAGGAGCACGCGCCGGCCCACGTGGACCGTGCGGTGCACGGTGACGGGGGCGTCGGTGGCGTCCGGTGCCGCGCCGTCCGGCGGCAGGAGGAGCTCGAGGCGCAGGTCGGTGTCCTGCGTGCCGCGCAGCCGGCCGGGGGAGCCCGCGGCGACGACGCGCCCGCGGTCGAGGACGACGAGCTCGTCGACGATCCGCTCGGCCTCGGTGACGTTGTGGGTGACGAGGAGGACGCCGCAGCCCTGGTCGCCGCGCCGGCGGACCGCCTCCCACAGGAGCCGGCGGCGGGAGGCGTCGATGTCGTTGGTCGGCTCGTCGAGGACGAGCAGGGGCGTGGGGACGACGACGGTCATCGCGAAGGCGGTGAGGCGCCGGATCCCGCCGGACAGGCCGCGTCCGTCGGGCAGGGCGCGTCGGTCGAGCCACGGACCGATGTCGAGCTCGGCCGCGAGGTCCTCGGCGGCCGCGCGGGCGGCACGCGTGGACAGGCCGCGGAGGCGGCCGGCGATCTCGATCGCCGTGCGCGGCGTGAGCCCGTCGATCGGGGCCTGCGCCTGCGGCTGCAGCGCGGCGTGACGGCGGGCGGCGGCCGGGTCGGCCACCGCGTCGACGTCGCCGACGGTGATGCGCCCGGCGTCGGGCCGCAGGAGACCGACCACCTGGGAGACGAGCGTCGTCTTGCCCGCCCCGTTGTGGCCCAGCAGCCCGACGACCTCGCCGGGCCGCACGCGCAGGGAGATGTCGTCGTTGGCCACGACGGCGCCGAAGCGCCGGGTGAGGCCCGCGACGTGGAGCACGTCCTCGCTCATCGGAGAACCTTTCGGATACTGACGGTATGGGAATACTGACGGTATTCAGATACTCGCGGTACGTCAATGGCCGTGGCGACGTAGGATCGCGGACATGCCCCAGCTGCCCGACCCGCTCTCGCGTCGTGACAGGCAGCGCCAGACCCGGGAGGCGCTGATCTTCGCGGCGCGCGCGGTCTTCTCCCGCGACGGCTACCACCGCGCCAACCTCGAGGTCATCGCGCGGGAGGCCGGCTTCTCCAAGGGGGCGGTCTACTCGAACTTCGAGAACAAGGCCGCGCTCTTCCTCGCCGTGCAGGACACCAACATGGAGGCGGCGCTCGCGGAGGCGTGGGACCCCTTCGAGCGGGTCGAGGAGATGCCCCAGGCGGTGCCCGGCGGCGTGAGCGAGGAGGACCTCACGGCCGCGATGACCGGCTTCGCGCTCGCCACCCTCGAGTTCATCGCCGTGGCGGCACGCGACGAGACGCTCCGCGCGGAGATGGCCAGCCGGATGCAGCGGCTGCTCGACGCCTACACCGAGGTGGTCCGGCAGCAGCGCGTCGAGGGGGACCCCATGTCGGTGGAGGAGCTCGGCGCGCTGAGCGCCGCGCTGGACCAGGGCGCGGGGCTGCTCCTGCTCAGCGGCACCGGCGCGGTGGACGCGCGACTCCTGCGCGCGGGCGTGCGCCGGCTCATCGACCCGGCGCGCGCGGCCGAGTCGGGGAGCGATGACGCCGACGTCGGCCCGGGCATGCACGACCAGGAGGTCCGGGCGCGCATCGCCGCGGAGCTGCGCGACCAGCAGTCCTGAGGTCCGCGGCCGGCCGCTTCGTCATCGTGTGGCTTTCGGCCTCCCTGGGAGCGCGAGTGCCACACGGTCTCGCACCGGCCGGTCCGGCGGTCGGGCCCGCTCAGGCGCTGGGCGCCGGGGCGCCGGGGACCAGCGCGACCGCAGCGACCGCGCCCGCGTCGACGTCCGCGGGCCGCGGGATCCCCGTCCCCGGGAGCCCGGCCGCCGCGCTGCCGTAGGCGACGGCCCAGCGCAGCGCGTCCTCCGCCGCGGCGCCGCGCTCGGTGGCGAGGAGGTAGCCGAAGAGGCTGGAGTCACCGGCGCCCACGGTGCTGACCACGGTGGTGGGCGGGGCCGGGGCGTGCCACGCGCCGTCGGCGGTGACGAGGACGCCACCGGCCGCACCGAGGGTGACGAGCACGGCCCCCACCCCGCGGCCGACGAGCACGCGCGCGGCCTGCGCCGCCGCAGCAGGGTCGTCCTCGAGGGCGGCCGGGTCCGCCCCGACGATCGTGGCGAGCTCCTCGCCGTTCGGCTTCATGAGGTCGGGCGCGGCGCCCGGGAGCGCGGCCGCGAGCGCGAGGAGCGGCGCCTCGCTCGTGTCGACCGCTACCCGCGCGGCGGTGCCGCGCAGCCGCTCGACCAGCCGCGCGTACCAGTTCGCCGGTGCCCCGGGCGGCAGCGACCCGGCCAGCACCACCCACGTCGCCTCCGCTGCGAGGGAGACGACGGCGTCGGCCAGCTGGTCCAGGTGGGCGCGGTCGACGGCGGCGCCGGGGCTGTTGACCTTCGTCGTCGTGCCGTCCGGCTCGGTGAGGGTGAGGTTGACGCGCACGTCCCCGGCGGGCGGCTGGGGGCGGCAGTCGACCCCCGCGTCCCGCAGCTCGGTGACGAAGGGGTCGGCGCCGTCGGCGGGGAGGACGGCCACGGTGCGGATGCCAGCGGCGACGGCGGCGCGGGAGATGTTCACGCCCTTGCCCCCGGCCTGCGAGGTCATCGACGCGGCGCGCAGCACCGCCCCGCGCTGCAGCGGGCCGGCGAGCGTCACGGTGCGGTCGAGGCTCGGGTTGGCGGTGAGGGTGAGGATCATGCGACGACCACCTCGACGTCGTGCGCCGCGAAGGCGCGGGCGGGGACGGCGGCGGGCTCGGCGTCGGTGACGAGGACGTCGACGTCGTCGAGCCCGGCGAAGCTCACCGTCGCCTCCCGGCCGAGCTTGGTGGAGTCGGCGAGGACGACGACGCGCCGCGCCGCCCGCACGAGCGCGCGCTTGACCGCGGCCTCCTCCGAGTCCGGGGTGGACAGCCCGTGGTCCTCGGTGACGCCGTTCGTCCCGAGGAAGGCGACGTCCACGCGCAGCCGCTCGAGCACCTGGATGGTGAGCGAGCCGACCGCGGCCTGGGTGGTCGGGCGCACCCGCCCGGGCAGGAGATGGAGGTCGACGCCGGGCAGCGGGGCGAGCTTCGCCGCGATCGGGACGCCGTGGGTGAAGGCGGTGAGCCGCCGGTCGGGCGGGATGAACCCGGCCAGCCGGGCGGTGGTGCTGCCCGCGTCGATGACGACCGTGCCGCCGTCGTCGGGGAGGAACCGGGCCGCGGCGGCGGCGATGCGCTCCTTCTCCCGCGCGTGGGTGACGTCGCGCTCGTCGAGGCGGCTCTCCATGGCCGAGAGCGAGGCGGCCGGGACGGCGCCGCCGTGGACGCGCCGCAGCAGCCGCAGCCGCTCGAGCGCGCCGAGGTCGCGGCGCACCGTCTCGGTGGTCACCGCGAACTCCTCGGCGAGCTCGGTGACCGCCACACGCCCGCGCGCCACGACGAGCTGGGCGATCGCCTGCTGGCGCTCCTCCGCGTACACGTTCCTCCTCGACTGGCTCGCTGCGGCCCGATGCTACGGCGGCTCAGGGCTCGACGGTCACCTTGATCGCGGTGCCGCTGCGGACGAGGTCGAAGGCCGACAGGACGTCCTCGAGCGGGATGCGGTGGGTGATGAGGTCCTTGACCGGCACCTGCCCGGTGGAGATGTACTCCAGGGCGCGGCGGTTGTGCTCGGGGGCCGAGCCGTTGGCGCCGTGGATGTGCAGCTGGCGGTAGTGGACGACGTTGGAGTCCAGCGCGATGACGGGGTCGTTCTTCGGCAGCCCGCCGAAGAAGGAGATGCGCCCGTTGCGGGCGGCCATCGCCACGGCCTGCTCCTGGGCGACCTTCGCCGCCGTCGCGGTGATGACGACGTCCGCGCCGCGGCCGCCGGTCAGCTCGAGCACGCGCTCGACGACGTCCACCTGGGAGCCGTCGATCGTCTCGTCGGGCTCGGCCACCTCGGCGGACATGGCCAGGCGCTCGGCGTTGACGTCGACGAGGACGACCTTCCCCGCGCCGTGGACGCCGCGCGCGACGCGGATGTGCATGCAGCCGATCGGGCCGGCGCCGAAGACGACGACGACGTCCCCCTCCTCGATCCCGAGCAGCGCCTGGGCGTTGATCGCGCAGGCGAGCGGCTCGGCGGCGGAGGCCTCGTCGAAGCCGACGTTGTCCGGCACGCGGTTGAGGCCGTCCACCTGGAGGACCTGGCGGGGCACGACCATGTACTCGGCGAAGCCGCCCTCGTACTGGTAGCCCATCGAGGTCTGGTTCTGGCACACGGCCATCCAGCCCTTGCGGCACTCGTGGCACTCCCCGCAGGGGACGGCGGCGATGACCTGGACGCGGTCCCCGACCTGCCAGTCGGTGCCGTACAGGCCCGCGACCTCGGCGCCGACCTCGACGACCTCGCCGGCGATCTCGTGGCCGATGGTCCGCGGCGGGCTGAGGTTCTGGTGGCCGTTGTGGAAGATCTTGACGTCGGTGCCGCACGTGGAGCAGTTGCGGACCCGGATCTTGACCTCGTCCGGGCCGCACGTCGGCTCGGGGTAGTCCTCGAGGCGGACGTCCTCGGGTGCGTAGAAGCGCAGGGCCTTCATCGGTCCTCCCAATCGGTGGGGACGGCGCGGTGTGACGCCGTGCACTCACTATAGCCACACACTCGGATGTGGGAACAGGTGGAAGTTCTTGGCTTTCGGCCCGGATGGGTGTTTACTGGTGCCCGATGCGTGAGGTGCATCACCGTTCTCGAGGAGGAGCACAATGTCCGCACCCACTGACGTGCGACCCGACCGCGGCAGCGCGGGCCGGGAGCGAGGCGGCCTGCGGGTCGCCGTCCAGAAGCTCGGCACCGCCCTGTCCAACATGGTGCTGCCGAACATCGCTGCCTTCATCGCCTGGGGGCTCATCACCGCCCTGTTCATCGAGGTCGGGTGGATCACCCTCATCGGCGAGAACGTCTTCGGCTACGAGGGCGGCTACGGCCTGGTCGAGCGCCTCGGTGGCTGGGGCGCCGGCGCGGAGGCGGGCGGGATCGTCGCCCCGATGATCACCTACCTCCTGCCGCTGCTCATCGGCTACACCGGCGGCCGGATGCTCTACGACGACAACATCCGCGGCGGCGTCGTCGGCGCCATCGCCACCATGGGCGCGATCACCGGCGCGGGCGTGCCGATGTTCCTCGGCGCCATGGTCATGGGGCCGCTGGGCGGCTGGTCGATGAAGAAGCTCGACGCGCTGTGGGCGGACAGGATCCGCCCCGGCTTCGAGATGCTCGTCAACAACTTCTCCGCCGGCATCTGGGGCATGATCCTGGCGATCCTCGGCTTCGTGGCCGCCGGGCCCTTCGTCGAGGCCTTCTCGAACGCGGCGGGCAACGTCGTGCGGTTCCTCGTCGACAACAGCCTGCTGCCGCTCACCTCGATCCTCGTCGAGCCGGCCAAGATCCTCTTCCTCAACAACGCGATCAACCACGGCATCTTCACGCCCCTGGGCACCACGGAAGCGATCACGGACGGCCAGTCGATCCTCTTCCTCATCGAGGCCAACCCCGGCCCGGGCCTGGGTCTGCTGCTCGCCTTCGCGGTCTTCGGCACGGGCCTGGCCAAGGCGTCCGCGCCGGGCGCCGCGCTCATCCAGTTCGTCGGCGGCATCCACGAGATCTACTTCCCCTACGTCCTCATGAAGCCGCGCCTCATCCTCGCCGTCATCGCCGGCGGCATGACCGGTGTGGCGACCAACCTCGTCTTCGGCTCGGGCCTGCGGGCACCGGCCGCGCCGGGCTCGATCATCGCCGTGCTCATCCAGTCCCCCGTGGGGAGCCTGGTGGGGGTGATCCTCTCGGTGGTGCTCTCCGCCCTCGTCACCTTCCTCGTCGCCGCGGTGCTGCTGCGCACGGGCAAGGACGACGACGCCGACCTCGCGGGCGCCACCGAACGCATGGAGGAGATGAAGGGCAAGCGCTCGAGCGTGGCCGGTGCCCTCACCGGCGGGGGCGTCGCGACGGCCACCCGGCCGATCGGCTCGATCGTCTTCGCCTGCGACGCCGGGATGGGCTCCTCCGCGATGGGCGCCTCGGTGCTCCGCCGGAAGATCCGCGACGCCGGGTACGAGGACGTCACGGTGGTGAACAAGGCGATCTCCAGCCTCCGCGACGACGCCGACCTCGTCGTCACCCACCGTGACCTCACCGACCGCGCCCGGCAGCGCACACCCTCGGCCGTGCACGTGTCGGTGGAGGACTTCATGGCCAGCCCGCGCTACGACGAGGTCGTCGCGCTGGTGGGGGAGAGCCGGTCCGCTGCCGAGCCCACCGAGCCGGCCCCCAGCTCGTCGGTGCCGGCCACGGCGCAGCCGGCGGCGAGCATGGCGGGGCCGGCGACCGGCGCCGGCACCTCCGCGGCCCCCGAGGCGGGCGCCGCACCGGCGGGCGGGCTGCTCGCGGTGGAGGCGATCGTCCTGGAGGGGCGGGCGTCGTCGAAGGCGGAGGCCATCTCCGAGGCGGGCGGGCTGCTCGTGGCCAGCGGCGCGGTGCCGGCGGCCTACGTCGAGGCGATGCACGAGCGGGAGGAGTCGGTCTCCACCCACATGGGCAGCGGCCTGGCCATCCCGCACGGCACGAACGAGGCCAAGGGGCTCATCGCCCGCACGGCGATCTCCTTCGTCCGCTACCCGCAGGGGCTGGACTGGGACGGCAAGGACACGGAGTTCGTCATCGGGGTCGCCGGCGCGGGCGACGACCACCTCCAGGTGCTCTCCCGGGTGGCCGAGGTCTTCCTCGACGAGTCCCAGGTGGCCCGCCTGCGCGCGGCCCGGACCGCCGAGGAGGTCCAGGCGGTGCTCAGCGAGTCCTGACCCCGCGCCTCCTCGGCCGCACGCACGGACGCATCGTCACGCCGTCGCCCGGGCAGCCGGCTGCCGCGAAACCGTGCGGAAGTCGGACCCCGACCCCCCGGGGACGACGGAGGACGGAGCAGCGGCTCCACCCCCCGACCGGTTTCTTCCCGCGGGCTTGCGCGGGGCACGGCGGGTGCGGTCCGCTTAGGTCAGCAGAGTTGCCGCCCGCCCGCGGAGACCCTGCGGCCGGGGCGGCGACGTGGGAAGAGGTGGGAAGCGGTGACTCGCATCGCGCTGGGCGCGTCGGCGGTGCTGGCCACGCTCATGGGGGTCGTGGGCGCGGTGACCTCCTTCGAGGAGGGCGCCTTCACGGTCGGGACCGTCCTCATCGTCCTGGCGCTCGGGTCGGTCGCGATCCACGCCGTCTTGAGCCCTCAGAGCTACCGCCACCCCCGCTTCACCGGCACCTTCTACCGCGTGTGGGGCATCGGCGTGCCGCTGCTCGCGGTCGCGGCGCTCGTGACGAGCGCGTTCGCGCCGGAGACGGCGCAGCAGGTCGCGTACTGGTCGGGCTTCGCGTCGGTCGCGCTGCTCGCCGGGGCCGTGGTGGACCACCGCACGGCCCGCACGACCGTCTCCAGCCGCTGAGGCGTCCCGCCCACACCCCGCCCCGGCGGCCCTCGTGGACCACCTACCCTGGCGGGGTGGGTGACATGTGGACCGGGCCGGAGCCCGACTGGGACGAGCCGCCGCCGGACCCCATGAGCGAGTGGGACGTCCACGACCCCGAGATGGCCGCCGCCCTCGCGACGGACGCCGCCACCGCGGCACCGCTGGCGACGGCGCGGGCCGCTGCGGCGTCGTCGTCCACGCCTCTCGAGGCGCTGACCAGCGTGTGGGGCTACGACGCCTTCCGCGGTGAGCAGGCCGAGATCATCGAGACGGTGACGCGCGGGGACGACGCGCTCGTCCTCATGCCCACCGGTGGCGGCAAGAGCCTGTGCTACCAGATCCCGGCGCTCGTGCGGGAGGGCACGGGCGTGGTCATCAGCCCGCTCATCGCGCTCATGCACGACCAGGTGGACGCGCTCGAGCAGCTCGGGGTGCGGGCCGCGTTCCTCAACTCCACGCAGAGCATCGACGAGCGCCGCGACGTCGAGCGCCGCCTGCTCGGCGGGGAGCTCGACCTCCTCTACCTCGCGCCCGAGCGCCTGCCGGTGGCCGCCGACCTGCTCGACCGGGCGCGGATCGCGCTCTTCGCCATCGACGAGGCGCACTGCGTGGCGCAGTGGGGTCACGACTTCCGGCCCGACTACCTCGGGCTGACGATCCTCCACGAGCGCTGGCCCGACGTGCCGCGGATCGCGCTCACGGCGACGGCGACGGCGGAGACGCGCGAGGAGATCGTCCGCAACCTCCGGCTCGACGGCGCGCGCGTGTTCGTCTCGAGCTTCGACCGGCCCAACATCCAGTACCGGATCGCGCCCAAGCAGGAGGCGCGCAAGCAGCTGCTGCGGCTCATCAAGGACGAGCACGACGGCGAGGCGGGGATCGTCTACTGCCTCTCGCGGGCGTCGGTGGAGAAGACGGCGGAGTGGCTCGCCACCCAGGGCGTCACGGCACTGCCGTACCACGCGGGCCTGCCGGCGGAGCTGCGCGGGCGCAACCAGGCGCGGTTCCTGCGGGAGGACGGCGTCGTCATGGTGGCGACGATCGCGTTCGGCATGGGGATCGACAAGCCGGACGTGCGGTTCGTCGCGCACCTGGACCTGCCCAAGAGCATCGAGGGGTACTACCAGGAGACAGGACGCGCGGGGCGCGACGGGCTGCCGTCGACGGCGTGGCTCGCGTACGGGCTGCAGGACGTGGTCCAGCAACGGCGGATGATCGCCGACGGTGAGGGGGACGCGCAGCGCAAGCGGGCGCAGACCCTGCACCTGGACGCGATGCTCGCGCTGTGCGAGACCGTCCAGTGCCGACGCCAGCAGCTGCTGCGGTACTTCGGGCAGGACAGCGAGCCGTGCGGGAACTGCGACACCTGCCTCAACCCGCCGGAGGCCTTCGACGGCACCGTGCCGGCGCAGAAGCTCATGTCCACGATCGTGCGGCTGCAGCGCGAGCGCGGGCAGCAGTTCGGCGCCGGGCACCTCGTGGACATCCTGCTGGGGCGGGAGAACGAGCGGGTGGTGAAGATGCGCCACACCGAGCTGTCGACCTTCGGCATCGGCACCGAGCTGGGCGACGCCGAGTGGCGCGGGGTGGTCCGCCAGCTCCTCGCCCAGGGGCTGCTCCAGGTGCAGGGGGAGTACGGCGTGCTCGCCCTCACCGAGGCGGCGGGGGAGGTGCTGCGCGGGGAGCGCGAGGTGCGGCTGCGGCGGGAGCCCGAGCGGGTGCGGACGGCGCGGAAGTCGCGGTCCGGCGCGTCGAAGGCGCCGCTCGACCTCGACGAGCCGCAGCAGGCGCTGTTCCAGCAGCTGCGTACCTGGCGGGCCTCGGTGGCCAAGGAGCAGGGCGTGCCGGCCTACGTCGTCTTCCCCGACGCGACGCTCGCCGCGATCGCGCAGTCGCGCCCGGAGAACCGCTCCGAGCTGAGCGGGATCTCGGGGGTGGGTGCGGCCAAGCTCGAGCGGTACGGCGAGGCGGTCCTCGAGGTGGTCGCGGGCGCCTGATGGGTGTCGGGCGGCGTCGATGCGAACTCGAGGACGCCTGCGCGTCCGTGAGGGGATACTTCCCGCGCGAGCACTGCGTCGTCGAGAGATCGGGGGTACCGGGATGCGCGTCCTCGTCGTCCTTCTGTGCGCGGTGAGCGTCTTCACCGCTGGTGTCGCCATCAACCACGCCTACCTCGCCGGGCGGTACGCCGTCGCAGGCGCCCCGGAGCGCGCGTTCGACCTGCACAGCTCGTCCCTCACGTACGGAGGGGTGGGGATCATCTGCCTCGCGTTGGCTCTGGTGCTCCACGTCATCGGTCAGGGCAACCGTCCAGTCACCTAGCCGTCGGGGCCGAGAAGGTTGCGACGCGCGTCGCTCCTTCGCCGTTGTCCACAGATTCGCGCGAGGGGGCTGACACCGCGTCCGATTGCCCCTAGGTTTGCCTCCATCATCCGCTCCCGGGGGGTGCGAGGCATGAACCAGGCAACGGTGCTGCTCGAGGACGAGGTGCGTGAGCTCGTCCGTCGGCGCGGCCTCGACCCTGCCCGCGACACCGCCGGCGTCCGCGCGCTCGTGGCCGACGCCCTCGCCGACTACGACAGCCGCTCGGTCGCGGGACTTGTGCCGCCCGTCGTCGACCCGGAGCAGACGGCCAAGGACGTCCTCGACGCCGTCGCCGGCCTCGGGCCCCTCCAACGCTTCCTCGACGACCCGACGATCGAGGAGGTGTGGATCAACGAGCCGGGCAAGGTGTTCATCGCCCGTGCCGGTCGCGCGGAGCTGACGACGACGATCCTCACCGAGACACAGGTCCACGACCTCGTCGAGCGCATGCTGCGGATCTCCGGCCGCCGCCTGGACCTGTCCTCCCCGTTCGTCGACGCGTCCCTCGCCACGGGCGAGCGCGTGCACGTCGTCATCCCGGACATCACCCGCCGGTCGTGGGCCGTCAACATCCGCAAGTACATCGCCCGTGCCACCCGCGTGAGCGACCTCGTCACGCTCGGCTCGCTCACCACCCAGGCCGCCGCGTTCCTCGACGCCGCCGTCGTGTCCGGCATGAACGTCCTGGTCAGCGGGGCGACGCAGGCGGGGAAGACCACCATGGTCAACGCCCTGGCCGGCGCGATCCCGCCGCACGAGCGCATCATCACGTGCGAGGAGGTCTTCGAGCTGCGGCTGGCCAACCGCGACGTCGTCGCCATGCAGTGCCGCCAGCCGAACCTCGAGGGCCAGGGCGAGGTCAGGCTGCGCCGTCTCGTCAAGGAGGCCCTGCGGATGCGGCCCGACCGCATCATCATCGGCGAGGTGCGTGAGGCGGAGAGCTTCGACATGCTCATCGCCCTCAACGCGGGCATCCCCGGCATGTGCACGGTCCACGCCAACTCTGCCCGCGAGGCCGTGACCAAGATGTGTACGTTGCCGCTCCTCGCGGGGGAGAACGTCTCGAGCACCTTTGTCGTGCCCACCGTCGCCTCCGCCATCGACCTCGTCGTCCACCTCGAGCTGGACCGACATGGACGACGGCGGGTGCGGGAGATCGTCGCTGTCACCGGGAGGTCCGAGGAGGGGGTAGTCGAGACCGCTGAGATCTTCGCGCTGCGGGGAAGCAGCCTGCAGCGAGCCGGCGGTTTCCCACCGGACGTCGATCGGTTCGAGAGAGCGGGCTACGACCTCGCCGAGCTGCTCATGCAGGACTCCGGGCGGTAGCCGTGGGGACGGTGGCGGGTCTGCTGCTCGGTGCCGGCCTGCTGCTGCTCTGGTTCTCCTGCTGGCCCCAACCGGTTCGGGAGCGTCGCCCCTCGCGGTGGAACGAACGCACGCAGGACCTCCTCGTGCGGGCCGGCGCACCGGCGGTGACGCCGGCCCGTCTGGCCACCGCCTCTGTGGTCCTCGCGATCATCGTCCTGCTGCTCGCGTACGGCTTCACGGCTTCCCCGCCGATCGCTGTGTGCTTTGCCGTCATGGCGGCCGGCGTGCCGAGCGTGCTCGTCCGGTCCCGGGCGCGACGCCGTCAGGTGGAGCTGCGGGCCGTGTGGCCGGAGGTCGTCGACGACCTCATCTCCGCCATCCGCGCCGGCCTCTCCCTGCCCGAGGCGCTCACCAGCCTGGGAGAGCGTGGGCCGGAGGAGGTGCGCCCGCAGTTCCGGCGCTTCGGTGAGGACTACCGTGTCACCGGCCGGTTCACCGAGTCGCTGGACCGCCTCAAGGCACGGCTCGCGGACCCGGTCGCGGACCGCATCATCGAGGCGCTGCGCATCACCCGCGAGGTGGGTGGCTCGGACCTCGTTCGACTCCTGCGGACCCTTGCGCAGCTGCTGCGGGAGGACCTGCGCACCCGCGGGGAGCTCGAGGCCCGCCAGAGCTGGACGGTCAACGGTGCACGCCTGGCGACGGCCGCACCGTGGGCCGTGCTCCTGCTCCTCAGCGGCCGGCCGGAGACGGCGGCCGCCTTCAACTCCGCCGCTGGCGTCCTCGTGCTCGCGACCGGTGCGGCGGTCTCCGGGGTCGCGTACTGGCTCATGGTTCGGCTCGGGCGGCTGCCCGAGGAAGCGCGGGTGCTGCGGTGAGCCCGACGGCGTGGGGCGCGTTCGCAGGCCTCATCGGCGGGCTCGGGCTGGTTCTCGTCGCGTGGCGGGTGCGGGCCATGCGCCCGCGGCTGCCGGACCGCATCGCCCCGTACCTGCGCGAGCGGCCCGCGACGTCCGGCCTCCTCGCCGAGCCCCGCACACACACGCCCTTCCCCACGCTCGAGAGCCTCCTGGCCCCCGTCATGTCCGACGCCGGGCGCGTGCTCGAGAGGCTCGGCAGCACGACCCAGAACGTCCGCCGCCGCATCGCCCTGTCCGGGGCGCCGCTCACGGTCGAGCAGTTCCGCCTCGAGCAGATGATGTGGGCGGTCCTCGGCCTGACCGGCGGGCTCCTCCTCGTCACTCTCGCGGGCGTGGCCCGCGGTCTCAACGTGCTGGCGGGGACCGGCGTCGTCGTCATCGCCGCCGTCGTGGCCGCCGTCGCACGCGACCGGTGGCTGACCCGGACCGCCAACCGCAACCAGCACGCGATGCTCGAGGAGCTGCCCGCCGTGGCCGAGCTGCTCGCCCTCGCGGTGAGCGCGGGCGAGGGGCCGATGGCGGCGCTCGAGCGGGTGGCGCGCACGACGCGGGGTGCGCTCACCACACAGCTCGAGGTCACGCTCGGAGAGGCCCGGGCGGGCACGCCTCTGGCGGTGTCGCTGGAACGCCTGGCGGCGCGGACCTCACAGCCGGCCGTGGCCCGTTTCGCCGAGGGGATCGCCGTTGCCGTCGACCGTGGCACCCCGCTCGCCGAGGTGCTGCGTGCCCAGGCACAGGACGCCCGGGAGGCCGCCCGCCGTGAGCTCATGGAGGTCGGCGGCAAGAAGGAGATCGAGATGATGTTCCCCGTCGTCTTCCTCGTGCTGCCGGTGACCGTCCTGTTCGCGCTGTTCCCCGGCCTGATGCTTCTGCAGGTGGGCCTGTGAACCCGCCCCCGCCCCCGACCGCACCCGTCCGCACCGACGACCAAGGAGAACGACATGCGGCTGTACCTGAGCACCTATCTCGCGGCGTTACGACGGCGCTTCGTGGCCGAGGAACGCGGCGATGTCCCAGGGTGGGTGATGGTCACGCTGATGACGGCGGGCCTCGTGTTCGCGATCTGGCTCATCGCCGGCCCCGCGCTCACCAGCGTCTTCGAGGCCGCCATCAGCCGCGTCATGAACATCTGAGGAGGCGCCTCGCTGCGGACGACGGGTCCGCGGTGGTGGAGTTCGTCCTCGTCTCGATCCTCGTCGTCACGGTCCTGCTCGGGGTCCTGCAGCTGACTCTCGCGCTCCACGTGCGCAACACGATCGTCGACGCCGCGGGCGAGGGGGCGCGTCTTGGCGCGCTCGAGGGCAGCTCGCCGGCGGCGGGAGCGGAGCGGACACGTGAGCTGATCGGGACGGCGCTGCACCCGCGCTACGGCGAGGACGTCGCAGCCCAGGTCGTCGAGCGCGACGGGATGGCCCTCGTGGAGGTCACCGTCCGCGCGCCGGTTCCCGTGCTGGGCCTGCTCGGACCGGCGGGGACGATGACGGCCAGCGGTCGGGCGGTGCAGGAATGAGCAACGTCCGCGCGCTGCTGGCGCGCCTGCGCGAGGAGGAGGGCGGCAACGCCGTTGTCGAGTTCATCGGCGTCACGCTCGTCCTGCTCGTACCGCTCGTGTACCTGGTGCTCACGTTGGGGCAGATCCAGGCGGCCGCCTTCGCGGCGGAAGCGGCGGCGCGTGAGTCCGGCAGAGTGCTGAGCCAGGCGGAGGACCTGTCGACGGCGGCGGGCCAGGCGCAGACGGCGGTGGAGCTTGCCTTCGAGGACCACGGGATCGCGGTGGACGCGGCGGCGGCACTCGACTTCACGTGCAGTGAGAACCCGTGCCTGAGCGCGGGGGGCCAGATCCACGTGGAGGTGGCCACCGCCGTCAGGCTTCCGCTCGTCCCCGACTTCGTCGCCGGCGCCGTGCCCCTCGAGGTCCCGGTGAGTGCGACGTACCTGGCGGCCGTGCCTGAGTTCAGCGGGTTGCCATGAGCCGCGCACGCACGGACGACGACGGCGAGAGCGGGCAGATCATGCTGCTCTCACTCGGCTTCGGGGTGCTGGCGCTGGCGCTGGTGCTCGTCGTGGCGGCGGCCTCGTCGGTGTACCTCGAGCGCAAGCAGCTGCTGGCGCTCGCGGACGGCGCGGCAGCCGACGCGGCCGACGCGATCGACTACGGCCTGTACTACGCGGGGGAGCGGGACGGCTTGCCGCTCTCTGACTCCTCCGTCCACGCCGCGGTGGGGGAGCACCTGCAGGAGTCTGCTGCGGCGGGATCCTTCCACGGCCTCGGAGTGGCCGGGGCGACCGGGACGAGCGACGGCCGGACGGCGCAGGTGACGCTGACAGCGGTTGCCCGGCCCGCCGTCGTGCCGTGGGTGCTTGTGCCGTGGTCGGACGGGTTTTCCATCTCAGTGACGTCGTCGGCGCGTGCTGACTGATCGGGAGGACTGACGAGGATGACGAGACGACGGAGCGCACTCGGAGCGGTCGTGGCAGCGATCGGCCTGCTGGTCGCGGGCTGCAGCGACTCCGAGGGCAACGCGAGCCCGACGACGGAGCCGGCCCCGGAGCCGTCGCCCACGACGACGACCGAGGAGACGACGTCCCCAGCACCCGGCCCCACGCCGTGGCCCGAGCCGACCAGGCCGGAGGAGATGGAGCGCGACGACATCGAGGGGGCAGAGGCGGCAGCACGGCATTTCATGCAGTTGTACGCGTACATCTTTGCAACTGGAGATCTCGAGCAGTGGGCTTCCATGTCGGATCCCGAGTGTCGCTTTTGTGCAGGGGCTGCAGAACGAGTCGAGGAGTTATTTTCCGATGGTGGTTATGCGACCGGCGGCGCGTTCGACGTGGAGGAAGTTGAGACGCAGGAGTCCGGTGACGCTGACGGTGCGGTCTTGATCGCGCTTACGGGGACTGAGGCGCCTTCCAAGGAGTACTCCCGAGACGGCATCGAAATACGCGCCTTGGAAGGTGGCGGGGCCACGTACACGTTCGCCCTCGCACGCGAGCGCGACGGGTGGATAGTGATCGACGGAAGCGTAGAGGCGGCTGACGGGCTATGAAAGCTGTGGTTATGTGCCTGGGCTTGGTGGTCTCGCTTGCCCCAGTTGGGTCCGGTCAGATGGTGGGTGACGCGAGCGCCTCGCTGGCTAACACCGAGCGCGTCACCGAGGCGGCGCGTGCTCCTAGGACGACTCCGCGGCCGGAAGAGTCTCCGAGGCCGCCCGGGAACCTCCGAGGGGGGACGCACGGGACGGGCGAGGTTGTCATTGATGGGTCCGTGCAAAGGAGGCATTCGAGAAGAGGTTCTGCCGGAGATCCTGTGGCAGGTTCTGGCGTTGTGCGTGAGCGATATTGCCCGCCGGTCACGTACGTGTGGGGCAAGTACGAGACCAGAGTGACTGCATGTGACCCTGTGCCTGAAGGTGAGTGGGCTCCAGAGCGCTGGTGGACCGACGGCGAAGATGCGGAACAAGCCGAGGAAGTTCCTAGGGAAGTGCTGGTATTCACGCGGGAGGACGTCCAGTCACTGCTCGTGGACTCCGGCAGCCTGGAGATCCAGCCGGACCAAGCATGGGTACTCGTGGGGACTGACACGGTCGTGATGACCGATGCGGCGGAGCATGTCCTGGGCACGCGGGTTCTCGATCTGGATATCGACGTGCGCGTGACTCCGGTTCTCTTCACGTGGGACTTCGGGGACGGATCGGCGCCGCTGACAGGAACTGACCCCGGGGCTCCCTGGCCGAATCACACGGTCTCCCACGTCTACAGCGACCCCGGGACGGTAAGGATCTCGCTGCGTACGGAGTGGGATGCGGACTTCCGCGTGGAGGGGACCTCGACATGGATCCCGGTCGCGGGCAGGGCGGTGACCGAGACGCAGAGCGAGCCGATCGAGGTCGTGACGGCCAGGCCACGCCTGACGACCGGCTGAGCGGAGGCGATCGCGGGACGGCGCGACGCCGTCGTGTGACAAGAGCCACACGCGCCACCGGTCATCATTGCGGGCGATGCACCGATCGCCCTGAGTGACGCCCCTCACCAGGGGCCCGGCGCTGGACGCGCCGGTCGGTTCAGCCACGGATGGTGCGGTCGCATGACACTTGTACGACGAACAGCCCGGACTGTCGGGCTCGGTGCCCTGGCGGTCGCCGTCGGCCTCGCCGGCTGCGCCGGCGCAGACTCGGAAGCGGCGAGCGAGGGCGAAGAGGTCGCCCGCGTCGGCGTCGCGATGCCCACGCAGCAGCTCGAGCGCTGGGCCAAGGACGGCGCGAACGTCACCGCACAGCTCGAGGCCCTCGGACACCACGTCATGGTGGACTACGCCGACGACGACCCCCAGCTGCAGGCCGACCAGATCCGCCAGATGGTCGAGGCGGGCGCGGACGCGCTCGTCGTCGGCGCGGTGGACGCGTCGGCGCTCACCGCGGTGCTGGCCGAAGCCGGCGCGGCCGACGTCCCCGTCGTCGCCTACGACCGCCTGATCCTCGACAGCCCCGACGTCGACTACTACGCCACCTTCGACAACGAGCGTGTCGGCATCCAGCAGGCCACCTCGTTGCTCCAGGGCATCGGCGTGCTCGACGAGACCGGCCGCGAGACCGGTGCCGAGGGTCCGTTCTTCATCGAGATCTTCGCCGGCTCGCCCGACGACAACAACGCGACGGTGTTCTACGCCGGCGCCATGAGCGTCCTGCAGCCCTACCTCGACTCCGGCGTCGTCGAGGTCGTCTCCGGTGAGACGGAGTTCGACGTCGTCGCCACGCCCGCGTGGGACGGGGAGACCGCAGCGGCGCGGATGAGCGCGCTCATCCAGACCTACGACGCCGACCAGCAGCTCCACGGCGTGCTGTCCCCGAACGACGGCATCGCCCAGGCGCTCATCGGCGTCTTCGCCACCGCCGGGCTCGACGCCGGTGACCGCGCCCTGCCGGTCGTGCCCGGCCAGGACGCCGACCTCGCCTCCGCCAAGTCCGTCGCCGCCGGCGAGCAGTACACGACGATCTTCAAGGACACCCGCCAGCTCGCGGAGGTCGCCGTCTCCGCGGTGCACCAGATGCTCAACGGTGGCGACCCCGAGACCAACGACGTCACCACCTACGACAACGGCCGGCTCATCGTGCCCGCCTACCTGCTGACCCCCCAGCTCGTCACGCAGGACAACTACCACCACCTGCTCATCGAGAGCGGTTACTACGAGGCGGGAGACCTGGCATGAGCCGCCGCACCAGCACCGACACCCCTGACGCCCCCCGACGACGCCGCAACGCGTGGTTCTGGGACCGTCCGGTCGGCTTCAAGATCGCCACCGCCATCGTCATCCTCGGCGGGCTGTTCGGCATCGTCGGCGGGGCCGGTGCCGTCGCGCTGCTGCGCGCCGGTGACCACCTCACCGAGGTCCGCCTCCTCACCGAGGACCTCCAGGGCTCGATGGCCGAGCTGCGCGCCGCCCAGTCCCAGAGCCACCTGCTCGTCCGCCGTGCGGCCGCCGCCACCGACGAGTCCCGCCGCGAGCAGCTCCTCACCTCCCAGGCGTGGAACGACCGCACCGTCGACGGGCTCATCGACGCCGTCTCCCAGTACCCCGAGTCGGAGACCCAGCAGTGGGCCGACTTCACCACCCGCTGGGAGGGCTGGCTCACCTACCGCGACGCCACCCTCATGCCGCTCGTCGAGGCCGGCGACGTCGTCGGCCTGGAGAGCGCGCTCAACGCCTCCCCGGCCGGTGACCCGGACAACGCCGGGCGGGCACTCGTCCTCGCCGACGGGCAGATCCAGAACCGTGTCGACGCGATCGCGACCGACGCCAGCAGCGAGATCAGCCAGACCCTTCTCGTGCTCACCATCGGCTTCGTCGTCGCGGCCGCGATCTCAGTCACGATCGCCGTCGCCGTCACCCGTCGCATCCGCCGCGGCCTGCACGCCGTCCGCGGCTCGCTCGAGGCCATGGCCGCGGGCGACATGACCGTGGACGCGCACGTCGAGGACCGTGACGAGCTCGGGCAGATGGCGCACTCTTCCTCCCTGGCCCGTGTCGCCCTGCGCGAGGCGCTCACCAGCGTGGTCGAGTCCGCCCAGACCGTCGCCGCCGCCGCGGAGGAGCTGTCCGCCTCCAACACGCAGGTGGCCGCCGGCTCGGAGGAGGCCTCGGCCCAGGCCAGCGCCGTCTCCGACGCCGCCCAGCAGATCTCCCACAGCGTCCAGACCGTCGCCTCCGGCGCCGAGCAGATGAGCGCCTCCATCCAGGAGATCGCGAAGAACGCGGGGGAGGCCGCCGGCGTCGCCGCCCGCGCCGTCACGACGGCGGACGCGACCGCCAGCACCGTCAACAACCTCGGTGAGAGCTCGCGGGAGATCTCCGAGGTCGTCAAGGTCATCACCTCGATCGCCGAGCAGACCAACCTGCTCGCGCTCAACGCGACCATCGAGGCCGCGCGGGCCGGTGAGGCGGGCAAGGGCTTCGCCGTCGTCGCCGGGGAGGTCAAGGAGCTGGCGCAGGAGTCCGCGCGGGCCGCTGAGGACATCACCACCCGCATCGGTGACAACCAGACGCAGACCGTGGCCGCGGTGGCGGCGATCGAGGAGATCGCCAAGACCGTGCGCTCGATCAACGACTACCAGCTCACCATCGCCTCCGCCGTCGAGCAGCAGACCGCGACGACGCAGGAGATGACGCGCGGCGTGCACGAGGCCGCCGCCGGCTCCGGGGAGATCGCCGCGAACATCTCCGGCGTCGCCACCGTGACGGCCACCTCCAGCACCGTCCTCGCACAGATGCAGAGCGCCACCGACGAGCTGGCCCGCATGGCGGACGAGCTGCGCGGGAGGGTCTCCGCCTTCGTCGTGTGACGGCTGCGTCGCGCCGTGGTCCGGCGCTCGACACCTACGGGTGTCGGGCGCCGGACCCGTTTCTAGAACGGCGGTTCGCCGTCAGCCCAGGACTGCCCGTGGTGGAGGTCGGGCCGCGGCGCCGAGCGCTGACCCTTGGGAAGTGTCCAGTGCTCGGGGGTGTCGGTGCCGGCCGACGCGGCGGCGAGAGCGGCGTCGATGAGGGCGGGGTCGACGGGCCTGCCGTTGCGGGTGGTCTCTTTCACGAGCTTGCGCAGGGCTTGGGTGGTGTGGCGGGGGAGGGTGGTGGTGGTGCCGTCGGGGCGGCGGAGGTAGCCGTGGTCGGTGGGGGTGGTCCAGGCGTAGGTGCGGTCGGTGGTGTAGGCGACGGTGTAGGCGCCGATGGTCTTGGCGTGGTGGTCGCCGGTGCACTGGGGGCCGAGGTTGTCGGCTGAGGTGGTGCCGCCGTCCTTCCACTCGTGGATGTGGTCGAGGTGGGCGGTGCGGGCGGGGTGGGTGCAGCTGGGGCGGATGCAGGTGCGGTCGCGGTGGCGGACGTGGTCGGCGATGGCGGCGGGTGGTTGGTAGCGGGTGCGTCCGACGTCGAGGATCTGTCCGGTGGTGGGGTCGGTGAGGAGTCTGCGCCAGGTGCCGCCGGTGGCCAGGGCTCGGGCGAGGATCGGGGGGATGGGGCCGTAGCCGTCGAGCTCGGCGACGGGTTCGGGGTCGCGGTC
>NZ_UETB01000007.1 GCF_900116375.1 Georgenia satyanarayanai | reverse complement strand
GTGGTGTTCCACTACGGCCGGGAGGCCGACATGGTGCTCGTGGGTGACTGGGACGGCAACGGGACGGACACCTTCGCGGTGCGCCGGGCCGCGACGTACCACGTGAAGAACTCCCTGCGTGGTGGGGACGCGGACACGGTGTTCACCTACGGCCGGGCCGGTGACGTCACCCTGACCGGTGACTGGGACGGCAACGGGAGCGACACCCTGGCCGTCCAGCGGGGTCGCACGTACTACGTGAACAACTCCCTGCGTGGCGGGGACGCGGACACGGTGCTGACCTTCGGCCGCCTGGGCGACGAGGTCTACGTCGGTGACTGGAACGGTGATGGCACCGACACCCTCGGTGTCCGCCGCCCCGTCGGTGAGGCGCCCGCCTCTGCCGGCGGCAAGTCGATCGGCTCGATCGCCAAGGCGAGCTGACCGTTCCCGGTGGCTGGGCCTCCTCCTCGGAGGCCCAGCCGCCGGTACCGGACGGGGAGGTGCGGACCGCAATGTCTACTTGCACGTGCACGGCCGCCGTCGTCGGCGCCCTCGCGCTCGTGGTGGGCTGCACCTCCCCGGACCCGATCGACCAGCCGTGCCCGCTGTCCCAGGAGGGCGACCGTGCCCTCTTCGACGGCACGCAGGAGAGCCTGGACCGGTGGCGCATGGCAGGACCCGGCAGCTTCGAGCTGCAGGAGGACTGCTCCCTCCGCACCGTCGGCGGGATGGGTCTGCTGTGGTTCCCCGACACGTTCGAGAACTACCGGCTCACCCTCGACTGGAAGGTGGCCGGGGACGACAACTCCGGGGTCTTCATCGGCTTCCCCGAGCCGGGCGACGACCCCTGGGTGGCAGTGAACGAGGGGTACGAGATCCAGATCGACGCGACCGACGCGCCCGACCGCACCACCGGTGCGATCTACCTCCACCAGGGCGCTGACCGAGCGGCTGTCGCTCAGTCGCTCGAACCACCGGGGGAGTGGAACACCTACGAGATCACCGCCGAGGGACGGACCGACACGGTTCTCCTCAACGGCACGCTCGTCAACAGCTTTGACTCAGACCGCTCCGACGGTGACCTGTCCGGTCACGTCGGCCTCCAGAACCACGGTGAGGACGATGATGTGTACTTCCGCGACATCTACGTCGCCGAGCTCGTGGACCGCTGAGGTCTCAGGACTTGACGAGGAGCTGGTCGATCGCCGGTGCCGAGAGCACCTGCTGCGACACCATCTGCGAGGCTCCCAGGACGCCGGCGCGCCCCTCGGTCTGCGAGGCGACGATGCGCAGGTGCTGGGTGGCCAGCGGCAGCGACCGGCTGTACACGACCTCGCGGATGCCGGCGAGCAGGTGCTCGCCCACCTCCGAGACGATCCCGCCGATGACGATGACCGAGGGGTTGAGGAGGTTGACGCAGCCGGCGACGACGTCGCCGATGTCCCGGCCCGCCTGGCGCACCGTCTGGCTGGCGGTGATGTTGCCCGAGCGGACGAGGTCGACGATCTGCGCGGTGCGCTGGATGTCCACACCCTGCGCGCGCAGCGACTCCACGACGGCAAGGCCGCTCGCCAGCGCCTCCAGGCACCCCACGTTGCCGCAGCGGCAGGGGATCTGGCGCCCGCGAGGCACGGCGATGTGGCCCAGGTCCCCGGCAGCGCCCAGGGCGCCGCGCCGCAGCTCGCCGTCGGAGATGATCCCCGCGCCGATGCCGGTGGCGATCTTGATGAACACGAGGTCCTTGACGTCCTGCCACCGCGCGGCGTGCTCACCGAGCGCCATGATGTTGACGTCGTTGTCGACGAGCACCGGCGTCGGCAGCGTGCGCGCCACGTGGCCCGGCACGTCGAAACCGTCCCAGCCGGGCATGATCGGCGGGCTGATGGCGCGACCGAGGCGGTGCTCGACGGGACCGGGAAGGCCGATGCCCACGCCGGCGACGTCGGACACCGGTCGACCGAGCTCCTCGACCATGTCGCACAGCGCCGTCGTCACCGCGTCCAGGACCACCTCGGGCCCGTCGGCGATGGCGATCTCCAGCGACCGCTCGCTCAGGACCGTCGAGGCGAGGTCGGTGATGGCGAGACGGCCGTGGCTCACGCCGAGATCGGCGGCCAGGATGATGCGTGCCCCAGGATTGAAGGCGAAGGTGGCGGGGGGACGACCGCCCGTCGAGGACGCCTCGCCCGCGGGAACGATGAGGCCGGAGCCGAGCAGCTCGTCGATGCGCGCGGCCACCGTTGGGCGCGCGAATCCGGTGACGGCCGCGAGGTCCGCTCGGGTCCTGGGCCGCCCGTCCCGGATCAGCTGAAACAGCGTGCCGGCCGACCTGGGGTCGGTCTCTCGGCGGACGTCACCTCGCTCCTCGAGGCCTGTCGGAAGTATGACCATGCACCGAGTAAACCACCGATGCTTCGACAGGTCACGCTCACGTAACTATCTTCCCTCTGCCCGACTTTTGATTGACGGACATCAGAATGCCCCCATACAGTGTCGCCATGGTCACAGCAGACCCCAACACCCCCCTCCTTCAGATCACCGACGTCATCAAGCACTTCCCGGGCGCGAAAGCTCTCGACGGCGTGGACCTCGAGGTCCGCGCCGGCGAGGTGCACTGCCTCCTCGGTCAGAACGGCGCGGGCAAGTCAACCCTCATCAAGGTCCTCGCCGGCGCGCACCAGCCGAACTCCGGAGAGATCCGGTGGAACGGCGAGGTCGTCACGATCGACTCGCCGACCGCGGCCATCGCGCTCGGCATCGCCACGATGTACCAGGAGCTCGACGTCGTCGACGGTCTCACCGTGGCGGAGAACATCTACCTCGGGCACGAGCTCTCGCGCGGGGGCGTGCTCCGCAAGGCGGAGGCACACGCCCGCACCCGCGAGCTGCTCGAGCGCCTGGGCCACGGCGAGATCTCGCCCGGCCGTGAGGTGGGCAAGCTCTCGGCCGCCGGCAAGCAGATCGTCTCCATGGCCCGGGCGCTGTCGCACAACGCGCGGGTCATCGTCATGGACGAGCCCTCCGCCGTCCTCGACCCGGAGGAGGTGGAGAACCTCTACCGCGTCGTGCGGGCGCTGCAGGCCGACGGTGTCGCGATCATCTACATCTCCCACCGCCTCGAGGAGATCCGGCAGATCGGTGACCGCATCACCGTCCTCAAGGACGGGCGCACGGTCGCCGAGAACCTTGCTGTAGCGGACACGCCCACCCCGGACCTCATCAGGCTCATGACCGGGCGCACCGTCGAGGGCGACTTCGGCGGCGGGCGCGGGTCCCACGAGCGGGGCGAGCCCCTGCTCGAGGTCGAGGACCTCTCCCTGGCCGGGGTCTTCGACAAGGTGAGCTTCACGGTCCGGGCCGGCGAGATCGTCGGCCTCGCGGGGCTCGTCGGTGCCGGACGGTCGGAGATCCTCGAGACGGTCTACGGGGCACGCAAGGCCACCGGCGGGACGGTGCGCGTCAAGGGCAAGAAGGTCGCCCGCGGCTCGGTCCCCGCCGCCGTGGCCGCCGGCATCGGCCTCGCGCCCGAGGAGCGCAAGAGCCAGGGCCTCCTTCTCGACGAGCCCGTCTACCGCAACATCACGCTGTCGACGTTCGGCCGTTTCGCCCGCTCGGCCTTCCTCAACGAGCGGGCCGAGCGGCGCGCGGCGGACGAGCAGATCCGCTCGCTGCAGGTCGCACCGGCCGACGGCGCGCGGCACATCCGCACCCTCTCCGGAGGCAACCAGCAGAAGGCCATGCTCGCGCGGTGGCTCGTCCACGGCTGCGACATCCTGCTGCTCGACGAGCCGACCCGCGGCGTCGACGTCGGTGCGCGCTCGGAGATCTACAGCCTCATCCGCAGCCTCGCCGCCCGGGGGGCGGCGGTGCTCATGGTCTCGAGCGAGATCGAGGAGGTCCTCGGCCTGGCCGACGACGTCCTCGTGGTCGCCGACGGCCGCGTGGTCCACCAGGGCCCCGCTGACCAGATCGACGAGCACGGCGTGCTCGACCTCGTCATGGAAGGAACTCACGCATGAGTGAGAACACCGCGGCAGGCACCTCCGCGACCGGGGCAGGTTCCCCGGTCCTGCCGCCCACGAACCGCGAGCAGACGCCCGGTTCCAGCAAGAAGTCGGCGGGGCTACGGCTCGGCGGCGGCTCGGGCGTGGCCCGCAACCTCGGGCTCGTCATCGCCCTGGCCCTGCTCTGCGTGGTCGGTGTGGTCACGGCCGGCGAGCGGTTCCTCAGCACCAGCAACATCACGACGATCCTCGCGCTGGCCGCGACGATCGGGATCCTCAGCGTCGGGATGACCTTCGTCATCACCGGCGGTGGGATCGACCTGTCGGTCGGTTCCGTCCTCGGCCTCGCCACCGTCTGGGCGACGACGCTCGCCACCCAGACGATGGCCGGCGACATCCACTGGATCGTCATGGCGCTCGCCGCCCTCGTCGTCGGTACGGCTGCGGGCCTCGTCAACGGGATCATCGTCGCGTACGGACGGGTCGTGCCCTTCATCGCGACGCTCGCCATGCTCGTGGCCGCACGAGGTCTCGCCGAGATCATCTCCGACCGGCGAACGCTGCTCATCCCGGCCAGCTCGCTGGAGGGGGAGCGCCGGAGCACCGTCGACGGGTTCATGGACTTCTTCGGTGGCGACTTCCTCGGCCTGCCGGTCACGGTGTGGATGTTCATCGTCATCGCCGCGCTCGGCTGGGTGCTCCTCAACCGGACGACCTTCGGCCGTCGCACCGTCGCCGTCGGAGGCAACCCGGAGGCCGCGCGGCTCGCGGGCATCAAGGTCCAGCGACACACGATGTACCTCTTCGCGCTCGCCGGGCTCGCGGCCGGTATCGCGGCGATCACGATGCTCGCTCGCACCGGAGCCGGAACCTCCACCCACGGCTACCTCTACGAGCTCGATGCCATCGCTGCTGTGGTCGTCGGTGGCACCCTGCTCATCGGTGGTCGCGGAACGATCGTGGGCACCGTCTTCGGCGTGCTCATCTTCGCGACGCTCCGCAACGTCTTCATCCTCAACAACCTCTCCACGTCGGTGCAGGCCGTGGCGCAGGGCACGATCATCGTCCTCGCCGTCCTGCTCCAGCAGCGGATCGCTGCCCGTGGGTCCAAGTAGCCCCCCGTCCCTGTCCCCAACCCCTGTCAGCACAACCCGTTTTCCGTTCAAGGAGGAACCCCTCATGTCCGCACGCACCACGCGCCGCCGGTTCGCCGTCGCGGCCGGCCTCTCCGCCGCCCTGCTCCTCGCCGGCTGCACCGGCAACACCCCCGAGGAAGTCGAGGGCGAAGGCAACGACGACGGCGGCACCACCAACGAGCAGCCCGGCTCGAGCAACGACGAGACCGGCGAGACGGTGACCATCGGCTTCTCCGCGCCGGCCGCCGACCACGGCTGGATGGCCGCCATCAGCAACGCTGCCCAGGAGGAGGCCGAGAAGTACGACGACATCGACTTCCGTCCCGCCGAGGGCACCAACGACGTCAGCCTCCAGATCGCTCAGATGGAGACCTTCATCAACGACGGCGTCGACGCCATCGTCGTGCTCCCCTTCGACGGCGCGGCTGTCACCGGCGTGGCCCTCGAGGCCATGGCGGCGGGCATCCCCGTCATCAACGTCGACCGCGAGTTCTCCGACCCCAACGCCGCCCGCGTCACCGTTCTCGGTGACAACTACGGCATGGGCGTGAGCGCCGGCGAGTACATGTGCGAGCGTCTGGGCGACCAGCCCGACGCCGTCATCGCCGAGATCGCCGGTATCGACAACCTGCCGCTGACCCAGGAGCGCAGCCAGGGCTTCGCCGACGCGCTCGGCGAGTGCGGGCTCGACGTCTCCAACCGCGTTGCCGCCGACTTCACCGTCCAGGGTGGCGAGTCCGCGACGGCCAACCTGCTCCAGGCCGCGCCGGAGATCGACGCCATCTGGAACCACGACGACGACCAGGGTGTCGGCGTCATGCAGGCCATCGAGAACGCCGGCCGTGACGAGTTCTTCGTCGTCGGTGGCGCCGGTTCGGCCAACGTCATGCGGGACATCCAGTCCGGCGAGTCGCTCGTCGAGGCCACGGTCGTCTACCCGTCGACCCAGGCTGCGGACGGCATCCGCCTCGCCCGCCTGCTGGCCCAGGGCAAGGCCATGTCCGACCTGGTCGAGGTCGAGGTCCCGCGCCTCGTCCAGCTCTACGCCCCCGTCGTGACGGCGGACAACGTCGACCAGTACATCGACTCGGCCTTCGAGTCCTGAGTCACCCCAGGATCCGGGGGCGCCGGCTGGTCCGGCGCCCCCGGTCCCACATCTGAAGGAGCATGATGAGCGAGGACAAGCCACGGATCGGTGTGGCGATGATCGGGTACGCCTTCATGGGGCGCGCCCACTCCCAGGCGTGGCGCAACGCGCACCGCTTCTTCGACCTGCCGCTGGAGCCGCACATGGCGGTCCTCGTGGGGCGGGACGAGCAGCGTGCGACGAGCGCCGCCCGCCAGCTCGGGTGGGACGCCGTGGAGACCGACTGGCGTCGGGTCATCGAACGTGAGGACGTCGACGTCGTCGACATCTGCACACCGGGGGACACACACGCCGAGATCGCGGTGGCCGCGCTCGAGGCCGGCAAGCACGTGCTGGTCGAGAAGCCCATGGCCAACACCGTCGCCGAGGCCGAGACCATGGCCGCGGCCGCGAACGCCGCCCGTGGCCGTGGTGTCCACTCGATGGTGGGCTTCACCTATCGCCGGGTGCCCGCCATCAAGCTGGCGCAGCAGATGGTCGCCGAGGGACGGATCGGCGAGGTCCGCCAGGTCCGCGCCCAGTACCTCCAGGACTGGCTCGCCGACGCCGACGCGCCGCTGTCCTGGCGCCTGGACAAGGAGAAGGCCGGCTCGGGCGCGCTGGGCGACATCGGCGCCCACATCATCGACCTCACGCAGTTCGTCACCGGCCAGCGGATCGCCGGGGTGTCGGGCATGCTCGACACCTTCGTCGCCGAGCGCCCCGTCGCCGAGAGCTTCAGCGGCCTGCACGGCACCGGCGGCACCGAGCGTGGCCCGGTCACCGTCGACGACGCCGCGATGTTCCTCGGCCGGCTCTCGAGCGGTGCGCCCGCGGTCTTCGAGGCGACGCGCTTCGCCTGGGGCCGCAAGAACGCCATCCGCATCGAGGTCAACGGGTCGACGGGCTCCCTCGCCTTCGACTTCGAGGACATGAACGTCCTCCACTACTACGACGCCACCGAGTCGACCGAGACCGCCGGGTTCCGGCGGATCCTCGTCACCGAGCCGGACCACCCCTACATCGAGGCCTGGTGGCCCGCCGGACACGGCCTGGGCTACGAGCACGGCTTCGTCCACCAGGCCGTGGACCTCGTCCGGGCCCTCGGCGCCGGGGAGGACCCGACGCCGTCCTTCGAGGACGGCCTGCACGTCCAGCGTGTGCTCGACGCGATCGAGCGGTCCAGCGCGCAGCACAGCACCTACACGGAGATTGGAGACTGACATGGCACGACCGATCACTCTCTTCACCGGCCAGTGGGCCGACCTGCCCTTCGAGGAGGTGGCCCGGCTCGCCGGCGAGTGGGGCTACGACGGCCTCGAGATCGCCTCGTGGGGCGACCACCTCGACCCGTGGCAGGCCGCCGAGGACGACGCCTACGTCCAGAACCGGCTCGACATCCTCGAGAAGAACGGGCTGAAGGTCTACGCGATCTCCAACCACCTCAAGGGCCAGGCGGTCTGCGACGACCCGATCGACCAGCGCCACCGCGACATCCTCCCGGACCGCATCTGGGGCGACGGCGAGCCCGAGGGTGTGCGCCAGCGCGCCGCCGAGGAGATGAAGGTGACGGCTCGTGCGGCCGCTCGCCTGGGCGTCAAGACGGTCACCGGCTTCACCGGCTCGTCCATCTGGAAGTACGTGGCGATGTTCCCGCCCGCCTCCGAGGAGCTCGTCGAGGCCGGCTACCGGGACTTCGCCGACCGGTGGAACCCGATCCTCGACGTCTTCGACGAGGTCGGCGTGCGCTTCGCGCTCGAGCCGCACCCCTCGGAGATCGCCTACGACTACTGGACCACCCAGCGCACCCTCGAGGCGATCGGTCACCGGGACGCCTTCGGCCTCAACTGGGACCCGAGCCACTTCACCTGGCAGGACCTGGACCCGGTCTCCTTCCTCCTCGACTTCAGGGACAAGATCTTCCACGTCCACTGCAAGGACTCCAAGCGTCGGCTCAACGGCCGCAACGGTCGCCTGGGGTCCCACCTGCCGTGGGCGGACCCGCGCCGTGGCTGGGACTTCATCAGCACCGGCCGCGGCGACGTGCCGTGGGAGGACGCCTTCCGGATGCTCAACCACATCGGCTACGAGGGTCCGCTCTCGGTCGAGTGGGAGGACGCCGGGATGGACCGCCTCATCGGTGCGCCCGAGGCCCTTGAGTTCGTCCGCAAGCTCTCGTTCAAGCCCAGCGAGGCGGCGTTCGACGCGGCCTTCTCCACGCGCTGAGCCCGACCCCCACGGCGGCAGCCCGCACCGACTCGGTGCGGGCTGCCGCGTCGGCGTGTGTGGCGAACGTCAAATTGTCACGGTTCGATCACGCTCTTATCGTAGACAGCCGACGATCACAACCTCAGGGGGACCGACCATGACGGTACGACGCACGCTTGCTGCCGGGCTCACGCTCGGCCTGCTCCTCGTGGCGGCTCCTGCCGCCGGCAAGGGCGGAGACCTCGACGGCGAGGGCGACCGCTACCACCTGACGAACGGCTGGGCGGGAGTCACGCACCTGTCCTTCTCCTACGGCCGCGCCACCGACATTGTGTACGTCGGCAACTGGAACGGGCGGGGGACGGACTCCCTGGCCGTCCGCCGCGACGCGACCTACCACTTCCGCAACAGCCTCTCCGGCGGGGCCGCCGACACGGTCGTCACCTACGGCCGCGCCGGGGACGTCGTCCTCATGGGCGACTGGGACGGCGACGGCGTCGACACCCCCGTCGTGCGTCGTGGCGCGCAGTACCACGTGAAGAACAGCCTGCGCGGGGGTGACGCCGACGAGGTCATCACCTACGGCCGCCCCGACGACGTCGTCCTCATCGGAGACTGGGACGGCGACGGCACCGACACCCTCGGGGTGCGCCGCGAGAACGTCTACCACCTGAAGAACTCCATCAGTGGCGGGGACGCCGACTCCGTCGTCACCTACGGCCGCGCCGACGACGAGGTGCTCGTCGGCGACTGGGACGGCCGGCGCGGGGACTCCCTCGGCATCCGCCGCGGCGACGTCTTCCACATCAAGAACTCCATCAGCGGCGGCAACGCCGACATCGTCATGGCCTACGGCAACGAGGGCGACGCCGCGTTCGTCGGGGACTGGGACGGCAACGGCACCGACTCCATCGGCCTGCGCAGCCCCGAGAGGTACCCCGCCGCCCCGCCCGTGGGCAGCATGCGGGAGTACGACGAGCGGATGATCGAGATGATCAACGCCGAACGCCTCTCCCGGGGCATCGGTCCCGTCCGCGCCTGGCCCGAGCTGCGGGCCGCCGCCGTGCGCCAGTCGCAGGCCATGGTGGAGCTGGGCCGCATCCAGCACGCCGCCTGGGACACGATCAGCTCCGAGGCGCGTGCCGCCGGCTGCTCCCCGGCGTCGGAGCACATCGTGCGGACCTGGCAGCAGCGCGGGGAGACCCCCGACCCGCGCGCCGCGATGGACTGGTACATGAACTCCGAGGTCCACCGCAGCGGGATCCTCAACCCCGAGTACCGGTACGTCGCCACCGGCTCGGTGGAGGCCGGGAACTACGCCTACAACACCCAGCGCTTCTCCCGCGCCTGCTCCTGACGTCGCGCCCCTGAGCGGGGGCGTGGCCCGGCGCGGCTAGGGTGGGGACCGTGGAGGGAGCGCGCGAGGGCAGACCGTTGCACGTCGTCGTCGCCACCCGGATCTTCGCCCCCGAGCCCGCCGCCGCCTCCCTGCGGCTCGGCGCGCTCGTCCGCGAGCTGGCGGCCGCGGGCCACCGCGTCACCGTCCTCACGACAACGACCCCCGACGACGCCGGCTACGTGCCTCCTCCGGGCGTGCGGGTGCTGCGCCGGCCGGTGCTGCGGGACAGCGACGGGTACGTCCGCGGCTACGTCCAGTACCTCAGCTTCGACCTCCCGCTCGCGCTGCGACTGCTCACCACCCGGCGCCCCGACGTCGTCGTCGTCGAGCCCCCGCCGACGACGGGACTCGTGTGCACGGTCGTCTCCCGGCTGCGGCGGGTCCCGGTCGTCTACTACGCGGCCGACGTGTGGTCCGACGCCGTCGTGACGGCGGGCATGCCCCGGGTCGTCGCCACGGTGCTGCGCGGGCTCGAACGCGTCGTCCTGCGTTCGGCGCGCGCCGTCCTCGCGACGTCCACCGGCGTCGTCGAGCGGGTCCGAGCCCTCGGGGCGCAGGCCACCGTCGTCGGCAACGGCGTGGACACGACCGTCTTCCACCCCGGCGGCCCGGCCGTCGAGGGCGAGCGCCCCTACCTCGTCTACACCGGTACCGCCTCGGAGGTGCACGGCGCCGACGTCTTCACCCGTGCCATGGGCCGGGTGGTCGCCGCGCGACCGGACGCCTTGCTCGTCTTCATCGGGCAGGGCAGCGACGTCGCGGCCATGCGCCGTCAGGCCGAGGAGCTGGCGCCCGGCGCGGTGACCTTCCTGCCGCGGATGCCGCCCGAGGAGGTCGCGCGCTGGATCCGCGGTGCTCGGGCGTCCCTCGCCTCGGTGCTGGCCGGGGCCTACGCCTTCGCCTTCCCGTCCAAGCTCTACGCCGCGGCCGCCTGCGGGACGCCGGTGCTCTTCGCCGGCGTCGGGCCCGCGCGCGAGCTCGTCAGCGAGGGGCGCCTCGGGCAGGTGGTCGAGCACGACGTCGAGGCCGTCGCCGCCGCCATGGTTGCCGCCCTGGACGACGTCGACGGTGCCTCCGCACCGGCGTCCCCCGAGCGCCGCCGGCGGGCTGCCTGGGCCGCCGCCCACGTCTCCGCCGCGGCCGCTGCCCGCCGCGCCGTCGACGTCGTCGAACGGGCAGCGAGGAGTGCGCGGTGACCGACCTTCCCCGGCCCGACGGGCGCGCCACCCGGGTGGCGATGCTCGTCTACAACGACGCCCATGCCGACTCGCGCGTCCTCAAGACCGCGCACTCCCTGCGCGAGGCCGGCGCGGAGGTGACGATCCTCGCCGTCTCCCGCGCCCACCTGGGCTACCCGGCCACCGCCGAGCGGCTGCCCGACGGCGTCGAGCTCGTCCGCGTGCCCGAGCCTGCCTTCATCACCTGGGTGCCGCGCCTCAAGCGCACCCTGGCCCGAGTAAGAACTCAGCTCTCGGCGCGAAAGGGAGGCGGCGCCCGACCTACCGCCGACAGCGCACTTACCGCCGACAGCGCACTTACCGCCGACAGCGCACTTACCGCCGACAGTGCACTTACCGTCATGGCCTCGCCGCGGCCGGCGGTGCGGGGCGCCGTCCTCGCGAGGGTCCTCGACCCGGTCGACCGGCTCGCCCGCACCGCGATCCTCGTCCACTACTGGGTGATGGCCGTGCGGGAAGGTCGCCGCCGCCTGCCCGACGTCGTCCACGCCAACGACGGCAACACCCTCGTGCCGGGCCGTCTCATCGCCCGGCGCACCGGCGCCCGCCTCGTCTACGACTCCCACGAGCTGTGGCGCCACCGCAACGTCCGCGACCGGCCGGTCGGCAAGCACGTCGAGGCTCTCGTCGAGCGCGTGGTCGTCCGCCGCGCCGACGGCGTCATCACGGTCTCCCCGTCCATCGCCCGCTGGCTGCAGCGCACCTACCGGCTGCGTGAGCTGCCCACCCTGGTGCGCAACATCCCGGCCGCCGGGGAGCCGACCGACCCGGCGCACGGCCGGCTGCGCCAGCTCGCGGGTCTCGCGCCGAGCGACCAGGTCATCGCCTACGGCGGGCGCATCACGACGAGCCGCGGGCTGGAGGAGACGATCCAGGCACTCGCCCTGCTGCCCACTCACGTCCACCTCGTCGTCCTCGGCTACGGGGACCCCGGCTACCTCGCCCAGCTGGACCGCCGCATCGAGCAGGCCGGCGTGCGCGACCGGGTCCACATGGTCGGCAAGGTCGCCCCGCACGAGGTCGCGGGCGCGCTCGCGGACGCCGACCTCTCGATCGTCTTCGTGCGCCCCACGTGCCTGTCCTACGAGTACTCCCTGCCGAACAAGCTCTTCGAGGCGATCCACGCGGGCCTGCCCGTCGCCGCCGCGGACCTGCCCGACACCCGCGAGGTCGTCGAGCGCTACGGCGTCGGGGAGATCTTCGGCCTCGTCCGCCCCGACGACGACGGCGAGGTGCCGCCGTCGTCCACCGACGCCGAGGCCGCCGCGATGGCCGCCACGATGACCCGCATCCTCACCGACCCGGACGCCTACCGGCGCGCGGCCCGCACCGCGGCGACCGAGCTGACGTGGCAGCACGAGGAGGAGTCGCTCCTCGCCCTGTACCGCCGCGTCCTCCGCGCCGGGCCCGCCCGCCCGTAGACTCCCAGCGTGAGGAACGTCCTGAGCATCGTCCGCCCGCTGCTCAGGGTGCTCCCGGACGGGAGCCGGCGCTTCCTCCTCACCTACGGGATCCTCACCGCCGCGCTCGCGCTGCTCGACCTCGTCGCGCTCGGTCTCGTGGCCACCATGCTCCAGGCGGTCGTCGGTGACGGCGCTGCCTCCCTGCCGCTCATCGGTGACCTCACGACGACCGCCGGTCAGGTGACGGCGCTGGTCACCGTGTGCGCCGTCATCGTCCTCAAGGGCGTCTTCGCCGTCGCCCTGCTGCGCGTGGCCACGCGTCGCTTCGCCAGCCACGAGGTCGCCATCGGTGACCGGCTCTTCGCCGCCTACCTCGCCTCGCCGTGGGGCGACCGGCTGTCGAAGAACACCTCCGAGCTCGTCCGCACCGTCGACGTGGGCGTCGGTGTCACGGTCGCCGGTGTCCTCATCCCGACGATGACGCTCTTCGGCGAGGTCGGCACGATGCTCGCCGTCGTCGTGGCCATCGTCGTCTTCGACCCGCTCATCGCCGCCGTGACGATCGTCTACCTCGCGCTCGTCGCGCTGCTGCTCGCCGGGATCATCTCCCCGCGCGCCGTCGCGGCCGGACGGGAGAACCGGAACTGGTCCCAGCGCACCGTCCGGGTGCTGTCCGAGGCGCTCGGGGCGCTCAAGGAGGTGACCCTCGCCGGGCGCACGCCCGACGTCCAGGCGCGGGTCCACGAGACCCGCGGCCACTCCTCCCGGGCGCGCGCCGAGGCCAACTTCCTCGGCCAGGTGCCGCGCTACGTCCTGGAGACGGCCCTCATCATCGGCTTCGCGCTCATCGCCGGCGTCGGCTACCTCACGGGCGGGGCGGAGGGTGCCGTCGCCGCCATCGGCATGTTCGGCATCGCCGGCTTCCGCCTCGTGCCCTCCCTCACCCGCATGCAGACCGTCCAGTCCACGGTGAACTCCAACGCCGCCTACGCGCGCCAGGTGGTCGCCGACATCGACAGCTCCGAGGCGCTGCTCGACCGCCGCGCCGCCGACCGGCCGCAGCACGAGCTCGCCGTCGAGCACCCCGACATCGTGCTGGACGGCGTCACCTTCGCCTACCCCGGCGCCGAGACCCCCGCGCTCGACGGTGTGAGCCTGCGCATCCCCGCCGGCGCGCACGTCGCCTTCGTCGGGTCCTCCGGCGCGGGCAAGTCGACGATGGTCGACATCCTCCTCGGGCTGCTCGAGCCCACGGCCGGTCACCTCGAGGTGGGCGGGGAGCGTCTCGAGCTCGTCCTGGACTCCTGGCGCCGCCGCATCGGCTACGTCCCCCAGGACGTCTCGCTCTTCGACGCGACGGTGGCCGAGAACGTCGCGCTCACGTGGGAGCGGGAGAAGGTCGACGACGACAAGGTGCGCCGCGCCCTGCAGCGCGCCCAGCTCATCGACACCGTCGAGGCCCGCGAGGGTGGCATCGACGCCCGCATCGGGGAGCGTGGCCTGGCCTTCTCCGGAGGGCAGCGCCAGCGTCTGGGCATCGCCCGCGGCCTGTACAACGACCCGCGCGTGCTCGTCATGGACGAGGCGACCAGTGCCCTGGACACCGCCACCGAGGCGGCCGTCACCCGGGCCGTCCGCGACCTGCACGGGGAGGTCACGGTCATCACCGTCGCCCACCGGCTGGCGACGATCCGCGACTCCGACATCGTCTTCTTCCTGCGCGACGGCCGGCTGGTGGCGCAGGGCAGCTTCGCCGAGGTCGTCGCCCAGGTGCCCGACTTCGCCGAGCAGGCAGCGCTCGCGGGCCTCAGCTGACCCCACCGCCTCCCCCCACCGCCTCCCGCCGGGTACGCACATACGGTCAGGCTGGGGGCGGCGGCAAGCGCTTGCCCCTGACTGTCGGTGCGTACTCGGCGGAGAGGGTCAACGCAGGCCGCGGAGCACGCCGGCGACGGGGCGCTGCTGCTCGCCCTGCTGAGCCGACAGGACGACGATCGTCCCGGTCAGCGCGGGGATCGCCCACTGCGTCAGACGCAGCCGGCGCTGGGCCTTCTTGAGCTTGCGCGAGGCGCCGGGTCGGGGCTCTGTCGCGCCCGCGCCGCCCTCGTCGGCGTGCTTGGCGACCTTCGCGCCGAGCACACCGCTGTAGGCGGTGGCGAGCATGGCGGCGAGCGTCACCGCGGTCTTCACGGTGGTGTTGGCCTGCACCTCCGGCTGCTTGGCGAGCCGGGCCTTGTTGCCCTCGAGGAGGATGATGCCGCCCACGGCGTGCGCGCCGATGGCGAGCGCGTTGACCGGCGCCCACCGGCCCCAGCCTGCCGAGGACAGCTCGAGCCGTTCGCGCGGGTCGCGGGCCTCGGCCGCGGCACCGTTGAGGCCGATCGCGCCCATGAGGGAGCCACCGAACCAGGCCGCGAGGCCGACGTCGTGAAGGCTGCGGGCGAGGGTGTTGCGCTCAGACATGAGGGGTCCTGTCGTCGTCGGGTCGCTGGGACGTCGTCCAGTGTGCGTCACGTCACAGGCTCGCGCGCGTGGAGAGGACGTCAGCCGAGGAGCCGGTCCAGCACGCCGTCGGCGACCGCGGCCTCCGTCGCGAAGCTCAGCTCCCGGCTCGCCGCGTGCGCCGCGTCCTTGAACCCGGCCACGCGCTCGCGCGAGAGCCGGGCGAGGGACGCGGCGGCCGCCTCCGCCGAGAAGTCCTCCGCCACGACCCCGAGCCCGTGCTCGGTGACCACCCGGGCCATCTCCGGGCTCGGACCGACCGCGACGGCGAGGCGCGCCTGCACGAAGTCGAAGAGCTTGTTGGGCAGCGTCCGGGCGGCGTTGGCGTTGAAGGGCGGGATCCAGAAGACGCCGACGTCGTAGCGGTTGAGCGTGGCCGGCAGCGCCTCGGGGGCGACGGGGTCGTGGAACGTCACCGCCGGCAGGCCGGCCGCGCGCTCCTGCAGGCTACGGAGGTAGCGCCCGCCGTCACCCCCCGGCACGAGGTAGAGGTCCAGGGACCAGCCCTCGCCGAGCTGCCCGACGACGTCGAGCATCGTCTCGAGGCTGCGGCCCGGGATGGCCCCGCCGGAGTGGACGAGCCGCACGGTGGAGCCGGCGACGGCGGTGGGGGACAGGTCCGCCCACGGGGCCGCGTTGCGCATGACCTGCGGACGCACGCCGTAGCGCTCGGCGTAGAGGTCGGCGATGGAGGCGGCGACCGTCGTCGTCGCCGCGCAGCGTGGCAGGTAGGTGCGGCAGAGGTGGTCCATGAGCGGGGCGACGAGCAGCCGCCAGGACGTGACGTGGCTGCGCTCCTGCGGCGCCCACTCGTGCAGGTCCGCCCACACGGGTGCGCCGGCAGCGAGGCGGTGCGCCACCGGCAGGGCGCGTGCGTCGTTCGCGACGACGGCGTCCCACCGGCCGCCCGCCGCCAGCCGCAGCGCCTGCTGGGAGGCCGGGGCAGTGAGCTCGGCGGCACGCCAGCGTCGCGCCGCCAGCAGCGCCACCCCGCGGGGTGTCTGGGGCAGGGAGGCGGCGCCGTCGGGAAGCCGGAGGTGCTCGTCGGAGCCGGCCGGGCGCGGCCCGTACCCGATCGTCGTCACGTGGGCCCGGCGGGCGACGACGGACAGCTGGCGCAGCACGCGGGCGTCGGAGTGGATCGGGGAGAAGGAGACCACGAGGACGCGGGGACGATCGGGCACCGCCTGAGGCTATCCGGTGACACGATGGTCCGGTCGCCCGGACGGAAGGACTGCGGTGGACCCTCGGATCAGCGTCGTCACCCTGGCGGTGCACGACCTCGCCGCGAGCCGTCGCTTCTACCTCGAGGGCCTGGGGTGGACGGCCGTCGTCGACGTGCCGGGCGAGGTCGTCATGGTGCAGGTCGGTGAGCACGTCGTGCTCTCGCTGTGGGACGAGGCCGCCTTCGAGGCGGAGGTCGGCCCGGTCTCCCGCGGCGACGGCGTCCCGCCGGTCACCCTCGCCCACAACGTCGCCACCGTCGAGGAGGTCGATGCCGTCCTCGCGGCTGCCGGGGCCGCCGGTGCGTCGCGGGTGAGCCGCGGTGAGCGCCGCGAGTGGGGCGGGTACTCGGGCTACTTCGCCGACCCGGACGGCTTCCGGTGGGAGGTCGCCTACAACCCCGGGCCCGTGGGGCGGCTGCTCCTGCCCTGAGGTCCTCGGCCGGGGTCAGTCCCCGGCCAGCTCCTCGACGACGGGCACGAGCTCGCGGGCGAGCACCGGCGTCAGGGAGCGGACGTAGGTGTCGGTGAGGTGGGAGCCCTGCCGGTAGACGAGGACGTCACCGATGACGGGCACGCACTCCTCGGCGGGGCACACGTGCTCGGTGAGGTCGACGACGCGTGCCGTGTCCACCCGCTCGGCGGCCGCGCGCTGCGTGAGGGCGGCGCTCTCCGCGATCCCGGTCTCCCGGTCGAAGGCGCACTCCTCGAGGGACTGGAGGTTCTCGGCCACGCACTCGTAGACGCTGAGGTCGGGCGGAGCGGGGTTGTCGAGAAGGACGGCGACGGGGATGCCGAGCTCGGCGAGCTCCTCCCACCGCTCGACGAGCCCGTCCTCCATCGCCTCGGTGGTGCGGTCGTCCGGGGTCTCCCGGCTCGTCGGGGCGAAGGGGCTACGTTGGGAGGTGAGCACGACGTCAGGCTGAAGGTCCGCCACGGTGGCGAGGGCGTCATCGTTCCAGGTGACACAGGTGTCGTTGACCGCCCCACCCGCTACCGGCAGCGCGGCCGTGAAGGGGCAGGCGGACTTGATGAGGTAGACGAGGCGCCAGCCCTGCTCCTCGGCCACGGCGTCGATCGCGGACTGCCACTGGAAGATCTTCGAGTCCCCGATGACTGCCACGGTGAGGTCGCCGTCGGGGTTCCCGTACTCGCAGACGACGAGGTCGTCCTCGGTGACGTCGACGTCACAGTCGTCGGCGTAGCCGACCGGTACGTCGTCGGGGGCGTCGACCGGGGCCGGGACGAAACCCTCGACCTCGGCGAGCGAGGCGAGCGACCCTGGGCCCGTCGTCTGCCCTGCGCCGTCCTCGAGGGCGGCCGCGCCGCTCGCCGCGCCGGCCGAGGGAGCTGTGATCGGTACCGCGAGGACGAGAGCGAGCCCGGCGGCGACGCCCACGAGGGAGAAGTTCGCGCCGATGGACAGCGCCAGACCGTCGGACCGCGAGACGCTCCCGGAGAAGCGGATCGGGTTCTCCACGAAGCGGTAGCTGAGGTAGGCGGGCACGACGGCAGCCGCCATGACGAGGAGCCCACGCTTGCCGCCGAGGTCCCCCCACAGGGCCGTGGCCGCGACGATGAGGGGCCAGTGCCACAGGTAGAGGGAGTAGGAGAGGCCGCCGACCCAGACGGCGGGCTTCCACGCGAGCAGCCGGGCCGGCCCTCGGTTGCCGTGGACGAAGCCCGCGACGATGACTGCGGCGGTGCCGAGGGTGGGCAGCAGCGCGGCCGAGCCGGGCCAGGTGACCTCGGAGGTGAGGAGGAGTCCGCTGAGCACGACCGTCGCCAGCCCGGCCCACCCCAGCACGGTGGCCACCGCCCGGGGCAGTCGGCCCCACTGCGTGGCCCCGATCGCGACGAAGGCGCCGATCCCCAGCTCCCACAGGCGCGTGGTCGTGACGAAGAAGGCGGCGTTCGGGCTGGCCTCGGAGTAGTGGACCGACCAGAGGAAGGACGGCACGACGATGAGGAGGATCCCGACCGCCATGACGGGACGGACGCGCAGCCGTGCGTGTCGCCGCACCAGCAGGGCGACGAGGACGAGGAGCAGCGGCCAGACGATGTAGAACTGCTCCTCGACCGCGAGGGACCAGAAGTGCTGGACCGGGGAGGCGCCGACGTCCTCGGCGAGGTAGTCGACCGAGCGGCCGGCCAGCACCCAGTTGACGACGTACAGCGCCGCGCCGACGATGTCCCAGCCGAAGGCGCGCCGGTCCACGACCGGCAGGGCCCACAGGGTGAGCGCCGCGGTGACGACGAGCACGAGGCCCGCCGCCGGCAGCAGCCGCTTGGCGCGGCGGGCGTAGAAGCGGCGCAGGGAGACCCGTCCGTCGCGCTCGATCTCGCGGATGAGCAGGCCGGTGATGAGGAACCCGGAGATGACGAAGAAGACGTCCACGCCGACGAACCCGCCCGGCAGCTGGTGCACGCCGGCGTGGTAGACGAGCACGAGGCCGATGGCGACGGCGCGCAGGCCCTCGATGTCGGGCCGGAAGGCCGAGGGACGGGCCGCCGGTGCGGGCCGTGCCATCTGCGTGTCGGTGCTCGTCACCCGTGGCTCCTTCTGGCGCGTGCGCACGGCTGGCGGAGAGGGAGGGAACGTGCCACGTGCCGGGCGAGCGTAGCCGTGCGGCTGACGTCGGCTCAACTGACACCACCTCACCCGCGTGGTCGCCGCCGCCGATATCGTGAGTCCCGGGTCCGGACCGGCCGGGCCCGGAGCTGAGGAGCACCATGCGGATCGCCGTCGTCGCCCTGGGGAAGATCGGTCTGCCGTTGGCGGTGCAGTTCGCCGACGCGGGTCACGAGGTCGTGGGGGTGGACGTCCAGCAGTCGGTGGTGGACCTCGTCAACGCCGGGACGGAGCCGTTCCCGGGTGAGGCGCACCTGCAGGAGAAGCTGGCGGAGCTGGTGCCGGCGGGACGGTTGCGGGCGACGACGGACTACGGGCAGGCGGTGCCGGGCGCGGACGCCGTGGTGCTGGTGGTGCCGCTGTTCGTGGACGAGGAGACGGGGCAGCCGGACTTCGGGTGGATGGACGCGGCGACGCGGTCGCTGGCCGAGCACCTGAGGCCCGGGACGCTGGTGTCGTACGAGACGACGCTGCCGGTGGGCACGACCCGGGGCCGGTGGAAGCCGATGCTCGAGGAGGTGTCCGGGCTGGCCGAGGGGGAGGACTTCCACCTGGTGTTCTCCCCGGAGCGGGTGCTGACCGGGCGGGTGCTGGCCGACCTGCGCCGCTACCCCAAGCTCGTGGGTGGGCTGAGCGAGGCCGGGACGGTGCGGGCGCGGGACTTCTACGAGGCGGTGCTGACCTTCGACGAGCGCCCGGACCTGGCCCGGCCCAACGGGGTGTGGGACATGGGCAGCGCGGAGGCGGCGGAGATGGCCAAGCTGGCCGAGACCACCTACCGGGACGTCAACATCGGGCTGGCCAACCAGTTCGCGGTCTTCGCCGACAAGGCGGGCATCGACGTGTACGCGGTCATCGAGGCGTGCAACTCCCAGCCCTACTCCCACATCCACCGCCCGGGCATCGCGGTGGGTGGGCACTGCATCCCGGTCTACCCGCGGCTGTACCTGTCGACGGACCCGGACGCCTCGATCGTGCGCACCGCGCGCGAGCACAACGCCGGCATGCCGGCCTACGCGGTGGACCGGGCGGCGGAGCTGCTGGGGGACGTGTCGGGGCTGCGTGCGGTGGTGCTGGGTGCCGCCTACCGGGGCGGGGTGAAGGAGACGGCGTTCTCCGGGGTCTTCGCCACCGTCGCGGCGCTGCGCGGGCGGGGTGCGGCGGTGTCGGTGCACGACCCGATGTACACCGACGCCGAGCTGAGCGCCTTGGGCTGGGAGCCCTACCACCTGGGTGAGCCGGCCGACGTCGCGATCCTCCAGGCCGACCACGCCGACTACCGTGCGCTCACCCCCGCCGACCTGCCCGGGGTGCGCCTGCTCGTGGACGGGCGCCAGGTCACCGACCCGGCCGCCTGGGCCGGCACCCCGCGCATCGCCATCGGCGCGGGCCGTTGAGCACCGCATGAGCTGGTGGGCCCTGGTGCCGGACGCCCTCGCCCTGGCACTCCTCGCGGTGGTGCCGGGCGCGCTCGCGCTCCGGCTCCTCGGCGTCCGCGGCCTGGCCGCGCTCGCCGGGGCGCCGCCGGTGACCGTCGCGGCGCTGGGCGTGCTCAGCGTGCTGCTCGCCCCCCTCGGCGTCGCCTGGCGGCTGCCCGCGGTGCTCGCGTGCCTGGCCCTCCTGCTCGCCGTCCTCGGCGCGCTCACGTGGCTCGTCTCCCGCCGTCGTGCCACCACACCCGACGGCGGCGCCTGGCGTCCCGGACCACTCGGGACCCGCCGGGCCCTCGCCGTGGCCGCCGGCACCACAGCCGCCACCGTCCTCCTCGCCGTCCCCTTCGTCGCCACGCTGCCGGCCCCCGACGCGCCCCTCCAGCAGTGGGACGCGGTCTTCCACCTGGGCGCGCTGGTCACCGTGCGCGAGACCGGCGTCGTCACCCCGCTCGGGGGGCTGGCCCCGCTCTACGGCGACGGCACCCTGGCGCCGTACTACCCGACGGGCTGGCACGCGCTCCTCGCCCTCGCGCCCGGCGCCTCGGTGCCGGCGGTGACCAACGCCGGGGTACTCGTCCTCGGCACCGGGGTGTGGGTGCTGGGCCTCGCCGGCCTGGCGCGCGAGGTCTTCCACCGCCGCACCCTGCCGGCCGTGCTGGCCCCGCTGCTCGCCGCCGGCTTCGTCGCCTACCCCGTCGTCCAGCTCACCGTGCTGGCCCAGCTCGCCAACGGGCTGTCGACGGCGCTGCTTCCCGGCGCGGTGCTCCTCGTGCTCCGGGCGGTCCGTGCGGTCCGCGCCCGGGCGGGGGCGCCGGCCGTCGCCGGGACGCTCGTCGCCGCGGCCGCCGGGGTGGGCGGCGTCGTCGTCGCGCACGCGAGCGGCCTGTTCTCCCTCGCGCTCGTGGCGGGCCCGCTCGTCGTCGGGGCGCTGGGTGGCTGGGCGCTGCGGCTCGTCCGGGCCGGGCACAGGGCCGCCGGCGGCGGGGTGCTCGCGGCGCTCGCCGCCGCCGTCGTCGCAGTCCCGGTGGTCCTGGCGAACCTCGACGCGCTGTCGTCCGTCGTTGGCTTCGAGCGCGCCAGCGGCCGCAGCCACCTCGCCGCGCTGCGCGAGGTCCTCCTCGACCAGACCCTCGCCTACAGCTACCCGGGCGACGGCAGCGGACATCTCGCCGTCATGGCAGCCACCGTCGTCGGTGCCGTCCTCCTCGTCCTGCACCGTCGCCACCGGTGGCTGACGGCCGCCCTCGTGCTCCCGGTCGCGCTCGCCGTGCTCGCCGCCGGCCCCGCCGACCACCCGCTGCGCTGGCTCGCGGCCTTCTGGTACACCCAGGCGGGCCGCATCGCCCCGGTCGCGGTCGTCCCCGCCGTCCTCCTCGCCGCCTACGCGTTCACGACGGCGGTGGACGCCGTCCGACGTCGCGTCCCGGCCCGCACGGCCGGGCACCTCGCGCTCGCGGCGGTGCTCGTGGTCGTCATCGGGACGGCGGTGGCGCGCCTGCCGCTGCAGGCCCGGGTGGTCGCGAGCGCCTACGTGCCGGGCGAGCTGGCCTGGGGGACGATGGCGACGGCGCAGGAGCTGGCGATGATGCGGGAGCTCGACCTGCCGGCCGGCGCCGTCGTCGTCGGGGACCCCTTCAACGGCTCCGCCCTGCTGCCCGCAGTGGCGGGGGTCGACGTCGTCTTCCCCCAGCTGGGGGCGAGCGGGATGTCCCCGGCCCAGCGCGTGCTCCAGGAGGGGCTCGCCGCCATCCACGAGGACCCGGCCGTGTGTGCGGCGCTCGCGGACGTGGGGGCCACCCACCTCTACCAGGACACCGCCACGGGGCAGGACGGCGCCAAGGTCGACGACCGCACCGCCGCGATGCGTGACGTCAACGTGAGCGAGGGCTTCACCGAGGTCGCCCAGGCCGGCACCGCGGCTGTCTACCGGATCGACGCCTGCCGCTGACGTCCTCGGGCGCGGGGTGGTGGCAGGATGTGGGGACCATGAGCACCACCAGCCGCGAGGTCGACGTCCTCATCATCTCCGACCTCCGTTTCCCCGGTGGGACCTCCCACAGCATCGCCACGGAGATCGAGGCCCAGCACGCCGCCGGCTACACCACCGGCCTGCTCCAGCTCAACGGCCCGCTCGTGCGCAAGGCGCGGGGCGTCAACCCCGCCATCGCCGCGCTCGTGCGTGACGGCAAGGCGCGGCTCCTCGTCGGCCCGCGGCCCGTCGCCGCGCGCCTCGTCGTCGTCCGCCACCCCGGGGTGCTCCAGGCTGCGGCCGCGCAGCTGCCGCCGGTCACCGCCGAGCACGTCGTCATGCTCGCCAACGCCGGACCTCGTGACACCGACGGCACGGTCGTCTACGACGTCGCCGCCGCGGACCGCGCGGCACGGGAGCGGCTGGGCCGCGAGCCGCTGTGGGCCCCCATCGGCCCGCTCGTGCGTGAGGAGATCCGGGCCGAGGTGCCCGCGGACCGGCTCATGGAGCAGGACTGGGTCAACGTCATCGACGTCGACTCCTGGGCGCGGCCCCGCACCGCGTGGGCCGCGGACCGCCCGGTGGTGGGCCGCCACAGCCGGCCGTCGGCGCAGAAGTGGCCGCGTGACGCCGAGACCCTCACGGCCGTCTACCCGGTCGACGGCTCGTGGACCGTGCGCGTCCTCGGTGGCGCCGACCCGGTCGAGCGGGTGCTCGGCCGCGTCCCCAGGGCGTGGGAGGTGCTGCCCTTCGGGGCGATGACCCCGCAGGACTTCCTCGCCGGTCTCGACTTCTTCGTCTACTACCACGACCCCCGGTGGGTGGAGGCCTTCGGCCGGACCATCCTCGAGGCGCTCGCCAGCGGCGTGCCGGCCGTGCTGCCCCCGCACTTCCGGGCCCTGTTCGGGGACGCGGCGATCTACGCCGAGCCCGGTGAGGTGCGCGGCGTCGTCGAGCGGCTGCGCGCGGACCGGGCCGCCTACGAGGAGCACGCCCGCCGCGCCGGTGAGGTGGCCCGCGAGCGTTTCAGCTACCAGACCCACGTGCGCCGCGTCGAGGCCCTGGCCGGGCCGCCCGCCGCCGCCCCGGACGCCGAGGGACCCGCGCCCGCGACGCCCGCTCCCGCGGCGGGCACTCCCCTCGTCCACACCCGCGCCGACGACGACGCCCCCCGCGTCCTGCTCATGTCGAGCAACGGCGCCGGGATGGGCCACCTCACCCGGCTGTTCTCCTACGCCCGCCGCCTCGACGGCGACGCGCGCACCTACCTCCTGTCGATGTCGCAGGCCGTGCCGGTCGCGGCGCGGCTGGGCCACCCCTTCGAGTACCTGCCCTCGGCCAAGGCCCTGGGGATGCCGCCGGGCCGGTGGCGCGGGATGTTCGTCGACCGGGTGAGCGAGACGATCCGGCGGGTGCGTCCCGACGTCGTCGTCTTCGACGGCACCTGGCCCTACCAGGGCGTGGACGAGATCCGGGAGAAGAACCCCGACGCCCGCTGGGTGTGGTCCCGGCGTGGGATGTGGCGCGCCGGTCTCAACACCGAGCAGATCGGCAAGGCCGCGTGGTTCGACCGCGTCCTCGAGCCGGGCGACCTCGCCGCCGAGTACGACGCCGGCGCCACCGTCGGCGAGCCCGCCCACCGGGTCGGGCCGGTCACCCTCCTCGACGGCGCCGACCTCGAGAGCCGCGAGGAGGCACGTGCGGCGCTCGGCCTGCCGCAGGACGGCCCGCTCGCGCTCGTCTCGCTCGGTGCGGGCAACATCAACGACACCTCCGGGGACCTCGGGGCGGCCGCCGCCGCGCTGGCGGCGCTCGGCGTCGGGGTGTGCGTGACGGTCCCGGAGATCGCGGCGTCCGGCGGTCCGGGCGGCGACGTCCACCTCGTGCGCGACTACCCGCTCTCCCGCCGCTACCGGGCCTTCGACCTCGTCATCAGCGCCTCCGGGTACAACTCCTTCCACGAGCTGCTCCGGCTCGGCGTCCCCGCGCTGTTCGTGCCGAACACGGCCACCTCGCTGGACGACCAGGAGGGCCGCGCCCGGTACGCCGCCGACCACGGCTGGGCGCACACGCTGCCGGCGCTCAGCGTCGGTGGGGCCCAGCCGCTCCTGGCGGACCTGCTGGCCAACGGCGCGGCGATGGCCGCCCGCGCCCAGGCCGCCGACCCCGGCAACGGCGCGCCGGAGGCCGCCCGGCTCCTGCTCGACCTCGCGACGGGAGAGACCCGATGAGCCCGTCCCCCGCGAGCCGTGCGGCTCGCCTCGCCCAGACCGTCGCCCGCCGGGTGCGGTCCAACCCCACCGCCGAGAAGCTCGGGGGCCGTGTCGCCGGGCGGGTGCGGGACAGCCGCACCGCCCGCGAGGTCGTCTCCCGCGTCTTCGACCTCGACGTCACCGTGGGCGGCTCGGTCTTCCTCTCCGCCGGTCGGCTCCTCGGCGGGCAGGGGCTGGACAACCTGCCCGTCGTCCTCGTCCTCCTCGTCGGGGCCACCGACGACGACGTGCCCCAGCTGCTCGAGAGGGTCGCCCAGGAGCAGGTGCTCACCGGCGGGTTCCGGCCCGTCGTCGTCCTCGACTCCGACCACTTCGGCGCCGTCCGTGAGTACGGCTGGCCCGTGGACTTCGTCGTCCCGGAGGGCGCCTGGACGCACCCCGAGGTGGCGTGGCGGGACTACCTGCGCGAGCGTCTGCGTGCCATGCGCCGCGGGTACGGGGCCGTCGCGCTCGTCGAGCTCAGCGAGCCGGACGGCCTCGGGCTGGACGTGCTGGCGAGCATGGGGGCCGGCGCGTGACCGCCGGCCGGCGTGCAAGAATCCGAGCGTCGAACGCTCTGAGCCGTGGGAAGGACGCATGAAGGCAACGCTGCGACGGCCGCTGGCCGCGGCTGGGATCCTCCTCGTCGCGGGCCTGTGCGGGGTTCTTGCCGCCGCGGGGCACACCCCGCTGGCTCTCGGCGTCATCGCGGCACTGTCCGCGGTCGGTGCCCTGACCGGTGTCGCAGCCATGCGGCGTGAGCGTCAGCTCACCCGCCGCCTCTCCGAGGCCCTGTCCGCCAGTCGCAAGATCCAGACAGACCTCACGCGGATGCGGGAGAGAGCGACGGAGCGGGACCGAAAGGTGGTCGAGCGGGTCGAGGAGCTCGAGCGCCGACTGCTGGCCGGGTTCGAGGCCGAGCGTCAGCGCGCCGCCGAACGGCACAGGGAGGAGCTCGCGCTCCTGCGGGCCGGTTCGGGCACCCGGTCCTAGAGCAGCGCGTCCTGCTCGAGGAGCGAGGCGACGAGGCCGGCGTACCTGCGCGGCCCGAACTGCTCGTCGACGTAGGCGCGCGCCGCCGTCGACCGCGCCCGGTAGGCGGCCGGGTCCGCGTAGAGCTCGCGCACCCTGGTCGCGGCCTCCTCCTCCGACGCGTACACGGCAGCGGGGCCGAACGTGGCCTCCAGGTGAGGCGGCAGGACCGCCACGCACCCCGTGGCGATCGCCTCGAGGGTCGAGCGGCCGAACGCGTCGTAGGCCTGCGGGTGCTGGTAGTAGACGAAGAAGTCGAGACTGGCGAGGAAGGTGCGGACGTCCATGTAGTTGTGCGGGAAGACGACCCAGCTCCTCGGCACGTCGCCGAGCACCGACACCAGTGACTCCCCGCCCCCCATGACGCGGACGTCGACGCTGCCGTCCGTCGGGTAGACCGTCCGGACCGTGGCCTGGTCACCGGGCCACTTCATGGGGTCGTCACGCGAGTGCCGGCCCACGACGGGCCGGTCCGAGCGCCACGACTCCCGCTCGGTCCACCACTCCTCGACATCGATGATGCCGGGCATGTCGAAGGAGGCGAGCTCCTCGGTAGGGAGCAGCGGCGCGAGCGCGCCGCGCACCGTCGGACCCTGGGGCACCCACAGCGCCGTCCGGCCGAAGAGCTGCTCGGCGTGCGCACGGCAGTCGTCGACGTTGTAGCGGATGTCGGAGCCGTCCCGCTCCGCCGGGGCCTGGTTGGCCAGGACGATGAGCCGCTCGGCCCGCACCCGGGGCGTCACGTGTGGGAGGAACTGCAGGACGGGCGGGTACCGCACGACGAGGAGCCGGGCGGTGACGTCGTCGTCGAGGAAGACCTCCTCGACGTCGCCGCGGTTGAGCATGTCCTGGAGCGGCCGACAGTGGCGGCCGGCGTTGAGGGAGATGAACCGGGTGGCGGCGAGCTGCATGACCCCGACGCGCATCCCGGCAGCGCGCAAGGCCTTGATCTCCTCGACCATGGACTTCTGCGGCCCCCCGAAGCGCCGCCACTCCGAGGCGAAGACGACGTCGTAGGTGTCGTGCACCGGCGGGGTCGGCGCGAAGCGCCGCGGGAGGGGGAAGGGACGCGGCTCGCGGGGCAGGTGCCCGTCGCGCGTGAGATCGGCGTCGCTGTGCCAGCGGCGGTAGGCGCTGACGTACGAGCGCCGCGCCTCGTGGCGCCACTTGGCGCCGAAGTCGCCGCGCGAGAGGGAGGCCGGGACGACCCGGACGACGGCGAGGGGCTCGGCGACCTCGAGGGTCGGCGCGGTCGCGTCGCTGAGGCGCTCCATGAACTCGGAGTCCGCGCCCATCCGGGAGTGGTCGTAACCGCCGACGACGTCGAGCACCGAACGGCGGTACATGAGCGAGGAGACGTTGGCCCGCGAGGGCGTCTGCCCGGGCCGGACGTTGACGAGCTGCTCGGACATCGTCAGGGCACGGCTGCGCGTGCTCGTCACGGCTCCGTCCTCGAGCATCGGCCGGACCTGGCGCTCGAGCCGGCGCGGGTGGGACCAGTCGTCCGAGTCCTGGCCCGTGACGAACTCGCCCCTGACGTGAGGGAGTGCGGCGTTCCGCGCCGCGTAGGTGCCCTGGTTGACCGGCTGGCGCAGGAGGCGCAGGCGGCCCCCGGCGAGGTCGACGGCGCGTTGCAGGACGTCTGCGTGCTCCTCCGGGGAGGCGTCGTCGACGAGGAGGATCTCCAGGTTCCGCCACGACTGGCCGAGGATCGAGCGCACCGAGTGGAGCAGGGTGTGGTCGGGGCGGTACGTCGTCATGACGACGGAGACGAGCGGGCCGTCGACGACGTCCTCCGGGGTCGCCCGCAGTGCGTCGAGGGGGGTCGGCGCGCCGGGGGAGAGGGTCGGCGCCTCCAGCCCGTGGCGGGTGAAGCGCTGCTGGACCAGCTCGAGCCAGTCCGCTGCCCGGTCGGTGGTGCCGCAGACCGCCGGGTTGAGGGTGTCGATCCAGAGGTAGTCGTCCTCCAGCTCGCGCAGCTCGGGCATCGTCTCCAGTGCGCCCCGCGCTCGTGGCGCGTCACCGTGCCGCAGGAGGAGCTCGACGTAGGTGCGCCGCTGCTCGAGCCGCTGGGGGTTGTCCGGCAGCTCGCGCAGCACCTCGTCGTAGAGCGCGATGGCGTCGGGCGTGTCCTGGGCCTCGACGTTCTGCAGCCCGACGACGTAGGCGAGGTTCGCCGCCCACACCGGGTCGAGGGCCGGCCGCTCACCGCCGCGCAGGGAGTCACGCAGCGCGGGCCACACCAGCTGGTCACCGGTGGCGACGTAGCTGAGGATGTCGCGCATCTGGACCGACCGCTGCCGCAGCGCCGTCATCGCCGTCGCGCGGGGACCGCGGGCGCGGGCGACCGCGGCGTAGTCGACGAGAAGGTCGTGGCGACGGGTCTCGCGCGGCTGGGTCGTCGGCAATGTCGTCACTCGTTCTGTCCTCGGGCCGGTAGGGGCCCGGCCATTCTGCCAGGCAGGTGGGCCACGGCTGTCGGTCAGCCGCGCAGGCGCGGCAGCCCGGCGGGGAACGGCGGCACGGACGAGGTCGGTGGCACCGCGGTGTGGAGAGCTCGAGCGTGGGGGCCGTGGAGGACCGCGTACGGCCGGCCACCGGCGAGGTCGAGCTGGAGCCGTGCCTCGGCGCGGTCGTACAGGTCCCCGAGCCGCTCGTCCCACTCCCGCGTGAAGGTGCCGGAGTCACCGGGCAGCGGCGTCAGCTCGCCGAGGACCACACCGTCCTCCGTGCCGAACACGTCGACGCGGACGACCGGGAGGGGGACCGCGGTGGACAGGACCTCGGCGACCCCCGTCATGACGTCGTAGTGCCGCGGCAGCTGGATCGACCCGTCGTAGGGCCTCCCGCGCAGGACGTGGCCGAGGTCCTCGCCCTCGGCGTCGACCAGCCGGACCCGCGACTGCTGGGTGTCCCCGTGGACGCGCATGCGCCGGATGATGGCGAGGACCACCTCGCCGTAGAAGGCGTAGATCTTGATGTCGTCGGGCAGGCGCTCGTGCGAACCGGGCACGACACTCTCGGCGAAGTAGGGGGCTCGCGCGCTGCGGGCCTGCGCGTAGTGCTCGTGGATGGACTCGACGGTGTACGTGCGGGTGCCGTCGAGGAGTGCGAAGCCCGCGTCCGTACGCTGGAGCGGGAGCACTCCCCGGCTCGTGGAGCCACCGTTGCTCTTGAGGACGAACTCCTCGGGCAGCGCGTCCCAGTCGACGTCGTCGAGGCTCTGCCACGTACCCAGCACCCGCGGCGTGCTCACGCCGTGGCTGCGGGCCACCTCGTAGTTGTGCAGCTTGAGGAAGAGGTTGTGGCGGGGGTGGTCGGCGTGCCGGGTGTCTGCCGCGATCGCCCGCTGGACCCGCTGCTGCTCCATGACGCGTACGTGCCACGAGGGCTTCTTGGGCGTGAAGCGCGGAGGCGGAGGTGGTGGGGGCGGTGGCGGCGGCGCGAGGCGGCGTTCCAGCCGTCGTTCCAGCCGGCGCACCTGCTTCCGCAGCTCGGCGACCTGCTCGTCGCGTCGGGCGATCGGGGGAAGACGGCGGAGCTGGTCGCGAAGGGCCATGTGGCAGCCTCTCAGACCCCGCCGCCGGGACGGGGGATGCGCAGCAGCACGGCGTCGCGGCTGAGGTGACGTTCGTGCTCGACGCGGCCGTCCTTCACCCACCGTTCCACCACCGCACGCTCGTCGGGCCGGCCGGCGTCGTCGACCACGATGCCGGCACCGGCCACGAGCCGGTCGCCCAGGAGCGGGACGGCCGGGTAGCGGGCGAGCGGTCCGGTGCTCTTCGGCGGTCCGTCGACGAGGAGCATGTCGACGGCGTGCAGGTCCTCCACGCGGACGGGGTCGTACCAGCGGAAGGTCTGCCCGCCGACCTCGACCTCGGTGAGCGGGGCGTGACGGACCTCGACGACGTCCTGCAGTCCGTGCCTGGCGAGCATGGCCCGCGTCTGGCGGGCGTAGTCGGCCTGGTGCTCGAGGGAGACCACCCGGCCGGCGCCGGCCGCCCGGGCCGCGTACCCGAGCCAGACGGAGGAGCTCCCGCTGCCGCACTCGACGATCTGCGCCGGCCGGTCGCGCTGGACGACGTCCCAGACGGCCAGGATGGTGCTGGCGGACAGCGCCCACCCGCCCAGGTCGGGGAGCGGAGGGGCGTCGGGAACCCTGCGGAGCAGCTGGAGGAGTGCCTGGACCTCGGTGACCGGCTCGTGGTCGAGGCGGGTCAGCCGCCACGCCGTCTCTCCGTGCCGGGCTGCCGCGGCTTCCGCCTCGGCGTGGACCTCCTCGCGCAGCTCCGCCAGCGCGGCTGTGGTCTCCTGGACCGCCCGCCCGAGCGTCTGCAGCTGCGTCGTGTGCGAGGCGTCGCGCTCCGCGAGTGCCTGCTCCAGCCGGCGCTGCCGGCGCGAGAGCGCCCGCTGCCGGTGACGAAGGTCGAGGACCGCGACGGCGGTCGCGCCCAGGACGACGGCGGACAGCGCGATGCTCCAGCCGTCGTGCCCGCTGAGCGCCGTCACGACAGCGGCCAGCACCAGGAGGAGGGTCCCCGCGGCAAGGGCGCGCTGCCGGGGCGTGGAGAGCGGCATGGTCGGTCGTTCCCGTCGGAGGCGGGTGGCGGGCTGGGGGCGATGCTAGCCGACGGAGGGTGCCCGGACGGTCGAGTCCCGCTGTGTAACCTGGGGCAGTCGCTGGAAGGGGTCACCTGTGTCCAAGAAGCTCGCTGTCGCAGCACTCGGGGTCGTGCTGCTCGTCGCCGGTGCCGCCGTCGCGTTCGACCGTGGCGCGGGCGTGGTCGCCGTGGTCCTGCTCGGCCTCGTCGTCGGTGTGGGCACCGTGGCCGCGATCGACACCAACCAGAAGGTGCGGTGGCAGCAGCGGCACTTCACCCGGTGGCAGCGGGCCTCCGAGGAGCGCATGACGGTCGTCGAGGACGAGCTGCTGCGTCGCGGGGCACACGTCGAGGCGGCCACCCAGGACGACGTCCTCGGCACCGTCCGGCTCATGCAGGAGCAGTACGTCGCGCGGCTCGACCGTGCCCAGACCGACCTGGAGCAGGCGGCTGCGGCGCTACGCGCGGCGACGGGCGCCTCGCGCCAGGAGTGACCGGGTGACTTCCGACGTCGCGCGCGCACACGTGACGGAGAATCCGCAGGCGCTGACCCGGGCGCTCATCCGGACGAAGTCGCGCCACGGCCGAGAGCTCCTGGCGTCCCTCGCCACGGGGCGGCGAGCCGGAGCCCGCGAGCTCGAGGAGCTCGGCCGCGGCTACCGGCGCGGTCGTCGCCCGGGGATCGCGCTCGACCCGCTACGGGTGCTCGACTACGCGCGTGTCGTCGCCGTCCAGACGGACGAGCCCGAGGACCGTGTCGCCGCCCTCGGGCTCCTCCAGTGGGTGCTGTCGGAGCACCCGCGGCTCCTCGAGCAGCGGGAGGCGACCCTGCTCCTTCAGCTCGCGATCAAGGAGCGCGACCTGGATCTCGCGGACACGCTCACGCGCACCGTTCCCGTGGCGCCGGGCGCCGGGCGGCTGGCCGCGGCCGACCTCGCCAACCCGTGGCTCCGGGCCGGTGGCGACGAGACCCACTGGCTCGAGGCGCTCAACGCGGCTCTCTTCGGCCCCGACGTCGTCCAGGCCGGGCTCCTGCCCGTGGGCGACACACCCTTCGACCGGCTGACGACGACGAGCGAGCACCGGGTCAGGCACGAGAAGAAGATCACCGTCGTCATCAGCTGCTTCAACCCCGACCGCCACCTCCTCACCGCGGTCCGCTCCGTCCTGGAGCAGACGTGGCAGAACATCGAGCTCTTCGTCGTCGACGACGCCTCGCCGTCGCCCACGCCGGGCGTCCTCGAGGAGGTCGAGGGCATGGACGAGCGGGTCACGGTCATCCGCAAGGCCGTCAACGGTGGCACCTACCGCGCGCGCAACACCGCGCTGCGCCGGGCCACGGGCGACTTCTTCACGTGCCTCGACTCCGACGACTGGGCCCATCCCCAGCGCCTGGAGCTCGGGGTGCGGCCGATGCTCGAGGACGAGACGCTCGCCGCGACCCGGAGCCTGGGCGTGCGGGCCACCGAGGAGATGGAGCTGAGCAGGGTCGGCTACGGCGGGCGCTTCACGGCCGCCTCCTCGCTCATGATCAGGGTCTTCCCCGTCGTCAACCGCGTCGGCTTCTTCGACCCGGTGCGCAAGGCCGCCGACAACGAGTACGCGCTGCGGGTCGAGGCCGCCTTCGACGGCAAGGTCGTCGACGTGCCGACCCACGCGCTCACCGTGCTCCTTGCCGACGCAGGCTCCCTCTCCGCGTCGGACTACTCCTCCGGCTGGCGCCACCCCGCGCGCTCGGAGTACTTCGAGGCCTACTCCGAGTGGCACCGCCAGGTGGGCTGGCGCGACGCGGCGAGGTTCCTCCCGCCGCACGGGCCGCGCGCCTTCCCGGCGCCGCGCCGCTGGGAGCGCCACCCGCAGGACGGGGAGCCGGGCCGGGCGCTGGACGTCGTCGTCCTCGCGGACTGGCGCGAGGACTGGCTGCAGCCCGGCACCCTCGACCGCCTCCGCGCCTACGTGACCGACGGCCGGCGGGTGGGGATCGTCCACCACGAGTCCCTCGTCGATCCCGTCGCCGAGGAGCGCCCTCTGGCGCGCCCGGTTCGCGAGCTCGTGCAGCGGGGCGAGGTCGAGCGGGTCTACCTCGACGACGCCCGGCACAGCACGCTCACCGTCCTCGCCGACCCGCGTGTGCTGCAGTTCCCGCCGCTGCTCACCCCGCGTCTCACGAGCGGGAGCGTCGTGGCGGTCGAGCAGTCCGCCGGGCAGTACGCGACCGCGGACGTCACGCGGCACGCGCGGGAGATCCTCGGCGCCGACCCCGAGTGGGGTGGCTGGCCGGCGCCTCCTGCCCCCACACCGGGTGTCGAGGTGAGGGCCGTCTCCGGCACCGTGGAGCTCGGCGACGCCCCCGAGGCCACGGGTGACCTCACCGTCGACTCCTGGCTCCTGCGCGAGCCCGCCGACGCGGAGCGCGGTGCCCGGCTCAGCGTCGTCCGCCGGGCGGGTGCGCCGGGCAGCGGCCCGGAGACGCGTGAGCTGCGCGACGCGTGGGCCGCCGGCACCGCGCCCTGGGAGGAGACGGCCGCGGACTGGCTCGACCGCTCACCCGGCGCCCTCGCCGTCGCCGTGCGGACGACCGGCGCGCTGCGCGTCGTCGTGGCCGCCGGCGTCCACGCCGAGGCCACGGGGGACCGCACGGTCCACCTCGTGCGCGACGGCGCCGGCACCGGCCCGCGCCTCCTGCTCCTGCGCGGCTGACGGCCCGCTGAGCAGGCGCGGTGAGCACGACTGGCCCCGGCCGGCTCGGCGTGATCGGGGGCCGTGGACGCTCCTGGCCGCCGTGGTGCTCCGGGCGGGTCAGCGGCCGGCGGTCAGCCTCCGCCTGACCCTGCCGAGCACCCGTCGGACGCGGGCACTCGCAGGCACCGGCTTGGCCGCGGGTGCGGCCTTCGCGGCCGGTGCTGCCGGCTTCTCACCGAGCGCGATCATCCCCTGCGCGGTCACGTGGAAGACGGCGGGGACCACACCGAGCGACTCGGGGCTCACCGCCACGGGCGCGGGCACGGTGCCCTCTCCGGTGGCGTGGGCGCGGCGCAGCACCGCGCGGGTCGTCTCGACCGTGAGGTGACGGCCGGGAGCGACCTCGGCGCGCACGCCGCCGCCCTCGCGGACCGCCTCCAGCGCCCGGCCCAGGGCCGCACGGTCGAGCACGAGGCCCGCGCTCACCCGCGCGGTCACGGGGGAGGGGTACCCCGAGGCCGGGGCGTCGTCGGTGAAGGTGACCCGGCCGTCGGCGGCGAAGTAGTCGTGCAGCCAGCGGGGCAGCGTGGCCGCGCCGGGCAGCGTGACCGCGAGGTCGGTGTGCCCGGAGGCGAGCAGGCTGTCGGTGGTGACCTGGACGTCCTCGGGCGCCGCGCCGTCGGTCTCGACGACGACGTGCGCCCCCGGCACCGTCCACTGCCGGCCGGTGTTCTGCGGCCGGAACAGCGGGATGGGGAGCAGGTTGGCCGCCAGGCCGGTGCGCTCGCGCTTGATCTGGTCGCCCTTGGAGGTGAAGCTGCGGGCGCCCTGGTGGTAGGCGTCGGTCTCCCAGTCGGGGATGACGACGCCGCCGGAGGTGAAGGCGCGGTAGCCGAACTCGGTGTCGACGATGCCGCGCAGCCCGAGGGAGGCGAAGCCGCCGGAGCGCAGGTAGAGCTCGCGGCTCACGGACACGTCCGCGCCGACGACGGCGACGAAGGTGTCCTCGACGTCGGTGGTCAGCTGGCCGCGCTCCTTGACGAAGACCTCCTGCCAGCCGTGGCGCTTGCTCGGGCGCCCCTCGAGCAGGGCCGGCAGCCCGGACCCGGCGACGGCTGCGGCGACGTCCTGCGGGGTGATCCCGTCGAAGTCGACGAAGCGCTTGCGGCCGAGGACGACGGCGTGCGGGGTGAGGTGGTGCCAGCGGGCGTGCGCCTCGAGGTGGGTGGAGCTGACGACCATGTCGGCGTCGAGGAAGAGGACGACGTCCGCCTCGGTGCTCCGTGCCCCGCGGTCACGGGCGCGCCCGGAGCCGTGCTCCTGGGCCTCGTCGACCCGAAGCACCCGGGCACCCGCCGGAGCGAGGTCGGGGACCGTCAGCGGGACCGGGGAGGCGTCGTCGACGACGACGACCTCGGTGAGCTCGGCGGGGTAGGACTGCCGGCCGAGGGCGGCGAGCGTCCGGTCGAGGTCCTCCTGGCAGTCGCGGGCCGGGATGACGACGCACACGCGGAGCGTCGGCTCCAGCTCGCCGAGGGCGGGGACGGGCAGGTCCCGCCACTGCTGGCCGGTCACCGTGTGCTGAGTCATGACACGCGCTCCTTCCGCAGCTCGGCCACCCGCTCGGCGATCTGCCGCGCGCGGGCGTCGAAGGTGTGGTCCCGCCGGACGAGCTCACCGAGCTCGCGGCGCGCCCGCTGGCGCTCGGGGCTGTCGGCGAGGACGTCGCGCACGAGGGCGGGCAGGTCGGCGGGGTCCCGGTAGGTGGGGACCGCGTCGCCGAGCACCTCGGGGATCTCGGGCAGGTGGTCGCTGACGAAGCGGGCCTCGCAGGCGGCGAGGTCGAAGAGGCGGTTGGACAGCAGCCCGTCGCGGCGCATGTCCTCCCAGTGGTCGTTGAGGACGACGCCGGCGGCCCGGTACACGCCGGGCAGCTCGTCGTTGGGCACGTTCTCGCCCTTCCACGCGCCGGGAGGGAGCAGCCCCTTCCAGCGGTAGCCGTAGACGGCGGGGACGATCCCGCCGTCGAGCGCGGCCGCGACGGCGGGGCGCGGGCCGCGGGCGTTGGCGACGGCGAGCACCTCGTGGACGCGCTCGGTGTCGGGCGGGCCGGGGGCGAAGCGGCGGTGGTCGGTGCACTGGAGGAGCGGGACGGCGGGCTCGTCGAGCCTGCGGCTCACCCGCTCGCACCAGCGTGGGGAGGCGCCGAAGACGGCGTCGAACTCGCGCAGCTCGGAGACGGTGACCTCGTCGGGGTGGCTGATCACCCAGATGAGGTTCACGTGGGCGGGGTTGACCCGGTAGGGGCCGCGCCCGCGCAGGACGAGGGTGACGTCATCGAGGTGGGCGGTGTCGCGGTACCACGCGTCGCGGCAGTCGATCGTCACCTCGTGGCCCAGGCGCTCCAGCGAGTCGCGCAGGGCGACGGCGAAGTGCCAGTCGCCCCACCGCGCGCGCCGGGGCACGTCGGGCGCTCCGATCTTGATCGCCCAGCGCAGCGGGCGCTCGGGACGGTCGTGGACGAGGAGGGCACGCAGGCGCTCGTCGGCGTCGCGGGTGAAGCCGGCGACCGCATAGCCGGCGAGGTCCGCCGGCTCGGCGGCGTCCCACCCCTGCGCGAGGCGGTGCTCGTTGTCGGCGGCCGAGACGAACCGGGAGGCGCGGGTGCGCGGCAGCTCGTCGGTGGTGAGGGCGACGACGCTGGTGCCGGCGAGCCCGCTGGGCCGCCCGGTCCGGCGCGCGAGCCGCACGGACAGGTCCGGGCCGACGTGGTCCTGGACGAAGAGCGGGTCGAAGCCCTCGACGGCGAGGAAGTCGGTGGCCCGCACCGCCACGGCGAGGGGCGTGACGGCAGGGACCTCGCGGGTGCGGCGCAGCTCGGGGGCGTCCCCGGCCAGGCCGGCGAGCAGCGGGGCGGCGTTGCCGTCCCGCGTGCGCAGCGCGCCGGCCGACCACACGGTGCCCTCGCGGGCGAGCACGAGCGGCTGGACGGCGCTGTGCCCCTCGAGCGCGTCGACGAGCGGGGCGTCCCAGCCGGGCTCGGGCCACAGCGCCTCGGGGAGGAAGACGAGAGTGCCGCCACGCGCTGCGCAGGCACCGACGTTCCGGGCCACCTCCATCGGCAGCTCCTGGCTCAGCCGCACGACGCGGGCCCGCGGCTCGGACCACAGGCTGAGCTGGAGCCGGGTGGCGTCCCCGGCCTCCAGGCGGCTGTCGACGACGACGACCTCGACCGCCCGCTCCGCGGTGCGCAGCAGGCGCCGGACCGTCGTCACGACCGTGGCCGGCTCCTCGTTGGCGACGACGACGACGGAGGTGAGCCCCGGGTCGCGCTCGGCGGCGCGGGCGGCGTCCCAGTCGACGAGGCTGCGCTGGCGGATGAGGTAGCGGTAGCTGGCGAGCTCGTCGGTGGTGATCCGGTCGGTGCCCGTCTCCCACAGGTCGTAGCGCGTGGCGATGAAGGGGGCGAAGCCGAAGTCGGTGGCCCGGGCGAGGCGGATGAGGTAGTCCCAGTCGACGTTGCGGCGCAGGGACTCGTCGAAGGTGCCGACCTCCTCGAGCAGGCCGCGCTCGTGCAGGATGACGATGCAGTCGATGTAGTTGCGCTCCAGCAGCGCCTCGCGGGAGTACGGCATCCCGCGGAAGCGGCGGCGCTCCTTGCCGCCCTGCTCCTCCAGCCCCGACATCGCGTAGGCGGCGCGCAGCCCCTCGCGCTGCACGAAGCGCACCATGAGCTCGAGGAAGTCCGGCTCCCACGTGTTGTCGGAGTCGAGGAAGGCGACGTAGTCACCGGTCGCGGCGGCCAGGCCGGTGTTGCGTGCGGCTGCCACGCCACGGTTCGTCTCGTGGGTGACCAGGCGCACGCGCGGATCGCGCAGGAAGGGCACGAGGGCCTCGGGGGTGCCGTCCCGGCTGCCGTCGTCGACGACGACGAGCTCCCAGCGCGTGTAGGTCTGGTCGAGGACCGACTGGATCGACGTGGGCAGGACGGTGGCGCGGTCCTTGCTCGGCAGGATGACGCTGACGAGGGGCTCCTCGGTGAGCGGCGTGGAGCGCAGCCCCGCCTTGAAGGCCGCCTCGGCCGCGGTGTCGAAGGAGCCCGCCTCTCGCGGCAGGTGCTCGTACCCGCGGGTGGCCAGGATGCTGCGGGACGCCTCGCGCGCGGCCTCGAGGAACGCACCGGGGGAGGTGAGCTCCGGCAGGTCGCGCACCGCCACGGGCGGTGCCTCGTGCCCGGCGAGGAAGTGGCCGAGCGGGCCGCCCGGGTGACGGACCGCGTCGGCGTGGGCCTTGGCGTAGTGGTCGGCCCGGAAGCCGGGGTGCGGGGACACCCGCGCCCGCGCGCCGACCCGGAGGTAGTGGACGAGCGCGGGCCCGCGGAGGGTGTCGGGGGTCTGCGGCTGCTCGACGTACCAGTCGGCGTCGAAGCACGGGTGGGGGGAGCGGCCCTCGCGGTAGCCGTCGGTCAGGTAGTGCTGGAGCGCGTCGGCGGCGCCGGGAACCTGCTCGCGGTACCACGCCTCGTCGAAGAGGCCGCCGGCGCGCACGACCTCTGCCTGGTCGGCGAGGCTGCCGTAGTCCAGCTCGTCCGGCTCGGGGTTGTTCGCCCGGGGGACGCGGCCACCCAGCTTGGCGACCTCCTGCTGCAGCGTGCGGTTGCGGCGCTTGAGCTCCTTGAGCTGGGCGTCGCGCCGGGCGATCGGTGGGATCCGGCGAACCAGGCTCGTGAGCCGCACGTGGGGACCTCCGTAGACGACGGGTGATGACGGGCGGGACGCCTGCCACGACTGTACCGGGCGGCGAGAACGCGCTGGTCAGGGGTCGCGAGGGTGGCGTCGGTCGACGGACCCTCGGGCGGTCCCACCGCCCGAGGGTCCGGCACCCCGTCGCTGCGGGCGAGCGCGGGATCGGGCTACGTGTGCTCGCCTCTGCTGGTCCCGCCGCTGTGCGTCCCGGGGCGGGACGGCACGGTGCCGGTGGACGAGACGTCGATGAGACGGTCGAGCTCGGTGCGGAACGTCCCGTGGAGGCGGTCGGCGTGCTCCCGCCCGCGCCGGATCTGACCGGCCTGCACGTCCGGGCTCGCGTACAGCCCTTCGACGGTGCGCACGCACTCCTCGGGGGTCGCGTAGAGCGCGGCGTCACCGAACTCGTGCGCGGTCGACGGGTCCAGCACGACGGGGCAGCCGGCAGCCATCGCCTCGACGACGGACTGCCGGGCGCTCAGGGGCAGCGGCGCGGGGAGCGGGAGGACGAGGACGTCGAGCTGCGCCAGGTAGTCCCGGACGGTGACCTCCGCGGGGGCGTAGACCAGCCAGTTCGGGGGCAGGGTCCGCTTGCCGAGTGACCGCTGGACCGCTCGGGCGTCCCCGCGGTGCCGGACGTCGAGGGCGTCGTCGTCGGGGAACGCCTCCAGCACGGCGTCCCAGGTGCCGAGGCTCTCCGCGAGCAGCTCGACCGGCTGCGCGCCGACGACAGGCCGGCGCCCGGCTGGGCGACGGGAGGCGCGCAGGTGCGGGGAGGCTACGGCGAGCGGGGGACGGACCGGCACCAGCGCCGCGCCGTCGACCGCGGTGAGCTCGGCGTGCGCCGCGTCGTCGCGCGCCAGCCACTGCGCCGTCAGCCCGAAGGTGCGCTGCACCTGTGCCTGGCACTCGGCGACGGTGGGGCGAGGTGTGGGGTCCAGGTCGGGCACGGGGTCGTCCGCGGTCGCCAGCTCGACGACCACGGCCTCGGCGCCGAGCTCCGCGGTGTCGGGCAGGAACTGGGCGACGTCCGGGTGTGCCACGTACAGGAGCCTGGCCGCGACGTCCTGGCTGAGATGGACCAGAGGCACGGTCCCCGCGTTGAGGAGGCGCTGGAGCGCCGGTGCGAGGGGAGCGCGACGCGTGGCGAGCGGGAGAGGTGTCTCGACGTGTGCGACGGCCACCCGCAGGCCCGACTGCTGCATGAGGGTGAGCTCGTTGAGCCGACGGCGCAGACCGGGCCGTCGGGCGCGCCAGTCGTTGACCACGACGACGTCGACGCGTTGCGGCTCGACCTCCCGCCGCTCGGGCGCCCATGACGTCTCCGGGAGCGGGAAGGGGCGCGTCGGGCCGAGCGTCGCGGAGGCGCGCCCGGACCGGATGGACTTGTGCCACTGCTGGTAGGCGTTCCGGTAGGCGATGCGCGACCAGCGGATCCACCCGGGTGTCGCGTCGGCCCGCGAGAGGGAGTCGTGCCGCAGCTGGACGACGGCCAGCGGAGCGCCGTCCATGTCCAGGAGACTGTCGCGCACCACGGCCCGCAGGCGCTGGGGGAACTCGATGTCCGCGGACTTCCGGACGGCGTCGAAGCCGCCGAGCCGCTGGAGGACCGACGTGCGGCGGAAGAGCAGCGAGGAGGCGTTGAGCCGTTCGGGCGAGTACCCGGGGTAGGTGAGGCTGAGATCGGGGTAGGCACGGACGGCGCGACTCCGGGTGGCCAGCAGCGCAGGGTCCGCGACGAGCGGGGCGACCTGGCGCTCGATCCGCCGGGGGTGGGACCAGTCGTCGGCGTCCTGGAAGGTGACGAAGGTGCCGCGTGCCTCGGCCAGGCCCCGGTTGCGCGCCTGGTAGGTGCCACCGTTCTCCGGTAGGTGGACGACCCGCACCCGGTCATCGAGCCCGGCCACCTGCGCGAGGACGTCGTCGAACTCGGGCGGCGAGGCGTCGTCGACGACGATCATCTCGACGTTCGTCCACGTCTGGGCGAGCACCGACCGGACGGCGGTGAGGATGCCGTTGTCGGGCCGGTAGACCGGCATGACGACGGAGACGAGCTCGCCCTCGTAGCGCAGCGCAGGGGCGAGGCTCCGCAACCGCTCGAACGGGGTGCCGGCCGTCGGGTCCGCCAGCTCCACGGGCTCGAGCCCGTCGGCCGTGAACATCTCGTTGAACGCACCGAGCCAGGCCTCGACGGTCCCCCCACCCGTGAGGAACGGGTTGAGCCGGTCGCTGCGCACGGACCGGCGCACCGCGGGGGAGAGGGGCAGGTGGTCGAGCAGCTCGTCGAGCCGGTCGAGCTGGTGCGTCCGGAGCAGGACCTGGGCGAAGACGTCGGCGTTCTCGACCTCGAAGTCCTCGAGCCCTTCGAGGTCTGCGGCGGCCTCGAAGAGAGCCGTGGCGCTGCGGGCGGTCTCCGGCGTGAGCAGGGCCAGGACGCGCGCGAGGTGGCGCACCCACGGCGCGGACGTTCCTCCCGGGAGCGGCCGCCCGTCCTCGGCCGTGCCGAGGATCGTCGCCGCGTCCATGGCGCCGTCGCTCGCGGCACGCGCCATGACGTCCAGGCCTACTCGGCTGCGGGTGCGGAGCACGTAGGCGGCCATCCGACCCGGGCTGCTGGGGGCGTTGAGGGAGGAGGCGAGCTCCGTCGCGAAGGAGAAGCCCGGGTGGTCGGCGTCAGTCATGCACCGGCCGGACGGATCCGCTCGTACAGATCGGCGTACCGCCGCCCGTTGCTCACCCACTGCCGCTCGGCGACGACCCAGTCACGCCCGCGTCCGGCGAGAGTGTCGCGGCCACCCGGGTCCGCGTGCAGTGCCGCGAGCGCGTCCGCGAGCGAGTCCGCGTCGCCTGTGCGGAAGGACCAGCCGCGCTCGCCGTCGCCGGTGATCTCCTGGAGCGCAGGGAGGTCGGAGACGACGACGGGCACCTGCGCGGCCATGGCCTCGAAGGGCTTGAGCGGGGTGACGAGCCGCGCGGCGCGCTCGTCGATCCGGGGCACGACGAACACGTCGAGAAGGCGGTAGTAGTCGAGGACCTCCGTGTGGGGCACCTTCCCCGTGAAGATCACCGAGCCCTCGACGCCCTCGTCGGCGGCGATCCGCTCGAGCTCGGCGCGGCGGCGTCCGTCACCGATGATCATCGCGACCGCGGGCACGCCACGTTCGCGGAGCCGTGCCGCGGCGCGGACGAGAAGCTCGTGCCCCTCGCGGCGGTGGTCGAGGTTGCTCACGTACCCGAAGACGAAGGAGTCCTGCAGGCCCCACCTCTCCACGAGCGCCGTCGACCGCTCACGCGGGTGGAACTGGTCGGTGTTGACGCCGTTGGGGACGACCGCGACCTTGTCGGCAGGAACGCCCCGCGCCACGATGTCCGCCTTCATCGACTCGCTGAGCGTGACGACTGCGTCCGCCTGGTTCATGCACCACGTCTCGCGGGCGATGCGCCGGGCGTAGGTCTCGCCGCGCTCGTTCCAGGCGGTGTCACCGCTCCACAGCGACTCGAAGAACCCGCGCACCTCGTAGACCACGGGCACGTCGTAGGCACGACCGAGGGCGAGGGCCACGACGGCGGTCTCGAAGCCGCGGTGGCCCGAGTGGGCGTGGATGACCGACGGGCGGATCTCGGGCATGCGTTCGGCGACGGCGGTGGCGTACTTCTCGAGGTAGACGTCGGGCAGACCGGTCACGACGTTCTTCGGTGCCGGCAGCCGGTGGAACGTGGTGCCGTCGACGATCTCGGTCCGGGGTGCCTCCTCCCCCTCGGGGAAGCCGAGGGCGGTGACGCCCACCGGCTCCAGCCCCACGGCGCGCTGGCTCTCGATGACGTAGTGGCTGCGCATCGTGTAGCCGCTCTGCCGGTAGGGCATGGAGACCTTGAGCAGGTGCAGCACCCGGCCGGGCTCGGCAGCCGGCGGTGCCGCCGGCGTGGGCACGTCGGGCAGCCATGCCGGCTCGAGCTCGTGGAGCTTGCCGACGAGCTTGGCCTCCTGCCGGGCCAGGGTGGCGGTGTCCGCCCGTGCCCGCTTGGCGCGGACGGCGGCGATCTGGGACGTCAGTGCGCCGGTCCGGGTGAAGGCCTCCAGGGCCGTGTCGAGGAACTCGGCGTCGTCGCCGCGTTCGGGCAGGAGCGCCGTGCCGAGCGCCGTCGCCTCCGCGTAGCGGCCCTCTGCCACCAGCTCGGCGAGCGTGCGGAGGTCGGCCTTGGCGACGGCGTGCCGGCGCACACTGCGGTACCCGCGGGAGAACGCCGCGGGGTAGAGGTGGACGCGAGCGCCGTTGCGGCGGGCTCGGCGCCACCCTCGGCGCAGCCGCTGGGACAGGGGCAGCTGCCGCTCCGCCTGGGCGACGGCTTCCTCGAGCCTGGCGTGCATGGCACCGAGCTGGGCCAGCGCCCCCTCGGCCAGGACGTCGGCTCCGGGCAGGGGGCTCGGCGCCCCGTGGTCGAGTCGGGGAACGGATGCCATGGGCGACAACGATACCCTCCCCAGGAGCCCTGCTCCGGGGCCGGTTCGGCCGCTCGTCCATCGACACAGAGGTTCTCGGTATGCCGCATCTTGTCCTGCACGTCACGGGCGCTCGCCCGAACTTCCCCAAGTGCGCCCCCGTGCTCGAGGCACTGGCGGAGAGGGGTGTGGAGCAGCTCCTCGTCCACACCGGCCAGCACTACGACGACGCGATGTCGGACGTGTTCTTCCGCCAGCTCGGCATCCCGCGACCCGACGTCAACCTGGGAGTGGGGTCCGGCAGTCACGGCGCGCAGACGGCGGCGATCATGACGGCCCTCGAGCCGCTTTTCGAGGAGCGCCGGCCGGACATGGTGGTCGTCTACGGTGACGTCAACTCCACGGTCGCGGCCACGCTCGTCGCCGTGAAGATGGGGATCCCCGTGGCCCACGTCGAGGCCGGCCTGCGCAGCTTCGACATGTCGATGCCGGAGGAGGTCAACCGTCTCGTCACGGACCGACTCTCCAACCTGCTCCTGACGACGAGCGTCGACGCCGTGGCGCACCTCGGCAACGAGGGTGTCGATCCCGCGAGGATCCACTTCGTGGGCAACCCGATGATCGACACCCTGCTTCGCAACCTCGACCGGTTCGACGCCGGCACCGCCCGCGACCGCTTCGGCGTCACCACGCCCTACATCGCCGCGACGCTCCACCGGCCCGGCAACGTCGACCGGCACGAGGACGTCGTCGAGCTCGTCCAGGCCGTGCACCGCGTGGCCGACCAGGCGCCCGTGGTCATCCCGCTGCACCCGCGGGGGCGGGGGCGGCTGGAGTCGGCGGGTCTGCTCGACCACGGCGGGGTGCACGTCGTCGAGCCCCTCGGGTACCTCGAGTTCATGGGCCTGGTGCGCGGGGCGGCGGCGGTGGTCACCGACTCGGGCGGGGTCCAGGAGGAGACGACGATCCTCGGTGTCCCGTGCCTCACGCTGCGTCCCAACACCGAGCGCCCTGTCACCATCACCCACGGCACCAACAGGCTCGTCACCCGGCACACGCTGGCGGACGAGGTCCGCCGGACCCTGGCCGCAGGACGACTCGACACGTGGCCGGTGCCGCCGCTGTGGGACGGCAGGGCGGGCGAGCGTATCGCGGACGTCGTGCTCGGTGCGCTCGCGGGCTGATCCGTCAGTCGGCCGGACGCACTCGCTCGGTGAGGTCGGCCAGCTGGACGCGGGTGCTCTCCTGTGCCGCAGTGAGCCGGGCGTCCAGGTTGGCGATGTGGCGGTTCGTCGTCGCCAGCGTCTGGGAGGTCTCGGTGAGCGTCTCCGAGACTCGGCGCAGCGCCCGCTCCTGGCGGCGGGCGGCCTTGAGCTGACGGACCACCGGTGCTCGCCCGTGCCGCATCACGAGGAGGAGCGTGGCGCCCTGGAGGAGCGCCAGCACCACGACCGCGACCTGCCAGGCACCGAGGACGGACGCCACGCACACGGCGAGGACCGCTACACCGACCGCGAGCACAGCGAGTCGCTTCCTGGACAGACGCACGGTGGATCCCCCTCGGTTCGGTGTTGGCCGGACAACCCTACCGGCGGGGCCGGCAGGAGCTGCGGACGAGCGAGGAGGTCCGGGAGATCCCCGAGCAGGACGCCTCCGCGGCAGCGTGACGACCCCCACGCTCCTGGGTACTAGGGCCCGCTGGATGCCCCGGAGCGCGCGTGTACGATGCTTGTCGCAGATCGGCACACGCGGGTGACCCGCGGCGTGCCACGGTGCGGGCGGCAGGTTCGCTCCGGAACGTGCGAGACGACTTGGAGTTGCACATGACCGTGGACCTTGCCGTTGTGGGGCTGGGGTACGTGGGGTTGCCGCTGGTGTTCGAGGCGGTCCACGCCGGGATGTCGGTGCGTGGTTACGACGTCAACCGGGGTGTGGTGGACGGGCTCAACGGGGGCGTGTCGCACATCGACGACCTGTCCGACGAGCAGGTCGCCGACCTCGTCTCGCGCGGCTTCGCCGCGACGACCGACGCGTCGGTGCTGGCCGAGGCGAAGCACATCGTCATCTGCGTGCCCACCCCGCTGGCCGAGGACGGTGGCCCGGACCTGGGCCCGGTGCGGGCCGCGGTGGGCGACATCGCCCGTCACCTCCAGCCGGGGCAGGTCGTGGTGCTGGAGTCCACGACGTACCCCGGGACGACCGAGGAGATCGTGCAGCCGTTGCTCGAGGCCGGTGGCCTCAAGGCCGGCACCGACTTCCACCTGGCGTTCTCCCCCGAGCGCATCGACCCGGGCAACGAGAAGTTCGGCGCGAAGAACACCCCGAAGGTCGTGGGTGGGGTGAGCCCGGAGTCGACCGAGGCTGCGGCCGCGTTCTACGGGCGGGTGGTGGACACGGTGGTGCGCACCAAGGGCACCCGCGAGGCCGAGATGGCCAAGCTGCTGGAGAACACCTACCGCCACATCAACATCGCGCTGGTCAACGAGATGGCCCGGTTCTGCCACGAGCTGGACATCGACCTGTGGGACGTCATCGACGCGGCGAAGACCAAGCCCTTCGGCTTCCAGGCCTTCTACCCCGGCCCGGGCGTGGGGGGCCACTGCATCCCGATCGACCCGAACTACCTGTCCTACAACGTGCGGGCGCGCCTGGGCTACCCCTTCCGGTTCGTCGAGCTCGCGCAGGAGATCAACGCGACGATGCCGTCCTACGTCGTCAAGCGGGCGCAGGACATCCTCAACGAGGACGGCAAGGCGATGAAGGGGGCGACCGTGCTCCTGCTCGGTGTCACCTACAAGCCGAACATCGCCGACCAGCGTGAGTCGCCGGCCGTGCCGGTGGCCAAGCACCTGCGCGAGAAGGGTGCCGCGGTGGTGTTCCACGACCCGCACGTGGAGCAGTGGCGCACCAACGGCTCGGTGACCGAGCGTGTGGCCGACCTGGACGAGGCGATCGCGAACGCGGACCTCGTCATGCTCCTGCAGCACCACCGCGACTACGACATCGAGGCGCTGGCCGGCGCGTCCAAGCGCTTCTTCGACACGCGCGGCGTCGCCGCCGAGAGCCCGACGGTCCAGCGTCTGTGACGGCACCCGCACCGGCGACAGGGGGGGACTCCCCCCTGTCGCCGGACGCCGCGGCGCAGGTCGCCGCCAAGTACGGACTCGAGCGAGGCGGGGTCCGGCCCCGACTGGGGCGCTACCTCAAGCAGACGTGGGCGCAGCGCCGCTTCCTGTGGACGCTGTCCTCCGCGCAGTCCTACGCGCGGAACCAGGACAACTACCTCGGCCAGCTGTGGGGCGTGCTCAACCCACTCCTCCTCGCCGGCGCGTACTTCCTCATCTTCGGTCAGCTGCTGGACCTCAAGGACGGCGTCGACAACTACGTCGGCTTCCTCGTCATCGGCCTGCTCGTCTTCATGTACAGCGCCGGCACGATGACCTCGGCGTCGAAGGCCATCTCGGGGAACCTCAGCCTCGTCCGGTCGCTGCGTTTCCCACGCGCCGTGCTGCCGCTGTCGGTGACGCTGACGGAGTTCATCGCCTTCCTGCCATCCGTGGCCGTCATCCTCGTCCTCGTCCTCGTGACGGGGGAGCCGCTCACCGTCCACTGGCTGCTCTTCCCCGTGGCGATGCTCCTCATCCTCGCGATCAACGCGGGCATCTCGCTCATCGTCGCGCGGATCGTCCACAGCTCGCGGGACCTGCGCAACCTCATCACCCTCGTGGTGCGGCTGCTGCGCTACGTCTCCGGCGTCTTCTTCAGCATCACCGCCTTCGCCGGCCACGGCCTGGTGGGGACGGTCATGCTCTACCAGCCCTTCGCCGTCGTCCTCGACATCGTCCGCCAGTCCCTGCTGTCGGGCACGCCCTTCAACGCGACGACGTGGTACGTGGCGCTCGGGTGGGCGATCGTCCTCCCGGTCGTCGGGTTCATCTTCTTCTGGCGGGCAGAGGCGACCTATGGCCGTAACTGACGAGCGCGTCCCCTCCCTCATCTCCTCGCACGTCGACGTCATCTACCGCGTCTACGGGGCGAAGAAGATGGGCACCGTGAGCGGGGCGCCGGGCAACGCGAGCCTCAAGCGCCTCCTCAAGGGCCGCGGGTCCATCGGTGGCGTGCGTGAGGTGCACGCGGTCAAGGACGTCTCCTTCGTCGCCTACCACGGCGAGTCCATCGGCATCGTCGGACGCAACGGCTCGGGCAAGAGCACACTGCTGCGCGCGCTGGCAGGCCTGATCCCGCCCACCAACGGGGAGATCTACACGGCCGGCACGCCGGCCCTGCTCGGGGTCAACGCCGTGCTCATGCGCGAGCTGAGCGGCGAGCGCAACGTCATGATCGGCGGCCAGGCGCTCGGGCTCACGCCCAAGCAGGTGCGCGAGAAGATGGACGACATCGTCTCCTTCGCCGGGGTCGAGGACTACATCGACCTGCCGATGAAGGCCTACTCCTCGGGCATGGCGGCACGCTTGCGCTTCGCGATCTCCACGGCGGCGGTGCCCGACATCCTCATGATCGACGAGGCCCTCGCCACCGGTGACGCCGAGTTCCAGGCGCGCAGCCGCGAGCGGGTGGCCGAGATCCGCGAGGCGGCGGGGACCGTGTTCCTCGTCAGCCACAGCGACTCCACCGTCCGTGCCATGTGCGACCGCGCCCTGTGGCTCGACAAGGGCCGCCTCGTCATGGACGGCCCGGCGAACGAGGTCTGCGACGCCTACCAGGCGGCCCGGTCCAAGACAAGTCCGAAGAAGGCGGGAGCCAAGAAGCCCGCCCCCAAGGCCCCGGCCACGAAGACCCCCGCTGGGGCGTCGGCACCTGCTGCCGAGAAGTCCGCGGCCACCAAGCCCGCACCGGCCGACAAGCCGGCATCGGCCGAGAATCCGTCACCGGCCGAGAACCCCGCGCCGGCCGAGAAGCCCGCGCCGGACGCCGGCACCACCTCGGCGGAGGACGCCCCGCGATGACGTCGCAGCGGCCGTCGGTCCTGGTGGTCACGGTCGTGCACCACCCGCAGGACGCGCGCATCCGCCACCGGCAGGTCCCGGCACTGCTCGCAGCCGGGTGGGACGTCACCTACGCCGCCCCGTTCAGGGGCTACGACCTTCCGGTGCCGCCGGACGCGACGCACGGTGCGGGCCGCCTGCACTGCGTCGACGTGCCCCGGGCGACCGGTCGACGCCGGCTCCGCGCCCTCCGGGACGCCCGCCGTCTCGTGCGCGGGCTGGGCAGGGCGCACGACGTCGTCCTCGTCCACGACCCCGAGCTCCTCCTCGCCGTTCCCCGCTCGCTGCGCCCCAGAGCCGTGTGGGACGTCCATGAGGACACCGCCGCCGCGGTCGTGGCCAAGCCCTGGCTGCCCCGTCCCGCCCGTGCCGTGGCCGCCGGCCTGGTGCGCCGCGCGGAGCGGTGGGCGGAGCGACGCCTCACGCTCCTGCTCGCCGAGTACGGCTACCGGAAGCGCTTCACCCGCGAGCACGTCGTCGTGCCGAACACGGTGCCGGTGCCCGCCGACGCCCCGGTGCCCGGGACCGACCGGGCGGTCTACCTCGGGAGCATCACCCTCGAGCGCGGCGCGCTGGAGGTGGTCGAGACGGGCCGCCTCCTCCGGGAACGCACCGCCGGCGCCCTGACCACCCACGTGGTCGGGCCCGCGCACGGCCCCGCCGAGGCGCTCGTCCGGGAGGCGCACGAGCGCGGCGACGTGCACTGGCACGGCTTCGTCCCCAACGACCGTGCCGGCGAGCTCCTCGACGGCGCGCTCGCCGGCCTGTCGCTCCTGCAGGACCTGCCCAACTACCGCCACAGCATGCCGACCAAGGTGCTCGAGTACATGGCTCACGGCGTCCCGGTCGTCACCACCCCGCTGCCGCTGGCCCGTGACGTCGTCACGACGGCGGGTTCCGGCGTCGTCGTCCCCTTCGCGGACCCTGCCGCGGCCGCCGACGCCGTCCTCGCCCTGCGCGCGGCGCCGGGGCGTGCGGCCGACCTGGGCGCGGCGGGACGAAGGGCCGCGCGCGAGCGCTACGACTGGGCCACCGTCAGCGACGACTTCGTCGCAGCCCTCCGCGGCGCCGCTCGCCGCTGAGGCGTCACCCGTCTTCGGTCAGCCCGTGGACAGAACGTTGACGCACGGGTCACCACATCAGTAGTGTGACGAACGCAATAATGTCGTTGCGCGAAACTTAATGACGAGCCTCGGGCAGCGGCAACCCGCCCACACGAAAGGTCTGCAATGAAGCAGAACGTCTCACGAGTACGCGCGGCGGTCATCACCGCCGCAGTCGCCCTGGGAGCAGGTGTCGTCGCCCCGTCAGCGACGGCCGACACTCCCGGCGAGGAGCCCGCCGAGGACTACCAGGTGCTGGTGGTCGGCAAGACGCTCGGGTTCCGCCACTCCCACATCGTCCCGACCACCAACGCCCTCATCGCGCTCGGCGAGGAGCACGGCTTCGACGTCGACGTCTGGGACCCCGCACAGTCGGACCTCACCCTCGAGTCGACCCCGTTCACCTCGGCCGAGGACCTGTCGAAGTACTCCGCGATCATCTTCAACTCCCCGGTCGACGGCACGAACAACATGGACCCGGCCCGCCCCCGGCTGCTCGACGACGCCGAGGTCGCCGCCTTCCAGGGGTACATCCGTGGCGGCGGCGGCTTCGTGGGCCTGCACGCCGCGACGGACACCCTCCACACGGTGCCCTGGTACAGCGAGCTGACCGGTGGCGGCGCCCGGTTCCGCAACCACCCGCAGCAGCAGCAGGCGACGATGCGCGTGGAGAACCCGGCGCACCCCTCGACCGACGGTCTGCCCGTGGAGTGGTCCCGCTTCGACGAGTGGTACAACTACACCGTCAACCCCCGCGAGGACGTCCACGTCCTCATGACGCTCGACGAGTCCACCTACAACCCGGGATTCGGTGCGATGGGTGAGGACCACCCGATCGCCTGGTGCCAGAACTTCGAGGGTGGCCGCTCCTGGTACAGCGGCGCCGGCCACACCGACGCGTCGTGGCAGGACCCGCTGTGGCTCGGCCACGTGCTCTCCGGCATCGAGTGGTCGGCCGGCCTCGTCTCCGGCGGTGGCGACTGCGTGACCTTCCCCGAGGTCGAGGCGATCATCGCCGGCGACACCGCCGGGGACGCCGACGCCAAGGCGGCCATCGCGGCGCTCCTCGCCTCCGCCAAGGGTGCGGCGGCCGGGGGCGACCACGACGGCGCGCTGGCCTCGCTCCTCCAGGCCCGCGTCGGGGCCGCGGACGCGGGTGTCGCCGGCCTCGAGGACAAGGTCGAGGACCTCATCGTGTGGCAGCGCGCGCTGTCCGGGAGCGGCGGTCCCAGCGACGCCGACGGCATCCCGGTGGACGTCTCGATCGTCGACAAGCCCGGTTCCCTCACCCTCACCGTCGGCGACTACGGCGACGGCGTGGAGCTCACGCCCGCGGGCGAGCGCCCGGACCGCTGGCGCTACACCGGTGACCTGCCGACGGTGACCGTCACCGACGCCCGCAACGCCGAGCAGGCGGGGGGCGGGGGATGGGTCGCGTCCGGCCAGTCCTCGGACTTCGTGTCGGACTCCGACGTCATCGGGGCCGAGCACCTCGGCTGGATCCCCCGTGTGCTGAGCCCACGTGAGGGCGTCAGCGCCGGACCGGCCCAGGCCACCGCGGTCGACGGCGGCACCGGACTGTCCACCCCCTCGCGCCTGGCCTCCGCCGCCAACGAGGGTCGTCGCGGCACCGCCGAGCTCGACGCCCGGCTCGTCCTCGACGCGCCGGTCGGTTCCGCCGAGGGTGACTACAGCGCGCGGGTGACCGTCTCGCTGTTCCCGGTCGACTGACCACCCCGCAGGCGGGCGGGGCGGAACCGCCCCGCCCGCCTGCACCGACTCCTACACTTCCGAGGATGACCGTGCTCCGTCTTTCCAGGTTCCTGGCCACCGGTGCGCTCGTCGTCGGCGCCGCCGCCCTGCCCGCCGCGGCCGCGCTCCCGGCGGCGACCGACACCGACGACGCCGCTGCCGGGACGACGTGGGCGCTCGAGCCGGCTGGCGAGGACGGCGCGGACGGCCGGGTCTCGCTGCGTCACGAGATCGAGGCCGGCACCTCGGTCTCGGACTTCGTCGTCGTGACGAACTTCAGCGCGCACGACGCCACCTTCGCGGTCTATGCCAGCGACGGACTCGTCGACGACGACGGGAACTTCGACCTCCTCCCCGCCGAGGCACCGCCGCAGGACGGGGGGAGCTGGGTGGAGATAGGGGAGGTCGACGGCGCGACGCCCCGCGACGGCGGAGGCATCGTGCTGGAGGCGCCGGCCTCCTCGAGCACCGTCGTCCCCGTGGAGATCACCGTCCCGTCCGAGGCGACCCCCGGTGACCACCCGGCCGGTGTGGTCGCCGAGCTCGTGCAGGGCGGGGACACCTCGCTGCAGATGAGCTCGCGCGTCGGGGTCCGGCTCCACCTGCGCGTCGCTGGAGAGGTGCTCGCCGAGGTCACGCCCGAGGTCGAGGCCACCTACTCCCCGTCCTGGAACCCCTTCGCCCCCGGGACGGTCACCGTCGACTACACCGTGGACAACACGGGCAACGTCCGGGTGGGCGCCGACGTCGACGCGACGGTCACCGGGCTCTTCGGAGTCGGTGGCGGGGAGGTCTCCGGCGAGCACCGCGAGGTGCTTCCCGGTCAGAGCGCGGCCGGCACCGGTGAGATCGAGGTCTGGCCGCTGTTCCTCGGGCGCGGCGAGGTCGTCGCGACGCCCCTGGGTGTGGGGGAGGACGAGGTGCCCGCGGTCCTTGAGCCGGGCACGGTGGAGTTCCGGGTGTGGACGGTGCCGTGGTCCCAGCTCGTACTGCTCGCCCTCCTCGTCGCTGCCCCGCTCCTCGTGGTCAGGGCGCGCAGGCGGTCCGCCGCGCGCATCCAGGCACGCATCGACGCCGCGGTCGCCGCGGCGTCCGCAGAGGCGGAGGATGAGGATCCCGCCGCTGAGGGCTCGGACACCGACGCGACTGCCGTCAGATGAGGTACTTGAGCCCAGCCCGCACGGCGTAGTTCCCGAACGCCCACAGCGCTCGCGGGAGGGGCAGCTCCTCGACGTGGCGGTAGATGTGCCAGTTGTACCGCGCCGCGACGAGCTTGTTCGCCGACAGGGAGCCGGTGCGGCCGGCCCGGTAGAGGGCCAGCGGCTCGTCCAGCCCGCGGGCGACGTGCCCGTCGCGGAGGATCGCGAGCATGAGGGCGTAGTCCTGCCGGCGCTCGATCGAGGGCAGCAGCCGCTTGCCGAGGGCCCGGGTGTCGTAGACGGCCGTGAGGAAGCCGATGTAGTCCTGACGCAGCAGGTGGTGGTACTCCAGCCGCAGCGGGGCGCGCACGACCCGCCCGTTCGGCTCGAAGTCGACCGCCTCGCCGGAGAAGTCCGCGTCCACCTTGTAGTAGGCGCTGTAGACGAGGGGGGCGCCGGACACCTCGAGGAGGGCGAGCTGCCGCTCGAGCTTGGTCGGCAGCCACAGGTCGTCGCTGTCGAGGAAGGCGATGTAGCGGCCTCGTGCCGCGTCGATCCCCACGTTGCGCGTCGGGCCCGCCCCGCTCGGCCCGTCGTTGCGCAGCACCCGCACGCGGGGGTCGGTGGCCGCGGCGCGCTCCGCGACGGCGTGGGAGTCGTCGCTGGAGGAGTCGTCGACGACGAGGAGCTCCCACTCCTGGACGGTCTGCGCCTGGACCGAGCGGATCCCCGCGCCGACGAAGGCCGCGGCGTCGTGCATCGGCATGATGACCGAGACGAGCGGCGGTGTGGGGCTCAGCACCGCACGGCGGCGCGCTCGGCGGCCTGGATCGTGTCGAAGCGGCTGGAGCCGACGTCCTCGCCGAGGAGCACGAGGGAGCCGCCCGCGCGCCAGGCGGCGACGGCGTGCGCCAGCATCTCGACGTGGTCGCGCGGCGCGCACAGGACGCGCGGACGCTCCTCGTCGCGGTGGCAGGCCGGGGTCTGCTCCCGGCACCACTCGGCGAGCTCGCCGTAGGGCACCGGCCCCCCGGTCGAGCCAGCGACCTCGGGACCCGAGAGCGCGGCGTCACCGGCGCCGGGCTCCTGGACGAGGCCGAGGTGGTCGCCGTAGGTCATGAGGGCCGCAGCGGCGTCGACGGCGCCCGCGGGGATCGGCTCCTCGACGTGCATGGCGAGCGCCGGCAGCGCGACGACGAGCACGAGACCCGCGCTCGGCGCGCCGGACGGTCGGGAGGTCACCGCGATGTCCGGCTCCTCGGCCGTCTCGTCCGGCACGAAGACCGACTCGTCGTCGTCCAGCGGGTCCTCGTCCTCGTCCAGGTCACGCAGCTCGGGCTCGTCGTCGGTGTCGTCGCCGGAGACGTCGTCCTCCTCCGCCGGGAGCACGAGCTCACCACCGGCGCACCACGTCGCCATCGCCCACACGAGGGCGCGCCAGTGCACGGGCACGTCGAGGAGCACCCGCGAGCCGGGCGCGACCTCCCCCTCCTCCACGAGGAGGTTGGTGGCCTTGGTGACCCAGTTGGCCAGGACGCGGCCGGACAGCTCGACGCGCTCGTCGTCCGGGCCGTACCAGGTCAGGCGGGGCTGGTTGGGCTCGTCCCCGGTGAGGAGGTCGAGCACCTTCGTCGCGATGCTCATGACCTGAGCGTAGTCTGCGGCGCGCCTGCGGCGGGAGGGCGGCCGGGCTCCGGCGTCGTTAGGCTGTGCGGACCTTGGTCGGCGGCTGTGAGGGTGCCTCGCGCGAGGGGCTCGCGCCCACCGCCGGTACCCTCGTGGCCGCCGGCACCACCCACGGGAGGGGCACCATGAGTCCACTGAGCCGACGGTCGCGTGACACCGCGCGCGTCGCTGACGCCGTCGAGCACGTCGAGGAGCCGGAGCCGGCCGGGCGCGCCGCCCCGGGCCTGTGGTCCGACGGCTTCGGCCGGGTCGGCACCCGCTCCCTGCAGGTGCTGGCCGTCACCGCGGTCCTCGCCGTCCTCGTGTTCGTGCTCACCCGGCTGACGCTCGTCGTCATCCCGGTGCTCATCGCGCTCGTCCTCTCCGCCGCGATCTCCCCGCTCGTCTCCTTCCTGCGGCGCAAGGGCCTGCCGTCCCTCCTCGCGACGTGGATCGCGCTCGTCGCGATCATCGCCGTGCTCGGTGGTGTGGTCTGGCTGGTGACCCTCGCCGTCGTGGACCAGTGGGACGAGCTGCGCGACCAGGCGCTGGAGGGCTTCGCCGAGCTCCAGGAGTACGTGCAGGGGCTGCCCTTCGAGATCACCCAGGAGCAGATCGACTCGGCTCAGGAGTCCGTCGCGGGCCTGCTGCAGTCCAGCGCCGTCGGCTCGGGCGCGATCGCCGGCGCCTCGCAGACGGTCGACTTCATCGCCGGCTTCTTCATCATGATCGTCGTGCTGTTCTTCTTCCTCAAGGACGGCCCGAAGCTCTGGGAGTTCCTCCTGCGCCCCTTCGAGGGCCACCGCTACCGGCGGGGCCAGCGCGTGGGGGACGCGACGGTCCGCACGCTCGGTGGGTACGTGCGGGGCACGGCGATCATCGCGGCGGTCGACGCCGTCGCCATCGGCATCGGCCTGGCGATCGTCGGCGTGCCGCTGGCGATCCCGCTGTCGGTGGTCGTGTTCCTCGGCGCGTTCGTGCCGCTCGTCGGCGCGACCATCGCCGGCATCTTCGCGGCGCTCGTCGCCCTCGTCGCCGTGGGACCGGTGGAGGCGCTCGTCGTCGTCGCGATCGTCGTCGGCGTCAACCAGCTCGAGGGGGACCTCCTCCAGCCGATCGTCATGGGTAGAACCTTGAGCCTGCACCCCCTCGTCATCCTCGTGGCGCTCACCGCCGGCACCGTCCTCGCCGGCCTCACCGGGGCGGTGCTGGCCGTGCCCGTGACCGCCTCGATCTGGCGGGCGATCCAGGTCTGGGACGGCCCGGACCTTCCCGCCCGCTTCGCGCGGAAGAAGCGCGAGGAGTCCGTCTAACGCGCTCGGTGAGGCCGGTGGGACGCGTGTGACCCGGCGACGGCGTGAATAAGCCCTCATAGCACCGTTCCGCTTGACGGAAGGCGTATGACACGCGTGTAATTCATCGAAGGGCAAGTGACCGGTCGACGATGGGAAGAGCAGTGTGGAACATTCTCGGTGATGGTCCGCTGACGACCGGAGTCACGGCGGCCGCCCCGCAGCAGGGACTGTACGCCCTGGACGAGGTGTCGGACGAGGGTCTGCTCGGGTGGCAGGAGCGTGCGCTGTGCGCGCAGACCGACCCCGAGGCCTTCTTCCCGGAGAAGGGCGGCTCCACCCGCGAGGCCAAGCGTGTGTGCACCTCGTGCGACGTCCGCGCCGAGTGCCTGGAGTACGCCCTCGCCAACGACGAGCGCTTCGGCATCTGGGGCGGCCTCTCGGAGCGGGAGCGTCGCAAGCTCAAGCGCCGGGCTGTCTGATGCTTGATGTCGGCCACTGACGCCGGCGCCGCCACGACGCTCGCCGTCGTGGTGAGCCCCGGCGTCTCGCCGTACCTGCCGCGGACGCTGCGGGGCCTGGCGGAGCAGACGCGCCCGGTCGGGACCGTCCTCGTCGTCGACACCAGCGCCCCGGGCCGCGAGGTGGGCACGGGCGTGCCGGTCCACGAGGCGATCGACGCCGCCGGGCTGCGTGAGGTGTCCACCGTGCGGGTGCTCCAGGTCCCTGCGCCTCGCACCTTCGGGGCGGCCGTGCGGGCCGCGCTCGCCGAGCACGGGCAGGAGGGGCAGGCGGCGCCCTGGCTGTGGCTCCTCCACGACGACTCCGCACCCGAGCCCCGGGCCCACGCCGAGCTGCTCCGTGCGGGGGAGTCCGGCCCGTCCGTCGCGATCGCCGGTCCCAAGCAGCGTGACTGGGCACAGCCCGACCTCCTCCTCGAGGCCGGCGTCCGGGCGACGGCCACCGGCCGGCGCGTCCCGGACATCGAGGACGGCGAGATCGACCAGGGGCAGCACGACGCCCGCGAGGACGTGCTCGCCGTCGGGACCGCCGGCGCGCTCGTCCGGCGCACGTTCTGGGACGAGCTCGGCGGGCCCGACCCCGCCCTGGGCCCCTTCGGTGACGGCCTGGACCTGTCGCAGCGCGCCTGGCTCGCCGGCCACCGCGTCGTCGTCGTCCCCGGCGCCGTCGTCCACCACGCGCGGGCCTCCTACCAGGGTCTGCGTGACCTCTCCTCCGCGCGGCCCGACCCGCAGACCGTGCCGGACCCGCGCCGCTCCTTCGCCGCGCGCCGCCGCTCCCAGCTCTTCGTGTGGCTCACCACGACCCCCTGGTACTGGGTGCCCCTCGTCGTCCTCGCGATCCTCGCGCTGGCACCGGTCCGGGCGCTGTGGCGCGTGGCGACCAAGGAGATCGGGCTCGTGGCCGCCGAGATGCGCGCCGCGGCCGAGGTGCTGGCCCGGCCGGCGGCCGTGTGGCGTGCCCGGCGGCGCCACCGGGCCACGCGCCGGGTGCCGCTGCGCTACCTGCGGCCGCTGCGCGCCTCCTGGCGCGACGTCGCCCGCGCCAAGCGCAACGAGCGCCGGTCCCAGGCGGCGGGGCGCGCGCACCGCGTGGCGCCGAGCGAGCTGGAGATCCGTGAGCGCGCCGCCCTCGCCCGGCAGCGTCGCGGCACCCTCGCCCTGGTGCTCCTCGGCCTCACCACCGTCGCGCTCGTCGCCCTCGCGCCGCTCCTCACCGCTGGGGCGCTGCGGGGCGGCGCCCTCGCTCCGCTCGACGCGGCCGCCCGCGAGCTGTGGCGCACCGCCACCTCGGCATGGGTCCCCGCGGGCCTCGGCCACGCCGGCCCGGCCGACCCGCTGCTCACCGTGCTCGCCGTCGCCGCGCTCCCGCTCGGCGGCGCCGGCGGCAACGTCCTCACGACGGCGGTGCTCCTCCTCGCCGTCCCGCTCGCCGGCCTCGGTGCCTGGTTCGCCGCCGGCGCCGCCACCCGCTCGGTGCTCCTGCGCGCCTGGGCGGCTGTCGTGTGGGCACTCGCCCCCGCACTGCTCGTCGGGCTCGGACAGGGCCGCCTCGGCGCCGTCCTCGCGCACCTCGCCCTCCCGTGGGCCGCCCTCGGTGTCGCCCGCGCCGTGGGCGTGCACCGCCGCGACGTCATCGTCTCCGGCCTCGCCGACGCGAGGCGCAGCGACGACGGCGACGACGAGCCCGCCGCCGGGCCGCTCCCCGCGGCAGCGGCCCCGGAGGCGGTCGCTCCCACCGCCGCCGGGTCCATCTCCGCCGCGGCCGGCGGTGGCCTGGCGCTCGCCGTCGCGTGCGCCGGTGCGCCCGTGCTCCTGCCGGCGGCGGTGGTCGTCCTCGTCCTCCTCGCGCTCGTCGTGCCGCGCCACCGGCGCCTGCTCGCGCTCGTCGTCGTCCCCCCGCTCCTTCTCCTCGGCCCGCTGCTGACCGCGGCTCTCGGCACCCTGCCCGACGGCGGCTGGCGGCTGCTCGTCGCCGACCCGGGGGTGCCCCTCGCGTCCGACGCCGGAGCCGCCTGGCTCGCCGCCCTCGGCTGGCCCCTCGCGCTGCCCGGGCTGGCCGGCCTCGGGGAGCCCTGGCTCACCGTCGTCGCGCTGGCGGGCGGCGCCGCCGTGGCCCTCGTCGCGGTGCTCGCGCTGCTGCGCGGGACCGGCCGCGCGCGGGCGGTGCGCGCCGGCTGGGTCGCCGTCGTCGTCGGCCTCGCGACGGCGCTCCTGTCCACCCGCACCCCGGTGGCCGTGGGACGCGACCTGGCCGGTGAGGCCCAGGTCGTCCACGGCTGGGCGGGGGCCGGGACCTCCCTCGCCCTCCTCGGGCTGCTCGTCGCCACGACGGCGGGTGGGGACGGACTGCGGGAGTGGCTCACCGAGCGCAGCTTCGGCTGGCGCCAGCTCTCCGCGGGCGTCGTCACCGCCGTCATGGTTCTCGGTCCGCTCGTCACCGCGGGTGCCTGGCTCGCCACGGTCGTCGACCAGCGGGGCCAGGAGGGGCCGCTCCTCGCGCTCGAGGGCCGGGAGGCACCCCCCGTCCCCGCCCTCGCCCGCGAGCTCCAGACCGGCCCCGAACGCGCGCGCGTGCTCGCGCTGAGCGCCGAGGGCGAGACCGTCCGGGCGGAGGTGTGGCGCCACGCCGGCCCCCAGCTGAGCGAGACCTCCACAGCGGTCGCCGCGCGAGGCCTCACCTCCGCCGGAGCGCCCGCCGCGCCCGACGACGCCACCGCAGAGCTGTACGAGCTCGTCGCCGAGCTCGCCACCGGCACCACGGACGCGGCCGGCGAGCAGCTCGGGCGTCTCGCCGTCGGCGTCGTCCTCGTCCCGCCCGTCACGGACGCCGACGACGCGACCACCCGCCAGGACCTCATCGCCCGGCTCGACGCGACCGCCGGGCTGGAACGGGTGACGGAGAACGACTCCGGGGTCATCTGGCGTACCTCCCGGTCCACGGGCGCCGCCGGTGCGGCGCAGTCCGTGGCCCGTGCCCGCGTGGTGTCCGCGGAGGGGCAGGTCCTCGCCACCGTGCCCGCGCGTCCCGTCGGCGCGAGCGGCCGCGTCGCCGCGGGGGAGGAGGGCCGCCTCGTCGTCCTCGCCGAGCGCGCCGACACCGCCTGGCGCGCCACCTACAACGGCAGGTCCCTGCGCGCGACCACGGACGGCTGGCGGCAGGCCTTCGAGCTGCCCGCCCACACCGGCCGCCTCGAGATCAGCTACGAGCCGGCGTGGCTCACGCCGTGGCGCGTCGCGCAGGCCGTGGGCCTGGGGCTCACCGTGCTGCTCGCGCTACCGGTGCGCCGCCGTCGGGAGGAGACGACATGAGCGCCCCCACGAGCCGCCGGGTCCTGCGCCGGGTGAGCACCGCCGTCTCCGGAGCCGTGCTGCTCGCCGCGGCTGCCGGCGTGGCGCTCGAGGGCAAGACCCTCCCCGTGGACGCCGCCGCGGTCCGGGACGTCGTCGTCCCGGTCGACGCCGCCCGCGTCGCCCAGGTCTGTCCCGGCCCGCCGCGGCTCGCTACCGCCGTGGACGGTGAGGACCTCGGCTACGACGAGTTCGACCCGGAGGGCTCGGGCACGAGCACGGTGCTCGACGTCGTCACGCTCGCCCGCGGCGAGGACGAGCCGCCGGGCGCCCTGCGCCTGCGGCCGAGCCTCGGCGCCCCTGCCGGGGAGGAGGTCTCCCTCGCCGGCAGTGCCCGCCTGGCGCAGCTCACCGACGCCGGTGAGGCCACCGTCCTGGAGGCGGACCCTGTCGAGGACGCCGTGGCGCTCGCCGCGGGGACCAGCGTGGCCGTGACCGGGTCCGGGGACCTGCGCGGCCTGGCGGCCACCTCCTGCCAGACCCCGTCCACCTCGGCGTGGCTCGTCGGCGGCTCCACCCAGCCCGGGGACTCCGCCCAGCTCGTCCTGTCGAACGTCGGACAGACCCCGGCGTCCGTCACGCTCGCCGGGTGGGGCAGCACCGGGGCACTGGACCTGTCGACCGCCGGCACGGTCCTCGTCCCGGCGGGCGGTCAGCGCATCGTCCTGCTGGAGGCCCTGGCCGCCGACCCGAGGGTCGCGATCCACGTCGCCGCGGCCGGGGGTGAGGTGACCGCGCTCGTCCAGGACAGCCGGCTGCGGGGCCTGGTCCCCGGCGGCACCGATCTCGTCGCCCCGTCGGTCCCGCCCGCCGAGACCGTCGTCGTCCCCGGTATCTTCCTGGGCGAGACCTCCGGGGAGGAGGCGGATGCGCCCGCCGTGCGCGTCGTCAACCCCGGCGAGGAGACCGCGACGGTCAGCCTCGAGCTGCTCGGGGCCGACGGTCCCGAGCCCGTCCCCGGTGCCGAGGACCTCGTGCTCGATCCGGGTGCCGTCGTCGACGTCTCCCTCACCGGGATCCCGGGGGGCCCGTGGTCGGCGGTCGTGAGCGCCGACCGCCCCGTCACCGCGGCCGCCGTGACGACGACCGTCGGCACCGCGAGCGAGGAGGACCCCGGCACCGCGCCGGTCGACCGGGCCTGGTCCCCGGCGGTGCCCGCCCTCGCCTCCGGCGTCGTCGCCGTCCCCGGTGACGCCGTCACCTCCAGGTACCTCGTCCTGGCCAACCCCGCCGACGGCGACGTCGAGGTCGAGCTCGTCCCCGTCCTGCGCGACGGCACCCGTGGCGCACCGGTGACCCGCACGCTCGGCGCCCGCACGACTCTGCGCGAGGACGTCGCGGCACTCGCCGACGGGGAGGTGGCCGCGCTCCAGGTGCGGGCGGCCGACGGCGCCGTCCACGGCGGGGTCATGCTCACGGCGGCCGCGCCGGACGGCAGCCTCATGTCCTTCGTGCCGCTGTCCGAGGACGCCCGGACGGCCAGTGCCGTCCCCCTCGCCCCGGCCCCGCGCCCGCTGGGCTGAGCCCGGCTCAGAGGTCGTCGGGGTCGCGGCCCAGGAGGTGGGCCACCTGCTCGCGCACGACCTCCTCGACGAGCGCGTGGAGCTCGGTGGCGTCCTCGCAGCGGGACTGGATCGGCCGGCGGTAGAGGACCACGCGGTCGGTGAGACCGGCGGCCGGGTCTGCCGGGAAGTAGCGGCCCAGGGCGACGGCGTCCCGCTCCCACGGGCTCGGGTCCGACGGCGGCACCTCCTCGACACCGAACTCGACCGCCGACAGCTGGCGCGACCAGCGCTTCTCGAGCCGCTCGACGGCACCCAGCACGGCGTCGTCGAACTCCTCGCTGCGGGTGCGCCACCCGGGCAGGGTCGGCGGCAGCAGGGGGCCACGCAGTCCGCGACCACGGCGGTCCCGGCGGCGCGCGGAGCGCCGGGAGGGGATCACGAGGTCGTCGGGCATCCCTCGATGCTATGCCCCCGGGGTGGCACCGGCGTGGTTGTCCCGGTGGTGCCCGCGCGACGTTGTACCGTCGGGGCGTGAGACCTTCCCGCCACTGCACGCGCGCCGCCTGCACCCGCCCCGCCGTGGCGACCCTCACCTACGTGTACGCCGACTCCACCGCCGTCCTGGGCCCGCTCGCCACCCAGTCCGAGCCGCACTCCTACGACCTGTGCGAGGAGCACGCGCACCGGCTCACCGCGCCGCGCGGCTGGGAGGTCGTCCGGCTCGCCACCGAGTTCGTCCCCGCCCCGCCCAGCGCCGACGACATCGAGGCGCTGGCCGACGCCGTGCGTGAGGCCTCCCGGGCCCGCCCCGGCCCCTCCGTGCCCGCCACCCGGCCCGGCACCGTCACCCCGGCACCGGTCACCCACCGCCTGCCCGAGCCCGAGCTCGGACGCCGTGGCCACCTGCGGGTGCTGCCCGGCGAGGCCGACTGATCCGGCGACTACGCTGGGAGGCCTGCGCACCGGGCGCAGGGAGACGGAGCAAGTGATGAGTGCGAGCGAGCAGCCGGCGACGATCGAGCCCTGGGTGCGCGACATCCTGCGCTGCCCCGTGACGGGCGCCGAGCTCGTCGAGGGCACCGCCCCGGACGGCACGCCCGAGCTGCGCTCCACCGCCCCGCAGCGCCCGCTGGCCTACCCCGTCCGTGACGGTGTGCCCGTGCTCCTGGCCGAGGAGGCCCGCGAGCTCTGACCCCGGCGCCCGTTCAGCGCGCGAGGAGCGGGGTGATCGTCTCGGCCAGGCGCGGAGCCAGCGTGCGGGCGTAGGTCGCCGTGAGGTGATGGGCGTCCGAGAAGGTGAGGACCCCGCCCACGACCGGGACGCAGCTCTGCCGCGGGCAGACGTACTCCGTGAGGTCGACGAAGTCCACCTCGGGCACCTGCTCCGCGGCAGTTCGGAGCAGAGCCGCCCCGGAGCGTGACATCGCGGCGTCCCGGTCGATCGCGCACGCGTCGATGTCGTCGAGGTGCTCGGCGACGCACTCGGGAGCGTCGACGGCGAGCCGCGGGGTGTCGTTGATCGTGAGAACGTCCACGCCGGCGTCCTCCAGGGCCCGCCAGTTGCGTGCGCTTCCCTCGGCGAGCCCGTCGAGCGACTCCTCGCGCGACAGCGGCTCGCCGTCGCCGGGCAGCCGATACGCCCCGCTGGTGCTCACCACGACGACGTCGGGTCCCTGGGCGGTGAGCTGCTCGCGGACGGTGTCCTGCCACTCCTGGCAGCTGACGTACGGCTCGGACGCGCTGCCGCTCCACACGAGGACGTCGGCGAAGATGCAGGCCGACTTCGTGTACGTCTCCAGCCGCCACCCGTTCTCCTCGGCGAGCACCTCGAGCGTCGGCTGCCAGTGGGCGGCGTGGGAGTCGCCGACGAGCGCGATGACGGTCTCGGACTCGGTGTCGCCGTAGACGCAGGAGGTCACCTCTGCGCTGCGCTGGTCCTGGTGGCAGCCGTCGCCGTACACGTCCGCGACGTCGTCGGGGGCGTCCGCGAGCGGAGGGGTGATCGACGTGACCTCCTCCGGCTCCCCGGCGTCGGCGGCGGCCGGGTCGTCACCGAGGACCGCGGCGCCACGGCCCGCCCCCTCGGGGACGCTCGCCCTGGTGGATGCCACGGCGAGCAGCCCCGCGGCGGTCAGGCCCACGGCCACGCACACGAGGCCGAGCACGCCGGCGCGCCACGGCACCCCGAACCGGGGGGACTGGTGGAAGGGACGCTCGACCAGCCGGTAGGTGAGCCAGGCCGGGAGGACGGAGGCCGTGACGACGAGCAGGCCCGTCGTCACGGGCAGCGTGCCGTCGGCGCCCCACACCGCCGTCGCGACGACGATGAGGGGCCAGTGCCACAGGTACAGCGAGTAGGACCAGGCACCGACGTGCTGCATGGGGGTGGCCGTCAGCGGCCCGAGCTCCCCCCGACCGTCGCCGCTGCCGGCGAGGAGCACGGCGGCGGCGCCCAGGGTGGGGACGAGGGCGGCGGCGCCGGGGAAGGTCGTGGAGGCGTCGAAGGTGAGGGCGGCGTAGCCGATCGCGGCCAGTCCGGCCCAGCCGAGGACAGTCCGCACCGTGGGGGAGAGCCGGTCGGCGTGGACGACGCCGACGGCGAGGACCGCCCCGACGGCCATCTCCCACAACCGGGTGGTCGTGACGAAGTAGGCGGCGCCGGGGTTCGCCGTCGTCAGGTGCACCGACCACACGAAGGAGGGGACGGCGATGACGGCGAGGCCGAGGAGGAGCCGGCGGGAGGCGCTGCCGCGGCGCCAGCGCCAGAAGAGCGCGACGATGAGCAGCGGCCACACGATGTAGAACTGCTCCTCGACGGCGAGGGACCAGAAGTGCTGGAGCGGGCTGGCTGCGGACTCGGCGGCGAGGTAGTCGACCGAGCGGTCCGCCAGGCGCCAGTTGACGAGGTACACCGAGCTGGCCGCGATGTCACCCGCGATGTCACGCCAGCGGGTGACGGGGAGGAACAGGAGCGTGAGCGCGGCGACCGTGACGAAGACGACCGCGGTCGCCGGCAGCAGTCGCTTCGCGCGGCGCGCGTAGAAGCGGCTCAGGCTGAGCCTCCCGGTGCGCTCGACCTCGCGGACGATGAGGCCGGTGATGAGGAAGCCGGAGATGACGAAGAAGACGTCCACCCCGACGAACCCGCCCGGGAGAAAGGGCACCCCCGCGTGGTAGAGCAGGACGAGCCCCACGGCCACGGCACGCAGGCCCTGGATGTCGCCGCGGAAGCGGGTCGTGGGGGCGGACGCGTGGGCCGCGACGGGTGTCGTGGCTGCGGTCATGCGAGAGCCTCTCCTGTGCTGCACGAAGTCGCCGGGCGCGTGGTGGCCGCGTGGCGGCCGACCGCGTCCACGGCCCCACAACTCTACGTCGGTCCGGGGCCAGTCGCCCCGGCGCGTCAGGTGAACTGCGCGACGAAGGAGGCGTCCGGGGCGATCGGGCCGGCGACGTCCAGGAACGACTCAGCTCTCGGCGCCAGGGGTCCACCCCCTCGCGCCGAGAGCTGAGTTGTTACTGGTGGCGGGGTCAGCCGGTGATGGAGTCGACGAACTCCTGGTTCTCCTCGACCCACTGGTCCACGGCGGCGTCGTTGTCCTCGCCCTCGAGCTCGTTGAACATGATGTTCTCGAGCTCGTGGAGCTGGTCGTCGTCCATCGTGAAGTTCGCCATCCACTCGGCGACCTCGGGGTAGGTGTCGGAGAAGCCGGCGGTGCCGTAGGTGTAGATGTCGTCCGGCTCACCGAGCGCACCCTCGGGGTCCTCGAGGTCCTTGATGGGGAACTCGTCGTAGGCCCAGTGCGGGCGCCACAGCGTGACGACGACGTTCTCGCCGGCGTCGACGGCCCCGCGGAGCTCGGTGAGCATGGCGGGCGTGGAAGAGACGAGGTAGTCCATGTCCTCCAGGCCGTAGGTCGGGATGACCTGCTCCTGGGTGATCTTCGTCAGGCCGGCGCCGGACTCGATGCCCACGAGGCGGTTGTCGAAGAGGTCGGCGTTCTCGGCGAGCTCGGCGAGGGAGTCGATGGGGGCGTCCTCGTTGACCGCGATGGTCAGCGGGGCCTCCTGGAACCAGCTGCCCAGCTCCTCGAGGTCGTCGCCGTACTGCTCGAGGTAGTGGCCGTGGGTGGACGGCAGCCAGGTGTCGAAGTTGACGTCGTAGTCGCCCTGGGCGAGGCCGGTGAAGACGACGCCGGCGTCCGCCGTCTCCATCTCCACCTCGTAGCCCTGCTCCTCGAGGATGTGCTGCCACAGGTGGGAGACGGCGATGCCCTCCTCCCAGCCGGAGTGGATGCCGATGGTGATGGGGCCGGCGTCGCTCCCGGTCGTGGCGCCGGTGTCCGTGCCGTTGTCGTCGGCGGTGTCGTCGCCGCAGGCGCCGAGGGTGAGGGCCAGCGCGGTGGCGGAGGCGAGGACTGCCCCCGTGCGTCGGGTGTTCTTCATCGTTCGTCCTTTCGTGTGGCGTTCACGTCGTGTCGTGGAGGGTGCGGTTTCGTGTGGATCGGTCAGTCGTCGGAGGCGCGGACCTTCATGGCCCGCGAGACCGGGGCGCGGTCACCGAGTGCGGCGGTGACGCGGTCGAGGAACATCGCGAGGATGACGACGGAGAGTCCCGCCTCGACGCCCAGGCCGATGTTCACGCTCTGGAGCGCGCGGACGACGTCCTGCCCCAGGCCGGGGGCGCCGACCATGCCCGCGATGACGACCATCGACAGCGAGAGCATGATGAGCTGGTTGATGCCGGCCATGATCGTCGGCAGGGCGAGCGGGAGCTGGACCTGCCGCAGGATGCGACCGGGGGTGGCGCCGAAGGCGTGGCCGGCCTCGACGACCTCCCGGTCGACCTGCCGGATGCCGAGCTCGGTGAAGCGGACACCCGGGGCCATGGCGAACACGATCGTCGCCACGATGCCGGGCACGACCCCCACCCGGAAGAAGAGGATGGCCGGGATGAGGTAGACGAAGGCGGGCATCGTCTGCATGAGGTCGAGCACGGGACGGATGGCAGCGGACACCCCGGCGTTCCGGGCGGCCCAGATCCCGAGCGGGATCGCGACGACGGTCGCGATGAGCGAGGCGACGAGGACGAGCGCGATGGTGATCATCGCGTTCTCCCACTGGTCCACCCCGACGATCACCGCGAGACCGATGACCGTGCCCAGTGCCAGCTTCCAGCTCTTGGCGAAGAAGGAGATCGCGGCGAGCACGAGGATCACCGCCCAGAAGGGTGGGGCGGTGAAGAGGACCTCGGCCGTGTCGAAGAGCCAGCCGAGAACCCTGGTGACGAGGTCGAACAGGCCGGCGAGGTTGGTCCGCAACCAGTCGACGGCGGCTTCCGCCCACTCACCGACGGGGATGCGGAACGCGAAGGAGTCGTTCATCGGGTCTCACCCTCAACCGGGGTCTCGTCGGGGACGGGAACCGAGGCGGTGACCTCGTTACCGGCCGCGCCGGCGGCCTGGACCGCCCCGGGCGGGGCGCCGGCGGTGCCGGGGGACTGGTCGGCGGCGACATCGGGGCTCTCCGCGCCGTCGGAGCTCGGGGGGACCATCGCCTCAAGCATCGAGACCCGTGGGACGACGCCGACCAGGCGCCCGGCGTCGTCGGTCACGGCGAGCGGCAGCTGGGCCTCGGCCGCCGGCGCGAACATCTCCGACAGCGGGGTGTCGGGCGAGACGGCGGACGTGTCCGGCCGCACGACGGACTCCAGGGTCCGGTCTCCGCGGCGCTGGGCGTCCAGGAGGTCGTGGTCGTAGACCGTGCCGTGGAGCACGCGCCGACGGTCGACGACGTAGGCCGCCGATCCCTGGGTGCTCTGCAGCTCGCGCAGGGCCACGCCCGGGCCGCCGCCGAGCTGGACGACCGAGATCGGCCGCCGCATGAGCGCGCCGGCCGTGATGACGCGGGAGCGGTCGACGTCGGCGATGAACTTCGCGACGTACTCGTCCGCGGGATGGGCGAGGATCTGCTCGGCGGTGTCGATCTGGACGACACGCCCGTCGCGCATGACGGCGATCCGGTCCCCGAGGAACATCGCCTCGTTGAGGTCGTGGGTGATGAAGACGATCGTCTTGCCGAGCGTGGACTGCAGCTCGACGAGCTGCTCCTGCATCTCCCGGCGGATGAGCGGGTCGAGGGCCGAGAAGGCCTCGTCCATGAGGAGGATGTCGGTGTCCGCCGCCAGGGCGCGGGCCAGGCCCACGCGCTGGCGCATGCCGCCGGACAGCTGTGCGGGCAGCGAGCTCTCCCACCCGGCGAGCCCGGTGAGGGCGATGACCTCCTCGGCCTTGGCCACGCGCTCGGCCTTGGACACCCCGCGGATCTCCTGCGGGTAGGCGACGTTGTCGAGCACCGTGCGGTGCGGCAGCAGCGCGAAGTGCTGGAAGACCATCGAGATCTTCGTGCGCCGGATCTCGCGCAGCTCGGCGGGGGAGACGTCGGTGACACTCTGGTCACCGATGAGCACCCGCCCGGCGGTCGGGGTCAGCAGACCGTTGAGCATGCGGATGAGGGTCGACTTCCCGGAGCCCGAGAGCCCCATGACCACGAAGGTCTCGCCCTGCTGCACCTCGAAGGACGCGTCGATGACGGCGGCGGTGCCCATGGGCCTGATCTCGTCACGGGCGGCCCCGGCCTTGAGCCGACGAACGGCTTCCTGGGACCGGCGCCCGAAGACCTTGTAGACGTTCTCTGCGCGTAGCGCGCTCACGCTCACCTCACTGCGGCTCGGTGTGGACACGGCGTGGAGGCGCCGTGGCCGCTCACGATCACCGCACCAGCTGGTGGGCATCGCAAACTCGGGATGGATGGGGGAACGGCCATCCACCATGCCACCGAAACTCGCGCAGGGCCACCACCTCTCCGGCTTTCGACGCACCACAGCCCGTCGTCGGGACGCCGACAACCACGGCGTGACCTGCGGCTTTACCCGTCGTATAAACGTTACTGAACTGTGACGGGGTTAACCAGGCGGAACCCTAGCATTCCCGCTTTTCGGCGGCGACGTGAGACGGCGCGTCTCAGGTGTCGGAACGACGGCGGCGTCGCAGCACGATCCCGCCGGTGACGACCACCACCACCACCAGCCCGGCCGCGACGACGACCCAGGGGGTCGTGGCGTCGTCGTCCTCGCGGTCCGGCGTGGCGGCCGGGCTCGTCGCGTCGAAGGTGTGCTCCCAGCGCGTCGTCGCGTCGTCGGCGAGGTGGTAGGCCGACGGCGGATCGGGCTCGACCGTCACGACGACGGTGCCGGTGGCAGGGTGGGAGCCGGGGTCGGCCGGCGCACCGTCGACGAGGTAGACGACGCCCGTGCTGCGGGGGATCTCGACCGTGTCGGCCTCGGTGCCCGCCAGGTCGGTGAAGGTGACGTCCGTCGGCGTCACCTCCTCCGTACGGCGCAGCCCGAAGCCGACCTCGGCGAGGACGGTGCCGTCCTGCGCGGTGACCTCCACGGGAAGCCGGCCGGTGGGCAGCTCGCGACCCGAGAGGACGGCGGCGGCACCCCGGAAGTTGACGGTGGCCGCGCCGTAGCTCGCGACCACGCCGTCGATGTCCGCGGGGACCGCCGCGAGGTCGTACGGCGCACCGGCCAGGACCGCGAGGACGGGTGCGGCGCCGGCGGCGAGCTCCTCGAGGAGGGCACGCTGGGCGGCGTTGGCGCGCAGGTCGTCGACCGCGGCGACGACGGCGCCGACGTCCTCCTGCGCGGCGGCCCTGACGGCCGCCGACCGGTAGCCGGCGCTCGGGCTGTCGCCACTCTCGAGGAGCTTGGTCACGGTGAGGCCCTCGTCCTCCAGGAGCGGGCTCAGCCGTTCCGGCCACGCCGACCCGGCGCCGACGACGAGGACGTCGGCCTCCGGGTCGAGCGGCAGGGAGAGGTCGGGCTCGTCGCGCAGGACGGTGAGCGCCCGCTCGGAGATCGTCTGCGCGGTCGCGCGGTGCTCCTCGCTTCCGACGACGTCGAGGCCGGGGCCGGGTGTGCCGATCCCGCGCTCCGCCTTCCAGTCCAGGATGCGTGTGACCGACTCCTCCAGGCGCTCGCGGGTTAGCTCGCCCGAGGCGAGCGCCTCCTGGATGCCCGCGATGGTGGCGTCGACGTCGGGGGAGTCGAGGAGGATGTCCGAGCCTGCCTGGATGGCGAGCACGGCGATGTCGCCGTCGTCGAGCGGGTTGCCGGGCAGCTGCTTGAGCGCGGCCATGTCGAGGGCGTCGGTGGTGACGAGCCCGGTGTAGCCCAGCTCCTCCCGCAGCAGATCGGTGAGGACGCGGGGGGACAGGGTGCCGGGCAGGTCGGGGTCGAGGGACTCCACGACGATGTGGGCCGACATGATGATGTCGACGCCCGCCGAGATGGCGGCGCGGAAGGGCTCGAGGTGCGCGTCCAGGACCTCGGGGTCTCCCGCGACGACGGGCAGGCCGGTGTGGGAGTCGACGTCGGTGTCCCCGTGCCCGGGGAAGTGCTTGGCACCGGCCGCGACGTGCTGGGACTGCAGGCCCTCCACCTGCGCGGCGGTGAGCTCGGCGACATGGGCGGGGTCCGCGCCGAGGGAGCGCAGGCCGATGACCGGGTTGGCCGGGTTGGTGTTGAGGTCGGCCACGGGCGCCCAGTCGACGTTGACGCCCATGGCGGCGAGCTCGCTGCCGAGGAGCTCGCCCTGGGCGCGCGCGAGCCCGGCGTCGAAGGTCGCGCCGAGCGCCATCCCGCCGGGCAGGGCGGTGGCGGGCTCGCCGATCCGGGAGACCTCCCCGCCCTCCTGGTCCACCGTGATCGCCAGCGGCACGCCGGAGCTCCGGTCGGCGGCCTCCTGCAGGCCGGCGGAGAGCTCGGCGACCTGCTCCGGGGACTCGGTGTTGCCGGCCCAGGCGAAGTAGAGGACGCCGCCGAGGCCGTACTTCTCGACGACCTGCGCGGGGGTGTCGACCCCGTAGCGGGTGCGGTTCTCGGCGGCCATCGACGTGTCGTCCGCGGAGGAGCCGTACACGTGGGCCCAGACCATCTGCCCGATGAGCTCCTCCTCGCTCATCTCCGCGACCTGCGCCGCGGTGCCCGTGCCGGCCGTGGTGCCCGGGGCGGCCGCGTGGGCGGCGGGGGCGAGGAGGGCGAGGGCCGCGAGCGCGGCGCCGAGGACGGTGCGGGAGAGCGTCATGAGCCTGCCTGGGTGAGGGTCGACCGAGCACCCCCACGCTACGCCGCCCCTCGCCGTCGGGGCGTCCACGCACGAGGCCCCGCACCGTGTGGTGCGGGGCCTCGCGGGCGTGCCGTGGGTCAGGCGGCGGGGGTGCGGCGCACGCCGATGCTGTCGCGGCCGTCGCCGTCCCAGTCACCGACGAACACCTCGTCGCCCTCGCGCCCGTAGCGCATGACCTGCTCGGCCTCGCCACCACGCAGCGTGTTGGACACGTGGTAGTCGCGGCCGCGGCGCACCGCGAAGGTGTCGCGGCCGTCGCCGTCCCAGTCACCGGCGAGGGTGACGTCGGACTCGCGCCCGTAGGCGAAGACGGTGTCCGCGTCGCCTCCGGCGATCACGTTCTTCACGTGGTAGACCTTCCCGCGGCGCACGGCGAAGGTGTCGCGGCGGTCGCCGTCCCAGTCGCCGACGACGACGGCGTCACCCTCGCGGCCGTAGACGACCACGTGGTCGGCGTCCCCGCCACGCAGGGAGTTCTTCACGTGGTAGGTGGCCCCGCGACGCACCGCCAGGGTGTCGGTGCCGTCGCCGTCCCAGTCGCCCACGAGGACGACGTCGTCCGCGGTGCCGTAGGTGACGACGCTCTCCGCCGGCCCGCCGGTGGGAGCGTTGTTGACGAAGTACTGGTTGCCGCGGCGCACGGTGATCGAGTCGCGCCCGTCCCCGTCCCAGTCACCGACGAGGACCTCGTCGGTGTGCCGGCCGTACTGGAAGGCGTAGTCGGCGTCGCCGCCCGCCCAGCCGTTGGTGAGGAAGAAGCCGTAGCGCTGCGTCGGCTCCTGCGGCTCCTCGTCCTCGTAGCTGAGCCCGAAGCCCATCTCGTGGAGGATCTCCTCACCGGCGGCGTCCCAGATGTTGACCGGGAGCCGGCCGCTCGGGTTGACGTCGCCGGCGAGCGCGGCGACGGCCCCGTGGAAGTTGACGTTGTTCCAGCCGTAGATATTGAGGACGGCGTCGGCGCCGGGCAGCACGTTGGCGTCGTAGGGGTTGCGGGTGGCGACGACGACGACCGGTGTGCCGGTCTCCGCCAGCGCCGCGACCATCTCCTGCTGGGCGACGTTGCCGCTCGCGTTGTACGAGGCGAAGACGACGACGTCGTGGTCCGCGGCCGCCGCGACGGCACGCTCCCGGTACTCCGCGCTCGGGGACGCGCCGTTCTCGTAGTCCTCGGTGACCTCGAAGCCGCGCTCGGCGAGCATCGGGCCCATCCGCTCGGGCCACGCGCTGCCGGACCCGACCATGAGGACCGAGTCCTCCTCCGGGTCCAGGGGCAGCAGGCTGTCCTCGTTGCGCACCAGCGTGACCCCGTGCTCGGAGATCTCCTGGGCGGTGGCGGTGTGCTCGGCGGTGCCGACGACGTCCATCACCTCGTCGACGGGGACGCTCGGGTCCTCCTCCCACACGCCGCGCTCCTGCTTCCACTCGAGGATGCGGGTGACCGACTCCTCGAGGCGCTCGCGGGTGATCTCCCCGGACTCGACGGCGGCGCTGACCGCCTCGAAGGTGGCGGGGACGTCGGGGGACATGAGGAGGATGTCGGAGCCCGCCTGGATGGCGAGGACGGCGATGTCACCGTCGTCGAGCGGGTTGTCCGGGAGCTGCTTGAGTGCGGCCATGTCGAGGGCGTCGGTCGTGATGAGGCCGTCGAAGCCGAGCTCCTCGCGGAGCAGGCCGGTGAGGACGGCGGGGGAGAGGGTGCCCGGCATCTCCGCGTCGAGCTCCTCGACGATGACGTGCGCCGTCATGATCATGTCGACGCCCGCGTCGATGGCGGCCTCGAAGGGCAGGAGGTGCTGGTCGAGGGTCTCGCGGTCGTAGGTGACGATCGGCAGGCCGGTGTGGGAGTCGGTCTCGGTGTCGCCGTGGCCGGGGAAGTGCTTGGCGGCGGCGGCGACGCCCTGCGACTGCATCCCCTCGATCTGGGCGACGCCGAGCGTGGCGACGTTCTGCGGGTCCTCGCCCATCGAGCGGACGCCGATGACGGGGTTGACCGGGTTGGTGTTGACGTCGACGACGGGCGCGAAGTCGGCGTTGATGCCGACGGCGGCGAGCTCTGAGCCGAGGATCTCGCCCTGCGCGCGGGCGAGCCGGGTGTCGTAGGTCGCGCCGAGGGCCATGTTGCCGGGGAGCACCGTCATCGGCGCGCCCATGCGGGCGACGATGCCGCCCTCCTGGTCGATCGTCGTCGCGAGCGGGATGCCGGAGGCCTCGTCACCGACGGACACGGCCTGCAGGCCGTTGGACAGCTCGGCGGTCAGCTCGGGGTCGTTGACGATGCCGGGGTTGGACCAGGCGAAGTACAGGACCCCCCCGAGGTCGAACTTCTCGACGACCTCCGCCGGGGTGTCGACGCCGTAGCGTGCCTGGTTCTGGTCGGCCATCGAGGCGTCGTCGGCGGAGTTGCCGTAGACGTAGGTCCACGTCATCTGGCCGATGAGCTCGTCGACCGTCATGGTGCTGACGATGTGGTCGATCGGGTTCGCCGACTCCGGCGCGGACGTGGCGCCTGCGGGGACGGCGGACGCGAGCAGCATCCCCGCCCCGAGGGCCGTGGCGACGCCTGCGCGGGCGCCGGGTGTTCTTGTGGACAACGTTCCTCCAGGGGTGTGAGTCGTCATCGATCACGCGCGAGACCACGCGCGGCAACTCTTTTCGCGCATCCATGCGCAGGGGAAAGACCTGCCGTCATCACCCTACGCCAGCACAGTGGTCCGGGTCACGTCCTGGTCTAGACCAAGGTCCAAGGTCCCAGGTGGGCCGGGCCGGGGGATAGCACGGTAGGTCCCGTGGATATACCCCTGGGACCGCTGCCGGCACGTGGCCGCGCGCGCGAGGGCCTCTCGCCGGCCCGCCGCACGACGCTGGACGCGCTCCTCGAGCTGGGCGGGCGCCGCACCGTCGCCGAGCTCGCCGAGGCGCTGGGCCAGCACCCCAACACGGTCCGCGAGCACCTCGACGCCCTCGTCCGCGCGGGCCTCACCGAGCGGACGCTGCGGCACTCGGCCGGTCGCGGGCGTCCTGCCGCCCTCTACCGCGCGACGCTGGCCGCGACCCCCGCCGGCCCGGAGTACGCCGTCCTCGCCGAGGTCCTCATCGGCGCCCTCGCCCGCGCCGTGCCCGACAGGCGTGCGCGCGCCGCCCAGGCGCTGGCCGCGGGCCACGACTGGGGCCGCGCCATCCGCGAGCGCGAGCTCATCGACCGCCCCCTCCCCGCCGATGAGCGACGTGCCGCCGACACCCCCCTGACCGCCGACACCCCACCTCCCGCCGACAGCGGACTTGTTACCGACAGTCGACCTCCCGCCGTCGCGGAGGACCCCGCCGCCCTGCGCGACTCGGTCACCCGCCTCGCCGACATGCTCGACCGCGCCGGTTTCGACTGTCGCACCACCCCGGAACCCGACGGCGGGTACACCCAGCGCCTGCGCCGCTGCCCCGTCCTCGACCTCGCCCGGGAGCACCCGGACATCGTGTGCACGAGCCACCTCGGCATGGCCCGCGAGCTTCTCGCCCACGACGGCGTCGCGGCCGAGCGCGTCACCCTCGAGGCCTTCGCCGAGCCCGGCGCGTGCCTCCTGCGCATCGCCCCACCGGCGGCGGACGATGACTGACGGCCGCGGTGTCCTCACCCGTACGTCCTTCCGTCTACCCTTCCTCCTCCTCGGCGGGCTCGGCCTGCTCGCCGGCCTCGACGCCGCCCTCGCCCTCCTCGGCCTCCCGCACGTCCTCGTCGGCGCGCGGCTCGCCGACGTCCACGGCCCGCTCATGGTGCTCGGCTTCGTCGGCACGGTCATCGGGCTCGAACGCTCCGTAGCCCTGGGACGCGCCTGGGGCTACGTGGCCCCCGCGCTCAACGGCCTCGGCGTCCTCGCCACCGTCTCGGTCCTGCCCGACACCGTCGGCGCCGGCCTCATCGTGGCCGGCCAGCTCGGCGGGCTCCTCGTCTACCGCCCGCTGTTCGCCCGGCAGCCGGCCGTCGCCGTCGCCGTCCAGACGCTCGGCCAGCTCATGGCCGTGGCGGCAGCAGCCCTGTGGCTCGGCGGCGTCCCGGTGCCCGGGCTCATGCCGTGGCTCGTCGGCTACCTCGTTCTCACGATCCTCGGCGAGCGCCTCGAGCTGGCCCGCCTCGGTGCGCTGAGCCCGCGCGACGCCACGACCGCCCAGGGCATCGCCGTCGCCGTCCTCCTCGCCGCGGTCGTCTCCCTCCTCGCGCCCGACGCCGGCTTCACCCTCCTCGGAGCAGCGCTCCTCGCCGCGGCCCTGTGGCTCGCCGTCAAGGACGTGGCCCGCCACACCGTGCGGTCCACGGGGCTGCCCCGCTTCATCGCGGTCTGCCTGCTGGCCGGCTACGTCTGGCTGGGCGTCGCCGGGGCCGTGTGGTTCCTCGGCGGCCAGGTCGAGGGCCGTGCCTACGACGCCGCGGCTCACGCGCTCTTCCTCGGCTTCGTCATCTCGATGGTCATGGCCCACGCGCCGGTGATCATGCCCGCCGTCCTGCGCCGCCCGCTGCCCTACCGGCGCGCCTTCCTCGTTCCGGCCGGCCTGCTGCACATCACGCTCGCCTTCCGTCTCGCCGTCGGTGACGCGCGCGACCTCGAGTGGGCCGTCCAGGCAGGCGGGGTCGGGAACATCGTCTCGGTCCTCCTCTTCGTCGCGGTCGCGATCTGGTCGACCCTCACGGCACGGACGACGACGACGGCGCCGCCCGCGCCGTCGTCATCCTCCACCCGCGGGCAGGAGTCCGGCTCCCGGCGGGATGGTGAGGGACGGGGCGGGGAAGAACCCGGCTCGCGGCGTGAGGGCGGTCCCTCGCGGGAGCGCGCTCCCCGGCGGGACGAGAGAGTCAGCACGAGCTACGGAGCGTCCTCATGAACCTCGGCCGACCGACCCGCCCGCCGATGGCCCGCCGGCCGTGGCACGTCACGGTCAACGCGCTCGTCGTCGCGTGGTTCCTCGCCGCCTTCGTCGTGGCCGTCGCCCACCGGTGGATCCCCGAGGCGAACTACCTCATGGTCCACCTCACCCTGCTCGGGGCGGTGACGACGGCGATCCTCATCTGGTCCGCCCACTTCGCCGACACCCTCCTCGGCCGGCCCGCACCCGGCGGGCAGGGGCTGATCTTCCTCCGGCTCGGTGTCCACACCGTCTCGGCAATCTGCGTCATCGTCGGCATCGCGACGGACCGGTGGCCGCTCGTCGTCGTCGGTGGGGTCGGGATCACGCTCGTCGCGCTCGCCCACGTCGTCGTCATCCTCCTCCAGCGGCGGGGTGCTCTCATGGCGCGCTTCGGTGCGCTGTCCCTCTTCTACGTGTGCGCCGGGCTGTGCCTGGCCGTGGGGGTGTGGCTCGGCGTCATGCTCGCGCGGACCACGCCCTCGGCCGAGGTCGAGGGCCGCCTCTACACCGCGCACACGACGACGATGCTGCTCGGCTGGGTGGGGCTGACCGTGCTCGGCACGCTCGTCGTCCTGTGGCCGACGATGCTGCGGACGAAGATGGTCCCCGGCGCCCCGCTCGCCGCCCGCCGCGCCATGGTCGTCCTGGTCGCCGGCCTCGCGGTCATCTGGGTCGCCGCCGCGACGGGCCAGCGGCTGCTCGTCGTCCCCGCTGTCGCCGTCTACCTCACCGGCATCGTCCTCATCGTCCGGCCGATGGTTGCCATCGCCCGCGACAAGCCCCCGCGCAGCTACGCCACCCTGAGCGCGACGACGGCCGTGGTCTGGCTCGTCGGCTGCCTCCTCACCCTCGCCGTGCTCGCCGCGACCGCGCCCGACTGGGCGGCCCTGCGCGAGAGCCTCGGCGTCCTCGCCGCCCCCTACGCCGCAGGCTTCGCCGGCCAGGTGCTCCTCGGGGCGCTGAGCTACCTCGCCCCGGTGATGCTCGGCGGAGGCCCGCGCGTGGTCCGTCGCGTGGACGAGGAGATGAACCGTGCCGCCGGCGCCCGGATCGTCGTCGTCAACCTCAGCCTCCTCCTCTTCGTCCTCCCGCTGCCCAGCCTCGTGCGGGTGACCACCTCCCTCCTCGGGCTGGCCGGGCTGGCCTCCTTCCTCGTGCTCCTCGGTCGCGCGCTGTGGGCGCGCCGCCAGGCGGACAGGGAGAGCTCCGGAGCGGTCATCGCGGCCTCCATCAGCACCGGCCCGCCTCCGGTCCCGCGCCGCCTCGGTGCGCTGTACGGCGTCGGTGCGGTGGCGCTCGCGGTGGTCCTCGGGGTGGCCGGGGACCCGGCCGCCGCGGGCCTCACCGGCAGCTCCGCCGACGACGGCGCGGCCGCCACCGGCCGCACGACCACCGTGCGCGTGGAGGCCCGGGACATGCGCTTCGTGCCCGACGTCGTCGAGGTCCCCGCGGGCGACCGGCTCGTCGTCGAGCTCGTCAACACCGACGACGACGTCCACGACCTCGTCCTCGACAACGGCGTCCGGTCGGGTCGCATGTCGGCCGGGGAGACCGTGGAGCTTGACCTCGGGGTGGTCGGGCGGGACGTCGAGGGCTGGTGCTCGGTCGCCGGGCACCGGCAGATGGGGATGACGCTCGACGTCGTCGCGGTCGGCGCCGCGCCGGCCGCGGCCGCGGACCACGGCGACCACGCGTCGTCGTCGTCCGCGGCCGACCCCGCGCACGAGCAGCCGGACCTGCGCGCGGAACCGGACGAGGACTTCACCGCCCACCCGGCCGAGCTGCCTCCGGCGCCCGCCGGGAAGCTCCACCAGGTGACCCTCACCGTCGGTGAGGTCACCGCAGAGGTGGCGCCCGGCGTCGAGCAGGAGCGGTGGACGTTCAACGGCACGGACCCCGGGCCGACGCTGCGCGGGACGGTCGGCGACGTCTTCGAGATCACCCTCGTCAACGACGGCACCATCGGGCACTCGATCGACTTCCACGCCGGGGCGCTGGCCCCCGACGAGCCGATGCGCACCATCGCACCGGGGGAGTCGCTCGTCTACCGCTTCACCGCCGAGCGGGCGGGCATCTGGATGTATCACTGCTCCACCGCGTCGATGTCGATGCACATCGCCCAGGGCATGGTCGGTGCCGTCGTCATCGACCCACCGGGTCTGGAACCGGTGGACCGGGAGTACGTCCTCGTCCAGTCCGAGGTCTACCTCGGGGAGGCGGGCGGTACGGCCGACGCCGACGCCATCGCGTCCGAGCAGCCCGATCTCGTCGTCTTCAACGGCTACGCCAACCAGTACGACCACGAGCCGCTCATCGCCCGCGTGGGCGAGCGCGTGCGGGTGTGGGTCCTCGCCGCCGGACCCAACCGCGGCTCGGCCTTCCACGTCGTCGGCGGGCAGTTCGACACCGTGTGGAGCGAGGGCGCCTACCGGCTGGGCGGGCCCGAGGGGATCGGTGGCGCGTCCGGTGGGGCGCAGGTGTTGCCGCTCGTGCCGGCGCAGGGCGGCTTCGTCGAGCTCGAGCTGCCCGAGGCCGGGCACTACCCCGTCGTCTCGCACGCGATGGTCGACGCCGAGCGGGGAGCGCACGGCATCATCCGGGTCACCGAGTAGAGCGCCCCGGCGCGGCGGCCACCACACCCCTCAGGCACTGTGCGCCCCTTGGGTTCACCATGCGCCCGGTCGACCGGGCGCACAGTGGCCCGACGGGCGCACAGTGGGCGGACGGAGTGAGCCACACCCGGTGGCCGGGGCGATGAGCGTCAGCCCTCCAGGGCGAGCAGCTCGCGGACCGCCTTGACCCGCTTGTGGGTCTGGCGGCGCAGCGGCTCGAGCCGGTCCGCCTCCCGGGCGCGCTGCATCCGCGCCTCGAGCCGGGACAGCACGACCACGTGCGCGAGCGCCAGCTGCTCGGCCAGGGAGTAGTGGCCGCTCGTGTGGCCCACCAGCCCGCCGAGGGCGCCGTCGAGCCGGTCGAGCGCCTGACCGGCGGGCCCGGCGTTGACGTGCATCTTGGCGAGGTCGAAGGCCACGGGCCGGGTGCCGGCGTACTCCCAGTCGATGAGCACCACGCGGTCACCCACGCGGAGCACGTTGGAGGAGACGAGGTCGCCGTGCGTGAAGCTGACCTCCAGCAGCTCGTCGCGCGCGATCAGCCGATCCAGCCGGGCAGCGAGCTTGGGCGGGACGTGACCGTCCGTGACGACGCCACGCCAGCGCTCGGGGAAGGCCGGGTTGACGACGGCGGAGAGCGGCTTGCTCGTCACGCCCACCGCGCGCTGGAGGACCGACAGCTCTTCCGCCACCACCTCCATCGCCGCGGCGATCTCCGTGGGTGTGCGCGGGGTCCGCCCCTCGACGACCTCCTCGACGAGGTAGGCGGTGCGCCCCGAGAAGAGCGTGCCGTGGTCACGCATGGCCGGGGCCAGCCCCGGCCGGTGCGCGGCGACCAGCTGAGCGGCGCGGACGCTGCGGCTCACGCCGTGCTCCCGCTCGGGGTGGCGCGAGCCGGCCTGGATGCGGGCGCACAGGCCCTCCTCGGCGTAGAAGGAGCGCATGCGCACCTGGCGGCCGCGGTCGAACTTGCCGATGAGGACGGCGTCGGCCGCGACGGGCGCGGTGACGGGCACGGAGGGGGCGCCGGGATCGGTGGGGACGACGCCGCCGGGCAGCGCGGGGTGCGGGGGCACGCCGTGGGCCACGGGCCCCGAGGCCTCCAAACGTCGCCAGCGGACCGCGGCGGGCAGGACCGGGCTGCGCCGCTCGACCACGGCGAGCGCTCCCAGGGCGCGCCGCCACCGGCCGGTCGTCTTCCTCCACATGTCGTCCTCCGTCCTAGCCCTCGAGGCTAGGGCGCATCGATGGGATTGGGGGCGAGCCCCGCCGCGCTCACCGCAGCTGGAAGGGCAGGCGGCGCAGCTCGGCAGTGGTCGCGGCGAGCACCTCTCTCGCGCGCAGGCCCACGGCGTACTCCCGGTCGCGGCGGGCGACGAGCACCGCGGCGAGGAACCGCTCGGGGTGGGTGCCCCACGGCGGCGGTGGCGCCACGAGCGGCTCCACCCGGGCGGCGAGCTGGCGGCCGAGCTGCTCCCGCGAGGCGGGGTCGAGGGTGCCGGTGCGGTCGAGGAAGCGGCGCGCGGCCAGCGCCACGCCGTCGGGCATCGCGCGGATGTCGGCGCCGCGGGCCCACTCCTCGAGCTCGGGCGGCATGAGGAGCGGCGGTGCCGTGCGGTCCGCACCCCGGGTGCGCACGGCGTAGGTGCCGGCGAGCAGGTCGCCCAGCCGCTTGCCGCGGCCGTTGAGGAGCGCGGTCATGACGGCGATCGAGCCGGCCGTCAGCCACAGCTCGCCGAAGCCGGTGAGCGCACGGATGAACGCGTGCCGCAGCCTGATGGGGCCACCGTCGTCGCGCACGATGCGGATGCCGGTGGCGAGCTTGCCCAGCGACCGGCCGCGGCTCAGCGTCTCGACGACGGTGGGCGCGACGACGACGACACCGGCGAGCGTCGCGATCGACACCGCGGTGGCTCGGGCCTCGTTGACGTCGCCGAGGCTGCCGAGGACCCCGACCGCGAGGGCGAGGAGCACGGCCGCGTAGGCGGCGGCGTCGATGAGGGCGCTGACCACCCGCAGGAGGAACGCGGCGGGACGGACCTCCAGCGCGACGGCCTCCCCGGTGATGATGAGGTCGTCGGGCAGCTGTGCCGCCTGCAGCGCACGGCCTGCGGAGTGCGCCGCGTGCGTGGTCATGTGTGGCAGGGTACCCGCGTGGACATCGACGCCTTCGCGGCCGTGCACCGCCCGGAGTGGGAGCGGTTGCGTGCGCTGTCCACGCGCAGCCGGCTCGCCGGCGCGGAGGCCGACGAGCTCGTCGCGCTCTACCAGACGGCGGCCGGGCACCTGTCGGCGCTGCGCACCTCGGCCCCCGACCCGCTGCTCGTCTCCGAGCTCTCCGGCCTGCTCGCCACCGCCCGCGGCCGGATCGCCGGGGCCCACGAGGCCCGGCTGTCCGACGTCGCCCGTTTCTTCCTCCTCTCGCTGCCGGCCGCGTTCTACCGGGTGCGCTGGTGGACGGTGTGGGTGGGCCTCGCGTTCGTCGCCGTCGGCGCCGTCAGCGGCTGGTGGGTGGCGACGAACCCGGCGGCGCTCGCGTCCATGGGCTCGCCCGCCGAGCTCGAGCAGTACGCGGAGGAGGCCTTCGCGGCCTACTACTCCAACTATCCCGCCGGTGACTTCGCCGGGCAGGTGTGGACGAACAACGCGTGGATCGCCGCGCAGTGCATCGCCCTGGGCATCACCGGGTTCTTCCCGGCCTACGTGCTCGTGGCCAACGCCGTCGGGGTCGGCTCCGCGGGCGGTGTCATGGCCGCCCACGGGCACCTCGACGTGTTCTTCGGGCTCATCCTGCCCCACGGGCTCATGGAGCTGACCGCGATCTTCATCGCCGCAGGGGCCGGCCTCAAGCTGTTCTGGGCGTGGGTCGCGCCGGGGCCGCGGACGCGTTCGCGGGCGCTCGCGGAGGAGGGGCGCTCGTTGTTCGTCGTGGCGATGGGGCTCGTGCTCGTGCTCGCCGTCTCCGGCATCGTCGAGGGTTTCGTCACCCCCTCGGGGCTGCCCGGGTGGCTCAAGATCGCCATCGGTGCCCTCGTGCTGGCGGCCTACTGGGCCTACGCCCTCGTCCTGGGCGGACGTGCGGTGCGAGCGGGGGAGACCGGTGACCTCGAGGAGGACCTCGCCGGGCACACCCTCGCCCAGGCGGGCTGATCACCACGCCGGGACGACCGTGATCCCCTCCCGCCGCAGGGTGCGGTGGAAGGCGGGGTCGCGCAGCAGCCGCAGCTCCCACAGACGCTTGCGGCCGTCGGCTGCGGGCAGCCGGGCCGCGGCCGACCGGGGGGCCGGGTGCACGATGAGCTCGGACGTGCCCGGTGGCAGGCGGCGCAGCTGGGACAGGACCTCGGCGCGCAGCTGCGGGTAGCTGAGCGTGAGCCGGCCCGGCAGCCACGCACTGACGAGCACCTCGGGCAGGCGCACCCCGCGCTCGTCGGCGCGGGCCACCGCTCCGCGGTGCGCGCCGCGCAGCCCGCGCGCCGCCATCCCGAGCACCGGGCCGAGCCGCCGCGGCAGGCGGAAGGTCAGCCCGTGGGTGGCGCAGAAGTCGACGGCGGTGTCCGCCAGCGAGCGCCCGTGCAGGCCGTAGAGGGTGCCGGAGTGGGAGTCGATCGCGGGCGGGCGCAGGCCCGCGGACCGCATCCACTCCAGCTGGGCGGCCATCTCGCGGGTGACGTCGGCAGGGGCGGCCCGGTGCTCGGCCACGCCACCCTGGACCGGCAGAGCGCCGTCGGGTCCGGTGAGGGAGTCGACGCCGGGGGCCAGGGGCCGCCACCCGGCCCACTCGTGCCCCGTGGAGAGGGCGACGTGGAGGCGCGCGTCGAGGCCGGCGGCGCGGAGGCGGCTGACGGCGTCCTCGGCGGCCGGCGCAACGGGGATGAGGGTGGTGGCTGAGACGAGCCCGTCACGCATGAGGTCGACGATCGCAGCGTTGATGTCGGCGTCCGCCCCGAGGTCGTCCGCCGTGATGACGAGCCGGCGCTTCACGAGGCTCACGCTAAGGCCGCCCCCAGCACTCCGCACCCGGTCCGCCGCGCCCGCCGTCCCCCAGAACCTCGCACGTGGTGGACGTCTCAGCCGCCTGGAGCGTCGCCCGACCCACCACATGCGCAGTTTGCGGGGGAGGGGAGGGGGCTACAGGCGGCCGGCGGCCTTGAGGGCGAGGTAGGTGTCGGCGAGGGCGGGCGGGAGGTCGTCGGGGGTCGCCTCGACGACCTCGACGCCCCGCCGGCGCAGCCGGGCCGCCGCGGCCGCCCGTTCAAGGGCGGCGCGCTCGGCGGCGGCCGCGTCGAAGACCTCCTCGCTCGTGCCGCGCCGGCGGCGGATCTCCTCGGCCTCGGGGTCCGCGGCGGAGGCGAGCACCACCTGGTGGTCGCGGGTCATCGCCCCGACGACGGGCAGCAGGTCGGACATGACCGCGGCGGTGTCCAGCGCGGTGAGGAGGACGACGAGAGAGCGCTGGGAGAGCGCGTCGCGCACGGTCTGGGTGACGGTGGGCCAGCTCATCTGGACGAGGGAGGCCTCGACCGTCGCGAGCCCCTCGGCCAGCGCCGACATGAGGCGCGGCCCCTGCACCCCCGACACCCGGGCCCGGACGGCGGAGTCGACGGCGACGACGTCGACCCGGTCCCCGGCCCGCGAGGCGAGCGCCGCGAGCAGGAGCGCCGCCTCGATCTGCGCCTCCAGCCGCGGAGCGTCCCCGAGCCGCGCGGCGGACAGGCGCGAGGAGTCGACGACGACGAGGACGCGGCGGTCCCGCTCGGGCCGCCACGTGCGGACGACGACGTCGCCGCCGCGGGCGGTGGCGCGCCAGTCGATGGCGCGGACGTCGTCGCCGATGACGTACTCACGCAGGGAGTCGAACTCGGTGCCCTCGCCCCGGGTCTGGACGGCGGCGCGGCCGTCCATCTCCCGCAGCCGGGCCAGCCGGGAGGGCAGGTGGCGGCGGGAGGTGAAGGCCGGCAGCACCCGCAGGCGAGCCGGGGCGGGCAGCGAGCGCTGCCGGGCGGCGAGCCCGAGAGGCCCGTGGCAGCGCAGGGTGACGAGGTCGGCCTCCCGGTCCCCGCGCCGGCTGGGACGCAGCACGGTGCGCACGCGCCGTGCCTCACCGGGCGGCACCGTGAGGCGGTGGCGGTTGCGCTCGGCGCCGGCCGAGGGCACCCACGCGTCGCGGACGAGCAGCCTCGCGGGGCGGGCGCCGGTGTTGACCACGGTGAGCGTCGACGTCGCCGGCTCGCCCAGCCGCACCGAGTGCGGGACCGACCGCTCGAGGCGCACGGCCCGCGGCGAGGCGGCGAGGACGAGGTCGGCGGCCACCGCCAGCACGAGCAGCGCCGCCCACGCGAGCACCGTCGTCGTGCGCGGCACGAGCAGCACCGGCAGGACGCCGGCGGCGGCGACGAGGACGGTGCGCAGGGTCAGCGCCATGTCGCCTCCTCGGGTCGGGTGGGCCGCGGTCGCACGACGCTCAGCGGGGGACGGGGACGGTGCGCAGCACGCCGTCGAGGACGGTCTCGGCGGTCACGCCCTCGAGCTCGGCCTCCGCGCGCAGCTGGACGCGGTGACGCAGGGTGGCGTGCGTGAGCGCCTTGACGTCGTCGGGGGTGACGTAGTCGCGGCCGGTCAGCCACGCCCAGGCACGCGCGGTGGCGAGCAGCGCCGTCGCCCCGCGCGGGGAGACGCCGAGGGACAGCGACGGCGAGGTGCGGGTCGCGCGGCAGATGTCGACGACGTAGCCGAGCACCTCGGGGGCGACCTGGACGCGGGCGACCTCCTCGCGGGCGGCGGCGAGGTCCGCCGGCCCGGCGACGGGCCGCACGCCGGCCCCGGCGAGGTCACGCGGGTCGAAGGCGTGCGCGTGCCGGTTGAGCACCTCGATCTCGTCCGCGCGCTCGGGCAGCGGGACGAGCAGCTTGAGGAGGAAGCGGTCCAGCTGCGCCTCGGGCAGCGGGTAGGTGCCCTCGTACTCGACCGGGTTCTGCGTGGCGATGACCATGAACGGGTCCGGCAGCGGGCGGGGACGGCCGTCGACCGACACCTGCCGCTCCTCCATCGCCTCGAGGAGCGAGGCCTGGGTCTTGGGGGGCGTGCGGTTGATCTCGTCGGCGAGCATGAGGTTGGTGAAGACGGGCCCCTCGCGGAAGGAGAACTCCGCGGACCGCGAGTCGTAGACGAGGGAGCCGGTGACGTCACCGGGCATGAGGTCCGGGGTGAACTGCACCCGCGTCGTGGCCATGTCGAGGCTCGCCGCGAGGGTGCGCACGAGCAGCGTCTTGGCCACGCCCGGCACCCCCTCGAGCAGGACGTGCCCGCGGCACAGCAGGCCGATGACGAGGCCGGTCACGGCCGCCTCCTGGCCGACGACGGCCTTGCCCACCTCCTGGCGGAGCGCCGCCAGCCGGGCACGCGGCGAGTCGGGCGCCGGCGTGGCGGGCGGTGGCACGGGTGCCTGCGTCGGCGGCGGCAGGGGCTGGTCGCCGGGGGGGTGGGTGCTCACGACGGGTGGACCTCGCTTTCCAGGGTGTCGAGCTCGCTGGTGAGTCGGACGAGCTCGGCGTCGGACGTCGGGGGTGGGCCGTACAGGAGTGCGCCGACCGCGGCTTCCTCGCGCCCGGTGGCGCGGGCGACGGCGGCGACGAGGGCCTCGGCGCGGGCCGAGGACGGCACGCCGAGCCGCGCGGCCACCCGGGTCGCGCAGCCGGCGCGCAGCCCGGCGGCGGCGTGGGCGTGGTCGTGGGCGCGGCGGTACAGCCGCCCGCGCCCGAGGGTCGTCTCGGCGGAGCGGACGACGACGGGCATCGGCTCGGTCACCACCCGCCCCAGCCGTCGCCCGCCCCAGAGCACGACGACGGCGGTCAGCACGAGGAGCTGGACACCCAGCACCCGGACGGTGGGCGGGACGAGTGCGGAGGTGCCGCCGGTGCCGGCGCCGTCCTCGCCCACGGTGTCGCCGATGGTCGGCAGGTACCAGACGAGCTCGTCGTTGCCGCCGAGCAGGCGCAGAACGAGGGCGGCGTTGCCCGCGTCGGCGAGGTGCTCGTTGCTCATGAGGGCGGTGTCGGCGAGCACGGCGACGTCGCGGCCGTCCTGCTCCCAGGTGGCGAGTGCGCCGGCACCCTCGGCCGTGGGGAAGCACAGCTCGACGTCGTCGCCCAGGGCCACGACGCCGCCGACGCTGCGGGACAGGCGCCCGGCGGCGGTCGCGTCCGGGTCCTGGCACGCGGCAGCGACCGGCACGTCGCTGCCGACCGGGGAGGGCTCGACCCTGTCGGTCAGCGGCTCGAGGTCGGGCAGGAAGGTGGGCTGCCCCAGGACGAGGTCCGCGCCGGTGTCGCGCACGGCGGCGAGCTGGGCGTCGTCGAGCCGCCCGGTGGTCGTCACGAGCAGGGTGGTGCCAGGCCCGGCGACCCGGACGGCGTCGTCGGTCGTCGAGACGGTGCGGATGCGCACGCCCTGGTCGCGCAGGATCGTCGCGGTGGCCTGCGCCCCGCCCGGCTGCGGGTTGTCCGGCGCGAGCGGGACGGCGGACGTCGACCCGCGGCCGACGACGACCGCGACCACGGCGGCGACGGCGAACAGTCCGGCGACGACGAGGAAGAGCACCGGCCGGCGGCTGCGGGCGGGCGTCTCCTGCGCGGCGACGTCAGCGCTCACCGCACCGCTGCCCACGTCGCGCCCACGGCCACCGGGCTCACCGGCCGGCTGCGGGCGACGGCGGCGGCGAGCTCGCGCAGCCGGGCGTCCTGCGCCTCCCCGGGCGTGACCGAGCCGTAGCAGACGTCGTCGAAGAGGCGCCCGGCCCACGTGAGCCCGTCCGCGCAGTCGGGCAGCTGACGGGCCGCGGCGGTGCTCGCCTCGTGGGCGGTCAGCCCGGGACGGTCGTCGAGGACCGCGCGCTCGTCGAGGGACCGGATGACGGCGCGGAAGCGCATGAGGACGGCCTGGGCCCAGTCGCGGCGCCGGGCCGCGGCGTCCGCAGCGGCCGTGAGGTCCTCGCTCGTCGCATCGGTGTCGTCGAAGACGGCGTGCGAGGTACCGGCCCCGCTGCGACGGCGGGCACGGACCGGGCCGGCGAGGTAGAGGGCGACGGCGAGCAGGACGGCCGCCCCGACGACGACGACCACGGGGACGAGGTTGGGCGGGGCGCTCAGGTCGAGCTCGACCAGCCGCTGCAGCTGCTCGAGGAACCAGGACCAGGCCCGCTCGAGGAGGTTCGGCTCGTCGTCGTACACGCTGCGCGAGAGCTCCTCCTCCGCCCAGCGGCGCGCCTCCTCCGCGTCCGGTTCGACCGGCACGCCCAGCGGGACCCTCATCCGCCCTGCGCCGCGCGGGCGAGCTCGACGTCCAGGCCCTCCTTGCGCATCCGCACGTCGATGTAGAGGAGGGCGAGCACGGCCGCCATGACGGGGATGGACACCGCCGAGCCGACGAGCGACCCGATCGAGGACAGGATGAGCGGCAGCATGACGTCGCCCTGGACGGCGAAGACGCTGCCGAACATCGAGAACGGCACCGACAGGATGCTCACGAGGATCGTCACGAGGACGACGGTGAGGAGCATGATCCCGAAGAGCCGCCAGAAGTTCCCGCGCGTGAGCCGCCAGGAGCGGGCGATGGAGGCGAAGACGCCGGTGCCCTCGAGCATGATCACGCAGGTGGCGAGCATGAGCCGCACGGCGAAGAACGCGACGACGCCCGCGAGGAGCAGGAAGAGGAGGGGCACGAGGATGACGAGCGCGAGCACGCCGTCGCCGGAGATCTCGGCGAGCGCGACCGCGAGGAGGATGACGAGCGCACCCGCCCCGACGACGGCCACCACCCCGGCCAGCCCGAGGAGGAGGGACAGGGCGACGAGGCGCCACAGGCGCCCGCGCGCCCGCTGCCACACCTGGCCGAGGCTGATCTTGCGGCCCAGGACCGACTCGCTGACCGAGAGGATGGCCAGGCCCTCGAGGACGAGGGTGGCGAGGCTGACGGCCGCGGAGCTGAGCAGCACGCCGGCCATGCTGCCGACGCTGAAGAGGGCCTCGAGCTCGAGGGTGCCCGCCTGCGCGGCACGCTCGATCCGGCCCATGGCCGCCGCCGTGAAGCCGAGCTGGACGATGGCCCCGAGGCCGACGACGATGATGGCCAGCCCGAACATCACGAGCGGGTTGCTGCGGATGGCGCGGAAGGCGCCGTCGTAGATCTCTCCGAGGGTGAGCGGGCGCAGCGGGATGATCCCGGGCTGGGCCGCCGCCGGCACGAACCCCGGGCCGTAGTAGCCGCCCTGCCCGGGCGACTGGCCGTACTGGCCGTACTGGCCCTGCGGGGGGAGGGGCTGGCCGTACTGGCCGTAGTCCCCGGGCGGCGGAGCGGGCTGCCCGTACTGGCCGTAGTCCCCGGGCGGCGGAGCGGGCTGCCCGTACTGGCCGTAGTCCCCGGGCGGGGGCTGCTGCCCGTACTGCCCGGGTGAGGGCACCCCGAACGGCTGGGACGCCGGCTGTGGCTGCCCTGGTTCCTGGCTCATCGATCCCTCCGCACTCTCAGCGGTCATCGTGCCACGGACGGGCGTCGGCCCGGGGCGGTGGTGCACGACATGGCCCGGAGCTCACCGGTTTTGCCGCCGTGGGTGCGACGATAGTGGGCATGAACGCTCGAATTCTCGTGGTCGACGACGACACCGCGCTCGCGGAGATGATCGGCATCGTGCTGCAGGGCGAGGGGTACGACACCGTCACGTGCCCCGACGGGTCGCAGGCCCTGGAGATGTTCCGGGCCGAGGAGCCGGACCTCGTGCTCCTCGACCTCATGCTCCCGGGCATCGACGGCATCGAGGTGTGCCGCCTCATCCGCGCGGAGTCCGGCGTCCCGGTCGTCATGCTCACGGCCAAGTCCGACACCATCGACGTCGTCGCAGGCCTCGAGGCGGGGGCGGACGACTACATCCCCAAGCCGTTCAAGCCCAAGGAGCTCGTCGCGCGGGTCAAGACGCGCCTGCGCCGCACGACCGGCCCGCAGACCGAGCGGCTCACCATCGGCGACCTCGCCATCGACGTCGCCGGACACCAGGTCACCCGCAACGGTGAGCCCATCGCGCTCACCCCGCTCGAGTTCGACCTGCTCCTCGCGCTGGCCCGCAAGCCGTGGCAGGTGTTCAGCCGCGAGGTGCTCCTCGAGCAGGTCTGGGGCTACCGGCACGCCGCTGACACCCGGTTGGTCAACGTCCACGTCCAGCGGCTGCGCGCCAAGATCGAGAAGGACCCGGAGAACCCGGAGGTCGTCGTCACCGTCCGCGGTGTCGGGTACCGGGCGGGCAGCTCGCAGCGGTGAGCCTCCAGCCGAGTGGGGAGCCAGGCGCCCGCGGGTGGGCCGGTCGCGTCGTCGACCGCTGGCGCTCCTCGCTGCGGCTGCGGGTCTCCACCACGACGGTGCTCGTCGGCGTCGCCGGACTCATCCTCCTCGGTGCGGTCGTCACCGTGACGATCCGCGACGGACTCTTCGAGGCGCGTCGCGACGAGATCCTCGCCGACGCCACCGCCCGCACGCGCTCGGCGCAGCAGAGCTTCGACGCCGCGATCGCCAACACCAGCACCCAGGTCCAGGAGCTGGCCTACAACCTCGTCGCGGGAAGCCGAGCAGGGGGTGGCGGCGTCGTCGGCAGCATGCTCCTGCGCAGCCCCGACGAGTCCGCCCAGGTGCTCATCAACGACGCCGTGCTCCCCGAGCGACTCCTCGACGGCGCCGTCCTCACCGAGGAGATGCGGGCGGCGGTCGCGGACGGGGGCCAGCACTGGCAGTCGATCTCCCTGCCGCTGAGCACGGGCGGCGGCCCGGGCATCATCGTCGGCTCGGAGGTGACCCTGCCGGTCGCCGGCGTGCACGAGTTCTACGTCGTCTACAGCCTCGACCCGGAGGAGGACACGCTCACGCTCGTCACCCAGGTGCTCAGCGCCGGGGCGGTCGTCCTGCTCATCTTCCTCGGCGCGATGACGTGGTTCATCGCCCAGCGGGTCCTCGGCCCGGTGCGGCAGGCCGCACGGACCGCCGAGCGGCTCGCCGACGGACTCCTCGACGAGCGGCTCGACGTCCGCGGCCACGACGAGCTCGCCACCCTGGGACGCACCTTCAACGAGATGGCCGAGAGCCTGCAGGACCAGATCGAGCGGATGGCCGAGCTCTCGCGCCTCCAGCAGCGCTTCGTCTCCGACGTGTCCCACGAGCTGCGCACGCCGCTGACGACGATCCGGATGGCCAGCGAGGTCCTCCACGCCAGCCGGGAGGACTTCGCCCCGGCCGTGCGCCGGTCCGCCGAGCTGCTCCAGACCCAGCTCGACCGCTTCGAGCAGATGCTCGCCGACCTCCTCGAGATCAGCCGCTTCGACGCCGGGGCCGCCCTGCTCGACGTCGAGGAGCGCGACCTGCAGGACGTCGTCGCCCACGCCGTCGAGCTCGCCGCCCCGCTCGCCGAGCGCAGCGGCTCGCGGATCACCGTGACGGGCCCGGGGCGTCCGTGCACCGCCGACTTCGACGCCCGGCGCGTGGACCGCATCGTGCGCAACCTCCTCGTCAACGCGATCGAGCACGGGGAGGGCCGCCCGATCGACATCGCGGTGGGCGTCAACGAGGTGGCCGTGGCCGTCGTCGTGCGCGACCACGGCGCCGGTATGACCCCCGAGGCCGCCAGCAGGGTCTTCGACCGGTTCTGGCGCGCCGACCCCGCGCGCGCCCGCACCACCGGAGGCACCGGCCTGGGACTGTCGATCTCGATGGAGGACGCGCGTCTCCACGGGGGCACCCTGGAGGCGTGGGGCCGGCCCGAGCTGGGCGCCGCCTTCCGCCTCACCCTGCCGCGGCGGGCCGGCCTCGTCATCTCCTCCTCACCGCTTCCGCTCCACCCCGGTGAGGCACCGGTGCAGCCCGTCGCCGACGACGCCGGACCCACCTCCGTGCCCGACCTCGAGAACCTGGGGGGCCGATGACCGCCGCGCCGACCCGTCGCCGGGTGGCCGCCCGCCTCGCGGCCGCCGTGACGGCCGCCGTCCTCGCCGCCGCCGGGTGCGTGAGCCTGCCCGACTCCGGGCCGGTGACGGCCGCCGACCCCGTCCCGCAGACCGGCAGCTCGGTGGCCCTCCTCGCCTACGGGCCCACGCCGGACGCGACCGCCAACCAGATCGTCCAGGGCTTCCTCCGCGCCGTCGCCGCCGGCGGGGGCGACGAGTTCGCGGTCGCCCGCGAGTACCTCGCCGGGCCGGCCGCCGAGACGTGGAACCCGCGCGCCCAGGTGCGGGTCTACACCACGCGCGACATCGCCTACTCGCAGGCCGAGGACGGTGCCGTCCGGGCCAGCGCCGTCGCGGAGGCCAGCGTCGACGCGCAGGGCCGCTACACCGAGGCCTCGCCGGACTCGGTCATCGAGCTCGACTTCACGCTCGCCCGCACGGCGGCCGGGCAGTGGCGCATCGTCGACCTCGACGACGGGATCCTCGTCTCCCCGGTCGTCTTCGAGGCGCAGTACGACCAGTACCAGCTCTACTTCCTCAGCCCCGACGGTGAGGCGCTCGTCCCCGAGCTGCGGTGGTACCCCGACCGCAGCGCGAGCACGCTCATCGTGCGCCACCTCCTCGACGGCCCCTCGCCGTGGCTCGCCGGTGGCGTCACCACCGCCGTGCCCAGCGGCACCCGGCTGGCGGAGGACACCGTCACGGTGACCGACGGGGTCGCGGTCGTCGATCTCAGCTCCGAGACCCTGGCCGCCGAACCGGCCCAGCGTGCGCTCATGGTCGCCCAGCTCCAGGAGTCGCTGCGCACCGTCCCGGCGGTCCAGTCCGTCGACGTACGGGTGGGGGGCACCCGTCTGCCGGTCGAGGCCGAGCCGCCCCAGCTGCTGCGCAACCCCTACGTCACGGGCTCCCCCGTGGTCGTCGCGGACGGGCAGGTCCAGCGCCTCACCGGCTCCGAGCTCACCCCGATCGCCGCGTCGGGGACCGTCGAGAACCCCCGCTCTCCCGCGCTCCCGTACGACGACACCCCCGGCCGCGCCGTGGTCCTCGACGGCACCGACCGTCTCGTCCGTCTCCCCAGCGAGGACGACGGAGCGGCGCTGCTGCTCACGGGCCGCGACCTCGTCCCCCCGTCCGTCGACCGGCACGGGTGGGTCTGGACGACGCCGCGCGTCGGGGACGGCAGGCTCCGCGCGGTCCAGCCGAACGGCGTCGTCACCGAGGTCGACGCGACCTGGCTCGAGGGTGCTCAGGTGCTCGCCGTGCGGATCTCCCGGGACGGGACCCGGGCCGTCGTCGTCCGGAAGAACGACGACGTCGCGCACGTCGAGGTCGCCGCGGTCCTGCGCGACGCCGACGCCCGGCCGCTCGCGCTGGGCGAACCCGTCCGCGTGGGGGACTCGCTCACCGACGCGATCGCGGCCACGTGGGTGGACGAGCGGACGGTCGGGGTGCTCGGCACGAGCGGCGCGGAGCCCGCCGTGGCCGTCCACCTCGTGACGATCGGCGGACCCACCGACGACCTGCCGCCCGTCGCGGACGCCACCCGGCTGACCGCCGCGACCGGTGACCGGACGATCATCGTCGGCACCGAGGCCGGGGAGCTGTACGAGCGCAACGGCCTGGGCTGGACCCTCGCCGCCAGCGACGTCCGCGACCCCGCCTACCCCGGCTGACCCCACCCCCCTACCGCCGACAGCCCACTTGCCGCCGACAGCCCACTTACCGCCGACAGCTGACCTACCGCCGACAGCTGACTTACCGCCGACAGCTGACTTACCGCCGACAGCCGACTTGCCGCCGACAGCTGACTTACCGCCGACAGCCGAGCCTCCCGATGTCCCGCGGACTGCTCCCCGGCCACCCCTCGTGAGCGGCGTGCGCACGGACGACCTCGGTCCGCAGCGCCTCGAGCAGCCGCGCCAGTGACGCTGGTCCGGTGCCCCGGACCGTGCCCGCTCGCTCGCCCGGTGCCGCGCGGGCACTCGCCGAGGGCCTCGCTCTTGTCCTGCCCGCGGACTGTGCCGGATGCGGCGCCTGGGACGCCGCGGTCTGTCCCGCGTGCCGCGGCCTCGTGTCGCTCACCCCCGTGCGCAGCGACGGGGACGCCCCCATGCTCGGCCTCCCCGGAGACGCCGGCCCGGTGCTGCCGGTGTGGTCGCTGGCCGACTACGCCGGCCCGGTGCGAGGGCTGGTCGTCGCGTGGAAGCGCACCGGCCGGGCGGACATGGCCCGCGTCCTGCTCGACCGTGCCGCTCGCGGTGCCGAGGTGTGGGCGCACGACCCGGAGCTCGCACTGGCGGGCAGCGGGGACGTCCTCGTCGTGCCTGCTCCCTCGGGGCTCCGGCGCCGGCTGCGGGGCGCGCTCGTCGCCGCCGACCTCGCCGACGCCGTCGCGGCGGGGATCGCGGCGTCGGGTGCTCTCGAGCCGGGCCGGGCCGTGCGGTCGACCGACCTCCTGCGCCGGTCCGGCGGCCGGCGCCACCAGTCGGGTCTCGGTGTCCGTGCCAGGGCACGCAACCGCGGTGGTGGCGTGCGGGTGCTGGCGGCACCGGGCCCGGACGACGTCGTCGTCCTCGTCGACGACGTCCTCACGACCGGGTCGACCCTCGCCGCGTGCACACGGGCGCTCGTCACGTCCGGGACCAGGGTGGCCGGAGCCCTCGTCGTGGCGGCGACCCCGCCGCCCGGCAGGACGCCGGCGAGAACCTGCCGGTAGGTGCGCTGCCGATGCCAGCTCCGCTGTCGGCGGAAGGGTGGGACCGGCATCCCAGGTCAGTGGGGCGAACCTCGATTAACGTTTGTGTATGGACGCCCGCTCGCCCCGCCGGCCGCTGCTGCCGGAGGTACGCGAGCTCCGAGGAGAGGAGGTGCCACACAGCTTCCTCACCCGCCACAGCCGGCGGGACGCACCAGGAACCGACTAGGTTTCACTCTCTCTACGGAGGTCACCATGGACATCGCCGTTGTTGCCCGAAACACCGAGGTCGCGGACCGTTTCCGCACGCACCTGGAGGACAAGCTCTCGAAGGTCGAGCAGCTCGCCCCGCGCGCGCACCGCATCGAGGTGGAGATCACCCGGGAGCAGAACCCGCGACTGGCCGACCAGGCCGAGCGCGTGGAGCTCACGGTGATCGACCGGGGCCCGACCGTCCGCGCGGAGGCCGCCGCGGACGACCGGTACGCCGCCCTGGACCTGGCGACGACGAAGCTCATGGAGCGCCTGCGCCGGTCGCGCGACCGCCGCAAGAACCACCACCGACGGGACGCCGCCAAGGTGCCGGCGCCCCTGCCCGACACCCTCCCCGAGGTCGTCGAGGAGGAGGCGCCGAGCGCGCCGACACCGCCCACCGAGCCCGGGGTCGCCGTCGAGGCGCAGCTCGGGGACTCGCCCGTCATCGTGCGCCAGAAGCTGCACGACGCCACCCCGATGACCGTCGACCAGGCCCTCTACGAGATGGAGCTGGTCGGCCACCCGTTCTACCTCTTCATCGACGAGGAGACGAGGCAGCCCTGCGTGGTCTACCACCGCCACGGCTGGACCTACGGGATCATCCGCCTCAACCACGAGGTCCGCGTCCAGGACTGACGAGGACGACGACGGCGGGTCGCGGCCACGTCGCGGCCCGCCGTCGCGCTCGCACCGGTAGCGTCGCCGGCGTGACGCGCACGATGAGCCTGGCCCAGACCCGCCGGGTGGCGATCGCTGCCCAGGGGCTGGACCGGGCCCGACCTGGGGCCGTGACGATGCGCCACCTCACGGGCACCCTCGAGCGCATCGGGCTGCTCCAGATCGACTCCGTCAACGTCCTCGCCCGTGCGCACCTCCTCCCGCTCCTCGCCCGGCTCGGGCCCTACGACACGGCGCTCGTCGACCGCGCCTCCGGCCGTGCGCCGCGGCGGATGGTCGAGGCGTGGGCCCACGAGGCCTCCTACCTGCCCGTGGACACCTACCCGCTCGTCGCCGGCACGCGCCGCCGGTGGGCCGGCGTGGACCCCGCCGTCATCCAGGAGCGCCACCCGGGCCTGCTGCGGCTCGTGCACGACGTCGTCGCCGAGCGGGGGCCGCTCACCGGCCGGGAGGTGGAGGCGTTCGTCGACGCCCGCTACACCGAGCGCGGTGAGGGCTGGGGGTGGCGCTGGAGCGCCGCCAAGACCGCCCTCGAGTGCCTCTTCGGCGGCGGTGACCTCATCGCCGCCCGCCGCAACGCCCAGTTCGAGCGGGTCTACGACCTCACCGAGCGGGTGCTGCCCCCGCACGTTCGCGACCGCCCGGTGCCCGACCCCGAGGACGCCGTCCGCGAGCTCGTCCGCATCTCCGCCCGTGCCCACGGCGTCGGCACGCTGCGCTGCCTCGCCGACTACTTCCGTCTCGGCCAGCGCGTCACCCGCCGGGCGGTCGACGAGCTCGTGGACGCCGGTGAGCTCCTGCCGGTCACCGTCACCGGCTGGGACCGTCCGGCCTGGATGCACGCCGCCGCCCGTGTCCCGCGCCGCACGTCGGCGCGCGCGCTCCTCGCGCCCTTCGACCCGCTCGTCTTCGAGCGCCGCCGCCTGCTCGAGCTCTTCGGCATGCACTACCGCATCGGCATCTACACCCCCGCCCACCTGCGGACCCACGGCTACTACGTCCTGCCCTTCCTCCTCGGGGAGCACCTCGTCGCCCGGGTCGACCTCAAGCACGACCGCGACGGCGGACGCCTCCTCGTGCGCAGCGCCTTCCTCGAGCAGCCCCGGTCCGGTGACACCGCCACCTGGCCCGCTCCCGCCGTCGTCGTCGCGGAGCTGGCCGCGGAGCTGGGGACGATGGCGCGGTGGCTGGGCGCCCACGCCGTCGTCGTCGACGACACCGCGGCCGGCGACCTCGCCCGTCCGCTGGGAGCGGAACTGGACAGGGTTCGGCTGGCGGACGCAGACGCTTACCATTGACGGCAGGCGTGCGCACAGACTGTGCGCCCGACGCCGTCAACGGCGCCGACTGTCGAACCGGGAGTGGAACCGCGTGGCTTCGATCCTCAGCAAGATCTTGCGCATGGGCGAGGGACGGGTGCTCAAGCAGCTCACCGCGATCGCCGACCAGGTCAATGCGCTGGAGGAGAGCGTCAGCGGTCTCACCGACGCCGAGCTGCGCGCCGAGACGGACCAGTTCAAGGAGCGGCTCGCCGCGGGGGAGACCCTCGACGAGCTCCTGCCCGAGGCCTTCGCCACCGTCCGCGAGGCCGCCAGGCGGACCCTCGGCCAGCGGCACTTCGACGTCCAGGTCATGGGTGGCGCCGCCCTCCACCTCGGCAACATCGCCGAGATGAAGACCGGTGAGGGCAAGACCCTCGTCGCCACCCTGCCGGCCTACCTCAACGCGCTCACCGGCAAGGGGGTCCACGTCGTCACCGTCAACGACTACCTCGCCGGCTACCAGGCCGAGCTCATGGGCCGCGTCTACCGGTTCCTCGGGCTCACCACCGGCGTCGTCCTGTCCGGCCAGAAGCCCGACGAGCGCCGCAAGCAGTACGAGGCCGACATCACCTACGGCACGAACAACGAGTTCGGCTTCGACTACCTGCGCGACAACATGGCGTGGTCCACCGCCGAGCTCGTCCAGCGCGGCCACCACTTCGCGATCGTCGACGAGGTCGACTCCATCCTCATCGACGAGGCACGGACCCCGCTCATCATCTCCGGGCCCGCGTCCGGCGACTCCAACAAGTGGTACACCGAGTTCGCGCGGCTGGCGTCGCGCCTCAAGCGCGACGACGACTACGAGGTCGACGAGAAGAAGCGCAACGTCGGTGTGCTCGAGCCGGGCATCGCCAAGGTCGAGGACCACCTCGGCATCGACAACCTCTACGAGTCGCTCAACACCCCGCTCATCGGCTTCCTCAACAACGCCCTCAAGGCGAAGGAGCTGTTCAAGCGGGACAAGGACTACATCGTCACCGACGGTGAGGTCCTCATCGTCGACGAGCACACCGGCCGCGTGCTGGCCGGGCGGCGCTACTCCGAGGGCATGCACCAGGCCATCGAGGCCAAGGAGGGTGTGCAGATCAAGGCGGAGAACCAGACGCTCGCCACGATCACCCTGCAGAACTACTTCCGCCTCTACGACAAGCTCGCCGGCATGACCGGCACCGCCGAGACCGAGGCGGCGGAGTTCTCCAGCACCTACAGCATCGGCGTCGTGCCGATCCCGACGAACCGGTCCATGCAGCGCATCGACCAGGCCGACCTCATCTACAAGAACGCCCAGGTGAAGTACAAGGCGATCGTCGAGGACATCGTCGAGCGCCACGCCAAGGGCCAGCCCGTGCTCGTCGGCACGACGAGCGTGGAGAAGTCCGAGCTCCTCTCCGCGCTGCTCAAGCGCAAGGGCGTCCCGCACGAGGTCCTCAACGCGAAGAACCACGCCCGTGAGGCCGCGATCGTCGCCATGGCGGGCCGCAAGGGCGCCGTCACCGTCGCGACGAACATGGCCGGGCGTGGCACCGACATCATGCTCGGTGGCAACGCCGAGCACATCGCGATCGAGACGTTGCGCCAGCGCGGGCTCGACCCCGAGGAGAGCCCCGAGGAGTACGAGGCCGCCTGGCCCGAGGCCCTCGAGGAGGCACGGCAGTCGGTGGCCGCGGAGCACGAGGAGGTCGTCGAGCTCGGCGGTCTGTACGTGCTCGGCACCGAGCGCCACGAGTCCCGCCGCATCGACAACCAGCTGCGCGGCCGCTCCGGCCGACAGGGCGACCCGGGCGAGTCCCGGTTCTACCTGTCGATGGAGGACGACCTCATGCGGCTGTTCAACTCCGGGCTCGCCATGCGCGTCATGGACGGCTCCGCCTTCCCCGACGACATGCCGCTCGAGGCGAAGATGGTCTCCCGCGGGATCGCCTCCGCGCAGGCGCAGGTCGAGGGCCGCAACTTCGAGATCCGCAAGAACGTCCTCAAGTACGACGACGTCCTGTCCCGCCAGCGCACCGTCGTCTACGAGGAGCGCCGGCGGGTGCTCGAGGGGGAGGACCTCGAGGACCAGGTCCAGAGCTTCCTCGACGACGTCGTCTCCGGTCTCGTGCGCGAGTACACCGCCGCCCCGGACTCCGGCACGTGGGACCTGGAGACCCTCTGGGCCGAGCTCGGCCGCGTCTACCCGGTCTCCATCACCGCCGAGGACGTCATCGAGGAGGCCGGGGGCCAGAACCGGCTCTCCGCCGACATGCTCGTCGAGGAGCTGCGCTCGGACATCCACCTCGCCTTCCAGCGCCGCGAGGAGGAGCTCACCCCCGGCGTCATGCGCCAGCTCGAGCGGCGTGTGGTCCTCTCCGTGCTCGACCGCAAGTGGCGTGAGCACCTCTACGAGATGGACTACCTCAAGGAGGGCATCGGGCTGCGCGCCATGGGGCAGCGTGACCCGCTCGTGGAGTACCAGCGCGAGGGCTACCAGCTCTTCCAGGCGATGAACGAGGCCATCAAGGAGGAGGCGGTCAGCTACCTCTTCAACCTCGAGGTCAAGGTCCAGCAGCCGGAGGACGCGCAGGCCGGCAACGGCCAGGGTGGCGTGACCGCGGAGGCGGCGGCGCAGACCGCAGCCGGCGCGCGGCTGGGGGCCTCCGCGGCGGGGACCGCGGGTGACGGCGAGAGCAAGCCGTCCGGGCGCCGTGCGGGAGCGAGGTCCGTGACCGCCAACCGCGCGGCGGGTGCCGCCGCGGAGGCGGAGGACGCCCCGGCAGCGCCGGCCGCCTTCGGTGGGCCGCAGATCGTCGGGCTCGAGGAGCCGCAGCGGCCGGGTGCGCTCACCTACACCGCCCCGTCCGCCGACGGCGACACCCGCCCGACCGTCCGCACCGACGGTGCCAAGGGCGCGGCCGCCGGGAGCGGTGACGCCGGGGCCGCGCAGGCGGCCGCCGGCGGTGGGAACCGCGAGGCTCGGCGCCGCGCCGCCAAGGCCGCCAAGAAGCGCTGACCCCCACGGACGCCCCGCACTGCCGCGCAGTGCGGGGCGTCCGTGCGTCCCGCCTCAGCGGTGCCGGAATAGAACCGTGCCGGTGCCCGTTGGACCGCACGTACATGCATACGCATCGAACTTGAGGGGCTGGCACGACATGCAGTTCGGAATCTTCACCGTCAGTGACGTCACCACCGACCCGACGACGGGGCGCACGCCGGACGACACGGAGCGGGTGCGTGCCATCCTCACCATCGCCGAGCACGCGGACCAGGCGGGGCTGGACGTCTTCGCCACGGGCGAGCACCACAACCCGCCCTTCGTCGCGTCCTCGCCGACGACGATGCTCGGCTACCTGGCGGGGCGGACGACGAACATCACGCTGTCCACGGCCACGACGCTCATCACGACGAACGACCCGGTGAAGATCGCCGAGGACTACGCGATGCTCCAGGTCATCAGCGAGGGTCGCATGGACCTCATGATGGGCCGCGGCAACACCGGGCCGGTCTACCCGTGGTTCGGCAAGGACATCCGCCAGGGCGTCAACCTCGCGGTGGAGAACTACGCGCTGCTGCGTCGCCTGTGGGAGGAGGAGGTGGTGGACTGGCAGGGCACGTTCCGCACGCCCCTGCAGGGGTTCACCGCCACCCCGCGGCCGCTGGACGGCGTGCCGCCCTTCGTGTGGCACGGCTCGATCCGCACCCCCGAGATCGCCGAGCAGGCCGCGTACTACGGTGACGGCTTCCTCCACAACAACATCTTCTGGCCCGTCGACCACACCGAGCGGATGGTGCAGTACTACCGCCGGCGCTACGAGCACTACGGCCACGGCCGCGCCGACCAGGCGATCGTCGGGCTCGGCGGCCAGTTCTTCGCCCGCAAGAACTCCCAGGACGCGTGGAACGAGTTCCGCCCGTACTTCGACAACGCCCCCGTGTACGGCCACGGCCCGTCGATGGAGGACTTCACCCGCGAGACCCCGTTGACCGTCGGTTCGCCGCAGCAGGTCATCGACCGCTACGCGACCATGCGCGAGCACGTCGGGGACTACCAGCGCCAGCTCTTCCTCATCGACCACGCCGGCCTGCCGCTCAAGACCGTCCTCGAGCAGATCGACATCCTCGCCGAGGACATCGTCCCCGCCCTGCGGGAGATCAACGACTCCCAGCGCCCCGCGCACGTCCCCTCGAACCCGCCCAGCCACGCCGAGCGCGTCGCCCGGGCACGGGCCGAGGGCAAGGCCGGCGACGCGCACGTCGTCGGCGAGGACCGCTGGACCGGCCGCCGCGCCGAGGACGAGGCCGCCGCCACCGCCACGCGCGGTGCCGCCTTCGGCCTGTGACCCACGAGGAGAGAACAGACATGACCACCCGCACCATCGCCGTCGTCTCCGGCGGCCTCAGCCAGCCCTCCTCCACCCGGATGCTCGCCGACCGGCTCGCCCGGGCGGCCACCGCCGTGCTCGCCGAGCGCGGCGTGGCGGCCGAGGTCGTGACGATCGAGCTGCGCGACCTCGCCCACGGCATCACCGACGCCCTGCTCACCGGGTTCCCCACCGGGGAGCTGCGCAGCGCGCTGGAGACCGTCACCGGCGCGGACGGGGTCATCGCCGTCACCCCGGTGTTCATGACGAGCTACTCCGGGCTGTTCAAGTCCTTCGTCGACATCATCGACAAGGACGCCCTGCGCGAGGTGCCGGTCCTCATCGGCGCCACCGGCGGCACGCCGCGGCACTCCCTGGCGACCGAGTACGCCATGCGCCCGCTCTTCGCCTACCTCCACGCCGACGTCGTCGGCACGGCCGTCTTCGCGGCCACCGAGGACTGGGCCGGGCAGGGCGACGACGTCAACCCGCTGCCGGCGCGCATCGAGCGGGCCGGCCGGGAGCTCGCCGAGAAGGTGGCCACCCGCCCGGCGCGCGCCGCCGCGACCGACGAGTTCGACGCCGTCCCCGACTTCGCCGACCTCCTCGGGCGGTAGCCGCTCACCCGATCTCCAGCGCGGTGGCCCGCCACCGGCCGCGGTGGCACTCCACCCGGACGGCCGCCGCGCGGATCCGGACGCCGTCGTGGACGACGACGGCGGCCTCGTGGACCCCGGGCCGCACCTCGGTGCAGCGCACCCGGCGCACCCCCGCGCACAGCGCGGGGTCCGGGCGCCCGAGGATCCGCACGGCCAGCCCGGCCCGCCGGGCGAGCGACTCGTAGAGCTCGGCGCTGAGCCAGCGGGCGAGCTGGGCGGTGGGCCGGCTGCCCGTCAGCACCTCCACGGCGGCGCGCACGAGCGTACCCGCCCACGGGCCGACGGGTGGCAGCCCGCCGAGCTCGGCTCCCGCCGGTGGCGGGTCGGCTGCCTCGGCGGGGGTCTGCGCGCTGAAGCGCACGCGGTCCCAGGAGCGGGCCTCTTCCAGCCCGGGCCCGGACGGGCTGGGCGGTGCTGAGGTGGACGCCGGTGAGGCGAGTGGTGGGGCGAGCGTCGTCATCGCTGCTCCTCGATGTCGGGGGCCAGCAGGGACTGGCCCGGGTGGATGAGGTGGGGGTTCGCACCGATGACGGCGCGGTTCGTCGTGTGCCACCGCGGCCACTCGGCCGCGACCTCGGCGTCGGAGGCGCCCTCGCCCAGGTGCGCCCGGGCGATCGACCACAGCGAGTCCCCGGGCCGGACGACGTACGCCTCGGTGCCGGCGACCGCCGCGCTCGGGACGGCGCCGCGCGGGCGGTCCGCGGCCCGGGCGCCGCTGTCGGCGACGGCCTCGACCGTGGGGCCGGTCGTCCCCCGGGGTGCCGGTGGCTCGGGCGTGCTCGGTGGGTCCGACGGCTCCCGGGGAGGTGGGGTGTCGGCCGCCGACGGCTCGGCGGCCTCCGGCTCCTCCGCCGTCCCCTCCGCAGTGGATGCCTCCGCAGGAGGCGCCTCCCCGGACGGCGCCAGGCCAGGGCCGGACAGGGCCCCGACCCCCGGCCGCAGGTCGTGGGGGACGCCGTCGTCCGTCGTGGGGCCCGCGCTCGCGGGGACGGCGGCCAGTGCGAGACCCGCACCGACGCCGAGCACGGCCGCGCGGCGCAGCACCGGCGCACCCGCCAGCCCGACGGCGGCGCGCAGGCCACGCGCGAGCCGCGGGGCGCGGCGGCCCAGCTCGGCCAGCCGGGCGAGGAGGAGGGCGGTGGCCGTCAGGGCGTACCAGGCGGCGACGAACGTGCCGCCCGCCGCGGCGCCGAGTGCGACGGCGTCGTCCACGCGCACGACCCCGCGCGTCGCGAGCTCGGCCGACCACGTGCCCAGCAGGGCGGTGGCGACCAGGGCGAGCGCGGCGAGGACGGCGGTGCGGAGCATCGTGGCCTCCGTGTGGTAGCGGACGGTGACGTTTGATGTCGTTTGATGTGGCTTGAGTCACATGTGTACGCCTGCGCGGGACGGCTGTCCAGGGGGAGCGGGCGGCTGTGGACGGGCACTACCGTGGGCCGATGCGGTGGGAAGCCCTCTTCGACGACCTCGAGCGTCAGTTCCTCCAGGCGGCGCGGCTGGCCGAGGACGAGGAGGTCGCGGACCTCACCGAGGCCGAGCAGGCGCAGGTCTCGCTCGCGGACCGCCTGCGCGCCCGCGTGGGGCGCGAGGTGGTGCTGCGCCTGCGCGACGGCAGCGACGTGCGCGGCACCGTCCTGGACGCCGCCGTCCAGTGGCTCCTCGTCGCCGACGCCGGCCGCCGCGTCCTCGTGCCGACGTCCGCCGTGGCGGCCGCCCGTTCCCTGGGGGCGGCGGCGCCCGAGGCACCCGTGGTCGAGCGGCGCCTGCGGCTGACCCACGTGCTGCGGGCCGTGGCCCGGGAGCAGAGCGAGGTCGTCGTCCGCACGACAGCCGGTGACTACCGGGGCCGGATCACGCGCGTCGCGGCCGACCACGTCGACGTCGAGGCCGAGCCGGGCACCGTCGTCGCGGTCGCACTCGCCCACGTGCTGGCCGTGCAGACGGCCTGAGCGGGCGGCTCAGCCGCCCAGGTCCTCCCCGCGGGCGACGGAGGACCGGGTGCGCTCGTACTGCCGCTGGATGTACTCCTCGAGCACCACGGACTCCACGCGCCACACGCCGCGGCCGCCCACCTGGATCGCGGGCAGGTCACCCGAGCGCACGAGGGAGCGCGCCTGCGCCACGGAGACCGACAGCTCCTCCGCGACGTCCGCGAGGGTGAGGAAGCGCGCCATGGGCACAGTCTCTCACCGGGGCGGGAGCTGGTGGAGCACCCTGTGCACAGGCGGGTCGGGAGAGAACGCTGTGGAGAACGCCTCCACGCCGGGCCGGGAGCGGGCACGATGGGCCCAGGCGCGCGGAGGGGGAGTGCGATGAGCGACGACGACGGAGCGCAGCGGCTGAGACGTCCCAGCTGGCGTGATCCGCGCCTGGGCGTGGGCGTGCTCCTCGTGGCCGCCTCGGTGGCACTGGGCAGCTGGGCGGTGGCCCGGGCCGACCGCACGACCGACGTCCTCCTCGCCGTCGAGGCGCTGACACCCGGCGACCGGCTCGCCGACGCGGAGCTGCGCCCGCACGCCGTGCGGCCCGACGGTCTCGCCGGGGCCTACGTCGCCGCCGCGGAGGACCTGCCGGACGACGCCGTCGTCACCCGCGTGGTCGGCGCCGGGGAGCTCGTCCCGGCCGCCGCCGTGGGCCGCTCGGCGGAGGTGGAGCTGCGCCCCGTCGTCGTCGGCCTGCCGGGGGCCGCGCCCAGCGGTGTCGTCAAGGGCGCGGCCGTCGACCTGTGGGTGACACCGCCCGCCGCCACCGGCCCGCAGGAGGAGGGCGAGCCGGAACCGCCGCGGCTGCTCGCCGAGGCACTCCTCGTCTCGGACCTCCTCGAGGCCGACTCGCTCTTCGTGGGCGCGGGCGGCTCGGCCGTCCAGGTGCTGGTCCCGCAGGCGGAGCTGCCCGGCGTCCTCGGGGCACAGAGCGGGGAGGGGCAGATCGTCGTGGTCCCGGTGCCCGGTGGCGGCCCGTGACGACCGGCGTGCTCCTCGCCCTCACCGGCCCGGAGGAGGCCGAGCTCGTCTCCCTCCTCGACGCTCCCGGCACCGGCCTGCAGGTCGTGCGCCGCTGCGCCGACGTGCCCGAGGTCGTCGCCGCCGGCCTCGCGGGCCTCGGCTCCCTCGCCGTCGTGTCCGCCGCGCTGCCCGGGCTGGACCGGCCGGTGCTGCGCCAGCTCGCGGGCACCGGGGTGCGGACCGTCCTCGTCGCCGCCGAGGAGGACGCCGAGCGCTGCCGCGCCCTGGGGGCGACGGAGGTGACGTGGGAGGGTGCGGGCGCGGCGGAGTGGTTGCGTGTGGTCGCCGAGCTGGCCGGCAGCGAGCCGGCGGAGGTCCCCGCACCGGTCCTCCCCGCCCCGGTCGAGGAGGGTGCCGGCGAGCCCGCCGGGCGCCTCGCCGTCGTGTGGGGCCCACGCGGGTCGCCGGGGCGCACCACCGTGGCCGTCAACCTCGCCCAGGAGCTGAGCGAGCGCGCTGAGGTGCTGCTCGTGGACGCCGACACCGAGGCGCCGAGCGTCACCCAGGTCCTCGGCGTGCTGGACGAGACCGCCGGCATCGCCGCCGCCGCCCGCCTCGCGGGCGACGGACGGCTCGACGGCGCAGCTCTGCGCTCCCTCACCCGGCGGCTGGACCGCGGGCCGCGACTGCTCACCGGCCTCACGCGCGCCGACCGGTGGCGCGAGCTGCCCGCCGCCTCGCTCGACGTCGTGTGGGAGCGCGCCCGGGAGCTGGCGGGGTGGACGGTCGTGGACGTCGGGGCGGGCATCGACGACCCGGTCGGCGGCCTGAGCGCCGGGATCGCCCCGCGCCGCCACCAGGCCACGCTGTCGGCGCTCGGGGCGGCGGACGTCGTCGTCGTGGTCGGTGCCGGTGAGCCGGTAGGGATGCACCGTCTGGTCATGGCACTGCAGGAGCTGGCCGAGTCGAGTGCCGCCGCGCTGCACGCCCAGCGGCTGGTCGTCGTCAACCGGGTCCGGGGCTCGGCGACGGGGGCGAGCCCGGAGCAGGCCGTCGTCGAGTCCCTCGCGCGCTTCGCCGGGGTGAGCGCGCCGGTGCTCGTGCCCGACGACCGGCCCGCTCTCGACCGCGCCGTGCTGCGTGGTGCCACGCTCGCCGAGGTCGCCCCGGGCAGCAGGGCGCGCACGTCCCTGCGGGAGCTGGCCGACCGCGTGGCCGGCCCGGCGGCGGACTCCCGCACCCGGCGCCGGCGGCGCAGGGAGACGGGCCGGGTCCTCCGGGCCGGCCGCACCGGCGCGGGGTGACGACCTTTCGTACGTCCGTGCGGGAGAATGTCGGTATGCGGATCTACCTGCCCGCCACGAGCGCGGACCTCAGCCGACCGGCCGGTGTGCCGCCGCGCTGGGCGCACGCGGTGACCGCCGAGCTGCGGCGGGCGCTGCCGGACGAGGACGACGAGGGCCTGGAGGCGAGCGCGATGCTCGCCGCCGCCGACGAGAGCATCGTGCACCTGCGGGCCGCGTCCTCCGCGGTGCCCCGGCGGGTCGTCGTCGCCGCGGACGTGGCGGACCCCGCCGTCGTCGTGCCGCAGCGGGCGCGCCCGTGGCGGGAGGGTGACGACCAGCTGCCGAGCGCCGTCGAGGTGCGGGCCATCGTGTCGTGGGCGGACGTCGTGAGCATCCACGTGGACGAGCCGGTGGCGGAGGCGGACGTCGCCGCCGCGCTCGCGGACGACGCCGCCGTCGACCGTGCGGCCGAGCACGAGCTCCTGTGGCACGACATCGTCGAGCGCGAGGTGCTCGCCCGCGAGCTGCGCGGCTGACCCCTAGGCCCGCACGGTGAGGGTCGAGGCGCCCGAGGGCAGGTGGGAGACCTCGATGCGGTCGGCGATGCGCTCCTTGAGCTCGCTGACGTGGCTGACGATGCCGACAGCGCGGCCCCCGGCCTGGAGGCGGCTGAGCTCGCCGAGCACGCCGTCGAGCGTGTGCGGGTCGAGGGAGCCGAAGCCCTCGTCGATGAAGAGGGTGTCGAGGGAGATCCCGCCTGCCTCGCTCGTGACGACGTCGGCGAGGCCCAGGGCCAGGCACAGGGAGACGTAGAAGGTCTCCCCGCCGGAGAGGGTGTGCGGGTCGCGGGTGGTCTCGGTGACGTGGTCCTGCACCGCCAGACCGAGGCCGGCCTTGCGGGAGCGGCCCTCGCGCTCGTCGATCCGCGTGAGGGAGTAGCGGCCGTCGGACATGACGGCGAGGCGGTCGTTCGCGGCGGCGACGACGTCCTCGAAGCGGCGCAGCAGCACGAAGGTCGACAGGGTGGTCGCCCGTGCGTTGCCCTCCCCGGCCGCGGCGAGCTCCCCCATCCGCAGGACCGGTGCGGCACGCTCGGTGACGGCGCGGTGCCGGTCGAGCACGTCGCTGAGGGACCCGTGGCAGCGGCGCAGGCGGCTGAGGGAGTCCGCGGCCCGGCCCGCGGACTCCGTCGCGGTGATGAGCGCGGCGTGCCGCTCGGCGTGGGCGGCCTGCGCCTCCTCGACCCGGGGGGCCTCCTCGCCGGTGAGCGTGGCGATCGGGGCCTCGGCCAGGCACTCCCGCACACGGGCCGTGGCGGCTCCGTGCTCGGTGACCTCCCGCTCCAGCGCGGCCATCCGGGCGGCCGACAGCTGGGCGGCGGCGGCCTCCGCGGCGTCGGCGAAACCGGACTCGGTGAGGGCGGCCGCCAGGGCGGCGGCGGACTCGTCCTGGCGGCGGCGGGCCGCGTGGTGCGCGTCCCGGGCGTCGACCACCAGTCGCGCCGCGCCGAGCCGGCTCTCGATCCGCCGCACACGTGCGGCGACCGTGCCGGCCTCGGCGGCGCCGCGGCTGCACCGCTCACGGTCGGTGGCGATGGCGGCGCGCCGGCCGCGCAGCTCCTCGCCGGCAGCGGCGAGCGAGCTCTCCTCGCGGCTCACGGCCTCGCGCAGGCCGGCGGTCTCCTCGTCGAAGACGGCGAGCTCCTGCTCGCGCAGCGCGGCCAGCCGCACGGCCTCCCGCGCGTCCTCGAGCTCCTCCTGCGCGGCCGTGAGGGACTCCTCGGCGTCCGCGAGAGCGGCACCGCCCGATGCCTCCTGCGCGGCACGCAGCCGCGCCTCGGCCTGCGCGCGGGTCTCCCGGGCGGCGCCGAGCGCGTCCTCCGCCCGCGCGCGCCGTGCCCCGGCGGCGTCGACGTCCTCCGTGGTGGCGTGCTCGGGTGAGCGGGGGGCCGGGGCGGGGTGCTCGGTGCCACCGCACACGGTGCACGGCTCTCCGGGCTCGAGCTCGGCGGCGAGGCTGCCGGCCATCCCGGCGATCCACCGGGCGCGGACGGTCTGCTCCTCCTGCGCGGCGGCGGCGGCTCTCGTGGCCGCCGCGGTGACGGCGTCCTCCGCCGTCACGAGCTCGGTGAGGTGCTGCTCGACGCGCCGGGCGGCCTCGCGCACCGTGCGGCACGTCGCGACGCCGGCCTCGGCGGCGGGCACGCTCATCGCCTCCCGCTGGATCCGGGTCAGCGCCTCGGACAGCCGTTCCCGCTGCCCGGGCCGTGCGGCGAGCGCGGTACGGCGCTCCGCCAGGGCGGTGCGGCGCTCGGTCAGCGCGGCCTCGTCAGCCTCGGCGGCCGCCTCACGGGCCGCCAGCCCGGCCTCGAGCTCGAGCAGCTCGACGAGCCCGCCCCGCTCGCCGGTGAGCCGGGTGACGAGCTCACGGAGGGCCTCGAGCGCGAGCTCGGTGAGGTCGGCGTCGGGTCCGTCGGCGGAGGCGGTGCACACCTGCGCCAGCCGTTCCTCCGTCTGCTCGACGGCGGCCCGGGCCGCGGCCTCCGCGCGCAGTGCCCCGGCGGCCACCGCGGCCCGGCGCCCGGCCGCGAGCTCCGCGCCGCGGGCGGCCACGGCCACGGACCGCTGGGCGAGCAGCTCCTGCTCGGCGAGCAGCTCGCGGCGCCGGCGCACCCGCTGCGCGAGGTCCCGCTCGGCGTCGAGGACCTGCTGGGCCGCGCGCTCCGCCGCCCGGGCCTCCTCCCGCTGCTGCTGTGCGGCCTCGTGCTCGCCCTCGGCGCGCGCGACGACGGCGGACGCCACCTCGGTCAGCGCCGCGGGGTCGAGCTCGGCTGCCGCATGCTCGAGGGCGGCGACGGCCTCGTCCTCCGCGGGCAGCAGGGAGCCGAGGTTGCCGACGCACCCGGTCACGTCCCGGCGAACCGACTCCAGCTCGCCCCTCGCCTGGCGTGCCATCGCGACGAGCTGGTCCTGCACCCGCTGGTAGACCTCGGTGCCGAAGACGTCCTGGAGGACGGCGGCGCGCTCGTCGGGCTTGGCGCGCAGGAAGGTGGAGAAGCGGCCCTGCGGCAGGACGACGGTCTGGCTGAACTGGTCACGGTCCAGCCGCACGATCCGGCGGACCTCGGTGCCGACCTCCTGCGTGGTGGTCGCGAGCGGCTCGCCGGACGGGTCCGAGACGGACTCCAGGCGCCACAGCCTGGCGGTGGCGTTCTGCCGGGTGGTGCCCTCCCCCCGGCGCTTGGGGCGCTGGAAGGCCGGGGTGCGCCGGACCCGGTAGATGCCTGCCCCGGTGGAGAAGACGACCTCGATGACGGGCTCGGCACCGGGCGCGTGGGCCGAGGGGAGGCGGTCGTCGCGGGCGGGGCTGCCCAGGGTGCCGTACAGGCCGAAGGTGATCGCGTCGATGAGGGTGGACTTGCCCGAGCCGGTGGGGCCCTCGAGGAGGAAGAGCCCGCCGGCGGAGAGCTGGTCGAGGTCGACCTCGTGGTGCCCGGCGAAGGGCCCGACGGCCTCCAGGCTGAGGTGGTGGATCCGCATCAGGCACTCCTCTCCGCGGCGAGCGCGGCCTCGTAGGCGGCGCGCAGCACGGCGGTCTCGGCCGTGGTGGGAGCCTCGCCGGTGACCTCGTGGACGAACTCGGCCGCCACCTCCAGCGGGTCCCGCGCGGTGGTGACGGCCCGGACCGGGCCGCCCGTCAGGGGCACGGCGGGCCGGTGCTGGACGACGAGCGCGTGCGGGAAGCGCGCCCGGACCCGGGCGTACAGGTCCCGGGGCCGCGCGGTGTCGGTGACCGCGACCCGCACCCAGTCCTGGGCCTGGGAGTCGAAGGCGGGGGAGAGCAGCTCGTCGAGGCTGCCGGAGGCCTCCGACAGGCGCCGTGGGCGGGGGGTGGGCACGAGCTCGACGTTCCCTACGCCGTCGGCGGCGAGCTCGAGGAGCACGCTCGACTTCGTGTGGTGCCTCTCGGAGAAGGAGTAGGCCAGCGGGGAGCCGGAGTACCGCGCGAGCGGGCCTCCCGCCCCGTCGGCACGCTCGGGCCCGACACGCTGCGGGCCGTGGAGGTGGCCCAGGGCGAGGTAGTCCGGCGCGAGGTCCCCACCCGTGAGGACGTCGAGCGGGACGGCGTCGACGCCACCGACGCGGATGTCCCGCTCGGACTCCGAGGCACGTCCGCCGACGACGAAGGCGTGCGCCATGACGACGGCGGGCACGCGCGCCCCCGCGGCACGCCGGGCGGCGAGGTCGACGCGCACCCGGCGCATGGCGGCGGCCGCCACCGCCTCGTGCGAGCGGGCGGGGACGACCGGGGCGCCGTCGTCGTCCTCGGCGAGGCGGTGGCGGGTGGTGTCCGGGTCGAGGTAGGGCAGGGCGTAGACGAGCGCGGAGGACTCGCCGTCCGCGGCGGGGAGCTCGAGGGGGCGGGCGAGGTCCTCCACCCGCGCCCGCACCGCCAGCCGCTCGCGGAAGAGCGGGGCGGCGAAGCCGAGGCGCGTGGCGGAGTCGTGGTTGCCCGGGGTGAGCACGACGCGGGTGAGCTCGGTGAGCCGCAGCAGGGCCTGGGTGAGGAGGTCGACGACGGCGACGGGCGGGATGGCGCGGTCGTACACGTCACCGGCGACGAGGACGGCGTCGACGCGCTCCTGGCGGACCACCTCGACGAGGTGGTCGAGGAAGGCGGCCTGGTGCTCGACGAGGTCGACCCCGTGCAGGGTGCGCCCCAGGTGCCAGTCCGAGGTGTGCAGGATGCGCATGGGTCGACGGTAACCGCGGCCACCGACATCGCCGGGGAGCCCCGCGGGAGGGCACTCGTCGTGCCATGAGGGCAGGGGTCCCTGCCCCTTCGGGCAGGGGGGATCGACCACGGCCGGCGGTACGATCGAGGCGGTCCGGTAAGGGGTCACGGGGATGCCGATGTCCGAGGACGTGTGTGAGAGCTGCGGGGCCGCGAACCCGCAGGGGACCCAGTTCTGCCGCGCCTGCGACGCCTACCTCGGGTGGGACACGGGTGCCACGACCATCGGCGGGCACCCGGCCGTCGCGACGGTGCCGGACACCGTCGACACCGTCGAGACGGCCGAGGCGGTGGCCCCCCTGCCGGCGTCCCACCAGGGGGAGACCGCGACCGCCGTCCGCGCCGCGCCGGCCGACGCCCGGGCGCCCGAGGTCCACGCCGCCACCACGGAGGTCACGCTCGTGCCCGAGCAGCCGGGGACGGTGACCGCACGGGTCTCCAACAGGTCCTCGGTGGTGGACGGCGTCCTCGTCGAGGTGGAGGAGAGCCCTGACTGGCTCGACGTGAGCCCCGCGCCGCTGCGCCTCATGCCCGGCGACGAGGGCACCCTCGAGGTCGCCCTGCGGATCCGGGACGGCGCCCTCGTCCCGGCCCAGCGGCTGACCGTCCAGCTCCACGTCTGCTCCGAGTCCGCGCCGGACCGGCGGGTGCCCGTGGCGGTCACGCTCACCGTCGCCCCGCACGGGCCGCCCGCCACCCTGGACGTCCAGCCACGCCTCCTCCGGCTCACCGACGAGGCGCGCGCCCGCTTCGTCGTACGGATCGACAACCGGAGGGCGAACTACCCGCAAGGCTTCGAGCTCTCCGGTGGTGATCCCGAGGGCGTCGTGCGGTTCGGCTTCGTGCCGCGGGTGGTGCAGGTGCCTGCCGGTCAGCTCGTCGAGGTGCGCGGCCACTTCATGGCCCCGGCCCCGGCGCCCGGGCAGGACGCGACGCGGCAGCTGACGGTCACGGCCGCGAACGACGGCGGGGAGAGCGTCGCGACGCTCACGCTCGTCCAGCACACCTCCCCGGAGCCGGAGGTGGTACCCGTCGGTGTCCGGCTGTCACCGCGCGAGCTGCGGGTGACCAACGCGGTCGCCGCGGACTTCGAGGTCCACGTCGACAACCGCGGCGGTCGGGAGGCGGTCGAGCTCGCCCTCGGCGGCCGGGACCCCGCCCGGTCCCTCGTCATCACGCTCGCACCGCAGCGGCTCCTCGCACCGCCGGGCCAGGTGACCGTGGCCCGCGGGCACGTCCAGCTCACCGAGGCGGTCCCGCGCGGACGGACCGTCGTGCGGCCGTTCACGGTCGTCGCGGGGGACGGCGCCTCCGAGCACGAGGCTCCGGGGTCGCTGGAGGTGACGATGACGCCGTCGCCGATCACGACGGCGCAGCTGCAGGTGACACCCCGCCACCTCACCCGGGCCGACACGCGCCACGGGTCCTTCGCCGTCCTCGTCGACAACACCGCGGGCCAGCAGCCCCTCTCCGTCCGGCTGACCGCCGTCGACTCCCACGGCACGGCGCGCGTGGGCTTCACGCCCCCGGTGGTCTCCGCACCGCCGGGAGGCGTCGGCCAGGCCCGCATGACGGTCCAGGCCCCGCCACCGCCGGGTGGGGAGTCGGTCACCCGGGACCTGGAGATCACCGCCGACGACGGCGAGGGGCGGCTCCTCGCGCACGCCGCCTTCACCCAGACCGCCTCCGACCGGCGACCCCTGCTGCGGACCCTCCTCGTGCTGGGCGGGGCCGCGCTCGTCCTGCTCGGCACGCTCCTGCCGTGGAACCTCCTCACCACCGCCGACGGCTCCACCATCGTCGCCACCGCCCCTGTCCAGGCGCTCGGCGACCTCCGGAACGTGTCCGAGACCGCGGCGGTGCACCTCGTCGCGGCGGCGACACGCGTGCTGCTCGTCGTGCTCGCCGTCGCGATGGCCTTCGGGGTGACGGGCAAGGGCAGTCTCACGCGGAAGACCGCCCTCCTCGTCGTCCTCCTGTCGGTCGCCTACGTCATCGCGGCGATCGTCGTGCGCGGGGCCACCTTCCGGCTCGACGGAGGGCTACTGCTCCTGTGGACCGGGGCCGTCGCCGGGTACGTCGGCGGGGTGCTCGCGCGCCCGGCGTAGCCGCCACCACCGGCGCCGGCGTACCGGTGGGACACGTGCGTCCGGCGGCGTTCCGTCGGCCGCCGCGGCGGGCTCCCGGTCGGCGCGCCACCGGGCGACGACGGCGTCGACGTCCGCGGGCGCGACCGGGAGCACCGGTCCGGTCGGGGTGCGGATGAAGGCCGCGACCCGCCGGTTGAGCGCACGGACGGCGTCCCGGACGGCGTCCTCGTCGGGGAGGTGACGGACGGTCTCGGGCAGCGCGGCGAGCTCCTTGCGGAGCAGCAGCGCGGGCGGCAGCAGTCCGTCCGCGGGCAGGTCCTCGCTGCGCAGCCTCTGACGGATCCACCAGTCCTCGTGCAGCGGCTCGTCGATGCCGGGCAGCGGCTTGCCCGCACCGGGCAGGTCGCGGAACGCCCCGCGTGCCTCCGCGTCGCGCACGAGGCGGTCCACCCAGGTCTCCACGGGGACGTCGTGCGGCCGGCGCTCGGTCATCGCTCCATCCTCCGGTCGCGAGCGAGGACGCGCTAGGTCAGCGTGCTCGCGTCCGCCCCGGCCGCCTCGGCGATGACGGCCGCGAGGTCGCGGGGGCGCGACCACATCGGCCAGTGGCTCGTGGGCAGGTCCACCCAGGTCGTGTCGGTGAGCTCGGGGATGCCGGCGAGCCACGGCATCGTGCCCTCGGCGGCGTAGGCCCGGTAGGCCTCGGCAGTGAAGCTTGTGCACACGAAGGTGCTGGGGACGTGGCGACGGGCGTCGTCGACGAGGTCCGCCGCCCCGCGCAGCACGCCGCCGGGCTGGGGGACGGCGCGGGTGCGGAAGGTCTGCAGCTGCTCCTCGCTGAGGCCGTCGAGGTTCTCCTCTGCCGCGAGGGACTCCCAGTCGAGCGGCATGTCCGCGCCGTCGAAGCCGGGGTCCATCGGGCCCACGCCGGGCGCGGTGTCGACGTACACCATGCCGGCGAGACGGTCGGTGAGGCGGTCGCTCGCCGCGTACCCGGAGAAGCCGGCGCCGCTGTGGACGACGAGGACGGTCGGGCGCCCGGTGGCCTCGACGGCGGCGCAGACGGCCTCGACGTGGTCCTCGAAGGTGACGCCCGAGCGGTCGGTGTCCGCGTGCTCGAGGCCGGGCAGCGTCAGCGCCTGCGCCTCGACGCCGGCCCGCCGCAGCTCGGTGAGGACGTCCTCCCAGGCCCAGGCGCCCAGCCAGAAGCCGGGGACGAGGATGACGGGGTGGGCCATGGCGTTCTCCGCTCGTCGACTGCGGCCGAGCGTAGTGCCGGCTGCGGCGCCGCGGAAGGCTCCCGGCTCAGTCCTCCTGGGCGGTGAGCAGCTGGAGGACCTCGTCGTGGAGGAGGCCGTTGGTGGCGACGGCGTTGCCGCCGAAGGGGCCGGGTGCGCCGAAGAGGCTGGTGAACCTCCCACCGGCCTCGGTGACGATCGGGACGAGGGCGGCCATGTCGTAGGTCTCGAGCTCGGGCTCGGCGGCGAGGTCCACCGCGCCCTCGGCCACGAGCATGTAGGACCAGAAGTCGCCGTAGGCGCGGGTGCGCCAGCAGCGCTGGGCGACGTTGAGGAAGGCGCGCAGCCGTGAGGACTCCGCCCAGCCGTCCAGGGAGGAGTAGCTGAGCGAGGCGTCCTCGATGCGGGACACGCTCGAGACGTGGAGCTGGCGCGCCGAGGACAGCGCGCGGCCCGTCCAGGCACCCGAGCCGAGCGTGGCCCACCAGCGGCGGCCCAGCGCGGGGGCGGAGACGACGCCGAGGACGACCTCGTCGTCCTCGACGAGCCCGATGAGCGTGGCCCACACCGGCACGCCGCGGACGAAGTTCTTCGTCCCGTCGATGGGGTCGATGATCCACTGCCGCGAGGACCGGCCGGTGGTGCCGAACTCCTCCCCGAGCACGGAGTCGCGCGGCCGGGTGCGGCCGAGCTGTGCGCGGACGATCTCCTCGGCGGACCTGTCGGCGTCGGAGACGGGGGTGAGGTCGGGCTTGGTCTCGACGACGAGGTCGAGGGACTGGAAACGGGCCATCGTCTGGGCGTCGACCTGGTCGGCGATCACGTGGGCCAGGCGCAGGTCGTCGTCGTACCGGAGGCGCGAGATGGGCATGCGCCTCACGCTAGCGGGGACGCCGCGCGGGGCTGGGACGCGCGCCGGGCACGCGGACGGGCAGGGCGGGATCCAGCTGTCGGCGACAGCTCGGCCGTCGGGAACAACTCACCTGTCGGCGACGGGGGTGGGCGGGCTCGTCACAGCGGGGTGCGGAGGCCGGAGGCGCGGCGGACCGGGGTCTGGACGGCGCGGCGGACGGCGGCGGCGGTGCCGAGGACGCGCACGTGCTCCCGGGCGCGGGTGAGAGCCGTGTAGAGCAGCTCGCGGGTGAGGAGCGGGGAGGTGGCCGGCGGGAGCACGAGGGAGACGCGGGCGAACTGGCTGCCCTGGCCGCGGTGGACCGTCATGGCGTGGACGGTCTCGACGGCGGGCAGCCGGTGGGTGCGCACGCGCACCGGGGAGTCGGGGTCGCCGAGGACGGCGACGAGCCCCTCGCCGTCGGCGACGACGACTCCGGTGTCCCCGTTGTACAACCCGGTCTCGCGGTCGTTGGCCGTGACGAGGATCGGCCGGCCGGGGTACCAGGGGCTGCGGGGGTCGAGCGGGTCCGGGTGAGGACCGGCGGCCTCGCCCACCCACTGCTCGACGAGCGCCGACCAGTGCGCCACCCCCGCCGGGCCCCGCCGGTGGGCGACGAGCAGTCGGTGCGACCCGAGCGCGCGCAGCGCAGCGGCCGCGTCCCCCTCTCGGGCGGCGTGGACGAGCGCGCGACCCGCCGCCGCGGCATCGGCGCGCAGGGAGCCCAGCTCGACCTCGCCCGGCAGCTCGTCCTCGGCCGTCTCGACGAGCTCGACCGAGGGGTGGCCGGCGCGCAGCAGCCGCAGCGTCTCCTCGGCGTCACCGGCGCGGACGGCTGCGGCGAGCGGGAGGATGGCGCTGTCCCCCTCCTGGCGGTGCACGGTGAGGAGGCGGACGACGCCGCCGTCCCCGGCGGGAGTGCGCGCGACGAGGTCGCCCAGCACCGCCCCGGCCTCCACCGACGCGAGCTGGTCGGGGTCGCCGACGAGGACGAGGCGTGCGTCGGGCCGCAGCGCCTCGAGCAGGCGGGCCATGAGCGGCAGGGACACCATCGACGTCTCGTCGACGACGACGACGTCGTGGGGCAGGTGGCGGCCCGGACCGTGCCGGAAGCGGGTGGCGCTGCCCGGCAGCCAGCCGAGCAGCCGGTGGAGGGTCGAGGCGGTGAGCGTCCCGACGCGCTCGCGGTCGGCCGCGCCGAGCTCGTCGACGACCTCGTGGACCGCCTCCTGCAGCCGGGCCGCGGCCTTGCCCGTGGGGGCCGCCAGCGCGATGCGCAGCGGGCCGGCGACGTCCTGGAGGACGGCGATGAGGCGGGCGACCGTCGTCGTCTTGCCGGTGCCGGGCCCACCGGTCAGCACCGTGAGCCGGCCGTCGACGGCGGCCGCGGCAGCCTGCCGCTGCAGCGCGTCCCCGGCGTCGGGGAAGAGGCGGTCGAGGGCGGCGGCGAGCCGGGCGTCGTCGACGGGCGCGGCGGGTGCGGCGAGACGCGCGTCGGCCTGGCGGCGCACGACCATCTCGTCGCGCCAGTAGCGGTCGAGGTAGAGGCGCCCGCCCACCCACCGCACCGGCCGGTCGGCCGCGCCGTCGACCCCGACGGCGACGAGCGGGCTCGCCTCGATCGCGGCCCGCCACGCGGCGGGGTCGGGCCACGGGAGCTCGCCGGGTGGTGTCTCGGCGTCGGCGGCGAAGGACTGGGCGTCCTCGAGGTGGAGGCACACCGAGCCCGACCGCACCGCGCGCGTGGCGAGCGCGACGGCGAGGAGCACGTCCTCGTCCCGCTCGCCGACGAGCGAGCCCAGCCGGCGTGCCACCTGGACGTCGGGCGCCGCGATGACACCGGCGGTGTTGAAGCGGGCGAGCAGCGGCGGGGCCTGGACCGCGAGCCGGGCGTCGCCGTCGTCGAGGACGGTCATGAGGCTCTTCCCTCGAGGAGTGCGGACAGCGCGACGACGAGCGAGGCGGGCGGCCGCCACGCCATGACCCCGTAGGGCGTGCCGTCGGCGGCGGGCGTGGCCGGCCCGGCCATCGCGCGCACGAAGAGGTAGAGCCCTCCGCCCAGGTGCCGCTCGGGGTCGTAGCCGCGGTGGCGCCAGCGCAGGTAGCGGTGCAGGGCGGCGAGGTAGAGCAGCAGCTGGAGCGGGTAGTGCGAGCGCATCATCGCCTCGGCCACGGCCTCGGGGCGGTAGTGCCACAGGGTGAGCGGCTCGTCGGGCGGCGCGAGACGGTTGGTCTTGTAGTCGACGACGAGGTAGCGCGTCGTGTCGCCCGACCCGTGCCGCAGCACGGCGTCGATGCTGCCGGTGAGGTAGCCGTGCAGGCGCTCGGGGCCGAGGGCGGCGAGCTGGTCGGCGTAGGGCGCGAAGACGTCGTCGGCCGGCAGGTGGCGCCGCAGGAGGAGCGCGAGGTCGACGAGCGTGGCCGCGCTCGCGGCCGGGGAGTCACCGCCGGCGAGCGGCAGCTCGAACTCCAGCTCGGCCAGCCGGTCCGGCGGGGCGAACCCGGCGAGGGTGGCGCCACCGGCGAGCGGACCGAGCGGCGTGGCGAGCACCTGCTCCAGGGCGACGGCGAGCGCCTCCGGGTCGAGTCCCGGCACCCGCGCCGTGCCGCCCTCCCGGCAGCGCTCGCGCAGCTCGGCCGCGAGGTCCGGCGCGGCGGTGTCGACCTGCTCGAGGACCTCGTGGACGACGGTCCCGAACCCGGTGCCGCCGGGCAGGTCCGCCATGGGCGAGGGCTGGTCGTGCGTGGGGTCGGGGCCGCCGGGGCCGGCGACGGGCACGTCGGCCTCGTCCTCCACGCCCGTGCCCTCCGGCTCGCTGCCCACCGGCTCGTGGTGCGCGGCGGCGGTGAGCCCGGTGTAGGAGGTGCGCCGCCACGTGTGGTCGAGGCTGCGGCCCAGGCGCGCGACGGACAGCTCGGGCCGCTCGGGCGCCGGCGGCTGCCAGGTGACCGGCTGGGGGCGCGCGGTCACGCGCTCGAGGGCCAGCGTGCCGCCCGAGCGGGCGACGACGGCGGACAGTGCGTCGGTGACGGCGTCGTCGGCGCGCACGGGCACCCGCGCCGGTGGCTCCTGCCCGGGGGTGTGCCCGCCCAGGAGGAGACGGGTCAGCGGGCCGGCCGGGGAGTTGGACGACGGCGCCCAGTGGACGACGACCTGCGTCGCGGCCCGCGTGAGGGCGACGTAGAGCAGGCGCAGGTCCTCACCGCGCTCCTCGGCGAGGTGGCGGTCGCGGGCGTCGTCGTAGCCGGGGTCCTCCTGGCCGCCGACGTGGAGCAGCCGGGTGCCGGCGTCGTCGTGGTACCGCAGCACCGGCGGGGTGCGCGACTCGTAGCGGTCCCAGCCGAAGGGCACGTAGACGACCGGGAACTCCAGGCCCTTGGAGGAGTGGACGGTGACGACCTGGACGGCGTCGGCGTCGGTCTCCAGGCGGCGGCTGCGCTCCTCGGCGTAGTCGCGGTCCGCCTCGGCGATCCGGGTGCGCAGCCAGTCCGTGAGCGCGGCGACCCCGAGGTCCTCCTCCACCGCGGCCAGGTGCAGGGCCTCCCCGACGTGCCGGACGTCGGTGAGGACACGCTCGCCGCTGGACGTGGCCATGAGCCGCTCGGCGACGCCCGCGGTGGTGACCGCCTCGACGAGCGCCGCGACGCCCCGCTCGGTGAGGAGCCGGGCCCAGCCGCGCACGGTGTCGGACAGCTCCTCGCGGGCGGGGTCCTCGGCCGTGCCGAGGCGGGTGGCGTCCCAGCCGAGGAAGGGGGTGAGGGCCAGCGCCGCTGCCCTCCCGCCGTGCCCGGGCTGCTCGAGCGCGGTGAGGAGGGTGAGCCAGTGCCGGGCGGCGTCGGTGGCGAAGACGCTGAACAGCCCGGAGACGACGGCGGGCACGCCGGCGGCGGCGAGCGCGTCCCGCACGGCGTCGGCGTCGGCGTTGCGGCGGGCGAGCACCGCGACGTCGCCCGGGTGCAGCGGCCGCCAGGCCTGCCCCTCACGCAGCCGGGTGGTACCGAGCTGGGCGACGACGTCCGCGGCGACGTCGTCGGCCACGAGCCGGCGCACGTCGCCCACCCGCGGGTTCTTCGTCCCGGTCAGCCGGAAGGGCTCGCGGGTGACCTGCCGCAGGCGCACGGGCGCCCCGCCCCGCAGGCGCCGCTCGCCGGTGTGGGCCGCGGCGACGGGCCGCACGACGATCGCCTCGTCGCCGAGCGCGGCGCCGCCGAGGAGCGCCTCGAGGCCGGTGAGGAGCGGGGCGTCGCTGCGCCAGTTCCGCCCGAGGGTGGCCGTGCTCGTCGCGAGCCCGCGGGCCTGGAGGTAGGTGACGACGTCGCCGCCGCGGAAGGCGTAGATCGCCTGCTTCGGGTCGCCGATGAGGACGAGGGTGCGGTGCCCGTGGAAGGCGGTGCGCAGGATCTCCCACTGGACGGGGTCGGTGTCCTGGAACTCGTCGACGAGGACGACGGCGTAGCGCTCGCGGACCCGTGCGGCGGCGGCCGGCCCGTGGACGGGGTGGGTGAGGGCGTCGCGCAGGAGGGTGAGGAGGTCGTCGTAGTCGAGGAGGCGGCGGGCGCGCTTGCGGTGGTGGACCTCCTCGCGCACCGCCTGCGCCAGGGCGTGGCGGTGCCCGGGCAGGGAGTCGGGAGGGGCGTCGGTGGGGCGCAGCGCCGCCTGGTGGTCGCTCACCGCCTCCTTGCCGATCGTCCGTGCCTCGTCCGGGGTGAGCGCGGGCTCGCGGGAGCCGGCGTAGCGGCGCAGGTAGACGTCGTCGAGGACCTCCTCGCGCAGGTCGGCGACGTCGGGGACGAAGGTGTGGTCGGGGTCGAGGTCGGCGGCCACCCCGAGCGAGGTGAGCATCTGCTGGCAGAAGCCGTGCGTGGTCGTGATGGTGGCGGCGTCGAGCTGGGACAGCGCGCGGGTGAGCCGCAGCCGGCGGGCGGCGACCTCCGCGTCGTCGACGGCGGCGAGGTGGGCCACGACTTCGTCCCGGCTCTCGCGGGCGGTCTGCGGGTCGCGCAGCGCCCGCTCGGTGGCGAGCAGGCGGGCGCGGACCCGGTCGCGCAGCTCGGAGGTGGCCGCGCGCCCGAAGGTGACGAGGAGGAGGTCGGCGAGCTCGATGCCCTGCTCGGCGACGTAGCGGGTGGCGAGGGCGGCGATGGTGAACGTCTTGCCGGTGCCGGCGCTCGCCTCCAGGACGGTGGTGCCCTCCGGCAGCGGTCCGCACACGTCGAAGACGGTGGTCCCCAGCTCGGTGGCGGTCACGGCTTGTCCACCTGCTCGCGGGCGAGGAGCGGCTCCCACACCCGGCGGGCGAGCACGCCGAGACGGCTCGGGTCCTGCGGGTACCAGGCGCGCTCGGTGTCGGTGGGGGTGCCGAGGATGTCGTCGAGGCTCGCGCCGGTGCCCCAGCAGATGACGTGGTGCTCGTCCGCGCGCAGGAACTCGTCACCGTCCCAGGCCCGCCGGGCGTTGACCAGGGCCATGTCCGCGGAGTCCCCGGCGGAGCGGGAGGTGGCGTAGGTGCAGGCGACCGGGACCGGGACCGGCAGCGGCTCGCGCAGGGCCAGGGCGTGGAGGTGGACGAGCTGGTCGAGCAGCTCGACCGCCTCCGGTGGCGTGGGCGGGGAGAGGCGGGCGACGTACGCGCCCGGCCGGCGGTGGTCGGGCCGGGCCACGGTGGCGGCGCGCCAGGGCCGCTCGGGGTGTGCGGCGACGAGCGCGAGCAGCTGCACCCAGGCGCGCAGGCGGTGCTTGGGCGCCAGGCGGGAGTACGTGGCACGCACGACCGTGCCGCCGTGGACGCCGGGGACCGTGCCGGTGAGCGTGGTGCCGGAGGGCAGCGGGACGAGGACGTCGACCGTCTCGGCGGGCTGGGCCCGTTCGGCCGCCGCGGCGCTCGCGATGGGCACGACCCGGCTGCCGACGTCGAGCAGGGCGGTGCGGCCCAGCTCCTTGGGCGGCGTGACGCCGCGGCGCCACTCGGCGTTCATCACCTGCTGGTCGGGCACGCCCGCGAGGCGGGCCTGGAGGAAGCGCTCGCCGATCGCCCAGCCGTCGAGGGGCGCGAGGGTCAGGGGCAGGCGGTCGGCGACCTCGGCGTTCTCCCCGGCCACCGACAGCCCCAGGCGGTGGCGCAGGAAGAACTTCACCGGGTGCTCGAGCATCGCCACGAGGTCGGCGAGCTCCAGGGTGCTGGGGCGGTCGAGCGCGGGCAGCGGCTCCGTGAGGAAGGGGCGTCGCTCGACCCGCTCGCCGCGCCCGACCTCGGCGGCGCGGTGCGCGACGGCGTCGAAGCTGAACGGCGCACCGGGCCGGCCGAGGGCGCCGGGGACGAAGTTGCGCTCGTCGACCACCTGGAGCGGGTGGTGGCGCAGCACGTGCTCCCGCACGGTGCCCGTGGGAGAAGTGGCGGCGCCCTCCAGGGCGTCGAGGAGCTCCCCGACGGGCACCGCGGGCGGCCGCGCGGCCCCGGTGCGCTCGTGCGCGCCGGAGTAGAGCAGGACGAGGTGGTCCTGGGCCGCGGTGACGGCGTCGAGGAAGAGCTGGCGGTCCTCGCTGCGGCGGTCGCGCTCGCCGACGCAGGGCTCGCGCAGGAGGAGGTCGTCGCCGTCCTGGCGGGTTCCGCGCGGGAAGGCGCCGTCGTCGAGGCCGAGGAGGCACACCACCCGGTGCGGCACGGCGCGCATCGGCTCGAGGGAGCACACGGTGAGGGCACCGGTGCGGAAGCCGGAGCGGGTGGGCCGCCCGGCGAGGCGGTCCGCGAGCAGCGCCCGCACGTCGGGCAGCCGCAGCGGCGCGTCGGTGGCGCGGGCGCGCTCCTCCGCGAGCACGCGCCGGGCCGAGGTCACCTGCCAGGAGTCGGCGGGCGCGGTGTCGGCGAGGAGGGTGACGGCACGGTCGAGGGTGTCGAGCCAGTGCGCCAGCGGCCGCGTGCCGTCGAGCTCGGCGAGGAGAGCGGTGAGCCGGTCGACGAGCTCGGCGAGCCGTCCGGCGAGGTCGATGTCGGTGCTGTCGACGTCGTCCAGCGGCAGTGCGTGGCCGACGTAGCGGTGGTCCTCCTCCGCCATGGCCGCGCCCAGCAGGAGCCGGTCCAGGGCGACGTGCCAGGTGCCCTGGAGCAGCGCGGGCAGCTCGAAGCGGGCCCGCCGGCGGGCGTCCTCGCCCCACCGCACGCCGGCGGTGGCGGACCACTCGCGCACGCGGTCGAGGTCGTCGTCGGTGAGGTGGAAGCGACGGCGCACCGGCTCGGTCGCCGAGAGGTCGAGCACCTCCGAGGCGGTGACCCGGCCGTCGGCGAGGGTGAGCAGCGTGGCGAGCAGGCCGAGGACGGGGTTGGTGCGCCCGGGCGCGCGGTCCGCGAGCCGCACCCGCATGGTGTGGCCGGGGTGGACGTCGGTCACGCCCTCGGGCGCGAGGCCGAAGCTCGCCGTGACCAGCGGCGCGACCGCCTCGACGTCGGGGCACATGACGACGACGTCGCGCGGCTCGAGGCTCGGGTCGGCGGCGAAGAGCCCGGCGAGCACCTCGCGGAGCACCTCCACCTGGCGGGCCAGGCCGTGGCAGGCGTGCACCTGGACGCTGGTGTCCTCGGCGGTGAGCCGGTGCGGCGGGGCGTCGGGGGCGTCGGCGGCGAGGCGCTCCTGGAGGGCGGCGAGCAGCGTGCCTCCGGGGCGGGGCGCGGGGTGGTGGGTGTCGGTGGCGCCGTCACCAAGGAGGCGGGTCTCCAGCTCGGTGGCGTCGCGGGCCGTGGAGGCGAGCAGCGGGTGCTCGGCGTGGACGCGCTGCTCACGGCGCCGGCGGGTGGCCGGCTCGCCCGGGGCGGCGACCCTGTCCCACAGCGCGGGGGAGGGGTGCGGCAGCCACAGGTGCACCTCACGGTGCCGGGCGAGCGCGCGCAGGACGCGCAGCTGGTCCTCGGGCAGCCGGGTGGGTCCGAAGACGCTGAGCCGTTCGGGCAGGTCCACGGCCCCGGGATCCTCGGTGACGGCGCGCAGCGCGTCCTCCAGGCGCTCGGCCGGGCCGGGCTCACTGACGTGCGCGCGCAGCCGGCGCCACAGCTCCACCTGCCAGGTGAGGTCCGCGGGCACGGTCCCGCCCGCGCCGTCGTCGTCGTGCCCCTGCGCCCAGGCGCGCACCATGTCCGGGCGCTGCGCGGCGTAGGAGGCGTAGAGGCGGGCGAGGTGACGGGCCGCCCCGAGGCGGCGCCCGTGGCGGTGGTCGTCGGCCTCGTCGGCCCCGAGGTACCGGCCCAGCGGCGCCAGCCACGGCTCGCCGGCGTGGGCGTCGACGACCTCGAGAAGGGGCCAGGTGAGGCGGTCGGGCGCCCACGGGTCCTCCTCCGGGGCGCCGGGCAGGCCGGCGAGGACGCCGGTGACGAGGTGGGCGGGGGAGCCGAAGCCGACGTTCGCGCAGATGCCGGGCTCGCCGCCCGGGCCGGCGCCGAGGTGGTGGGACAGGCGCTGGGCGAGCCAGCGCTCGACCCCGCGGGTGGGCACGGCGACGACGTCCGGCGTGAAGGGGTCCTGGGGGGCGTCGGCGAGCAGAGTCGCGAGAGGCGGGACGAGCGCGTCGGCGCGCTCGGAGCGGTGCAGGTGCAGCACGTCCCAGCCTCCCTCCGTCGGTTCGGTGCCCAGCCTAGGTGGGCCCACCGACATCGCAGGCTACGGCGCGTGGTCGAGGGCGCTGGCCGAGCGGGCCGACAGGAGCCGGCGGAAGGAGTCGAGCCGGGCCTCCCCGGCGGGTCCCGCGTCCCCGCGCTCCACCCAGGCGTCGAGCTCGCACTCGCGCGCGCCGGCCTCGTGGTCGCAGCCGCGCGGGCACTCGGCGGTGACGGCGGCGAGGTCGGGGAAGCCGCGCAGGAGGTCGTCGGGGCCTACGTGCGCGAGCCCGAAGGAGCGCACGCCCGGGGTGTCGATGGCCCAGCCGCCGCCGGGCAGCTCGAGCGCGACGGCGCTGCTCGAGGTGTGCCGCCCGCGCCCCGTCACCTCGTTGACGATCCCGGTCGCCCGGCCCGCCCCGGGCACGAGGGCGTTGATGAGCGTGGACTTGCCCACGCCGGAGTGGCCCACGAGCACGGAGTCGTGGCCGGTGACGATCTCCCGCACGGCGTCCAGGCCCTGGACCTCGCCGTCGACGACGGCGGTCGCCACGGCGGGCACCTCGAGGGCGGCGTACTGGGCGAGGAAGGGCCCGGGGTCGGCGAGGTCGGCCTTGGTGAGGACGAGGACCGGCTGCATGCCGGCGTCGTAGGCGGCGACGAGGCAGCGGTCGACCATCCGGGGGCGAGGGGGCGGGTCGGCGAGCGCCGTGACGATGAGCAGCCGGTCGGCGTTGGCGACGATGACACGCTCGACGCCCGCGGCCTCGCTGTCCTCGGCGGAGCGCCGCAGGGCGGTCACCCGCTCCTCGACGCGGACGATGCGGGCCAGGGTGTCGGGGGTGCCGCTCGTGTCACCGACCACGCCCACGCGGTCGCCGACGACGACGGCGTTGCGGGCGCCGCGGCCGAGCTCGCGGGCCTTCATCGCCACCAGCCGCACGCCGTCCTCGGTGAGGAGGGCGTAGCGGCCGCGGTCGACGGCGAGGACCCGCGCCTCGACGGCGTCCTCGTGCTGTGGACGCTGCTTGGTCCGCGGCCGCGAGCCGCGCTTGGACGGCCGGACGCGGACGCGCTCGTCGTCCGTGCCGGTGTCCCGCTGTCGGCTCATCGCCCCTCCCTCAGCCGCGGCCGCCCGTCGCGACCATGTCGGTCCACATCCGGGTGAAGTCGGGCAGGGTCTTGGCGGTCGTCTCGACGTCCACGACCTCCGTGCCCGCGACGCGCAGGCCGACGACGGCGGCGAAGGTGGCCATCCGGTGGTCGTGGTACGTCTCGACGCGGGCCCCGTGGAGCCGGCCGGGCTCGATCTCCAGGCCGTCCTCCGTCTCGCGGGCGTGCCCGCCGAGGCGGTTGATCTCGGTGGCGAGGGCAGCGAGCCGGTCGGTCTCGTGGCCGCGCAGGTGGGCGACCCCGCGCAGGCGGCTGGGGCCGTCGGCGAGCGTGCACAGCGCGGCGATCGTCGGGGTCAGCTCGCCGGCGTCGTGGAGGTCGACGTCGAGGGGGTCGATGGCACCGGTGCCGGCGACGGTGAGGCCGGCGGGGCCGAGCTCGACCGAGGCGCCCATCCGCACGAGCAGCTCGCGCAGCCGGTCACCGGCCTGGGAGGTGCGGGTGGGCCAGCCGGGCACGCGTACCCGGCCGCCGGCGACGAGCGCGGCGGCGAGGAACGGCCCGGCGTTGGACAGGTCCGGCTCCACGGCGACCAGGCCGCCCGCGACGGGGCCGGGGTGGACCTGCCAGCGTGCCGGCTCGCCGTCGTCGCCCACCTCGACGTCGACGACGACGCCGCGCTCGCGCAGCACCTCGACGGTCATCGCGGCGTGCGGCTGGCTCGGCATCGGCCCGACCCGGCGCAGGTCCAGGCCCTGCTCGAGGTGCGGGGCGATGAGGAGGAGACCGGAGACGAACTGGCTCGAGGCGCTCGCGTCGACCTCGACGACCCCACCCGGCAGGCCGCCGGTGCCGTGGACCGTGAAGGGCAGGGCGCCGCGGCCGTCGTCGTCCACCTGCGCACCGAGGTCGCGCAGCGCCTCGATGAGCGAGCCCATCGGGCGCTGGCGGGCGCGCGGGTCGCCGTCGAAGGTGACGGTGCCGTCGGCGAGGGCGGCGAGGGGCGGCACGAAGCGCATGACGGTGCCCGCCAGCCCGCAGTCCACCTCGGCGGGCCCGCGCAGGGGGGCCGGGTCGATGAGGAGGTCGGCGCCGTCGGCGTCGGGACGCCCGTCGGCGTCGACGTGCTCCACCCGCACCCCCAGCGCGCGCAGCGCCTCCACCATGAGCGCGGAGTCACGCGAGTGCAGCGGACGGCGCAGCTGGGTGGGCTCGGCGGCGAGTGCCGCGAGGAGGAGGTAGCGGTTGGTCAGCGACTTCGAGCCGGGGACCGGGACGACGGCGTCGAGCGGGCCGGCGGCCACGGGGGCCGGCCAGGCGAGCTCGGACGTGGTCTGGGTTGACATGCCTTCGAGGGTAGCGGGCACGTCCGACGGCGCGGGCAGCACGCCGGGGGCAGGGGGCTGGCGGGGCGTCAGCCCAGCTTGGCCTTGAGGTCCGCCTTGGACTCCTTGGCCGCGGCGCGGACCTCCCGCATCTTGGCCTTGTGGCCGCGAGTGTTGGTGGCACGCCAGGCGAGGGAGGGCTTGCCGTCACGGTCGAGGCCCGCGATGAGGAGGCCGCCCACGAGGCTGGCGCCGGTGAGCAGGCCGCGACGCATCTCCTTGCGACGCTCGCGGCTGGTGGCCGTCCAGATCGGGTTGTTGACGAGCGACACCGGCACGGTGACCGCGGCCAGGGTGAGGGCGGCGGTGCGGGGCCGACGGTTGGTGGCGAGCATGAGCCCGGCCACCGCCGTGACGCCGCCGGTCACCCGCACGAGCAGCCGGGTGTCGGAGGCGATCGAGGGCGGGATGCCGGCCTTCTCCAGGGCCGGTTCGACCTTGCGGAAGCGCTCGACGTGGGAGTCGGGGTGCATCAGCGCGTCGACACCGGTGGCGACGAAGGACGAGGCGAGCAGCGGGCGGGCGAGGCGGCGGGAGATGCTCATGGACCTATTGCTACCGCAATCTCCGCGTCGCGGCGAGTGGTGCGGCTCACCGCGCGGGACCGCTCGTGGAATGCTCGGCGCCGCTCGCCGGTTGCACCGGCATGACCTGCTCTGCCCCTACCCTCGACCGGCCTCAGGACCCCCTCCTGGACCGCGCCTCCGGGCCCGGCGGACTAGGCTCGTGGGTGATGACCGAGGACCGAGACCTGGACCGCGCACCCGAGAGCGAGAGTGACGCGGAACGAGCCGCGCGCTTCGAGGCGGAGGCGCTGCCCTACCTCGACCAGCTCTACGGCGCGGCCATGCGGATGACGCGCAACCCGGCGGACGCGGAGGACCTCGTCCAGGAGGCCTTCACCAAGGCGTACGCCGCGTTCCACCAGTACCGGCCGGGCACCAACCTCAAGGCCTGGCTGTACCGCATCCTCACGAACACCTTCATCAACACCTACCGCAAGAAGCAGCGCCAGCCGCTGCAGTCCGACGCCGACAGCGTCGAGGACTGGCAGATCGCCCGCGCTGCCTCGCACACCTCCCAGGGCCTGCGCTCGGCGGAGATGGAGGCGATGGACCGGCTCCCGGACTCCGAGATCCGGGACGCGCTCATGGAGCTGCCGGAGGACTTCCGCATCGCCGTCTACCTCGCCGACGTCGAGGGCTTCGCCTACAAGGAGATCGCCGAGATCATGTCGACCCCGATCGGGACCGTCATGTCGCGGCTGCACCGCGGGCGCCGCCAGCTGCGCGAGCGGCTCGCCGACCACGCCCGGGAGCTGGGCATGAGGACCGAGGCGACATCATGACCGACCACACCGACCCGCTCCAGGACATCGAGGCCTGCCGCTGCGAGGAGCTCCTCGAGCACCTCTTCGAGTTCGTCGACTCCGAGATGGACGACCACGACCGCGAGCGGCTGCGCCGGCACCTCGACGAGTGCCCCACCTGCCGCGAGGCCACCGACGCGGAGGCCCGGGTGCGGCTGCTCCTGCGCCGCTCCTGCCAGGAGGTCGCGCCGTCGACCCTGCGGCTGCGCGTCATCACGCAGATCAGCGTGCTGCGCTCGGGCGGCTCGCCCGGCTGAGGGCACCGCGCGGTCCGGGCATGCGAAAGGGCCGGCCGCTCGGGCCGACCCTTTCCCCTACCAGCGTTCAGCTGTTGGGGCGCTTGCCGTGGTTCGCACCGCTCTTGGCGCGTGCCTTGCGCTTGCGTCCGCGCTTGCTCATGTTGACTCCCTGACGTTCGGCCACCCGCTCCGGGTGGGGACAGCGGTCCATCGTCCCACATCCTGCCCGCCCGCGTGAGACGCGGCGGGCGGCGACGCCGTGGCAGGGTAGGGCCATGCTCGCCGCCTACGCCGCCGGCCAGGACGCCGAGGACCCGCTGAGCGGGCTCGTCGTCGGGGAGATCGCCGACCCTGGAGCGCCGCACCCCGACTGGGTGCCCGTCCGGGTCCGTGCTGCCGCCCTCAACCACCACGACCTGTGGTCGCTGCGCGGGGTCGGGCTGCCGGCCGACCGGCTGCCGATGGTGCTGGGCTGCGACGCCGCCGGCACCGACCCCGACGGCCGCGAGGTCATCGTGCACGCCGTCGTCGGCGACCCGCTGTGGCGCGGCGACGAGACGCTGGACCCCGCGCGCACCCTCCTGTCCGAGAAGTACCCCGGGACGCTCGCGCAGACCGTGTGGGTGCCGCCGGGCAACCTCGTGCCCAAGCCGCCCGAGCTGAGCTGGACCGAGGCCGCGAGCCTGCCGACGGCCTACCTCACCGCCTACCGGCTGCTCTTCACCGCTGCGGACCTGCGCCCCGGTCAGCGCGTGCTGGTCCAGGGGGCCGGGGGAGGGGTGGCGACCGCCGCCGTCGTGCTCGGCCGCGCCGCGGGCCTGGAGGTGTGGGTGTGCGCCCGTGACGAGGGGCGCCGCGAGCGGGCCCGTCAGCTGGGCGCGCACGCCGTCTTCGCGAGCGGGGAGCGCCTGCCCGAGCAGGTCGACGCCGTCGTCGAGACGGTGGGGGAGGCGACGTGGGCGCACTCGCTGCGGGCGCTGCGGCCGGGAGGCACGATCGCCGTCGCGGGGGCGACGACGGGCGCGGCGCCGCCGGCCGACCTGGGCCGGGTCTTCTTCCGCAGCCTGCGCGTCGTCGGTTCGACGATGGGGACGGCGCAGGAGCTGCGGCGCCTCGTGGCGCTGCTCGTCGTGACCGGTGCGCGCCCGTACATCGACGCCGTCGTGCCCCTCGCGCAGGCCGGCGACGCCCTCGCCCGGCTCGCTGCCGGTGACGTCTTCGGCAAGATCGTCCTCGAGCTGCCCTGAGGCCTACCCGGCCGCGGCGTACCGCAGCAGACCCAGGCCGAGCGTCGCCACGCCCTGGTAGCAGAAGCTCTGCGCGCCCAGCTGCGCCCTGCTCAGGCAGCGGGTGCCCCAGGTGAGCAGGTGGTCGTGGACCAGCTCGTGCCGTGCGGCCCCGTGCTCGTGCGGGGCCTCGAGGAGGACGGCGTAGGCGTGGAGGGCGGCGGCGAGGTCCGGCGGACCGGCGATCCCGACGCGGCCCAGCAGCCCGGCAAGCGCGTGTCCGGAGGTGGCGGGCGGTGCCGGCGGCGCGACCGGCGGGCGGTGAGCGTCACCGACGAAGAGGCGGTGGTGGTCGACGAGCAGCCGCTCGGGGCGCTCGGCCGAGAGCCGTGACTCCGCCAGCAGGGCGGCGCCGCGCAGGGACTCCGCGTCGTGCACGGGCCAGGACACCGTGTGCAGGTCCGCGAAGGACCGCGGCCCCGGCGTGCCGACGGCGCGGGCGACGGCCGCCACGGCCTCACCGACCGCACGGGACCTGCCGAGCACCTGCTGGGTCATCGCCGCTCTCCCCTCCGGAGACGATCCTCCCGTGCCCGGCTCCGTCCGGGCTGGGCCGAACGGCCCGGAGCCGGGTCACGCCACCGGTGGGCGCTCCACCCAGGTGACCCTGTCCGGGGCGGGCAGCGGGAGACCGTCGTCCCCGTAGGAGAAGATCTCCAGGCTGCTCAGCCGGCCCTCCTCCACGAAGAGGAGCAGGCCGGCCACGGGCGTGCCGTCGTCGTCGTGGACCTCGCCCTCGACCGGGAAGGTGCCGTGGAGGGGTGCGAGCGGGGCGCCGTCGTCGGTGACGACGAGCTCCAGGGTGCCGCACCCGCAGGTGCACCCCGGACGCGTGCGGACGCTGACCGCCTGCGCGCGCAGCGCGGGAGCCGCCGGCAGGTCGTGCGCGAGCAGCGCCTCGAGCAGGGCGCGCGCGACGTCGGGCAGGGGGCCCAGGGGCTCGTTCTCCACGGGTGGAACCTACCGATAAGACGACGACGTCGCCGGGATGCTGGACTACGCTGGAACGCCGCGGCTCGGCCGCGTGCGCCCACTGAACACGAAGGAGCCCGCCGGTGTCCCCGACCCCGACCAAGCCACGCAAGCCCACCGCGGCTGAGAAGGCCAAGGCCGAGGCGGACAAGCGCACCGTGGTGGCCCGCAACAAGAAGGCCCGGCACGACTACCACATCGACGAGACCTTCGAGGCGGGCCTCGTGCTCACCGGCACGGAGGTGAAGTCGCTGCGCATGGGCCGTGCCTCCCTGGTGGACGGCTGGGTGGAGTTCGACCGCGGCGAGGCGTGGCTGCAGGGCGTGCACATCCCCGAGTACAGCCAGGGCACGTGGACCAACCACACCGTGCGGCGCAAGCGCAAGCTGCTCCTCCACCGCGCCGAGCTCGACCGGCTCGTCGGCAAGAGCAAGGACAAGGGCCACACCGTCGTCCCGCTGGAGCTCTACTTCATCCGCGGCCGGGCCAAGGTGCTCGTCGCGCTCGCCCGAGGCAAGAAGGAGTACGACAAGCGCCACGCGCTGCGGGAGAAGCAGGATCAGCGTGAGGCCCAGCGGGCGATGAGCCTGCGCACCAACCGATGACCGCGGCGCGCCGCACCGCCTCGCTGCTCGTCCTCGCGCTGCTGGGCGTCGCCGCTCTCACATTGCTCGTCGCGCCGCCCGCCCGCGCCGACGACTCGGTGGGCCACATCGCCCGCCTCGACGTCGGTGCCGTCGTCGAGGCCGACGGCGGCACGGTGCGCGTCGAGGTGGACCTCACCTACGACTTCGGTGACGACGAGGCGCACGGTCCCTTCCTCGTCCTCGCCGAGCTGCAGGAGATCGCCGACGACCCCGACCGCTACCGCCGGCTCACGGTCGACGACGTCACCGCCGAGTCACCCACCGGCGCCCCCGCCGACCTGCGCGTGGAGCACGACGGCGGTGCCGTCCAGCTCTACATCGGCGACGAGGACGTCGAGGTCACCGGCGTCCACGACTACCGCGTCACCTACACCGTCGACGGCCTGCCCACGCCGCGGGTCGCCGGCGAGGACGGGACCGTGCGTGACGAGCTGTACTGGAACGTCGTCGCGCCGGGCGGCTTCGACGTCCCGATCGAGGACGTCACCGTCACCGTGACCGGTCCGGTCCCGCCGGAGGCGAGCGCCTGCTACGTCGGCCGCACCGGGTCCGACACCGCCTGCGACGGTGCGGGGGAGACACGCGGCGAGCGCGTCGACTTCGCCCAGGAGCGACTCGACGAGGGCGAGGGACTCAGCGTGGCGGTGGGCTGGCCGGCCGGCACGCTCGTCGACGCCGAACCCGTCTACGAGCCGCGCCGCACGTGGACCAACACGATGCAGCTGGGTCCGCTCACCGGGGGCGCGGCGGGGGCCGCCACGGTGCTGGGCGCGGGTGCCGCCGTCGTCGTCGCCTCCCGGCGCGGACGTGACAAGACCTACCTCGCCCTCACGCCGGGACTCGCCCCGGCGGACGGGCAGGCCGGCACGGTGGGGCCGGTGCGCCGGCGTCAGCCCGTTGCCGTCCGTTTCACGCCGCCCGACGACGTCCGGCCCGGTGAGGTCGGCACGCTCCACGACGAGGTCGCCGACCCCGACGACGTCTCCGCCACGCTCGTCGACCTCGCCGTGCGTGGCTACCTCCGCATCGAGGAGGTCGCCCCGGAGAAGGCCGACGACGACGTGAGCGACTGGCGGCTCGTCCCGCTGCGCGACTGGGCGGGTGAGGTGGAGGCCTACGAGCGCGCGCTGCTCGACGCGCTCCTGCCGGACGGCGAGCCGGTCGCGCTCTCGGAGGTGGCCGAGGAGTACGCCGCCGTCGTCGGCGCGACGCAGGAGGCGCTGTACCGCACCGTCACCGAGCACGGCTGGTTCGCCGGTGACCCCAGCGCCGTCCGCAACCGCTGGCTGGTGGGTGGCCTCGGCCTCGTGGGGCTGGGCGTCCTCGTGACGCTCGCGCTCGTGCTGCTGCGCTGGCCCGCGGTGCTGGGCGTCCCGCTGCTCGTGGTCGGGATCGTCGTCGCCGCGGCGTCCTCCGCAGCGCCCGCCCGGACGGCGCGGGGCACCGCGGTCCTCGCCCAGACCCTCGGTTTCCGGCAGTACCTCGCGACGGCGGAGGCGGAGCAGATCCGCTTCGAGGAGGGGCAGGACATCTTCTCCCGCTACCTGCCCTACGCGATCGTCTTCGGGCTCACCGAGCGGTGGGCGCAGATCCTGGCCGACGTCGCGGCCCAGGGGCGGCACGTGGAGAGCCCGGGCTGGTACGTGCCGCTGGCCGTCGGGCATGGCTGGTGGACCCAGCCCGCGGTGTTCGCGACGTCGGTCGGCGCCTTCGCCGCGGCAGCCTCGTCGGCGGTCACCTCGGCGGGGGCGAGCAGCAGCCCCGGGATGTCCGGCTCGGTGGGCGGTGGCGCCGGAGGGATGGGCGGCGGCAGCTGGTAGGGCGCTGCGCGGGCCGGTGGTTGATACTCGAGACCTGACCACACCACTGCCGAGCAAGGGAAGCTGCCATGTCGATCAAGCTCCGTCACGTACCGCCGCGCCTCGCCGCGGGGGCCTTCATCCTCAACTCCGGCCTGAGCAAGCGGGGTCTCGACGAGGAGTCGGCCGCCGGGCTGCAGGCGATGGCGGCGAACGCGGTGCCGCAGCTGGGGGACATGTCCCCGAAGGACTTCGGCAAGCTCATCAGCACCGGTGAGACCGCCCTGGGGGCGGCGCTGCTCCTGCCCTTCGTGCCGAGCGGGCTGGCGGGGCTGGGCCTGACGGCGTTCTCGGCGGGCCTCGTCCGGATGTACCTCAAGACCCCCGGCATGACGCAGGAGGACGGCATCCGTCCCACGAGCGACGGCACGGCGATCGCCAAGGACGTCTGGATGCTCGGCATCGGGCTCGGCCTTGTCATCGACGCGCTCACCTCGCGGAAGAAGTGACCACGGTCCCGCCGGAATAGATCTGACGTGGGGCCGGTTGGGACATATGATGGGTCAGCCGGCTCCGGCCGGTGATTGACAACTCCACAGGGGATGATCGGTTTCGACGACGGTCGTCGTGCCAGAGGAAGCGGGTCGAGGATGCAGAGTTATCTCGATAACGCCCTCTGCAAACCAATAGGTGCCGATTCCAAGCGCACCGACTTCGCCCTCGCCGCCTGAGCGAGCCGCGTAAGTCCGTCAGCCCGGGCTAGCTCTCGACCCGGTTCCTGGCGTCAGCTAGAGAGCCACTGCTCGTAGTCCTTGTCACCGGGGCTACGGGGACTTCCAGGTGACTGAGCCCGTCAGCTGCTTGTCTGCGTGACAGCTGGGGCCGAGAAAATCGCAGCAGACTGCACCCGGAGAAGCTCTGGTTCTGCGCCGTCGGACGCGGGTTCGATTCCCGCCATCTCCACCATCCCTGTGCCCGAAGGCCGCCTCCCACGGAGGCGGCCTTCGGCATGTCCGGGTGCGGGTCGCCGCGCGCGGTGACCTCCCCGCGCGCGCGGTGACCTCCCCGCCTGTCCTCCGACCTCCCCCCTCCGCCCGGATCGGCCCGAGGAGAACCGGGGAGCTCAGCCCGCGAGCACCTCGCGCAGCGTGGCGGCGAACGCCTCGGGCTCGCCGGTCTGGCCGTACTCCCCGCCCATGAAGCCGCCGTGGTTGCTCGGGAAGACCGCGAGGTCGACGCCGAGCTGCGCGGCCAGCGACTCGCTCGTGCGCCACGTCATCGTCCCCTTGCTCTCGATCCCGGCCGCGGGCACGATCCGCGCCGAGGAGCCCTGGAGCGCGGCGATGTCGGGCTGGTAGCGGACGATCGCCGACGCGACGTCGGACAGGAGCGGGTCGTCCCGCGAGCCGTCGTCCTCGGTCGGCATGCCGAACATCGCGGGATCGGGGGACTCGGTGCCGAAGCCCTCGGGGAACTCGCCCTGCCAGGACGTCATGGCGATGAAGGCGGCCATGCCCCAGCCCCAGCCGCGCTCGTTGTATGTCATCTGCACCCGTCCCCAGGCGCCGAAGGCGCGGTCGGCGTCCGGCAGGAGGGGCAGGGCCGGCGGCTCGTGGGCGACGACGGTGCGCACGTCGTCGGGGAAAGTGGCCGCGAGGCGCAGCGCGGTCACGGCGCCGCCGCTGCTGCCGAGGAGGTCGACCGGTCCCGCGCCCAGCTCCGCGACGAGCCGGTGGACGTCGTCGGCCTGCTGCTCGGGGGTCTGCACCAGGCTGGCGTCGCTGCGGGTGCTGCGTCCCAGGCCGCGCGGGTCGTAGGTGACGACGGTCCGGTCGGTGAAGAACGAGGCGAGCGTGGTGAAGCCGGCAGCGTCCATGGGCTGGCCGATGAGGAGGAGCGGGGGAGCGCCGTCGGCGGTCGGAAGGGGGCCGCGGACGTCGTAGGTGAGGGTCGCGCCGGGAACGTCCAACGTGCGGGTCTCGACGGTCGTCGTGGTCATCGTGTGTGCTCCTTGTCGGGGTCGGTGCTGGTGGCCGGTGCGGCCCACTGCCTCCTACCGACCAGTCACCGCTGCGGAACTCATCGCGGGCGGTGGCCGCTCCTAGAACGGCGGCTCCTCCGAGGCCCACGGCGGCTCCGATCCGTTCTCCGGGTCCCGTCCCGACGGAGGATCCGCGTGGGGTGTCACCCAGTGGGCGAGAGGGTCGTCACCGAGGGAGATGGCGGCGAGCATGTTGTCGACGAGGGCAGGGGCGACGGGCCTGCCGTTGCGGGTGGTCTCTTTCACGAGCTTCCGCAGGGCTTGGGTGGTGTGGCGGGGGAGGGTGGTGGTGGTGCCGTCGGGGTGGCGGAGGTAGCCGTGGCCGGTGGGGGTGGTCCAGGCGTAGGTGCGGTCGGTGGTGTAGGCGACGGTGTAGGCGCCGATGGTCTTGGCGCGGTGGTCGCCGGTGCACTGGGGGCCGAGGTTGTCGGCTGAGGTGGTGCCGCCGTCCTTCCACTCGTGGATGTGGTCGAGGTGGGCGGTGCGGGCGGGGTGGGTGCAGCTGGGGCGGATGCAGGTGCGGTCGCGGTGGCGGACGTGGTCGGCGATGGCGGCGGGTGGTTGGTAGCGGGTGCGTCCGACGTCGAGGATCTGTCCGGTGGTGGGGTCGGTGAGGAGTCTGCGCCAGGTGCCGCCGTTGGCCAGGGCGCGGGCGAGGATCGGGGGGATGGGGCCGTAGCCGTCGAGCTCGGCGACGGGTTCGGGGTCGCGGTCCAGGGCGGTGGTGCTGGGATCGCGGGGCTCGGGCTGCAGGACGTTGATGGGGACGAGGACGTTGATGTCGGCTCGTCCGCCGCCGACCATGCCGACCCGGATGGTGGGCAGGGTGCACCCGGGGAGCCGGTGGCCGGGCAGGGGTGGCCCGTCCGCGATGCGGGGCGGTGGGGCGAGAGGCAGTGGGGCCGGCTCATCGGTGAGCGGCGGGGCCGTTCCGGGCGGTGACTCGACCGGTGGCGAGGCGTCGGTGACGTCTGGCGGATCGGCACTCGGCGGCAGTGTGTCGGCGGTGCCCGGCGACTCGGCGCCCAGCGGCGCCTGGTCCGCGGTGCTCGGTCCTTCGGGACCCGGCGGCGCGTCCGCGTCACGAGCCTGCTCGACGCCGGGTCGCCGACCGGCGTCCTGCTGGGGCTCGGCGGCCGGGTCCAGCGGCGGGCCCGCGTCCTGTGCACGGTCCTGGCAGCCGCAGGGGCAGGGGAGGTGGGCGCCTGGGCCGATGTGGCCGAGGGTGAGGGCGGTGTGGCCGATGAGGGCGAGGCTGTCGGCTCGTAGCTGGTCCAGGGTGCGGGAGTCGCCGGCGTTCTTGGCTGCGCGGGCAGCGCTGTCCAGGGCGAGGTCCATGGCGATGGCGTCGGCGGCAGGCAGCCGCGCGGAGAGCATCGCCATGCCGTCGGGCAGGGGGCGGGGGTGGTAGACGCAGCGCTTCTGGCGGGCGGCGATGTGGCGGTGGTCGGCGGAGTCGGGGTCCACGGCGATGACGGCCTTGGCGAGGTCCTCGCGGACCTGGCGCAGCGTGCGGCCTGGTGCCTTGTCGAGGACGTCCCACTGGGCGGCCAAGGCGACCTCGGCGGGCAGGTCGAGCAGGGTGGTGACGATCGCCTGCGCACGTGGCCAGTCGATGAGCCCCTGCTCGAGCAGCTCCCCGGTGGGCTCGAACATCCCACCGAAGGCCCGTCCGCACGCGACCATCCGCACGGCCGTCTGCTTCGCGACCCGCAGCCGCATCGACAGCTCCTGCCCCACCACGCACTCCCCGCGCGTGCGCCCGGGGATGTCTCCGGGCCAGGTGGGGTTGACGGCGTCGCGCTCGGCTAGGACCGCGGCGGCGCGGGCGGCCTGGCCGGCGGACCAGGCCTCCATGCGCTTGTGGGCGGCGACGACCTCCACGAGCGAGAAGTCGTCCACGTCCGCCGGGTCGATCGCGCTGAGGACCTTCGCCAGCCGAACGCCCGGGGGCAGGTGCTCGAGGAAGTCGCCCAGTGCGCCGGGCTCCGGGATCAGCTCGGCAAGCACGCTCCCCGGCCACCCCTGCGGCTCACCCTCCTGGTAGGTGGGCAGGCGGAACGCCACCCACTCGAGGGACGGTGCCTGCTGAGGGTCACCGGAAGGACGGGAGATGTCGATCCGGACCGGACGATCATCGGACGGGTACCTGAGCATCAGGCTTTCCAGGTGGGAGGCCGGCGGACCGGGGACCGGAACCTCGGGCCCAGCCGCGGCAGCATCCGGCTGCGCGGCGGGCGCCGGGATCGTTCGCCCCGACTCGACGGGGGCGGCCTGCGCGCCGTCGGCCGCGGTCTCGGGTTCGCTCCCGTCGCGGTCCATGTGCGCCACCTCCTCGTGCCATCATTCTATCGAACGTATGTTCGAGTGACAAGAGGTGTGGACGGACGCACGTCGGCGGACCGGCGCCCACCGGTGAGAGGATCGGGGCATGGACCACCACCTGCACCTCACCGGTGACGACGCTGCCGACCAGCTGCTGTCCACCGACCCGCTGGCCCTGCTCATCGGCATGCTCCTCGACCAGCAGGTCGCGATGGAGACCGCCTTCGCCGGCCCGCACAAGCTGCACGAGCGTCTCGGCGGCTTCGACGCCGCCCGCCTCGCGGCCATGGACGCGGACGAGCTCACCGAGGTCATGCGCCAGACCCCCGCCGTGCACCGCTACCCCGGGTCGATGGCCAAGCGGATCGTCGCGCTGAGCGCCGCCGTCGTCGAGGACTACGACGGCGACGTCTCGCGGCTGTGGACCGACGGCGAGCCCGACGGCGCCGAGATCCTGCGCCGCCTCAAGAAGCTGCCCGGCTACGGGGAGCAGAAGGCGAAGATCTTCCTCGCCCTCCTCGGCAAGCAGTGCGGCCTCGATGCCCTCGGGTGGCGCGAGGCCGCGGGGAGCTACGGCGAGGAGGGCGCGCGCCGCTCCATCGCCGACGTCGTCGACGAGGACACCCTCCTCGAGGTCCGCGAGACCAAGCGTGCGATGAAGGCGGCCGCCAAGAACAAGGTCTAGAGGTGCGGGCCGCCGTGACCGGACCGAGGATGCCACGATGAGCGCAGCGATCGCCGCGGCCGTCGGCCTGCTCGTCGGCGTCGTCGTCGGCACCCTCGGCGCGGGCGGTGGCATCCTCAGCCTGCCGATCCTCGTCTACGTCCTCGGCCAGGACCCGCACGCGGCCGCGACGGCATCGCTCGTCATCGTCGGGGCCACGTCCGTCGTGTCTCTCCTGCCGCACGCGCGGCGCGGCAACGTCCTGTGGCGCGGGGGTCTCGTCTTCGGACTCCTCGGCGTGGTCGGTGCGCTCGGGGGAGCGCGGCTCGCGGCGCTGGTCGACGCCGACCTCCTCATGGTGCTCCTCGCCGGGCTGCTCCTCGTCGTCTCCGCCGTCATGCTGCGCCGCTCCCTCGCGGAGCGCCGACGCCCCGACGACGGCGGCCCGGTCGCCCGATCATCGGGTCGGGTCGCGACGGCGGTCCTCACCGTCCTCGTCGCCTCGGTCGTCGGTCTGCTCACCGGCTTCTTCGGGGTGGGCGGAGGCTTCATCGTCGTCCCGGCGCTGCTGCTCGTCATGCGGGTGGACATGCGCCTCGCCGTGGGGACCTCGCTGCTCGTCATCGTCGTCAACTCGGTGTTCGGGCTCGTCGGCCGCGTGGGGCAGGACCTGGCGATCGAATGGCCCGTCGTCGTCGCCTTCGCCGTGACGTCGATGGTCGGCGGCCTCCTCGCCGGGCGCTTCTCCGCCCGCGCCCGCCCGCGGACGCTCAGCCTGCTCTTCGCGCTGCTGCTGCTCGCCGTCGCCGTCGTCACCGGGGTCCAGGCCGTTCCGGCCCTCCTTGGGGGCTGAGGCGCCTCACCCGCCAGATCTTCGGAGCGGTGCCAGGAACAACTCAGCGCTCGGCGCGGAGGGGGGGCGCGGCGAAACGGGGTGGCGCGGCGGGAGACGACGAGAACGCCCCCCGCGCCGCACGGCACGGGGGGCGTTCGCGTGTGCAGCGGGGTCAGCGACCCGTGCGGCGCTTGCTGAGGAGGTCGAACGCGACGGCGAGCAGGAGGACGAGGCCCTTGATGGTCTGCTGCCAGGCCGGGTCGACGGCCATGATGGACAGGCCCATGTTGAGCACACCCATGATGAGCGCACCGATGATGGCGCCGGAGACCTTGCCGATACCGCCGGAGACGGCGGTGCCGCCGATGAAGGCCGCGGCGATCGCGTCGAGCTCGAACATCTCACCCGCCGACGCGACGCCGGCGCCCGCGCGCGAGGTGGTGACGACGCCCGCCAGCGCTGCGAGGACGCCCATGTTGACGAAGACCATGAAGTCCACGCGCTTGGTGTTGATGCCGGTGAGGCGGGCGGCGTGGAGGTTGCCGCCGACGGCGTAGACGTGGCGCCCGAACACGGTGCGGTTCATGAGGAAGGTGTAGCCGATGATGAGCACGCCGATGATGATGAGGACGATCGGGGTGCCGCCCGCGCTGCGGGAGAGGATCCAGGTGCCGTAGCCGATGGCGGCGGTGAAGAGCACGAGCTTGCCGATGAAGGCGGAGCGGGGCTCGGACACGAGGTCGTGCTTGCCGGCCGCGACCCGGTTGCGGATCTGGGACAGGACGAGGCCGACGATCGCGAGGGCGCCGATGAGGAGGGTGACGACGTCGAGGTTGGCGACGAAGCCGAGCACGTTGGGCACCGAGCCGTTGGAGATGGCGTTGAACGGGCGGGGGAGGCCCGCGACCGTGGTGCCGACGAGCACGATGGCCAGTCCGCGGAAGATGAGCATGCCGCCGAGGGTGACGATGAACGCCGGGATCCCGACGTAGGCGACCCAGAAGCCCTGCCAGGCCCCGATGACGGCGCCCAGGAGGAGGGCGACGACCACGGCCAGCAGCCAGTGCACCTCCCAGCTGTTCATCATGATCGCCGTGACGCCACCGACGAACGCGACGACCGAGCCGACCGAGAGGTCGATGTGACGGGCGACGATGACCATGACCATGCCGATGGCCAGGATCATGACGTAGGCGTTCTGCTGGACGAGGCTCGCGACGTTGTTGGGTCGCAGGAGCAGCCCGTCGGTGAGGATCTGGAAGAGGATGATGATCGCGAGGAGTGCGAGCCAGATGCCGTACTGCCGGACGTTGCGGCTCATGTATTGCGTCAGCGTGCTCATCGCGACACGCCCTCCTTGTCCATAGTCATGTAGTGCATGAGAGATTCCTGGTTGGCCTCGCCACGGGGCAGCTCCCCGGTGATACGGCCGGCGCTCATGGCGTAGATGCGGTCGCAGATGCCGAGCAGCTCGGGCAGCTCGGAGGAGATGACGAGGACACCCTTGCCGGCGTCGGCCAGGGCGTTGATGATCTGGTAGATCTCGAACTTCGCGCCGACGTCGATACCGCGGGTCGGCTCGTCGAGGATGAGGACGTCAGGATCGGTGTAGATCCACTTCGACAGGACGACCTTCTGCTGGTTGCCCCCGGAGAGCTGACCGACGATCGCCTCGACCGACGGCGTCTTGATCCGCATGTCCTTGCGGTATGACTCGGCGACGTTCGCCTCACCGTGACGGTCCACGACCCCGCCCTTGGCCAGCTTGCCCAGCCCGGCGGAGGTCACGTTGGTCTTGATGTCCTGGATGAGGTTGAGGCCCAGGCTCTTGCGGTCCTCCGTCGCGTACGCCAGGCCGTGCGCGATGGCCTGGCCCACGCTGTGCGCGGTGATCTCCTTGCCGTCCTTGTAGAGCGTGCCGGAGATGTGCGTGCCGTAGGAGTGGCCGAAGACGGACATGCCCAGCTCGGTGCGCCCGGCGCCCATGAGGCCGGCCAGCCCGACGATCTCCCCGCGGCGGATCGCGAGGTTCGCGCCGTCGACCACCTTGCGGTGCGTGTCGTTCGGGTGGTGGACCGTCCAGTTCTCGACCCGCAGGACCTCCTCCCCGGGGGTGGAGACGTGCTCGGGGTAGCGGTCCTCGAGGTCGCGCCCCACCATGTGGCGGATGATCTCGCCCTCGGTGGCGGGGGAGGGGCCGTGCATGTCCATCGTCGTGATGGTCCGGCCGTCGCGCAGGATCGTCGTGGAGTCGGCGATCGCGGCGATCTCGTTGAGCTTGTGGGAGATGATGATCATCGAGATGCCCTGGTCGCGCAGGTGGCGCATGAGGTCGAGCAGGTGCTCGCTGTCCTCCTCGTTGAGCGCCGCCGTCGGCTCGTCCAGGATGAGCAGCTTGACGCGCTTGGACAGGGCCTTGGCGATCTCGACGAGCTGCTGGCGGCCCACGCCGAGGTCGATGATCTTGTCGTCCGGGTCGGCCCGCAGACCGACGCGGGCGATGAGCTTGGCCGCCTCGGCGTTCGTGGCGTTCCAGTCGATGACCCCGCCCTTGGCCTGCTCGTTGCCGAGGAAGATGTTCTCCGCGACCGACAGGTACGGGCTCAGGGCCAGCTCCTGGTGGATGATGACGATGCCGCGCGACTCGCTGTCGCGGATGGAGCGGAAGTCGCAGACCTGTCCGTCGAAGACGATCTCGCCGTCGTAGGACCCGTGGGGGTAGACCCCGGACAGGATGTTCATCAGGGTCGACTTGCCGGCCCCGTTCTCCCCGCAGATCGCGTGGACCTCCCCGCGGCGGACGGTGAGGTTGACGTTCTCCAGCGCCTTGACGCCCGGGAAGGTCTTGGTGATGTCCTTCATCTGAAGGATCGTGTGCTCAGCTGACATGGCGTAGTTCCTTCGCAGACGCGGGGCCGGTCAGGCGACCGTTCCGCGACCCGCGCCCCAGGCCGGCGGCCTGGGGCGCGGGAGCGGGCGGTCGGTGGACTGTGGAGCGGGTCGACCTAGAGGTCGAGCTCGCTCGCGTCGTAGAACTCGGAACCGACGAGCTTGTCCTCGACCGTCTCGGGGGTGACGACCTCGGGCGGCAGGAGGTAGGACGGGACGACCTTCACGCCGTTGTCGTAGGTCTCGGTGTCGTTGACCTCGACCTCCTCGCCCTTGACGATCTGGTCGACCATCGTGGCGACCTGCGAGCCCAGGGTGCGGGTGTCCTTCCAGACCGTCATCGACTGCATGCCTGCGAGCATGTTGTTGACGTTGGCGAGGTCGGCGTCCTGGCCGGTGATGATCGGCCAGTCCTCACCGGGCGTGTAGCCGGCCGCGTCCAGGGCCTGCTCGATGCCCAGGGCGAGGGAGTCGTTGGGGGAGAGCACGACGTCGACCTTCTCGCCACCGGCGTAGAAGGAGTTGAGACGGTTCTCCATCTCGGACTGCGCGGTGTCGGACTCCCAGCCCTGGATACCGATCGTCGTCCACTCCTCGACGCTCGCGGGAGCCTTGCCCGAGGGCACGACGAGCTGGCCGCTCTCGACATAGGGCAGGAGCACGTCCCAGGCGCCGGCGAAGAAGAAGCGCGCGTTGTTGTCGTCCGGGGAGCCGGCGAAGGGCTCGAGGGTGAAGGGGCCCTCCTCGCCGTCCTCCAGGCCGAGCTGCTCGACGATGAACTCGCCCTGCATCTGGCCCACGCCGTAGTTGTCGAAGGTCGCGTAGTAGTCCACGGCCCCGGAGTCGTTGATGAGGCGGTCGTAGGCGATGACGTCGACGTCCTGGTTCTCCGCGGCCTCCAGGACCGGGGTGAGCGCCGTGCCGTCGATCGCGGCGATGACGAGGACCTCGGGGTCCTGGTTGAGCATCGTCTGGATCTGGTTGATCTGCTGGTCGACCTCATTGTCCGCGTACTGCAGGGAGGTCTCGTAGCCCATCTCCTGCAGCGCCGCCTCGAGGTTCGCGCCGTCGTTGTTCCACCGCTCGAGGGAGCGCGTGGGCATCGCGATGCCGATGAGGCCACCGGCCTCGCCGCCGCCGTCCGTGGCAGCCGTGTCGCCGCCGTCACCGGAGTCCGTCGTCCGCTCGCTGCTGCATGCTGCAGCACCGAGCATGAGGGCGGACGTGGCGACGAGCGCCATGGCCTTCCGAGTGCGCAATGACATGTGAGTCCTCCTGTGCGCGTGCGTCGTCGGCACGCCTGGATGTAACCGTGCCCGTGCCGTCGGCCCGGGAGGTCCGCCGAGCTCCGATGAGCCCGCCTGTGCGCCCGCGCCGACCCCCGTGTCGGTTTGTTGTCTCACGAAACTTACGCCACCCCATCGCGGGTGTGCAAGGGTCCTGGCGGCAGTCAAAAAGGGGTTGCCTAGCCATGACCTAAGTTTTGCGAGGGCCGAGAAGATCCGGGTGACATAGCACGACAAAGCGGGCGTCACCAGTGGTACCGGTCCGTCAGCCCCGCGCCGAGGGGGTGCTGCGCACGAGGAGCTCGCCGATCTCACAGTCCAACGCCTGGCAGATCGCGGTGAGGGTGGAGAAACGGATCGCGCGGGCGCGGTCGTTCTTCAGCACCGACAGGTTGACGATGCTCATCCCCACGAGCTCGCTCAGACGGGTGAGCGTCATGCCGCGCTCGGCGAGCAGCTCGTCGAGGCGGCAGTGGACGCCGGTGGGCGCGGAGTCCTCCTCGGAGGGCTTGGCCCGCGCCATCAGACCAGGCCCTCGGTGTCGCGCTGCAGGCGCGCGCCGATCTGGAAGGCGAGGGCGACCACGGCCAGGGCGAGCCCTACCCCGACGGGCGCGAGGCTGAGGTCGAGGGCAAAGGTCATCAGGCCCTCGTACCCCTCGGGCCGGGCCGTGTCGGCGCCTCCGGTGATGTCCGTGCCGAGATGGTCGACGACGGCGGCGTTCCCCGCGGCGCCGAGCAGCTGGCTCACCGTCCCGCCGACGATGATGAGGACGGCGCTCGCCACCAGCGCCGCCGTCATCGAACGTCCGAAGGGGCGGTTCCGCAGCACCCGCAGCGCGAGCCACAGCAGTGCCAGGCTCACCCCCACCACCGCCAGCGCCGTCACGGCGGACTGTGCGGCGAAGGGCCACCGCGCGGCGGTGGGCAGGCCGGTGACGGTGAGCGCCGCGGACTCGTACCAGGCCTCGCTCACCTGTCCGAAGGGCTCGGTGAACTCGGGCGTACGGGCGTTGACGAGCGGGAACCCGTGGAGGGTCAGCGGATCGTCCCGCAGCGCCTGGACCACGGACATCACACCACCGACGGCGGCACCCACGGCCACCAGCGCGGCCACGGCGGCCGTCGCCCCCAGGGCGACGCGGTCCCCGCGCGACATGACGGGCCGCTCGCCCACGGGCGGTGTCGCAGCATTCATCGAGTGCTCCTCACGTGATGTCATCGGTGCCGCCGTCAGACCAGTCCCGCGGTGTCGCGCTGCATGCGCTCGCCGAGCGCGAATGCGACGGCGACGACGCACAGCGCCAGTCCGACACCGATGGAGGCCAGGCTGAGCTCGGAGGAGACGGTGAGGCGTACCCCCGTCTCGGCGGCCATGGTGGCCACCCCGAGGTGCTCGACGACCTGCGTCCTGCCCGCCAGGGCGAGCAGCTGGGGCAGCACGCCGCCGGCCGTGACGAGGACCGCGGTGGCGACCAGCGCGACGGTCAGCGAGCGGCCGAACGGCCGCTGGCGTGCGATGCGGACGCAGAGCTGCACCAGGACCAGGCAGATCCCGACGACCGCCAGCGAGCCCACCGCGTCCCCCGCCCAGAGCAGCCACCTCGTCCCCGCCGGCACGCCCTCGACGACGGCGGTCAGGGCGCCGTACCGCGCCTCGCTGATCGCGGGGAGGTGCTCGGTGAAGGCGGGCGCCGACGCGTCGCTCACGGGGATGCCCTCCACCTCCAGCGGGTCGTCCCCGAGGGTGTGCCGGGCGCCGAGGACCGTGCCCACGACGTGTGTCAGCGCGACCAGTGCCGCTCCCACGCCCACGATCCACAGGCCTGCGCGGCCGGACGCGTCCGCGGGGCCGCGGACGCCGGGGGGTGTGGTGATCGTGTCCAAGGAGGGCCACCTTTACGATTCTCGATAATAGCGACAATCGATAAGGTAGGAGTCGTTGCCCGGTCCTGTCAACGGGTACGGCGCCGTCGTCGTCAGGTCAGGTCGACGACCTCGAACTCGAGGAGCTCGGCGCCGCTGGCCACCGGGCGGCCGCTCCCGCCGTGGCCGTGGGAGAACTCCTGGGAGTCGCGCCACGCCTCGAAGTCGGCCTGGCTCGCCCACGTCGTCACGACGAAGTAGCGCTCCTCGCCGGCCACCGGGCGCAGCAGCTGGAAGCCCTCGAAGCCGGGGGCGGAGTCGACGGCGTGCTTGCGGGCGGAGAACCGGGCCTCGAGCTCGGGGCCGGCGCCCTCGGGCACGGAGATGGCGTTGATCTTGACGACGGACATGCGGGCTCCCTCGGTAGCGTTCGTGCCCCGATCGTAGGAGCGGTCGGTCGAGGAGCCAGTGGTGACGCAGGCGCAGCGCCCGCTCGAGGCCCGGTGGGGGCGTCCACCTGTCGGCGGCCCGGGTCAGCCGACCGGTGCTCCGCGCTGGGCACCGCAGGACTCGCGCACCACGAGCTCGGGCCGGTTGGGCTCGGGGTCCCCGCGGCGTCCGTCGAGGGCCGCGAAGAGGGTGTCGATGGCGTGCCGGCCGAGCGCCTCGAAGGGCTGGCGCACCGTGGTCAGCGGCGGCTCGTAGAACTCGCAGCCCGCGACGTCGTCGTAGCCGACGACGGCGATGTCCTCGGGGATCCGCAGCCCCGCCTGGTGGAAGGCGCGCATCGCACCGAGGGCCATGTAGTCGTTGGCCGCGAAGACGGCGGTCGGCAGCTCACGCTGGGCGAGCAGCTGCTGGGCACCGGCGTAGCCGTCGGCGCCCTCCCAGCCGCCGCGCACCGGCTCGGGCACGGCGAGGCCCGCCTCGGCGAGCTCGGCCTGCCAGCCCACCACGCGCGCCCGCGCGTCGAACCACTCGTCCGGGCCGGCGATGTGCGCGATGCGCTCGTGCCCCAGGCCGACGAGGTGCGCCGTCGCGTCCCGCGCGCCCTGCTCGTTGTCGATGGCCACGACGTGCAGCGGCCCGGGCTCGGGCATGTCGGTGGCGATGGCGACCACGGGCAGCGTCCCGGCGAGCCGCTGCGCCTCGACCGCCGTCTGCATCGTCGGCGCGACGACGATGATGCCGTCCACGCCGAGGGTGAGGAAGAAGTCGAGCACGTCGGTGGGGCTGGTCCGCGCCGTCTCCGTGGCCGCGCTGATCGTCGCGTAGCCGAAGTCGAGCGCCGCCTCCTGGATGGCGAGGCTCGTGTGGCTGGGGCCGAAGAGGGTCACCGCCGGGGTGACGACGCCGATGAGGTGGGAGCGGCTGGTGGCCAGCGCGCGCGCCGACATGTTGCGGCGGTAGCCGAGCGCCTCGATCGCCTCCTCCACCCGCTGGCGGGTGGTGGGCCGCACGAGGTCGGGAGCGTTGAGCACCCGCGAGACGGTCTGGTGTGAGACGCCCGCACGCGCGGCGACGTCCGCCATCACCGGCATGCGTCTGGCCTTCCCTGGCACGACGTTGTCCACTGGGCTTCTCCTATCGGTTCTCGGCACATTGTGCCGTCTGCGGCCACCGCGTCGGTGCGATGGTGTGTCAGGGGTGTCAGGCTCCCTCGAGGGAGGAGCCGCGGACGACGAGCCGGCACGGCTCGGTGTGGACGCCGGACGCCGTCTTGCCGTCCATCGCGTCGAAGATCGCCTGCGCCGCGCGACGGCCGAGCCGCTCGAAGCTCATGTCGACGCTGGTGAGCTGGGGGCGCGCGCCGGTCGCGAGGATCTCCCAGTTGTCGAAGCTCACGACGGAGACGTCGCGCGGCACGTCCCGGCCGAGGTCGCGCAGCGTGTCGAGCACGCCGCGGGCGATCTGGTCGCTGCCGCAGACGATCGCGTCGACGTCGGGGGAGCGGTCCAGCACCGTGCGGGTGGCGGCCCGTCCCCACGACTCCGACCAGGTCCCGTGGGCCGCGTGCCCGTCGACGAGCTCGAGGCCCGCGGCGGCCATCGCCTCGTCGACGCCCTGGACACGGTCCCGCGCCGCGGCGTAGGTGGGGTCACCGGCGATGTGGGCGATGCGCCGGCGCCCCAGCGTGATGAGGTGCTCGGCCGCCTGCCGCCCGGCGCCGACGTTGTCCGGGACGAAGGAGAGGTCCGCGGGGTTCTCCGAGGGGGCGTAGACGTAGACGACGGGGACCGGCACGTCCGGCACGGGCGGCCGTGGGTCGGTCCGGCTGCCGACGATGATGAGTCCGTCCACCCGGCGCCCGAGGAGGGCCTGGAGGTGGTAGGACTCCCGGATCGGGTCCTCGCGGGCGTCGCACAGGAAGATCGAGGTCTTCCCGGCACCGAAGGCGTCCTCGGCCCCCATGAGGATGGGGATGGAGAAGCGGCCCTCGAGGTCGTTCGTCACCAGGCCCACGGTGCCGCTCTGCCCGCTGAGCAGGTTCTGCGCCAGCGTGTTCGGCGTGAACGCGAGCCGCTCGGCCGTCTCGACCACCCGCCGTCGGGTGTCGGGATGGACGTTCGCCCGGCCGTTGAGCGCCTTGGACGCGGTCGCCACCGAGACCCCGGCCAGCTGGGCGACGTCCTTGAGCGTCACCTTGCGGGAGCGGGTCCCGTCCCCGTCGTCCATATCGCCTCCTCACGGATGAAACCGTCGTCATCCTAGCCTTGAAATCTGACCCAGGTGCCGTGCTACGGTGCATCCGAAAACCATTTCGGTACGTTTCCGTACCGACCCCACATGGGATCCGGGTCCGCCCGGAGGAGGAGAGGGTGCAATGACGACCCAGTTCACGAGGCGCGCGATGGTGGGGGCCACCGCGGTCCTGGCACTGACCCTGGCCGCGTGCGGCGGAGGGGGCGACGCCGACGACGCCGCCACCGGTGGTGACTCCAACGAGCTCACCGTGTGGCACTACTTCAGCGAGGACAACCAGGTCGCGCTGATGGACGCGTACGCGGAGAAGTTCTCCGCGGAGCACGAGGGCGTCACCGTCAACAACGTGTTCCAGCCCTACGACCAGATGAACTCCAAGGTGGTCTCCGCCGCCGGCGCCGGGCAGGGCCCCGACGTCATCGTCTTCAACGGCGCGGAGTGGAGCACCCTGGCGATGGCCGGCGCGCTCGCCCCGCTCGACGACCACTGGGCCGACTTCGAGGACGCCGACCAGTTCCCCGACGCCGTCCTCCACGGCATGGACGGGTCCACCTATGCCGTCCAGGGCTACGTCAACCTCCTCGGCCTCTGGTACAACGCCGACATCCTCGAGGAGATCGGCGTCGAGCCGCCCACGACGATGGAGGAGCTCGAGTCCGCCATGGCCGCCGCCGTCGAGGCCGGCCACCGCGGCATCACCCTGTCCGCCCTGCCCCAGTCCCAGGGCGAGTGGCAGGCCTACCCCTGGCTGAGCAGCGCCGGGTTCGACTACGAGAACCTCGACGAGGCCGCCCTCGCCGAGGGCTTCGGCCGCGTGCGCGGCTGGATCGACGAGGGCTACCTCTCCCAGGAGGCCGTCACCTGGGACCAGACCGTCCCCTTCCAGCAGTTCACCGCCGGTGGCGTCGCCTTCGCGGAGAACGGCAACTGGCAGATGGGCGCCGCCGCGGCGGACGCCGACTTCGAGTACGGCGTCGTCCCGCTGCCCCTGGACGAGAGCGGCCAGGTGTACCTCGGCGGTGAGGGCCAGGCCATCGGCGCCAACGCCCAGAACCCCGACCTCGCCTGGGAGTACCTCCGGTCGACCTACCTCGACTACGACGGCCAGCTCCTCGCCCAGGAGAACGTCGGGTCCATCCCCTCGCGCGCCGACGCCTCCCAGGAGGAGAGCGTGACCGCCGACGAGCTGCTCCAGCCCTTCGCCCAGACCCTCAACGAGCGCGGCACAAACTACCCGGCGTCGGTCATCCCGCCGGAGGCCGTCGCCGACGTCCAGGCCGCCGTGGGCCAGGCGTGGAGCGCGGCGCTCGCCGGGCAGACCGACCCCGAGGCGGCTGCGGCGCAGGTCGTCGGCCAGCTCCAGGGCCTCATCAACTGACCGAGGGGGAGGCGCTGATGTCGACAACAACACGTGAGAGGCATGGACTGACATGACGATCACCCCGGTACCGGCGCCTCCCCGCCGTCGTGGCCGTACCTCCGCGCGGCCCGCGCGGGTGCGGAACACGCGGTACGCCTTCCTCGTCCCAGCGGCGGTCTTCTTCGCCCTGTTCTCGATCTACCCGCTGTACACGCTCGTGTCGATGAGCCTGAGCGACGTCACGTCGGCGACGCTCAACACCGACTGGGTGTTCAGCGGCCTGGAGAACTTCCGCGCCGGCTTCGAGTCCGGCGAGACGACAGGCGCCCTGCTGCGCACGCTCGTCTTCGTCCTCTTCGTCACGGTCGTCGGCATGGTCGGCGGGCTCGCGGCGGCCATCGCGCTGCGGACCACCGGCTGGTGGTCCGCAGCGGTCCTCGCCGTCATGGTGTTCGTCTGGGCGCTGCCGCCCGTCGTCAACGGCAGCGTGTGGAAGTTCCTCCTCGCCGACGCGGGCCTCCTCAACATGGCCGCCCGCGCACTCGGGCTCACGGAGACGGCGCTGCCCTTCCTCTACGACCCGCAGTGGGCGCTGTGGGCGGTCGCCTTCGTCAACGCCTGGGCCGTCATCCCGTTCAACGCCCTCGTCTTCCGGGCCGCGCTCATGAACATCTCCCCGGAGGTCTTCGAGGCCGCCTCGCTCGACGGCGCGAACAGGTGGCAGGAGATCCGCCACATCATGATCCCCGCCGCCCGTCCCACCGCCATGGTGCTGCTCGTCCTCACCATCGTCTTCGGCTTCCGCAGCTTCGACTACATCTACGTCATGACCTACGGCGGGCCGGGCTCGGCGACGACCACCCTGCCCTTCCTGGGCTACCTCCAGGCCTTCGGTCGCTACGACTTCGGCCTGGGATCGGCGACGTCGGTCATCACCGTGCTCCTCGTCGTCGTCCTGGCCCTCGTCTACGTCCGCAGCATCCGCCGGGAGGAGAGCGAGTCATGAGCATGAAGGCAGGGCCGGTCACCACCGGCATCAAGATCGTCCTGGCACTCCTGTACGGCGTCCCGCTCCTGTGGATCGTCCTCACGTCCTTCAAGTCCAGCGGGGACGTCTTCAGCAGCGACGCCACCCTCCTGTTCCGCCCCGTCACCGAGGCGTACGTGGGGGTGCTGGGCCCCGACCTGTTCGTCGCGCTGCGCCAGTCGGTCGTCATCGCGGTCGGGACGACGGCGCTCGTCCTCCTCATCGGCATCCCCGCCGCGTACGCACTGGCCCGCACCAGCGGTCTCATCACCTCCGTCGGCCTCGCGCTGCTCATCGTCCTGCAGATGCTCCCGCAGACGGCCAACGTCATCCCGCTGTTCCAGGTGTTCGGGAGCTGGGGCCTGCTCGACAGCACGCTCGGCGTCATCGTCGCCGACACCGCGCTCCTCACGCCCTTCGCGGTCATGCTCATGCGGCCGTTCTTCCGGGCCGTGCCGATGTCGCTGGAGGAGGCAGCCTCGCTGGACGGGGCGAACCTCCTCCGCACCTTCGGGCGGATCGTGCTGCCCGTCGCCCGCAACGGTGTCGCCACCACCGGGACGCTCGTCTTCATGCTCGCGTGGGGTGAGTTCCTCTACGCGGTCAACCTCTTCCTCTCCCCGGGCACCTACCCGCTGAGCGCGCTCGTCGCCCAGCAGGTCGGCGCCTTCGGGATCGACTGGCCCGGCCTCATGGCCCTGGCCGTCCTCACGTCCCTGCCGATCCTCGTCGTCTACGCCCTCAGCTACCGACTTCTCCGCGACGGCCTGACCGTCGGCGCCGTCAAGTAGCCCACCCCTCGCACGCCCTCTCACAAGGAGTTGGTACCGCCATGCCCACAGGCCACGACACGCAGGCCCGCGCGCTGCCCGTCTCGCCCTCGACCGGCGCCCTGCGACCGCTCGACCTCCACGAGGTCCGCGTCACCGGCGGGTTCTGGAGCGACTTCCAGCAGCGGAACGCCACCGTGATGATCCGCCACGCCGAGGACTGGATGGAGCGCGTCGGGTGGATCGGGAACTTCGACGCGGCCGTCGAGGGCCGCCTGCCCGCCGACCGCCAGGGCCGGGAGTTCGCCGACTCCGACGTGTACAAGCTCATGGAGGCGATGGCCTGGGAGATCGGGCGTACCGGCGACGCCGAGCTCGAGGCCCGCTTCGAGGCTCTCGTCGACCGCATCGAGCCGGTCCAGGAGGAGGACGGCTACCTCAACACCCACTTCGGCCGCCCCGGCCAGCAGCCGCGCTACAGCGACATGGAGTGGGGCCACGAGCTCTACTGCTTCGGACACCTCATCCAGGCCGGTGTCGCCCGCGGCCGCACGCACGGACGCGACCGATTCGTCGAGATCGCGATCCGCGCCGCCGACCACGTGTGCGAGACCTTCGGCCCCGACGGGCTCGACACGATCTGCGGACACCCCGAGATCGAGCCGGCCCTGGCCGAGCTCGCCCGCTACACGGGGGAGCGCAGGTACCTCGACCAGGCGCGCCTGTTCGTCGAGCGCCGCGGCCACGGGCGCCTCGGGGAGATCTGGTTCGGCCCGGAGTACTTCCAGGAGGACGTCCCCGTCCGCGAGGCCGAGGTGCTCCGCGGGCACGCCGTGCGAGCGCTGTACCTCGCCGCCGGCGCGATCGACGTCGCCGTGGAGACCGGTGACGAGGAGCTGCTCGGGGCCGTCACGCGCCAGATGAGCCGCACCGTCGCCCGCCGCACCTACCTCACCGGCGGCATGGGGGCCCACCACGAGGGCGAGGCCTTCGGTGACGACTTCGAGCTCCCCTCGGACCGCGCCTACTCCGAGACCTGCGCCGGCGTCGGCGCCGCGATGGTGGGCGAGCGGCTGCTCCTCGCCACCGGTGACCCCGCCCACGCCGACCTCGTCGAGCGGGTGCTGCTCAACGTCGTCGCCACCTCGCCGTCGGAGGACGGGCACGGCTTCTTCTACACGAACACGCTCCACCAGCGGGAGCCGGGCACCACGGCGGCCGCCGACGAGGTGGCCCCGCGTGCCGCCTCGAGCCTGCGGGCGCCCTGGTTCGCCGTCTCGTGCTGCCCCACGAACGTGGCCCGGACCGTCGCCTCCTTCGGCACGTACGTGGCGACGGCCGACGACGAGGGCGTCCAGCTCCAGCAGCTCGCCACCAGCGAGGTCCGCACCACGCTGCCCGACGGCTGCCCGGTGGCCCTGGACGTCGCGACGGACTACCCGCACGACGGCCGGGTGCGCGTCACCGTCCGCGAGGACGCCACCCGCCCCTGGACGCTGCGCGTGCGTGTCCCCGGCTGGGCCACCGACGGCGCGGTGCTCCGCGTCGACGGGGCCGAGACGACGGTCATGCCCGGCTACGCCGAGGTGCGCCGCGCCTTCCGGGCCGGCGACGTCGTCGAGCTCGACCTGCCCGTGCGGGCCCGGTGGACGTGGGCCGACCCGCGCGTGGACGCCGTGCGCGGCCAGGTGGCCGTCGAGCGGGGCCCGCTCGTCATGGCCCTGGAGTCCACCGACCTGGGCGAGGACGTCAACCTCGCCGCCGTCGAGGTCGGGTCGGCCCCGGTGGAGCGCGACGGCCAGGTGCTCGTGCGGGTCCGCACCGCGGCCGCAGCCGAGCGCGACTGGCCGTTCGTGACCGAGCCGACGCACCCGGACACGGTCAGGGACGCTGGACTGGTCCCGCTCGTGCCCTACCACCGCTGGGGCAACCGCGGCCCCTCGACCATGCGCGTCTGGATCCCCGAAGCCTGACCCCCCCCACCCCCCCACCCACCCACCCCACGCCGAGTACGCACATCCGGTCGTAGGGACGCGCATTCCCGGGCGTCCGCAGTGACCGGATGTGCGTACTCGGCAAATCGTGATGTGAGCGGTAACATCGTCGGCGATGGGTCGATGACGACGAAACGTGAGGACACGCATGACTCCCAGCACAACCACCTCCGTCACCGGCACGAGGGAGGGCGCGCGATGAGAGCGCTGACCGACCTCACGGCCGAGCAGCAGGAGGCGGTGGCCAACACGCGCGGCATCGTCGCCTCCCTCCATGCCGAGCTGCCGCGCAACGGGCTGGTCGTGTGGACCGCCGGCAACGTCTCCCAGCGCGTGCCGGGCACCGACCTGTTCGTCATCAAGCCGTCCGGCGTCTCCTACGACGAGCTCGCCCCGGACGTCATGGTCGTGTGCGAGCTGGACGGCACGAAGATCAACGACGGCACCGCGGCCCACCTGCAGCCCTCGTCCGACACCGCCGCGCACGCCTACGTCTACCGGCACATGCCCGAGGTGGGCGGCGTCGTCCACACCCACTCGCCCTACGCCACGGCGTGGGCGGCGGTGGGCGAGCCGGTGCCGTGCACGCTGACGATGATGGCCGACGAGTTCGGCGGCCCGGTCCCGATCGGCCCCTTCGCGCTCATCGGTGACGACTCCATCGGCCGCGGCATCGTCGAGACGCTGCGCGACTCGCGCTCCCCGGCGGTGCTCATGCAGAACCACGGGCCCTTCACCATCGGCAAGGACGCCCGCGCCGCCGTCAAGGCTGCCGTCATGGTCGAGGAGGTGGCCCGGACGACGTTCCTGGCCCGCCAGCTCGGCACCCCGATCCCGATGGACCAGGCCGACATCGACCGCCTCTACGACCGTTACCAGAACGTCTACGGCCAGCACGCCGACGACGACGAGCAGGAGAGCTGAACATGGACAACCCCTTCGAGGGCAAGGAGATCTGGTTCCTCACCGGGAGCCAGGACCTCTACGGCGAGGACACGCTGGCCCAGGTGGCCGAGCAGTCGGCGCAGATCGTCGCCACGCTCGACGAGGCCGCGCAGATCCCCGTGCGGATCGTGCTCAAGGGCACGATGAAGGACCGGGACGCCATCCGGGAGACCGCGCGCGCGGCGAACGCGGACCCCAGCTGCCTCGGCGTCATCGTGTGGATGCACACCTTCTCCCCGGCGAAGATGTGGATCCTCGGCCTCGACGCGCTGGACAAGCCGATCCTCCACCTCCACACCCAGGCCAACCTCGCGCTGCCGTGGTCCACGATCGACATGGACTTCATGAACCTCAACCAGGCGGCGCACGGCGACCGGGAGTTCGCCTACCTCGCCACCCGGATGGGTGTGGCGCGCAAGACCGTCGTCGGGCACGCCAGCCACGAGCCGGTGCGCGACAAGATCGCCACCTGGGCCCGTGCGGCCGCCGGCTGGGACGCGCTGCAGCACATGCGCGTGGCCCGCTTCGGCGACAACATGCGCGACGTCGCCGTCACCGAGGGGGACAAGACCGAGGCGGAGATCGCGCTCGGCGTCTCGATCAACACCTGGGGCGTCAACGACCTCGTCGAGCGGGTCGAGGCCGTGGAGGAGTCCGCGATCGACGCGCTCGTCGCCGAGTACGACGAGCTGTACGACGTCGTGCCCGAGCTCAGGGCCGGCGGGGAGCGCCGCGAGTCGCTGCGCTACGGCGCGCGCCAGGAGCTCGCGCTGCGCGCCTTTCTCGAGGGTGGCGGCTTCACCGCCTTCACCACCAACTTCCAGGACCTCGGCGGGCTGCGCCAGCTGCCCGGCCTGGCCGTCCAGCGCCTCATGGCCGACGGCTACGGCTTCGGCGCCGAGGGCGACTGGAAGACGGCGATCCTCGTGCGCGTGGCCAAGGTCATGGGCTACGGACTGCCCGGCGGCGCCTCGCTCATGGAGGACTACACCTACGAGCTGACCCCGGGGCGGGAGAAGATCCTCGGCGCCCACATGCTCGAGATCTGCCCGACCCTCACCGAGGAGCGGGCGTCCCTGGAGATCCACCCGCTCGGCATCGGTGACCGCGAGGACCCGGTCCGCCTCAAGTTCACCGCGGACCCCGGCCCGGCCGTCCTCGTCTCCCTCGCCGACCTGCGCGAGCGCTTCCGCCTCACCGCGAACGTCGTCGACGTCGTCGAGCCGGACGAGGAGCTGCCCCACCTGCCCGTCGCCTGCGCCGTGTGGGAGCCGCGCCCCGACTTCGCCACCTCCGCGGAGTGCTGGCTCACCGCCGGGGGAGCCCACCACACCGTGATGTCGACGGCGCTGGGCATCGAGGCCTTCGACGACCTCGCCACCATCGCCGGCATCGAGCTCGCCGTCATCGACGAGGACACCTCGGCGCGGGCCTTCCGTGACGAGCTGCGCCTCAACCTCGCCTACTACCGCCTGGCCCAGGGCCTGTAGCGAGACCGCACGAGAGAGGGGCCGGCCCGCCCGGGCCGGCCCCTCTCGCGCGGGAACCGGGCGCTCACCGCGGGACGTGGGGCCCCGAGGACGCCCGGACCACCAGCTCCGGCCTGCTCGACGACGGGGCCGGGGTCGCGCCCGCGAGGACCGCCACGAGCGTGTCGATCGCCTGGGTCCCGACCTCGTCGAAGGGCTGGCGCACCGTCGTCAGGGGCGGTCCGTAGAAGGCCGAGCCGGGGACGTCGTCGTACCCGACGACGGCGACGTCGTCGGGCACGCGCAGGCCGGCGTCGTCGAAGGCGCGCAGGAGGCCGAGGGCCAGGTGGTCGTTCGCGGCGAAGACCGCCGTCGGGACATCGGCCTGCGCGAGGAGCCGCTGCCCGGCGGCGTACCCCTGGCCCGCGTCCCAGCCTCCCTCGACGACGTCGGGGACGCGCAGACCGGCGTCGCGGAGCTGGGAGCGCCACCCCTCCACGCGCGCCCGGGCCTCGAACCAGTCGGCCGGCCCGGCGACGTGCGCGACGTGCCGGTGCCCGAGCCCCACGAGGTGGGCGGTCGCGTCGCGCGCTCCCTGTCGGTGGTCGATCGTCACCAGGTGCAGGGGCCCGGGAGCGGGCTGGTCGGCGGAGATGACGACGACGGGCAGCGAGACGGCCAGCCCGTGGGCCGCCTCGGCGGTCGCCACGGTGGGCGCCACGACGACGATCCCGTCGACGCGCAGGTCGAGGAAGAACTCGAGGACCTCGTGCGGGCTCGCCGTCGCGTCCTCGATCGCGGCGGTCACGCTCGCGTACCCGGCGGCGCGGGCGGCGTGCTGGATCGCCGTCGTCGCGTGGCTCGGGCCGAAGAGCGTCACCCCCGGCGTGACCACGCCGATGAGCTGGCTCCGGTTCGTCGCCAGGGCACGCGCGGACAGGTTGCGCCGGTAGCCGAGGTCGGCGATCGCGCGGCGCACCCGGTCGCGGGTGGCCGGCCGCACCAGCGCGGGGGAGTTGAGCACCCGGGAGACCGTCTGGTGGGACACCCCGGCGCGCGCGGCGACGTCCGCCATCACGGGGGAACGTCGTGGCGTCAGTGGTGCGTTCATTGTTACCCCTGCAGGTCAGAGCGGTGTCGGCAGCGACTGCTCACGTCCGGGTGGGGTGCCGGCAGGCCGGTCCGCCTCGACCGTCGACCTTCACCGAACCCCTTGACCGACCACATGTTAGCGCCCACAATGAGAGCGCTAACACACTGACACGCACACGGAGTGCGACAGGCATCGAAGTCGATGCTCTCGAGGAGGAGACATGTTCAGTAGCAGAGGCGCACGCCTGCGGGCGACGGCGGCACTGGCAACGGCCGCGATGCTGGCCCTGGCCGGCTGTGGTGGAGGGAACGGCGACGGCGGCGACGACGGTGCGACCGCGGGCGGGGGCGGGGGTGACGAGCTCATCCGCGTCGGCTTCTCCCAGCTGGGAGCCGAGAGCGGGTGGCGCACGGCCAACACCGAGTCGGTCCAGGAGAGCCTGAGCGAGGAGAACGGCATCGACCTCACCTTCGTCGATGCGCAGCAGCGTCAGGAGAACCAGATCCGGGCCCTGCGCGACTTCGTCTCGCAGGACATGGACGTCATCGCCTTCTCGCCGGTCATCGAGACCGGCTGGGACCAGGTGCTCCAGGAGATCAAGGACGCGGGCATCCCCGTCGTCCTCGTGGACCGCACCGTGGAGACCACGGTCGAGGACCCGTTCGTCACGTGGATCGGCTCGGACTTCCGCGCCGAGGGCGTCACCGCGGGGGAGTGGGTGGCCGAGAACCACCCGGACGCCCAGATCTTCGAGCTCCAGGGCACGATGGGCTCCGGCGCGCAGGTCGACCGCCAGGAGGGCTTCCGCGAGGTCGTCGGTGACCAGGTCATCGGCGAGGCGAGCGGCAACTTCACCCGGGCCGAGGGGCGCACGGCCGTCGAGGCCGCGCTGCAGGCCTACCCGGACATGGACCTCATCTTCTCCCACAACGACGACATGGGGCTGGGCGCCATCGAGGCCATCGAGGCGGCGGGGATGACGCCCGGCGAGGACATCACGATCGTCACCGTGGACGCCGTCAAGGACGGCCTCCAGGCCCTCGTCGACGGGAAGTTCAACTACGTCGTCGAGTGCAACCCGGTGTTCGGTGACCAGCTCGCCGAGCTCATCAACCAGGTGCACGCCGGCGAGACGGTGCCCGAGCAGACCTTCGTCGAGGAGAGCGCCTTCGACCAGACCATCACGCAGGAGTTCGTGGACGCGCGGCCGTACTGACGCAGGACCGGCGCCGGGGTGACCCGGCGCCGGTGGCCGGCCCGCCACGGTGGCGGGCCGGCGTCAGTCACCCGTCCCCACACGGAAGGTCGGCGATGTCCGCTGCACCCACCCCGGTCGTCGAGATGACCGGGATCACGATCACGTTCCCGGGGGTCAAGGCGCTCGACGCCGTCGACTTCCGGCTCTTCCCCGGTGAGGTCCACGCCCTCATGGGTGAGAACGGCGCCGGGAAGTCCACCCTCATCAAGGCGCTGACCGGCGTCTACGGCATCGACTCCGGCCGCGTCGTCGTCGCCGGCCGGGAGCAGCGCTTCAACGACCCCGGTGCGGCCAAGGCCGCCGGGATCAGCACGGTCTACCAGGAGGTCAACCTCTGCGCGAACCTCACCGTCGGCGAGAACGTCATGCTCGGCCACGAGGTCCGCACCGGCCCCTTCATCAACTGGCGCGCCACCCACCGGGAGGCGGCACGCCACCTGGCCGAGCTCAACCTCGCCATCGACCCGCGCTCGCCGCTCGCGTCCCACACCATCGCCGTGCAGCAGCTGTGTGCCATCGCCCGCGCGATCGTCGTCGACGCCAAGGTGCTCATCCTCGACGAGCCGACCTCGAGCCTGGACAAGGCCGAGGTCGCCGAGCTCTTCCGGGTGATCCGCCAGCTGCGGGACAACGGGGTCGCGGTCCTGTTCGTCTCGCACTTCCTCGAGCAGGTCTACGAGATCTCCGACCGGATGACCGTGCTGCGCAACGGCCGGCTCGTCGGGGAGCACCGCACCGCGGAGCTGCCGCGCCTGGAGCTCATCTCCCAGATGATCGGCCGGGCGAGCGACGCCTTCGAGGACATCGAGCAGGAGGCCCGCGCGGTCGCCTCCCGCCACGCCAGTGGCAGCACACCGCTCCTGCGGGTGGCCGGCCTCGGCAAGGACGGCTCGATCGAGCCCTTCGACCTCGAGCTGCACGCGGGGGAGATCGTCGGCATGGCCGGGCTCCTCGGCTCCGGACGCACGGAGGCGGGGCGGCTGCTCGCCGGCGTCGACCGTGCCGACCACGGCACCGTCGAGATCGACGGCACGGCGGTGCGGCTCAGCTCACCGCGCGTCGCGCTGAGCCACGACATCGCCTTCTCCACCGAGGACCGGAAGAAGGAGGGGATCGTCGGCGACCTCACCGTCCGGGAGAACATCGCGCTGGCGATCCAGGCCGGCCGCGGCACCTGGCGGCCCATCCCGCGCAAGGAGCTCGACGCGGTCGTCGCCACGTACATCGAGGCGCTCGACATCAACCCGCCCAACCCGAACGCCCTCATCAAGAACCTCTCCGGAGGCAACCAGCAGAAGGTGCTGCTCGCGCGCTGGCTCGCCACCTCCCCGCGGCTGCTCGTCCTGGACGAGCCCACCCGCGGCATCGACATCGGTGCCAAGGCCGAGATCCAGAAGCTCGTCGCCGACCTCTCCCGGGACGGAATGGCGGTCGTCTTCATCTCCTCCGAGCTCGAGGAGGTGGTGCGCCTGAGCGAGCGGATCCTCGTGCTCCGCGACCGCCAGGTCATCGCGGAGGTCGACAACGACGACGACGTCACCCCCGGGGCCATCCTCGAGACCATCGCGAGCGGAGCACAGGAGTCATGACCGCGTCCACCGACCGACGGACAGGGCGCAACCTGCTGCGCGACATCTCCAGCCACGGCATGTTCTGGCCGGTCGTCGCCCTCGTCCTCCTCGTCCTCGCCTGCGGGCTGCGCAGCCCCGGCTTCCTCGACATCACCGTCCGGGACGGGCACCTGTTCGGCCAGCTGGTCGACATCGCGCGCAACAGCGCGACACCGCTCCTGCTCGCCCTGGGCATGTGCCTCGTCATCGCCACCGGCGGCATCGACCTCTCGGTCGGCGCGGTCATGGCGATCTCCCTCGCCGTCTCCCTCGAGTACATCGACGGCGCGGCGGACCCCGGTGCCGCCACGGCGATCACCGCCGTCGGGCTCGGACTGCTCGTCGCCACGCTCGTCGGCGTCTTCAACGGGTTCCTCGTCACCGTCCTGGGGATCCAACCCTTCATCGCCACGCTCATCCTCATGGTCGCCGGGCGGGGCATCGCGATGCTCATCACCCAGGGCCAGATCACCACCGTCACCAGCCCGCCCTTCAAGTCGATCGGCTCGGGCTTCATCCTCGGGATCCCCACCCCGGTGGTCATCGCCCTGGCGGTGTTCGTGCTGCTCACCCTGGTGGTCCGGCGGACCGCGCTCGGCATGTTCCTCGAGTCGATCGGGATCAACGGGGAGGCTTCCCGCCTGTCCGGGATCAAGGCGCGCAGCACGACGTGGATCGTCTACGTCATCGCCGGGCTTCTCGCCGGGCTCGCGGGCATCGTCTACGGGGCCCCCACGATGGCGGCCGACGCGAACAACATCGGCCTCATGCGCGAGCTCGACGCGATCATGGTCGTCGTCCTCGGGGGCACCAAGCTCTCCGGCGGACGCTTCTACCTCGGTGGCGTCGTCGTGGGTGCGCTCATCCTCAGCACCATCGAGCGGGCCGTCATCATCTTCCAGCTGCCCTCGGAGACGACGCCGCTGTTCAAGGCGCTCGTCCTCATCGCCGTGACGGTCGCGGCGTCGCCGATCCTGCGCGAGCGCGTGCAGCTGCGGCGGGCCCGGGCAGACGTCAACCCCGAGAAGGTGGCAGCAGCGTGAGATCACAGACGCAGACCCGTGGGACGGCGAGCCCCCAGGCCACGCCCCCCGCAGCCGGCGGTGCCACCGCCCTCCGGGCACGCCTCGGCCGGCTGGACCGGCGCTTCCTGCCGGTCCTCGGCACCGTGGCCACGCTCGTGGTCATGCTCGGGGTCGGCCAGGCCCGCTACAGCACCGACAACGCGAGCTTCGTCAACATGCGGTTGTTCTCCAACCTGCTGGTGGACAACTCCTACCTGCTCGTCCTCGCCGTCGGGATGACCTTCGTCATCCTCACCGGGGGCATCGACCTCTCGGTGGGGGCCGTCGTCGCGCTCGTCGGCCTCACGGTGGCCCAGCTGTTCATCGCCGGGGTGCCGCTGCCCGTCGTGCTCGCGGTCGGTGTCCTCATCGGCACGCTGTGCGGACTGCTCATCGGCGTCATGGTCCAGGTGTTCGACATCCAACCCTTCATCGCCTCGCTCGCCGTGATGTTCCTCGCGCGCGGCCTGGCCAACGTCGTCAGCGTGCAGTCCCTCGCCATCGACGACCCCGGCTTCGCAGACCTGGCCTCCTGGGGCGTGCAGTTCGGGGAGGGCAGCAGCATCTGGCGGATCAACTCGAGCATGATCGTGGCCGCCGTCGTCCTCCTCCTCGCGTTCTACCTGCTGCACTACACGCGCTTCGGCCGCACCGTCTACGGGCTGGGCAGCGGGGACGACGGCTCGGCCGTCCGGCTGATGGGGCTGGGCGGCGAGCGGACGCGGATCCTCGTGTACGTCATCAGCGGCACCTGCGCCGGCATCGCCGGCATCCTCTTCGCCTTCTACACCCGGTCCGGGTTCAACCTCACCGGGATCGGGATGGAGCTCGACGCGATCGCGGCCGTCGTCATCGGCGGCACGCTCCTCGCCGGCGGCGTGGGCTTCGTCCTGGGCACCGGCGTGGGGGTGCTCGTCTACGGCCTCATCCAGGTGCTCATCGCCCGCGAGGGTCTCGACTCGTGGTGGACCCGCGTGTTCATCGGGATCGTGCTGCTCGCCTTCGTCATCCTGCAGCGCGCCATCTCGGTGCGGCGCAGGAGCTGACCCCCCGACGCCGGGGTGGCAGGCGGCCACCTGCCACCCCGGCGCACCGCACGACGTCCGGACCAAAGGAGGGCCTCACACACGACGACACGGCATGACCCCACTCGCGCACACGAATGGAGCACCATGATTGTCTCGCGGCGGCGCACCGTAGCGCCACCAGCTCTTGCCTCACTCACCGCCCTCACGCTCACGGCCGCCCTGCTCGCCGGTGCCCCGGCGTCCGCAGCGGCACCACCCGACGTCCTGCCCGAGGACGCCTGGCTCGAGGAGTTCGACGCCGAGGCGCTCGACGAGCGCTGGACCGTCCACGGCGAGTCCGCCGACGACTGGAGCCTCGGGGACGGGGCCCTCACCATCGCCTCGCTGCCCGGCGACACCTACCAGTCGGACAACAACGCCCAGAACGTCTTCACCGTCGACGTCCCCGTCGGCGACTTCACGGCCGTCACCTCCTTCGACGCCCCCGCCGTCCAGGACTTCCAGGGCGCGGGACTCATCGCGCTCGCCGACATGGACAACTACGTGCGGGCCGGCCTGGCGCACGTCGGCTTCGCCGAGGGGGGCCCCGTCGTCGTCGAGACCGACGTCGAGGTGGCGGGGGCGTTCTCCGCCTCCTTCGCGCCCCGTCCCGGGTCCACCGGGGAGACGCTGCGGATGCAGCGCTCCGGTGACGTCGTGACGACGAGCTACTGGCAGGACGGGGCATGGGTCGAGGCGGGGGAGGTGACGGTCCCCTTCGACATCACCCAGGTGGGGCTCTACGCCCTCGCCCCGGGGGGAGCACCCTCGCACGACGCCGTCTTCGACTACTTCGCGATCTCTCCCGCAACCGTGCCTGAGCCGGAGGAACCGACCGATCCCGAGGAGCCGGCCGAGCCGGAGGAGCCCACCGAGCCCGAGGAGCGCGCCAGCCTCCACATCGACGGCGACGGCACCGACATCGAGATGAGCCCGGACCTGTACGGGCTCTTCTACGAGGACATCAACTACGCCGCCGACGGCGGCCTGTACGCCGAGCTCGTCCGCAACCGCTCCTTCGAGTTCAACGCGGTCGACAACGCCTCCTACACGGGCCTCACCGGCTGGCAGGTGGTCCAGCCGGCCGGTGGCTCGGCGGCCGCCGAGGTGGTCTCCGACGAGGAGCGCCTCAACGACGCGAACCGCTTCTACCTGAGACTGGACGCGACGGCGGCTGGCGCCGCGATCCGCAACGAGGGCTTCAGCGCCCCGGGCCTGGCCCTGGAGGAGGGCACCGAGTACGAGTTCTCCGTCTGGGCGCGCACCGCCACCGCCCAGGACCTGTCGGTCCGCCTCGAGGACGCCGCCGGTGCCGAGGTCCACGGGACGGCCACCGTGGCCGTCGACGGCTCGGACGAGTGGACGAGGTACGAGGTCACGCTCACGTCCGACACGACCACGGACGCCGGCCGGCTGACCGTGGAGACGGGCGCCGCCGGGGTGCTGCACCTGGACATGGTCTCCCTCATGCCGGGCGACACGTGGGAGGGGCCGGTCAACGGGCAGTACGGCCTGCGCGCCGACCTCACCCAGAAGCTGGCCGACCTCGACCCGTCCTTCCTGCGCTTCCCCGGCGGCTGCCTCATCGCGGGCAGCTACGACACCTACGAGGGCAGCGGCTACGAGGACCGCGCCCGCATCTACCACTGGAAGGAGACCATCGGTCCGCTCGAGGAGCGGGCGACGAACAAGAACTGGTGGGGCTACAACCAGACCTACGGCATCGGCTACCTCGAGTACCTCATGCTCGCCGAGGACCTCGGGGCGCTGCCGCTGCCGGTCGTGTCGGTCGGCACCAACGCCTGTGGCGGCCCGGCGGCCACCCAGGACCCGGAGGTCCTCGACACGCTCATCGACGACACCCTCGACCTCATCGAGTTCGCCACCGGTGACGTCGACACCGAGTGGGGCGCGGTCCGCGCCGGGCTCGGCCACCCCGAGCCCTTCGACCTGCAGTACATCGGGCTGGGCAACGAGGACTCCCAGCGGGAGTACTTCGAGAACTACCCGCTGTTCCACGACGCGATCCGCGAGGCGTACCCGGAGATCTCGATCGTCTCCAACTCCAGCTTCGCCTCGGGCGGGGACCTGTTCGACGAGCTGTGGGACTTCGCCGCCGAGCAGGGGGCGGACATGGTCGACGAGCACTACTACAACGACGCCGACTGGTTCCTCGCCAACACCGACCGGTACGACAGCTACGACCGGGAGGGACCGGACGTCTTCATCGGTGAGTACGCCTCGCGCGGCAACCGTTTCGCCAACGCCCTGGCGGAGGCGGCCTACCTCACCGGCATCGAGCGCAACTCCGACATCGTCAAGATGGCCTCCTACGCCCCGCTGTTCGCCAACGACCAGCACGTGCAGTGGGCCGACGCGAACCTCATCTACTTCGACAACGACGAGTCGTGGGGGACGGCGAACTACTGGGTCCAGCACCTCTTCTCGAACAACCGCGGCCACGAGGTCGTGCCGAGCGCCCTCGAGGGCGGCGAGGTCGAGGTGCCCGACGCCTCCGGCGGCGTCTTCCTCTCCACCTGGGCGACGAGCGCCGCGTACGACGACCTCGTCGTCACGGGCGAGGACGGCGAGGTGCTGCTGGCGGAGGACTTCTCCGCGGGCGCCGAGGACTGGGCACCGGTCGCCGGCACCTGGGAGGTCGTCGACGGGCAGTACCGCCAGACGTCCACCTCGGTGGAGGACGCCCGCACGGTCCCGGCCGGTGCCTACGACGAGGACTGGACGAACTACACCGTGGAGCTCACCGCGACGAAGCTCGACGGCAACGAGGGCTTCCTCGTCGGCTTCGCCGCCGGCGGCCCGGAGGACTTCTACTGGTGGAACATCGGTGGCTGGAACAACACCCGGTCCGTCCTCGAGCGCGCCAACGGCGCCCGTCAGGGTGAGGTCGCGGCGCGGGAGAACGTCTCGCTGACCACCGGTGAGGAGTACGACGTGCGGATCGAGGTGGAGGGCACCACCATCCGTCTCTACCTCGACGACGAGCTCCACCTGGAGTACACCGAGCCCGCGCCGAGCAGCACCCTGCACCACGTCGTCACCCGCGACACCGACCGCGGGGACCTCGTCGTCAAGGTGGTCAACTCCGCCGACACCGCCGCGGTCACGGACATCACGGTGAGCGACGCGGAGGTCGACCCGACCGCACGGGTGACGGAGATCGTCGCGGACCCCGCCGCGGTCAACACCAAGGCGGACCCCGGCGCCGTCGTGCCTGTCGACCGGGAGATCACGACGGCGGGTGAGGAGTTCACCTACGAGTTCCCCGCCCACTCGGTGACCTTCCTCCGGCTCGCCGTCGACGGCGCCGACCCGGACCCCGAGCCGACGGACCCCGAGCCGACGGACCCCGGCCCGACCGACCCGGAGCCGACGGACCCCGGGCCGACCGAGGAGCCGACGACGCCGACCGACCCGCCCGCCGGCGGGCCGGACGACTCGTCCGGTCCGGGCAGCGGACGCCTCCCCGCCACCGGGGCGGGCCTCGCGGGACCGCTGGCCCTGGTCGCCCTCGCGCTGCTCGGCGCGGGGCTGGCCCTGCGCGCCAGGCGCGGCGCCGGACTGGAGGGCTGAGGCGCCGGGGCCGGCGACCGTCGCCGGCCCCGGCACACCCCACCACCACCTCGGCGTGCGACGACGCACGCCGACCCCTTGAAAGGACGACGGATGAGACAGAGACGGACCGTGGCAACGGTCGCGGCTGCAGCACTCGGCGCCGGCATGGTCGTGGGACTTCCCGCGCTGGCCGCCGCCCAGGAGGACGGGCTCGTCCTCCACTACCCCCTCTCCGGGGACGGTGGTACCACCGCCCAGGACATCTCGGGCCACGAGCGCCACGGCGAGATCCTCGGCGGCGCCGAGCTCGGTCCCGCAGGGCTCGTGCTCGACGGCGTGGACGACTACGTCGACCTGCCGGACGACCTCATGCGTGACCTCGACGCGATCACCGTGGCCTTCGACGTGCGCGTGGACCCGGACCTCGGCGGGGCGCACTTCATCTACGGTCTCGGCAACACCACCGACTCCAGCGGCGACGGTTACCTCTTCGCCGAGGGCAACCCGCTGCGCACCGCCATCGCGACGGGGAACTGGTCGACCGAGGAGAACACCGACGCCGGTCGCAACCTGCCGCGCGACGTGTGGACGCACGTGACCTACACGCTGGCCGACGGCGTGGGCACCCTGTACGAGAACGGTGTCGAGGTCGCCCGGAACGCCGACATCACCGCCACGCCCGGCGACATCGGCGACGGGACGACGACCGCCAACTACATCGGCCGCTCGCTCTACTCCGGCGACCCGTACTTCGCGGGCGCCGTCCACGACTTCCGCGTCTACGACCACGCGCTCGGCGCGGACGAGGTCGAGCAGATCAGTGCGCAGAACGCGGCGGCGGCGCTCGCCGTCGACGTCGCCGCCTTCGACATCGGTGACACGAGTGCGGTCACCGAGGACCTCGAGCTGCCCAGCAGCACCGCGGGCGGCTCCGCCGTCAGCTGGTCCACGTCGGACGCCGACGTCGTCACCGAGGCGGGCGTCGTCACGCGGCCTCCCTTCGGGCAGGAGGCGGCGACCGCCACGCTCACGGCCACCCTGAGCCAGCGCGGTGCGAGCGCGGAGAAGGACTTCACGGTCACCGTCGTCCCGCTGGGTGACGACCAGGCACGGGCGGAGGCGGCCGCCGCCGCGCTCGTCGTCCACAACCTCGACGACGTCCGCGGGAACCTGCACCTGCCCACCGACGGGCCGGACGGCGCGAGCGTCACCTGGGAGTCCGCGGACCCCGCGACCGTCACGCCCACCGGGGAGGTCACCCGGCCGGCGCACGGGCAGCCCGACGTCGAGGTCGCCCTCACCGCGACCGTCACCATCGGCTCGGGTGTCGCCACGCGGACGCTGGACGCCCGGGTGCCGGCGCTGCCCGCACCGGCCGACTACGAGGGCTACCTGTTCTCCCACTTCCTCGGTGAGGGGCTCCAGCACGGCGAGCAGGTCTACTTCGCGCTGAGCGAGGGCAACGACCCGCTGGCCTACACCACCCTCAACGACGGCGAGCCCGTCATGGTCTCGACGAGCGGGGAGATGGGCCTGCGGGACCCCTTCATCATCCGCTCGCCCGAGGGCGACACGTTCTATCAGATCGCCACCGACCTGCGGATGTGGAACCAGTCGAGCGGCAGCTGGGACGAGGTGCAGCGGCACGGCAGCCGGAACATCGTCGTGTGGGAGTCCACCGACCTCGTCACCTGGTCGGAGAGCTGGGTGGCCGAGGTGGCGCCGGAGAACGCCGGCAACGCCTGGGCGCCGGAGATCTTCTACGACGACGACCTGGGGGAGTACGTCGTCTTCTGGGCCTCCAAGCTCTACGACGAGGAGGACGCCGACCACTCCGGTGACACCTACAACCGGATGATGTACGCGACCACCCGCGACTTCCGCACCTTCAGCGAGCCCGAGGTCCTCATCGACGCCGGCTACTCGGTCATCGACACGACGATGATCGAGCACGACGGCCAGGTCCACCGCTTCTCCAAGAATGAGGCGAACCGCTCGGCGGAGAACCCCGGGGGCAAGTACGTCTTCCAGGAGGTCGGGTCCGGCCCGCTCGCCGACGACTTCACGGTCGTGCGCGACGCCGTCGGCGCCGGTGACATCAACCAGGGCGAGGGCCCGCTCGTGTTCAAGTCGAACACCGAGGAGCGCTGGTACCTGTTCATCGACGAGTACGGCGGCCGCGGCTACGTCCCGTTCACCACGACCGACCTCGACAGCGGCGAGTGGACGATGCTCGAGGCGGGGGAGTACTCCTTCCCGAGCCGCTTCCGCCACGGCACCGTCCTGCCCGTCACGGGCGCGGAGTGGCAGGCGCTGCAGAACGCCTACGGGGAGGCCGACGACGCGACCGCCGTCGAGCGCGACCTCGACGCCGTCGCCATCCCCAACCTCACCGACGTGCGCGGCAACATCACCCTGCCCACCGAGGGGGAGAACGGGACCGCGCTGAGCTGGGTCTCCGGCGACGAGGACGTCATCAGCCCCACGGGTGAGGTCACCCGTCCCGCGGCCGGCGAGGAGCCGGTGCACGTCGCGCTCACCGTCACCGGGACCAAGGGCGAGGTGAGCGACGTGCGGATCTTCGTCGCGACCGTCCAGCCGCTGCCCGAGGCGGAGGAGCCCGAGGCGTACTTCTTCCCGCACTTCAAGGGGGAGAGCACGCCCGACGGCGAGCAGATCTACTTCGCGGCGAGCGACGGCAACGACGCGCTCGACTGGATCTCCCTCAACGACGACGAGGTGGTCCTCGAGTCGACGATGGGGGAGGAGGGGTTGCGCGACCCCTTCATCATCCGCTCGCCCGAGGGCGACCGGTTCTACCTGCTCGCCACCGACCTCAAGACCTACCGCCCGGGCCAGGGACCGGACTTCGCCCGCGCCCAGCAGTCCGGCTCGCTCAGCCTCATGATCTGGGAGTCCACCGACCTGGTGACGTGGAGCGAGCAGCGGATGGTCGAGGTCAACACCCCCTACGCGGGGAACACGTGGGCGCCCGAGGCGCACTACGTCGAGGACCTCGGCATGTACGCCGTGTACTGGGCCTCGAACCTCTACGAGACGACCGAGACCGAGGGCCGCAGCACCTTGGACAGCTACAACCGCATGATGGTGTCCTTCACCCGGGACTTCGTCACCTTCACCGACCCCGAGGTGTGGATCGACATCTACCGGGAGCCGGGCCGCGGCATGATCGACTCCACGGTCGTCGAGCACGAGGACACGTACTACCGCTTCACCAAGGACGAGCGGAACGACATCATGGAGGTGCTCCTCGAGAAGTCGCCCGACCTCCTGCGCTACCAGGAGGGTGCGGTCGGCACGTCCTGGGAGCTCATCACCGAGCGCATCGGCTCCGGTGACCCGCTGCGGCACGCGGAGGGGCCGACGGCGTTCCAGGCCAACCCGGGCGACGTCAACATCGAGCCGGGCCAGGACACGTGGTTCCTCTTCCAGGACTGGCCGCCGTACGGCGGCGGGGACGGGTACGTCGCCTTCTCCTGCACCGACCTCGACGACGCCGACTGCTGGACCCACGAGCCCGGGCTCAACCTCAGCGCCCGCCACGGCACGGTCCTGCCCATCACCGCCACCGAGCACGAGCGGCTGCTGCGCGAGTACCAGCCCGACGCGCTGGTGGACGCGGTCGCCCCCGTCGAGGTGACGACCACGGTCGGGCAGGCACCCGTGCTCCCGGGGACCGTCACGGTCACCTACGCCGACGGCTCGACCGCCGAGGTGCCGGTGACCTGGGCGGACATCGAGCCGGGCGCCTACGCGGAGCCCGGGCAGTTCACCGTCCAGGGCGCCGTGGAGGGGACCGACCTGCCGGCGGTGGCCACCGTCGTCGTCGAGGACGTCACGCCGACGGACCCGCCGACCGACCCGACGGACCCGCCGACGGACCCGACCGACCCGCCGACGGACCCGACGGACCCGCCGACGGACCCGACGGACCCGCCGACGGACCCGACGGACCCGACCGATCCGCCGACCGGTCCCACCGACCCCTCGGTGGACCCCTCCGCCGATCCGGGCGCCTCACCCACGCCGCCCGCGGGTGGCGGTTCTGGTGGGCTGCCCGTGACGGGTGTCGGGGGAGCACTCGCGGTGCTCGCCCTCGGGCTCCTCCTCGGGGGCACGGCACTGGTCCTGCGACGCCGCGTCGCAGGCTGACCCACCGCAGAAGGGGCCGGCCCACCTGGGCCGGCCCCTTCCGCGTGCGTGGGTCAGAGCGCCTCGACCGCGGCCCCGACGGCCGCGAGCCCGGCGCGGTAGCGCTCGAGGAAGGCCGCGTAGCCGGCGACGTCCTGCGGGTCGGGCTGGGCCGTGTCGAAGGACGCCCCGGCGAAGACCTGCTCGTCGAGGTAGCCGGACAGGTCGGTGCCGTCCGCCGCGGAGAGGTAGGCGGCGAGGACCGCGATGCCCCACGCGCCGCCCTCGGACGCCGTCTCCCCGACGGCCACCGGCGCGTCGAGCGCGCCCGCGAGGAAGCGCTGGGCGACGCCGGCGGTGCGGAACATGCCGCCGTGGGCGAGCATCCGGTCGATCGCCACGCCCTGCCCGGCGAGGACCTGCATGCCCATGCTCAGCGTGCCGAAGACGCCGTAGACCTGGGCACGGACGAAGTTCGCCAGGGTGAGGCGGCTGTCCGGTGTGCGCAGGACGAGCGGGCGGCCCTCGCCCAGGCCCGAGATCGGTTCTCCGGCGAGGTAGTTGTAGGCGAGCAGGCCGCCCGCGTCCGCCTCGCCGTCGAGCGCCTCGGACAGCAGCGTGGCGAAGACGGCGTCCCCGCTCAGCGGCGTGCCGGCCGCCTCGGCGAAGCGGCCGAACAGGCCGGCCCAGGCGCCGAGCTCACTGGCGCCGTTGTTGCAGTGGACCATCGCGACCGGGTCCCCGGCGGGCGTGGTGACGAGGTCGATCTCGTGGTGCATGCCCTCCAGCGGCTGCTCGAGGACGACCATGGCGAAGATGCTCGTGCCCGCACTGACGTTGCCCGTGCGGGGGGCGACGGCGTTGGTCGCGACCATCCCCGTGCCGGCGTCGCCCTCGGGCGGGCACAGCGGCACCCCGACCTGCAGGGTGCCGCTCGGGTCGAGGAGCGCGGCGCCCTCGGCGGTGAGCTCACCGGCCTGCGCGCCGGCGCTGAGTACCTCGGGGAGGAGGTCGACGGCGTGGGCGACGGGCAGCCGCCCGGCGAGCAGCGTGTCGAGCTTCGCGAGCATGCCGGCGTCGTAGGTGCCGGTGGCCGGGTCGATGGGGAACATGCCCGAGGCGTCGCCGACGCCGAGCACCCGGCGCCCGGTGAGGCGCCAGTGGACGTACCCGGCCAGCGTGGTGAGGAAGCGGATCCGCGGGACGTGCTCCTCGCCGTCGAGCACGGCCTGGTGGAGGTGCGCGACGGACCAGCGCAGCGGGATGTTGACGCCGAGGAGCTCGGAGAGCTCGGCGGCGGCGGGGCCGGTGGTCGTGTTGCGCCACGTGCGGAAGGGGACGAGGAGCTCGTCGTCGCCGTCGAAGGCGAGGTAGCCGTGCATCATCGCCGAGACGCCCATCGCGCCGACGGTCGTCAGCGGCACGCCGTAGCGGCGCTCGACGTCGGCGGCGAGGTCCGCGTAGGCGGCCTGCAGGCCCGACCACACGGACTCCAGGGAGTAGGTCCACGTGCGGCCCGAGAACTCGTTCTCCCACTCGTGGGAGCCCACGGCCAGGACCTGCGTCGGGTCCGGGCCTACGAGGCAGGCCTTGATCCGGGTCGAGCCGAGCTCGATGCCCAGTGAGGTGCGGCCGGAGAGGACCGCCTCCCGGTGTGCGTCGCCGGCGGTCGTCGTGTCACGGGGTGTCGATACCGCACCAGAGCTGGTCACGGGGGTCCTCCATCGCAGGCGTCGTCGTCGATCCGGTTCTATCGATGTTAGCGCGCACCACAGCAAGCTCCAGCCGTTCCGGCGTCCGTGGTTCGCATCGCATCCTCGAGAAAATCGGCCGGGTTCCGCACTTGACAGGGCGGCGATCCGGCCGGATATGGTGTGAACCGGTTCGATAGCGAACCGGTTCGAAGGAGGCAATGTGGCAACCATCGCGGACGTAGCGCGTCTCGCGGGCGTCTCTCGCAGCACGGCGTCCTACGCGCTGTCGGGCAAGCGATCGATCTCCGACGAGGTCCGTGACCGTGTGCGGGCAGCCGTCTCGGAGCTCGGGTACACGCCGAACGCCGGTGCCCGAGCACTGGCGACGTCCCAGACCCGCGTCATCGGGCTCTTCGCCCAGTTCCTCCCGGACGAGTTCGCACCGGCCATGCTCCAGTACATGCTCGGTGTCTCCGACACCGCCCGGGAGCTCGGCTACGACATCCTCATGGTGACCGACTCCGACGGGCCCGCGGCACTGCGGCGGATCACCGACTCGCGGATGGTCGACGGGGTCGTGCTGCTCAACATCGCCGAGGAGGACGACCGGCTACCCGTCCTCCGCGCGGCCAAGCAGCCCGGGGCGCTCGTCGGACTGCCGGCGGACTGCACGGGTCTGGACGTCTTCGACCTCGACTTCCCCGAGGCCGGCCGGCTCATGGTCAGCCACCTGGCCGAGCTCGGCCACCGCGAGCTCGTCCTCGTGTCCCAGCCCCGACACGTCGTCGAGCGAGGAGGCGCCTACGTGTGGCGCCTGCGCAACGCGGCACAGGAGGAGGCCGAGCGCCGCGGGGTCACCCTGCACGCGGTCCACGGCTCCTCGAGCCAGCCGGCGATCGGGCAGGAGCTGTCGGACCTGCTCGACGCCCACCCCGGTGCCACCGGTCTGCTCCTCAACAACGAGGCGGCAGCGGCTGCACTGCCCTCGGTCCTCCACGCGCGAGGACTCAACAGCCCGGAGCACTACTCCGTCATCGGGCGCTACTCCGACGAGTTCGGCCGCACCTTCTCGCTGCCGTTCTCGTTCATCGAGAGCGCCCCCGACCGACTCGGCAGCATGGCGGTGCGACAGCTCGTGCGCCGCATCGAGTCACCCGCCGGCGCCGAGGAGCCGCACGTCACGCGGCTCATCACGCCAGAGCTCGGAGACCGGGGCAGCACCCGCCCGCCCCGGCCCTGACGGGTACCACCCCCAGGTCCCCGTCAGCGTGCCGCCTGCCCGGGCGGTACCTCATCACCACTTCAAGGAGGAATCCCGTGATGTCACGCACGACCACGTCCAGGGCGGTCACCATCGGCGCGACCGCCGCGCTCATCTCCGTCTCGCTCGCCGCGTGCGGCTCCGACGATGCAGACACCGGCGGCGGCGACGCCGCGGGCGGCACCTACACCTGGTGGGACCCCTACCCCCAGCACGAGGAGGGGTCCGACTGGTCCAACCGGGTGGCCGCGTGCGGCGAGGACGCCGGGGTGACGATCGAGCGCACCGCGTTCGACACCACCCAGCTCACCAACCAGGCCCTGCTGTCGGCGCAGGAGGGCAACGCGCCCGACGTCATCCTGCTCGACAACCCCGCGGTCTCCACCCTTGCCGGGACCGGCATGCTCACGACGATGAGCGAGCTCGGCTTCGACACGGCGGAGATCGACGAGAACCTGCTCGCCGCGGGCGTCCTCGACGGCGAGGAGTACGGCATCCCGATCGGGGCCAACACCCTGGCGCTGTACTACAACGAGGAGATCCTCGAGGCCGCCGGTGTGGACCCCGCATCGATCACCGACTGGGAGTCGCTCACCGCGGCGCTCGCGGACATCGACGCCGCCGGGTCGCGCGGCATCACCTTCGCGGGGATCGGGACCGAGGAGGGCTCCTTCCAGTTCCTCCCGTGGTTCTGGGGCGCCGGCGCCGACCTGCGCGAGCTCGACTCCCCGGAGGCGGTCGCCGCCCTCGAGCTGTGGGTCGACTGGCTGGAGCAGGGCTACGCCCCCAACACGGTGATCAACAACTCCCAGAACACCACCTGGGAGGAGTTCCTCACCGGCGACTTCGGCTTCGTCGAGAACGGCACCTGGCAGGTCAACAGTGCGGCCGAGGCCGACTTCCCGGTCGGCGTCATCCCGATCCCGGCGCGCGACGGCGGGGTCGCCCCCGCACCGACCGGTGGTGAGTTCATCACTGCTCCCGTGCAGAACGACGAGGCCCGCTACGACGTCACCACCGAGATCGTCGAGTGCATGACGACGCCGGAGGGACTGACGGAGACGGCCACGACCTTCGCCTACTACATCCCGCCGACGGCGGAGGGCCAGGAGGCGCTGCTCGAGCAGGAGCCCGAGCTCGAGACCTGGGTCGAGGCCGTGCAGTCGGCCAAGGGTCGCACCAGCGACGACCTCGGCACCGACTACCCGCTGATCTCCGAGGCGCTGTGGACCGCCGTGCAGAACGCGACCAGCGGCGCCATGAGCGCCCAGGACGCGCTGACCCAGGCGCAGCAGGAGGCCCAGGCGGCCACCAGCTAGCCCCTCGAGCGTCATGAGCCGGCGGGCCGCCGCCCCCCGACGGTCCGCCGGCTCCACCCTCCCACGGTCCCCGCCTGACGAAGAAGGTGTCATGTCCACGACCCCGTCCGACGTCGTCCCGGCCCGAGCCCCCGGGTCGCCGGCAGCCCCTGCCCGCGACCCGGAACGGCCCCGGCGCCGCCGTCCCACAGCCACCACGTGGGCAGGCCTGGCGTTCCTCGCGCCGCTGCTGGCCTACCTCGTGGTGTTCTACGCCTACCCGCTGTGGCGCAACATCGACCTGAGCACCCACTGGTACGACGCCCGCGCCTTCGTGCAGGGGGACGCCGAGTTCGTCGGCCTGGACAACCACGAGGCCGCGATCTCCTCGAGCTCCTTCGGTCTGGCCCTGCGGAACACGGCGGTCTTCACGCTCGGCTCCATCGCCGCGCAGTACGTCATCGGGCTGGCGCTCGCGGTCTTCTTCCACCGCAGCTTCCCGCTGTCGGCCCTGCTCCGCGGAGCCTTCCTCATCCCGTGGCTGCTCCCGCTCATCGTCTCCGGGTCCGTGTGGTCGTGGATGCTCAACAGCGAGTACGGGATCATCAACTCCGTCCTCGGGGCGTTCGGCATCGGTCAGGTCAACTGGCTCACCGACCCGGGCACGGCTCTGCTCTCGGTCCTCATCGCCAACATCTGGCTGGGGATCCCGTTCAACCTCGTCATCCTGTACTCCGGGCTGCAGAACATCCCGACCGACATGTACGAGGCCGCGTCCCTCGACGGCGCCAGCGGCTGGCAGCAGTTCCGTTCGATCACCTTCCCGCTGCTGCGGCCGGTCACGGCGATCACGCTCCTGCTCGGCTTCGTCTACACGCTCAAGGTGGTCGACCTCATCTGGGTCATGACGACGGGTGGGCCGGGCAGTGCGTCGGCCAACCTCGCGGTGCTGTCCTACCGCTTCGCCTTCGGCACCGCCCAGCCCAACTTCTCGATGGCGGCCGCGATCGGCAACATCCTCATCCTGCTGGCTCTCGCCGTCGGCCTGCTCTACCTCTACCTGCAGCGACGTCAGGAGAAGTCATGAAGACTCGCCGCCCGCTCGGACGGACCCTCATCGGTCTCGTCCTCACCGCGATCATGCTCTTCCCGGTCTACTGGATGTTCAACGTCTCCCTCACGCGGACGAGCAACATGCGTGCCAACCCGCCGCACTGGTACCCCAAGGAGCCCACGCTCGACGGGTACACCAGCGTGCTGCGCGACCAGCTGCCCAACCTCGGCACCAGCCTCCTCATCGGTCTGGGCACGGTGGCGCTGACCCTCGTGGTGGCCGCCCCCGCCGGTTACGCGCTGTCCAAGCTCCACGTGCGGGGCAGGGGCGGGCTCAACTTCCTGCTCCTCGTCGCCCAGATGATCCCCAGCGTCGTCATGGCCATGGGCTTCTACGCGATCTACGTGCGGCTCGGGATGCTCAACACGGTCTCGGGTCTGATCATCGCCGACTCCACCATCGCGGTGCCCTTCGGCGTGCTGCTCTTCACGGCCTTCATGGCCGGCATCCCCAGGGAGATGCTCCAGGCGGCGACCATCGACGGGGCAGGGAGCTGGCGCACCTTCCGCTCGATCATCCTGCCGATGAGCCGCAACTCCATCGTCACCGTCTCGCTCTTCGCGTTCCTGTGGGCCTGGTCGGACTTCATCTTCGCCTCGACCCTCAACCGGAACGGCGACCTCATCCCGATCACCCTGGGCATCTACCAGTACATCGGAAACAACACGACGACCTGGAACTCCATCATGGCCACCGCAGTGGTGGCCTCCATCCCCGCGGCGATCCTCATCGTCGTCGCGCAACGCTACGTCGCCGCCGGAGTCACCGCCGGCGCGATCAAGGACTGATGCCCGTGACCGCCGACACGCTGCCCACTGACGCGGCAACGCCCACGCTCGCCCGTCCCGTCGTCCCCGGCCGGGGCCAGCTCCGCGGAGCAGGGCTCGGCGAGGTGACCCTCACCGGCGGCTTCTGGGCGACGCTCCAGGCGACGAACGCCGGCGCCACCCTCCAGCACTGCCTGGACTGGATGGAGAGGCTCGGCTGGCTGGCCAACTTCGACCGGGTCGCGCAGGGGCGGACCCAGGCCGAGCGACCCGGCTGGCAGTTCTCCGACTCCGAGGTCTACAAGCTCATGGAGGCGCTCGCCTGGGAGCACGGTCGGACCGGGGACCCGGCGGTCGAGGAGCTGTTCATCACGCTCACCGACCGGGTGGCCGCCGCGCAGGACGAGGACGGCTACCTCAACACGTGCTTCGGGCACGCGCACCAGGCACCGCGCTACAGCGACATGGAGATGGGACACGAGCTCTACTGCTTCGGCCACCTGCTCCAGGCCGCCGTCGCACGTCTGCGGACCGCGGGGGAGGACCGCTTCGTCGCGGTCGCGCGGCGGGTCGCCGACCACGTCCACCGCGAGTTCGGACCGGAGGGAAGGGTCGCCGTGTGCGGCCACCCCGAGATCGAGGTGGCCCTGGCCGAGTTCGGCCGCGCCACCGGGGAGCCGCGGTACGTCGAGCTGGCCCAGCTCTTCGTCGACCGCCGGGGCCGGGGGCTGCTCACCCCCGTCCCGCTGCTCAGCCCCGCCTACTTCCAGGACGACGTCCCGGTGCGGGAGGCGACCGCCTGGAGCGGTCATGCGGTCCGCGCCCTGTACCTCGCCGCCGGTGCGGTCGACACCGCCGTCGAGAACGCCGACGCCGAGCTCCTCGCGGCGGTCGTGCAGCAGTGGACGCGCTCCGTGGAACGGCGCACCTACCTCACCGGTGGGATGGGCTCGCGCCACCAGGACGAGGGGTTCGGCGACGACTGGGAGCTGCCGGCAGACCGCGCCTACTGCGAGACGTGCGCGGGCATCGCCTCCGTCATGGTCTCCTGGCGGCTGCTGCTCGCCACCGACGACGTCCGGTACGCGGACCTCATCGAACGAACGATCTTCAACGTCGTCGCGACGTCCCCGCGCCAGGACGGTCGCGCCTTCTTCTACGCCAACCCGCTGCACCAGCGCGAGGCCGGCTCGGACGTCAGGCAGGACGCAGAGAACTCCCGCGCCGAGGGCGGCGTCCGCGCGCCGTGGTTCGACGTCTCCTGCTGCCCCACGAACGTGGCACGCACGCTCGCCTCGCTCAACACCTACTTCGCCGCGGCGGACGAGGACACCGTCACCGTCCTCCAGTACGCCCCCGGCGAGCTCGCCGTCGCCCTCGACGGCGGCGGGCAGGTGCGCCTGCGGGTCGACACCGCGTACCCGGCGGACGGCGTCGTCGACGTCACGGTCCTCTCCGTCCCCGACCGCCCGGTGGACCTGCGGCTGCGTGTGCCCGCCTGGGCCTCCGGAGCGACGCTCACCCGCGGTGAGGAGCCGGACGTTCCGGTGCCGGCGGGGTGGCTGGAGGTCGCCGACGTCCACGAGGGGGAGCGACTCGTCCTCGCCCTGCCGACCACCCCGCGCTACACCTGGCCCGACCCGCGCATCGACGCCCTGCGTGGGACCGTCGCCGTCGAGCGTGGCCCCCTCGTCATGTGCCTGGAGTCGACCGACCTGGCGGCGGCGCACGACCTCGAGGACATCCGCATCGACCCGACCGTGCCGCTGCAGGACGGCGACGACGGTGCTGTCCTCGCCCGCGGGGCGATCCAGTCCACGGTCGGCGCCACCGGTTCCCTGCCCTACCACGCGTCGCCGGCGGCGACACGGGGTGCCACCCGACCGGTGGACCTCACCCTCGTGCCGTACCACCAGTGGGCCGAGCGAGGCCCTGCCCAGATGCGGGTGTTCATCCCCGCGACCACCGCCGTAGGAGGCTGACGATGTTCCGCGAGCACGACGGCGCCCTGGTGTGGCGCGGCGGCGGCGAGACCCTCCGGGTCGAGCCCTGGGGCGAGCACAGCGTGCGGGTGCGGGCAGCACTCCAGCGGGACGTCCTCGACGCCGACCACGCCCTGCTCCCGCCACCGCGGGTGGCGGCCGAGGTCCGTGTCGAGGGCCCCACGGCCACCGTGACCAACGGCCGGATCAGGGTTGTCGCCACGGCGAGCACCGGCGACGAGCACGTCGTGGGCTACCCCGTGCACCGGTGCCACCTGGCGTTCTACAACGACCGCGGTGAGCTCCTCCTCGAGGAGCTCGACGCCGGCGGCTCGTTGCGGCTGAGAGCCCGGGACCTGCGTCCGCACCTCGGCGGGGACCTCGCCGTCACGGCGGCCTTCGCCGCGGACCCCGACGAGAAGCTCTACGGCATGGGGCAGTACCAGCAGGACGACCTGGACCTCAAGGGCTGCACCTTCGAGCTCGCGCACCGCAACTCCCAGGCCAGCGTCCCCTTCGTGCTCTCCGACCGGGGCTACGGCTTCCTCTGGCACAACCCGGCCGTCGGCACGGCGACCTTCGGCCGCAACCGCACCGAGTGGCGTGCCGGTGTCACCGACCAGCTCGACTACTGGATCACGGCGGGGGACACCCCGGCGCAGATCAGCGCCACGTACACGGCGGCCACCGGCAGGGTCCCGATGATGCCCGAGTACGGGTTGGGCTTCTGGCAGTCCAAGCTGCGCTACTGGAACCAGGACCAGCTGCTCGGCGTCGTCCGAGAGCACGTCGCCCGTGGCCTCCCGCTCGACGTCGTCGTCGCCGACTTCTTCCACTGGCCCCACATGGGCGACTTCCGCTTCGAGGAGGAGTTCTGGCCCGACCCTGCGGCGATGGTCGCAGAGCTGCAGGAGCACGGGGTGGAGCTCATGGTGTCGGTGTGGCCGCAGGTCGGCCTGGGCTCGGAGAACTTCGCGCACCTGGTGGCGAACAACCTGCTCGTCGGCACCGAGCGGGGGATCGGGGTGCAGATGGCCTTCGAGGAACCGAGCATGTTCCTCGACGTCACCAACCCCGAGGCCCGCGACTTCCTCTGGGACACGTGCCGCCGCAACTACGGGGACCTCGGGGTGCGGCTGTTCTGGCTCGACGAGGCGGAGCCGGAGTACGGCGTCTACGACTTCGACAACTACCGCTACCACCTCGGCCCCAACGTCAAGGTCGGCAACCTCTACCCGCAGCTCTTCTCGCGGGCGTTCTACGAGGGCCAGCGCGCGGCGGGGCAGGAGCAGGTCGTCAACCTCGTGCGGTGCGCCTGGGCGGGCAGCCAGCGCTACGGCGCCCTCGCGTGGTCCGGGGACATCAGCTCGACCTTCGCCGACCTGCGCCGGCAGATCACCGCGGGCATCCACATGGGCGTCGCCGGGATCGCCTGGTTCACGACCGACATCGGGGGCTTCCACCTCGGTGACGTCGACGACGAGGCGTTCCGCGAGCTGTTCGTGCGCTGGTTCCAGTTCGGCACGTTCTGCCCCGTCATGCGGGTGCACGGTGACCGGCTGCCCTACGAGGACGTCACGGCGGGCGACGGGTCACGGCGCCTGCGCAGCGGCGGACCGAACGAGCTGTGGTCCTACGGTGACGAGGTCTACCCCGTCCTCGAGCGGTACGTGCACCTGCGCGAGGCGCTGCGGCCGTACACGCGACAGGTCATGGAGACCGCACACCGCGAGGGGCAGCCGGTGATGCGCGGCCTGTTCCACGACTTCCCCGACGACGCCCGGGCCTGGGACGTGGGCGACCAGTTCCTCCTCGGGCCCGACGTCCTCGTGGCCCCCGTCGTCGTCGAGGGCGCACGCTCGCGCGACGTGTACCTGCCGGCGGGATCGCGGTGGACCGACGCCGCGACCGGCACGGAGCACGACGGCGGCCGCTGGGTGTCGGTGGACGCACCGCTCGACGTCGTCCCCGTCTTCCTGCGCGACGGAGCCCTGCCCCACCTCGTCGGCCGCACGGCCGGCGCCCGCACCAGCTGACGGTGGGCCCTGCCCCGATGGCAGGGTCCACCGTTGAGTCGAACCGGTTCGATCCGGAGAGGAGGTTGCGCACCACGACGACGGACAAGTCGCGTACCAGCCGACGGCCTGCCGTGAGGCAGGCCGACGACAGAGAGGTATCTCGATGATGAGAACGACCAGCCGAGGGCACAACGCCCTCGCCGTCACGACGACGGCGGCACTGGCCGCCGGCATGCTCGGTGGCACGGCGCTGCCGGCAGGGGCCGCGGTCCCCGAGCCGCACCTGCACTACACGATGGACGAGATCGCCGGGAACGTCGTCGCCGACGTCTCCGGCAACGGGGTCGACGGGACGATCGAGGGAAGCACGTCGGTCGTCGAGACCGGTGACGGCGGCTTCGCCCTCGACCTCCCCGGCGGCAGCGACGGGGGCTACGTCGCCCTCCCGCGCGAGGCGGTCGAGGGGAGCGAGGACCTCACCGTGTCCACCCGCCTGCGGTGGGCCGGCTCCGGGGGGAGCTGGCAGTGGATCTACGCGCTCGGCACCGACAACCAGCGCTACCTGTTCAGCACGCCCTCGAACGCCGACGGCGACCTGCGCACCGCCGTCACGACCGCCGGCGGGGGCGGGGAGGACGTCACCACCGGCCCCGCTGCGCTTCCCGCCGACGAGTGGGTCACCCTCACGGTGACGCTCGACGCTGCCGCCGACGAGCTCACCACCTACCTCAACGGTGTCGAGGTGGCGGCGACGAGCACCAGCATCGGCGCCGGTGACCTGCTCACCTCCGGCGCGTCCGGAGCCGGCTACATCGGCCGCTCCTTCTACCCCGACCCGCGGCTGCGTGGTGCGGTCGACGACTTCCGGATCTACCACTCCGCCCTCAGCGCGGACCAGGTGTCCGAGCTCGTCGGCGACGAGGCCGCCTCGATGACCGGACTGGCGTCCGACACGGTGGAGCTGCGCACCGCGGTGGGCAACGCCCCGGAGCTGCCCGCGACGGTCCGCGCCTCCTTCACCGACGGGTACGACCGTGACGTCCCCGTCCAGTGGGACGACGTGGACCCCGCCTCCTACGCCGGGAGCGGGACCTTCGAGGTCGCGGGTGAGGCGGCCGGGCTGCCCGTGACGGCGCTGGTCACGGTGTTCCGTGGCGAGCTGCGCATCGACCTCGCCACCGACACCGGTCCCGTCCACGGTGGTGCGGCCGGCCTGCTGTACGGCCTGTACGCCGACGGCATGCCGAGCGACAACCTCATCGAGGGGATGAACGTGCGCACCGTGGCGACCAAGGGCCAGGACGGCGCGCAGCACCCGGGCTCCGACGCACTGGAGGTCGTGCAGCAGCTGGCCGACACCACCGGCGGTGACGTCTACGTGCGCACCACCGACTGGTACCGCGGCTTCCCCTACCAGTGGCCCGGGGACACCCCCGAGGAGAAGCTCTCCGGCTACTGGGAGGTGCTGGCCGACCAGCTCGACATGATCGGGCAGCTCGAGCCGCAGTACCTCGAGCACATCGTCGTCGAGCCCTTCAACGAGCCCGAGGGCAACATGTTCGGGACCGGGGAGTGGAGCTATGACCGGACGAGCTGGCTCGACGACCCGACCGACTACTTCGCCGCCTGGGACCACGCCTACGCGATGATCCGCGAGGAGCTGCCCGGCACGCGCATCAGCGGGCCGAACACGAGCATCCTCTACGACCAGGTCTACGGGTGGCTCGAGCACGCCGTCGAGGCGGGCACGGTGCCCGACATCATCACCTGGCACGAGCTCAGCCACCCGCAGAACATCCGCGACTCCGTGGCGACGTACCGCGAGTGGGAGCGGGAGATCTTCGCCGGCACCGAGTACGAGGGCACCGAGCTGCCGATCAACATCAACGAGTACGCCTTCAACTACCACACCTCGGTGCCCGGCCAGATGATCCAGTGGATCTCGGCGATCGAGGAGTCGAAGGTCGACGCGATGATCGCCTTCTGGAACCTCAACGGCAACCTCTCCGACTCCGCCGTCGAGGCGAACCGGGGCAACGGCCAGTGGTGGCTCTACAACGCCTACGCCGCACTCAGCGGGCACACCGTCGAGGTCACGCCGCCGTCGCCGGGGGAGAACTACACCCTGCAGGGCGTCGCGGCGCTGGACGAGGAGCACGCGGTGCTCCGCTCGGTCTTCGGTGGCGCCGACGGCGCAGCCCCCGTCGACGTCGTCAACATTCCCTCCGAGCTCTTCGGCGACGAGGTGCGCGCGTGGGTCCGGGAGATCCCGTGGACGGGACAGCTGGGTGACTCTTCCCAGCCGCGGCACGTGGCCGAGACCGTCCTGCCCGTGGTGGACGGCGGCATCACCCTCGAGTTCGGTGGTGACGTCCTGCCTGCGCTGGAGGCCGGCTCCGCGTACGAGCTCGTCGTCATGCCCGCCGGTGCGGGGACGTCGACGACGGCCACGCCCGACCTGTGGCAGGGCAGCTACGAGGCCGAGGACGCCGCGCACAGCGGCAGCGGCTACAGCGTCAACGGTCCGGAGGGGGCACCGGCGGACGTGGGCAAGTTCTACACCTCCGGCGGCTACAACGTCGGTGGTCTGCGGACCGGCTCGGACGTCGAGCTCGACTTCGAGGTGACCGTCCCGCAGGACGGCACCTACGACCTCAGCGTCTTCGCCAACAGCCTCAACACCTACGACCTCATCGAGGAGCAGGGACCGACCAACGTGTTCCTCACCGTCGACGGGGAGCAGGAGCAGGAGATCTTCCTCCCACTGGCCTACAAGTGGGTGGTGTGGGACCACGCCGAGACCACGGTCGAGCTCACCGAGGGCACGCACACGATCACCCTGGCAGCGCAGAGCCTCGACGGCTCGCGGTCCACGGCCGGTGACGTGCTCATCGACCGCCTCACCCTGGCCCTGCCGAACCCGGACGCGGCGAGCTCGGTGTACGAGGCCGAGCTCGCGGACCTCGACGGCGGGACGACCGTCCTCGAGGCGCCGGAGGGTGTCGAGGCCGACGGCGTCTCGGGAGCCGGTGCGGTCGCGCTGGACGACGGCGAGACCGCCACCTTCTGGGTCTACTCGGCACAGGAGGGGGAGTCGACGCTCACCGCCGACCTGCTCACCGACGGCGCGGGCACGCTGACCGTCAACGAGCGCGACGTGCTCGACCTCACCGAGGCGCAGACCTCCGCGGTGTACCTCTCCGGTGGCGTCAACAAGGTCACCGTCACCGGTGGGGCCGGCGGCGTGCTGCTCGACCGACTGGTCGTGGCTCCCGGCGAGGACGTCCTGCCGGTCAGCGAGTACCAGGCCGAGGACGCGACGCTCGCTGGCGAGGCCCGGGTGGCGGAGTACCTGCTCGCCGAGGGCGGGCACGCCGTCACCGACGTCGGCGGTGAGCCCGGCAACGAGAACACCCTGACCTTCTCGGTGGAGGCGCAGGAGGACGGTCCGCACGCGGTCACCTTCCGCTACTCCAACCCGGAGCAGGTGCCGGCCACGCACTACAACCCCAACCCGATGGGGCGGCACGCCGACCTCTCCGTCAACGGCGCCGCTCCCGAGCGGGTGATGTTCCCGCCGACGTTCCACGAGAACAACTTCTGGGAGCGGACGGTCGTCCTCGACCTCACCGCCGGGGCGAACAGCATCGTCATCTCCGCCGAGGAGCTGCCGAACTTCGACGGCGAGACGTATGCCGAGGACAACTGGCCGGGGCTGCCGCTCCGGGCGGAGAACGCGCCGATCGTCGACCGGATCAGCATCGCCCCGCTGTCGGCACCGCACCCGGTGCAGCCGGATCCCGTGGAGGTGACGCCGCTGGCGGTGACCTTCACCGACGTGGACGGCACCGAGGGCGACACGTTCACGGTCCCCGGGGTCGAGGGTGTGGAGTACCTGGTGGACGGTGAGGTCGTGGAGGCCGGGACCCACCCGGGTTCCGGGACCGTCACGGTCACGGCGCGTGCGCTGGAGGGCTTCGTGCTCGCCGAGGGCGCGGTGGCCGAGTGGTCCTTCACCTTCTCCACCGCTGGTGGGCAGCAGCCGCAGCCCGACCGTCGGGGGGCGGAGTTCCACCTGTCCAACAGCTGGGCCGGGTCCACGGACGTGCACTT
>NZ_UETB01000005.1 GCF_900116375.1 Georgenia satyanarayanai | reverse complement strand
CCGGTCCCGTACGCCTGGAGCCACTGGCGCAGCGTGCCCCGCACGATGCCCAGATCCTCAGCGATACCGCGGACCGTGGCCCCCGGGGTGGACTCGTACAAGTCGACGGCCTGACGACGGAACTCCTCGGAGTAGTTCTTCCTGGCCATAGTTCCTTGATCATCTCGCTCTCCCAGCAGATGCTGGATTCAGCGTGTCCAAGAACTGGGGTCAGGGCCCCCCGCGGCTGGCCCCGGGACCGGACCGTGGTGACCCGGGCGACGTTGGCAGTTGAACCAGGCGCTCGGTAATGCCCCGGAAACGAACGTCCGCCCCATAGGCTCGCTTCGTGTTCGCCGCCTCCGCCCTCCCAGTCGGCGCGCGCTTCACCATCCGGGGGCGCGAGTGGGTGTTGGCCCAGCTCCGTGACGAGCAAACCTTGGACGGGGATGTTCGGGACGTGCGCATGGTTGAGTCTTACCTCATAGAGCACTTCACCAAAGAGGAACTACGTGGAGAGAATGCCGGGCGGAGCTTCGCCGAGATGATCAACAACTTCCTGCGGGACAACCTCCCGGCCTGGACGATCATAGAGGGGCGTGTAGGGGAACTTCACCCCTCCAGCGACGTAGACGCAGTCCACGCGGCCCTCGACGCCACCGAAGGCCGGCCTGGCGCCCGGCATCACCTGCAACGCATCCTGTTCTAAGTAGCCGCACACAACCTCACCCTCACGTCACCTCGTCAGCGCCCAAGCGCGCCCGAGCGCCGTGCCCAGTCGCGATTACGGCTTGCGTCGAGGTCAATGTCATCACCGCTATCACTGTGCCCGCGATGCACGCGTGGCCTCCTCGGCGAAACTGCCACGGCTAGGTGTCGCGCGCTGTTCCTGGGGCCGTTCTACCAGTGCTTCCCGTTGCCTGGATGGGGCTCTGGACAACGGTCGCCGCGTGCTTCCCGACACATGCGACACTCAAGGCATGACAGATGCGCCCAACGTGAAGGCCTCCAACTTCTCGCAGCAATACGGGTATGAGCCCATCCCGAACACGCTCCAGCGTGAGGAGATGGATGGCCGTCTTCGGAACGCCATCTGGAACCGACTGTTCGTCTTTCAAGACAGGTTACGAAAGTCGTCGACGGACTCCTTCGATCACGTACCCCTGGTTCGGCACTGGGCGAGCCAGGGCAAGCCAATAGACGAAATCCCTACCTACGTCCGTCAATATTTCGCCTACTTGAAGACGTCCATCCAGCGCGCCGACTGGCATCATGTCTACGACTTGATCCAGCACTTCGCTTCTGAGGAGCACTATGGTGACACTGGGTTCGCTGGCTTCTCTGAGCTCGTAAACGGTGCCCTCGAACAGCACCTCTCCGCCTGGACCATCATCGACGGGCAGGTGGTCGAGCTTCACGCGAGCACAGACGTGGAGGCGGTCCGCGCGGCGCTCACAGACACTGAGGGGCTTCCTGGAGCGCGTCACCACCTCACGCGGGCGCTAGCAATAATGAGCAACCGCGACAACCCCGATGCGTCGAACACGATCAAGGAAGCCATCTCAGCGGTGGAGTCGGTATGCGGCTCTATCAATGGGAAAAAGGGTACGTTGGGTGACGCACTCAGCAAGCTCGAGAAGAGTGGCGTCACGATCCATCCTGCGCTTATAAACGGATGGAAGGCGATCTACGGCTACACGAGCGACGCGGACGGCATCCGGCACGCATCTATCGAAGTTCCCAAGAGCGATGTAGCGATGGCTCGCTACATGATGGTGTCTTGTTCCGCGTTCGTCAGCCTACTAATCAAGTACGCCCAGGAGGCAGGAATCTCCCTGATTAGCGGCAGCCCCTAACGACGCGTAGGAAGTCAGTATCTACAAACACGAAGCAGCCGTTCGCCCTGGTCGGGCCGACATTAGCCCCTCGTCGCTCTCGACCGTCTCAACCTGGACCTGGCCAGGCCGAGCAGCAGATCGCGTCGAGGGGCCGGCGCGGGCCACGCTTCGCTTCAGCGGGGCGAGGTCCGGTTGGGTTGGGGTGCGGGCGGCCTGTTATCCGGTCATGCCGCAATGAGCGCATCGGCTGACCGCAGGGGGATCGTCTTACGGCGAGTCTGTGCCCGCTTCCCCGCCGGTCGTGGCCGTCTTCAGTAGTCAGTCCTTGCTATGGAACCAGAGGGGGAGTAACCAGTCGCACGCCGGGGAGAGCAGGTTCGTGCCGCGCCCACGGACTCGGATCGCCCCCCTCGCACTTTGCGGATCCGCTAAGTTGCCTTCGATGGCCAATCGTCAGGGATCAATGCGACGCCGTTACGCCAGTTGTCTACTACGGCATCTTGGAACCAGTCGTCCGCCAAATTCGCGTGGTCGCACACGATCACCTGAAACCGTCCACCGAGCGAAGTGACAACGTCTTTCAGGAGTTCGAACTGACGCCGCACCGCTCCCCAGTCGGCGTCCTCATCGTCAGTAGCGTCCACGACCTCCTCGGGGAAGAAAGCTTGAGTGGGCTGGTCCAGCATGAGGAACCTTGGCACTGGCCGGTCTTTTGTAACGAACCAATGGTGCAGAGCAAGGTGTGCCGCGAGGTGGTAGCCCACCCAGTTCTCTGCGCTCCCCATACGTGCTAGAGGGACGCGGCCCCCCGGGCGCCGGTACGAAACGGTCAGTTCTCCTGGGTCCAGACGCGCATAGTGCTCAGACCCCTCCAGTTCAAGGCTCCGGGCGTAGTCGGTAATCAACTCACTCAGCCCGTCCATGGCTCGCCGAAGTGACTCAGTTGGATCGTCGGCTTCAAAGAGCTCTTCTAAGCGAGCCACCTGCCCACGTGCGCGGCGTTCCGCGACGCGCAATTCCTCAACCCCGCCCTCGACGTGAACTCCACGCTCCAGTTCCTGGCTCACTCGGCCCTTCAAGAAAGCCACTTGCTCGCGCCGCTCGCGCCCTTCCGACAGTTCCTGATTCTGTATCGCCGCAGCATCGAGATCCGCCGCATTCTTACGGAGCGCTGTTAGCAGATGCTCCCTGGACTCCTTGAGATCATCGATCACCGACTCCCTGCGTGCCGCTGAGCCACGAGAAGCTGCCAACCGAGTGTCCAAGTCGCTCAACAGTGCCTGAAGTGACTCAATCGTTTCATCAGACTGCGGGAGACCTTGGTCGCACAGCGGGCATGTACCTGCATGGCCAGCTGCATGACGTTCTCGAGGGCGCATGAACTCCAGAGCGCTTAGTCGATCTCGCTGAATCGCCAACTCTGAGGTCGCATCAGATTGCTCCGCTTCGAGGCGCGTCATTAGAGCGATCCGATCGTCAACCTCTCGAAGTTGCCGGCGAATCCCCCTACCCTCCTCAAGTAGTTCTGCCTGGCGCGCCACAGCCTCCGTGCTGAGAGTCGTGTCGACCGACTCGGATTCGTAATGCAGGATTTGCTCGAGCAGGTCGCGCCCATGGTCGGGGTCATTCCCTACCTGGTCCGACTCGCTCAAAAGACCCAGCGCTACGGCGGACCTCAGGAGATTGAAAGTGCGGTCATCCCGTTGACTTAGCTCCGCCTCTGCCGCTCGAATTTCAATCAGCAGTCGCTGCAACGTGCGCCTAGCCTGGAGTAGCTGACGTTGGATTGCCGACTGTTCGGGAGTTGACGCTCCTAAGAAATACGGCAGTGCCCCACGGATGGTGGGGCGCACTTCGGGTTCGTTCTGGCGATGGAACAGGACCGCGCGATTTGCTATCTCGTTCTGACTTTGGAAGCAGAACAGCAACGCCTGCTTGCTAGAAACCTCAAAGGGATGGCGAAGCGACCCTCGATCAGGTTCAATTCGGAACCTCTCTATTCGCAGGCGCTCGCTCAAGACGTCCTTTACGACCTCGGTGTCCGCGTTGACTTCCAACGGTCGGCTCGAGCTCGGGGCCTCCAGGGCGAGGTCACCGATGGTAATCATTGCCCTATTAGTGCTAGCCGTCTCTGGATTCGGGCGGCAAAGCAACACTCGCTCATTGTCGAACTGAACAAGTGTTGAGTACCAGGATACTTTATCGCTGATAACACCGGTCGGAATTGTGACAGTGTCGCGTCCCAGGCAGAACTCGACAATGTCGAGGAGGGCGGATTTGCCGGTCTTTGACTTGCCGGTCAGAATGTTCAGTTGACCAGGAACGAAGTCGACCTTTCGATGCTCTCCGTGGTGGCCATACACGCCGATGGAAACAATTTGCACTTAGTTGCCCATTCCGAGGAGGTTGAATGCCGTGTACACGTCGGTAGCCCGGAACCAGCGTCCAGAGACGCGTGCAGCGCGGACCGCGTTGGTCAGTTCCTCTGGCCATTCATTGCGAATTGGGTTTCTTGGTCGCGCGATCGCCATGACGTCTGTACCTGAAAGCGCCAACCGACCCGAGCGCATTCCGAACCGAAGGGCTCGTTTTGTCTGATCGACCGTCGTAGCAACGCGGGCGCCGATGCTCTGAGACAACTCGGCGTTACGAACCGCCCACGCGGTCAATGTAACTGAAGGACTCCGCGGTAGTGATTCACGGGTCGGGGGGTGGAGGACGAGCGGAAGAATGAGAAAACATGCTGGCCAGCTAAGGCCCGTGTCACTGTCTTGCTCTTTTGCCCATGCTGCATTGACGAGTAGCTCGGATGTGAACGCCTCGTTGAACAGCGCGACCGCCTCCGGCGCGCGCGCGCGTCCACCTCCGTCGACGGGGGTCTCAGACTGTTGCACCGGTGAGCAGGCCTTCCAAGCGAGATTGAAAGTCGGGGTGCCAACCTATCCGGTATCCAAGTTCGCCGTCGGCCAGCGCTTGGAACATGCCACGGTTGAACCACGGCTCGTCGAAGCGGTCGCGCAGCCTGGCCCTCGAAGTTCGCGCAAGCTGACTCATGATCTCTTGCCCGACTTCCTCTGCGGTGCGGCCCCCATCTAGAGCCCTGCCAACTTCAGCATCGAAAACTTGTTCCCACTCGTCGTACAACTTGAACGCGAAACGGTCGAGTTCCTGTTCACCGACAAGTTGGTAGCGCAGCCAGAAGGAGCGCTGTGAGTATGAACGATGATAGTCGCGGATTGCCTTCCATAGACGCTCTCGGTCGAGGGCAACCCACAGGAGTTGCTGAACAAATTGTCGGTCCTTATAAGCTTCGGTGATCGATTCATCGAACCGCTGCCGCACATCCGGGTCCACCGGGAGGTTGTCCAGTCTAAGTTGATCAACGATGTCCGCGACCTCGACCGCCAGGTCGTTTCCCGTTACAGCAGGCAATGTGCGATCGAGCAATCTAACGGCGATCCCTGCCCACCAGCCTTTGAGGAGAGCCAAGAAGGCCTTCTCTTTTCCAGGTGTAACCGCGTAGCGAAAAGTCTGAATCAACTCCGAGTCCAAGCCGCTAGCGCTTGGCGTGGCGTCATCTATGACGATTCGGTCGACGAGTTCGAGCTGGTCCACTGCGTCCAGCTGAAGGAAACGGTCGCGCCAAGGCTGGGACTTTTTGTTGCCTGAAGCGCTTGCCGCTTCGACGATCCTTCGCAATGCCTCCGGACTATCCCTGTCTGCCCCTGGCCGAAGCAAGCCGAGGTCCTCATCAGCGATCTGGGTAGTGACCATTCGTAGAAGAGGCCGCTCGTCGAGAGAAAGGTCCATCCACACATTCATGGTGCGCCAGAAATCTACGCTCTTCGCTGTTACTTTCTCCGTCTCACCGAGGTGATGCTTTGTCTGCAAGAGTTCCGACGCGGATCCGCCGGAGTTAAAATCTATGTCGTCTAAGACTTCCAAGCGGAGCACGACGGCAGGATCGACCGATGCTCGCTTCCCCAGCTCAGCGAGCGCGCGCATGCACTGTTGGAAGTACCCCAGAGCTTGGCCAGCCGCCTCATGGCTCGCTCCCAATGACATCCGATGCACCTCCACAAGCGAACAGCAGCGTTCGAGGCCGGCCCGAGCGGTTCCGACTGTACATCGCCAGTGGCGAACTACGTTCCGGTTTGCAGGTCGGAGCGGCGGCGGACCGTTCGTCTCCGACGCTCGTTTCGCTCGCCCCGATAGGGGAACCATCAACGGGAACCGGCTGGTCAGACGCGCAGCCGGGGGCTCGCTCGAGCCGTGACGTCCCGTAAGCCCCGTCCGGTGATCCGTCCGGTGAGGGTGCGCTATCCGGCAGTGCCGTACGCCGTCGCGGCCGGGTCGTGGATGAGGCCGCGCTGCACGCGGCGCGAGCCGCGCCACAGGGCGACGGCCGGGACCGCGCACACGACGGCGAGCACCGCGCAGGCGACGCCCAGCGTGGCGTTGAGGGCGACGTCGATAGCGTCACCGCCGAGGCGCGAGAGGCTGAAGCCCACGGCGCTCGCGGCCAGCACGGCGGCCAGGCCGCTGAGGCTGCACAGGACCACGCGCGCGAAGAGCTCGGGCCGCAGCGCGGAGAGCAGGCCGTGGACCCGGTGCCCGAGGCCCGGGTGCCGGGCCGGGCCGCTCGTCATCCACGCCTCCGCCGCCCGAGACAGGCGGGCGCCCGCACGGAGGAGGTCACGGCCCCGCAGCGCCGCGAGGCAGCCGCCGGCGAGGGCGACGGCGACGGTGAGGCCGCCCAGCACACCGGTGGTCACGGGGTCCCCGCCGACGACGGTGGCGAGCACCGCCACGCAGCCGACCGTGGCGACCACGAGTGCCGCCACGACGCCCAGCCACAGCGCCACGCCGGTGAGCAGGCGCCGTCCGCTCGTGTACTCGGCGACGACGGCGCGGACGGCCGGGCGACGGGCGCCGGTCGTCTCCCCGCGCTCCGCGGCGACGACGTAGGGCTCCACCGTGGCGGGCAGGAACCTCACGTGCCCGCCGGCTCGTTCACCGGCAGCACACCACTGGCGCGCGCGACGCCCTCCGGCGGCTCGGTGCCGACGTGCACGCCGGCCGCGATGGCGCTGACGACGTGCGCGAGCAGCGGCCGGTGCTCGGGGTCCGGGGAGCTGCCGGTGACGAGGACGAGGTCGTGCGGACGTCCCGGGAGGGCGACGGCCACGACGCAGCTGCCGAGCCGCTCGACCGGCGGGGTGCCGGTGCCGCCGGCCGGTGCCGTCGCGGAGCCGTGCGCCCGCCCCAGCCGGGTCTCCGGGCTGAGGGTGAGGAAGGCCTGCACCGCCGTCCGCCCGTCGACCAGCGTGATGTCCTCGACACGCTCGACCGTGCCGGCGGTCCCGACGGCGCGCTCGACGAGCGCGACCGGGTTGACCTCTCCGCTCGCTACCTTCTCGATCGTCGTCGAGAAGGTCCACACGGCGGGCTTGTCGTCGACCTCGGTGACGACGACGCCCGCGGAGGTGACGCCGCTGCGGGCGACGGCCGCCCGGGCCTCGCGCAGGCCGAGGTAGAGGTGGTCGGTGGGGCCGTCGCCGAGGTGCTCGCGGGCGGGCTCGATCATGTCGCGCCAGTGCGCCTCGGCGCGCGCGTCGGTGTCGAAGGCGGCGATCTCCACCCAGCCGGGCGGGGTGGGGACCCAGAACTGCTTCTGAGCAGCGGTCGTGTCCATCAGTCGTTCCGATCGTCGATGTCGCGCTGCTGCTCGGCGGTGACGAAGCCGTGCCCGCCGAAGAGGTTCCCGAAGCGCTCGACGGTCCGGCTCACCGGGTTGCCGATGTCGTTGAGGTTCTCGCTCGTGTCCATGACGTTCTTGCTCTCCTCGTAGGTGCGGCCGGTGACGTAGCCCCACGTCGCCAGCGGACCCACGGGGTTGAAGGACAGGGCCGCCGTCGCCGTGGCGCCGGCCCCGCCCGTCCCCCGGGAGATGCCCGCCACCGCCGGGACCAGCCCCGACATCCCGCCCGAGCTCGCCGCCAGGCTGCCGAGCCCCTGGACGATCTTGCCGAGACCCGCGCCGGCGAGGAGACCGAGCGCCCCGGTGAGCATCTCGGTGGCGTCCTCGCGCCCGCCGGCGAACTGGAGGAAGTCGACGGCCACGGCGGCGCCGCCGAGGATGAGGCCGGCCATGCCCAGCCAGCCGACCGGGCCGGAGACGATGAGCGCGATGATCGCCGCGACGGCGACGACGACCGCGAGGATGTCGATGATGTCCTCGAGCACCGGCAGGACATAGTCCTGGAACCAGTCCTCGACGTCCCCCAGCCAGTCGGTGAAGCTGTCCCACATGCTCGAGTCCGGGGCGTCGCCGGCGGCGCAGGACAGGCAGCTCGCGACGTACTCCGCCTCGCCCGCGTAGGTCTCGGCCAGGCCGTAGGCCTCGGAGCGGATCTGCTCGAGCTCGGAGGTCGCCGCGGAGAGCTGGTTCGCCGGCCCGTCGGTGTCGACGTCCGGGTCCTCGCTCTGCCGGGCGGCGGTGAGGTCGTCCGCCGCGTTGGAGACGTTGGTGATCGCGGTCGCCGCGCGGGTCTCGAGATCCTCGGCCTGCTGCTGGAAGGTGACGAGGGAGGAGGCCCAGGTCTCCAGGGCGGCGGCCGCCGCCTCGAAGCTGTCGGCCGCCGTGACGACCTTGGGCGTCAGCTCGCCCGACATCGTCTCGTGGAAGGCGGTGGCGGTCTCGCCCTGCCAGTTCTGCTGACCGGTGCCACCGAGCACGTCCGCGGCCTCGCGGATGCGCGCGGCGGTCGTGCGCACCTGCTCGGCGACCGACTCGGCGGAGACGAGGCTGCCCGGCGCGGGGTCGAAGCCGAGTGCGGGGAAGGACCTGGCGACCATCAGCCCTCACCGCTCTCGAGGGAGGCCTTGAGGGCGGCGTCGAGCTCGGCGAAGCCCTGCGCGATGGCGCCGAGCCCCTCGGCGCCGTTGCCGGAGACCTCGGCGAGCTCGCCGATGCCGTGGTTCCACTCCTCGCCGAAGCTGCTGAGCTGCTGCCGAAGGGCGTCGTGCCCCGTGACGTCCCCGGGGACGGCGGACATCGCCCCGGCCGCGCCGGACAAGGTCTAGCGGATGTTCTCCAGCGTCGTCCTCGTGGCTGCCAGGGCGTCGCCGTCGATGAACAGGTCGACCACGTGTGCGCCTCTCTCTCGCCGATGACGTGCCCGGTGCACGTCTGCCGGGGACCATCATGGCGAGCGCCGCCCGCGAGGGACAGCGCAGCGCATAGGGAGAACTCCCCATGTGCCGCCCGCTCACCGCGCGGCCGCCGCGAGCGGCTACACTTCCCGGCACAGGCATCGACCCGGCCATCACCGGTGAGCCGCCGGAAGAACGGAGCCCCGGCTCCCAGTAGAACCGGCCGGTCGCGGACCGTCATCCCGCACGAGAGCGGCCCCGGGCCGCGGCCCCGGCCGTGGACCCGACGGCAAGCGAGGTGGTACCGCGGCAGCGGACCCGCCCAGGGTGGGTACGTCGTCGTCCTCGCATCGACGCGCACGACGACGAGGAGCACCACCACCCATGGCTTCCACCCCCCGCTACCCGCGCCACCAGACCGGCGGCGAGGTCCCGGCCTCCCCGCGGTTCCCCGAGCTCGAGCAGCGAGTGCTCGCGCACTGGGCCGCCGACGGCACCTTCCAGGCCTCCGTCGACAACCGGCCTGCCGGCGAGGACGGCAGCAACGAGTTCGTCTTCTACGACGGCCCGCCCTTCGCCAACGGCCTGCCGCACTACGGCCACCTCCTCACCGGCTACGTCAAGGACGTCGTCGGGCGCTTCCAGACCCAGCTCGGGCGCCGGGTGGAGCGCCGCTTCGGCTGGGACACCCACGGCCTGCCGGCCGAGCTCGAGGCCGAGCGCACCCTGGGGATCACGGACAAGTCCGAGATCGAGGAGATGGGCATCGAGGCCTTCAACAAGGCCTGCGAGGACTCCGTCCTGCGCTACACGGGGGAGTGGCAGGACTACGTCACCCGCCAGGCGCGCTGGGTGGACTTCGAGAACGACTACAAGACCCTGGACCCCTCCTACATGGAGTCGGTCATCTGGGCCTTCAAGCAGCTCTACGACAAGGGCCTGGCGTACGAGGGCTACCGGGTGCTGCCGTACTGCTGGAACGACCAGACCCCGCTGTCCAACCACGAGCTGCGCATGGACGACGACGTCTACCAGATGCGCCAGGACCCGGCCGTCACCGTGGGGCTGCGCCTCGAGAGCGGCGAGCTCGCCCTCATCTGGACGACGACTCCGTGGACCCTGCCCTCCAACCTCTCCCTCGCCGTCGGGCCGGACGTCGAGTACGTCACCGTCGTCCCTTCCGAGGGGGCGCTCGCGGGGGAGAGGGTGCTGCTCGCCGCGGCCCGCGTGGGCGCCTTCGCCCGCGAGCTCGGTGAGGAGCCGCAGGTCGTGGCGACGACGACGGGACGCGAGCTCGCCGGGCGCCGCTACGCGCCGGTCTTCGACTACTTCGTCGGCCGCGAGGGCCTGGGCGAGAACGTGTGGACCGTCCTCACCGCCGACTACGTCTCCACCGAGGACGGCACCGGCATCGTCCACCAGGCCCCGGCCTTCGGTGAGGACGACATGGCCGTGTCCGCCGCCGCCGGTATCGGCACCGTCGTCCCCGTCGACGACGGCGGCCGCTTCACCTCCGAGGTCGCCGACTACGCGGGCACGCAGGTCCTCGAGGCGAACCGCGCGATCATCGCCGACCTCAAGAACGCCACCGGCCCGATCGGCCGCCGGCCCGAGGCCGAGCGGCCCGTGCTCGTGCGCCAGGAGACCTACGACCACTCCTACCCGCACTGCTGGCGCTGCCGCCAGCCGCTCATCTACAAGGCGGTGACGAGCTGGTTCGTCCGCGTCACCGAGTTCCGCGACCGGATGGTCGAGCTCAACCAGCAGATCACCTGGGTGCCCGACCACATCAAGGACGGCCAGTTCGGCAACTGGCTGGCCGGCGCGCGCGACTGGTCGATCTCCCGCAACCGCTACTGGGGCACCCCGATCCCGGTGTGGGTCTCCGACAACCCTGAGTACCCGCGCATCGACGTCTACGGTTCCTTCGCCGAGCTCGAGGCGGACTTCGGGCGGCTGCCGGTGGGACGCGACGGTGAGCCGAACCTCCACCGTCCGTTCATCGACGAGCTCACCCGCCCCAACCCGGACGACCCGACCGGCACGTCGACGATGCGCCGCATCCCCGACGTCCTGGACGTGTGGTTCGACTCCGGGTCGATGCCCTACGCCCAGGTGCACTACCCCTTCGAGAACGCCGAGTGGTTCGAGCACCACAACCCGGGCGACTTCATCGTCGAGTACATCGGCCAGACGCGCGGCTGGTTCTACACACTGCACGTCCTGGCGACGGCGATCTTCGACCGCCCGGCGTTCACCACGTCCGTCTCCCACGGCATCGTCCTCGGCTCCGACGGCCGCAAGATGAGCAAGTCGCTGCGCAACTACCCCGACGTCAACGAGGTCTTCGACCGCGACGGCTCGGACGCGATGCGCTGGTTCCTCATGGCCTCCCCGATCCTGCGCGGCGGCAACCTCGTCGTCACCGAGGAGGGCATCCGGGAGAATGTGCGCCAGGTGCTGCTGCCCGTGTGGAACACGTGGTACTTCCTCTCCCTGTACGCGGGCGCCGCCAACGGCGGGCAGGGCGCCGTGGGCCGCGAGGTCACCGCGGAGGAGGCGGCCGGCCTGCCGGTCATGGACCGCTACCTCCTCGCCCGCACCCGCACGCTCGCCGCCGACGTCCGCGCCATGCTCGAGGCCTACGACGTGCCCGGCGCCTGCCAGGCCGTGCGCGAGCACCTCGACGTCCTCACCAACTGGTACGTGCGTACCTCCCGCGACCGGTTCTGGGAGGAGGACGCCGACGCGTTCAACACCCTCCACACCGCGCTCGAGGTCCTCATGCGCGTCATGGCGCCCCTCGCCCCGCTCATCACCGAGGAGGTGTGGCGCGGGCTCACCGGTGGGCGCAGCGTCCACCTCACCGACTGGCCCGTCCTCGACGACGCCTTCTCGGCCGACGAGCTCGTCACGACGATGGACCGGGTGCGCGACGTCGTGTCCACCACCCTGGGCCTGCGCAAGGCCGGCGGGCTGCGCGTGCGCCAGCCGCTGCGCACCCTCCAGGTCGTCACCGACGACCCGGCGGCGCTCGAGCCCTTCACCCGGCTCATCGCCGACGAGGTCAACGTCAAGGCCGTCGAGCTGCGCTCGCTCGCCGACGACGCCGCCCAGGAGTACGGCGTCTACACCAAGCTCACCGTCAACGCCCGAGCCGCCGGCCCGCGGCTCGGCAAGGACGTCCAGCGCGTCATCAAGGCAGCCCGCTCGGGCGCCTGGGAGCAGACCGCCACCGGCGTCGTCGTCGACGGCATCGCGCTCGAGGAGCAGGAGTACACGCTCACCACGGAGGTCGAGGACCGTCCCGGCGACGAGCGCGCCGCGGGCGTGCTCGACGGCGGTGGCTTCGTCGTCCTCGACACCGCCCTGGACGACGAGCTGCTCGCCGAGGGCGTGGCCCGCGACGTCGTGCGCCGGGTGCAGGACGAGCGCAAGGCCGCCGGCCTGCACGTCACCGACCGCATCACCCTCGCCGTCGACGTCCCCGGACGCTACGCGCGCTGGATCGAGAACCACGCCGACCTCGTCACCGAGGAGACCCTCGCGGTCTCCCTCACCGTCGACGTCAGCCCCACCGACGAGATCGCCGTCCGCCTGGAGGTGGCACAGCCGTGACAGACCGCGACGACCAGCGTCCGGAGGACCGGACCGACCGCGCCCGCCGGGAGATGCTCTCCCGGCGGACGGACGAGCACGCCGCCCCGCCGGCGTCGGGCGGACCCACGCCGGCGAGCGCGGAGACACCGGACAGCGCCGAGCTCGAGGCCCGGGAGGTGCAGGCCGAGCACGACCGCGCCGCCCAGGAGCTCGTGGCCTCGGGCCTGTTCAGCGGGCCGGACCCCACGGTGATCGACGACGTCCGCGCCTCCTCCGACCCGACCGTCGTCGTCGACCCGGTCGCGCGGGCCCAGGCCGAGACGGAGGTCCACCGGATCTACACCGAGATCCTCACCCGGGCGCCCGAGCACGACGTACAGCCCAGCCTCGACCGGGTCCGGGAGGTCCTCGACCTCCTCGGTGAGCCGCAGCGCGCCTACCCCGTCATCCACATCGCCGGCACCAACGGCAAGACGTCGACGGCGCGCGTCGTCGAGCGGCTGCTGCGCGAGCGCGGTCTGCGCACCGGACGCTTCACCTCCCCGCACCTGTCGACGGTGCGCGAGCGCATCGCCCTCGACGGCGAGCCCATCAGCCCGGAGGCCTTCGTGCGCACGTGGGAGGACGTCGCGCCCTACGTCGAGATGGTCGACGAGCGCTCCCGCGCCGCGGGCGGGCCGCGGCTGAGCTTCTTCGAGGTCTTCGTCGTCATGGGCTACGCGGCCTTCGCCGACGCGCCGGTGGACGTCGCCGTCGTCGAGACCGGCATGGGCGGGCGCTGGGACGCGACGAACGTCGCCGACGGGACCGTCGAGATCCTCACGTCGATCTCCCGGGACCACGAGCAGTGGCTCGGGGACACGCTCGAGGCCATCGCGGGCGAGAAGGTCGGCATCCTCACGCCCGGCTCGACGGTCGTCAGCGCCGAGCAGCACGACGAGGTCACCCCTGTCGTCCGGGACGCCGCCCACGCGCTGGGCGCCCGGCTCGTCGTCGACGGGCAGGACATGGAGGTCGTCGACCGGCAGCTCGCCGTCGGCGGGCAGATGCTCGTCCTGCGCACCCCGGCGGCGACCTACACGGACGTGTTCCTCCCCCTCCACGGCGCCCACCAGGCGCGCAACGCCCTGCTCGCCGTCGCGGCCGTCGAGGCCTTCTTCGGCGGGGGCTCGCTGAGCGGGGAGGTCGTCGAGCACGCCCTCGCCTCCGTCGACTCACCCGGTCGCCTCGAGCTCGTCCGCACGAGCCCGACCGTCCTCGTCGACGCCGCCCACAACCCCGCGGGTGTCGAGGTGCTGCGCGAGGCCCTCGAGGAGTCCTTCGACCTGCGGCGCGTGGTGGGCGTCGTCGGCCTCATGGCCGACAAGGACGCCGAGGGGATCCTCTCGGGACTCGAGCCGATGCTCACCGAGATCGTCATCACGCGCGCGGCGACCGACCGTGCCCACGACGTCGAGGACCTCGCCGAGCTCGCTCGGGACATCTTCGACGAGGACCGCGTCCACGTCACCGAGAGGATCGACGAGGCAATCGACCTCGCGGCGGCCCGGGCCGAGTACGGTGGGGAACCAGGCGGGGCCGTCCTCGTCACCGGCTCGGTGGTGCTGGTCGGGGAGGCGCGGCTCCTGCTGCGGCGCGGCTGAGCGCCGTCCCACGACGCCGAGGGAGGCTGCAGTGAAGAAGCTCATCAACGACCCCGGTGACGTCGTCACCCAGTCCGTGGCGGGCCTCGTGTCCGCCCACGGGGACGTCCTCACCGCCAGCACGGACCCGCTGTTCGTCTCCCGTGCCGGAGGCGCGGTCAGCGGCAAGGTCGGGCTCGTCTCCGGCGGCGGCAGCGGGCACGAGCCGCTGCACGCGGGTTTCGTCGGCGTCGGCATGCTCGACGCCGCCGTTCCCGGCGCCGTCTTCACCTCACCCAGCCCGGAGCCGATCCTCGCCGCCATGCAGGCCGCCGACGGCGGCGCCGGCGTAATGCAGATCGTCAAGAACTACACCGGCGACGTCCTCAACTTCGAGGTCGCCGCCGAGCTCGGCGAGGCCGAGGGCATGACGGTGCGCAGCGTCCTCGTCGCCGACGACGTCGCCGTGGAGGACTCGACGTGGACGGCCGGGCGCCGCGGCGTCGCCGGCACGCTCGTCGTCGAGAAGATCGCCGGGGCCGCCGCCGAGCGCGGTGACGACCTCGACGCCGTCGTCGCCGTCGCCGAGCGCACCGCCCGGGCGGTGCGGACGATGGGCATCGCCCTGCACGCACCCACCGTGCCCGCCGCGGGCCGCCCGTCCTTCGACCTCGAGGACGACGAGGTCGAGCTCGGCATCGGCATCCACGGCGAGCCCGGCCGCAGCCGCGTCAAGGCCGCCTCCGCCGACGAGACCGCCACACTGCTCCTGGACGCCGTCCTCGCCGACCTCGGTGACGTGTCCGGCCGCGAGGTCCTCCTCCTCGTCAACGGCATGGGCGCCACGCCCGCCCTCGAGCTGTACGTCCTGTACGGCGCCGCCCGGCGCCTGCTGGAGGAGCGCGGCGCGAGCGTCGTGCGCTCGCTCGTCGGCAGCTACGTCACCTCCCTCGACATGGCGGGCGCGAGCATCAGCGTCATGCCGCTGGACGAGGAGCTCATCACGCTGTGGGACGCACCCGCCCACACCGTGGCACTGCGTCAGGGAATGTGAGGACCGCATGGACACGCTCGACACCTCCTGGGTGCTGCGCTGGGCCGAGCTCGCGCAGCAGACCGTCTCCGAGAACCGGATCGCGCTCATGGAGCTGGACCGCGCCATCGGCGACGGCGACCACGGCGACAACCTCGACCGCGGCTTCACCGCCGTGAGCGCCAAGCTCGCCGACGCCGCCCCGGACAGCCCGACGGCGGCGCTCAAGCTCATCGCCACCACCCTCATGTCCACCGTCGGCGGAGCGGCCGGGCCGCTGTACGGCACCGCGTTCCTGCGCGGCGCGACCGCCGTGGGCGACGGCCCGGTCGACGCGTCCGCCGTCGCGGCGCTGCTCAGCGCCGCCGTCGAGGGTGTCATCGCGCGGGGCCGTGCGGAGGCCGGGGACAAGACGATGGTCGACGCGCTGCGCCCGGCCGCCGAGGCTGCCCGCGCCGTGGCCGAGGAGGGGGGTAGCGCTCGCGCCGCCCTCGAGGCCGCCGCCGACGCCGCCGCGGCCGGTGCGGAGGCGACCGAGCCGTTGGTCGCCCGCAAGGGGCGCGCCAGCTACCTCGGGGAGCGGTCGGCCGGACACCGCGACCCGGGCGCCCAGTCCAGCGCCCTCATCCTGCGCGCCGCCGCGGACGCCGCGGCCGACGGAGCGGGAACAGGGCCGTGACGACGGCGATCGTCGTCGTCTCCCACTCCGCGCAGCTGGCCCAGGGGCTGTGCGAGGTCGCGGCCCAGATGGCCCCCGACGTCCGGCTCCGCCCGGCCGGCGGGACCGACGACGGCCGCATCGGCACGAGCTTCGACAAGCTCCTCACGGCGGTCGGCGAGCTGACCGCCGACGGCCCTGACGGCGTCGTCGTCCTCACCGACCTCGGCTCGGCGACGATGACGGCCGAGTCCGTCCTGGAGATGGTCGAGGACGACCGGGTGCTGCTCGCCGACGCGCCGCTCGTCGAGGGCACGGTCGCCGCGGCCGTCGCCGCGCAGGGCGGCGCGGGCCCCGAGGAGGTGCGGCGCGCCGCCGAGGAGGCCGCACTGTCCTTCGCCGCCACGAGCCGGGACGGGCGCGAGGAGCCCGCGCCGGGCGACGACGTCCTCGAGCGGGTCCTCCAGCTGCACAACCCGCTCGGGCTGCACGCCCGGCCTGCCGCGCAGCTGGCCCGCCTCGTCACGAGCTTCGACGCCCGCGTCGAGGTCAACGGCGTGGATGCCACCAGCGTCCTCGCGCTCATCGGGCTCGGGCTGTCCGGCGGGGCGACGATGACGGTCCGGGCCAGCGGCCCGCAGGCCGAGCACGTCCTGGACGCCGTCGCCCAGGTCGTCGACGAGGGCTTCGGGGAGGAGTAGCGCCGCCCGTGGCGGCCGGACCGACCACCCGGCCCGGCGGCCGCGACGTGGTTATGGTGGCGGTAGCGCTCGCCCCGACCGCACCGTCGCCCGAAGGGAACTCACCCGATGCATGAGGTCAAGGCCGTCGTCGTCACGGCGAAGGACGCCCCCGCCACCGTGGAGACCATCCTCGTCCCCGACCCCGGACCGGGGGAGGCGCTCGTCGACGTCATCACGTGCGGGGTGTGCCAGACGGACCTCCACTACAAGGTCGGCGGCGTCAGCGACGACTTCCCCTTCCTCCTCGGGCACGAGGCCTCCGGCGTCGTGTCCGCCGTCGGTGAGGGGGTCACCGAGATCGCCGTCGGGGACCGCGTCATCCTCAACTGGCGCGCCGTGTGCGGGCAGTGCCGCGCGTGCCGCAAGGGCCAGCCCTGGTACTGCTTCGCCACCCACAACGCGCGGCAGAAGATGACCCTGCAGGACGGCACCGAGCTCACCCCGGCGCTCGGCATCGGTGCCTTCGCCGAGAAGACGCTCGTCGCCGCCGGCCAGTGCACGAGGATCGAGGGCGACATCGGCCCCGAGCAGTACGCCGCCCTCGGCCTGCTCGGCTGCGGCGTCATGGCGGGGATCGGCGCCGTCCTCAACACCGGTGCGGTCCAGCGCGGGGAGTCCGTGGCCGTCATCGGCTGCGGCGGGGTCGGCACGGCCGCGGTCGCCGGGGCCGTGCTCGCCGGGGCGACGACGATCATCGCCGTCGACCTCGACGACGAGAAGCTCGCCACCGCCCGCCGCTTCGGCGCCACCCACACCGTCAACTCCCGCGAGCAGGACCCGGTCGAGGCGATCCGGGAGCTCACCGGCGGGTTCGGCGCGGACGTCGTCGTCGACGCCGTCGGGGTCGCCGCCACCTTCGCCCAGGCCTTCGAGGCACGTGACCTCGCCGGCCGCGTCGTCCTCGTCGGCGTGCCCGACCCGGGCACCACGTGGGAGATCCCGCTGGACCAGGTCTTCGGGCGCGGCGGGGCGATCAAGTCCGCGTGGTACGGCGACACGCTGCCCTCGCGCGACTTCCCCATGCTCGTGGAGCAGTACCGCCTGGGCCGCCTCGACCTCGACGGCTTCGTCACCGAGCGCATCGGCATCGACGATGTCGAGCCCGCCTTCGACAAGATGAGCGCGGGCAAGGTGCTGCGCTCCGTCGTCGAGATCAACGATCCCCCCGCCTCCTGACCCGCCCCCACCCCCCCCCTTACCGCCGACAGCGCACTTACCGCCGACAGCCTTCCCCCTAGCGCCGACAGCTGACTTGTTACCGGCCGTCACCGACCCGATGGGAGCCACCCGATGACCACCCCCGTGCGCACCGACAGCACCGGCCGCGTCCGCGTCGAGAACCTCGTGACGAGCGGGACGTTCTCCCTGGACGGCGGGACCTGGGACGTCGACAACAACGTGTGGATCGTGGGCGACGACGCCGAGTGCGTCGTCATCGACCCCGCCCACGATGCGGCCGCCGTCGTCGAGGCGGTCGCCGGCCGGCGTGTCGTCGCCGTCCTGCTCACCCACGGGCACGACGACCACATCCGGGCCGTGCGCGACGTCGCCGCCCAGGTGGGCGCTCCGGTCCACCTCAACCCGGCCGACACCATGCTGTGGGAGCAGGTGTACCCCGGCACGACGGCGGACGAGGAGATCGTCGACGGGAAGGAGACCACCGTCGCCGGCGTCACGCTGACCGCCCTGCACACCCCCGGCCACTCGCCCGGCTCGACGTGCTTCCACGCACCGGACCTGGGGGAGGGCGGCGTGCTCTTCTCCGGGGACACGCTCTTCAGCGGTGGCCCGGGCGCGACCGGTCGCTCCTACTCCGACTTCCCCACGATCATCGAGTCGATCCGCGAGCGGATCCTCACCCTGCCCGGGTCCACCGAGGTGCTCACTGGCCACGGGGACGCGACGTCGGTGGGCGCCGAGAAGCCGCACCTGCAGGAGTGGGTCGACCGCGGCCACTGAGGCTGCCGGCGCGGCACGTAGGGCACGATAGGGGCCATGAGCGAGATGAAGCCCGTCGAGAGCTGGTTGACCGACATGGACGGCGTGCTCGTCCACGAGCAGCAGGCCATCCCCGGGGCCGCCGAGTTCATCCAGACCCTCATCGACTCCGGGCGGCGCTTCCTCGTCCTGACGAACAACTCGATCTTCACCCCGCGCGACCTGCGGGCGCGGCTGCGCGCCGGCGGCATCGACATCCCCGAGGACGCGATCTGGACCTCGGCGATGGCCGCCGCGCAGTTCCTCGACGGCCAGCGCCGCGGCGGCAGCGCCTACGTCGTCGGCGAGGCGGGGCTCACCACCGCGCTGCACGACATCGGCTACACGATGACCGACACCGACCCCGACTACGTCGTCCTCGGGGAGACCCGCACCTACTCCTTCGAGGCGATCACCCGCGCGATCCGGCTCATCGAGGCCGGCGCCCGGTTCATCGCGACCAACCCCGACCCCTCCGGCCCCTCCCAGGAGGGCACGCTGCCGGCCACGGGAGCGGTGGCCGCCCTCATCACCCGGGCCACCGGCGTCGAGCCCTACTTCGTCGGCAAGCCCAACCCGCTCATGATGCGCAGCGCGCTCAACCGGATCGACGCCCACTCCGAGTCCACCGTGATGATCGGGGACCGGATGGACACCGACGTCATCTCCGGCCTCGAGGCCGGCATGCGCACCATCCTCGTCCTGTCCGGCTCCACCCGCCCCGAGCAGGTCGACCGCTTCCCCTACGTGCCCAGCCGGGTGGTCGACTCCATCGCCGACGTCATCCCGCTCGTGGCCGAGTACGGCCAGCAGGCGGAGCAGTGAGCCGCCGCCCCAGGCGCAGCGCCCGGGCGCTGTTCACCGCGACCCTCCTCCTCAGCGAGGCGATGGTCGTCCTCTTCGCCGGCCTCGTCGCCTACGGCCTGCGGCTGGCGCCGGTCCGCGAGATCGTCCTCGGCGGAGCGGTGCTCGCGCTGTGGTCGGTCGTGGCCGGCGCGCTCGTGCGGCGGGGGACGGTCGGGTACGTGCTCGGCTCGGTGCTCCAGGTCGCGCTCATCGCCACCGGCCTCGTTGTGCCGATGATGTTCGCCGTCGGCGGCATCTTCGCGGTGCTGTGGCTCGTGTCGCTGCGCGTCGGCGGGCAGATCGACGCGGAGCGCGTCGTGCGCGAGGACGCCGAGCGCGAGTACGAGCAGCGCCACGGCGCGGGGGACGCCGCAGCGGCCGGGTAGGGTCGGTCGCGTGACTACCGAACGCACCCTCGTCCTCATCAAGCCCGACGGCGTCCAGCGCTCCCTCGTCGGGGAGGTCCTGCGCCGCATCGAGGCCAAGGGCTACCGCATCGTCGCCCTCGAGATGCGCAGCGCCGACGCCGAGCTCCTCGGCGAGCACTACGCCGAGCACCGTGGGCGCCCGCACTTCGAGCCGCTCCTCGAGTTCATGGGCTCCGGCCCGCTCGTCGCCGCCGTCGTCGAGGGCAACCGCGTCATCGAGGGCTTCCGCTCCCTCGCCGGTACCACCGAGCCGACGACGGCGGCCCCCGGCACCATCCGCGGCGACCTCGCCCGCGCCTGGGACACCCAGGTGATCCAGAACCTCGTCCACGGCTCCGACTCCGAGGAGTCGGCCCAGCGCGAGATCGCCCTCTGGTTCCCGGCTCTCTGACTCGTCTTCCGCCGAGAGCTGAGATGTTCCCCGGAACATCTCAGCTCTCGGCGTCATGGGGGGTGGGGGCGCGGGCCGTTAGGCTGCAGCCGTGCATCTCAAGACGCTGACGCTGCGGGGGTTCAAGTCCTTCGCGTCGGCGACGACCCTCCACCTGGAGCCGGGGATCACCTGCGTGGTGGGTCCCAACGGCTCGGGCAAGTCCAACGTCGTCGACGCCCTGTCCTGGGTGATGGGGGAGCAGGGCGCCAAGTCCCTGCGCGGCGGCTCGATGTCCGACGTTATCTTCGCCGGCACCTCCTCGCGCGCACCGCTCGGCCGGGCCGAGGTCTCCCTCACGATCGACAACTCCGACGGGCTGCTGCCCATCGACTACTCCGAGGTGACGATCTCGCGCACCCTCTTCCGGGGCGGCGGCTCGGAGTACGCGATCAACGGCGAGTCCTGCCGGCTCCTCGACATCCAGGAGCTCCTCTCCGACACCGGCATGGGCCGGGAGATGCACGTCATCGTCGGGCAGGGGCAGCTCGACGCCGTCCTGTCCGCCGGCCCCGAGGAGCGCCGCGGCTTCATCGAGGAGGCCGCCGGCGTCCTCAAGCACCGCCGCCGCAAGGAGAAGGCGCTGCGCAAGCTCGAGGCGATGCGCGCCAACGTCGACCGCGTCACCGACCTGTCCACCGAGATCCGCCGCCAGCTCGGCCCGCTCGCCAAGCAGGCCGACGTCGCCCGCCGCGCCCAGGTCATCCAGGCCGACCTGCGCGACTCCAGGGCCCGGCTGCTGGCCGACGACCTCGTCCAGCTCACCGCGACCCTCCAGCGGGAGGTCGCCGACGAGACCGCCCTGCGGGAGCGGCGCACCGCCGTCGAGGCCGCCGCCGACTCCGCCCGCAGCAGGCTCGCCGCCCTGGAGGCGCAGGCCGCGGCCGCCGCACCGCTCCTGCGGGAGGCGACGGACACCTGGCACTCCCTGTCCGGGCTGCGTGAGCGGCTGCGCGGCCTGCACTCGCTGGCCGCCGAGCGCACCCGCCTGCTCGGCGCCCCCACCCAGGAGCACCGCGGCACCGACCCCGAGGAGCTCGACGCCCGCGCCGCCCGCGCCCGCGAGGAGGAGCAGGCCCTCGCCGCAGAGGTCGAGACCGCCCGCGCAGCCCGCGACGCCGTCGTGGCCGAGCGCACCCGCCTGGAGGAGGCCGAGCGGGAGGCCGAGCGGGCCCTGGCCGCCGTCCACCGCGGTGTGGCCGACCGCCGCGAGGGGCTCGCCCGGCTCACCGGCCAGGTCGCTGCCCGCCGCAGCGCCGCCGAGGCCGCCCAGGCGGAGATCGGGCGCCTGCGCGCCGGCCTCGCCGAGGCCGAGGAGCGCAGCCGCCACGCCCAGGCCGAATTCACCGCGCTCGAGCAGCAGGTCGCCGGTGAGGAGGAGGGCGAGGAGGGCCTGGACGAGGCCCACGAGGAGGCCCTGGAGGAGCTCGACGCCGCCGAGGCCGCCCTCGCCGCGCTCCTCGAGGAGGAGCGCACCGCGGAGGGGGAGCGCCGCACCTGGCAGACCCGCCGCGACACCCTCGAGCTCTCCCTCGCCCGCAAGGACGGCACCGGCGCGCTCCTCGAGGCCGCCGACCGGCTCGCCGGCCTGCGCGGCTCCCTCCCGGACGCGCTGAGCGTCGAGCACGGCTACGAGACGGCCGTTGCCGCCGTCCTCGGGGCCCACACGGACGCCGCGGTCGTCGAGTCCACCGACGTCGCCGTCGACGCCATCCGCCGCGCCCGCGACGAGGACCTCGGCCAGGTGCGCCTCGTCGTCGCCGGCGCCCCCGGCCAGGACGACGACGGCGCCGCCCCGGCCGGCGGGCGCTGGGCCCGCGACGTCGTCACCGCCGACGGCGAGCTCTCCGGTGCCGTCGCCACCCTCCTGGCCGGCGCCGTCGTCGTCGACGACCTTGCCGCCGCACGCGCCGCCGTGGCGGCCGCCGACGTCGTCGCCGTCACCCGCGACGGCGACGTGCTCTCGCGGGCGAAGGCCGCCGGGGGCACGAGCGCCGGCCCGAGCGTCCTCGAGCTGCACGCCGCCCACGAGGAGGCGGTGGCCGAGGCCGACGCCGCGACCGCCCGCGCCGAGCAGGCCCGGTTCGGACTCGTCGCCGCCCGCGACCGCGTCTCCCGTGCCCAGGAGTCCGTCGACGCGACCCTCGCCGCCCTGCACGCCTCGGACGCCAGGCTCGCCGGCGTGGCCGAACAGCTGGGCCGCCTCGGGTCCGCCGCCCGCTCCGCGGAGGCCGAGGCCGAGCGCCTCCGTCCCGCCATCGCCGAGCTCGTCGCCAAGGGCGAGGAGCACGAGCGCCAGCTCGCCGAGCTCCTCACCCGCCTCGAGGTCGCCCAGCAGGAGCCCGAGCGCACCGAGGAGGACCTCACGGCGGCGACGGCGGAGCGGGACCGTGCTGCCGGGGAGGCCCGGGCGGCCCGCGCCCGCGAGACCGAGGCGCGCCTGGCGCTGCGGACCGTCGAGGAGCGGGCCGGGGCACTGTCGGGCCGGGCCGCCTCCCTCGAGCGGGCGGCCGAGGCGGAGCGTGTGGCGCGCCGCAAGGCCGCCGAGCGCGAGCAGCGCCGCGCCCGGCAGGCCGAGACCGCCGCACTCGTGCGCGCCGGTGCCGAGCAGGCGCTCGGCGTCGTCGAGCGCTCCCTCGCCGCCGCCGCGGACGCCCGCGAGGAGGCCGAGGAGGCACGCGGCGCCCGCGAGCGTGAGATCGCCCAGGTGCGCGGGGAGGTCGAGGAGGCCACCGCCGAGCTCGCCCGGCTCACCGACGCCGTCCACCGCGACGAGGTCGCCCGCACCGAGCAGCGGCTGCGCATCAGCCAGCTCGAGGAGCGCTCGGTGAGCGAGCTGGGCCTGGACCCGGAGGTGCTCGTCGAGGAGTACGGGCCCCACCAGCCGGTGCCCGTCGTCGTGCCCGAGGGGGAGGAGCCGCGCGACCCCGTCCCCTACGTCCGCGAGGAGCAGGACAAGCGCCGCAAGCGCGCCGAACGCGACCTCGCGCGCCTCGGCAGGGTCAACCCGCTGGCCCTGGAGGAGCACGCGGCGCTCGCCGAGCGGCACCGGTTCCTCACCGAGCAGCTCGCCGACCTCAAGAAGTCCCGCGCCGACCTCATGGAGATCGTCCGGGAGATCGACGAGCGTGTGGAGCGGGTCTTCGCGGAGGCCTACGCCGACACCGCCGCCGCCTTCGACGACGTCTTCGCCCGGCTGTTCCCCGGCGGCGAGGGCCGGCTCGTCCTCACCGACCCCGAGGACATGCTCACCACGGGCATCGAGATCGAGGCGCGGCCCGCCGGCAAGAAGGTCAAGCGGCTCTCCCTCCTGTCCGGCGGGGAACGCTCCCTCACGGCCGTCGCCCTCCTCGTGGCGATCTTCAAGGCCCGGCCCAGCCCGTTCTACGTCATGGACGAGGTCGAGGCGGCGCTGGACGACACGAACCTCGGCCGGCTCCTGGAGATCTTCACCGAGCTGCGCGAGGACTCCCAGCTCATCGTCATCACCCACCAGAAGCGGACGATGGAGGTCGCCGACGCCCTGTACGGCGTCACCATGCGCGGTGACGGCGTCACCACCGTCATCAGCCAGCGCCTGGTCGAGGAGGAGCGTGCGGGCGTCTGAGGCACGCCCGCGAAAGGGGTAGCACAAATCGCCCCTGCATGGGTGATAATGGGCCCATGACGGGGGCGATCCTGGTGACCACGCTCGCGGTGCTGTGCGCCGCGGGGATCTTCGTTGCCGTCCTCACGGCCCAGCGCCCCGAGGAGGGCTGGGGCACGTGGCTGCGTGACACGGTCCGCGCCTGGCGGCGCGAGGACTTCACGTGGGCCGACGAGGTCGACGAGGAGGACGCCGGCGGGCTCGGCACGCTGTACCTCATGAGCGAGCCGGGCAACGCCTACACCTCCGCCGAGGAGCTCGCCGGGCGGCTGCGTGACTTCCGCGAGCACGCCCCCGTCCTCGCCGACCGCGGCGAGGGTCGCCCCGCCGAGGCGCCCGCCTGACCCAGGCCCAGCGGGCGGCCCCGGTCCCCGCCTCGCCCGCCCGGTGGCCCTGCCACCGTCCCGTGGTCCAGACTTGGCTGTTGTGACCGATCAGCTCTGGGCAGTCCTTGCCGTCGTCCTCGTCGTCCTCGCCGGCGGAACCGCCGCCCTCACCGCGGGCGTGCGCCGCCGTCGTCCACCCGCGCTGCCGGACGAGCAGCCCGCCGCGCCTGTCGCCACCGCCGACGCGCCGGTCGACACCCTGCCTCCGGACGTGGACGACACCGACGTCGTCGTCGAGGAGCCGTCCGCCGTCGAGGCCGAGCGGCCCGCGCCCGTCGCCGGGCGGATGGTGCGCCTGCGCGAGCGGCTGTCCCGCTCGGGCGCCATCGGCCGCTCGCTGCTGTCGATCCTCTCCCGTGAGTCGCTCACCGAGGAGGACTGGGAGGAGATCGAGGAGACCCTCCTGCTCGCCGACGTCGGCATCGGCCCCACGACCGAGCTCATGGACCGGCTGCGCACCCGCGTGCAGGTCCTCGGCACCAAGGACGCCGCCTCGGTGCGCGAGATCCTGCGCGAGGAGCTCCTCCAGCTCGTCGACCCCGCGATGGACCGCTCGCTACGCACGACCAAGGGCGTGGGCGACGACGGCGAGCAGCACCCGGCCACGATCCTCGTCGTCGGCGTCAACGGGACAGGCAAGACGACGACGGTGGGCAAGCTCGCCCGCGTCCTCGTCGCCGAAGACCTCGAGGTCGTCCTCGGCGCCGCCGACACCTTCCGCGCCGCGGCCGCCGACCAGCTGCAGACCTGGGGCGAGCGCGTGGGGGTCACCACCGTGCGCTCGGACCGTGAGGGCGCCGACCCGGCCGCCGTCGCCTTCGACGCCGTCCAGGCCGGACGGACCGCCGGCGCGGACGTCGTCCTCGTCGACACCGCGGGGCGCCTGCAGAACAAGGCCGACCTCATGGGTGAGCTCGGCAAGATCAAGCGCGTCATCTCCCGGCAGGCGCCGGTGAGCGAGGTCCTCCTCGTCCTGGACGCGACCACCGGCCAGAACGGCCTGCGCCAGGCCCAGGTCTTCGCCGAGGTCGTCGACGTCACCGGCATCGTCCTCACCAAGCTCGACGGCACCGCCAAGGGCGGGATCGTCGTCGCCGTCCAGCGCGAGCTCGGTGTCCCGGTCAAGCTCGTGGGGCTGGGGGAGGGCGCTGACGACCTCGCCCCCTTCGTCGCCGAGGACTTCGTCGAGGCGCTCCTCTCGTAGGCACCCCACCACCGCACTGTGCGCCCCTTCGGCACGCTGTGCGCCCGTTCGAACGGGCGCACAGTGGGCACAGAGGGCGCATGGTGCGGGGGTGGTCGCCGGCGGCGGGGAAACATGCCCGTCACACGACGGCGAAGAACGTCACCCGGTCGAAACATTGCCGCGCCGTGCCTGAAACATGGTGCGAGCAGGGTGGTCCTCAGCCGGCCGCAAGGAGCCGGGATCGAGAGGACCACCCATGGAGCTCGACAGCGGCATCACCGCGTGGATGCTGGTCTCAGCATCGCTCGTGCTGCTCATGACACCCGGGCTGGCGCTGTTCTACGGCGGTATGACCCGGTCCAAGTCCGTACTCAACATGATGATGATGTCCTTCGGGGCGATGGGCGTCATCGGAGTCATCTACGTGCTGTGGGGCTGGTCGATGTCCTACGGCAGCCAGAGCATCGGCGGATTCTTCGCCAACCCCTTCGAGATGTTCGGCCTCGACGGCGCGATCCTCGACGAGTCCGGGGAGTTCGTCCTCGACGGCGGACTGCCCGTCATCGTCGACGTCGGCTTCCAGGTCACCTTCGCCATCATCACGACCGCCCTCATCAGCGGCGCCCTGGCCGAGCGCGTGAAGTTCGGCACCTGGATGGTGTTCACCGGCCTGTGGGTCACCCTCGCCTACTTCCCCATGGCCCACATGGTCTGGGGCGGCGGCCTCCTCAGCGGTGACGGCCCCTTCGCCTCGATCGCCGAGCCGATCGACTTCGCCGGCGGCACCGTCGTCCACATCAACGCCGGCGTCGCGGCCCTCGTGCTCGCGATCGTCGTCGGCAAGCGCCGCGGTTTCGGGCGCACCCCCAGCCGCCCCCACAACCTCCCCTTCGTCATGCTCGGCGCGGCCCTCCTGTGGTTCGGCTGGTTCGGCTTCAACGCGGGCTCCGCCTACGCGGCCGACGGCCTCGCCGGCCTGGCCTGGGTCAACACCACGACCTGCGCCGCCGCCGCCATCATCGGCTGGCTCGTCGTCGAGAAGCTGCGTGACGGGCACGCCACCTCCCTCGGTGCCGCCTCCGGCATCGTCGCGGGCCTCGTCGCCATCACCCCGGCCGCCGGTGCGCTCAGCCCCGTCGGCGCCATCGTCCTGGGCCTCCTCGCCGGTGGGCTGTGCGCCCTCGCGGTCTCCCTCAAGTACCGCTTCGGCTACGACGACTCCCTCGACGTCGTCGGCGTCCACCTCGTCGGTGGCCTCGTCGGCACCGTGATGATCGGCTTCCTCGCCACCGACGGTGGCCTGTTCTACGGCGGCGGCCTCAACCTCCTCGCCGTCCAGGTCATCATCGCCGTCGTCGCGATGGTCCTGTCCGCCGTCGTCACCCTCGTCATCGCCCTCGCCCTCAAGGCGACGCTGGGCTGGCGGGTGGCCGAGGACGTCGAGACGATCGGCATCGACTCCGCCGTCCACGGCGAGTCCGCCTACGAGGGCCTGGGCAGCGGCCTGGCCGCCACCCTCCCGCCCCGCGAGGGCGCTCCCACCACCGTCAGCAGCGAAGAGAAGGTCGGGTCATGAAGCTCATCACCGCAGTCGTCCAGCCGCACCGGCTGACCGAGGTCAAGCAGGCCCTCACGAGCGTGGGGGTGCGCGGGATGACGGTCTCCGAGGCCAGCGGCTACGGACGCCAGCACGGGCACACCGAGGTCTACCGCGGCGCCGAGTACGCCGTCGACCTCGTGCCCAAGGTCCGCATCGAGGTCCTCGTCGACGACCACGACGTCACCGTCGTCACCGGCGCGATCGTCCAGGCCGCCCAGACCGGGCGCATCGGCGACGGCAAGGTGTGGGTCTCTCCCGTCGAGGAGGTCGTGCGGGTCCGCACGGGCGACCGCGGCGCCGTCGCGGTCTGACCGTGGGCCGCGCGCACACCGTCGACGACCTGCGCGCGGCCCGGCTCGCCCTCCCGCTGCCCGTCCCGGCCCAGGCCGGGGCGGGCAGCGGTCGTGCGACGGCCGGCACCCGGTACCGCGCCGAGCTCTCCGGCCTCGTCGACGCCGCCCTCGCCGGGCTGTGGGACGCCGCGGTCCCGGACACGCCGACCGGCCTCGCGCTCGCCGTCGTCGGGTCGCAGGGGCGGCGCGACGCCGGACCGACGAGCGACCTCGACGTCGTCCTCCTCCACGACGGGCGCCACCACGACGCCGCGGCCGTCGCGCCGCTGGCGCAGGCGCTGTGGTACCCGCTGTGGGACTCCGGCCTCGACGTCGACCACGCCGTGCGCAGCCTGGCCGGGTGCCGCCAGGTCGCCTCCGACGACCTCGTCTCCGCCGTCGGTCTGCTCGACATCCGGCACGTGGCCGGGGACACCGACGTCGTCGCCCGTGCCCGGAGCGCCGTGCTCGCCGACTGGCGGTCCGCGGCCCGCCGTCGCCTGCCGGAGCTGCTCGGCTCGGTGCGTGAGCGCGGGGAGCGGCACGGCGAGCTCGCCTACCTCGTCGAGCCGGACCTCAAGGAGGCCCGCGGCGGGCTGCGCGACGTCGTCGTCCTGCGGGCGCTCGCCGCCACCTGGCTCGCCGACCGGCCCCACGGCGAGGTCGACGACGCCGCCGGGTTCCTCCTCGACGTGCGCGACGCCGTCGCCGTCGTGACCGGCCGCCGCACCACGCGGCTGCTGCGCGCCGACACGCCCGACGTCGCGGCGCGGCTCGGCCTGGACGGCCCGGACGCGCTGCTCGCCGAGCTGGCCCAGGCCGCCCGTGTCGTCACCGCCGCGCTCGACCTCACCGTCCGCCGCGCCCGCCAGGCGCTGCGCCGGACCGCGCTGCTGCGCCGCGGCCCGACGGTGGTGCGCGGACGGCGCGTGGCCCCCCGGCTGCGTCACGTCGCGGCGGGGCTGGCCGAGCACGACGGCGAGCTCGTCCTCGCGACCGATGCCGATGTCGAGCAGGACACCGGCCTCACGCTGCGCGCGGCGGCCGCCGCGGCGAGGACCGGTCTGCCGCTGTCACCGGTCACCCTCGAGAGCCTCCGGCGGGCGCCAGCGCCGCCGGTCCCCTGGCCGGAGAGCGCCCGGTCGGACCTCCTCGAGCTGCTCGCCTCCGGCCTCGCGCAGATCCCCGTGTGGGAGGCGCTGGACCTGGCCGGCGTGGTGACGCAGTGGATCGGGGAGTGGCGGGACGTGCGCAACCGTCCCCAGCGGTCGCCGGTGCACCGGCACACCGTCGACCGGCACCTCGTCCAGACCGCCGCCAACGCCGCCGAGCTGCTGCGCGACCGCGCCCCGCGTCTGACGGAGGCGGCCCGGACGACACTCCTGCTGGCGGCGCTCCTCCACGACATCGGCAAGGTCGACGGCGCGGCGGACCACTCGCGAGAGGGGGAGCGGCGGGCCGCGGTCGTCGTCGCGCGGCTCGGGCTGCCCTCCCCGGTCGCGACGACGGTCACCCTCCTCGTGCGTGAGCACCTCACGCTCGCCACCCTCGCCACGACGCGCGACCCGGCGGACCCGGAGGTCGCGGAGGAGCTGCTCGCCGCCGTCGGGCACCGTCCCGTCACCCTCGAGCTCCTCGCGCTGCTCACCGAGGCCGACGCGAGCGCGGCGGGCCCTGTCGCGTGGACGCCGTGGCGTGCCCGGCTGGTCGGTGAGCTCCTCGCGCGGGGCCGTGAGCGGCTGCGGCACGCGCCGTCGGTGCCGCCAAGTACCCTGGAGCTCTGACCGGACCCAACGAGCACGAGGAACGTCCTTGTTCGCCAGCCTCTCCGACCGCCTGACAGCCACCTTCCGCAACCTGCGCGGCAAGGGCCGGCTGTCCGAGCAGGACATCACCACCACCGTCTCCGAGATCCGGCGCGCCCTCCTCGAGGCGGACGTCGCCCTGCCGGTGGTGCGCGAGTTCACCGCCGCCGTGCGCGAGCGGGCGCTCGGCGCCGAGGTCTCCAGCGCCCTCAACCCGGGCCAGCAGATCGTCAAGATCGTCAACTCCGAGCTCGTCGAGATCCTCGGTGGCCAGGCCCGTGACCTGCGCTTCGCCAAGCGTCCGCCCACGGTCATCATGCTCGCCGGCCTCCAGGGCGCCGGTAAGACCACCCTCGCCGGGAAGCTCGCGAAGTGGCTCAAGGACCAGGGCCAGACCCCCCTCCTCGTCGCCTCCGACCTCCAGCGCCCCAACGCCGTCACCCAGCTGCAGGTGGTCGGCGAGCGGGCCGGCGTGCCGGTGTGGGCGCCCGAGCCGGGCAACGGCGTCGGTGACCCCATCGAGGTGGCGCGCTCGGGCCTGGCCCACGCGCAGGACAAGCTCTACTCCGTCGTCATCGTCGACACCGCCGGCCGTCTCGGCGTCGACAGCGAGATGATGGCGCAGGCCGCGGCCATCAAGGACGTCGTCCAGCCCGACGAGACCCTCTTCGTCCTCGACGCGATGATCGGCCAGGACGCCGTCGCGACGGCGCAGGCCTTCCAGGAGGGCGTCGACTTCACCGGCGTCGTCCTCACCAAGCTCGACGGCGACGCCCGCGGTGGCGCCGCGCTCTCCGTCGCGAAGGTCACCGGCCGGCCCGTCCTCTTCGCCTCCACCGGTGAGAAGCTCACCGACTTCGAGCGCTTCCACGCCGACCGGATGGCCTCGCGCATCCTCGACATGGGCGACATCCTCACGCTCATCGAGCAGGCCGAGCGTGCGTTCGACCAGGACGAGGCCGAGCGGATGGCGGCCAAGGTCGCCGGCGGCGAGGACTTCACGCTGCAGGACTTCCTCGACCAGATGCAGCAGCTCAAGAAGATGGGCTCGATGAAGAAGGTGCTCGGGATGCTCCCGGGCGCCGGCCAGATGCGCGAGGCCCTGGAGAACTTCGACGAGCGCGAGGTCGACCGCATCGAGGCGATGGTCCGCTCGATGACGCCCCAGGAGCGGGCGAACCCGAAGATCATCAACGGCTCCCGCCGCTCGCGCATCGCCCGCGGCTCGGGCACGACCGTCACCGAGATCAACCAGCTCATGGAGCGCTTCGAGCAGGCGAAGACGATGATGCGGCAGATGGCCCGTTCCGGCGGGAAGATGCCCCCCGGCGGCTTCGGTCCCGGCGGCCTGCCCGGCGGCGGCAAGAAGTCCAAGGGACGCATGGCGCCCCCGCCGAAGAAGGGCAAGAAGGGCAAGTCCGGCAACCCGGCCAAGCGTGCCAAGCAGGAGGCCGAGGCGCTGCGCAAGGCCGCCGAACAGCCCGCCGCGCCCACCGGGTCCTCCTTCGGTCTCGGGGGCGGCGCCGGGGCGGACCCGGACGCCGTGCCCGACCTCGAGGACCTGCAGAAGTACCTGCGCTGACGGGAGTGGGATGGGCCAGCCGCTGCACCTGACCGGGACGATCGTCGTCGGCGACACCGCCGAGCTCGACGAGTGCTGGGTGGTCGACGGCCGCCTCACGCTCGAGCCGCCGGCCGGGCCGGCACGCGAGGTCGAGGGCTGGGTGCTGCCCGGGCTCGTCGACGTGCACTGCCACATCGGGCTCGGTCCCGAGGGGGCGGTGAGCGTGGAGGAGGCCGAGGTCCAGGCCAAGGCCGACCGCGACGCCGGCACGCTCCTCGTCCGTGACGCCGGCTCACCGCAGGACAACCGGTGGGTCCAGCAGCGGACCGACCTGCCCAGGCTCATCCGTGCCGGCCACCACCTCGCGCGGCCCAAGAGGTACCTGCGCCACTACGGGCGCGAGCTCGACGACGTCGCCCGGCTCCCGCAGGCGATGGCGGAGGAGGCCGCCTACGGGGACGGCTGGGTGAAGGTCGTCGCCGACTGGATCGACCGGTCCGAGGGTGTCGACTCCGACCTGCGCCCGCTGTGGCCCGCCGACGTCCTCGCCGAGGGCGTCGCGGCCGCCCACGAGGCGGGCGCCAAGGTCACCGCCCACGCCTTCTCCCGCGAGGTGGTCGACGACCTCCTCGACGCCGGCATCGACGGCATCGAGCACGGGACCGGGATGACGGCGGACCACATCGCCGAGGCCGCCCGCCGCCGCATACCCGTCACCCCGACCCTGCTCCAGGTGGCCCACTTCGCGGACTTCGCCGAGCTGGCCGCTACCAAGTACCCCGTGTACGCCGCGCGCATGCGCGCGATGCACGAGCGCCGCCACGAGCAGGTGCGTGCCTTCCACGAGGCCGGCGTGCCGCTGCTCATGGGCTCCGACGCCGGAGGCACCATCGTGCACGGGTCGCTGCCCGCCGAGCTCGTCGAGGTCGTGCGGGCCGGCGTCCCCGCGCTCGACGTCGTCGCCGCCGCCAGCTGGCGAGCGCGTGACCTGCTGGGTGTGCCCGGCATCCGGGAGGGTGCACCGGCCGACGTCGTCGTCTACGCCGAGGACCCCCGCGAGGACGTCTCCGTCCTCGCGGACCCGCGCGCCGTCGTCCTGCGCGGCGAGCTGTTCTGAGGGCCGGGCGCCCTACCGCAGCGCATCCAGCAGGAGTACCGTTCCGGCCAGGTGCGCGGTCGCACGGCCGGTGGGCCGCGCGGACCAACGGAGGCTCTCATGGACGCCGCGACCGTCGCTGCCCAGGACCCGGTGCCCGATCTCCGCGCCCGCGTCTCCGGCGCCGTGCTGGGGGCCGATGACGAGGGCTACGACGAGGCCCGTCGCGTGTGGAACGGGATCATCGACAGGTTCCCGCTCGCGGTGGTCCGGGTCGCGGACGAGGAGGACGTCGTCACCGTGGTCGGCTACGCCCGTGACCACGGGCTCCCGCTCGCCGTGCGCGGTGGTGGGCACGGCGTCGCCGGGTACGGCACCGTGGACGCCGGCATCGTCATCGACCTCGCCGCCCTCGACCGGGTGGAGGTGGAGCCGGAGGCCGCCACCGTCCGGGCCGGTGGTGGGGCCCGGCTCGCCGACGTCGACCGCGCCACCACACCACACGGTCTTGTCGTGCCGCTCGGCGTGGTGTCGCAGACCGGTGTCGGGGGCCTCACCCTCGGCGGCGGGGTCGGGTGGCTCACCCGTGCCTACGGCCTGACGGCCGACAACCTCCTCGCCGCCACCGTCGTCACGGCGTCGGGTGAGCGGGTGACGGCGAGCGGGACGGAGCACACGGACCTCCTGTGGGGGTTGCGCGGCGGAGGCGGCAACTTCGGCGTCGTCACGAGCTTCACCTACCGCGCCCGACCCCTGCCCGCACCGCTGGTGGCGGTCGAGCTCGTCTACGGCGAGCCGCGGTGGCCCCAGGCGCTGCGCGCGTGGGAGGAGTGGACGCGGGAGCTGCCCGACGCGATGCAGTCGATCGCGACCTTCCTCGTGCCGCCGCCGGAGCTCGGGGCCGGGGACGAGCCGCTCCTGGTCCTCGCCTCGGTGTGGGCCGACCCCGACGACGGCGCCACGGGAGAGCGGCTCGTGTCCGAGCTGCGCGCCGCCGCGCCGCCGGACGAGGAGTCGCCCGAGGCCGACTGGGTGGCCTGGCAGTCCGCCTTCGACGTCCTCGGGGGCCGGGACCGCCGCGGGTACTGGCGCAACACGTCCTTCGACCGCCTCGACGACGACGTGACCGAGGTGCTCCTGCGGCGCGCGGGCGAGCAGCGCTGGGCCGGGACGGGCATCGACATCCACCACATGGGCGGGGCGTTCGCCCGCGTCCCGGCGGACGCCACGCCGTTCCCCGCGCGTGGTGCCCGGTTCTGGCTCAACGTCTACGGCGCGTGGACCGACCCGGCCCTCGACGGCGCCCGCACCGCGTGGGTGCGCGCGTTCGCGCAGGACATGGCGCCGGCCTCCACCGGTGGCCTGTACGTCAACTTCATGGGCAGCGAGCCCGGCGACCGGGGCGCACGGGCCGTCTACGGCGACGACACCCTCGCCCGCCTCGCCGGGCTCAAGCGGCGCTACGACCCGGAGAACCTCTTCCGGCTCAACCACAACGTCCTCCCCGCCTGACCCAGCCTCCCGCGGCCGGCACGTGCCCGCGAGGCCTTGACGCGCGCCTACTTCCGTGGTTCATTAGTGGAGTAATGAACCAGTGAGGCGAGGGAGGTGGGAGATGTTCGACGGACCGGAGCCGATCTACGTGCAGATCGCCGAGCACCTGCGTCGCCAGGTCCTCGACGGCGCGCTGGCCGAGGGGGACCAGGTCATGAGCACCACCCAGTACGCCACGACCTACCGCATCAACCCCGCCACCGCGGCCAAGGCCTTCGCGCAGCTGGTCGACGAGGGCGTCATCTACAAGCAGCGAGGAGTGGGCATGTTCGTCGCCGACGGCGCCCGGGAGCGGCTGCGCGAGCACCGCCGCGGCGCCTTCTTCACCGACCACCTCGACCAGGTGCTCGACGAGGCCCGGGTGCTGGGCATCAGCCCCGACGACCTCGTCCGCTACATCCAGCAGAAGGGAGCCGGAGCATGAGCGGCCTCGACGTCGAGCTCACCGGGCTCACGGTCGACTACCGCGACACCCGCGCCGTCGACTCCGCCACCGTCCGCTTCCCGGCGGACAGCATCACCGGGCTCCTCGGCCGCAACGGCTCGGGCAAGACGAGCATGCTCTCGACGATCGCCTCCCTGCGGCGCCCGACGAGCGGCACCGTCCGTGTCGACGGTCGCGACCCCTTCGAGGACGAGCGCCTCATGGAGAGCGTCTGCCTCATCCGCGAGAGCGGGGACGTGCTGAGCGAGGAGAAGCTCAAGGCCAGCCTCGAGCTCGTCGCCTCCGCCCGGCCCACCTGGGACCAGGCCTACGCCGAGGAGCTCCTCGACGCCTTCGGGCTCGACCCGCGCAAGAAGCCGGGCAAGCTCTCCCGCGGCCAGCGCTCCGCCTTCGGTGCCGTCATCGGGCTCGCCTCCCGCGCGCCGGTGACGATGTTCGACGAGGTCTACCTCGGCATGGACGCCCCGTCACGCCGCCGCTTCTACGACCTCCTCATCGCCGACTACGTCGAGCACCCGCGCACGATCATCCTCTCCAGCCACCTCATCGGGGAGGTCGAGCGGCTCTTCGAGAACGTCGTCGTCCTCGACGGCGGCACGGTGCTGCTCGCCGAGGAGGCCGAGACCCTGCGCAGCCACGGCGTCACGGTGACCGGCCTGGCCGCCGACGTCGACGCCGCCACGGCCGGCCTGCGCGTGCTCGGCGAGCAGGTGCTCGGACCCACCAAGCGGGTCACCGTGCTCGGCCGGATCGACGACGCCACGCTCGGCCGCTTCCGCGCCGCCTCCCTCGAGCTCGGTGCCGTCCCGATCGAGGACCTGTTCATCGCCCTCACCGAGAAGGAGGCCCGCCGATGATCACCGGCACCTCAGCCCCGCGCCTGCGCGGCAGCGTGAGCGTCAGCCGCCCGCAGTGGGTCCGCTCGGCGGTCCACCACCTGCAGGTCTACCTGCTCATGTGGGTGTGGCTGTGGGCGGTCGTCGTCGTCGGCGCTGCCGTCGCCATCGCCGTCGTCGACCGGGTCGGCACCGTCAACGTGTCGGTCGTCCAGTTCGTCCGCAACGGCCCGCTCGTGTGGTTCCTCTTCTCGATCGCCGTCATCGTCGCGACGACGTACCTCACCGCGCACGTCGCCAACGGCATGACCCGTCGCTCGTTCCTCACCGGCGGGCTCGTCGCCGCGGTGAGCAGCTCACTGCTCCACGCCGTGACCGCCGCGGGGCTCCTCCTCCTCGAGGGGATGCTCTACGACCGCATGGGGTGGCAGCACGACGCGGAGCCGGGGGAGGAGTACACCGCGGGCGTGTGGGAGTCGGGGCTCGGGACGCTCCTCGTCGACCACGCCCTCCTCGGGCTCTCCGGCACCCTCACCGGACTCCTCGTCGGCATCACCTACTACCGGCTCGGCGGCTGGTGGGGCACCCTCGCGCTGCCGCTCACCATCTCGCCGATCCTCGCCGTCATGTTCATGACGAGCTGGACGGAGGCCCCCTTCGTCCCCTTCGACGCGCCGGGCTGGAGCGGCTACCTCGTGGGCGCTGTGCTCGTCCTCGCGGCCGCACTCGCCTTCGCCCTGCTCGTCCGCCGTGTCCCGATCGCCCGAACGGAGTCATGAGATGGAACCCGTCATCGAGGTCCGCCACCTCCGCAAGACCTACGGCGACAAGGTCGCCGTCGCCGACGTCAGCTTCGACGTCCACCCCGGCGAGATCGTCGCCGTCCTCGGCCGCAACGGCGCCGGCAAGACGACGACGGTCGAGACCGTCGCCGGCCTGCGCACCGCCGACGGCGGCGAGGTCCGTGTCCTCGGCGTCGACCCGCAGCGCCACCCCGAGCTCATCCGTGAGCACGTGGGCATCCAGCTGCAGGAGGCCAAGCTGCCGCCGAAGATCACCGTGGCCGAGGCCATCGAGCTGTACGCCTCCTTCTACGCCGAGCCCGCCGACGGGCAGGAGCTCCTCGCGCTGCTCGGGCTCACCGAGCACCGCGACAAGCGCTTCGACCGCCTCTCCGGGGGCCTGCAGCAGCGCCTGTCGATCGCGCTGGCCCTCGTCGGCAACCCGCGCATCGCCATCCTCGACGAGCTCACCACCGGCCTGGACCCCCAGGCCCGGCGCGAGACCTGGGCCCTCATCGACGGTGTCCGACGGCGCGGCGTCACCATCCTCCTCGTCACCCACTTCATGGACGAGGCGGAGCACCTGAGCGACCGTGTCGTCGTCATCGACGGCGGTCGGGTCGTCGCCGACGGCACGCCGGCCGAGCTCGCGGCGGGCAGCGCAGACCAGCGCAGCTTCCGCATGACGACGCCCGAGGTGCTCGACCCGGCGCTGCTGCGGGACCTGCCCGAGGTCACCGACGTCGTCGCCCACGGCCGCGAGGTCGAGGTGACGGGCACGCGCCGGGTGCTTCCCGCCGTCGTCCTCGAGCTCGCCCGCCACGACGTCGTCCCCGACGACATCACCACCGTCCGCCGCACCCTAGAGGACGTCTTCCTCGAGGTGACCGGCTCACCCAGCACGGAAGGAGTCCCCGCATGAGCGCCACCGCCACCACCGCCACCCGTGCGCCCTCGGGCCGCCGCGGCCTCACCACCCTCGTGAGGACCGAGGGCCGGCTCTTCCTCCGCGACCCCGGAGGCGTCTTCTTCGCCCTCGCCTTCCCGGCCGTGCTGCTCCTCGGCATGGGCCACGCCATCCCCGGGATGCGGACGGAGGTGGAGGGCGTCCCCGGCCTCGAGGGCGTCACCCTCATCCACCTGTGGGGGCCGGTCGTCCTCGCCACCGCGATCGCAACCGTCTCCCTGACCACGCTGCCCGCCACCGTGGCCGGCTACCGGGAGCAGGGCATCTTCCGGCGCCTGTCGACGACGCCGATGCGGCCCAAGTCCGTCCTCGTCTCCCACGTCGCGGTGAGCGGGGCGGCGCTCGCCGTCGCCGTCGTCCTCGCCCTCGTGGGCGGGATGGCCACGCTGGGGATCCCGCTGCCCGAGAGCCCGCTCCTCGTCCTTGCCGCCTTCCTCCTGGCAACCCTCGCGCTGTTCGCGATCGGCCTCGTCGTGGGCGGGCTGGCGCCCAAGGCGTCGACCGCCTCGGGGATCGGGATGCTCCTGTACTTCCCGCTCCTGTTCTTCGCCGGCCTGTGGCTGCCGATCTCCCAGATGCCCGACACCCTCGCGACCGTCGCGACGTTCACCCCGCTCGGTGCGGCGAGCGAGGCGATGACCACGGCATGGTTCAGTGGGGACCTGCCGTGGCGCGAGCTCGCGGTGCTGGCCGCCTGGAGCGTCGTCGGCTACCCCGTCGCCGCGAAGGTCTTCCGCTGGGCGTGACGAACGCCCCACGCGCCCTTCGGGGCAGCACGCTTGGGAATGGGCCCGCCGGTCTGGCAGAATGACCCGCTGTACTCGGACCGGTGGGCCCCTCTCACCCGTCGGAGCCGCGTCCAGGGCCAAGCACGTCCCCGAAACCCACCGGGGACACGCGTCGGCCCACCCCACATGAACCAGGAGTGACCACCACAGTGGCAGTCAAGATCCGTCTCAAGCGCATGGGCAAGATCCGCGCGCCGTACTACCGCGTCGTCGTCATGGACGGTCGCAAGAAGCGTGATGGTCGGGCGATCGAGGAGATCGGCAAGTACCACCCGACCGAGGAGCCCTCGCTCATCGACATCGACTCCGAGCGTGCGCAGTACTGGCTCTCCGTGGGCGCCCAGCCCACCGAGCAGGTCGCCGCGCTCCTCAAGGTCACCGGTGACTGGCAGAAGTTCAAGGGCCTGCCGGGCGCCGAGGGCACCCTGCGCGTCAAGGGCGTCAGCGCCGAGGAGGCCGCCGAGGCGCGCGCCGCCGCGGTCAAGGCGGCCGAGGACGACGCCGAGAAGCGCAAGGCCAAGGCCTCCGAGGCCGCCGCCGCGACCACCGAGGAGAAGGCGCCTGCGGACGCGCCCGCCGAGGAGCCCGCCGACGAGACCAATGCTGGCTGACGCCCTCGAGCACCTGGTGCGTGGCGTCGTCGACAACCCCGACGACGTCACCGTCACCTCCCGTTCGCTGCGCCGCGGTGAGCTGCTCGAGGTCCGGGTGCACCCCGACGACCTCGGCCGCGTCATCGGCCGGCAGGGGCGCACGGCGCGTGCCCTGCGCACCGTCGTCTCCGCGCTGTCCACGCGCGGCCCGGTCCGCGTCGACGTCGTCGACACCGACCGCTGACCACCGGCGCGAGCCCTGGTTCACCACCGGTGAGCCAGGGCTCGCGCTCGTTCTACCCGAGGAGAGCTAGATGGAGCTGGTGGTCGCCCGCATCGGCGCACCCAACGGCCTGCACGGCCTGGTGCGCCTGGAGGTCCGGACCGACGACCCGGCCGGTCGCCTGACGCCCGGGGCGGTGCTCGCCACCGACCCGCCCGAGCGCGGCCCCCTCACCGTGGCCGCCAGCAGCGAGCGGCAGGGCTCGTGGTACGTGCGCTTCGAGGAGGCACCCGACCGCACCGCCGCGGAGGCGCTGCGCGGCACGCTCCTGCTCGCCGCGCCCGAGGAGGGCGCCGAGGAGGACGCCTGGTACCCCCACGAGCTCGTCGGGCTGCCGGTGGAGGACACCGAGGGCCGGCACCTGGGGACGGTCGCCGGGATCGAGTACCTGCCCGCCCAGGACCTCCTCGTCCTCACCGAGACCGGCGGCCAGCGCACGCTCGTGCCCTTCGTCGCCGAGATCGTCCCGGTCGTCGACGTCCCCGGCCGGCGCGTGGTCCTCGACCCGCCGCGCGGGCTGCTCGCCGGCGACGACGACGAGGACTGACGTGCGCATCGACGTCCTGACGATCTTCCCCGACTACCTCGCCCCCCTCGAGCTCTCGCTCGTCGGCAAGGCCCGGCAGTCCGGCCTGCTCGACCTCGCCGTCCACGACCTGCGCGCCTGGACCACCGACCGGCACCGCACCGTCGACGACACCCCCTTCGGCGGGGGAGCGGGCATGGTCATGCGGCCCGACGTGTGGGGCACGGCCCTGGACACCGTCCTCGGGGACGACGCCGACGGTGACGGGACCGTGCTGCTCGTGCCGAGCCCGGCCGGGGAGGTCTTCACCCAGCGCACCGCCGAGGAGCTGGCCGGCGCGCGCCGCCTCGTCCTCGCCTGCGGCCGCTACGAGGGCATCGACGCCCGCGTCGCCGAGCACTACGCCACCCGGCCCGGCGTCACCGTCCGCGAGGTGTCCATCGGCGACTACGTCCTCAACGGGGGCGAGGTCGCGGCGCTCGTCGTCGTCGAGGCCGTGGCGCGGCTGCTGCCCGGCGTGGTCGGCAACCCCGAGTCCCTCGTCGAGGAGTCGCACGGCGCCGCGGGGCTGCTCGAGTACCCCGTCTACACCAAGCCGCCCGCCTGGCGGGACCTGCCCGTCCCCGAGGTCCTCACCTCCGGCCACCACGCCAAGGTCACCCGCTGGCGCCGCGACCGCGCCCTCGAGCGCACCGCCGCCCGACGGCCCGACCTCCTCGAGCGCCTCGCGCCCGAGGCGCTGGACCGCGAGGACCGGCGCGTCCTCGCCGGCCTGGGCTGGTACGTCGGTCCGGCCGGCCCCCGTCGCGCGCAGGTGCGCCCCGCCGACCCCGACGACGTCGCCGCACTGGCCGCGCTCGCCGCCGTCACCTTTCCCCTCGCCTGCCCGCCGTCGCTCGGCGCCGAGGCGATCGCCGCCCACGTCGCGACCCAGCTCGACGTCGACAGCTTCGCCCGCTTCCTCACCGACCCGCGGCGCCTCCTGCACGTCGCCGCCGACGAGGACACCGGAGCGCTGCTCGGCTACACGATGGTGGTCCTCGACTCCCCGGCGCCGGGCCAGGAGGAGAGTGCGGGTGTCGCCGAGCTGAGCAAGTGCTACGTCCACCCCGACGTCCACGGCGGGGGACTGGCCGCCCGGCTCGTCGCCGCCGCCACGGACGCGGCCGCGCAGCACGGGGCCCGGGAGCTGTGGCTGGGGACGAACGTCGCCAACCGCCGGGCCCGACGCTTCTACGAGCGGTGCGGCTTCGCCGTCGTCGGACGGCGGACCTACGACGTCGGCGGGGTGCCCAACGACGACGTGGTGATGAGCACACCGGTTTCGGTGCCCTGACGGGCTGTGGCAAGATGGACCGGTCATGCGCTCACGGCGCGCGGTCTGCCTCAGGGGACCGGCGCATCCGGGCGGCGTGACCACCATCAGAGATGTCGGCAGCGACCGCTGCCACGAACAGCGCCGGTGACCTGTGGCACCAGCGGGAAGGCACCACCATGCAGACCCTCGACCACGTCGACGCGGCATCGCTGCGCGACGACATCCCCGACTTCCGTGCAGGCGACACCCTCAAGGTCCACGTCAAGGTCGTCGAGGGCAACCGCAGCCGTATCCAGGTCTTCCAGGGATACGTCATGGCCCGCTCCGGTGCCGGGGTCCGCGAGACCTTCATCGTCCGCAAGGTGAGCTTCGGCGTCGGTGTCGAGCGCACCTTCCCGATCCACTCCCCGTCGATCGACAAGATCGAGGTCGTCTCCCGCGGCGCGGTCCGCCGGGCCAAGCTGTACTACATGCGCGGTCTGCAGGGGAAGAAGGCCAAGATCCGCGAGAAGCGCTGACTCGCGAGCACGTACCATCGCTTCTGCCCGGCTCGTCTCGAGCCGGGCAGAAGTCATATCCAGACACAGGAGTGCGCAGGCCGTGACGAACGACGACGACGCACGGACCAGCGCGACGCGCCGCGACCGTGACCAGCTCCGGTCCGACGAGCCGGGCGAGGCAGCCCGGCCGGCAGCCCGGCGCCGCGGCGGCTGGCTGCGGGAGACCGCGATCGTCGTCGTGAGCGCGCTCGTCCTGTCCGTCCTCATCAAGACCTTCCTCGTCCAGGCCTTCTTCATCCCCTCCGGCTCGATGGAGGACACCTTCGCCGTCGGGGACCGGGTGCTGGTGAGCAAGCTCGCGCCCGGGCCGCTGGACGTGAGCCGCGGCGACGTCGTCGTCTTCGTCGACCCCGGTGGCTGGCTCGATGCGCAGCCCGACACCCGCAACCAGGTGCAGCGCGGCGTGGAGGAGGTCCTCACGTTCGTCGGCCTGCTGCCCCAGAACGCCGGTGAGCACCTCATCAAGCGGATCATCGGCCTCGGCGGGGACACCGTGGAGTGCTGCGACGCCGACGGTCGGCTCACCGTCAACGGCGTCGGGATCGACGAGCCGTACCTCAAGCCGGGCGTCGCGCCGAGCGAGACGGAGTTCTCCGTCACCGTCCCGGAGAACCACCTGTGGCTCATGGGCGACAACCGCTCCAACTCCCAGGACTCCCGCGCCCACCAGGGCGACCCGGGCGGCGGGGCCGTGCCCATGCGCAACGTCGTCGGGACCGCGATCCTCATCCTGTGGCCGTTCGACAGCTGGACGGTGCTGCGCAACCCGGGCGACACCTTCGCCGAGGTCCCCGAGCCCTGAGCGGGCCCGTGCCTACGATGGCCACGTGCCCGTGAACCGCCCACCCACCCGGCAGCTCGAGCGTGAGCTGCTCGACTCCGGCCACCGGCTCGTCGCCGGGATGGACGAGGTGGGGCGCGGCGCGCTCGCCGGCCCCGTCAGCGTGGGCGTGTGCCTCGTGGACGCGAGCACCGGCCGCCTGCCCCGCGGGCTGCGTGACTCCAAGCTCCTCAGCGCCTCCGCCCGCGAGGCCCTGTGCGAGCCGGTGCGCCGCTGGTCGGTGGGCAGCGCCGTCGGGCACGCCGGGCCGGACGAGATCGACGCGCTCGGCATCATCGCCGCCCTCCGGCTCGCCGGGACCCGGGCGCTGGCCACCCTGGCCGGGCAGGGTCTGGTGCCCGACGTCGTCGTCCTCGACGGCATCCACGACTGGCTCACCCCGCCCGACGACCTCTTCGCCGGCCTCGACCCCGAGCTGCCGGTCCTCGTCCCGCCCGTGCGGACCCAGGTCAAGGGCGACCTGCGCTGCGCCGTCATCGCGGGGGCGAGCGTGCTGGCCAAGTGCGAGCGCGACGCGATCATGGTCGACATCGCCGAGCGGCACCCCGCCTACGGCTGGGAGGCCAACAAGGGGTACTCGGCCCCCGGGCACCTCGCGGCCCTGCGCGAGCGGGGGCCCTCCGAGCTGCACCGCCGGTCCTGGCGCCTGCCGACGGCGCAGGACCCGGCTCACGGGGCCGCTGTGCCCGAGGCCACGCCGGTCCCGGTGCCCGCCGGTGCCGCACCGGCCCGTCCCGGGGCATGATGGGGACGTGAGTGCTGAGGACCTGGAGAACTACGAGGCCGATCTCGAGCTCGGCCTGTACCGCGAGTACCGGGACGTCGTCGGGCTCTTCTCCTACGTCGTGGAGACCGAGCGCCGCTTCTACCTCGCCAACGAGGTGGACCTGCAGGTGCGCTCGGCCGGCGGCGAGGTGTTCTTCGAGCTGACCCTCGGGGACGCGTGGGTGTGGGACGTCTACCGCTCCGCGCGCTTCGTGCGCTCGGTGCGGGTGGTGACCTTCAAGGACGTCAACGTCGAGGAGCTGCCGCGGGCGGAGCTCAACCTGCCCTCCTGAGGCGGTTGTCCCACAGTGCGGGTTCGCGCTGAGCCCGTGCACCGCCGGTGCGCGTGCCCAGCCGGCAGGTGGGCGGCGTCGGTGACGCTGGTCGCGGAGGTGGTGCCCCGTGGCCGCGAAGGACGAGCTCGGTGCCCGTGGTGAGCGCATCGCCGCGGCGATGCTCCGCGAGGACGGCTACGAGATCCTCGACCGCAACTGGCGCTGCCGCGAGGGCGAGATCGACATCGTCGCCCGGGACCCGCGGTCCGACGCCATCGCGTTCGTCGAGGTCAAGACCCGCAGCGGCACCGGGTTCGGTCACCCGGCCGAGGCCGTGGGCCCGGCCAAGCTCGAGCGGCTGCGGCGGCTCGCCGGGCGGTGGCTGAGCGAGCACGGCACGCGTGCCGCGGAGGTGCGCATCGACGTCGTCGCGGTGCTGGGCCGCCGCGGGCGCCCGGCGCTCGTCGAGCACCTGCGGGCGGTGGGCTGAGGTGGGGCTGGCCCGGACGTGGTCGGTCGCGCTGGTGGGGGTGGAGGGGCACCTCGTCCAGGTCGAGGCGCACGCCGCCAGCGGGCTGCCGGCCTTCATCCTCGTCGGCCTGCCGGACGCGTCGCTGTCCGAGGCGCGCGAACGTGTGCGGGCGGCGGTGACGTCCTGCGCGCTGCCGTGGGAGGCGCGGCGGCGCACCGTCAACCTCTCCCCGGCCTCGCTGCCCAAGGCGGGGTCCGCCTTCGACCTCGCCGTCGCGGTCGCGTGTCTGGGGGCGGACGGCCTGCCCGGCGCCGAGCGGGCCGCACGGGCGGTCCACCTCGGTGAGCTCGGCCTGGACGGCCGCGTCCACCCGGTCCGCGGGGTGCTGCCCGCGGTGGCTGCCGCCGTCGCGGCGGGCCGGCCGGAGGTCGTCGTGCCCGCCGGGAACCTCGCCGAGGCGTGCCTGGTCCCCGGTGCGCGGGTGCGTGGCGTCCAGCACCTGGCCGAGCTCGCCCGGGACTACGGAGCGGAGGTGGGGGTACCGGTGCCCGAGGCGCTGCCGGTGCCCGCCCCGCCCGGGGCCCGCACACCACCGGACCTCGCGGAGGTCATCGGGCAGGACGAGGCCCGCTTCGCGCTCGAGGTCGCGGCCGCCGGAGGTCACCACCTCCTCATGGTCGGGCCGCCCGGTGCGGGCAAGACGATGCTCGCCGCGCGCCTGCCCGGGCTGCTGCCCGACCTGGCGGACGCCGACGCCCTGGAGGTGACGGCGATCCACTCGGTGGCCGGCACCTTCGACGCCGGCGGGGGACTGCTGCGACGCCCGCCCTTCGAGGACCCCCACCACACGGCCACCGCCCAGGCCATCGTCGGGGGCGGGTCCGGGGTGCCGCGCCCCGGCGCCGCCTCCCGCGCCCACCGCGGGGTGCTGCTGCTCGACGAGGCACCCGAGTTCGCGCGCCGGGTCCTCGACTCGCTGCGCCAGCCGCTCGAGCAGGGGGAGATCGTCGTCCACCGTGCCCGGGGCGCCGCTCGGTACCCCGCCCGCTTCCAGCTGGTCCTCGCGGCCAACCCCTGCCCGTGCGGCAAGGGGACGGGCAAGGGCCTGGCGTGCACCTGCACGCCGCTCGAGCGGCGCCGCTACCTCGCCCGGCTCTCCGGGCCCCTGCTCGACCGCGTCGACCTGCAGATCGTCGTCCCGGCCGTCACCCGTGCCTCGGCCGCGCTCGGCAAGCAGGGCGAGAGCAGCGAGGTCGTGTCCGAGCGGGTCTCCGCGGCCCGTGAGGTCCAGCGCCGACGGCTGGCGGGCACACCCTGGCAGAGCAACGCCGAGGTCCCCGGCGGGTGGCTGCGCGCCCCGGAGCAGGGCCTCGGGCCGCGTCCGCGCGCCGTGCTGGAGCGGGCGCTCGACTCCGGGAGGCTGAGCCTGCGGGGGATGGACCGCGTGCTCAAGATCGCCTGGACGCTCGCCGACCTCGCCGGGCGTCCCCACCCCGACCTCGACGACGTCGGGACCGCCATGAGCCTGCGAGGAGCCACCGGTGCCTGACCTGCCCTTCGACACGACCGACCCGCGGCTCGCCGCGGCCGCCTGGACGCGCGTCGCCGAGCCCGGCGACCCGGTCGCCGGTGCACTGCGCGCCCGCCTCGGGGCCGGGGCTGCCCTCGAGTGGCTCGGTCACGTGCGGCGCTCGGGCCGGTCGAGCCCAGCAGTCCCACCCGGCGGGACCCTCCAGGAGGACGGCGTCACCGTCCTCGAGTGGGACAAGGCCGTGGCCCGGTGGCTCCCGCGCCTCGAGGACCTCGACATCCGCCGGGAGCTCAGCATGCTCGACGCCGTCGGCGGTCGTCTCCTCCTGCCGGGGGACGCCGAGTGGCCGGCCGCGCTCGCCGACCTCGCGGAGCGAGCACCGGCGGCCCTCTGGGTGCGGGGCCACGGGCGCCTGGACCGGCCGCGACCAGCCGTGGCGATCGTCGGGATGCGCGCAAGCACCGGGTACGGGGAGACGATTGCCGCCCAGCTGGCCATCGAGCTCGCCGAGCGGGGCGTCGTCGTCGTGTCGGGCGGCGCCTACGGGATCGACGCGGCCGCCCACCGAGGCGCCCTCAGTGCCGACGGCCTCACGTGGGCCGTGCTCGCCGGGGGAGTGGACCGTCTCTACCCGGCCGGCAACACCCGCCTGCTCGAGGCCGTCATGGAGGAGGGCGTCGTCCTGGCGGAGCCGGCGCCCGGCTCGTCACCCGGCCGCCACCGCTTCCTCGAGCGCAACCGGCTCATCGCCGCACTCGGCCGGGTGTGCGTCGTCGTCGAGGCGGGGTGGCGCTCCGGTGCCCTCAACACCGCCAAGCACGCCGAGGAGCTCCTGCGCCCGGTGGCCGCCGTGCCGGGTCCGGTGACCTCGATGGCCTCGGCCGGCTGCCACCGCCTCCTGCGGGACCACGGCGCGGTGTGCGTCACCGATGCCGCCGACGTCCTCGAGCTGCTCGCCCCCAGCGGGGAGGACCTCGCCCCGGACCGGCCCGTGCAGCCGGGTCTGCTCGACGGGCTCGACCCCCTCGGCTCCCGGGTGCTCGACGCGTTGCCGGCGCGGTCGGCCGCAAGCCTGGGCAGCCTCGCGCGGGCTGCAGGGCTGAGCGAGCGGGAGGTGCGAGCCGGCATCGGACGGCTCGAGCTCACCGGCCACGTCGAGCGCAGCGGCGCCGGCTGGCGCCGCTCCCGGGGCCCTGCGTGAGCCACGTCACAGTGAGGTAGCGTGGCAGGACGACGAGGCCGTCGTACCGGCCGCTGAGACCCATGCGCGACGACGCGTTCGTGGCCGGCGGATCACAGGGAGGGCAGGAACATGGCAGGAAACCGAGCAGTCGCCTACAAGGGTCCCGGCAAGGTCGAGGTCATCGACACCGAGTACCCGACCTTCGAGCTCCAGGACGGACCGGGCGTCAACCCGGCGAACGTGGGGCGCCAGGTCCATCACGGTGTCATCCTCAAGACCGTCGCCACCAACATCTGTGGCTCCGACCAGCACATGGTCCGTGGCCGCACCACCGCCCCCAGCGACCTCGTCCTCGGCCACGAGATCACCGGTGAGGTCGTCGAGGTCGGCAGGGACGTGGAGTTCGTCAAGAAGGGCGACCTCGTCTCCGTGCCCTTCAACATCTCCTGCGGCCGCTGCGTCAACTGCAAGAAGCGGCGCACCGAGATCTGTCTGAACGTCAACCCCGACCGGCCCGGCAGCGCCTACGGCTACGTCGACATGGGCGGGTGGGTCGGCGGGCAGGCCGAGTACGTCCTCGTGCCCTACGCGGACTGGAACGCCCTGGTCTTCCCGGACAAGGACCAGGCGATGGAGAAGATCCTCGACCTCACGATGCTCTCCGACATCCTGCCCACCGGCTACCACGGCGCGGTGAGCGCGAAGGTCGGGACGGGCTCGACCGTCTACGTCGCCGGAGCGGGTCCTGTCGGGCTCGCCGCCGCGGCCTCGGCGCAGCTGCTCGGCGCGGCCGTCGTCGTCGTCGGTGACTTCAACACCGAGCGGCTGGCCCAGGCCCGGAGCTTCGGGTGCGAGACGATCGACCTCAGCAAGGGGGAGCCGCACGAGCAGATCGAGGACCTGCTCAAGGTGCCCGAGGTGGACGCGGCCGTCGACGCCGTCGGCTTCGAGGCGATGGGCCACGGTGGCAAGGAGGCCCCGGCGACCGTGCTCAACAGCGTGATGAGGGTGACCTCCGCGGGCGCGTCGGTCGGCATCCCCGGCCTCTACGTCACCGGTGACCCGGGCGGCGTCGACGAGGCGGCCCAGCGCGGCGCCCTGTCGATGGACTTCGGGACCGGCTGGGCGAAGGCACTCACCTTCGTCACGGGACAGACGCCGGTGATGACGTACCACCGCGGCCTCATGCAGGCGATCCTCAACGACAGGATCCACATCGCCAAGGCCGTCAACGCCGAGGTCATCAGCCTCGACGAGGCGCCTCGCGGGTACGAGGAGTTCGACAAGGGCGCCGCCAAGAAGTACGTCATCGACGCCCACGGCTCCATCCGCTGAGCCACGATGCGCCCGGCGGTGAGGCTTGCCCTCACCGCCGGGACGCGCGACGGTGAGCGCGTGCCCGACTCCGCCGCGCTCCTCGACGCCTTCGGGCGCCACCTCGCCCTGCAGCGGGGGCTGTCGGAGCACACCGTGCGCGGCTACCTCTCCGACGTCCGCTCCCTGCTCGACACGCTCCGCGAGGGCGACGATGGAGCCGTGGACCTCACCCGGCTCGACCTCACCGCCCTGCGCGCGTGGCTGGCCGGACAGGCCCGTGAGGGGCGCTCGCGGTCGACGCTCGCGCGCCGCTCGGCGGCCGCGCGCACCTTCTGCACGTGGGCGGTACGCCAGGGGCACGTGGCAGAGGACGTCGGCGTCCGTCTGCAGAGCCCGCGCGCGGACAAGCGCGTGCCGCAGGTGCTCGCCGTGGACGAGGCGACCGTCCTGCTCGACCTCGCCGCGCAGGTGGCCGACGACGGCGACCCCTCCCACCTGCGGGACTGGGCCGTCCTCGAGATGCTCTACGCGACCGGTGTCCGCGTCGCCGAGCTCGTCGGCATCGACCTCGCCGCCGTCGACCGCCGCGAGCGGACCGTGCGCGTGCTCGGCAAGGGCGGCACCGAGCGGGTCGTCCCCTTCGGGGTCCCGGCCGACCGCGCCCTGGGGGAGTGGTTGGTGCGTGGCCGCCCGGAGCTCGTGACGCCGACGTCGCCGCCGGCCCTGTTCCTCGGCGCACGCGGCGGCCGCCTGGGCGTGCGGGCGGTGCGCGAACGGGTGCACGGTCTGACGGCGCTCGCCGGCGTGCGGGACATGGCGCCCCACGGCCTGCGGCACAGCGCTGCCACCCACCTTCTCGCCGGCGGCTCGGACCTGCGCACCGTCCAGGAGGTGCTCGGCCACGCCTCCCTCGCCACCACCCAGCGCTACACCCACGTGACCCCCGAGCGTCTCCGCGCCGCCTACACCCAGGCCCACCCCCGCGCCTGACGTCCCCTCTCGAAACCACCACCTCCCCGCCGAGAGCTGACTTGTTCCTCCACCTCCCCGCCGAGAGCTGACTTGTTCCTCCGCCCCCATCGCCGAGCGCTGAGTTGTTCCTCCCCCCATCGCCGAGAGCTGACTTGTTCCTCCGCCCCCATCGCCGAGAGCTGACTTGTTACTGACGGCCGCGGTGCCTCACCCGTGCTGGGGAAGCAGCCGGATCACGACGTCCTCGGCGAGGAGGCTGAGCGGGTCGACATAGTCGTCCGGGCCCCGCCGGGCGCCCCAGTGCAGGCACGGCTGGTCCGAGCAGTGGTGCCCGAGCGGCTCGAGCACGCCGAGCACCTGTCCCGCCGCCACCTGAGCGCCGCGTCGAGTCGTCGCCGTGACCGGCTCGTAGGTGGTGCGGAGGCCGTCCGCGTGGTCGACGGACACGACACCGCGGCCGGCGACCCGGCCGGCGAAGGCGACGACGCCGTCGCCGGCAGCCCGGACACCTGCGCCTGCCGGGAGGGCGAGGTCGACGCCCCTGTGACCTGCGGCCCAGCGCTCCGGCGGCGCGGAGAAGGGGCGGACGACCTCGCCAGGATCCCCGGTCGGCCACTCGTAGAGGACCCGACCGACGGGCTCGGCAGTGCTCGGCGCGACGACCGGGGGTGAGGCCGCCGGTTGCGGAGCCAGAAGGAGCGCGCCACCGATGACGGCGAGCACGCCCGCCGCAGCCACGGCACCGCTGCTGAGTCCCATGGAACCAGAGTGGGACGAGCGCGCCGGCCCCCGCCGGCCGGCGGGTGGCCTTTGGGGACGGCGGGTCCGCGGCGGTGACCGGTGGACCGGTAACAAGTCAGCTCTCGGCGATGGGGGAGTAACAAGTCAGCGCTCGGCGATGGGGGAGGGGGGTCGTGCGCGTCACACGGCGACGCTCTCGTCCCTGCGCTGCCGGGAGCCGCGGTGGCGTGCGGTAGAGTTGGCGGCGCAGCCGGAGCGATCTGGTTGACATCGCGTGCCCACATGTCGCGCTCGCAGTCCTTCGGACCCAGCGACGCGAGGCAGCCGGCGCGGTCCCGCCCAGGCGGGTGCCGGCAGTCGTGAGCACCAGGAGTGGCGGCCACCCGGTCGACCACTGAGAGAACCGAGTAGCGGACAAGGCAGCGGCACGCCCGCGCCCTGTCCGCGCGACGTGCGGAGCACCCGCACCGGAAAGGACGAGCCATGGCCGTCGTCACCATGCGCCAGCTCCTCGAGAGCGGCGTCCACTTCGGGCACCAGACCCGTCGCTGGAACCCCAAGATGAAGCGCTTCATCTTCACCGAGCGCAACGGCATCTACATCATCGACCTGCAGAAGTCGCTGACGGACATCGACCGTGCGTACGAGTTCGTCAAGGAGACCGTCGCCCACGGCGGCAGCATCCTCTTCGTCGGCACGAAGAAGCAGGCCCAGGAGGCCGTGGCCGAGCAGGCCGCGCGCGTCGGCATGCCCTACGTCAACCAGCGCTGGCTGGGCGGCATGCTCACGAACTTCTCCACCGTGCACAAGCGCCTTCAGCGCATGAAGGAGCTCGAGCAGATCGACTTCGACGACGTGGCGGGCTCGTCCCACACGAAGAAGGAGCTGCTCATGATGCGTCGCGAGAAGGAGAAGCTCGAGCGCACCCTCGGCGGCATCCGCGACATGGCCAAGCTGCCCTCCGCCGTGTGGATCGTCGACACGAAGAAGGAGCACCTCGCCGTCGCCGAGGCGCGCAAGCTCAACATCCCCGTCGTCGCCATCCTCGACACCAACTGCGACCCGGACGAGGTCGACTACGGCATCCCCGGCAACGACGACGCCATCCGCGCCGTCGGCCTCCTCACCCGCGTCGTCGCCGACGCCGCCGCTGACGGTCTCGTCACGCGCCACGGTGGCGGCTCGGGCAACGCCCCGACCGAGGCCGAGCCGCTCGCCGAGTGGGAGCGCGAGCTCCTCGCTGCGGGCGAGGCGGACCAGAGCACGCAGGCCCCGCCCGTCGTCGCCGAGCAGGGCGACGAGTCCGTCGAGGCCGCGCAGCACGCTGCCGGCGTGACGAACGACGCCGAGCAGGTCGCCGCCGCCGCCGAGGGCGGCGAGGAGACCGCCCCCGTCGTCTCCGGCGAGAGCCCCGACACCACGCAGGTGGCCGACAACGCCCCCGCGCTCGACGCCCCCGCGGCCGACGAGCCCCCCGCCAGCCAGGCCTGATCCCCGACACTCCCGAGGAGACACACACATGGCGAACTACACCGCCGCTGACATCAAGGCGCTGCGCGAGAAGACCGGCGCCGGGATGATGGACGTCAAGAAGGCGCTGGACGAGGCCGACGGCGACGCCGAGAAGGCCATCGAGATCATCCGGGTCAAGGGCCTGAAGGGCGTGGCCAAGCGTGAGGGCCGCGCGGCCTCCGACGGCCTCGTCGCCATCGAGGTCGTCGCCGACGGCGAGGGCGAGACCGGTGTCATGGTCGAGCTCAACTCCGAGACGGACTTCGTCGCGAAGAACCAGGTCTTCATCACCCTCGCCGAGAAGGTCCTCGCGGCCGCCGTCGCCTCCGGCGCGGCCGACGTCGAGGCCCTCCTCGCGGCTCCGACCGGTGACACCACCGTCGGCGCCCTCGTCGACGAGCACGCCGCCACCCTCGGCGAGAAGCTCGTCGTGCGTCGCGTGGCCCGCCTCTCCGGCACCAAGGTGGCGCACTACCTGCACCGCACCGCCAAGGACCTGCCCCCGCAGGTCGGCGTGCTCGTCGCCACGGACGCCGCCGGTGCCGAGGTCGCCCGGGACGTCGCGATGCACATCGCGGCGTACAGCCCGCAGTACCTCACCCGTGACGAGGTTCCCGAGGACGTCGTCGCCAACGAGCGTCGCATCGCCGAGGAGACCTCCCGCAACGAGGGCAAGCCCGAGGCGGCGCTGCCGAAGATCGTCGAGGGCCGGATGAACGGCTTCTTCAAGGAGTCCGTACTCCTCGACCAGGCCTACGCCCGTGACCCCAAGACCACGGTCGGCAAGGTCGTCGAGGGTGCTGGCGGCACGCTGACCGGCTTCGTCCGGTTCCGCGTCGGCGCCTGACACACGTCGTCCGGTGGCCCCGGCCCGTACGGGCCGGGGCCACCCGCACACCATCTCCCGGAGGTCTGCATGAACGTCTCGTCCGACACGCCCACGGGCGGGCCCTCGCCCCGCCGTGTGCTCCTCAAGCTGTCCGGTGAGGTCTTCGGCGGCGGCTCCATCGGTCTCGACGCGGACGTCGTGGCCGGCGTGGCCAAGCAGATCGCCGAGGCCAACGCCGCCGGCGTGCAGATCGCCATCGTCGTCGGCGGCGGCAACTTCTTCCGCGGCGCCGACCTCTCCCAGCGGGGGCTGGACCGCTCCCGCGCCGACTACATGGGCATGCTCGGGACGGTGATGAACGCCCTCGCCCTCCAGGACTTCCTCGAGCAGGCTGGCGTGCGCACCCGCGTGCAGACCGCCATCACGATGGGCCAGGTCGCCGAGCCCTACATCCCGCTGCGCGCCGTGCGGCACCTGGAGAAGGGGCGCGTCGTCATCTTCGGCGCCGGCGCGGGCATGCCCTTCTTCTCCACCGACACGGTCTCCGCCCAGCGGGCGCTCGAGACCCACTGCGACGAGGTGCTCGTCGGCAAGAACGGCGTCGACGGCGTGTACACCGCAGACCCGAACATCGACCCGACGGCCACGCGCCTGGACCACGTCACCTACGGCGACGCGCTGCGCCAGGGCCTGCGGGTGGTCGACGCCGCCGCGTTCTCCCTGTGCATGGACAACGGCCTGACGATGCGTGTGTTCGGCATGAACACGCCCGGTAACGTCACGCGGGCGCTGCTGGGTGAGAAGATCGGCACACTGGTGACGGTCGACGGCGGTGGCGACACCTCCGCGGCAGGAGACGACATGAAGGAGACACGGTGATCGACGAGATCCTCCTCGAGGCCGAGGAGAAGATGGACAAGGCTGTCGAGGTGGCCAGCGAGGACTTCGCCGGCATCCGCACCGGCAGGGCGAACGCGGGGATGTTCTCCAAGATCCTCGTCGACTACTACGGGGCGCCCACGCCGCTGCAGCAGCTCGGCTCCCTGACGATCCCCGAGGCGCGCACCGTCCTCATCCAGCCCTACGACCGCGGCGCCTCCAACGCGATCATCAAGGCGCTGCGCGAGTCCGACCTCGGCGTCAACCCGACCGACGACGGCAACGTCATCCGCGTCGCGCTGCCGGCCCTCACCGAGGAGCGCCGCCGCGACTACGTCAAGCTCGCCAAGACCAAGGCCGAGGACGCGCGCATCTCCATCCGCAACGTCCGTCGCAAGACCAAGGACGAGCTGGACCGCATGAAGAAGGACGGCGAGGCCGGCGAGGACGAGGTCGACCGCGCCGAGAAGGAGCTCGAGGGGCTGACGAAGAAGCGCGTCGACGCCGTCGACGAGCTGCTCGCCGGCAAGGAACGAGAGCTCCTCGAGGTCTGAGTGAGTACCACCGGCGGTGACCCGCCGCTCACCCGCCGCCAGATCCGCGAGATCCAGGAGGGTGCGCGGCGCGCCATCGTGACCCAGGCGCCGCCCAAGCCCGCGAGCCGGGCGGGACGCAACCTGCCCGCCGCGATCGCCGTGGGCCTGGGACTGCTCGGCCTGCTGCTCCTGTGCCTCTTCGTGCGCGAGGAGGCGTTCGTCGTGCTCGCGCTGCTCGCCACCAGCGGGGCGCTGTGGGAGTTCGCACGCGCCGTCGGCACCCGCGGGGTCGCCGTCCCGCTCCTGCCGCTGTGGGTGGGCAACGCGGGCATCCTCGTCTCGGCGTACACGGCCGGCCCGGGCGCGATGCTCGTCGCCTTCTTCCTCACCGCGGGCGGCGTGCTCGTGTGGCGCGTGCTCGACGGCGGGGGCCCCGACGCCGTGCGCGACGCCTGCGCCGGCATCCTCGCCTCCGCCTACGTCTCCTTCCTCGCCGGTTTCGCCGTCCTGCTCCTCACCGAGGACCGCGGGCCCTGGCTCGTCCTCACCCTCGTGCTGTGCGCCGTCGCCAACGACACCGGCGGCTACGTCGCCGGTGTCCTCGTCGGTCGCCACCCGATGGCGCCGTCGATCAGCCCGAAGAAGTCGTGGGAGGGGGCCGGCGGCTCCCTCGTCCTCGCCACCGCGGTGGGTGTCGCGCTCGCGCTGCTCGCGTTGGACGCGCCCTGGTGGGTCGGCCTGGTCCTCGGGGCCGGAGCCGTCGTCACCGCCACCGTCGGGGACCTGTCCGAGTCGCTCCTCAAGCGTGATCTCGGACTCAAGGACATGGGCACCCTCCTGCCCGGGCACGGCGGAATCCTCGACAGGCTCGACTCCCTGCTCATGACGGCACCGGCCAGCTACCTGCTGCTCACGACGTTCGTCGGCTGATTCCCAGGAACATCTGGAACAATCGGTCCGACATGTCGACGACTGCACCCCTCCCTCCGACGCCAGGCGCTGCCGGTGAGCGGCCCCAGCTGACCTTCACCGCGCGCCGCCGTGGCAAGCCGCCGCGCCACCTGGCCGACCTCACCCGTGAGGACCGCGCCGCGGTGCTGCGCGAGAAGGACCTGCCCGCCTTCCGGGCCGACCAGCTCTCGCGCCACTACTTCAGCCACCTCACCCGTGACGACGCCGCGATGAGCGACCTGCCCGCGAGCGGGCGCGACGAGCTCGTCGCCGAGCTGCTGCCCCAGCTCCTCACCGAGGTCCACACCCTCCAGGCCGACGGCGGAGCCACCCGCAAGGCGCTGTGGAGCCTCTTCGACGACGCCAAGGTCGAGTCCGTCCTCATGCGGTACTCCGAGCGCGCCACCCTGTGCGTGTCCTCCCAGGCCGGGTGCGGCATGGCCTGTCCCTTCTGCGCGACCGGCCAGCAGGGCCTGACCCGCAACCTGTCGACGGCGGAGATCGTCGAGCAGGTGCGCGTGGCGGCCGCCGCCTGCCGGGACGGCCTGCTCACCGGCGGTCCCACGCGCCTGACCAACGTCGTCTTCATGGGGATGGGCGAGCCGCTGGCCAACTACCGCGCCGTGGTCAACGCGGTGCGCCGGATGGTCGAGCCCAGCCCCGCGGGCTTCGGGCTGTCCGCCCGCAACGTCACCGTCTCGACGGTCGGCCTCGTGCCCGCCATCGACAAGCTCGCGAAGGAGGGCCTGCCGGTGACCCTGGCCGTGTCCCTCCACGCCCCGGACGACGGCCTGCGCGACGAGCTCATCCCGATCAACTCGCGCTGGAAGGTCGGCGAGCTGCTCGACTCGGCCCGTCGCTACTTCGACGCCACCGGGCGCCGCGTGAGCATCGAGTACGCGCTCATCCGTGACATCAACGACCACCAGTGGCGCGCCCAGCTCCTCGCCGACGAGCTCCTCGCCCGCGGCAAGGGCTGGATCCACGTCAACCCGATCCCGCTCAACCCCACGCCGGGCTCGAAGTGGACGGCCTCGGACCCGCACGTGGAGGACACCTTCGTCCGCACGCTGCGCAAGGCCGGGATCCCCACGACGGTCCGTGACACGCGCGGCAGCGACATCGACGGCGCCTGCGGCCAGCTCGCCGCCGAGCAGCTCGCCACCGCCGCCCCCAAGGTCGGAGTCCCCGAGGTGAAGGAGCCCCCGCGATGAGCACGCTGTTCCCGGTCGTGGGACGGACGAGCACCGGGTACGACCGCGAGCAGGTCGAGGAGTTCTTCACCCGCGCCCGCCAGGCCTACGAGGCGGGACGCTCCGGCACCGACGCAGGCCTCACCGAGTCCGAGGTCCGCCAGGTGGCCTTCGACCTCGTCCGGGCCGGCTACGCGACCGGCTCGGTGGACTCCGCGCTGGACCGCCTCGAGGCGGCGCTCGTGCAGCGGCGCCGCGACGCCTTCGTCGCCGCGCACGGCCAGCAGGCGTGGATGGACCGCATCGCCGAGCGTGCCACCACGCTCTACCCGCGCCTCGTGCGCCCGGCCGGGGAGCGTTTCGCGGCGCCCGAGCGGGGCCGCGGCTACGACCGCGACGCCGTCGACGACCTCATGGACCGGCTCGTCGCCTACTTCGACGCCGACGGCGACCTCACCGCCGCCGAGCTGCGCACCGCCACCTTCCCGTCCGCCCGTCGCGACAAGGCCTACGCCGAGGGAGTCGTCGACGCCTACCTCGACCGCGCCGTCGAGGTCCTCCTGGCCGTCGAATGACCACACTCACGCTCCTCGGCTCGACCGGCTCGATCGGGACGCAGGCCCTCGAGGTCGTCTCCCGCGGCGGCTACGAGGTCGCCGCCCTCGCCGCCGGCGGGGGGAACGTGCGGCTGCTCGCCGAGCAGGTCCTCGACCACGACGTGCCGCTCGTCGCGGTCTCCCGCGGCAGCGCCGCGGACGTGCGTGACGCCGTCGCCGCCGTCGCGGCGGAGCGTGGCGTGCCCGCCCCTGGTATCGAGGTGCTCGTGGGGGAGGGCGCGGCGGCCGAGCTCGCCGGCGCCGGCAGCGACGTCGTGCTCAACGGGGTCACCGGCTCGGTCGGCCTGGCGCCCACACTCGCGGCCCTGCGTGCCGGGTCGAGCCTGGCGCTGGCCAACAAGGAGTCGCTCGTCGTCGGCGGCGCGCTCGTGCGCGCGGCGCGGCAGCGGCCCGACCAGATCGTCCCCGTCGACTCCGAGCACTCCGCGATGGCGCAGGCGCTGCGCTCCGGCACCCACGGTGAGGTCGCCCGGCTGGTCCTCACCGCCTCCGGCGGCCCCTTCCGCGGCAAGCGCCGCGAGGAGCTCACCGGCGTCACCGCCGCCCAGGCGCTCGCCCACCCCACGTGGGCCATGGGGCCGGTCGTCACCGTGAACTCCGCGACCCTCGTCAACAAGGGCCTGGAGCTCATCGAGGCCCACCTGCTCTTCGACGTCGCCGTCGAGGACATCACCGTCGTCGTCCACCCGCAGTCGATCGTCCACTCGATGGTCGAGTTCGTCGACGGCTCGACCATCGCCCAGGCGTCCCCGCCCGACATGCGCCTGCCCATCGCGCTCGCGCTGTCCTGGCCCGCCCGCCCGCAGCGCGCCGTCGCGCCGTGCCGCTGGGACCAGGCGACGAGCTGGACCTTCGAGCCGCTGGACGAGGACACCTTCCGCGGCGTGCGCCTGGCGCGGCAGGCGGCCGCTGCCTCGGCCACCCACCCCGCCGTCCTCAACGCCGCCAACGAGGAGTGCGTCGCCGCCTTCCTCGACGGGCGCCTGGCGTTCCTCGCCATCACCGACATCCTCGAGCAGGTCCTCGCCGAGCACGACGGCGTCGCCGCCGAGAGCCTCGACCTCGCCACCGTCCACGACGCCGAGGCCTGGGCCCGGCGCCGCGCCCGGGAGCTGGCAGGCGCGCGATGAGCTTCCTCGTCGGCGTCCTCGTGCTCGTCGTCGGGCTCGTCATCTCGATCGCGCTCCACGAGGTCGGGCACCTCGTGCCCGCCAAGCGCTTCGGCGTCAAGGTCACCGAGTACTTCGTCGGCTTCGGGCCCACGCTGTGGTCCCGGCGGCGCGGGGAGACCGAGTACGGCGTCAAGGCCGTGCCGCTCGGCGGCTACGTCCGGATGGTGGGGATGTACCCGCCCGCGCGGTCCGACCGGCCGGTGCGCCGCCGCCGCGACGGACGCGCCACCCTCGTCGAGGAGGCGCGCGAGTACGCGCTCGCGGAGGTCGGACCGGGCGAGGAGCACCGCACCTTCTCCTCCCTCAGCGTGCCGAAGAAGCTCGTCGTCATGCTCGGCGGGCCGGTGATGAACCTCCTCATCGCCGTCGTCCTCCTCAGCGTCGTCCTCGTCGGCGTCGGGGTGCCCGCCTACACCGCCACCCTCGGCAACGTCCAGGAGTGCCTGCCGGCCGACCAGGCCGCCACCGAGTGCAGCGACACGGACCCCGCCGCGCCCGGTGAAGTCGCCGGCCTGCAGCCCGGGGACACCGTCGTGTCCTGGGGCGGGCGCCCGGTCGAGGGCTGGGACGACGTGCGCGCGGCGATCGCCGCGTCCGGGCCGAGCCCCGCGACAGTCGTCGTCGAGCGCGACGGGCAGGAGCGCACCGTCACGGTGACGCCCGCGATGAGCGAGCGGCCCGTCGTCGTCGACGGCGAGGTCCTCACCGACGACGCCGGTGAGCCGGTGACCGAGCCGCAGCCCTTCGTCGGCATCGGACCGGTCGCCGAGCTCGTCCCGCAGCCCGTCAGCGCCGTGCCCGGCCGGGTCGTCGAGGCGGTGGGCGCGACCTTCGAGGTCGTCCTCACGCTGCCGCAACGGCTCGTCGACGTCGCCCAGGCGGCCTTCGGCGAGGAGGAGCGTGACCCGGGCGTCGTCGGGCTCGTCGGCGTGGGCCGCTTCGCGGGAGAGATCGCCTCCATCGACAGCGAGCGCTACGGCGTCGTCGAGCGGGCGGCGGACCTGCTCGGCCTGCTCGCCTCCCTCAACCTCGCGCTGTTCGTCTTCAACCTCATCCCGCTGCTCCCGCTCGACGGCGGCCACATCGCCGGCGCCCTGTGGGAGGGCCTGCGCCGCCGGGTCGCGGCGTGGCGCGGGCGCCCGGATCCCGGCCCCGTGGACGTCGCCCGGATGCTGCCCCTCACCTACGTCGTCGTCGTCGCGATGGTGGGCATGAGCCTGCTGCTCGCCTACGCCGACATCGTGCGGCCGGTCACCCTCACCGGCTGAGCCGTGCACGCAGGCGGTGCGGTGGGGGATACTGGCCGGGTGAGTACTCCGATCTCCCTCGGCATCCCGAACGTCAAGGAGCAGCCCCCCGTGCTGGCTCCCCGTCGGCCGACCCGCAAGATCCGGGTCGGCAACGTCGAGGTGGGGGGTGACGCACCGGTCAGCGTCCAGTCGATGACGACGACGAAGACCCACGACATCAACGCCACCCTCCAGCAGATCGCCGAGCTCACGGCCTCCGGCTGCGACATCGTCCGCGTGGCCTGCCCCACGGACAAGGACGCCGAGGCGCTGCCGATCATCGCCAAGAAGTCCCAGATCCCGGTGATCGCCGACATCCACTTCCAGCCGAAGTACGTCTTCGCGGCCATCGAGGCCGGCTGCGGCGCGGTGCGCGTCAACCCCGGCAACATCCGCAAGTTCGACGACAAGGTCAAGGAGATCGCCCAGGCCGCCTCCGACGCCGGCGTCTCCCTGCGCATCGGCGTCAACGCCGGCTCGCTGGACCCGCGGCTGCTCAAGAAGTACGGCAAGGCCACGCCGGAGGCGCTCGTCGAGTCCGCCGTGTGGGAGGCCTCCCTCTTCGAGGAGCACGGCTTCCACGACTTCAAGATCTCGGTCAAGCACAACGACCCCGTCGTCATGGTGCGCGCCTACGAGCTGCTCTCCGAGCAGGGCGACTGGCCGCTGCACCTCGGTGTCACCGAGGCCGGCCCCGCCTTCCAGGGCACCATCAAGTCCGCCACCGCCTTCGGTGCGCTGCTGTCCAAGGGCATCGGCGACACCATCCGCGTCTCCCTCTCCGCCCCGCCGGTGGAGGAGATCAAGGTCGGCAACCAGATCCTCGAGTCGCTCAACCTGCGCCCCCGCAAGCTCGAGATCGTCTCCTGCCCGTCCTGCGGCCGCGCCCAGGTGGACGTCTACCAGCTGGCCGACGACGTCACCGCGGGCCTGGAGGGCATGACCGTCCCGCTGCGCGTCGCCGTCATGGGTTGCGTCGTCAACGGCCCCGGCGAGGCACGCGAGGCGGACCTCGGCGTCGCGTCCGGCAACGGCAAGGGCCAGATCTTCGTCAAGGGCGAGGTCATCAAGACCGTCCCCGAGGACCAGATCGTCGAGACGCTCATCGCCGAGGCCAACCGGATCGCCGAGGAGATGGGCCTGGAGTCCGAGGCCGGCGGACCCGTCGTCTCCGTCAGCTGAGCGGGCCCCCGTGCTGGGCAGGTGGCGCCACCCCGTGGGACCGCGTGTGCGTCCCCTGCGGGAGGAGGACCGTGAGCTGGCCCTCGGGCTGTGCGCCGCCGACCCCGTCGGCAACGTCCTCGCCGCCGTCCAGGTCGAGATGCTCGGGCGCCGCCGGCTGCCGGGCGCCGAGCTGCTCGGGGTGTGGCGCGAGGGCGAGCTGCGGGCGCTGTGCTGGTCCGGCGCCAATCTCGTCCCTGTCACGGTCGACGAGCCGGAGCTGCTCGACGCCGTCGCCGACCACGTGCGCAACCGAGGGCGGCGGGCCTCCTCGATCGTCGGCCCCGCCGAGCAGGTGCTGGGCCTGTGGGACCGTCTCGGTCCCGGCTGGCTGCCCTCGCGCGAGGTGCGCGGCGACCAGCCGTCGATGGCCATCTCCGCCACCCCCGCCGTCGAGCCCGACCCGCGGGTGCGGCTGAGCGGCCTGGAGGACCTCGACGTCGTCGTCCCGGCCTGCGTGGCGATGTTCACCGAGGAGGTGGGCTACTCGCCCCTCGCCTCCGGTGGCGCCTACGCGGCCCGGGTCCACGAGCTCGTCTCGACGCAGCGGTCCTACGTCCGCATCGAGGACGCCCCCGAGGGCCGGCGTGTCGTCTTCAAGGCGGAGGTCGGCGCGTGCGCGCTCGGCGTCGCCCAGATCCAGGGCGTGTGGGTCCATCCCGAGCACCGGGGGCAGGGCGTCGCGGCCCCGGCGATGGCCGCCGTCGTCGAGGACGTGCGCCGCCGCACCGCGCCCGTGGTCTCCCTCTACGTCAACGGCTACAACACCCCGGCCATCGCGACCTACCGCCGCACCGGCTTCGAGCAGGTCGGCACCTACGCCACCGTCCTCTTCTGACGCGCCCCGGCACCCCCCTAGCGCCGAGCGCTGAGTTGTTACTTCGCGTCCCACCCTCGTTGCCGAGCGCTGAGTTGTTACCCGGCGTCTCACCCTCCGTTGCCGAGCGCTGAGTTGTTACGGCCCCCTTCCCATGAGGTTCGGCGGTGGGGGGCGTGACTGATAAGTCAGCGCTCGACGTTGGGGTTGAGTAACAAGTCAGCGCTCGGCGTTGGGGTTGAGTAACAAGTCAGCGCTCGGCGGCGGGGGGTGCGGAGGACTCGGCTGTCGGCGGGAACGGGCGAGTGGGCGCGATACGCTGGCCCGCGTGCTGATGCGGATGTCGACCCTGTTCCTGCGGACCCTGCGTGAAGACCCGGTGGACGCCGAGCTGCCGAGCCACCGGCTGCTCGTGCGCGCCGGCTACATCCGCCGCGCCGCCCCCGGCATCTACACCTGGCTGCCCCTCGGGCTGCGGGTCCTCGGCAAGATCGAGCAGGTCGTCCGCGAGGAGATGACCGCCGCCGGCGCGCAGGAGGTCCACTTCCCGGCGCTGCTGCCCCGGGAGCCCTACGAGGCGACCGGCCGCTGGACCGAGTACGGACCGAACCTGTTCCGCCTCAAGGACCGCCGCGAGAACGACTACCTGCTCGCTCCCACCCACGAGGAGATGTTCACCCTCCTCGTCAAGGACCTGTACTCCTCGTACAAGGACCTGCCGCTCACGCTCTTCCAGATCCAGACGAAGTACCGCGACGAGGCCCGACCCCGCGCCGGCCTCCTGCGCGGACGCGAGTTCATCATGAAGGACGCCTACTCCTTCGACATCGACGACGCCGGCCTCGAGCGCTCCTACCGTGCCCAGCGTGAGGCCTACGAGCGGATCTTCACCCGCCTGGGCCTGGAGTACGTCATCGTCGCGGCCACCAGCGGTGCGATGGGTGGCTCCCGCTCCGAGGAGTTCCTCTTCCCGACGCCGTCCGGCGAGGACACCTTCGTCCGCTCGCCCGGCGGGTACGCGGCCAACGTCGAGGCCGCCCTCACCGCCGTGCCCGAGCCCGTCGACGCGAGCGACCTGCCCCCGGCGGAGGTCCGCGACACCCCTGACTCCACGACCATCGACACCCTCGTGTCGCAGGCCAACGCGCTCTACCCGCGCCCCGACCGCCCGTGGACGGCGGCGGACACGTTGAAGAACGTCGTCCTCGCCCTCACGCACCCCGACGGCACGGACGAGCTCGTGGTCGTCGGGCTGCCCGGCGACCGCGAGGTCGATCTCAAGCGGCTCGAGGGGGCACTCGAACCGACCCTCGTCGCTCCCGCCACCGACGAGCACCTCGCCACTCGTCCCGAGCTCGTCAAGGGCTACATCGGCCCCGCCGTCATCGGTCCGAACGCCGGCGACGACGGCGAGGACCGCACCTCCCTGCGCTACCTCCTCGACCCGCGCGTCGTGCCCGGCACGAGCTGGATCACCGGCGCCGACGCGGAGGGCAAGCACGTCTTCGGGCTCGTCGCCGGCCGCGACTTCACCGCCGACGGCACCATCGAGGCCGCCGAGGTCCGTGCGGGGGACCCGGCGCCGGACGGCTCCGGACCGCTCGAGCTGGCCCGCGGCATCGAGATCGGCCACGTCTTCGCCCTCGGCCGCAAGTACGCCGAGGCCCTCGGCCTCAAGGTCCTCGACGAGAACGGCAAGGCCGTCACGGTGACGATGGGCTCCTACGGCATCGGCGTCAGCCGTGCGCTCGCCGCCGTCGCCGAGGCGACGTGTGACGACTCGGGCCTCGCCTGGCCGATGCCCCTGGCCCCCTTCCACGTCCACCTCCTCGCCACCGGCAAGGACCCCGAGGTCTTCGCCGAGGCCGAGCGGATCGCCGCCGAGCTCACCGCCCAGGGCATCGAGGTGCTCCTCGACGACCGCCCCAAGATGTCCGCCGGCGTGAAGTTCGCCGACTCCGAGCTGCTCGGTGTGCCGCTCGTCCTCGTCGTCGGCCGCGGGCTGGCCGAGGGCAAGGTCGAGCTGCGCGAGCGCGCCACGGGGGAGCGGCGCGAGCTGCCCGTCGGCGAGGCCGTCGACGCGGTTGCGGGGGCCGTCCGGTCCGCCCTCGCGAGCTGACCGTGCCCGCGCGCCGCGCGCTGGGGGCCGCGCTGCTCGCCGCGCTGACACTGACGGGCTGCGGGGTCCGGATCGAGACGCCGCCCCCGGTCGTGCCCACCGCCGACGCCGTGGAGCAGGCCCGCCAGGGCGCCGCACTGGCGGCCGCGGAGCTGCGTGACGCTGCCGCGGTGGCGACGGACGACGGCGGGGACCTGGAGCAGGTCCTCGCTGCCGTCGAGGCCGCGTCGGCCGAGCACCACGAGGCGCTCGGCGCCGTGTGGGAGCCGTGGCCGGGTGCCGGCCCGGAGGCGACGGCGTACCCGGAGGACCCCACCACCCCCGAGGCCGCCCCGCCCGCCACGCCGCAGCAGGTCCTCGACCTCCTCGAGGAGAGCGCCGCCGCCGCCCGGGAGGACGCGCTGGACCACGACGGCGAGCTCGGCCAGCTCCTCGCCGCCGTCGCGATCTCACGCACCTGGCTCGCCGTCGACCTCGCGCGCGCCCTGTCCGTCGAGGCCGAGCGTCTCCCGGCCGCGCCGCAACCTGCCCCCGCGCCCGGAACGGTCGACCCGCGGACCTCGCGGTCCGTCGACGCCGCCCGGTACGCCTTCGAGGTCGTCGCCGCCCGCAGCAGCGGCGCGCAGCGCGACGCCGCCGTCGCCCGCGCCGAGCAGCTCGGGCTGGTCGCCGGCGCCGTCGCGCCGGAGGACGACGAGCGCGAGGTCGCCTACGACGTCAGCGACGTGGCGGGAACGGAGCGGCCGGAACGCGCCCTGGCGGGGGCGGCCGAGCTCGACGTCGTCGGTGCGTACGTCGCCCTGCTCGGGACGGCGGCCGAGGGCCGGGAGAGACTGCTCGACGCCGCGGCCTACGCCGCCGGGCAGGCGCGGTCGTGGGATACCGCACTCCCGGCCCTGCCCGGCCTCTCCTGAGACGGGCCCGCCTCGCGGGTAAGGTGTGGGAGTTCCGCAGCCGAGCCCCCAGGAGAGCACCATGGCACGCCCGTCGGACGTCGCAGCCGAGCTGCGCCGCGTCCTCGAGCCCGTCGTCACCGACGCCGGCCTGTACCTCGAGGACGTGAGCGTGAGCGCGGCCGGTCGGCGCAGCGTCGTGCGGGTCGTCGTCGACCTCGCGGACGGGCCCGGCGGTGTCGGCTCCGACCTCCTCACCGACGTCTCCCGTCAGGTCTCCACGACTCTCGACGACGTCGACGTCGTCCCCGGGACGTACACCCTCGAGGTCTCCACCCCGGGCGTCACCCGCCCCCTGACGACGGCCCGGCACTACCGCCGTGCCGAGGGGCGCCTCGTCCGTCTGCGCACCACGTCCGGCGCCCTGCGCGGCCGCGTCCTCGCGGTCGACGGCGAGGACGTGGTCATCGACACTGAGGGCACGCGCCAGGTCGTCGCGCTGCCCGACATCACCTCGGGCACCGTCGAGCCCGAGCTGGGGCGTGCGGCAGACGCTGCCGCAGAGGGCTGAGGAGGACACATGGACATCGACATGAACGCGCTGCGCCTGATCGAGAGCGAGCGCGAGATCCGCCTCGACGTGCTGGTCGGCGCGATCGAGGAGGCACTCCTCCTGGCCTACCAGCGCACCCCTGGCGCCGCGGAGCGGGCCCGTGTGGAGGTCGACCGCCGCACCGGTCGCGTCACCGTCATGGCGACCGAGGTCGACGAGGAGGGCACCGCCGTCGGCGAGTACGACGACACCCCCAGCGGGTTCGGCCGCATCGCCACCGCCACCGCCCGCAGCGTCATCGTCCAGCGGCTGCGCGACGCCGAGGACGACCAGGTCATGGGTTCGCTGCGCGACCGCGCCGGCACGCTCATCGCCGGTGTCGTCCAGCAGGGACGTGACCCGCGCGTCGTCCTCGTCGACATCGGCGAGCTCGAGGCCGTGCTGCCCGCCCACGAGCAGGTGCCCACCGAGACCTACCGCCACGGGGACCGCCTGCGCGCCTACGTCCTGGAGGTGGCACGCGGCGCCAAGGGGCCCTCGGTCACCCTCTCGCGCACCCACCCCAACCTCGTGCGCGAGCTGTTCGCCCTCGAGGTTCCCGAGGTCGCCGACGGCAGCGTCGAGATCAAGGCGCTGGCCCGCGAGGCCGGGCACCGCACGAAGATCGCCGTCGCCTCCACGGTCCCCGGCCTCAACGCCAAGGGCGCGTGCATCGGCCCGATGGGCCAGCGGGTCCGGGCCGTCATGAGCGAGCTCGACGGCGAGAAGATCGACATCGTCGACTACAGCGAGGACGCGGCGACCTTCGTCGCGAACGCGCTCTCGCCCGCGCGGGTCTCGAGCGTCGAGGTCGTCGACGCCGAGGAGCGGTCCGCCCGCGTCGTCGTGCCCGACTTCCAGCTGTCCCTCGCCATCGGCAAGGAGGGGCAGAACGCCCGCCTCGCCGCGCGCCTCACGGGCTGGCGGATCGACATCCACTCCGACACCGAGGGCGAGCAGCCCGAGGGCTGAGACCCCGCAGCGGGGTCGTGTGAGGAAACACACCACCCCCCGCCGCGGCGCCCATCACTGTCCCACGGGGGCCCGTGGGGGTAGACTTCCCGACGGGTCACAGCCCGAGATCTCATGACGACGCCTCCTCCCCCCTCACCTCCCGGCGAGGGACAGGTGCGTACATGCGTGGGATGCCGGGCCAGGGCCCCGCGGTCCGCCCTCGTGCGGGTCGTCCTCGCCCCCCACTCGCCTCGCGCGGTGGTGGACGAACGGACGGACGCCCCGGGGCGGGGGGCCTGGTTGCACGCTGACCGGGCCTGCCTGGACCTCGCCGATCGCCGGCGGGCGTTCCCCCGGGCCCTGCGCTCCGCAGGACCGGTGGACACCGCCGCCGTCACGGAGTGGTTCCGCACGAACAACGCCGGCTCAGACCTGGGCCGGCACGAGTCATCGACGAAGAAAGCGGGTTGGAAGCCGATGGGCACCCGATGAGTACCCAGCGATGAGTTTCAAGCACTAACACGGCCCCACCCTGTCCCGGGCGGGCCGAGACAGGAGAAATGTGGCAAAGCTTCGCGTCCACGAGCTCGCCAAGGAGCTCGGCGTCGACAGCAAGACGGTCCTGGCCAAGCTCGGCGAGCTCGGAGAGTTCGTCAAGTCCGCCTCGTCCACCGTCGAGGCGCCGGTCGTACGCCGCCTCCGGGAGGCGATTCCCGCACCGTCGGCCTCCGAGGAGAAGCCGGCACCGAAGAAGACGGTCAAGCCCAAGGCCCCCGCCGCCAAGACCGCTGAGCCTGAGGCACCGAACGCGCAGGAGGCCCCGGCGGCCCCGGCGCCCAGCCCCGCGCGTCCCGCGCCCGCTGCCGCGGAGCGGCCCGCCGCTCCCAAGCCTGGTGCGCCCGCCCCGACCCCGACCCCGACCCCGGCCCCCGAGCCCGAGCCGAAGGCGGCTCCGCCCGAGCCCGAGCCCGCGCAGCCCGCCGCCGAGGCGAGTGCTCCCGAGGCGCCGAAGCCGGACTCCAAGGCCGCTGCCGGCCCCAAGCCGGGCGCCCCGCGTCCCGGCAACAACCCCTTCGCCACCAGTCAGGGCATGCCCCGACCCGGTGGCAGCGGCGGCCCGCGTTCCGGCGGCCCGCGCCCCGGTGCCCCGCGCCCGGGCAACAACCCCTTCGCCACGAGCCAGGGCATGCCCCGGCCCGGTGGCAGCGGTGGTGCGGGCGGCGCAGCCGGCCCGCGTCCCGGCGGTCCGCGTCCGGGCGGTCCCCGCCCCGGTGCGGGTGCGGGTGCCGGCGCGGCAGGTCCGCGTCCGGGCTCCTCGCGTCCCGGTGGCGCCCGTCCCAGCCCGGGCATGATGCCCGGCCGCAGCTCGGTCGGGACGCCTGGCGCCCCGGCTCGTGGTGGCGGCGGTGGCCGTGGCCGTCCCGGTGGCGGTGGCCCCGGTGGTCCCGGTGGCGCGGGTGGTCCCGGTGGCGGTCGTCCCGGCGGTTTCGCCGGTCGCGGCGGCCGTGGTGGCCGCGGCGGCACGCAGGGCGCCTTCGGGCGTCCGGGCGGCAAGCCGGTCCGCGGGCGCAAGTCCAAGCGCGCGAAGCGTCAGGAGTTCGAGCAGCAGGGCGCGCCGAGCCTCGGTGGCGTCCAGGTCCCCCGCGGCAACGGCACCACCGAGGTGCAGATCCGCGCCGGCGCCAGCCTCGCGGACTTCGCCGACAAGATCGACGCGAACCCCGCAGCGCTCGTGACGGTGCTCTTCCACCTCGGCGAGATGGCCACGGCCACCCAGTCGCTGGACGAGGACACCTTCCAGGCGCTGGGTGACGAGCTCGGCTACGTCATCAAGATCGTCTCGCCCGAGGACGAGGACCGCGAGCTCCTCGGTGGCTTCGACATCGACCTCGACGCCGAGCTGGCCGGGGAGACCGACGAGGACCTCATGGCCCGTCCGCCGGTCGTCACCGTCATGGGTCACGTCGACCACGGAAAGACCAAGCTGCTCGACGCGATCCGCAGCACCGACGTCGTCGCCGGCGAGGCCGGTGGCATCACCCAGCACATCGGTGCCTACCAGATCTGGACCGAGCACGAGGACAACGACCGCGCGCTCACCTTCATCGACACCCCCGGTCACGAGGCCTTCACGGCCATGCGTGCCCGTGGTGCCGACGTCACCGACATCGCGATCCTCGTGGTGGCGGCCGACGACGGTGTCATGCCCCAGACGGTGGAGGCGCTCAACCACGCGCAGTCGGCCGGTGTGCCGATCGTCGTGGCCGTCAACAAGGTGGACAAGGAGGGGGCCAACCCCGACAAGATCCGCCAGCAGCTGACCGAGTACAACCTCGTGGCCGAGGAGTACGGCGGCGACACGATGTTCGTCGACGTCTCCGCGCTCCAGCGGAAGGGCATCGACAACCTCCTCGAGGCCGTCCTCCTCACCGCTGACGCCGCCCTGGACCTGCGGGCCAACCCCGACAAGGACGCGCGCGGCGTGGCCATCGAGGCGAACCTCGACAAGGGCCGCGGCGCCGTCGCGACCGTCCTGGTCCAGTCCGGCACGCTCCACGTCGGGGACTCGATCGTCGCGGGCACCGCCCACGGCCGCGTCCGCGCCATGTTCGACGAGCACGGCGACCCGGTCCAGGAGGCCGGTCCCGCCCGTCCGGTGCAGGTCCTCGGCCTCACCTCGGTGCCCCGCGCAGGTGACTCCTTCCTCGTGGCCGGCGACGACCGCACCGCGCGGCAGATCGCCGACAAGCGGGCCGCCGCCGAGCGTGCCGCGACGCTGGCCAAGCGCCGCAAGCGCGTCTCGCTCGAGGACTTCACCGAGGCTCTCCAGCAGGGCCGGGTCGAGACCCTCAACCTCGTCCTCAAGGGCGACGTGTCCGGTGCCGTCGAGGCGCTGGAGGACTCGCTCCTCAAGATCGAGGTCGGCGACGAGGTCGCGCTGCGGATCATCCACCGCGGCGTGGGTGCGATCACCCAGAACGACGTCAACCTCGCCACGGTCGACAACGCCATCATCATCGGCTTCAACGTGAAGCCCGCAGAGCGGGTCACCGAGCTGGCCGACCGCGAGGGCGTCGACATCCGGTACTACTCGGTCATCTACCAGGCGATCGACGACGTCGAGCAGGCCCTGCGCGGCATGCTCAAGCCGGAGTACGAGGAGGTCCAGCTGGGCACCGCGGAGGTCCGCCAGGTGTTCCGCTCCTCCAAGGTCGGCAACATCGCCGGTTCGATCGTCCGCTCCGGCACCATCCGCCGGAACACGAAGGCGCGCGTCCTGCGGGACGGCGTCGTCGTGGGGGAGAACGTCACCATCGACTCCCTGCGCCGCGAGAAGGACGACGTCACCGAGGTCCGCGAGGGCTTCGAGTGCGGTATCAGCCTCGGGTCGTTCAACGACATCACCGAGGGTGACGTCATCGAGACCTTCGAGATGCGCGAGAAGCCGCGTAAGTAGAGGGCTGCAGTTCCAGGGACGTGGCGCGCACCGACAGGTGCGCGCCACGTCGCGTCCCACGACAGGAGAGAACCATGGCCGACACCCCGCGGATGCGCCGCGTGAGCGACCGCATCCAGCAGATCGTCGCGTCGATGCTCGAGTCCCGCATCAAGGACCCGCGCCTCGGCTTCGTCACCGTGACGGAGGTCCGGGTGACCGGCGACCTCCAGCAGGCCACCGTGTACTACACCGTGCTCGGTGACGAGCAGGCCCAGCGGGACACCACCGCCGCCCTCGCCTCCGCGCGCGGCCACATCCGCTCGGAGGTCGGCAAGCAGCTCGGTCTGCGCCTCACCCCGACGCTCGAGTTCACGGCCGACGTCGTGCCCGAGACCGCCGCCGACCTCGAGCGCGCCCTGCGCGAGGCCGCCGAGCGGGACGCCGAGCTGGCCCGCATCGCGGCCGGCGCCACCCCCGCCGGTGACGCCGACCCGTACCGTCGCCCCGCGACGGACGAGGTCGACGAGGCGGACGAGCCCGCCGACGACGCCCGCTGAGCCCCGCGTGCCGGTGAGCATCCCGCGGCTCGGCGCCGCCGGCGTCGCCGTCGGGGTGCTCTCCGGCCTGCTCGGCATCGGCGGGGGAGTGGTCCTCGTCCCGCTGCTCGTCCTCCTCATGGGGATGGCGCAGAAGCGGGCGCAGGCCACCTCCCTCGCCGCCATCACGCTCACGGCGGTGGCCGGCGCCGCCAGCTACGGCGTCGCGGGCGACGTCGTCCTCGTCCCGGCCCTCGTCGTCGCGGCCGGCGGGATCATCGGCACGCTCGTGGGGGCCGAGCTCGTCCACCGGATGTCCGAGCGCACGCTGCGGATCGTGTTCGCCGCCGTCATGGTCGTCGTCGCCGTCCGGATGGCCCTCGCGCCGCCCGTCGAGGGCGCCGGCGAGCTCGCCCACCTCGACCCGCCGGTCCTCGCCGGCTACGTGGGCGCGGGTCTCCTCATGGGCCTGCTGTCCGCGCTCGTCGGCATCGGCGGCGGGGTCGTCATGGTCCCGCTGCTCGTCCTCGGCTTCGGCTTCTCCCCGCACGAGGCGCAGGGCACCTCGCTCGCCATCATGGTCCCCGTCTCCCTCATGGGCGCCTGGCGTCACGCCCGCCGCGGCTACACCGACTGGCACGCCGGGCTCGTGCTCGGCCTCGGCGGCGTCCTCGGCGCCCCGCTCGGCGCACTGCTCGCCCAGGCGGCGCCCGAGGTGTGGCTGCAGCGGCTCTTCGCCGTCCTGCTCGTCTACTCGGCCGTCCAGCTCGTCCTCAAGGCCCGCAAGTCCTGACGGAGGTGGCGGCGCTGCTAGCGTCGCCGGGTGACTGAGCGACGTTCCCCCTCCGGTGCCGCCGACCCCGTCGACGGGCTCCTCGTCGTCGACAAGCCGTCGGGCTGGACGAGCCACGACGTCGTCGGCCGCGTGCGCCGCCTCGCCGGCACCCGCAAGGTCGGCCACGCCGGCACCCTGGACCCCATGGCCACCGGTGTCCTCGTCCTCGGCGTCAACCGCGCCACCCGGCTGCTCACCTACCTCGTCGGCGCGGACAAGGAGTACACCGCCACGGTCCGGCTCGGTCAGGCGACCGTGACCGACGACGCCGAGGGGGACGTCACCGACGCCCCCGGTGCTCCCGACGTCGACCCCGGCGCACTCGATGACGCCGTCGCCGCCCTGCGCGGGCCGATCGAGCAGGTCCCCAGCTCCGTCAGCGCCATCAAGGTCGACGGCAAGCGCTCCTACGCCCGCGTCCGCGGCGGGGAGGAGGTCGAGCTCCCGGCCCGACCCGTCACCATCCACCGCCTCGACGTGCTCGCGCAGCGGACGACGACGGCGCAGGACGGCACCGCCGTCACCGACCTCGACGTCGTGGTCGGGTGCTCCTCGGGCACCTACGTCCGCGCCCTCGCCCGCGACCTCGGCGCCGCCCTCGGAACCGGTGGCCACCTCACCGCGCTGCGGCGCACCTGGGTCGGCCCGTTCGCACTCGACGGCGCCGCGGACCTCGAGACCCTCGGTGCCGCGCACGCGGAGGGCAAGCCGGTGCGCCTGCTCTCGATGACCGAGGCGTGCCGGGCAGCCTTCACCGTCCGCGAGCTGAGCGAGCGCGAGGCCACGGCGGTCCGCTACGGCCAGCGCGTGGACGCCACCGGCCGCCCCGGCCCGGTCGCCGCACTGGCCCCGGACGGTCACGTCGTCGCCCTCCTCGAGGACCGCGGCGCCCAGGCCCGACCCGTGCTCGTCCTCGACCCCGCCTGAGCCCCCTCTCCGCGCGAGGCTCGCCCGGGTGTGCCACCCTGCCCGGACGGCGTCACACGACGGGAGGAGGAGCGGTGCTCCAGGTGCTGTGGGGACTGGGCGGCATGGTCGTCCTCCTGGCGATCGCGTGGCTGCTGTCGGTCGACCGACGGCGGATCCGCTACCGCACCGTGCTGCTCGCCCTCCTCGTCCAGGTCACCTTCGGGGTCCTCGTGCTGTACGTGCCGGCCGGCCAGCGGGTCCTCGAGACGGTGACCTCGGGCGTGCAGTCGGTCATCAACTCCTCCGCCGAGGGCATCGCCTTCCTCTTCGGCCCGATCCTGCCCGACGAGGGCTCCGTCTTCGCCTTCCAGGTGCTGCCCGTCATCGTCTTCTTCGCCGCCCTGACCGCAGTGCTCTACCACGTGGGCCTCCTCCAGCTCGTCACGCGCTGGATCGGCGGAGCCCTGGCGAAGCTCCTCGGGACCACCGGGCCGGAGTCGATGAACGCCGCCGCCAACATCTTCGTCGGGCAGACCGAGGCGCCTCTCGTCATCCGGCCCTACATCAAGGACATGACGCCCTCGGAGATCTTCGCCGTCATGGCCGGCGGCCTCACGACGGTCGCCGGCTCGGTCCTCGTCGGCTACTCGCTGCTCGGCGCCAACCTCGAGTACCTCATCGCCGCGAGCTTCATGGCGGCCCCCGCGGGCCTCCTCATGGCGAAGATGCTCGTCCCCGCAGGCGCCCTCGCGGACATCGGCCCCAACGCCGAGACGGCCCCCACCCCGGACGCGCCCGTCGCCGACACCGACGACGACGGCGACACCTCCGGCCGTGGCGGCTCGCGGCTGGCAGCGGCCTTCCGTCGCGGCTCCCGCCGGGGCGGCACCCACGAGGGCCGCGACGAGCTGGTCCGCCGGGCGCGCGGTGAGGACGCCCCGGAGGAGGATGAGGAGGAGCCACCGGTCAACGTCATCGACGCCGCCGCCCGCGGCGCGTCCGACGGCCTCACCCTCGCGCTCAACGTCGGCGCGATGCTCCTCGCTTTCATCTCCCTCATCGCGCTGGCCAACATTGTCGTCGGCGGCATCGGCGGGTGGTTCGGCAACGACGACCTCAGCGTCGAGGAGATCCTCGGCTACGTCTTCTCCCCGGTCATGGCAGCCGTCGGCGTCCCCCTCCACGAGGCGGTCGACGCTGGCAGCTTCCTCGGCCAGAAGGTCATCCTCAACGAGTTCGTCGCCTTCTCCGACTTCGCGCCCAACGCCGAGGACTTCAGCGAGAAGTCCCAGGCCGTCATCACCTTCGCGCTCACCGGCTTCGCGAACCTGGGCTCCCTCGCCATCCTCCTCGGCGGGCTGGGCGGCATCGCCCCCACCCAGCGCGGCGTCATCGCCACCCTCGGCCTGCGGGCGGTGCTCGCGGGCACGCTCGGCAACCTCCTGTCGGCGGCCATCGCCGGGATCCTCATCGGCTGAGCCGGGGTAGTCTCGGCTGCGGCCCGCAGCCAGCGACCGCCCACGACAGAAGGAGCCCCAGCGTGCAGGTGTGGCACGGCATCGAGCAGATCCCCGACGGTCTGAGCGGCAGTGTCGTCACCATCGGCAACTTCGACGGCGTCCACCGCGGGCACCGGGCCGTCCTCACGGCCACCGCGGAGCGGGCCCGCTCGCTCGGGGTCCCCGCCGTCGCCCTCACCTTCGACCCGCACCCCGCGCAGGTCCACCGGCCCGGCACGACCCCGCCGCTCCTCACCGGGCTCACCGACAGGCTCGCCCTCCTCGCCGAGGTCGGCATCGACGCCACGCTCGTCCTCCACTACACCCTCGACCTCGCCGCGCTCACCCCCGAGGAGTTCGTCACCGGGTACCTGCGTGACGCGCTGCGGGCTCGCGCCGTCGTCGTCGGCCACGACGCGCGCTTCGGCCGCGGCAACTCCGGTGACCAGCACACGATGGCGGCGCTGGGGCAGGAGCACGGCTTCGCCGTCGACGTCGTCGCGGACGTCGGAGCCGACCGGCGCTGGTCCTCCAGCTGGGCCCGCGAGCTCGTCGAGTCCGGTGACGTGGCCGCGGCCGAGACCATCCTCGGCCGCCCCCACCGGATGCGCGGCGTCGTCGTGCGCGGCCAGGCCCGCGGGCGTGACCTCGGGTTCCCGACGGCGAACCTCGCCCCGTCCGCGACCGGCACCATCCCGGCCGACGGCGTCTACGCCGGCTGGCTGCGCCGGCACGCGGGCGCGGGGGAGCGGCTGCCCGCCGCGGTCTCCGTCGGCACCAACCCGACCTTCGGGGACATCGCCGAGCGCATCGTCGAGGCCCACGTCATCGGGCGCAGCGACCTGCACCTGTACGACGAGGAGGTCGTCGTCGAGTTCGTCGAGCGGCTCCGCGCGACCGTGCGCTACGAGGGCGTCGAGGCGCTCGTCGCGCAGATGCGCCTGGACGTCGCCGACGCGCTCGCCGTGCTGGGCGAGTCGGCCGTCTGATAGCATCATCTCTTGCCGTCAGATCGGCCGCGGATGCGTCATGCCCGGGTGGACATGCCCCGGTGCTCCGCGCAACAACCCCAAGGAGAACCTGTGCCCCTCGCTGCAGACGTCAAGCAGTCCATCATCGCCGAGTACGCCACCCACGAGGGCGACACCGGTTCGCCGGAGGTCCAGATCGCGATGCTCAGCCGTCGCATCCTCGACCTCACCGAGCACCTCAAGACGCACAAGCACGACCACCACAGCCGTCGTGGTCTGCTGCTGCTCGTCGGTCAGCGCCGCAACCTGCTCAAGTACCTGCAGCGTGTCGACATCGAGCGGTACCGCACCCTGATCGGGCGCCTCGGACTGCGTCGCTGACACTCGCGCCGGCTCGGACCCGTACGGGTCCGGGCCGGCTGTGCAATGTCCGCCGGTGACGGCGGACGACAACTCAACACACCACCACCGCGCCGGACGTACCGAGCCGGTTTTCGGTAGTGGCCCCCGGAAGACCGGTTCGCCGGTGGTCCGTGGGCCTCGATCGAAGGCCGCCGGGCGCCGCGCGACGACCACGAAGGAGGGCGCCCCATGGAGGGACCCGAGATCACGTCCGCCGAAGCCGTCATCGACAACGGCACGTTCGGCACCCGCACCGTCCGCTTCGAGACCGGCCGCCTGGCCCGTCAGGCCGCCGGCTCCGCCGTCGCGTACCTCGACGAGGACACGATGCTGCTGTCGGCGACCACGTTCGGCAAGAACCCGAAGGACCACTTCGACTTCTTCCCGCTGACCGTGGACGTCGAGGAGCGCCAGTACGCCGCCGGCAAGATCCCCGGCTCGTTCTTCCGCCGCGAGGGTCGTCCCTCGACCGAGGCGATCCTCGCCTGCCGGCTCATCGACCGCCCGCTGCGCCCGTCCTTCGCCAAGGGCCTGCGCAACGAGGTCCAGGTCGTCGAGACCGTCCTCGCGATCCACCCCGACGACTCCTACGACGTCCTGGCGATCAACGCCGCGTCGATGTCGACCCAGATCTCCGGCCTGCCCTTCTCCGGGCCGATCGGCGGCACGCGCATCGCCCTCATCGACGACCAGTGGGTCGCCTTCCCGCGCTACTCCGAGCTCGAGCGGGCCGTCTTCTCGATGGTCGTCGCCGGCCGCGTCGTCACCGACGCGCAGGGCACCGAGGACGTCGCGGTCATGATGGTCGAGGCCGAGGCAACCGACAACGCCTGGACGCTCATCAAGGAGCAGGGCGCCACGGCTCCCACCGAGGACGTCGTCGCGCAGGGCCTCGAGGCTGCCAAGCCGTTCATCCTCGCGCTGTGCCACGCGCAGAGCGAGCTCGCGGCGAACACCTCCAAGCCGACCACCGAGCTGCCCCGCTTCCTCGACTACTCCCCCGAGGAGTACGAGGCCGTCGTCGCCCACGCCGGCACGGACCTCTCCGAGGCCATCGCCATCGCGGGCAAGCACGAGCGCGAGAACCGTCTCGACGAGGTCAAGAAGGCCACCCTCGAGGCGCTCGCCGGCCAGTTCCCCGACGCCGAGAAGAACCTCTCCGCCGCCTTCCGCGCCGCCACCAAGCACTTCGTGCGCCGCCGCGTCCTCACCGACGGCGTGCGCATGGACGGTCGCGGACTGCGCGACATCCGCACCCTGTCCGCCGAGGTCGACGTGCTCCCGCGCGTCCACGGCTCGGCGATCTTCGAGCGTGGCGAGACGCAGATCATGGGCGTCACCACGCTCAACATGCTGCGCATGGAGCAGCAGCTCGACACGCTCTCCCCGCAGACGCGCAAGCGCTACATGCACAACTACAACTTCCCGCCCTACTCCACCGGTGAGACCGGTCGCGTGGGCTCGCCCAAGCGTCGCGAGATCGGCCACGGCGCCCTCGCCGAGCGAGCCCTCATGCCCGTCCTGCCCTCCCGCGAGGAGTTCCCCTACGCGATCCGGCAGGTCTCCGAGGCGCTGGGCTCCAACGGCTCCACCTCGATGGGCTCGGTCTGCGCCTCGACCCTGTCCCTGTACAACGCCGGCGTGCCGCTGCGCGCCCCCGTGGCCGGTATCGCCATGGGCCTCATGACCGACGAGGTCGACGGTGAGACCCGCTACGCGGCGCTCACCGACATCCTCGGCGCCGAGGACGCCTTCGGTGACATGGACTTCAAGGTCGCCGGTACCCGCGAGTTCGTCACGGCCATCCAGCTGGACACCAAGCTCGACGGCATCCCGTCCTCCGTGCTCACCGGTGCCCTGTCGCAGGCCCGCGACGCGCGCCTGCACATCCTCGACGTCATGACCGAGGTCATCGACGCCCCCGACGAGATGGCCCCGACGGCGCCCCGCGTCATCACGGTCAAGGTCCCCGTCGACAAGATCGGTGAGGTCATCGGCCCGAAGGGCAAGATGATCAACCAGATCCAGGAGGACACCGGCGCGGACATCTCCATCGAGGACGACGGCACCGTCTACATCGGCGCGACCGACGGCCCCTCGGCCGAGGCCGCCCGCCAGGCGGTCAACGCCATCGCCAACCCGCAGATGCCCGAGATCGGCGAGCGCTTCGTCGGGACCGTCGTCAAGACGACGACCTTCGGCGCCTTCGTCTCCCTGTCCCCGGGCAAGGACGGCCTGCTCCACATCTCCCAGATCCGCCGGCTCGTCGGTGGCAAGCGCGTGGAGAACGTCGAGGACGTCCTCGGCGTGGGTCAGCAGGTCCAGGTCGAGCTCGCCGAGATCGACGCCCGCGGCAAGCTGTCCCTGCACGCCGTCGTCGACGACGAGGAGGGTGAGGCGGCCGAGACCGCTGCGCCCGAGGCCACCGAGGCCGCCTCGTCCGGCGAGGAGCAGGGCGAGCGCGAGGAGCGTCCGCGCCGTGAGGGCGGCGGCCGTCGTCGCGAGCGTCGCACCCGTACGCGGGAGGACGGCGACAGCGCCGGTGCCTGAGGCACTTCCCCTGGGCCCGGCCGGTGAGCCGGGTACCGAGATCTCGCTGGAGCAGGACGGGAGCGTCATCCGACGCTCCGTCCTGCCCGGCGGGATCCGCGTGCTGAGCGAGGCCATGCCGGCCCAGCGCTCGGCCACGATCGGGGCCTGGGTGGCCGTCGGCTCGCGTGACGAGACCGACGGCCACCACGGCTCGACCCACTTCCTCGAGCACCTGCTGTTCAAGGGCACCCCTCGCCGGGACGCGATGGACATCGCCGTGGCCTTCGACGCCGTCGGCGGGGAGGCCAATGCGGCCACCGGCAAGGAGCACACCTGCTACTACGCGCGGGTGCTCGACGCCGACCTGCCGATGGCGGTCGACGTCATCACCGACATGGTGACCTCCGCCCTCCTCGACGCCGAGGAGTTCGAGACCGAGCGCGGCGTCATCCTCGAGGAGCTGGCGATGGCGGGGGACGACCCCGTCGACGTCGCCCACGAGCAGTTCGCGACGGCGGTCCTCGGACCGCACCCCCTCGGACGCCCGATCGGTGGCACGCCGGCGACGATCCGCGGCGTCCCGCGTGAGGCCGTGCTCGAGCACTACCGGCGCACCTACGTGCCCAGCGAGCTCGTCGTCACCGCGGCGGGCGCCGTCGACCACGACGAGCTGTGCCGCCAGGTCCTCGAGGCCGTCCGCGCGGGCGGCTGGGAGCTCGACCCGGCGGGCGTGCCCGCCGAGCGCCGCTCAGCCGGTGACGACGCGCTGCCTACCGAGGGCCGCGCCCTCACGCTGCGCCGCACCACCGAGCAGGCCAACGTCATCCTCGGCTGCCAGGGGCTGCCCGCCGGCGACGACCGCCGCTGGGCGCTGTCGGTCCTCATGACCGCCCTCGGCGGCGGGATGAGCTCGCGCCTGTTCCAGGAGATCCGCGAGCGTCGCGGCCTGGCCTACTCGACCTACGCCTTCGCCTCCTCCTACGCCGAGGCCGGCACCGTGGGCCTGTACGCCGGCTGTGCGCCGGAGAACACCGCGCAGGTCGTCGAGCTGCTCGGCGAGGAGCTCGACCGCATCGCCGCCGCACCGCTCCCGGCCGAGGAGCTCGAGCGGGCCATCGGCCAGCTGAGCGGCAACCTCGTCCTCGGCCTGGAGGACACCGGCTCACGCATGTCCCGCCTGGGCCGCGCGGAGATCGTCCACGGCGAGCTCACCACCGTCGCCGAGACGCTAGACCGCGTCGCCGCCGTGACCGCCGAGCAGGTGCAGGAGCTGGCTGTCGAGCTGGCCGCCAAGCCGCGCTCGCTCGTCGTCGTCGGCCCCTTCGAGCACGACCTCGCCGGTCAGCTCCTCTCCGCCACGGCCGCCCCGTAACCCCACCGCCGAGAGCTGAGTTGTTCCCGCAGCCCCCTCCGGCGCCCACAGCTGACTTGTTCCCCCAGCCCCCTCTGGCGCCGACAGCTGACTTGTTCCTGACACCTCAGTCCGCGCCGACAGCTGAGTTGTTCCCCGCGTTTCACGCCGTACGGCTCGTACCTGCGCTGCGAGCGGCACGAGCACTCGGTAATAACTGCGCTCTCGGCGGGGGTGGGGGTATTAACTCAGCGCTCGGCGGGGGTGGGGGTAACAACTGCGCTCTCGGCGGGGGTGGGGGTAACAACTCAGCGCTCGGCGGGTGGGCGGTCCTGAGGGGTGGGGGACGGGCGGCCTATGCTCGCTCGCATGACTGACTTCCCCAGGGTGGCCGTGCTGGGTGCCGACGGGCGCATGGGCGCCACCGTGTGCCGTGCCGTCGACAACGCCCCGGACCTGCAGCTCGTCGCCCGCCTCGACAAGGACGACGACGTCGCCTCGCTCGCCGGGCGGGCGGACGTCGCCGTCGACTTCACCGTCCCCTCCGTCACCGAGGCCAACGTCCACGCGCTCCTCGACGCCGGGGTCCACGCCGTCGTCGGCACGACGGGCTGGGACGACGCGGCCCTGGCCCGCGTGGAGGAGCGCCTCGCTCGCACCGAGGGCCTCGGGGTGCTCGTCGCGCCGAACTTCGCCCTGTCCGCCGTCCTGGCCATGCAGTTCGCCGCCACGGCGGCCCGCTACTTCGAGTCGGCCGAGGTCGTCGAGCTCCACCACCCGAACAAGGTCGACGCGCCGTCCGGGACGGCGCTGGCCACCGCCCGCGGCATCGCCGCCGCGCGCCGTGACGCCGGCCTGGGCGAGATGCCCGACGCCACCGAGACACAGCTCGACGGCGCCCGCGGCGCCGTCGTCGACGGCGTCCACGTGCACGCGGTCCGCCTGCGCGGGCTCGTCGCCCACGAGGAGGTCGTCCTCGGCAACCCGGGGGAGCAGCTGACCATCCGCACCGACTCCTTCGACCGGGAGAGCTTCATGCCCGGTGTCCTCCTCGCCGTGCGCGAGGTCGGCCGCCGCCCTGGACTGACGGTCGGCCTGGAGCACCTGCTCGACCTCCGCTGACGAGGCGCCGCGGTGCTCCCGAGAGGCGCCACGCGGGAGCCCCGCACCACAATGGCGGGCGTGATTCGTCTCGCGGACAGGTACGAGCTGCGGCACGTCGTCGGGCGTGGCGGGATGGGCAGCGTCTGGGCGGCCCGTGACGTGCGCTCCGGGCGCGACGTCGCCGTCAAGACCGCCGAGGCGCTCCCCGAGGAGACGTCCGCGCTGCGGCGGGAGGCCGCCCTCGCGGCGTCGGTCGACCACCCGGGCGTCGTGGACGTCCACGACGCGGGGCACGACGGCGCCACCGCCTACCTCGTCATGGACCTCCTCGACGGCCCCGACCTCGCCGCCGTGCTCGACGACGGCCCCGTGCCGCCCGCGGAGGCGATGCGTATCGCGCACGGTGTCGCGGACGCCCTGGCCGCCGTCCACGGCGCCGGCGTGGTCCACGCCGACGTCAAGCCCGCGAACGTCATGCTCAGCGAGGACGCCGTCGTGCTCGTCGACTTCGGCGTCGCCGCCGCCTCGCCGGACGACGACGCCGGACCGGTGACGTTCGGGACGGCGCCGTACATGGCACCGGAGCAGGTCGCGTCGTCGCCCGCGACCGCCGCGAGCGACGTCTACGCCCTCGGCTGCCTCCTCACGGCCACGCTCGCCGGCCGGCCCCCGTTCACCGCGGACAGCCCCACGGAGGTGCTGCGCCACCACGTGCGCGCCACGGCGCCTCGGCTGCGTGAGCTGCTGCCCGGTGTCCCCGCGCGCCTCGACGAGCTGGTCGCGACGATGCTCGACAAGGACCCGGCCGGCCGCTGCTCGGCGGCCGAGGTCCGCGACGTCCTCGCCGAGCTGCGGGAGGACGTCCCGCTCCCGCCCCGTCCGCTGCGGCCCGTGGGGGACCTGACCGCCAGGCTGGACCCGGACGCCACCCGCCCGATCCTCGAGGTGCTCGACCTGCCCTCCGCCGCCTGACCGCTCGCTAGCTCCCGAGGGTGGCGACGGCCGCGACGGTCATGTCCCACAGCCGCTCGCGGTCCAGCCCCACGGCCACGGAGGTGGCGAGCGGCCGGCCGAGGTCGCCGTCGAAGTCGGTGACGGTCATCCCGGTGGTCCAGCGTCCCGCCGTCTCGACCGTGACGAAGGCGTCGCGGTAGGTCATCACGTCGGGCTCCAGCACGGCGGCCACCGCGCACAGGTCGTGGACGGCCGGCGCGGGGAAGCCACGCCTCGCGTAGGACTCGGCGAAGAACTCGAGCAGCTCGTCGACGAAGGCGGCGAGCGGCGTGCCCAGCGCCCGGACCCGGTCGCGGAAGGCGTCGTCGGCCAGGGCCTGGTGGGTGAGGTCGAGGCCCACCATGGTGACCGGCCACGACGCGGCGAAGACCGCGTCGGCCGCCTCCGGGTCGGCGAGGATGTTGAACTCGGCGGCCGGGGTGCGGTTGCCGCGGGTGTAGCTGCCGCCCATGAGGACCACCCGCTTGACGAAGCCCGCGAGGCGCGGCTCGAGCGCGAGGGCCAGGGCGATGTTCGTCAGCGGGCCGGTGGGCACGAGCGTCACCGTGCCGGGCTCGTGCGCCAGGACGGTCTCCACGATGAGCTCGGCGGCCCGCCGCTCGTCCAGGCCGACCGTCGGGGCGGGCAGCACCGGGCCGTCCAGGCCGCTGTCCCCGTGGTAGTCCGGGGCGACGATCGGCTCACGCACCAGTGGCCGCGCGGCGCCGCGCGCGACCGGCACGTCGACCCCGGCCACCGTGCACACCGCGCGGGCGTTGTGGGTGACCTTGTCGATGGTCTGGTTGCCGGCGACGGTCGTGACCGCCAGCAGCTCGCAGCGCGGGTCACCGGCGGCGAGGAGGATCGCCAGCGCGTCGTCGTGGCCGGGGTCGCAGTCGAGGACGATCTTCTCGGTCATGGACCGAGTCTGGCCCCCGGCTCAGACCTGGGCGAACCAGCAGCTCTCGACGACGTCCCCCGCGCCGGTCGTGAGGACGCGACGCGGCCCGGCGGGGGCGAAGCCCGCCGAGGAGAGGAAGCGGGTGCGGGCGTCGTCCTCCTGGCCCGCCCACACGACGAGGGAGGTGGCGCCCGCCTCGTCGGCGAGGTCGGCGCAGGCGGCGAGCAGGCGGGAGCCGTGGCCCTCACGCGTGTGGGAGGCCTCGACCTCCAGCGCCAGCACCTCCACCGGCGCGTCGCCGGCGCCCTCGGGCAGCGCCACGCCCTCGGACGGGGCGAAGGCGAGGAAGCCGACCACCTCGACGCCCGCGCAGGCGGTGAGGACCCGGTGGCGCTGGCTGGGCGGGGCCGTGACGGCGGCCTGCCACTGGGCGGTCACGGCGGAGGTGTCGACCGCGCCCAGCTCCTCCTCGGTGATGATGCCGCGCGCCCGCCACGCCCCCAGCTGCAGGCCGGTGATGAGCGCGGCGTCCTCCGGCACCGCCGGACGGACGGAGAGGTCCGCCGTCGGGCCGTGGTCGTGACCCGCGTGCGGGTCGTCGTCGGGCAGGGCGCCGGCTGCCAGGGCGCCGAGCAGGTCGTCCGCGTCGTGCGGCGTGCTGTCCATCCTCACCCCAGCAGGCTACCGGCGCGGGCGGTCACGGTGCGGACCGGCGCAGCCGCTCGCTCGGGTGGACGGTACCGTCGTGCCCATGAACGCCGCCCCCTCGCGCACCTTCGGCTCGGTGTCGGTCGCCATGGTGACCCCCTTCCACGCCGACGGCACGGTCGACGTGCCCACCGCGCAGCAGCTGGCCGTCGACCTCGTCGACGCCGGCTGCGACAGCCTCGTCGTCAACGGCACGACCGGGGAGTCCTCGACCACCCACCAGCCCGAGAAGGACGCGCTGCTGATCGGGGTCGTCGAGGCCGTGGGGGAGCGCGCCATGGTCATCGCCGGCGCGGGGTCCAACGACACCGCCCACGCCGTGCGCATCGCCAAGAGCGCCGAGCGCACCGGCGCGCACGGCCTGCTCGTCGTCACCCCGTACTACAACCGGCCCTCCCAGGCCGGCGTGGTCACCCACATCGAGACCATCGCGGACTCCACCGGTCTGCCGGTCATGCTCTACGACATCCCCGGACGCACCGGCGTCGCCATCGGTGACGACGCCCTGGACCGCCTCGCCGAGCACCCGCGCATCCTCGCGGTCAAGGACGCGACCGGGGACGTGCCGCACGGCTTCGAGCGGATGGCCCGCACCGGGCTGGAGTTCTACTCCGGCGACGACGGCCTCAACTTCGCCTGGCTCGCGCACGGCGCCTCCGGCGTCGTCAGCGTCGTCGGGCACCTCGCGGCCGGCGCCTACGCCGAGATGGTCGCCGAGGTCGACGACGGCGACCTCGTGGCGGCCCGCGCCGTCGCCACCCGCACACGCGCCCTGGTCAATGCCATCATGGGAGGTGGCCAGGGCGCCGTCATGGTCAAGGAGGCACTTCACCTCCAGGGCCGGCTGCCCAGCCCGGCCGTGCGGCTGCCGCTCGTGCGCGCCGCGGAGAACGAGATCGCGGCACTGGAGACGGTGCTGCGCCAGGAAGGACTTCTGTGAGCCACACCCACCCCGACCTCGCGCCTCCCGGGCCCCTCGCGCCAGGGGCGCTGCGTGTCGTCGCCCTCGGAGGCCTGGGTGAGGTCGGCCGCAACATGGCCGTCCTCGAGTACGAGGGCCGCCTGCTCATCATCGACTGCGGCGTGCTCTTCCCCGAGGACCACCAGCCCGGCGTCGACCTCATCCTCCCGGACTTCGACTACATCGCCGACCGCATGGGAGACGTCGAGGCGATCGTCCTCACCCACGGCCACGAGGACCACATCGGTGCCGTGCCCTACCTTCTGCGGCTGCGCCAGGACATCCCGCTCATCGGCTCCCAGCTCACCCTCGCGTTCATCGAGGCCAAGCTCAAGGAGCACCGCATCACGCCCCGCACCCGCGCGGTCAAGGAGGGGCAGGTCGAGCGCTTCGGGCCTTTCGAGACCGAGTTCGTCGCCGTCAACCACTCCATCCCCGACGCGCTGGCCGTCATGGTGCGCACCGGCGCCGGCAACGTGCTCCACACCGGTGACTTCAAGATGGACCAGCTCCCGCTGGACGGTCGGATCACCGACCTGCGCGCCTTCGCCCGCCTCGGCGAGGAGGGCGTGGACCTGTTCATGACCGACTCGACCAACGCCGAGGTCCCCGGCTTCACCACCGCCGAGGCGGAGATCGGCCCGGTCCTGGACTCCGTCTTCGCCGACGCCACCCAGAAGATCGTCGTCGCCTCCTTCGCCTCGCACGTCCACCGGGTGCAGCAGGTGCTCGACGCCGCCTACGCCCACCGCCGCAAGGTCGCCTTCGTCGGGCGCTCGATGGTGCGGAACATGAAGATCGCCGCCGACCTCGGCTACCTCCACGTCCCGGAGGACACCGTCGTCGACGTCAAGCAGGTCGACGACCTGCGCGACGACGAGCTCGTCCTCATGGCGACCGGCTCGCAGGGCGAGCCGATGGCGGCGCTGAGCCGCATCGCCAACCGGGACCACCGCGTGTCGGTCGGCCCGGGGGACACGGTGATCTTCGCCTCCTCCCTCATCCCCGGCAACGAGAACTCGGTCTACCGCGTCATCAACGGGCTCACCCGTCTCGGCGCCAAGGTCGTCCACCAGGCCAACGCCCGGGTGCACGTCTCCGGTCACGCCAGCGCCGGCGAGCTCCTCTACTGCTACAACATCGTCAAGCCGCGCAACGTCATGCCGGTGCACGGGGAGATCCGCCACCTCGTGGCCAACGGGGCGCTCGCCGTCAAGACCGGCGTGCCCGCCGAGCGTGTCGTGCTCGCCGAGGACGGCGTCGTCGTCGACCTCGTCGACGGCAGGGCCCGGATCGTCGGAGCCGTGCCGAGCCGCTACGTCTACGTCGACGGCTCGAGCGTCGGGGAGATCACCGAGGCCGAGCTCAAGGACCGCCGTATCCTCGGCGAGGAGGGCTTCATCTCCATCTTCGCCGCCGTGGACTCCGCGACCGGCGCCGTCGTCGCCGGCCCGCACATCCAGGCCCGCGGCATGGCCGAGGACGAGTCCGTCTTCGACGGGATCCTGCCCAAGCTGGCCCAGGAGCTCACCAGCGCGGCACAGGGAGGCACCTCGGACACGCGCCAGCTGCAGCAGGTGATGCGGCGGGTCGTCGGACGCTGGGCCTCCTCGCGGCTGCGCCGTCGGCCGATGATCATCCCGGTGGTCGTCGAGGCGTAGGCGCGGTCCCATGGCCGCGACGATGACCGTCCTCGTCGCGGCCATCGTCGCCCTCGTCCCGGGCCGCGTGCCCCGCGCCGCGGCGACCTGGGTCGCGCCGTCTCAGCGCCGCGACCCGAGCAGCGCCGACCGGTAGCGGGCGTCCCGCTCGGCCCGGGTGCCGGGCAGCAGCTCCGCGAGCTCGAGGCTGACGAGCCCGTGGGCCAGCGCCCACAGCTCGAGGGCGCGCTCCTCCGCGTCGGGCACGCCGGGCAGCCGGGCGACGGCGCCGCGCAGCACGCGGAACGTCGGCCGCGCGGTGGTCGGGACGCCGTCGCGGGCAGCCTCGGCGCCGGGGGAGGAGCCGAACATCACCCGGTAGAAGTGCGGGTTGGCCAGGGCGTTGTCCCGGTAGGCCAGGCCGAGGGCGAGGAGGTCGGCGCCGGGGTCGTCCGTGCGCGGGACCGCGGCCAGGCGCTCGGCGAAGCGGCGGAACCCCTCGTCGACGACGGCGCTCAGCAGGCCGTCCCGGCCCCCGAAGAGGGTGTAGATCGCCGCCGTCGTCGTCCCTGCCGCCGCGGCGACCGTGCGCAGGGACAGGGCGCCGCTGCCGTGCTCGGCGACCGTCCGTGAGGCGAGCTCGACGAGGGCGGTACGGAGTGCGTCGTCGTGCGGGCGAGGGCGGGCCATGGGACGGGAGTCTAAGGCGTTGACACTGACCGGTCTAACGGTGTTATCTAACAGTGTTAGACAACGTCGAGGAGGTCACCGTGCTCGAGCTCTCCCCAGCCGCGCTGACGACCGCGGGCATCGCCCTGCTCGCGGCGGTCACCGTCACCAGCGGCGGGTACTTCATGACGCAGGTGGTCACTGCGAAGGTGCCCGCCACCCCGTTCCAGACCTCCTTCTACCGGGCAGGGCACGCGCACGCCGGGGTGTTCATCGTCCTCGGCCTCGTCTGCCTCGTCCTCACCGAGGCCACCGGGCTCACGGGCGCGTGGGCGTGGCTCGCCCGTACCGGGGTGCTCGTCGCGGCGATCCTCATGCCCGCCGGGTTCTTCCTCTCGGCGCTCGGGAGGGGACGACAGCGGCCGAGCCGGCTCGTGCTCCTCCTGCCCCTCGGAGCGGCGTTCCTCGTCGCCGGGCTCGTCACGCTCGGCGTGGGGCTCCTCACGGTGTGACGCGCAACGGATCGGGCCGGTCTCGCGTGTCCACCGGGCACTCCGTGGGTGCGGTGTGGTTCAGTGGACCCGCAGGTGCGTCTGTGACGCACCGCTTGGAGGACACACATGGCGACCCGTACGACTTCCCCCGCACGGTCCGCCCGGCCCGCCAGGCCGAGCGTGAGCTCGGCCGCGCGCTCCGGTGGACGGTCGAGCCGCGCCCCCAGCCCGTCACGCCCGCCGTGGCCGGTCCGGGCGGTGCGCGGGCTGTGGTTGGGGATCGCCCACGTCATCGGAGGGACGCTGCGTCGTATGGGAAGTGGTGCCCGCGGGCTGGACCCGGCACTCCGCAAGGACGGGGTGGCCCTGCTGCTCCTCGCGCTGGCGATCATCGTCGCCGCGCGTGAGTGGTTCGGCCTGTCCGGCGCGGCGGGGACCGTCGTGCACGCCGTCACCGCAGGCAGCGTCGGCGTCCTCGCCGTCCTGCTCCCCGTGCCGCTCGTCGTCCTCGCCGTGCGGCTCATGCGCCACCCCGAACGCGGCCAGGACAACGGCCGCGTGACCATCGGCGTCGCGATCGCCGTCGTCGCCGTCACCGGCATCATCCACGTCGCCAAGGGCGTCCCGAGCGCCACCCGCGAGTTCGCGGCCGTGCAGGACGCCGGCGGCGTGGTCGGATGGCTCGTCGGCACCCCGCTGACCGTGCTCCTCAGCGAGTGGGTCGCGATCCCGGTGCTCGTCCTGCTCGCCTTCTTCTCCCTCCTCATCATCACCGCCACCCCGGTGGCGGCCATCCCGCGCAAGCTGCGGGGGCTCGCGGGGCGCAAGGACGACGACGCCGCACCCACCTCCCCGCCGCAGGAGGAGGTCGACGCCGCCCGGCCGCCGCGCCCGCGTCGTCGCCGTGCGCCCAGGGCCGAGGCCGAGGTCGTGCCCGGGGAGTACGTGGCCGACGAGGCCTACGCCCGGGCGGCCGAGACGGCCGCCGCCACCGACGAGACGACCGTCATGCCCGAGCCGGGCCGCAAGCGGGCCCGCAAGAAGACCGCGCCCGAGCCGGAGCCCGTCGCACCGGAGGAGGAGCTCTCCGCCCCGCCGACCGAGCCGCTGCCCGCCCGCGCCGAGCAGCTCGAGCTCAGCCCCGACATCGTCTACCAGCTGCCCGCCGACGACGTCCTCACCAAGGGCGCCCCGCACAAGGTCCGCTCGGCCGCCAACGACCGCGTCGTCGAGGCCCTGAGCAACGTCCTCGAGCAGTTCGAGATCAACGCCAAGGTCACCGGCTTCTCCCGCGGCCCGACCGTCACCCGGTACGAGGTCGAGCTCGGGGCCGGCACGAAGGTCGAGCGGGTCACGGCACTGAGCAAGAACATCGCCTACGCCGTCGCCAGCGCCGACGTCCGGATCCTGTCGCCCATCCCCGGGAAGTCCGCGATCGGCATCGAGATCCCCAACGCGGACCGCGAGACGGTCTCCCTCGGTGATGTGCTGCGCTCGTCGGTCGCCCGCCGGACCGAGCACCCCCTCGTCATGGGCGTGGGCAAGGACGTCGAGGGTGGTTACGTCGTCGCCAACCTCGCCAAGATGCCCCACCTGCTCGTCGCCGGTGCCACCGGCGCCGGTAAGTCGAGCTTCGTCAACTCGATGATCACCTCGATCATGATGCGTGCCACCCCCGAGGAGGTGCGCATGGTGCTCGTCGACCCCAAGCGGGTGGAGCTGACGATCTACGAGGGCATCCCGCACCTGATCACCCCGATCATCACCAACCCGAAGAAGGCCGCCGAGGCGCTGGAGTGGGTCGTGCGGGAGATGGACGCCCGCTACGACGACCTCGCCGCCTACGGCTACAAGCACATCGACGACTTCAACGCCGGGGTCCGCGCCGGGAAGGTCAAGCCGCTGCCGGGCAGCGAGCGGACGATCTCGACCTACCCCTACCTCCTCGTCGTCGTCGACGAGCTCGCCGACCTCATGATGGTGGCCCCGCGCGACGTCGAGGCCTCGGTCCAGCGCATCACCCAGCTGGCCCGAGCCGCCGGCATCCACCTCGTGCTCGCCACCCAGCGCCCCAGCGTCGACGTCGTCACCGGCCTCATCAAGGCCAACGTGCCCTCGCGGCTCGCCTTCGCGACGTCGTCGCTCGCCGACTCCCGCGTCGTCCTCGACCAGCCGGGCGCCGAGAAGCTCATCGGCCAGGGTGACGCGCTGTTCCTGCCCATGGGCGCGCCCAAGCCGATGCGTGTCCAGGGCGCCTGGGTCACGGAGTCTGAGGTCCACGCCGTCGTCGAGCACGTCAAGAGCCAGCTGCAGCCGAGCTACCGCGAGGACGTCGTCCCCACGGCCGCCAAGAAGCAGGTCGACGAGGACATCGGTGACGACCTCGACCTCCTGCTCCAGGCGGCCGAGCTCGTCGTCAGCTCCCAGTTCGGCTCGACGTCGATGCTCCAGCGCAAGCTGCGCGTCGGCTTCGCCAAGGCAGGGCGGCTCATGGACCTGCTCGAGTCGCGGGAGATCGTCGGCCCGTCCGAGGGCTCCAAGGCCCGCGACGTGCTCATCCAGCCCGACGACCTGCCCGCCACGCTGGCGATGCTGCGCGGGGAGACCCCCGCGCCGTCGGGGGAGGACGTGCCCTACGACGTCGCCGCGGAGGTGGACGCCACCACGGTGCTGCCCACGGGGGACGCGGAGGTCGTCGACGACTACTACGACGACGACGCTCCCTCCGACGAGGACGCCTGGAACCTCACCAACCGCTGACCGCCCGCCCCCCTCGTACCCCGAGCGCTGAGTTGTTGCGCCCCGCTCGCGCCGTGCCCGCCCGCCCCTCTCCTGCGCCGAGCGCTGAGTTGTTGCCGCCCGGTCGCGTCGTGCCGGGCTCTTCCTTGCGCCGAGCGCTGAGTTGTTACCGCCTTGGTCGCGCCGTGCCGGGCCCTCTCCTGCGCCGAGCGCTGAGTTGTTACCGCCCGGTCGCGTCGTGCCGGGCTCTTCCTTGCGCCGAGCGCTGAGTTGTTACCGCCGCTGTCGCGTCGTGCTCGGCCCTCGTGCGCCGAGAGCTGAGCTATTGCCGCCCTTGTCGCGTGGAGATCGCTGTGCGCCGGCTGACACGTGCGCTGTCAGTAACAACTCAGCGCTCGGCGAGAGCGTGGCGGTAATAACTCAGCGCTCGGCGAGAGTGTGGGCGGGAACAACTCAGCGCTCGGCGAGGGGGTTAGTCGGTGGGGCGCGGGAGGACCTTGGGCGGGGGGCCGGTGGGCTCGGGGGGCTCGGTGCGCTCGGTGGCCACGTCCCCGACGACGTCGAGGACCTGCTGGTAGCGGCTGGTGACCTGCTGCTCGGTGAGGGCCAACCCCTCGGGACGCTCCTCGGCCACGAGGTCGGACAGGACGTGCAGCCGCTGGTCGCCGACGCGGTCGACCGTGACGGCCGTCCACTCCACCGACTCCACCCGGGCCGGTTCGCCGTCGGGCTTGACGATGTGCGCGAGGGCGAGCAGGCCGGTGGCGGTCTGCGGCACGCAGCACAGCTCGTCCTGGTTGGAGATGAAGTTGCCCAGCCCGTAGGCCACCCACATCCCCTCGCCGGCGGGGCCGCCGGGTACGCGGTCGATGGGTTGGGGGACGTGCGCGTGGTGACCGAGGACGAGGTCGACCTGCCCGGAGTCGGCGAGGGTCTCGGCGAGGCTCGCCTGGTCGGGGTGGATGTCCCCGCTGTACTCGCTGCAGCAGTGGATGCTTGCGACGACGATGTCCGCACCGGCCTCGCGGGCGTCCGTCGCCATCCGCACGAGCCGGTCGGCGTCGATGAGCTCGACCGCCCACGGGGCGTCGGCCGGCACCGGGATGCCGTTCGTGCCGTAGGTCGCCCCCAGCTGGGCCACCCGGATGGTCTGGCCCTCCCGCTCGAGCTCGTACCACTGCGCGCTGTCCGCCTCCGCCTGGCTGCGGGCGGTGCCGACGTGGCCCAGGCCCGCGGCGTCGAACACGTCCAGGGTGTGGGTGAGGCCGTCCATGCCGCGGTCGAGACTGTGGTTCGTGCCGGTCGAGCAGCCGTCCCAGCCGAGGCGGGCGAGGTCCGCCGCCAGCTCCTCGGGGGCGCCGAACATCGGGTAGCCGCTCGGCTCGGTTCCCGCCGGCGCGATGGGGACCTCCGCGTTGCACAGCGCGAGGTCGGCCCCGCGGGTGTACTCCGCCGTCGCCTCGAGCATGGGGACGAAGTCATAGCCGTCACCGGTTCGCGCCGTGTTGATGACCGTCGTGTGGGGCAGCACGTCGCCGCCGCCGAGGATGGTGAAGCGGGCGTCGGGACGTGCCTCGGGGGTCGGGGTGGAGGACGGGATCGTGCTCGGCTCCGCGGGCTGCGTCGTCGCCGTCGGGGACGGCGCAGCGGTCGGCTGGTCCTGCCACGGGCGCCACAGCGCGACGGCGGCGAGGAGGGCGACGAGCACGACGACACCCAGCGCCACCCAGGGTGCGGTCCGTGGGCGGGAGGGGAGGGCGTGGCGTCCCATGGCGCCGAGAGTACTGCCCGACGGCGGGTCCCTCGTCGTGGTGGCCCGTACCCTGGACCCCATGTCGACGGAGAGCTCCCCTCACGTCCCGCTGTGGAACCTGGCGAACGTGCTGACGATGGTGCGAGTGGCCCTCGTTCCCGTCTTCGCCGTCCTCATGCTCGGGGACTCCACCGCCACGCGCATCGCGGCCACCGTCGTCTTCCTCGCCGCCGCGGCCACCGACAAGCTCGACGGTCACATCGCCCGCAGCCGCGGCCTGGTGACGAACTTCGGCAAGATCGCCGACCCGATCGCCGACAAGGCCCTCGTCATCTCGGCCCTCCTGCTGCTGTGGGCGGAGGGCACCATCCCGTGGTGGGTACCGGTCGTCATCATCGTTCGCGAGCTCGGGATCACGGCGCTGCGCTTCGTCATGGTGCGCCGCGCCGTCATGGCCGCCTCCAACGGCGGCAAGCTCAAGACGGTCCTCCAGATCGTCTTCATCACCGCCTACCTCGTCCCGTGGGAGTCCCTGCTCCCGCAGGCGGCGGCGGACGTGGTGCTCGTGTGCGCCTGGTGGGTCATGCTCCTTGCCGTGCTCGTCACGGTCGTCACCGGCCTGGACTACGTCGTGCGCGCCGTGCGGATCGCCCAGGCGCCCGCGACCGACCGCCGGTGAGCGCCGGCGCCGTCGTCGAGCGCCTGCGTCGCGCGGGGCTCACCGTCGCCACCGGGGAGTCGCTCACGGGCGGGCTGGTGAGCGCTGCGCTCATCGACGTCCCCGGCGCCTCCCGGGCGGTGCTCGGCGGGGTAGTCACCTACGCGACGAGCCTCAAGGCGCAGGTCCTCGGCGTCGAGCAGGCTGTCCTGGACGACGGCGGCCCGGTCCAGGCCGAGGTCGCCCGCCAGCTCGCGCTGGGTGCCGCCCGCCTCCTCGGTGCGGACTGCGGCATCGGGACCACCGGTGTCGCGGGGCCGGGTCCGGCCGACGGCGCCCCCGCGGGCACCGTGTTCGTCGCCGCCAGCCTCGGCGGCGCCGTCCGGGCGCGCCGTCTCGCGGTCGCGGGCACCCGCCCGCTCGTGCGCCGCGCGGCGGTCGGCGCGGGGCTCGCCCTCCTCCTGGGGCTGCTGGAGGACCGGGAACAAACGACGCCGGTGGACCGTTGACCACACTGATGACGACGAACAGTGTTCCGGGCCGCACCGAGGTGCGACCGACACGCCGCCCTGTGGGACGGCGACCCACCCGACCCGCGCCCTCGCCCGCGTCGGGGTACGGTAAGACAACTTTCGGTGAGCGACAGGAGGTGACCCCGATGATCGTCCTACGACGTGAGATCGGTGATGTGCTCCGGACGGTGCGCCAGCACCAGGGCCGGACGCTGCGGGAGGTCTCCTCCGCGGCCCGTGTGTCCCTCGGCTATCTCAGCGAGGTGGAGCGCGGTCAGAAGGAGGCGTCCTCCGAGCTGCTCGCCTCGATCTGCACCGCTCTCAACATCCCGATGTCCTTCGTCCTGCGCAAGGTCAGCGACAGGATCGCAGTGGCCGAGGGCGTCCACGTCCCCGACACCGTGCCCGAGGAGCTCGTCTCCTCCCTCCGCGAGGAGCTCGCAGGCGTGGCCTGACCTCGCACCACACCTGAGCCCCCGGCTGGTCCGGGGGCTCACGTGTGCGTGGACCCGGCCGGCGGCGGTCAGCCGGCGCTGCCCGCTGACCGGCGCCACCGTCGGGCGACCCAGACCCCACCCGCCGCCACCACGCCGGTCCCCACGGCCGCGGCGACGGGCAGCCACCCGCGCCCCTCCTGCTCGGGCTCCGCGGCGCCGCCGACCAGCCCCTCCAGCTGCGTGGCGAGCGACTCGGCGAAGGCGGCCAACGGGGCGGCCCGTGGCCCCTCGAAGAAGCCTGGGACGAGCGTCGTCACCTCCTCGTCGCGGATCGTGAAGAACGCACCGAGCAGGGGCTCCTCGACGACGAGGGACCCGGCCGGCAGCGGGACCAGAGCCTCCGCCAGCTCCGCGTGGTCGTCGACGCTGGCGAGGGCCACCTCGCCGTCCACGCGCCAGGCCACGAGTGTCCCCGCCGTCGTGCCGTCTCGGCTGTACGCGGCCACCCACTCCTCCCGTGGCACGACCGGGTGCGGGGCCGGCTCACCGGTGCGCACGGACTCGCTCCACAGGTGCAGCGGGAACGCGCCGCCGACCGCTGCCGGTCCGTCGGCCTCCTCGGCCAGGCCTTCGCCCGCGGTCGTGGCTGCCGTGCTGCCGTGCGCGGCGAACCAGGCGGCGACATCGTCGGGGACGGGGGGTGTGTCCGCCCCGGCGGTGGCGAGGAGGCCGAGCAGCATCCCGGCCAGCAGCCGGCCGAGCGTGGGCAGTGCGGGGCGGGCCATCGTCATCAGGACCTCCGATCGTGGTCGCCAGCATGCCAGGGCGACACTCTCCGGCGTGGCATCGGCGCATCGAAGGGCTCTCGGTCCGCGATGCTCCTACGCGGGTTGGCAGTGCGGGCAGAAGAACGCCGGCCGCTCCATGCCCGGCGGGCCGACCTGGATCTCGACGATCGGCGTGCCGCAGCGCCGGCACGGGCGTCCCGCCCGGCCGTGGACGTGCTTGTCGCGCCCCGGTCCGTTCTCGCCGGTGGCCGTGGGCAGCGGGGAGTCGGCCGAGCGCAGCATGAGGTGGCGGGCAGTGGCGCACACCGGCTCGGTCACCTCACGCGCGGGCCGCAGCGGGTGGACGTGGTGGGCCCACAGGGACTCGGCGAGGTAGAGCGTGCCGATGCCGGCGACGACGGTCTGGTCGAGGAGGACGGCGCCGATGGGGCGCTCGCGCTGCGCCCGCACCCGCTCGCCGCACTCCTCGAGGTCGACGTCGTCGGCGAGGAGGTCCGGACCGAGGTGCCCGACGACGAGGTGCTCGTCGCGGGTGCGCACGAGGTCCACCATGCCGAGCAGCCGGCCGATGCAGGTCCACCGCTCGGTGCCGAGCACGGCCCGCACCCTGTGGGCGCGGTCCGCGCCGCGCTCCTCGCCGGCGCGGGTGATCCACCAGCTGCCGTCCATGCGCAGGTGGGTGTGGAGGGTGCGGCCGTCGTCGAGGCGGGTGAGCAGGTGCTTGCCCACGGGGTGGTTGCCGAGGACGACGGCGCCCGCGAGGTCCGTGTCGCCCAGCCGGCCCCAGCGCAGCTCGCCGCGGACGAGCCGCTGACCGGCCAGCGCGGCGTCCATCCGCCGGGCCACGCGCAGGACGATGTCACCCTCGGGCACGGGTGGTTCCCTCCGCCGCCCGGCGCCCCGGCCCGTCCTCCCGCAGCCGCAGCCCGCGCGGGGTGGCGAAGAACCCGGCCGCCTCGAGGGCCTCACGCGCCGGGCCGCCCGCGCCGAGCGCCGGCTCGCCGTCCACCCGCTGCAGGGTGACACGGCCGAGCGTCCCGCGCGCCACCGTGGCGGCGAGCTCCTGCGCCGCCGCGGACAGCCGGCCGGGATCGGCGGTGAAGGACAGGAGCGTGCGTCCTCCCCGCTCGACGTAGAGGCACAGCTCCCCACCGACGAGGACGACGACGGCGCCCGCCGCCCGGCGCGGACGGCCACCCTCCGTGGTGGCCTCGGGCCAGGGCAGGGCGGCGCCGTAGGGGTTGGCCGGGTCCGTGGCGGCGAGGAGGAGGGCGGCGGAGTCCTCCCGTCGCAGGGCGTCGCGCAGGAGGTCGACGCACTCGGGCAGGGCGAACTGGGCGGCGCCCAGCCCCTCGACGAGGTAGCCGCGGCGGACCTTGCCGGCGTCCTCGAGCCGGGTGAGGACGGGGTAGGCGGTACCGAAGCCGCCGGGGAGGTCCTCGAGGCCCGCGGCCCCGCGCGTGAGGACGCCGTGCCGCTCGAGGAGGGCGGCCACCTGCGCAAGGACGGCCGTGGCGGTGTCTCCGCCCCGGGGGACCAGCGACCACCGGCCGGCCGCGGCAGGCGGCTGCGGGTGGCCCGGACGGGAGCCGGCCGCCGCGGCCACGAGAGAGCGCCGGCGCGACAGTGCGCCGCCCGCCCGCGGCGGCCGGCGCGCCGAGTGGTGCGCCGGACGACCGCCGGAGAGGCGGGCGCGGACCGGGCCGAGGGAGTCGTTGGTGACGTGCCCGCCCCACGCGAGCTCCCACAGCGCGTCGAGCACCCGCTCGGTGCTCGCGAGGGCGTCCTCCTCACGACAGGCGCTGAGGAGGTCACGGAAGAACTGGCCGCCCCCGGCCAGCGCGTCGAGGATCGCCCGCTGGAGCGGGTCGTCGGCCACCTCCTGCGGTGGGGGCAGCAGCTCGGGGCTGTCGGCAGGGGCGAGGACGAGGTAGCCGTCGACCCCCGGCAGCGCGCCGGCGCCGCACCACACGACCTCACCTGCGGTGGTGAGCTCGTCGAGCAGGGCGGTGCGGTAGCCGCTCACGCGAGCCGGCAGGACGAGGGACTCCAGCGCGGAGGCGGGCACGCGGGCGCCGGCCAGCTGGTCGACCACCGAGCTCAGCGCGGCGGTGCCCGAGCCTGCCGTGCCCACCTGCTGCCACCGGGGCAGGAAGGCGCCCAGCGTGGCCGCGGGCACGGCCTCGACCTCGCTGCGGAGCACGGCGAGGCTGCGCCGGCGCACCCGGCGCAGGACCTCGGAGTCGCAGTACTCGTCGGCGGACTCCGAGCCCGGGCGCAGCCGCCCGGTGACGAGCGCGGACGCCGAGGTGAGCCGACGCAGCACCGGTGCCAGCGCCGCCGTGCCCAGGCCCAGGTGCGCGGCGGCCTCGTCGGCGCGGAAGGGGCCGTGGGTGCGGGCGTAGCGCCGCACGAGGTCGCCGAGCGGGTCGGGGACCGGCTCGAGGACCTCCTCGGGCAGCCCGACCGGGAGGGCGACGCCGAGGGCGTCGCGCAGGCGGCCGGCGTCCTCGAGCACCGCCCAGCGGGTGCCGCCGGCGAGGGTGACCCGGATGACGCGCCGAGCCCCCTCCAGCTCCTCGAGCCAGCCCTCGGCCGCGGTGGGCGGGTCGCAGCGGGTGGCGAGGTCCGCCGTCGTCACGGGACCGAGGCGGCGGACGAGGTCGGCGACCGCCTCGACGTCCTGCGCCGGGTAGCGCCGCAGGGACACCTCGGCCTCGATCTCGGCCAGCGCGGTGGCGTCGAGGAGGTCGGCGAGCTCGGTGGCGCCCGGTCCGATGAGCTCGGCGAGGAGGCGTGGGTCGAGGGTGAGGGCGGCGGCGCGGCGCTCGGCCGCCGGGGCGTCGCCGTCGTAGAGGAACTGGCCGACGTAGCCCATGAGGAGGCTGCGCGCGAAGGGCGACGGCGTGGGGGTGGCGACCTCGACCACGCGCAGCTCGCGACGGACGACCTGCCCCATGAGCTCGGCCAGGGCCGGGGTGTCGAAGTCGTCCTGGAGGCACTCGCGGACGGCCTCGAGGACGATGGGGAAGTCGGGGTGGTCGACGGCGACGCCGAGCAGCTGTGCCGCGCGGTGGCGCTGCTGCCACAGCGGCTGGCGGCGGTCGGGGCGGCGGCGGGGCAGCAGCAGCGCGCGGGCGGCGGCCTCCCGGAAGCGCGAGGCGAAGTGCGCGGAGCCGGCGAGTGCGTCGACGACCTGCCCGGTGAGCTCGTCGGGGTCGAGGAGGAGGTCCTCGGCGCTGACGGGCAGCTCCCCACCCTCCGAGCCGACGTCGGGCAGGCGCATGACGATGCCGTCGTCGGCGGGCATCGCGGCGACGTCCATGCCGAGCTGCTCGCGCAGCCGGGCGGCCAGGACCAGCGCCCAGGGCGTGTGGACCCGGGATCCGAAGGGGGAGTGGATGACCAGCCGCCAGTCGCCGAGCTCGTCGCGGAAGCGCTCGAGCACGATCGTGCGGTCGTCGCTGAGGTGGGCGTGCTCGCGCTGCTCGTGGAGGTAACCGAGGAGGTTGTCCCGGGCCCACTCGTCCAGCCCCTGCGCCGCGAGCCTCTCGTGGGCCTGCTCGGTGGGCAGGGCCGCGGTGGTGCGGACGAAGGCACCCAGCGCGCGGCCCAGCTCGACGGGCCGGCCGGGGGAGTCGCCCTTCCAGAAGGGCAGGCGCCCCGGCTGGCCCGGCGCGGGGGAGACGAGGACACGGTCGGGGGTGATGTCCTCGATGCGCCACGTGCTCGAGCCGAGCGTGAACGTGTCACCTACCCGCGACTCGAAGACCATCTCCTCGTCGAGCTCCCCCACGCGGCGTCCGCCGCGACCGGCGGAGGTGACGCCGTCGCCGCCCTCGGTGCTCACCGTGGCCGCGAGGAAGACCCCGTAGAGACCGCGGTCGGGGATGGTGCCGCCGCTCGTCGTCGCCAGGCGCACCGCGCCCGGCCGGGCGGAGAGGGTCCCGGCGGCGCGGTCCCACACGACTCGAGGCCGCAGCTCGGCGAAGTCCTCGCTCGGGTAGCGGCCCGAGAGCATGTCGAGGACGGCGTGCAGGGAGGCATCACCCAGGGACTCGAAGGGAGCACTGCGCCTGATGAGCGAGGCGAGCTCGTCCACCGACCAGTCCTCCACGGCGAGCATCGCGACGACCTGCTGGGCGAGGACGTCGAGCGGGTTGGCCACGACCTGGAGGGCCTCGATCGCGCCCTCCTGCGCCCGGACGGAGGTGACGGAGGCGGCGAGGAGGTCACCGCGATGGGTGGGCAGGACCACGCCGCGGGACAGTGCCCCGACCTGGTGCCCGGCGCGTCCGATGCGCTGGAGGGCGGAGGCGACCGACGGCGGGGACCCGACCTGGACGACGAGGTCGACGGCACCCATGTCGATGCCCAGCTCGAGGGTGGAGGTGGCGATCACCGCCGGCAGCGTGCCGGACTTCAGCGCCGACTCGATGCGGGTGCGCTCCTCGCGGCTCATCGAGCCGTGGTGGGCGCGGGCCAGCTCGCCGTCCGCCGCCGCCGAGGCGGTGCCCGACTGGCCGGGTACCTGCGCCGCCCACCCCGAGCCGGGGGAGGGCGACGACGGTGGGGCGGCGTCGTCGGCGGCGGGTCGGTTGCGCTCGGCCCAGACCTCGTTGACGCGGGCCGCCAGCCGCTCGGCGCCGCGACGGGAGTTGGCGAACACGATGGTCGAGCGGTGTGAGGTGATGAGGTCGACGAGCCGCTCCTCCACGTGCGGCCAGATGGAGGCGCGGTGCTGGGCGGGCAGACGGCCCGCGGCGCTGCCGGAGAGGTCCTCCTCGGCGGGCGCGGACTCCCGGCCGGGGGCGTCGGGAAGGTCGGACAGGTCCGGCACCGGGACGACGACGTCGACCTGGAGCTCCTTGGCGATGTCCGGCCGCACGACACGGACGGGGCGTCCGCCGTCCTCCGGTGTGCGGGTGCCGCCCAGGAACCGCGCGACGGCCTCGACGGGACGCACCGTCGCCGAGAGACCGACGCGCTGGGCGGGGCGGGGGAGCAGGGCGTCGAGGCGCTCGAGGGAGACGGCCAGGTGCGCGCCGCGCTTGGTGCCTGCGACGGCGTGGACCTCGTCGAGGATGACCGTCTCCACCCCGCGCAGCCCCTCGCGGGCGGCGGAGGTGAGGACGAGGTAGAGGGACTCGGGGGTGGTGATGAGGATGTCGGGCGGTCGGGTGGCGAGGGCGCGCCGCTCGGCAGGAGGGGTGTCACCGGTGCGGACGCCGACCGTCACGTCGCGGACCGGTGTGCCCGCCGCGGCCGCCGCCCGCGTGATGCCGACCAGCGGGGAGCGGAGGTTGCGCTCGACGTCCGCTGCCAGCGCCTTGAGCGGGGAGACGTACAGGACCCGGGCGCGTCGCTCGGGGGCAGGGTCCTCGCCGGTGAGCAGCCCGTCCACGGACCAGAGGAAGGCGGACAGCGTCTTGCCCGAGCCGGTGGGCGCGACGACGAGGGCGTGGTCCCCGGCGCGCACCGCCTCCCAGGCGCCGGCCTGCGCGGCGGTGGGGGCGGCGAAGGCCCCGGAGAACCAGGCGCGCGTGGGGGCCGAGAACCCGGCCAGCGCGTCGTCCACCATGACGACATTGTGCAGGTGAGGTGTGACATCCACTCCTCGGTGCGGCTACGGGGGCGACGGGCGGCGCGGGCGTGGCACGCTGGTGCGGTGAAGCACTCGGAGTTCCGGCAGGCGCTGGAGGAGACCTTCGGCTCGGCGTACGGCCGCACCCTGGCCGCCGAGCTCGCTCTCGTGCCCCTCGGGAACCGCACGCCCGACCAGGCGCTCGCGGACGGCGTGGCACCCCGCGAGGTCTGGGACGCGGTGTGCGACGAGATGGAGCTGGACGAGCGGGTGCGCTGGCGCCACCGGGGCACTCTGGACCCCAGGCGCCGCTGACGCGACGAGGTCATGCGCGTGTCGGGGACGCAGTCGAACGCCCGTTCGGTCTAGGCTGGTCCCCAGGGAAGGACGTGCCGCGGAACTCCACAGCAGGTGGGGGCCGCGACCCGGATGTCAGTGGTCGGACATAGCCTCCCCACAGGTAGCCGTCCGGAGAGGGCGGGCCCTGACAGACCAGCCCCGTCCCGCTCGGCCGCACCCGCCGGCCACGACACAAGGAGGCCCACATGGCCGCTCCCGTAGCAGACCGCAGCAAGGCCCTGGAGGCCGCGCTCAGCCAGATCGACCGCCAGTTCGGCAAGGGCTCGATCATGCGGCTGGGGGACGAGAACCGTCCGCCCGTCGCCGTCATCCCCACCGGGTCGGTGGCCCTGGACGTCGCCCTCGGCATCGGCGGGCTGCCCCGCGGCCGCGTCGTCGAGATCTACGGCCCGGAGTCCTCGGGCAAGACGACCGTCGCGCTCCACGCCGTGGCCAACGCCCAGCGCGCCGGCGGGATCGCCGCCTTCATCGACGCCGAGCACGCGCTGGACCCCGAGTACGCGAAGAAGCTCGGCGTCGACACCGACGCCCTCCTCGTCTCCCAGCCGGACACCGGTGAGCAGGCGCTGGAGATCATGGACATGCTCATCAGGTCCGGCGCGCTGGACATCGTCGTCATCGACTCCGTCGCGGCGCTCGTGCCCAAGGCCGAGATCGAGGGCGAGATGGGTGACTCCCACGTCGGTCTCCAGGCCCGCCTCATGTCCCAGGCGCTGCGCAAGATCACCGGTGCGCTGTCCGCCTCGGGCACCACGGCGATCTTCATCAACCAGCTGCGCGAGAAGATCGGCGTGTTCTTCGGCTCCCCGGAGACCACCACCGGTGGCAAGGCGCTGAAGTTCTACGCCTCCGTGCGCATCGACGTCCGCCGCATCGAGACCCTCAAGGAGGGCTCGGACCCGGTCGGCAACCGCACCCGGGCGAAGATCGTCAAGAACAAGATGGCCCCGCCCTTCAAGCAGGCCGAGTTCGACATCCTCTACGGCAAGGGCATCTCTCGTGAGGGCGGGCTCCTCGACCTCGGTGTCGAGCACGGCATCGTGCGCAAGTCCGGCGCCTGGTTCACCTACGAGGGCGACCAGCTCGGGCAGGGCAAGGAGAACTCGCGCCGCTTCCTCAAGGACAACCCCGAGCTCGCCGTCGAGATCGAGAAGAAGATCCTCGACAAGCTCGGGATCGGTATCAAGGCGGAGGACGCCACCACCGCCGAGGCGAAGGTTGACTTCTGAGCCTCTCGTCCCGGCCCGGTGGTCGGAGGCCCGCACCGGAGCCTCCGACCACCGGTGCTGCCGCCGAGGACGTCGAGCCGCCCGGTGAGGAGGTGGCGCGCGCCATCCTGCTGCGCCAGCTCGCCGCCGCGCCCCGCAGCCGGGCCCAGCTGGCGGAGAAGCTCGCCGCCAAGGACGTCCCCGAGGACGTCGCGGAGCGGCTCCTCGACCGTTTCGAGGAGGTCGGCCTCGTCGACGACGCCGCCTACGCGGAGATGCTCGTCCGCACCCGCCACCAGGAGCGCGGGCTCGCCCGGCGAGCCCTGTCCCACGAGCTGCGGCGCAAGGGAGTGGACCCCGAGGTCGCCGAGCAGGCCCTCGAGCAGATCGACGACGACGACGAGCTCACCGCGGCCCGTGACCTCGCCGTCCGCAAGGCCCGGGCGAGCCGCGGCCTCGACCCGGTCAAGCGCCGTCGCCGGCTCGCCGGCATGCTCGCCCGCAAGGGCTACTCACCCGGGGTCGCGATGCGCGCCGTCGACGACGCTCTCGCCGCGGACGGCGAGGAGACCGACGGCGACCCGCTCGGCTCGCCGTAGGCGGGCAGAGCGGGTCGCCCCCACCGTGGGTGTCAGACGTTGGACCCGGTCGACAGGGGATTGCGCGCCGCTGCCTGGCGCCCGGGCTTCCCCACCCTCTGACCCCGCTGGCGCAGGCGCCTCTCGACGACGATCGCCAGCCGGGTGAGCGTGAAGTTCAGGGTGAGGTAGATCCCCAGCGCGGCGACGAAGAACGGTAGCCGGCTCTCGTTGCCGAAGAAGTTGTAGTTGATCTGGGACGCCCGGAGCAGCTCGTGGTAGGCGATGATGAAGCCGATCGAGGTGTCCTTGAGCAGGACGACGAGCTGGGCGATGAGGCTCGGCAGCATCACCCGTACCGCCTGCGGCAGCATGATGATGAAGAAGTTCTGGAACCAGGAGAGCCCGATCGCCGAGCCCGCCTCTCCCTGGCCCTTGGCGAGGGAGGACAGTCCGGCGCGGAGGATCTCGGCGACGATGGCGCCGTTGTAGATCACCAGTCCGAACACCACCGAGGTGAACGGGCTGAAGTCGAAGACGAAGTACCCGAACATCATGAGCACGAGCACCGGCAGTCCGCGGAAGAGCTCGATGAGACCGGTGGTGGGGGTGCGGACGGCCCGGCGCGGGGTGGTCCGCAGGATGACGAGGACGAGCGCGAGCAATCCGGCCAGGGGCATCGCGAGCGCGGCTGCCTTGAGGGTGCCCTGGATGAGTCCGCCCCACAGCAGCGAGTCCCACCACACGTTCTCGACAGTCTGGCCACGCGGGGGGTCGACGAGCACGAGCCACCGGTCGTTGAAGATGTCGTTGCGGTACATCGCGTACAGCCCCCACGCGAGAACCGCGAGGATGAGGAGCCCGGCCAGGGCGGAGAGCAGGCGCTGGCGGCGGCGGGTGACCGGACCCGGCGCGTCGTACAGGACGGTGCTGACGTCATTCATCGTGCGAAGGCCACCTTTCGCTCGATCCGGTTGGCAAGCGTGCCGGCGGGCACGGTGATGATCAGGTAGAAGACGGCGATGCCGCTGAAGACCCAGAGCGCGGTGCCGGGATTCGCCAAGGAGACCGTCCGCGCGGCGGACACGAGCTCTGCCGACGCGAAGCCGGCGGCGATCGAGGTGTTCTTCACCATCGCGATGAGGACGTTGATGATGGGCGGCACGACGGTGCGCAGGGCCTGGGGCAGGACGACGAGCGTGAGCGACTGGCCGCCGGTGAGGCCGATGGACCGCGCTGCCTCCGCCTGCCCGATCCCCACGCTGTTGATGCCCGAGCGGACGGCCTCGCAGACGAAGGCCGAGGTGTAGACCGACAGGGCGACGATCGCCTGGGTGCGGCCGATCGGGATGAGGATGTCCATGGTCAGCAGCACGCTGGAGACGAAGATGAACAGGAGCGTCAGCGGGGTGTTCCGCATGACCTCGACCCAGGCGGTCGAGACCCAGCGCAGCGTCGAGAGGGGGGACACGCGCATGGCGGCCAGGACGACTCCCGCCACCAGTGAGATGACGCCGCTGACGACGGCGATGTACAGCGTGGTGAGGAAGCCGTCCCAGAAGGCCGGCAGGTTGTCGAGGACGACGTTCATTCAGGTTCCCGATCAGCGTGGATGCGGTCCGGGGCGCCGCAGCGCCCCGGACCGCAGGAGTCGGCTCAGTACCGGTCGACCTCGGGCGGCTCGGGCGTGTCGAGCACCGCCCCGGCGGTGTTCTCCCACGCCTCGGCCCAGCGTCCGTCATCGTAGGCCTCCTCGAGGACGTCGTTGATGAACGTGCGGAACTCGTCGTCACCCTTGGCCAGGCCGATGCCGTACGGCTCCTCGGTGAACTGCTCCCCGACGAGCTTGAAGTCGTCGGGCTGCTCGTCGACGTAGCCGGCGAGGATGACGTTGTCGGTGGTGACCGCGTCGACCTGGCCGCTGCTCAGCGGGTCGAGGCAGTCGGTGTAGGCGCCGTAGGTGACGAGCTCGGCGTCGGGGTAGTTGTCGCGGATGTTCTGCGCCGGCGTCGAGCCGTCCGCCGAGCACACGGTCTTGCCGGCGAGGTCGTCCGGGCCGTTGATGTCGGTGTTGTCGGCCGCCACCATGAGCGACTGGCCGGCGACGTAGTACGGCCCGGCGAAGTCGATGAGCTCCTTGCGGTCGTCGTTGATCGTGTACGTCGCCACGACGATGTCGACCGCCCCGTTCTCGATGAGCTGCTCGCGCTGGGCGGACTGGGCCTCGACGAACTCCGCCTCCACGCCGAGGGAGTCGGCGATGAGCTGGCCGATCTCGACGTCGAAGCCGACCGGGACGCCGTCGGGGCCCTGGAGGCCGAAGAGCGGCTGGTCGAACTTCGTGCCGATGGTGATCGTCCCCTCCTCGACGATCCGGGCCATCGTGCTCCCCTCGGGGAACTCCGAGGGGTCGACGGCCTCGGTCTCGGTGCCGCCGTTGTCGTCACCACAGGCAGACAGCGTGAGCATCCCTGCCGCCGCCAGGGCGATCATCGTCCTTCGAGTCTTACGCATGCTCTTCTCCTTCAGTTGGCACACAACGCGGATCGGGTTGGGTCAGTGGGTGAGGATCTTGCCCAGGAAGTCCTTGGCGCGGTCCGTCTCCGCGTGCGTGAAGAACGACTCCGGGTCCTTCTCCTCGACGATCTCGCCGGCGTCCATGAAGACGACGCGGTCGGCGGCGCGGCGGGCGAAGCCCATCTCGTGGGTGACGACGACCATGGTCATGCCCTCGCGCGCGAGGGAGGTCATGACGTCGAGGACCTCGTTGATCATCTCGGGGTCCAGCGCGGAGGTCGGCTCGTCGAAGAGCATGACCTTGGGCTGCATCGCCAGGGCCCGGGCGATGGCGACGCGCTGCTGCTGGCCGCCGGAGAGCTGGGCGGGGAGCTTGGACGCCTGGTTCGCGACACCGACACGCTCGAGCAGCCCCATGGCCTGCTCCTTGGCCTCCTTGGCCTTCATCCCCTTGACCTTCACCGGCCCGAGGGTGACGTTGTCGAGGACCGTCTTGTGGGCGAAGAGGTTGAAGGACTGGAAGACCATCCCGACGTCGGCGCGCAGACGGGCAAGCGCCTTGCCTTCGGCGGGCAGCGGGGTGCCGTCGACGAGGATCTCACCGGAGTTGATCGTCTCGAGGCGGTTGATGGTTCGGCACAGCGTCGACTTGCCGGAGCCCGACGGGCCGATGACGACGACGACCTCGCCGCGGTGCACGGTGAGGTCGATGTCCTTGAGGACGTGGAGCTCGCCGAAGTACTTGTCGACGTGCCGCATCTCGACGAGGGCCTCGGAGGTCGGTGGCGGCATGTCCGGCTCAGTCATAAGGGTCAACTTAACCAGTGATGTGGCTGGGATCATGATTTTCGGGGTCACGGTCGGGACACGGCGCGGCGCAACTACACTTGCTCGACGATGACTGCCACCGCGAGCGCGCCCCGCACCTACGTCGTGCGCACCATGGGCTGCCAGATGAACGTCCACGACTCCGAGCGCCTGGCCGGCATGCTCGAGGGCGCCGGCTACGTGCCCGCCGAGGCGGGTGCCGGCGAGGCGCTGGGCACCGGCGCCGACGTCGTCGTCATCAACACGTGCTCGGTGCGCGAGAACGCCGCGAGCCGGCTCTTCGGCAACCTCGGTCAGCTCGCGTCGGTCAAGCGCACGCGGCCGGGGATGCAGATCGCCGTCGGCGGCTGCCTGGCCCAGCAGATGCGCGACGGCATCGTCGACAAGGCGCCGTGGGTCGACGTCGTCTTCGGCACCCACAACCTCGACGTCCTGCCCACCCTGCTCGAGCGGGCGCGGCACAACGCCGAGGCGCAGGTGGAGATCGAGGAGTCGCTCAAGGTCTTCCCCTCGACCCTGCCCACCAAGCGCGAGTCGGCCTACGCCGGCTGGGTGTCGATCTCCGTGGGCTGCAACAACACGTGCACCTTCTGCATCGTGCCGCACCTGCGCGGCAAGGAGCGCGACCGCCGGCCGGGGGACGTGCTCGCCGAGGTCGAGGCCGTCGTCGCCCAGGGCGCCATCGAGGTCACGCTCCTCGGTCAGAACGTCAACTCCTACGGGGTGGGCTTCGGGGACCGCGGCGCCTTCGCCAAGCTGCTGCGCGCCTGCGGGCAGGTCGAGGGCCTGGAGCGGGTGCGCTTCACCTCCCCGCACCCCGCCGCCTTCACCGACGACGTCATCGAGGCGATGGCCCAGACGCCCACCGTCATGCCGCAGCTCCACATGCCGCTGCAGTCCGGCTCGGACCGGATCCTGCGGGCCATGCGGCGCTCCTACCGCTCGGCGAAGTTCCTCGGCATCCTCGACCGCGTCCGTTCCGCCATCCCCGACGCCGCGATCAGCACCGACATCATCGTCGGCTTCCCGGGGGAGACCGAGGAGGACTTCCAGGCCACCCTCGACGTCGTCGAGGCGTCCCGCTTCGCCAGCGCCTTCACCTTCCAGTACTCCCCGCGGCCGGGCACGCCCGCGGCCGACCTGCCCGAGCAGGTGCCGGCCGACGTCGTCGCCGAGCGCTACCAGCGCCTCGTCGCCCTCCAGGAGCGCATCGGCACGGAGGAGAACGAGCGGCAGGTCGGGCGCACCGTCGAGGTGCTCGTCGCCGACGGCGGCGGCCGCAAGGACGGCGCGACCGCCCGGATCAGCGGCCGGGCCGCCGACAACCGGCTCGTCCACGTCGCGCTTCCCGACGGCGTCACGGACCTCCCGCGTCCCGGCGACATGGTGACCGCGACCGTCACCCACGGCGCTCCCCACCACCTCGTCGCCGACTCCCCGGCGCTCGGCGGCACCTACGCCCTGCGCCGCACGCGCGCCGGCGACGCGTGGGAGCGCGCCCAGCGCGGGGACCACGACCACGGCGGTGGCGCCTCGGCAGCCGACGGTGCGGTGACCCTCGGCATGCCGACCCTGCGCACCCGCTGAGCCGGCCTACCACCGCGCCCCTGTCCGACGCCCCCTTCCCGCGCCCCCTTCCTCTCCCGCGCCCCCTTCCCGCGTCCCCATCCCTTCCTGCCGCGAGCGCTGAGTTGTTACCGGGCGTCCCGGTAACAACTCAGCGCTCGCGGCAGGGGGTGGGGCAAGGCGGGGCGGGGCGGGCCCGCCGCGTAGCCTGGGCGCCGTGCACTCTCCCGTCCTCGCCGTCGTCGGACCCACCGCGACGGGCAAGTCCGACCTCGCGCTCGACGTCGTCGACCTCCTCGGCGGCCCTGGGTCCGCCGAGGCCGTCAACGCGGACGCGATGCAGCTCTACCGCGGCATGGACGTCGGTACCGCCAAGCTCGCGGTCGCCGAGCGGAGGGGAGTCGTGCACCACCAGCTCGACGTCCTCGACGTCACCGAGGAGGCGAGCGTCGCGGCCTACCAGCGCGAGGCGCGCGCCGACCTCGCCGCCGTCGACGGCCGGGGCCGCCGCGGTGTCCTCGTCGGCGGCTCGGGGCTCTACGTCCGCGCCGTCCTGGACGAGCTCGAGTTCCCGGGCACGGACCCCGAGGTGCGCGGCCGCCTGGAGGCCCGCGCCGAGGAGGAGGGCCCCGGGATGCTGTACCGGGAGCTGGCCGAGCGCGACCCCACTGCCGCCGAGCGGATCCCGCCGGGCAACACCCGGCGCATCGTGCGCGCCCTGGAGGTCATCGAGCTGACCGGCCGGCCCTACTCCGCCACGCTGCCCGAGCACCGCTACCACCTGCCCGCCGTCCAGGTCGCCATCGACGTCCCGCGCGAGGAGCTCAACGTCCGGATCGCCGCCCGCACGCGGAGGATGCTCGACGGCGGCCTGCTGGAGGAGACCCGCGAGCTGCTCGCCGCGGGACTGGCGGAGGGCCGGACCGCGTCCCGCGCCGTCGGCTACGCCCAGGCCGTGGCCGTCCTCGAGGGACGGCTCAGCGTCGAGGAGGCGCACGAGGCCATCTCGATCGCCACCCGCCAGCTCGCCCGCCGCCAGGAGAAGTGGTTCCGCCGTGACCCCCGCGTCCACTGGCTCCCGCCGTCGCCCGACCTGCCGGACCGGGTAGCCGCCCTCCTGGCGTAGTCCGCCCCCTCGGCCGCCTGCGGGAGGGCGTCGTCACAGGAGTGCCGGGCGCGTGCGGAGGTTCCGGGGAGGGCGCGTAGGCTCGTGGGCATGTCGCTGCTGGCCCCGCTCCGGGGTGTCCCGCTCACCAAGGGGCACGCCACGGAGAACGACTTCGTCCTCCTCACCGACCCCGACGCCCGCCTCGACGTGGACGCCGCCGCCGTCGCCGCGCTGTGCGACCGGCGCGCCGGCATCGGCGCCGACGGCCTCGTCCGGGCCGTCCGGTCCGCCGCGCTGGGGACGCCCGAGGCCCGCGCCGCGGCAGCCGAGGGCGCCGAGTGGTTCATGGACTACCGCAACGCCGACGGCTCGGTCGCCGAGATGTGCGGCAACGCCGCCCGGCTCCTGGCCACCTACCTCGTCGACGAGGGCCTCATCGCCCCCGCGGACGGCGAGCCCGTGCTCATCGGCACCCGCGGGGGCGTGCGCACCGTCACCCGCACCGGCACCGACTGGACCGTCGACATGGGCCCCTGGCAGCTGCCCGGGGGCGGCGACGCCGTCACCCGCGGCTTCGACGTCGCCGTCCAGGTGCGCGGCCTCGAGGGCACCCGTGCCGGGCTGCGCGTCACCATGCCCAACCCGCACGCCGTCGTCGCCCTGCCCGACGAGGACGAGCTGGCGGCGGCCGACCTCGTCCCGCTCGTGGCCGTCGACCCCGAGCCCGCCGACGGCACGAACGTCGAGATCGTCGTCCCCCTCGGGGAGACGACGACGGACGGCGAGGCCACCGGCGCCGTCCGCATGCGCGTGCAGGAGCGCGGTGCGGGGGAGACACGCTCGTGCGGCACCGGCGCCTGCGCCGTCGCCGTCGCGCTGCACGCGTGGGGAGGGGCCGGGGCACCCCGGCTGTGGCGCGTGCTCGTGCCGGGCGGGGAGCTGCTCGTGCGGCTCACCGACGACGGCCGCGCCCTGCTGACCGGCCCGGCGACGCTCGTCGGGCGCGTCACGCTGCGCTGACCCACGGCCGTCCCCGCCGCGGCGTCGGTACACTCCCCGGCCATGGCTCTCCAGCACCGCACAAGGCGCTCCGTGTGCCTCGCGACCGGGATGCTTGCGGCACTCCTCCTCCTGCCGGCGTGCGGGACCGTGACGTCGCCCGGCGCGACGGGCTCGAGCCCGAGCCCGCTCCCCGCCTGCCCTGCGCCCGTCGACGGCCAGGTGCCCACGGACTGCGTGCCCTACGACCCGGAGCACGCGATGGAGCAGAACGAGCGGTACCGCGACCGCGCTGCCCTCGACGGGAGCGCGAGGGCCGGCAACGCCGGCACGCTCGAGCAGGCCACCGAGGCGCTCGAGGCGCTCGGCGCGAGCGACGAGCCCCTCACGGAGGGTGCGGTCGAGCGCGCACTCACCGACGTGGGCCTCGAGCACGTCCGGGCACGCGGCGACGGTGCCGGCGGTGTCCGCTTCGGGGTCGGCGCGCCGGCAGGCGGGTGCCTCGTCGGCGGTGTCGCGGCGGACGGCAGCGTCAGCGCCCAGCTCGCCGGCGTCATCCTCGACGGCGGCTGTCTCCCGGCGAGCTGAGCGGAGGAGGACTACCCCCGGCGCACGTCGAGCACCCGGAAGCCCTTGGAGCTCGACAGGCGCTCCGTCGGCATGCCGAGCTCGGTCTCGACCCAGCGCTGCAGGGAGTCGGCCCCGAGGTTCTTGCTCACCACCAGCCGCGCGTGCCCGGCGGGTGCCAGCCGGCCCAGCCACGTGCGCAGCAGCTCGTGCAGCGCCTCCTTGCCGATGCGGATGGGCGGGTTGGACCACAGCTCGTCGATGCCGTCCGCGACGAGCCCACCGGCCTCCTCCGGGGCGGTGGCGACGACGTTGCCGAGCCCGAGTGCGGCGGCGTTGCGCGCGGTGAGGTCGCGGGCCCGCTCGTTGACGTCGACGGCGACGACCCTCGCCGCGGGGGAGGCGGCGGCCATCGCCAGGGTGATCGGACCCCAGCCGCAGCCGAGGTCGACGAGCGTCCCGGTGGGCGCCGGGTCGGGCACGGCGTCCAGGAGCACGCGCGTCCCGATGTCGAGCCGGTCGCCGGAGAAGACGCCCGGTGCGGTGCGGACCTGGACCGGCCGCCCGCGCAGGACGACGTCGATGGTGCGCGTCTCGCCGGGGGACGCCGGCCGCGCGGTGAAGTAGTGCTCGCTCACGCACGAAACCTACCCCGCGCCTGGGGAAAACTGGTCGCCGGACGGGGGCCGCCGTGGGACCCTGGGAGCGGTGGACGACGACTGGGAGACCATGGCAGATCACGACGACGACGCAGTGCAGCAGCGCGACCCCGCACGGGACGTCGTGGCCCGGGTGCTCGCCCGGGCCGGGACGGCGCTGCAGTCCGGCGGCGCGGAGGGTCACGAGCTCGACGGCGAGCAGCTCGACCGCGAGGAGCGCTCCGCGCTGCGACGCGTCGCGGGCCTCTCGACCGAGCTCGAGGACATGTCCGAGGTCGAGTACCGCAAGCTGCGCCTGGAGCGGGTCGTCCTCATCGGTCTGTGGTCCGGCCCGCAGGCCGAGCTGGCGGAGGTCTCGATGCGCGAGCTCGCGGCGCTCGCCGAGACCGCCGGCTCCATCGTCCTGGACGCCGTGCTCCAGCGCCGCGCCACCCCGGACCCCGCCACCTTCCTCGGCTCGGGCAAGGCGGCCGAGCTCGCCGAGCTCGTCGCCGAGGTGGGCGCCGACACCGTCGTCGCCGACTCCGAGCTCAGTCCCTCCCAGCGCCGTGCGCTGGAGGACGTCGTCAAGGTCAAGGTCATCGACCGGACCGCCCTCATCCTCGACATCTTCGCCCAGCACGCGAAGTCCCGGGAGGGCAAGGCGCAGGTCGAGCTCGCCCAGCTGGAGTACCTGCTCCCGCGCCTGCGCGGCTGGGGCGAGTCGATGTCCCGGCAGGCCGGTGGGCGCGTCGCCGGCGGCGCCGGCATCGGCTCCCGCGGACCCGGTGAGACGAAGATCGAGCTCGACCGCCGCCGCATCCGCACCCGCATGGCGCGCCTGCGCCGCCAGATCGCCGCGATGGCCCCCTCACGGGAGACCAAGCGGGCCTCGCGGCACCGCGCGCAGATCCCCGCCGTCGCCATCGCCGGCTACACCAACGCCGGGAAGTCCTCCCTCCTCAACCGGCTCACCGGGGCCGGGGTGCTCGTCGAGAACGCGCTCTTCGCCACCCTGGACCCCACCGTGCGCCGTGCCGAGACCCCGGACGGGCGCATCTACACCCTCGCCGACACCGTCGGCTTCGTCCGCTCCCTGCCCCACGAGCTGGTCGAGGCCTTCCGCTCGACCCTCGAGGAGGTCGCCGACGCCGACCTCATCCTCCACGTCGTCGACGCCGCTCATCCCGACCCCGAGGGCCAGGTCAAGGCGGTCCGCGACGTCCTCGCCGACATCCCCGGCACCGACGACATCCCCGAGATCGTCGTCCTCAACAAGGCCGACCTCGCCGACGCCGGCACCGTCGCGGCCCTGCGCACCCGCTACCCCGGCGCCGTCGCGGTGTCGGCACGCACCGGCGAGGGCGTCGAGGAGCTGCGCGAGCGCATCGCCGAGCTGCTCCCGCGCCCCTCGGTGCGCGTGGACGTCCTCGTGCCCTACTCGCGCGGCGACCTCGTCTCCCGGGCGCACGCCACCGGCGAGGTGCTGACCGAGGAGCACACGGGCGACGGCACGCGGCTGACCGCGCTCGTCGACCCGGTCCTCGCGGCCGACCTCACCGCCGCCGCGTCGGCGTGAGCGGCACGCCCGAGCTGCTCGCCGCCGCTGTCGGCCGCCTGGGCGGCGGGGAGCGCGCGGGCCAGCTGGAGATGGCCGAGGAGGTCGCCCGCACCCTGAGGGAGCCGCGGGCCCTGCTCGTCCAGGCCGGCACCGGCACCGGGAAGTCCCTCGGGTACCTCGTGCCCGTCCTCGACCACGCCGTGCGCCACCACCAGCGGGCCGTCGTCTCCACCGCCACCCTCGCCCTCCAGCGCCAGGTGCTCACCCATGACGTCCCGCTCGTCGCCGACGTCGTCGCCGCCTCCGGAGCCCCCCGCCCCCAGGTGGCGCTCCTCAAGGGCTGGCACAACTACATGTGCAAGCACAAGGTCGCCGGTGGCTACCCCACCGAGGACGAGCCGGGCCTCTTCGCCGTCGACGCCGCCACGGCGGATGCCGGGGGTGCGTCCCGCGGGCCGCTCGCCGAGCAGGTCGTCCGGCTGCGCGAGTGGGCCGAGGAGACGGACACGGGGGACCGCGACGACCTCGACCCGGGCGTGGGGGACCGGGCCTGGCGCCAGGTCTCGGTGACCAAGCTCGAGTGCCTCGGGGCGAGCTGTCCCATGCTCGAGGAGTGCTTCCCCGAGGCGGCGCGGCGAGCGGCCCACGAGGCGGACGTCGTCGTCACCAACCACGCGATGCTCGGCATCGCCGCGGCCGGCTCCCCCCGGGTGCTGCCCGAGCACGAGGTCCTCGTCGTCGACGAGGCCCACGAGCTGGCCGAGCGGGTGACGGCACAGTCCACGCTCGAGCTGTCCACCGCCGTCGTCGACCGCACCGCCCGGCTGGCCCGCAAGCACACCGGGGTGGCTGTCGAGGCGCTCGACGCCGCGGGCCGCGCGCTCGGCGCCTGGCTCGAGACCGCGCCCACGGGGCGGCTGCGCTCGGTGCCCGCCGAGCTCCTCGACGCTCTCGCACTCCTGGAGGCGGGCAGCCGTGAGGCGATCAGCGCGATGCGCGGGGAGAGCGACGCCGAGGCCGGTGGGCGTCTCATGGCCCGCTCGGCGATGGTCGTCCTCCACGAGATCGCCGAGCGTCTCCTCGGTGACGGCGTGGCCCAACGCCGCGAGGTCCTGTGGTGCGAGCGCGGGCGCACCGGCTTCGAGGCCGCCCGCCTCCACCTCGCGCCCCTCGACGTCGCCCGCCCGATCGCCACCGAGCTCCTCGCCGGCAAGGCCGCCGTCCTCACCTCCGCGACGCTCTCCCTCGGCGGCACCTTCGCGCCGGTGGCCCGCACCCTCGGCGTCAGCCTGCTCGACCACCTCGAGCCCGACGACGACGCCCCTCGCCCGGCACCGGGCCCGCGCTGGCACGGCATCGACGTCGGCTCACCCTTCGACTACGGCCGCCAGGGCATCCTCTACGTCGCCCGCCACCTGCCCGCGCCGGGGCGCGAGGGGCCGGGGGAGGACGCCCAGCGCGAGCTCGTCGAGCTCGTCCGGGCCTCCGGGGGCGGTGCCCTGGGGCTGTTCTCCTCCCGGCGGGCCGCGGAGGAGGCCGCGGAGCTACTCCGCGGCGAGCTCGACACCCCGGTCCTGTGCCAGGGGGAGGACCAGCTGCCCTCGCTCGTGCGGCGCTTCGCCGAGGACGAGTCGGCCACGCTCGTCGGCACGCTGTCCCTGTGGCAGGGGGTGGACGTGCCGGGCCGCACGTGCCGGCTGGTCGTCATCGACCGCATCCCCTTCCCGCGGCCCGACGACCCCATCCGCTCGGCCCGCTCGGAGGTCGTCGCGGCGAGCGGCGGCAACGGCTTCATGTCCGTGGCGGCCACGCACGCGGCCCTCCTCCTCGCCCAGGGCGCCGGGCGACTCATCCGCTCGACCGAGGACCGCGGCGTCGTCGCCGTCCTCGACTCGCGGCTCGCCACGGCCCGGTACGGCGGCTTCCTGCGCGGTTCCATGCCGCCGCTGTGGCCGACGACGGACGGCGAGGTGGCCCGCGCCGCCCTGCGGCGCCTGGCGGCACAGCCCGCGCCGACCCCCTAGGCTCGGGTTCGTCGACGACGGAAGGAGCCGCAATGGCACGGGCAGGAGCGAGCACGGTCGCGATCGTGGGGGCGGGCGCCGTCGGGGCGACCCTCGCGTACGCGCTGCTCATGCAGGGTGTGGCGCGGCGGGTGGTCCTGCACGACGTCAACCGTGCGAAGGTCGAGGCCGAGGCCCTGGACCTCGCCCACGGCATCCAGTTCATGCCGCACGCCCAGATCATCGGCTCCGACGACGTCGAGGTCTGCCGTGACGCGGACGTCGTCGTCATCACCGCCGGGGCCAAGCAGCGCCCCGGGCAGACCCGCCTCGACCTCGCCGCCAGCACCGTGGGCCTCATGCGCACACTGGTCCCCAGGCTCACCGCCGTCGCCCCGGACGCGACCTTCCTCATGGTGACCAACCCGGTCGACATCGTCACCCAGGCGGCCCTGGCGATCTCGGGCCTCCCGCGCGAGCAGCTCTTCGGCTCGGGCACCGTCCTGGACACCTCGCGCCTGCGCTACCGCATCGCCCAGGAGACCGGGATCGCGGCGTCCAACGTCCACGCCTACGTCGTCGGTGAGCACGGCGACTCCGAGCTGGTCCTGTGGAGCTCGGCGATGATCGGCGCGGTCCCGCTGCTCGACTGGAGCAGCACCCACGCCCCGCTCCTCGACGAGCCCTCCCGCCGAGCCATCGCGGAGGAGGTCGTCACCGCCGCCTACAAGATCATCGAGGGCAAGGGTGCGACGAACTACGCGGTCGCGCTCGCCGCCGTCGGCATCATCCAGGCGGTGCTGCGGGCCGAGAACCGCGTGCTGCCCGTCTCCACGCTGCTCACCGACTACGCCGGCATCTCCGACGTGTGCCTGTCGGTGCCCACGGTCGTCGGCGGCGACGGCGCCCAGGAGCGGCTGATGCCGCCCATGACGCCGCACGAGCAGGCCGGGCTGCGGGCCAGTGCCGAGCGCATCCGCGCCGTGGCGCGCGAGCTGGGGGTCTAGAGGCTCCGGAGCACGGACACGACGCGGCCCAGCACCTGGGCGGCGTCGCCGTCGATGGGGGAGTAGGCCTCGTTCGCCGGCATGAGCCACACGTGGCCGTCGCGGCGCTGGAAGGTCTTGACCGTGGCCTCGTCGTCGAGCAGCGCAGCGACGATCTCGCCGTTCTCGGCGACGGGCTGACGGCGGACGACGACCCAGTCGCCGTCGCAGATGGCGGCGTCGATCATCGAGTCCCCGCGGACCTTGAGCAGGAAGAGCTCGCCGTCCCCGACGAGCTGGCGGGGAAGGGGGAAGACGTCCTCGACGGCCTGCTCCGCGAGGATCGGTCCGCCCGCCGCGATCCGTCCGACGACCGGCACGAAGGTGGGGGCGGGCGCGTCGCTCGCGTCCTCCGGGCTGCCGAGCTGCGGTCCGCGGACCTCCGTGCCGACGATCTCGATGGCGCGCGGACGCTTCGGGTCGCGGCGCAGGTAGCCCTTGCGCTCCAGCGCGGTGAGCTGGTGCTTGACCGAGGAGGGGCTCTGCAGCCCGACGATCGTGCCGATCTCCCGCATCGTCGGGGGGTAGCCGCGCTCGTCCACGCTGCGCCGGATGGTCTCGAGGACGAGCCGCTGGCGCTCGGTGAGGGCACCGTCGAGCGGCTCCTGCTCCGGGAGCTCGTGGACCGTCGCGCCGTCGTCGGGCTCGTCCTGGCCTGGGTTCACGGCACGTGCTCCTCGAATGTCAGTGGTCGGTGATGGGCTCGTCCTCGACAGCGTAGAAGGCTCCCGGGCCAAGATCAAACATCTGTTCGACGGCGTGTCGACAGTGTCGGCCTCGGGTAGTACGGTGTCGCACAGACGTTCGACGTACAGGCGTTCGAAGGAGTAGACGATGAGTGCACTAGCGATTCCCACGGTCCCGGCCCGAGAGGTCCCCGCACGGAGCAGGGGGCACCTCCAGCTCGTCGGCCCCGGCTACGTGGCTCCCGTCCCGCAGCGGGTCGAGCCCACGCGGCCGGCGGAGGTCGCCCGCCCGGCGGTCCGCCTCACCGCGCGCGGCCGGCTCGTGCGGTCCCTGCTCGTCCTCACCGTCGCGCTGACGGCCGCCGTGACCGGCGGCAGCTGGCTGGGCGGTCTGGCCGCGGACGCGCAGGGCTACCAGGGCCCGGTGGAGCGGGTGAGCGTGGCGACCGGGGACACCCTGTGGGCCATCGCCGCCGGCACGGCGACGGAGGGTGAGGACGTGCGCGAGGTCGTCGACGAGATCGTCGAGCTCAACGGTCTCGGCTCGAGCGAGCTCGTCGCGGGCCAGCAGCTCCTCGTCCCGGCGGGCTGAGCCCGCGCAACCTTGCACCTCGCGCTGGAGCGCCCGTACCGTGCTCCCAGCGGTGCCACGCGGTGGCCCGCCCAAGCAGCGAGGAGCTCACGTGCACTGTCCGTTCTGCCGGAACGCGGACTCGCGGGTCATCGACTCGCGAACGGCGGACGACGGTTCCGCGATCCGTCGGCGCCGCGAGTGCACGGCCTGCCACCGCCGATTCACGACCATCGAGACCTCCAGCCTGTCGGTCGTCAAGCGCTCCGGCGTCGTCGAGCCGTTCAGCCGCGAGAAGGTCGTTGCCGGAGTACGCAAGGCCTGCCAGGGCAGGCCCGTCTCCGACGACGACCTCGCCCTCCTCGCCCAGCAGGTCGAGGAGACGGTGCGCGCGGCCGGAGCGGCGCAGATCAACGCCCACGAGGTCGGGCTGGCGATCCTCGGGCCGCTGCGCGAGCTCGACGAGGTCGCCTACCTCCGCTTCGCCAGCGTCTACTCGGCCTTCACGTCCCTGGAGGACTTCGAGACGGCGATCACGGCGCTGCGCGCGGAGCGCCCGCTCGACCCGCCGTCCGCGGCGCCCGCCGACGACGACTCCGCTAGTGTGGAGGCCAGCGAGCCCGCCTCGCACTGACCACCGGTGACGGTGGCGGAGGGGAAGCCGCCACCGTCACCGGTTCCTCAGCGCCGGGCCCAGATGTTGATGCCGGCGTCCACGGCGTGCGCGTCGATCCGCTCCAGCTCCTCCGCGCTGATCTCGAGGTCGTCCAGCGCCGCGAGGGAGTCGTCGAGCTGGGTGACGCTCGAGGCGCCGACGAGCGCCGTCGTCACGCGCGTGTCGCGCAGCACCCACGCGATCGCGAGCTGGGCCAGGGTCTGGCCGCGCTCGCGTGCGATCTCCGCCAGCGCTCTGACGTGCGTGAGCGTCTGCTCGGTGAGGAAGTCCTCGCTCAGCGGGCCGCCGCGGGCGGCGCGGGAGTCCGCCGGGATGCCGTCGAGGTACTTCTCGGTGAGCATCCCCTGCGCGAGCGGGGAGAAGACGACGTTGCCCATGCCCGCCTCCTCGGTGACGTCCAGGACCGAGGGGCTGCCCTCCTCGACCCAGCGGTTGAGCATCGAGTAGGAGGGCTGGTGGACGAGCAGCGTCAGCCCGATCTCCTCGGCCACGGCCACCGCCTCGGCGGCGCGCTCGGCGGTGTAGGAGGAGATGCCCGCGTACAGCGCGCGGCCCGAGTCGACGGCGGTCTTCAGCGCCCCCATCGTCTCGTGCAGCGGAGTCCTCGGGTCGTCGCGGTGGGAGTAGAAGATGTCGACGTAGTCGAGCCCCAGACGGCGCAGGGAGGCGTCGAGGGAGGACAGGAGGTACTTGCGCGAGCCCCACTCCCCGTACGGCCCGGGCCACATCCGGTACCCGGCCTTGGTCGAGACGACGAGCTCGTCGCGGTAGGGGGCGAGGTCTGCGGCGAGGAGCCGCCCGAAGAAGGACTCGGCCGCGCCGGGCGGCGGGCCGTAGTTGTTGGCGAGGTCGATGTGCGTGACGCCGCGGTCGACGGCGTGCAGGACGATCTCCCGCTGGGTCTGCTCGGCGTGGCCGTGGCCGAAGTTCTGCCACAGCCCCAGGGCGATGGCGGGCAGGTCGAGGCCGCTGCGCCCGCAGCGGCGGTAGGTCATCGAGTCGTATCGGTCGGGCGCGGGCTGGTAGGTCATGGCCTCACGGTAGTGCGGCCCGGCCGTCAGCGACCGGTGAGCAGCACCCGCAGGCGGATCGTGTCGGGGACCTCGTCCAACGCCTGGCGTGCCTCGTCGGGCAGCTCCCCGCCGATGTCGGTGACGACGTAGCCGAGGTCGCCGCGCGTGCCGAGGATCTGGCCCTCGATGTTCGCCCCGCTCTCGGCGAAGGCCTGGTTGACGAGGGCGAGCGCACCGGGGGTGTTGCGGTGCAGGTAGGTGACCCGGTAGCGGGCCGTGGGGGCGCGGTCCAGGGCGAGCGGCGGGACGTTGACGCTCATCGTCGTCGTGCCGTCGAGGACGTAGGAGGCGAGCTTGTTCGACACGAAGGCGCCGATGCCCTCCTGCGCCTCCTCCGTCGAGCCGCCCACGTGCGGGGTGAGGATGACGTTGGGCAGGCCGCGCAGCTCGGAGTCGAACGGGTCGCCGTTGCGCTTGGGCTCCTCGGGGAAGACGTCGACGGCGGCACCGGCGATCGCGCCGGACAGCACCCGCTCACGCAGGGCGGCGTAGTCGACGAGGAAGCCCCGGGAGAGGTTGAGGAAGATGGCCCCGGGGCGCATGCGCTCGAACTGCTCGCGGCCGAACATGCCGGCGTTGCCTGCCCGGCCGTCCACGTGGAGGGTGACGACGTCGGCGATCTCGAGGAGCTCCTCGAGGCTGCCCATCCGCCGGGCGTTGCCCAGCGCGAGCTTCTCGGCGGTGTCGTAGAAGACCACGCGCATGCCGAGCGCCTCGGCGAGGACGGAGAGCTGGGTGCCGATGTTGCCGTAGCCCACGATCCCGAGCGTGCGGCCGCGGACCTCGTGGGAGCCGGCTGCGGACTTGTCCCAGCGTCCCGCGTGCAGGGCGCTGTCCTGGGCCGTGAGGCGCCGGTTGAGCGCGATGATCTCCCCGAGGGTGAGCTCGACGACCGACCGCGTGTTGGAGAAGGGCGCGTTGAACACGGTCACCCCCCGGTGCGCCGCGGTGCCGAGGTCGACCTGGTTGGTGCCGATGCAGAAGGCACCGATCGTCAGCAGGTCCGGCGCGGCCTCGAGGACGCGCCGGGTGACGGTCGTCTTCGAACGGATGCCGAGCACCTGGACGCCGTCTAGGGCGGCGATGAGCTCGTCCTCGTCCATGGCGCCGGTGTGGCGCACCACCTCCAGCCCGGCGGACTCGAGGGCTGCGTCGGCGTTCTCGTGGGGGTTCTCCAGTAGCAGTGCGCGCACCTGCCCATGGTGGCCCACCGGCGGGCGATCGGGGAAACCGATCCGCCCTGCGGACGTCAGTCGGCCAGCCCGGGGGGCAGCTCACCGCGGTGCAGCACGTGGAGCAGCCGCGTGGGACGGGTCATCGCGACGTAGAGGTCGCCCGGTCCGCCCGCGGCGACCTCCTGGGGCTCCACGAGGACGACGACGTCGAACTCGAGTCCCTTGGCGGTGACGGGATCGAGGACGACGACCGGCGCGGCGAGCACGTCCCCGCCGGGCGCCTCGAGCACGGCGCCCAGCCGAGGAGCGAGCAGCTCGCGCATGGCTGCCACCCGGCCGGTGGCCGTGACGACGGCGAGGCGCCCCTGGCCCATGGCCGCGTGCTCCGCGACGACGACGTCGGCCACCTCACGCTCGTCGGCCACCCTCGTCACCTTGAGCGAGCCGGGGACCGAGCGCGCGGAGCGGGCCGGGGCGGCCTGGGCGCCACCCGCGGCACGCAGCACGCGCACGGCGGCGCTCATGACCTCCGCCGGCGTGCGGTAGTTGATGGTCAGGGCGGCGCTCCGCACGTGCTCGCTCGCCGCGGTGCCCAGCAGCTCGGTCCAGCTGCGGGCGGGCTGGTGGCCCGAGCGCTGGTCGAGGTCGCCGACGAGCGTCATCGACCGGCTCGGGTTGCGGCGCAGCAGCGCCCGCCACGCCATGGGCGACAGCTCCTGGGCCTCGTCGACGACGATGTGGCCGTAGGTCCACTCGCGGTCGGACGCCGCCCGCTCGGCGAGCGAGCGCCGCGCCTCGGGCGCCGCGAAGCGTGAGGCGAGGGTCTGCGCGTCGACCATCCCGCCCCCGATGCCGTCCTCACGGATGGCGTGCTCGGCGTAGGCGATGGCGGACGCCCGCTCGGCGGCACGCGCCAGGCGGGCCCGCTCCTCCTCCGGGTTCTCCATGCGTCCGAGCAGGACGGCGAGCTCGTCGAGCAGGGGCAGGTCCGCCGGGGTCCACGGGGCCCCGGCGGGACGGCGGAGCAGGCGGCGGTCCGCCGGGCTCAGCCCGCGGCTGTGCCGGGCGAGGAAGGCGGGGTCGGCGTAGAGGCGGCGCAGCAGCTGCTCCGGAGTCGTGGGCATCCACCGGAGGTTGACCTCGCGGCGGGCGTCGCGCGACTCACGCAGGGACTGCAGCAACCAGCCCTGCTCGGACTCGAGGTCCAGGCCCTTCTCCCCGGCCCAGCGCCGGACGAGGGCGTCGAGCACGGCGGTCGCGTAGGTGCGGCGGGCCACGTTGTGCGGGCGGGAGCTGCGGCGGGCGCGCTCCTGGGCCGTGCGCACGTCCTCCGGCTCCAGACGCACCTTCTCGCCGTCGACGTCGAGAAGGACGGGCTCCTCCAGGCGTCGGGGGAGCCCGCGCACGGCGTGACGCAGCACCTGGGCCATGACCGCCCGGCCCTTGACCGCTGCCACCTCCTCCGGCTCCGTGCCCGTCGCGGGGACGTCGGCGAGGAGATCGGGCAGCGTCGTCGCGACGACGCCGCTCTCACCGAGGGAGGGCAGGACCTGCTCGATGTAGCGCAGGAAGACTCGGCTGGGCCCGACGACGAGCACGCCCGAACGCTCGAGGCGCTCGCGGTGGGTGTAGAGGAGGTAGGCGGCGCGGTGGAGGGCGACCGCCGTCTTCCCGGTGCCCGGGCCGCCCTCGACGACGAGCACGCCATCGGAGTCGGCGCGGATGATCTCGTCCTGCTCGGACTGGATGGTCGCGACGATGTCGCCCATCCGGCCCTCGCGGGCGGCGGCCATCGCCGCGAAGAGGGCCCCCTCACCGGTGAGCCCCTCGACGTCGGCCTCGGTGTCGAGCAGCTCGTCCTCGACCCCGGTGACCTGCCGGCCACGGGTCATGAGGTGGCGGCGGCGCACGACGTCCCCGCGCCGGGCGGCGGTCGCCTGGTAGAAGGGGCGCGCCGCCGGGGCGCGCCAGTCGATGAGGAGCGACTCCTGGTCCTCGTCGGCGATCCCGATGCGCCCGATGTAGCGGCGCGCCGCGTCGGTGAGGTCGAGGCGGCCGAAGACCAGCCGGTTCTCCACCTGCTCCAGGCGCGCCAGCGTGTCCTCGTAGTGGACCGCGAAGGCGTCACGTTCCGAGCGGTTCTGCGGCGTGCCGCTCGCCCCCTGCCGCCGGACCTCCTCCAGCCGCAGCCGGTAGCGGTCCCGGAGGTCGTCCAGGCGCCCGTAGACGTGGTCCACGAACTCCTGGTCCGCCTGCCACGTCGTCTCTGCCTCGTTCGGCTGCACCGCGTCCCCGCTTCCGTCTCGACCGGCAGACCATTATGGACGACGGCGCGCGTGCCGTGCGTCCGTTGCCCCCTTCACCGCTGCGTACTATGGCGCCACCGACGGAAGGACCACAGTGACCGACAGCGAGGCCTCTGCAGCCCTCCACCTCCTCCTCGTGGAGGACGACGACGGCGACGCCGTGCTCGTCGAGGAGCTGCTCCACGACGCCGGGATCGACACGGACGTCACGCGGGCGTGGAGCCTCGAGGCGGCGCTGGACGCCCTCGTCATGCCGGTCGACTGCATCCTCCTCGACCTCGGCCTCCCGGACGCCTCGGGCCTCGACGCCCTTCTCCAGCTGCGCCGCGCCTCCAGCGCCGCCGTCGTCGTCCTCACCGGCCTCGACGACGCCGACCGCGGCCTCGAGGCCGTCGGCGCGGGCGCCGACGACTACCTCGTCAAGGGCACGGTCGACGGCGAGGCCCTGGGCCGCGCGGTCCGCTACGCCGTCGAGCGCCGCCGCGGCGACCGCGAGAAGCGCGACAAGGAGGAGGAGCGCGCCCACGTCGAGGCCGTCTCGAGCCTCGCCGCCGAGCTGCGCCCGGGTCCGCGACTGGCCCGGGCCCCGGTCCGGGTGCTGCTCCGTGGCAACGACGGCGGGCCGCTCTCACCCCAGCTGTGCGACGTCGTCGAGCGCCCCGACGGCACGGTGCTCGCGGTCACCGGGACCGCGGCCGGGAGCGGACCGGCAGCGGCGGGGCTCGCCGTCAGCGTCCGTGCTGCCTTCCGTGCGCTCGCGCTGAGCGAGCTGCCCGTCACCGAGGTCCTCGCCGTCCTGGACCGCCTCGCGGCGGCCCACGGAGGGGCGGTCAGCGCCGTCGTCGTCGAGCTCCTGCCGGGCAGCCGCGAGGCGGTGTGCCACCTGGCGGGCCACCACGCCCCGCTGCTCCTGTCCGCGGACGCCGGCCCGCTGGCCGCGGCCGCCGACCGCGGTGCGCCGCTCGGCTCCGGGGCGGCTCAGCGCCCGGCCGTGCGCACGCAGCTGCGCGAGCCGGACCGGCTGCTCGTCCTCCACACCGCCGTGCTCGACCAGGCGGGCCGCGCGGCCCCCGAGGAGACCTCGCTCGCCACCGTGCTCGAGGCCGCCTCCCGCGGTACCGGCGACGACGCCGCGCTCGCCGACACCGTCGAGCGTGCGGTGCGCGCCTACGGGCCGGACGGGCAGGTCGAGTTCACCCTCCTCGGCTGGGCCCCGGCGTGAGGCGCGGGGCGTGGACCCTGCGCAACCGCCTGCGCACCGCGATCGTCGTCGCCGGCGTCTCGCTCGGACTGGCCCTCGTGGTGGCCGTCGCCGCCTTCAGCCAGCTCTCCCGCTACCAGGACGAGGTCACGGGCGACATCTTCAACGCCGTCGTCGAGCTCGAGGAGCTGCAGGCCGACCTCATCAACGCCGAGGCCGCCGTGCGTGCCTACGCGCTCAGCGGCGACGAGGAGTTCCTCGCCTCCTACACCGCGCTCGCCTACGGTCGCCCCGACCGCGTGCGCGCGGGACTCGTCGAGATCCTGCCGCGGGTGCCCGAGCTCGACGCGCACTTCGACACGCTCGCCGACGCCACCGACGACTGGCGTGCCGGCTACGCCAAGCCCCTCATCGAGGCGACCCGCTCGCCCGAGATCGACGTCGACCTCGGGGAGTGGCAGGAGCCGGGCGCCGAGCTCTTCGGCGACGTGCGCAGCTCCCTGCGCGATGCGCTGGACGACCTCATCGACTACCGCGCCGAGGGCGCCGCGGCGATGGCCGCCTGGCAGCGGGTGCTGCTCGGGTCCGTCGTGGCGCTCGCGGTCCTCGGCCTCGTCACCGGGATCCTCCTGTGGTCCTACCTGCGCCGCTGGGTGACCGACCCGCTCGACGAGCTCGCCGAGGGCAGCCGGGCCGTCGCGGAGGGCGAGCTGGACCGGCCGGTGGCCGTCTCCGGGCCCGACGAGATCGTCGCGCTCGCCCACGACGTCGACCTCATGCGCCGGCACCTCGTCGCGCAGATCGCCACGACCGAGCGTGCCCGTGTCGAGCTCGAGGCCTCCAACCGCGACCTCGAGCAGTTCGCCTACGTCGCCTCCCACGACCTCCAGGAGCCCCTGCGCAAGGTGGCGTCCTTCACCCAGCTGCTCGAGCGGCGCTACGGCGACCAGCTCGACGAGCGCGGGCACCAGTACATCGCCTTCGCCTCCGACGGCGCGCGGCGCATGCAGCGCCTCATCCAGGACCTCCTCGCCTTCTCGCGCCTGGGACGCGGAGACGCGGAGCCCACGCAGGTCGACGTCGGGGACTGCCTCACCGACGCCCTGGACAACCTGTCGGAGATGATCGAGGAGACCGGCGCGCAGGTCACCTGCGACCCGCTGCCGGAGGTCCTCGGACATGCCGGCCTCCTCACCCAGCTCCTGCAGAACCTCGTGGCCAACGCGGTGAAGTTCCGCCGCCCCGACGCGACCCCGCGCGTGCACGTCGGCGTGCAACGGGTGGGCTCGGAGTGGCTGTTCCGCTGCAGCGACAACGGCATCGGCATCGAGCCGCGCCACGCCGAGCGGGTGTTCGTGATCTTCCAGCGCCTCCACGCCAAGGACGCCTACAGCGGCACGGGCATCGGCCTGGCGATGTGCAAGCGCATCGTCGAGCACCACGGGGGCCGCATCTGGGTGGAGCACCAGGAACCGAGCGAGGGCACGACCGTGCGGTGGACCGTCCCGCTGTCCGTGTCCCGGGCGCTGCCGAACCTCGGGCCACGCGCGGAGGTGGACGGCGAGCGTGCCATCATGACCCCGGGCGCCGCCGGCGGCCCGTTGACGAGCGAGGTGGACGGATGACCGACATGATCGAGGTGCTGCTCATCGAGGACGACCCCGGGGACGTCCTCATGACCGAGGAGGCCTTCGCCGACTACAAGGTCGCCAACCAGCTCACCGTCGTCGCCGACGGCGAGTCCGCCATGGCCTACCTGCGCAAGGAGGGGGAGTACGCCGACGCGCCGACGCCGGACCTCGTGCTGCTCGACCTCAACCTGCCGCGGATGGACGGCCGCGAGGTCCTCGGTGAGCTCAAGGCCGACCCGGAGCTGCGCCGCATCCCCGTCGTCGTGCTCACGACCTCCGACGCCGAGGAGGACATCCTGCGCAGCTACAACCTGCACGCGAACGCCTACGTCACCAAGCCGGTGGACTTCGAGCGCTTCATCGAGGTCGTCCGCAAGATCGACGACTTCTTCGTGTCGGTCGTGCGCCTGCCCGGCCGCTGACCCACCGGGAATGCGGGCCGGTGCCCGCGCGTTCCACCCGGTGACCGAAGCCTGAGGAGGAGAACGTGGTGGAGCTGTACGACGTGCACCCCGACGCAGGGGACGTCCGCGCGCGCGTGCTCGTCAACGCGCTGACCGGAGCCATGGACGCGGGACACGCGGCCGCGCTCGCCGCGCGACACCTCACCGCCACCCTCGAGCACCAGCGGCTGCTCACCTTCCGCGTCGACGAGCTCGTCGACTACCGGGCGCACCGGCCGCCGATGACCTTCGAGAGCTGGCGCTGGACGGACTACGAGGAGCCCTACGTCGTCCTGGACGTCCTGCGCGACGACGAGGGCACCGAGCTGCTCCTCCTCCACGGCACCGAGCCCGACCTGCGGTGGCACGCCTTCGTGGACGCCGTCATCGACGTCGTCGAGCGGCACGGCGTCCAGCGCACGATCAACATCCACGGCGTGCCGATGGGCGTGCCCCACACCCGGCCCACGACCGTGACCGCCCACGCCAGCGAGCCCGGGCTCGTGCCCGTGCAGCCGGAGATCATCGGCACCGTCCAGGTGCCCGGCAGCGTCACCGGGCTGCTCGAGTACCGCCTCGGGCAGGCCGGCCACCAGGCCGTCGGCTTCTCCGCCAACGTGCCGCACTACCTCGCGCAGAGCCACTTCCACCAGGCCGCCGCCGAGCTCGTCCGCCAGACCGCGCGCTCGGCCGAGCTGGCCCTGCCCGTCGGGGACCTCGAGGAGGCGGCCACCGAGGCCGCGAACGAGATCGAGCGTCAGGTCGCCGCCTCGCCGGAGGTCACGGCGGTCGTCACGGCCCTGGAGCAGCAGTACGACGCCTTCATGCGCGGTGTGAACCAGGAGACGAAGGCGACCCTCCTCGCCCAGCCCGTCGACCTCCCCACCGCCGACGAGATCGGCGCCGCCGTCGAGGCCTTCCTCGCGGACCACGACCCTGCGACGGGCCCCGACGACGCCGCGGGAGACGACCTCCCGGAGCAGCGGGGGGACGCGTAACGGCCGTCCGGACGGCACGGGCCAGGGGTCGTTGAATCACTGGTCACGGCGGCACGGACGTGCCACACTTGACGTCGTTGCAGTTGCAGTTCGCTTACGTATGACCCTGGCCATGGCTGGGCCTAGCACGACGTGGGACGAGGCATTGCGGCACGGCGGAGCCGGCACACGGTCGGTTCCACAACGTCCCCGGAAGGACACAGCACATGGCACAGGGAACCGTGAAGTGGTTCAACGCGGAGAAGGGCTACGGCTTCATCGCCCAGGACGGTGGCGGCGCTGACGTCTTCGTCCACTACTCCGCGATCGAGTCCGACGGCTACCGCTCCCTCGAGGAGGCGCAGCGCGTCGAGTTCGAGATCACGCAGGGCCCGAAGGGCCCGCAGGCGGAGAGCGTCCGCCCGCTCTGACACCTCTGAAGGGGCTCGCACCGGTGACGGTGCGGGCCCCTTCGTCGTCCCCGGCTCAGGACTCGCCGGGTGACGCGACCGGGACGTCGTCGTGGCGGGGGGCGTGGGAGCCGGCGAAGTCGACGAGCTCCTCGCCCGCCACGAGGCGGACCGGCAGCGGCAGCCCGCGCAGGGCCCGGGCCAGGCCCGGCGTCGCGACCGGGTGCGCCGACCCGACGAGCACGACGTTGCCGTAGCGGCGCCCTCGCAGGATCGCCGGGTCGGCGACGAGCGCGACGTGCGGGAAGACCTCCCGCAGGGTGGCGACCTCGGCGCGGGCCACGGTGAGAGGTGGCCGGTCGGTGAGGTTGACGAGGTACAGGCCGTCCTCGGTGAGTGCGCTGCGTGCCTCCTCGGCGGCCTCCACGGTCCGCACGTGGGACGGGACGACGACGCCGGCGAAGACGTCCCGCACGACGACGTCCCAGGACCCGGGGGTGAGCGTCCCGAGGGCGGCGCGGGCGTCGGCCACCCGCACCCGCAGGCGGGGCGCGCGGGGCAGGTCGAACCACAGCCGTGACAGCCGGGCGAGCTCGGCGTCGATCTCGACGACGAGCTGGGTCGAGCCCGGGCGGGCCGCCTCCACGGCCCGCGGGAGGGCGCAGCCGGCGCCGCCGAGGTGGACGGCACGCAGCGGCGCGGGCGCCGGCGGGCCGGCCTCCTCGAGCACGACCGTCATCTGCTGCATGTACTCGAACTCGAGGTGGGCGGGGTCGGCGAGGTCGACGTAGGAGCTCTCGGCGTCGTTGATGAAGACGGTGACGGCCGACGGCCTGGAGGGGTCGCGCAGGAGCTCGACCACCCCGGTGGAGGTCCGCACCGGCCCCTCGGGCAGGTCGGGGAGGGGCAGTCGCCTGCTGCGGCCGCGCCGTCGGGAGGCTGGGCGCTCGGGCATGCGCTCCAGGCTAGCCTGGACGCGACATGAGCAGAGGTGAGCGCAGTGCCGCGGCCCGGCGGGACTGGGGCAGCGACGACACGGGCACCAGCGTCCTGCACGTCGACATGGACGCCTTCTTCGCCGCGGTCGAGCTGCTCGACCGTCCCGAGCTCCTCGGCCGGCCGGTCATCGTCGGTGGCGAGCAGCGCGGCGTCGTCCTGTCGGCCACCTACGAGGCCCGGCGCTTCGGCGTGCACTCGGCCATGCCGATGGCGCGCGCCCGGGCGCTGTGCCCGCAGGCCGTGGTCCTCCCGCCGCACCACGACACCTACACCCGTGTGTCACGGCAGGTCATGGCGATCCTCGCCGACGTGACCCCCGTCATGGAGAAGGTGAGCATCGACGAGGCCTTCCTCGACGTCTCCGGCGCCCGGCGGCGGCTCGGGCCTCCCGTGGCCATCGCCCGTGCCCTGCGCGAGCGCATCCACCGCGAGCTCGGGGTCCCGGCGTCCGTGGGGGTGGCGGCGACCAAGTTCGTCGCCAAGCTCGCGTCCAGCCACGCGAAGCCCGACGGGCTGCTCCTCGTCCCGCGCGAGGCCACCGTGCCCTTCCTCCACTCCCTGCCGGTGGGGGCGCTGTGGGGCGTGGGGGAGCGCACCCGCGAGCGGCTGCACGTCCACGGCATCGACACCGTGGAGGCGCTCGCGGCCCAGCCGGTGCGCACGCTGCACCGGATCCTCGGTGTGGCCGCCGGGCAGCGGCTGCACGACCTCGCGGCCGGCCGCGACCCGCGCGCCGTCGAGCCGGAGCGCGTGGAGAAGTCGGTCGGGACCGAGACGACCTTCGCTGCGGACGTCACCGACCGCGCCACCCTCGAGACGGTCCTCCTCGACCAGGCGCACCGGACGGCGGCCCGGCTGCGGGCCGCTGGCATGAGGGGACGCACCGTGGCGGTCAAGGTCCGGTTCTCCGACTTCCGCACGATCACCCGCTCGCGTGCCACCGAGGCGACGGACGTCGCCCACGAGGTCTTCGCCGTCGCCCGCTCCCTCCTCGACGACGTCGCCGTGCCCCCCGGCGGCGTGCGGCTCCTCGGGGTGCGGCTGGAGCAGCTGCAGCCGGCCGGCGAGGGTGTCCAGCTCCGCCTCGGCGAGGACGACAACCGGCGCGAGGCGGAGACGGCGATGGACACGATCCGGCGACGTTTCGGCCCGTCCGCGCTGCGCCCCGCCTCGCTCCTCGAGCGCTCCGCGGAGCAGGCGGGGGAGCCGGACGCGAGGCCCGAGGCGGCGGCGCGCGGCCAGCAGGGGCACTCATGAGCAGAGTCCTGCCCCGGTCGGCTTTCCCCCGGCGCTCCGGCGACCTAAACTTGGCTCAGTCGCCCTCGTGGAGGGCACACCTCGACCAGGATCGGAGGACCGATGCCTCTTTCTGAGTATGAGCAGCGGGTGCTCAGCCAGATGGAGCAGCAGCTCCGTTCCGACCCCCGCCTGGTGAGCACCTTCACCTCCGAGCAGCGCTACTCCGGCCGTCGCCTCGCCCTGGGGACCCTCGCGGTCCTCGCCGGCCTCGCGATGCTCGTCGGAGGCGTCGCCGCCTCCCTCGTGTGGCTCGGGGTCCTCGGCTTCGTCGCGATGCTCGGCGGGGTCATGCTCGCCATCTCCAAGCCGCGGGGCGCCGCACCCAAGGCGCCCGCCTCGCGGCCCCGCAGCAGCCGGCCGGCCGCCCCGCAGCGTGGCGGATTCATGCAGCGTCTCGAGGAGCGTTGGGACCGCCGCCGCGACCAGCGCGGCCGCTGACCCACCGCCCCCTCCCACGAGAGCCGGGCTCCTCCTCCGAGGAGTCCGGCTCTCGGCGTTCCTGAGGACGCTCCACCTCGCTCCACCGCGGGGTGGGTGCGGCTGGGTGGTACCGGTCCGCACCGTCGGCGCGAGCGCCGGGTCCGCCGTCGGGGGGGCTCCGGGTCCGGGCGTCCCCGGCCCGCTCCACATCGCTCCACCGCGGGGCACCGTTGCGCTCCACATCGCTCCCCACCGCGCCCGGAGGCGCGGATCGAGGCACCGGAGCACGTCGTGGCGACGCGCCGACGGCACAGCGGCGTGAACCGTCCTCCACTTCGCCCCACCGCATCTGACCTGCGACGACGCCGGACGCCGGGTGCGATGTGGCGCACCTTTCCGTTGACGGGGGAGGGAAGTGGAGTAATGTGGGGCGCATTGGCGGCGAGTGGTTCGGTGAAGGGTGGTGGACTGCGTGTTCCTCGGCACCTACCACCCGCGCCTGGACGACAAGGGCCGCCTCATCCTTCCCGCGAAGTTCCGCGACCAGCTCGCCGGTGGCCTGGTCCTCACCAAGGGTCAGGAACGGTGTCTGGCGGCCTACCCGATGCGGGAGTTCGAGGAGATCCACGAGCAGCTGCGCAAGGCGCCGGTCACCGACCGCCGCGTGCGCGACTACTCCCGCGTCCTGCTCGCCGGAGCCACCGACGAGCAGCCCGACAAGCAGGGCCGCATCACCATCCCCACCCACCTGCGCCAGTACGCCGGCCTCGAGCGGGACCTGGCCGTCATCGGCACGGGCTCCCGGGTGGAAATCTGGTCGGCCACCGCGTGGGAGGACTACCTGGCCGCCTCCGAGGACGCCTTCGCCGACACCGCGGAGGAGGTGGTCCCCGGACTCTTCTGACGGCTCGACCTCCGCACGACGAGGTCTCTCACCGCGACTCTGACGCACTTCCCCGGCGCCAGAGCCTGGCGGCGGGAGTCCTGGTCGGGTGGTGGAGGGCCCCCGACAGTGGCACGACCGAGCAGCACCAGACCGAGAGAGGGAGGAGGGACATGACCGAGGACCGCAGCGCCGCCGAGCGTCATGTCCCCGTGCTCGCCGCACGCTGCCTCGACCTCCTCGCCCCGGCCCTCGAGCGCCCGGGCGCGGTGCTCATCGACACGACCCTCGGCATGGGCGGGCACAGCGAGCTCGCGCTGCAGCGCTTCCCCGAGGCCCGGGTCGTCGGCATCGACCGCGACCCGCAGGCCATCGCGCTGGCCGGTGCCCGGCTCGCCCCGTTCGGGGAGCGGTTCACCGCCGTCCACGCCGTCTACGACGACGTCGACCGGGTCGCCGCAGACCACGCGACCGGGGGGGTGGACGGCATCCTCATGGACCTCGGCGTCTCCTCCCTCCAGCTCGACGAGGCCGACCGCGGCTTCGCCTACGCCCAGGACGCCCCGCTCGACATGCGGATGGACCCCACCCGGGGCGTCAGCGCCGCCGAGCTCCTCGCCACGGCGTCCGTGGGCGAGCTGCGCCGCATCCTGCGCGACTACGGTGAGGAGCGCTTCGCCGGGCGCGTCGCGTCGGCCATCGTCCGCCGCCGCGAGCAGCAGCCGATCGAGCGCACCGGCGAGCTGGTCGACCTCGTCCGCGCCTCCATCCCCGCCGCCACCCGCCGGACCGGGGGCAACCCCGCCAAGCGGACCTTCCAGGCACTGCGCATCGCCGTCAACGACGAGCTGGCCGTCCTCGAGCGGACCCTGCCGCGGGCCCTGGAGTCCCTGTCCGTCGGCGGGCGGATCGTCGTCATGGCCTACCACTCCCTCGAGGACCGGGCCGTCAAGCGCGCCCTGGCCCGCGGGGCCACCTCCTCGGCGCCCCCGGACTTCCCGGTCGAGCCCGAGACCCACCGGCCCTACCTCCGGCTGCTCACCCGCGGCGCGGAGGAGGCCGACGACGCGGAGCGCGCCGCCAACCCGCGCGCCACCTCCGTCCGCCTGCGCGCCGCCGAACGAACCCGCCCCACCCCCGACCACATGCGTCCACGATCAAGGAGCGCCGCATGAGTGCGATGCCCGCCCGTACCGCCGCAGTCGAGCCGCGTCGGTCCTGGCGCCCGCGGCTCCAGGTCGTGCGCAGCCCCGCGCCGGCCCGGTCCCTCGTGCCCTACCTCCTGCTGTGCGCGACGATCCTGCTCGGCTCGCTCGTCGCGGCGCTGCTCATCAACACCCAGATGGCCGTGGACGCCTACGCGATCCACGACGCCACCCGCACCCTCAACCGGCTCGAGGAGACGCAGACCGCACTCGTCCAGCAGGTCGAGGAGGCCGGCTCGCCCGCCAGCCTCCAGCGCCGCGCCGAGGACCTGGGCATGGAGCCCGCCGAGCGGGTCGACTTCATCTCCCTCCGGGAGGGCACGATCCTCGGCGGGAGTGACGGGGAGTGAGTGGCCGCACCCTCGTGCGGCGCCACAACGCCGTGCTGGCCGTCGTCCTCGCGATCGTCATCGTCTTCGCCGGCCGCCTCGTCTACGTCCAGGCCCTCGAGGGCCCGCGCCTGGCCGAGGACGCGCTCAACAGCCGCCTGTCGCACTCCACGATCCAGGCCATGCGCGGGGACATCCTCGACGCGAACGGGGAGGTTCTCGCCACCTCCGTGCAGCGCTACAACGTCGGCGTCAACCAGCTCAAGGTCCGCGAGTTCACCGCGGAGATCGACGGCGAGGAGAAGGAGGGCGCCGTCGCCGCGGCGGCCCTGCTCGCCCCGCTCCTGGACCGTGACCCCGCCGAGCTCGGCGCGGACATGGTCGGCGACTCGACCTTCGCCTACATCGCCCGCGGCCTCACCCCGGAGGAGTGGCGCGAGGTCCAGGCGCTGAGGATCCCCGGCATCGAGCCCGAGCAGACCTCCGAGCGGCTCTACCCCAACGGCAACACCGCCGGCAACGTCCTCGGGTACGTCGGGCGGGACAACGAGGGGCTGGCCGGCCTCGAGCTGAGCTTCGAGGAGCAGCTGCGCGGCGTGCCGGGCAGCAGCGTCGTGGAGATCGGGCGCACCGGGCAGTCCATCCCCACCGGCCTGCGCGAGACGGTCCCCGCCGAGCCCGGCGACACCGTCCACACGACGATCGACCGGGACGTCCAGTTCCGCGCGCAGCAGATCATCGACGAGACCAACGACACCTTCAAGGCCGCGTGGAGCGCGATGGTCGTCCAGGAGATCAGCACCGGCCGGGTCCTGGCCATCGCCGACTCCGACGCCGTCGACCCGAACGACTACCAGGCCAGCCCTCCGGAGAACCGTGGCTCGCGCGCCGTCCAGGCCGCCTACGAGAACGGCTCGACCGGCAAGCTCCCCACCTTCGCCGCCGCCATCGACACCGGCGCCGTCACCCCGACGACGACCTTCTCGACGCCCGACCGCTTCACCACCCCGTCCGGGCAGACCTTCTCCGACGCGGACCCGCACGCCACCGAGGAGATGACGGTCGCCGGGATCCTCGCGACGTCGTCGAACACCGGCACCGTGATGATCGGTGACCGGATGAGCGACGAGGAGCGCTACGAGTACTTCCGCGCCTTCGGCATGGGGGAGCGCACCGGCATCGAGCTCCCGGGGGAGACGCCCGGCATCCTCGCCGCGCCCGAGGCGTGGGACGGTCGCCAGCGCTACACGACGATGTTCGGTCAGGGCCTGGCCGTCAACCTGGTCCAGAACACCGCGATCGCCGCCGCCCTCGGCAACGACGGTGTCTACCACGCTCCGCGGCTGGTCGACGGCACGACGGACGCGACGGGCCGCTTCCACGCCGCCGAGCTCCCCGAGGGCCGTCAGGTGGTGAGCGAGGAGACCGCCGCGCAGATGGTGACGATGATGGAGGGGGTCGTCACCCAGGAGGGCACCGGCGTCCTCGGGCAGCTCGACGGGTACCGCCTCGCCGGCAAGACGGGGACCGCGCAGGTCCCCGACGAGAACGGCAACCTCACCCGCACCGTCGCGAACTTCGTCGGGGTCGCCCCGGCGGACGACCCGCAGTTCGCCGTCGGCATCGTCGTCTACCACCCGCGCCACCAGGTGCCGTCCTCGATCATCGCCGCCCCCGCGTTCAAGGACATCGCCGGCTACACCCTCCAGCACCTCGGCATCCCGCCGTCAACGACGCCAGCGTCACTCTTCCCCATGCGGGCAGAGTGAGCCCGCTGCGGATAGATTGTCGAGACGTGACTTCAGACGACCAGCTCCGGTGGGAGCAGCAGTGATCCACCTCACCGTCGCCCAGCTCGCCCAGGCCGTCGGCGGACGCCCGGTGGGCGTGGACCCGCAGCAGCTCCTGACCGGAGGGGTCGTCACCGACTCCCGGCTGGCCGGCCCGGGCTCGGTCTTCGTCGCCGTGCGCGGGGAGCGCACCGACGGGCACGAGCACGCCGCCGCGGCCCACGCCGCGGGCGCGGCCGTCGTCGTGGCCGAGCACGCGGTCGACGCCCCGCACGTCCTCGTCGAGGACTCCGTCGCCGCGCTCGGGGAGCTCGCCCGTGAGGTGCTCGCCCGGCTGCGCGCCGAGGGCTCGCTCAGCGTCGTCGGCCTCACCGGCTCGGTCGGCAAGACGACGACGAAGGACGTGCTGGCCCAGGTGCTCGCCCAGGCTGGGCCCACCGTCGCACCGCGCGAGTCCTTCAACAACGAGATCGGCCTGCCGCTCACCGTGCTCTCGGCGACCCGGGAGACCCGCTACCTCGTCCTCGAGATGGGCGCCAGCGGCCCCGGGCACATCGACTACCTCACCCGGATCGCCCCGCTCGACGTCGCCGTCGTCCTCGTCGTCGGCCACGCCCACATGGGCGGCTTCGGGACCATCGACGCCGTCGCCCGTGCCAAGGCGGAGATCGTCGCGGGCCTGATCCCGGGCGGCACCGCCGTCCTCAACGCCGACGACGCGCGCGTGGCCGCCATGGCCGCCGCCGCACCCGGGCCGGTCACCTTCGTCGGGCGCGGCGAGGGCGCCGACGTCCGCGCCACCGACGTCACCCTCGACGAGCAGGCCCGCGCCTCCTTCGTCCTCCACACCGATGCCTCCGGCGTGCGCACGAGCCACCCGGTGCGCCTGGCCCTGCACGGGGAGCACCAGGTCGCCAACGCGCTCGCCGTCGCCGGCGCCGCGCTCGCCCTGGGGCTGGACGCCGGGGCGGTCGCCCACGCGCTGGGCACCGCCGAGCGCGTGAGCGCGCACCGCATGGCCGTCACCCAGCGGCCCGACGGCGTCGTCGTCCTCGACGACGCCTACAACGCCAACCCCGACTCCATGGCCGCCGCCCTGCGCGCCGTCGCGGCGATGCCCGCCCGCCGCAGGGTCGCCGTCGTCGGGGAGATGCTCGAGCTCGGCCCGGAGGCCGAGCGTGCCCACGAGGACGTCGGACGCCTCGCCGCGGAGCTCGGGGTCGACGTCGTCGTCGCCCTCGGCCCGGCGGGCGAGCCGGTGCGCCGGGGTGCGGGCGAGGGCCCGCAGGTCCACTGTCCCGCCGACGCCGATGCCGCCGCGGCCCTTCTCGACGAGCTCCTCCAGGAGGGCGACCTCGTGCTGCTCAAGGGGTCCAACGGCTCAGGCGTGTGGCGCCTGGCGGAACTGCTGACGCAGGGGGGTGGCGCCGCGTGGTGACCGTCCTCGTGGCGGGGGCCACCGCTCTCGTCGTCGCGCTCTTCGGCACGCCGCTGTTCATCCGCTTCCTCACGAAGCGCAACTACGGCCAGTTCATCCGCCAGGACGGTCCCACCGCGCACTACACCAAGCGCGGCACGCCGACGATGGGCGGCGTCGTCATCATCCTCGCCACCGTCATCGGCTACGCGGTCGCCAACCTCTCGGCGGGCCGCTCGCCCAACGCCTCGGGGCTCCTGCTCCTCTTCCTCATCGTCGGCCTGGGCCTCATCGGCTTCGCCGACGACTACATCAAGATCAGCCGGCAGCGCTCGCTGGGCCTGCGCGCCCGCTGGAAGATCATCGGACAGGCCTTCGTCGGCATCACCTTCGCGGTGCTCGCCCTCCAGTTCCCCAACGAGAACTTCCGCACCCCCGGCTCGACCCACGTCTCCGGCGTGCGTGACACCTCGATCGACCTCGCCTTCGCCGGCGCGTTCCTCGGGCTCATCCTCTTCATCGTCTGGGCGAACTTCCTCATCACCGCGTGGTCCAACGCCGTCAACCTCACCGACGGCCTGGACGGCCTCGCCACCGGAGCCTCGGCGATGGTCTTCGCGGCGTACACGGTCATCGCGATGTGGCAGTCCAACCAGAACTGCCAGTTCCTCTCCGACCCGGGCGCGGCGTGGTCGGCCTGCTACGAGGTGCGCGACCCGCGAGACGTCTCGCTCATCGGTGCGGCGCTCATCGGCGCCTGCCTCGGCTTCCTGTGGTGGAACGCCTCGCCCGCGCAGATCTTCATGGGCGACACCGGCTCCCTCGCCCTCGGCGGCGCGATCGCCGGCTTCTCGATCCTCACCCACACCCAGTTCCTCGCCATCGTCATCGGCGGCCTCTTCGTCATCATCGTCATGAGCGACGTCATCCAGATCGGCTTCTTCAAGGCGACCGGCAGACGCGTCTTCCGCATGGCACCGCTGCACCACCACTTCGAGCTCGGGGGCTGGGGAGAGGTGACGATCGTCATCCGCTTCTGGCTCATCGCCGCCCTGTGCGTGGCCCTGGGGCTGGGCATCTTCTACGCGGAGTGGGTGACGGCGTGAGCGGGCTCGGCGACGCGCACGTCGTCGTCGTCGGCCTCGGGGCCTCCGGGCGCGCCGCCGTCGACGTCCTCACCACCCTCGGGGCCCGCGTCACCGGCGTCGACCGCAGCGAGGCCGCCGTCGAGGCCGCCCGCGCGGAGCTCGGCCCGCGCCCGGCCCTCCTCGCCGCGGACGACGACGCCGCCCTCGCCGACGCCGTGCTCGGCGCCGGGGCGGACCTCGCCGTCGTGTCCCCGGGCGTCCCGGCGACCTCCCCGCTGCTCACCCGGGCAGCCGCCGCGGGCCTGCCGTGCTGGAGCGAGGTCGAGCTCGCCTGGCAGGTGCAGCAGACGGCGACGACGACGGCGCCCGCCTGGCTCACCCTCACCGGCACCAACGGCAAGACGACGACGGTCGGCATGCTCAGTGCCATCCTCACCGCCGCGGGTCTGCGGGCCCCGGCCGTCGGGAACGTCGGCACCCCCGTCGTGCGGGTCGTGGCCGAGGGCGGGGTCGACGCGCTGGCCGTCGAGCTGTCGAGCTTCCAGCTCCACCTCACCCACAGCGTGGCGCCCGAGGCCTCCGTCTGCCTCAACCTCGCCCCCGACCACCTCGACTGGCACGGCTCCTTCGCGGCCTACCGCGACGCCAAGGCCCGCGTCTACGCCCGCACCCGCAAGGCCTGCGTCTACACCGACGCGACGACCCGCGCGATGGTCGAGCAGGCCGACGTCGCCGAGGGCGCCCGCGCCGTCGGGACGGTGCTCGGCACCCCGGCGGTCGGCGAGCTCGGGATCGTCGAGGACGTCCTGTGCGACCGTGCCTTCGAGCCGCGCCGGCAGACGACCGCGGCGTCCCTCGCCACCCTCGCCGACCTCGCCCACCTCGCGCCGCTGCCGGGCGGGGAGGTGCCGGGGCACGTCGTCGCCGACGCGCTGGCCGCCGCCGCGCTGGCCCGCGCGCACGGGGTGCCCGCCCAGGCGGTGACCGAGGGCCTGCGCGCCTACGACGGCGGCCGCCACCGCATCGAGCTCGTCGCCACCCGCGGGGAGGTCACCTGGGTCGACGACTCCAAGGCGACCAACGCCCACGCCGCCCGCGCCAGCCTCGCGGCGCTGCCCGCCGGCCGTGGCGTCTGGGTCGCCGGGGGCCTGGCCAAGGGCGCCACCTTCGACGAGCTCGTGCGGGAGGTCGCCGACCGGCTGCGCGCCGTCGTCCTCATCGGCGTGGACCGTGCCCCGCTGCGCGAGGCACTTGCACGACACGCACCGGATGTGCCCGTCACCGAGGTCGAGGCTGGCGACACTGGACAGGTGATGACCGACGCCGTCGCCGCGGCCGCGCGGCTCGCCCGCCCGGGCGACACCGTGCTGCTCGCCCCGGCGTGCGCGTCCATGGACCAGTTCGCCGGCTACGGCGCCCGCGGGGACGCCTTCGCCGCCGCCGTCCGTGCCCTGCCCGGGGAGCCGGGATGACGGCCGTGCAGCCGGGGCGTCTCCCGCGGGCCGCCGCACCGGCCACGCGCTCGCTGCGCACCGGCGCGCGGGAGACCGACCACCCGGCCACCCGTGGCCCGGCGGTCCTCAGCTACTACCTCGTCGGCGGGGCCACCCTGCTGCTCCTCGCCATCGGCGTCGTCATGGTGCTCTCCGCGTCCTCGATCACCTCGATCCGGGAGACCGGCAGCCCGTACGGCTTCTTCCTCGACCAGGCGGTCTTCGCGCTCGTCGGCGTACCGCTCATGGTCGTCGCCAGCCGGGTCCCGGTGGCCTGGTACCGCAAGCTCGCGTGGCCCGCGCTCGGTCTGGGCCTCCTGCTGCAGGCGCTGATCCTCACGCCGCTGGCTCGCGGCGAGAAGGGCAACACGAACTGGATCTACATCCCGGGCGCCGGCCAGACGATCCAGCCCTCGGAGTTCCTCAAGCTCGCGCTCGCCGTGTGGCTCGGGCTCGTCCTCGCCCGCAAGGCCCACCTCCTGCACCGGTGGCAGCACGTCCTCGTGCCGGGGATCGCGGTCGCGGTCCTCGCGCTCGGCCTGGTGCTCGTCGGCCGGGACCTCGGGACGGCGATGGTCGTCGCCCTCGTCGTCGCCGGGGCCATGTTCGTCGCTGGGGTCCCGCTCAAGTGGTTCGGCGCCGCCATGGTCGCGGGCGCCGGCGCGCTGGCGTTCCTCGTGGTCCTCTCGGACAACCGCATGCAGCGCATCATGGCGGTCTTCGGCGGGGAGTGCGACGAGAGCGCCGCGTGCTACCAGACCCTCCACGGGCTCTACGGCCTGGGCACCGGGGGCATCTCGGGCCTCGGGCTCGGCGCCTCGCGGGAGAAGTGGGCCTACCTGCCCGAGGCCCACAACGACTACATCTTCGCGATCCTCGGCGAGGAGCTCGGCCTGTGGGGCACGCTCCTCGTCCTGGGCCTCTTCGCGGCCCTCGCCACCGGGATGTTCCGCGTCGTGCGCCGGCACCCCGACCCCTTCGTCAAGATCACCACCGGCGCCATCGCGGCCTGGATCCTGGGCCAGGCGCTCATCAACATCGGTGTCGTCATCGGGTTCCTGCCCGTCATCGGCGTGCCGCTGCCGCTCGTGTCGGCCGGCGGCTCGGCGCTCATCGCCACCCTGCTCGCCATGGGCGTGGTCCTCGCCTTCGCGCGCGACGAGCCCGGCGCCGGTGCCGCGCTGCGCGCCCGGCGCGGCGTCGTGCGTCGCTCCCTGGCGGTCGTGGGGCGCGGACGTGGCTGAGCTGCGCGCCCTCCTCGCCGGCGGCGGGACCGCCGGCCACGTCAACCCCCTGCTCGCCACCGCCACCGCGCTCCAGGCCCTACCCGGCGGCGCGGACATCACCGTGCTCGGCACCGCCGCGGGCCTCGAGGCCCGCCTCGTGCCCGACGCCGGGCTGCCCCTGCGCCACGTCCCGCGCGTGCCGCTGCCGCGCCGCCCCTCGCCGGACCTGCTGCGCCTGCCGGGCCGGCTGCGTTCCGCCGTCCGCGCGGCTGCCGAGGCCATCACCGACTCCCGCGCGCAGGTCGTCGTCGGCTTCGGCGGCTACGTCGCCACCCCGGCCTACCTCGCCGCGCGGCGCCTCGGGGTGCCGGTCGTCGTCCACGAGCAGAACGCCCGTCCCGGGCTCGCCAACCGGCTCGGCGCCCGCTGGGCCCGCCACGTCGCGGTGTCCTTCCCCGGCACCCCGCTGCCGCGCGCGGTGCTCACCGGCCTGCCGCTGCGGGCCGCCATCGCCGAGCTCGTCGCCGAGCGCGAGTCGGACGCGACGGCACGCCGGATCGCCGGGGCCGCCGCCCTGGGCCTCGAGCCGCACCGCACCACCCTGCTCGTCACCGGCGGCTCCCTCGGGGCCCAGCGTGTCAACGAGGCCGTCGCCGGGGGCGCCCGCGCCCTCACCGACGCCGGCATCCAGGTCCTCCACCTCACCGGCCAGGGCAAGGACGAGCCCGTCCGCGCCGCCACCGCCGGGCTGGCGGGCTACCACGTGCGCCCCTACCTGGACGACATGGCCAGCGCCTACGCCGTCGCCGACCTCGTCCTCGCCCGGTCCGGCGCCGGCACGGTGAGCGAGCTCGCCGCCCTCGGCATCGGCGCCGTCTACGTGCCCCTGCCCATCGGCAACGGCGAGCAGCGACGCAACGCCGCCGACGTCGTCGCCGCCGGTGGCGGGACGATCGTCGCCGACGCCGACCTCACGCCCGCCTACGTCACCGGCCCGCTCCTCGAGCTGCTCGCCGATCACGACCGTCTCGCCGCGACGAGCCACGCGGCTGCCGGCGTGGGGATCCGCGACGGCGCCGCCCGGCTCGCCGAGCTCGTCGTCGACGCCGCGCAGGTGACGCCGTGAGCCGTTACCACCTCATCGGTGTCGGCGGGGCGGGCATGGCCCCGGTCGCCGAGCTGCTCGCCGCGCGAGGCCTGGAGGTCTCCGGCTCCGACGCACGCGACAGTGCCACGCTCGAGCGCCTGCGCGGGCTGGGGGTGCGCGCCCGCGCCGGGCACGCCGCCGCGCAGGTGCCGGGTGACGCGACCGTCGTCGTGTCCACCGCGGTCCGCCCGGACAACCCCGAGCTCGTCCGCGCCCGCGAGCTCGGCCTGCCGGTCCTCCACCGCTCGGAGGCGCTCGTCGTCGCCGCGGGGGAGCAGGACTTCGTGGCCGTCGCCGGTGCCCACGGCAAGACGACGACGTCGGCGATGCTCGCCGTCGCCCTCACCGAGGCCGGCGCGGACCCGAGCTACGCCATCGGCGGGCAGGTCGCCGGGCTCGGCACCGGCGCGCACCTCGGCACGGGGCGCGCCTTCGTCGCGGAGGCCGACGAGTCTGACGGCTCCTTCCTCAACTACCGTCCCGCCGTCGCCGTCGTGACGAACGTCGAGCCGGACCACCTCGACCACTACGGCTCGCGGGAGGCCTTCGAGCAGGCCTTCGTCGACTTCGCCGCCCGGGTCACCGGTGTGCTCGTCGTGTGCGCGGACGACGACGGCGCGCTGCGCCTGGCCCGGCACGCCCCCGGCCGCGTGCTCACCTACGGCACCGGCGCGGCGCCGGGCGTGGGGGAGGGCCACGTGCGCATCAGCGACCTCGCGGTCGGCGCGGCCGGCGCCCGCGCCACCCTCGGGCGGCCGGGGGAGCCACCGGTGCGCCTGGAGCTCGCCGTCACCGGCGCCCACAACGTCCGCAACGCGACCGCGGCGTGGTGCGCCGGCGTCGCCCTCGGCGCCGAGCCGCAGGAGATGGCCACCGCGCTCGGGGCCTTCCGCGGCACGGGGCGACGCTTCGAGATGCGCGGGGAGAGTGCCGGCGTGCGCGTCGTCGACGACTACGCCCACCACCCCACCGAGGTCGCCGCCACGCTCGCCGCGGCCCGGCTCGCCGCGGGCGAGGGCCGCGTCGTCGTCCTCTTCCAGCCTCACCTCTACTCGCGCACGCAGACCTTCGCCGCCGAGTTCGCCGCCGCGCTGGGCGCCGCGGACGAGGTCGTCGTCACCGACGTCTACGCCGCCCGCGAGGACCCGGTCCAGGGCGTGGACGGCTCGCTCATCACCGCCCTCGCCGACGGCGCCCGGTACGTGGCCGACCGCCAGGAGGCGGCCGCGGCCGTCGCCGCCCTCGCGCGCCCCGGCGACCTCGTCCTCACCATGGGCGCCGGGGACGTCACCGAGCTCGGACCCCGCGTCCTGGCGCTCCTGACGGAGCGGGCGTGAGGCCGCCGGCAGCGCCGCGCCAGCCGCGCCGCGGGCCGGACGCGGACCAGGCGGCGGTCGACGAGCCCCGCGAGGTCACCCCCGGGCGTGCGGAGCCGGCCGAGCCGGCTACTGGGCGCGCGGAGCCGGCCGAGCGCCGGCGCTGGCTGCCCGTGCGTCAGCAGCCGGACCCGAGCCTGCCGCAGGGCCCCGGCTTCCTCGAGCGGCTCGCCGAGCAGGCACGTGCGCGACGCCGCCTCGCCTGGCGCAAGGTGCTGCTCGCCGTCGGCGTGCTCGCCGTGCTCGGGGGGATCGCCTGGGCGCTCCTCCTGTCCCCGCTGCTCGCGCTCGACGTCGCCGAGGTCACCGTCTCCGGTGTCGGGGAGGGCACGACCGTGCCTCGGGAGGAGGTCATGGCGCTCGTCGAGGAGCATGCCGGCACGCCCCTCACCCGCCTGGACACCGGTGCCCTGGCCGACGACGTGCGCGCCATCACCACGGTGCGCTCGGCGACCGTGACGCGCGAGTGGCCGCGCGGCCTCGCCGTCGACGTCGTCCCCCGCGAACCCGTGGCGGCCGCGACCGCCGAGGACGGGCTCGTCCTGCTCGACGCCGACGGCGTGGTCGTCGGAGCCGCGGAGGAGGCGCCGGAGGGCCTGCCTCGGGTCACGGTGCCGCTGGAGGGCGAGCGGGCGGGGGAGACGCTGAGCGCGGTGCTCACCGTGCTCGCCGAGCTGCCCCCGGACGTGCGGGCCGAGGTCGACACCGCCGGCGCGGCCAACCCGGCCTCCATCAGGCTGGAGCTCACCGACGGCGCGGAGGTCCTGTGGGGGAGCGTGGAGGAGTCCGAGCTCAAGGCCGCCGTCCTCGCCGTCCTGCGCGAGCGAGAGGCCTCCGTCTACGACGTCACCGTCCCGCGCGCCCCGACCCTCTCCGACTGACCGCCCCACCGCGCCCGCCGACCCCTCCCGGCGACGGCCGACGTCCTCCCCGCCGAGCGCTGGGTTGTGACAACGGCAGCGCGACACACCCACGGAGGTCGTTGCTGGGGGACCTGTCGGCACCTAGCGTTCCGGGTGCGCAAGAATGACATAAGTCTAACGCTCAACTTGAGGTTGAGGGTTGGCCGAGGACCAGCAGCAGACAAGTGAGGGGGCCGACGTGGCGGCACCGCAGAACTACCTAGCAGTGATCAAGGTGGTGGGCATCGGAGGCGGCGGTGTCAACGCCGTCAACCGAATGATCGAGGTCGGGTTGAAGGGCGTGGAGTTCATCGCCGTCAACACCGACGCACAGGCGCTGCTCATGAGCGACGCCGACGTCAAGCTCGACGTCGGCCGTGAGCTCACCCGTGGGCTCGGCGCCGGCGCGGACCCCGAGGTCGGCAAGAAGGCCGCCGAGGACCACGCCGAGGAGATCGAGGAGGTGCTGCGCGGGGCGGACATGGTGTTCGTCACCGCGGGCGAGGGGGGTGGCACCGGCACGGGCGGCGCGCCCGTGGTCGCGCGGATCGCGCGCTCGCTCGGCGCCCTGACCATCGGCGTGGTCACCCGTCCCTTCACCTTCGAGGGACGCCGTCGCTCCACCCAGGCCGAGGCCGGCATCGAGGCGCTGCGCGCCGAGGTCGACACGCTCATCGTCATCCCCAACGACCGCCTGCTGTCGATCTCCGACCGCAACGTGTCGGTGCTCGACGCCTTCAAGAGCGCCGACCAGGTCCTCCTGTCCGGTGTCCAGGGCATCACCGACCTCATCACCACCCCGGGTCTGATCAACCTCGACTTCGCCGACGTCAAGTCCGTCATGCAGGGTGCGGGCAGCGCCCTCATGGGCATCGGCTCGGCGCGCGGTGAGGACCGGGCGGTCCAGGCCGCCGAGCTGGCGATCTCCTCCCCGCTCCTCGAGGCGAGCATCGACGGCGCCTACGGCGTCCTGCTCTCCATCCAGGGTGGCAGCGACCTCGGGCTCTTCGAGATCCACGAGGCCGCCCGGCTCGTCCAGGAGGCGGCCCACCCGGAGGCGAACATCATCTTCGGCAACGTCATCGACGACGCCCTCGGCGACGAGGTGCGCGTCACCGTCATCGCGGCGGGCTTCGACGACCCGGGCGCGAACGCCCCGGCCCCGGTCGCCCCGCCGCGCCGCGCCGCGGCCCCGGTGACGCTCCCCAGCGCCCCCAGCGCTCCGGAGCCGCCCGTCGCCGCCAGCCCCGAGCCGGTCCGCCAGGAGCAGCCCGCCGAGCCGGTGCCCGCCTACGCGGGCAACGAGGGCGAGCGTCGTGGCCTGGAGGTGCCCCGCGTCTTCGACGAGGAGCCGGTGCGCAGCCGCCGCGAGGAGGACCTCGACATCCCCGACTTCCTGCGCTGAGGCAGGCCGAGCGCATGCTCGAGCTGGTCCCTGCCGACCTCGGTCCCGGCGCGCGTGGTGGCTTCACCACGCGCGCCGGTGGCGTCTCCTGGGGCCCGTACTCGGGCGTCGACGGGAGCGGCGGGCTCAACCTCGCCTTCCACGTGGACGACGACGAGGACCGGGTCATCGCCAACCGGGACCTGCTCGACCGGTGGGCCGGCCACCACGTCGCCTGGATGAGCCAGCGGCACTCGAACCGCGTGCGGCTCGTCACGCGGCCTCCCGGAGCGGGGCGCTCCACGCTCGGGGGGTACGACTCCCTCGTCGGGCGGCGCAGCGGGCCGGGTGCACCCGCCGTCGGCGTCATGGTCGCCGACTGCGTCCCCCTGCTGGTCGCCACTCCGGACGGCGGCCTCGTCGCCGCCGTCCACGTCGGTCGCCAGGGCCTGGCCGACGGTGTCGTGCCCGCCACGCTCGCGGCCCTCACGGCCGAGGGAGCCTCGGTCCCCGAGCTCTACGCCTCCCTCGGCCCCAGCATCTGCGGCCGCTGCTACGAGGTCCCGGCCGACCTGCGGGAGGCGGTGGCCGCCGTCGTCCCGGCCGCGTCCGGCACGACGGCGTGGGGCAGCCCCTCCCTCGACATCCCCGCCGGCGTGGTCGCCCAGCTCACCGCCGCCGGCGTCCGCCGCGTGCAGCGGCTGGACGCGTGCACCCGCGAGGACGAGCGCTTCTACTCCTTCCGGCGCGACGGCGTCACCGGCCGCTTCGCCGGCGTCGTCCGTCCCGCCTGAGATCGCGCGAGAACGGTGACGACACGCCGCGCGTCGGTGCGCGGACTGGGCACGGGCCTGGTCTAGCGTCACGACAAGGAGCGGCACGAGGTGTGATCGCAGAACTCGAGACGGGAGCAGTCATGGCCGGAGCACTGCGCAAGACGATGGCGTACCTCGGACTGTCCGAGGACGAGGGGGACTACGTGGACGAGCTCGACGTGCCCCGCCACGAGGAGCCGGCGGCCGCCGAGGCCCGCCCCGAGCGCGAGGAGCCGCGCGCCCAGGTGACGCCCATGCGCGTGGTGCCCGCCCCCGAGCCGGTCGAGCACGATCTGCGCCGGATCAGCACGGTGCACCCCGCCACGTACAACGAGGCGCGGGTCATCGGCGAGGCGTTCCGCGACGGCACCCCCGTCATCATGAACCTCACCGGCATGAGCGAGACCGAGGCCAAGCGGATGGTCGACTTCTCCGCCGGGCTGGTCTTCGGCCTGCACGGCTCGATCGAGCGGGTGACCAACCGGGTCTTCCTGCTCTCCCCGGCCAGCGTGGAGGTCGCCTCCGACTCGGGCCAGCCCGAGACCGGCCCCGGCCGCCTGTTCAACCAGAGCTGAGACGTGCAACTCGTCTTCTCGATCGTCTACTTCCTGCTCCTGCTCTACCTGGTCGTCCTCATCGGGCGCCTGGTCCTGGACTGGGTGCAGGTGTTCTCCCGCGACTGGCGCCCGAAGGGCGTGCTCCTCGTGCTGGCCGAGCTCGTGTACACGCTCACCGACCCGCCCCTGAACTGGCTGCGCCGCTACATCCCGCCGCTCCGGCTGGGCCCCGTGGCGCTCGACCTGGGCTTCATCATCCTGTTCCTGGGCGTGAGCATCTCGATGCAGGTGGCCGCTTCCCTGTCACTCCCGTGACGCATGTGAACCCCGTGACGTGCTGGCTCTAGTAACGTTCCGCTAACGTGGACCCGTGAGACGCGCGACGCTCACGACCGAACGACTGACTTACTGAGGTGACGACTATGGCGCTGCTCACAGCGGACGACGTGCTGAACAAGAAGTTTCAGCCGACGAAGTTCCGGGAGGGTTACGACCAGGACGAGGTCGACGACTTCCTGGACGAGGTCGTCAACACGCTGAGCTCGCTCAGCGCGGAGAACGAGGAGCTCAAGGCGAAGCTCGCCGCCGCCGAGCGGCGCGTGGCGGAGCTGAGCAGCGGGGAGCAGCCCACGGCCGTGGCCGCGGCACCGGAGCCGCAGCCCGAGCCGGAGCCCGAGCCCGAGCCCCAGCCGGAGCCCGAGCCGGAGCCCGAGCCCCAGCCCCAGCCCTCCTTCGCGCCGCCCGCCGCGGCGGCGCCGGCCGAGGGTGTCACCGAGAACGCCGACGAGCCGACCTCGGCGACCGGCATGCTCGCCCTGGCGCAGCGTGTGCACGACGAGTACGTCAACAACGGCAAGCAGGAGGGCGAGCGCATCCTCCACGAGGCCCGCACCGAGGCGGACCGCATCGTGCGCGAGGCCGAGGAGACGCACAACCGCACCCTGGCCCAGCTCGAGCAGGAGCGTTCGCTTCTCGAGCGCAAGATCGACGAGCTGCGCGTCTTCGAGCGCGACTACCGCACGCGTCTGAAGAGCTACCTCGAGTCCCTCCTGTCGGACGTCGAGGGTCGCGGCAACGTCTCCGGGCGTGGTGACTCCGGCTCGGCGCAGTTCGGTCGCTGAGTGTGACACGACGGCGGCGGCCCGCGGGGCCGCCGCCGTCGTCGCATGTCAAGGAAGGGAACGCATGACCCAGCAGCAGCGGGGCAGGCGCGGGATGGTCATCCTCCTCGTCGCCCTGGCCCTCGGCATCGCCGGCATCGACCAGGCGACGAAGTACCTCGCCGAGGAGCGGCTGACCCAGGGTGTCTACATCCCCCTCGTCGGTGACCTCCTCGGCTGGCAGCTCATCTACAACCCGGGGGCCGCGTTCTCCTTCGGGACCGGGATGACGTGGGTCTTCACGGTCATCATGGTCGTCGTCATCGTCGTCGTGCTGCGGGTGGCGCGCCGCCTGCGCTCGGCCGCCTGGGCGCTGGCCCTGGGGATGCTCCTGGGGGGCGCGGTCGGGAACCTCTACGACCGGCTGCTGCGCGAGCCCGGCTTCGCCCGCGGCCACGTCGTGGACTTCATCAACTACAACGGCTGGTTCGTCGGCAACGTCGCCGACATCGCCATCGTGCTCGCCGCCGTCCTCATCGCCGTCCTCGCGCTGCTCGGGATCGAGGTCGACGGCACCCGCGTCGTCACCCCCCGCGACGACGAGGACGCCGCACCCGCCGACGACGACGGCGAGCCGTTGAGCGAGGAGCCGCTCGTCGACGAGACCGACTTCTCCCCGGAGGTGCCGCGCGCCACCGACGACGACGGCGTGGACGTCGCCACCTGGGTGAGCGGGGCGAGGTCCGCGGCCGCCACCCCGGCGCCGGCCGGCGAGGCACCGGCTCCCGCACCGGCCGCGCCGACGTGGTCCGCCGTGCGGCCGGCCGCGGAGACGGAGCCGGCCGGCGAGGCCGCGACGTCCGGGGAGCGCACCGGCCCTGCCGAGGCGGTCCGGCGCCGCCCGCGCAGCCGCCGGGAGATCCGACTCACCTCCTCCGACGACGATGCCTGAGACCCGTTCCCTGCCCGTCCCTGACGGACTCGCCGGCGAACGCGTCGACGCCGCCCTGTCTCGGCTGCTCGGCCTGTCCCGCACCCGCGCCGCCGAGCTGGCCACCGAGGGCGGTGTCGTCCTCGACGGCCGCACCCTGGCCAAGTCCGACCGGCTCGTCGCCGGCGGGTGGCTCGAGATCACCCTGCCCGACGCCCCGTCGGCGCCACCGCCGGAGCCCGTCGCGGGACTGGCGATCGCCTACGAGGACGACGACGTCGTCGTCGTCGACAAGCCCGTCGGGGTGGCCGCCCACGCCAGCCCCGGCTGGCAGGGGCCCACCGTCGTCGGGAGCCTCCACGCCGCCGGGTACCGGGTCTCCACCTCCGGGGCGGCCGAGCGGCAGGGCGTCGTCCACCGGCTCGACGTCGGCACGTCCGGGCTCATGGTCGTGGCCAAGTCCGAGCTCGCCTACACCGTCCTCAAGCGGGCGTTCAAGGAACGTACGGTCGAGAAGGTCTACCACGCGCTCGTCCAGGGCCACATGGACCCGTTCGCCGGGACCATCGACGCGCCCGTGGGACGCGACCCGCGGCACGACTACCGCTTCGCCGTCGTCGCCGACGGCAAGCCCGCCGTCACGCACTACGAGACGCTCGAGGCGATGTCCGGGGCGTCCCTGCTCGAGATCCACCTCGAGACCGGCCGCACCCACCAGATCCGGGTCCACACCTCCGCGGTGCGCCACCCCTGCCTGGGGGACACGACCTACGGCGCCGACCCCGTCCTCGCCCAGCGGCTGGGCCTGACCCGGCAGTGGCTGCACGCGGTGCGTCTCGGCTTCGCCCACCCGCGCGACGGCCGGGAGCTCGTCGTCACCAGCGAGTACCCCGACGACCTGGCGGGGGCGCTCGAGATGGTGCGGGAGGGACGCCGGTGAGCGTGCTCGTCCGCACCGTCACCACCCGCGAGGAGCTCGAGGCGGCCTGGGCGGTGCGCTTCGCCGTCTTCGTCGACGAGCAGGGCGTGCCGGCGGACATCGAGGTCGACGAGCTCGACGAAGACCCGACGACCACCCATGTGCTCGCCGTCGACGAGGCCACCGGCGAGGTGCTCGGCACGGGCCGGCTCCTGCTCGACGCGCCAGGTCACGTCCACCTCGGGCGCCTGGCCGTGCACGCAGCAGCGCGCGGCCGCGGCGTGGGTGCCCGGCTCGTGACCGCGATCGTCGAGCTCGCCCTCGAGCACCACGCCGTGGGCGCGCCGCCGGCCGTCGAGGTCGTCCTCAGCGCGCAGGAGTCGGCCATGGGCTTCTACGAGCGGCTCGGCTTCTCCGTCGTGTCCGGTGAGCGCTACCTCGACGCCGACATCTGGCACCAGGACATGGCCCGCACCCTCACCCGGTAGCCCGGTAGCCCGGTAGCGCGCCAGGTGAGCGCGATACTGGGGAGGTGAGCAGCGACGCCCTCGCCCGTGCTCGGTCGGCGTACACCGACCGACGGTGGGCCACGGCCTTCGCCGCGTTCCGCGAGGCGGAGCGCACCGCGCCGCTCGACCCGCGGGACCTCGACCGGATGGCCGAGTGCGCCCACCTGCTTCACCGGAGGGAGGAGTACTTCGCCGCCCGGGAGCTCGCCTACCGGCGGCACCTCGGCCGCGGTGACGACGCCGCAGCGGCCCTGAGCTCCTTCTGGATCGCGGTGCAGCACCTCCACGACGGGGAGCTGGCCCACGGCACCGGGTGGCTGCAGCGGCTCGAGCGGCTCGCGCCGGCAGGAGGCGACGAGCGGCTCGCGGGCTACCTGTCGCTCGCGCGCTCGTTCCCCGCCGCGGGCAGCGGCGACCTCGCCGGCGCCGCCCGCCTGGCCGTCGCTGCCGCACGCGCGGCCCACGAGTCCGCCGACCCCGACCTCGCCGCCCTGGCCCTCCACCAGGCCGGGCTCCTCCGCCTCGCCGAGGGCCTCGTGCAGGAGGGCTGCGCCCTGCTCGACGAGGCGATGGTCGTCGTCACCGCCGACCGCGTGTCCTCGATGGTCACCGGGATCGTCTACTGCGGGGTCGTCTCCGGGTGCTGGGAGGTCTACGACATCGGGCGCGCGCACGAGTGGACCGACGCCATGGCGGGCTGGTGCGCCACCCAGCCGGAGATGGCGGGCTTCGTCGGGGAGTGCCGGGTGCGCCGCGCCGAGCTCCGCCAGCTCGTGGGGGACTGGGTGGGAGCCGACGCCCTCCTCGTCGGCCTGGACGACGACGTCGACCGGACCTCCGCGGCGCTCGCGGCGTCCGTGCGCGGTGACCTGGCGCGGCTCCAGGGGCGGTGGCCGGACGCGGACGCGGCGTACGCCGCGGCTGCCCGCGGCGGGTGGGAGCCGCAGCCCGGTCTCGCCCTGCTCCGCCTCGCCCGGGGCAGCACACAGGCGGCGGCCGCCATGGTGCGCCGGGCCCTGGTCGAGCCGAGCGCGGTCGCACGGAGGGTGCCCCTGCTCGCGGCGGCGGTGGAGGTCCTGCTCGCCGTGCGGGACGAGCCCGGGGCGAGCGCAGCAGCGGAGGAGCTGGTTGGGCTCGCCGAGCGGCAGGACAGTGACCTCGTCCGCGCGGTCGCCGCCCAGGCGCAGGCCCGCCTCGCGCTGGCGGCCGGCCGGCCCGCGGAGGGCGGGGCCGCGGCGCGCCGCGCCCTCACCACCTGGCTGCGCACCGCGGTGCCCTACGAGGAGGCGCGGGCCCGGGCGCTCGTGGCGGCAGCCTGCCACGCCCTCGGTGACGTCGAGTCCGCCGGCCGCGAGCGGGACACCGCCCGGGAGATCTTCACGAGCCTCGGCGCAGGGCCGGACGTCGAGGCGCTGGACCAGCGAGCCCGTCAGCTGCTCACCGCGCGCGAGGTCGAGGTGCTGCGGCTCGTCGCCACCGGGGCCACCAACCGGGCCATCGCCGAGAGCCTGGTCCTCAGCGAGCGCACGGTCGACCGGCACGTGAGCAACATCCTCACCAAGCTCGACGTCACCAGCCGGGCTGCCGCCACGTCACGCGCCGTCGCGTGGCAGCTGCTCTGACCCGCCGCACCACCCGCCGGCGGTACCCACTCCCGCCGTCGTCCCCGGTTGGGTGGTTCCACCGATGCGCCCGGCCCCGGCCCCTCCGTAGCGTTCGAACCGTCGCAGCGACCGAGGGAGCAGACCATGGACCACACGATCGTCATCGGTGCCGGACAGGCGGGACTCGTCGCCGGCTACCACCTCGCCCGCCGCGGGCTGCCGTTCACGGTCCTCGAGGCCGACGACCGCGTCGGCGGAGGGTGGAACCACCGCTGGGACACGATGCGGATGTTCACCCCCGCGGGCAGCCTCGGGCTGCCCGGCATGCCCTTCCCGAGCGACGAGCTCTTCCCCTCGGGCGCGCAGATGGCCGCGTACCTCAGCACCTACGCCGAGCGTGTCGGCATGGACATCAGGACGGGTGTCGCCGTCGACGGGCTCTTCCGGGACGGCGACCGGTTCCAGGTGACCGCCGGCGCGGCCACCCTCACCGCCGCCAACGTCGTCCTGGCGACCGGGGCCGAGCGGGTCCCGAACGTCCCGGCCCTCGCCCGGCGGCTCTCCTCCGGGATCGTGCAGCTGCACTCGGTCGACTACCGCAACCCGGCCCAGCTGCAGCCGGGCGGCGTCGCCGTCGTCGGTGCGGCGAACTCCGGGGCGGACATCGCCCTCGAGCTCGCCGCCACCCACGACGTCGTGCTGTGCGGACGCCACCCGGGGCACGTCCCGCTCCGTATCGAGTCCAAGGCGATGCTCACCGTCTTCCCCCTCATCGCCCTCACCTGGAACCACGTCCTCACGCGGGACACCCCGCCCGGCCGCAGGTCGAGGGAGAAGCTGCTGTCGGGCCACGGCACGCCGCTCATCCGGGTCAAGCCCCGGGACCTCGCCGACGCGGGCGTGCGCCGCGCCGCGCGCGTGACCGACGTCGTGGAGGGCCTGCCCGTCACCGCTGTCGGTGAGGTGCTCGACGTCGCCAACGTCGTGTGGGCCACCGGCTTCCTCCCCGGCCACGACTGGATCGAGCTGCCCGGGCTGGACTCCTCCGGCTTCCTCGACAACGACCGCGGCGCCGTCACCGGTCAGCCCGGTCTCTACGTCCTCGGGCAGCTCTTCCAGCACCGGTTCTCCTCGCACAACTCCTTCGGCGTCGTCCCGGACGCCGAGCTGGTGGTGGGCGACATCGCGCGCCGAGCCCACCGTGCCGGGGCGTCCGTCCGCCCGTGACCGGGCGCGCGGCGGCCGCCCGCCACCGCCGTCGGCGCCCGCACGCCGAGCGACCTGGATCCCGGCCCGAGGTGGCCGGCTGTGTCCGTCCCGTGACGAGGACACCGCTCGTCGCTCCGACGTCACCGGCCACCCGGGCTGCGGCATGATGGGCGTCCTCACCGGCGGCGGGCCGCCGGGCGCTCAGGAGCGAGAGGAGTTGCCGTGGCTGACCGTGGACGCAGCGGCGTCGTCGTCGGCGGCGGCATCGGCGGGCTTGCCGCAGCGACCGCGCTGAGACTGGCGGGCTGGGACGTCACCGTGCTGGAACGCTCCGCCGAGGGCGGGGAGATAGGCGCGGGCCTCACGATCATGGCGAACGGGCAACGGGCGCTGCGCGAGCTCGGCCTCGCCGACGCCGTCGTCACCTCCGCCACGCCCCAGGGCGGCGGTGGGGTCCGGGACCGCTCAGGACGCTGGCTCGCGCGGGTCGACAGCGCCGCCCTGGAACGGGAGCTCGGCACCTCGGCCATCGGGATCCACCGTGAGCAGCTGCACCGGGTGCTGCGCGAGGTGCTGCCCGCTGGCGCGCTCGTCACGGGCGCCGAGGTTCTCGACGTCACCGCTGGACCGCCCGCGTCGGTCACCTTCGTCCGTGACGGGGAGCGGCGCACGATCACGGCGGATCTCGTCGTCGGAGCCGACGGCATCGGGTCGGCCGTACGTCGCAGGCTCTGGCCCGACCACCCGGGTCCGGCCCACACGGGCGTGACGGCCTGGCGCTCGGTGACCGCAGAGCGGTGGCCGCTCGACCTCGTCGGTGCCGTCACCTGGGGCCCAGGCACGGAGTTCGGAACGGTGCCCCTGGTGGACGGGCGGGTCTACTGGTTCGCGGCCGTCGCCGGCGCCCCCGTGGGGCACCGGTTCGCGGACGAGGCCGCCCACCTGCGCAGGCGCTTCGCCGGCTGGCACGCCCCGATCCCCGACCTGCTCGCCGCCACCGAGCCGGGTGCCGTCCTGCGCCACGACCTGCAGCACCTCGCAGTGCCCCTGCCCAGCTACGTCACCGGCGCTGCCGCTCTCCTCGGGGACGCCGCCCACGCCATGACACCGAACCTCGGGCAGGGCGCGGCGCAGGCCCTGGAGGACGCCGTCGTGCTCGGGCGGGCGCTGGCCCGGTACGAGGACGATGTCCCCGCCGCGCTCCGCGTCTACGACCGCACCCGGCGGCCGCGGTCGCAGGCGGTGGCTCGGGCCTCCCGCTGGAGCGGCCGGTTCGGGCACGAGCTGCGCTCCGCGCCCGTCGTTGCGCTGCGCGACCTGCTGGTGCGCGCCACGCCCGCCACCGTTGCGCTGTCGTCGCTGGCACGGTTCGCCCACTGGGAGCCAGAGCTGGTCGAGTCCTGACCCGAACCGCCGGCTCCGGGGGCGACGGAGACGTCCCGCGCGGCTGCTGCGCGCGTCGTCGTGGCTGCCTCACGCCGGGAACGGCGTCGACACGCCGAGCGACCTGGATCTCCCCTCGAGATGGCCGGTCGTGTCAGTCGCGCGACCTAGACTGACGGGCATGGCTGCTGGAGGATCTGACAACTTCACCCACCTCCACGTGCACACCGAGTACTCGATGCTCGACGGTGCCTCCAAGGTCGACGAGCTGCTGGGCGAGGCCGCCCGGATGGGCCAGCCCGCCCTGGCGATCACCGACCACGGCTACCTCTTCGGGGCCTTCGACTTCTGGTCCAGCGCCCAGAAGCACGGCGTCAAGCCCATCATCGGGCTCGAGGCCTACGTCACGCCGGGCACCTCGCGCTTCGACAAGTCCCGGGTGCGGTGGGGCGAGGAGCACCAGGCCAAGGACGACGTCTCCGCCCGCGGCTCCTACACCCACATGACGCTCCTGGCCCGCAACAACCAGGGGATGAACAACCTCTTCCGGCTCGGGTCGCGCGCCTCCATCGAGGGGCAGATGGGCAAGTGGCCGCGGATGGACCGCGAGCTCATCTCCACCCACGCCGACGGCCTCATCGCCACCACCGGCTGCCCGTCGGGCGAGGTGCAGACCCGCATCCGGCTCGGCCAGTACGACGAGGCGCTGCGCGCCGCCCGCGAGCTGCAGGACATCTTCGGCCGCGAGAACTACTACGTCGAGCTCATGGACCACGGCCTGGACATCGAGCGCCGCGTCGTCACCGACCTCCTGCGCCTGGCCAAGGACATCGGTGCGCCGCTCCTGGCCACCAACGACTCCCACTACACGCGCCCGGACGACGCCCGTACACACGAGGTCATGCTCGCCCTCCAGTCGGGCAGCAAGCTCACCGAGCCGAGCTACGACCAGGGCGGCAGCCGCTTCGCCTTCACCGGCGACACCTACTACCTGCGCCCCGCCGCCGAGATGCGCGAGGTCTTCCGCGACCTCCCCGAGGCCTGCGACAACACCCTGCTCGTCGCCGAGCAGTGCGACGTCACCTTCCGGACCGCCGCCGACGGTGCGAACTACATGCCCCGCTTCCCCGTGCCCGCGGGGGAGGACGAGCACTCGTGGTTCGTCAAGGAGGTCGAGAAGGGCCTGAACTACCGCTACCCCGACGGCGTGCCCGACCACGTCGAGAAGCAGGCGCGGTACGAGGTCGAGGTCATCACCCAGATGGGCTTCCCCGGCTACTTCCTCGTCGTCGCCGACTTCATCAACTGGGCCAAGTCCCAGGGCATCCGCGTGGGCCCGGGCCGTGGCTCCGGTGCCGGCTCGATGGTCGCCTACGCGCTGCGCATCACCGACCTCGACCCGCTCGTCCACGGCCTCATCTTCGAGCGGTTCCTCAACCCCGACCGCGTCTCGATGCCCGACTTCGACGTCGACTTCGACGAGCGTCGCCGCGGTGAGGTGATCCGGTACGTCACCGAGAAGTACGGCGACGACCGCGTGGCCCAGGTCGTCACCTACGGCACCATCAAGGCCAAGCAGGCCCTCAAGGACTCCGCACGCGTCCTGGACTTCCCCTTCCAGATGGGGGAGAAGCTCACCAAGGCGATGCCGCCGTCGGTCATGGGCAAGGACATCACCCTCGCGGGCATCTTCGACCCGCGCGACAAGCGCTACGCCGAGGCCGAGGAGTTCCGCCAGCTCCACGCCGCCGACCCCGACGCGCAGTCCGTCGTCGAGACCGCCCAGGGCCTGGAGGGCATCAAGCGGCAGTGGGGCGTGCACGCCTGCGCCGTCATCATGTCCAGCGAGCCGCTCCAGGACGTCATCCCGGTCATGCTGCGCCCGCAGGACGGCGCGATAATCACGCAGTTCGACTACCCGCAGTGCGAGAACCTCGGGCTGCTCAAGATGGACTTCCTCGGGCTGCGCAACCTCACCGTCATCGACGACGCGCTCGAGAACATCGAGCGCAACGGCAAGGCGGTCCCGGACCTCGAGCGCCTCCCGCTGGACGACCCCCTCACCTACGCCATGCTGGGCCGCGGTGACACGCTCGGGGTGTTCCAGCTCGACGGCGCCGGCATGCGCACGCTGCTGCGCCTCATGCGCCCGGACAACTTCGAGGACATCTCCGCCGTCGGCGCGCTGTACCGGCCCGGCCCGATGGGCGCGAACTCCCACACGAACTACGCGCTGCGCAAGACCGGCCAGCAGGAGATCGAGCCGATCCACCCCGAGCTCGAGGAGCCGCTCGCGGAGATCCTCGGCACCACCTACGGCCTGATCGTCTACCAGGAGCAGGTGATGGCGATCGCGCAGAAGGTCGCCGGGTACACCCTCGGCCAGGCCGACCTGCTGCGCCGCGCCATGGGCAAGAAGAAGAAGGCCGAGCTGGACAAGCAGTTCGCCAGCTTCGAGGCCGGCATGCTCGAGCGCGGCTACTCCCCGGCCGCGGTCAAGACCCTGTGGGACATCCTCCTGCCCTTCTCCGACTACGCCTTCAACAAGGCCCACTCGGCGGCGTACGGGATCATCTCCTACTGGACCGCCTACCTGAAGGCGAACTTCCCCACGGAGTTCATGGCCGCCCTGCTCACCTCCACCCAGGTGAACAAGGACCGCCTGGGGCTGTACCTCGGCGAGGCCCGGCACATGGGCATCACCGTGCTGCCCCCCGACGTCAACACCTCCGTGGGCTCCTTCGCGGCCGTCGGCGAGGAGATCCGTTTCGGCCTCGCCGCGGTGCGCAACGTCGGCGCGAACGTCGTCGAGGCGATCATCTCCACCCGCGAGGCGAAGGGGGAGTACACCTCCTTCACCGACTTCCTCGACAAGGTGCCCGCTGTCGTGTGCAACAAGCGCACCATCGAGTCGCTCATCAAGGCCGGGGCCTTCGACTCCCTCGGCCACACCCGCCGCGCGCTCCTCGCCCGACACGAGGAGGCCATCGACATGGTCATCGACGTCAAGCGCAACGAGGCGGTCGGCCAGTTCGACCTCTTCGCCGGCCTGGGCGGCGACGGCGGGGCCGGCGGGGCCGGGTTCACCATCGACATCCCCGACCTGCCCGAGTGGGACAAGCCGGAGAAGCTCACCTTCGAGCGCCAGATGCTCGGGCTCTACGTCTCGGACCACCCGCTGTTCGGTCTCGAGCACGTGCTCCAGCGGGCCGCGGACGTCTCGATCGCCAACCTGCTCACCGACGAGACCCGGGCCGACGGCTCCACGGTCACCATCGCGGGTCTGGTCACCTCCCTGCAGCGGAAGATGACGAAGAACGGCAACCCGTGGGCCATCGCCACCGTCGAGGACCTCGAGGGCGCGATCGAGGTGCTGTTCTTCCCGCAGACCTACTCGACGGTCTCGACGATGCTCGCCGACGACTCCATCATCACGGTCAAGGGCCGCCTCAACCGGCGCGACGACATCCCGACGATCTACGCCTCGGAGATGACCCTGCCGGACGTCTCCCAGGCCACCGACGGTCCGGTGCAGCTCACGCTCGCCGCCAACCGGTGCACGGCGCCGCTCGTCGAGCGGCTCAAGGGCATCCTCACCGACCACCCGGGCAGCTCGGAGGTGCGGCTGCGGCTCACCAGCCCGGGCCGGTCGACGACGATGCGCCTGGAGGACTCCTTCCGCGTCGAGCCGTCGACGGCCCTCTTCGGTGACCTCAAGACGCTCCTCGGTCCCGGCTGTCTCGTGTAGCCACCCGCGTCAGCCCTCCCCGCCCGGGCTCAGCCCTCGGCGTGAGGTGCGGCCGCGCCCAGGCCCGAGAGCCGGACGCCGTCGACGAGCTCGGCCAGCTCGGCGAGGCGGTGCGCGCGGGCCGACTCGGCGAGCGTGAACGGCTGCCCCGCCCGGGCGAGCACGACCGCGCCGCGCCAGCCGGCGTGGATCTTCAGCCGCGTGGCGTCACCTGACAGGTGGGAGGTGGGGTCGCCGGGTCCGCCGTCGACCACCTCGGCACCGAGCAGGTCGGCGACGGCCTCGGGGAGCTCGTGCGGCGCCTCCGCGACGCGCAGGGCCGTGCACAGCGCCCGGGTCGGGTTGTCGACCAGGGCCAGGGCGGTGGTCGGCCACACCTGGACGTTGCGGCCCCCGCCGTCCTCGACGGCCTCCACGAGGTCCCGCGCGGTGATCTCCTCCGGGACGTCGACGACGAACTCGTCGACCGCCCCGTCGGCACCGGGCTGGACCTGCACGCCGAGGATGTTGCCGTCGAGCATGCGCAGCTGCCGGGTGATGGACTCGAGGCTGCCGGGGGTGTCCCGCACCGTGGTCCGCAGCCGCCACAGCGAGCCGGCGGCATCCAGGCGCCTCCGCTCGCGCAGGATCGGGCCGTGCAGCCAGCGCCTCAGCAGCCGCGTCACCGAGGGTTCCGCGACCCACACGGCCAGGGCGGTGGCCGTCACCGTGAGGACGAGCACCTTGGTGAGGAGTGGGAGGTCGCTGGCCACGACGGCCGCGTGCACCGCCAGCTCGAGCGGGAGCATGGCCAGCACGGTGGCAGCCGTCCGGCGTGCCTTGCGCGGCTCGGGCAGCCGCCCGCACACCTCGCAGGCCAGCGTGTCCGTCGGGTCCCCGTGGTCGTCCATGCCCCCAGGCTGGCCGACCCGCGTTCCGGGGAGGTTTCGTCCGCGAGACAGCCGCGTGAAACTTCACCGGCAGGGCCTGGCTAGATGGTCACCGTCGCCAGCTCGTGGACGGCGCGTGCCACGCCTGCCGACCCGGCTCACCGCGGCGGCGGGTGGCTCAGTCCCGGCGGCCGAGCAGGCGCCAGGCGGCGGGCAGCAGCCCCGCGGCGGCCGCGGCCTTGAGGACGTCGCCGAGGAGGAACGGTGCGACACCCAGCAGAAGGGCCTCGCCCAGGCTCACCCCGAGGCTCACCATGAGCCACGGCACGCCGCCGGCGTACACCGCGAGGGTCGCCAGGGCGGCCGCCCCGGCCATCGACAGCGGGCTGCGGTCGGCGCGGCGCCGGGCGAGCGCGCCCACGAGGCCGGCGGCCAGCACGTAACCGATGACGTAGCCGAAGGACGCGGTGTGCCACCCGGCGCTCTGCTCGGCGAACCACGGCACCCCGGCGACCCCGGCCCCGAGGTAGAGCAGCATGCTCAGCGTTCCCCGCACCGGCCCGAGCGAGGCCCCCACGAGCAGGACGGCGAAGGTGCCGAGCGACAGCGGCACGGGGGTGAAGGGCAGCGGCACGACCACCTGGGACAGCACGCCGGTGACGACGGCGCCACCGGCGACGAGCGAGGCGTCCCGGACGAGGCCTGCGGGCAGCGAGTCGGCGAGGACGGCGGCGGGGGTGGTCGTGGTCATGGTCTACCTCTCATCGGGAACACCGGCCACGCTAACGAGGGGCGGGCACGGAGCGGGGTGCGGACCCGCACAGATTCGGGGCGGCGGCTCTGTAGCGGTCAGCCGACGACAGCGACGAGGACCCCGCCGGGAGTGCTCACCTCGACGCGTGCCCCGGTGGCGAGCTGGCGCCCCCGGCGGGTCTCGACGACGCCGTCGACGCTCACCTCGCCGTCGGCGATGAGCTCGCGGGCCTGCGCCCCGGACTCGGCGAGCGAGGCGAGCTTGAGGAACTGGCCGAGCCGGATCTCCCCGTCGACGGGCACGACGTTCTGCGCTTCCATGGCACCGATCATGCCCTGCCGTGGGCTGGACGGCCCCCGCCGCGCCCCGGCGGGCGTCATACGATCAGGCACATGCTCCGGCGAATCGACCTCCGCGCCTCCGACCTGACCCCCGACGCCCTCGTCGACGTGCTGCCGCGCGCCACGCTCGACGTCGAGGCCGCCATGGCGCAGGTGCTCCCCATCATCGACGACGTCCGCTCCCGGGGCGGCGCCGCCCTGCGAGACCTCGCCGAGCGCTTCGACGGCGTGCGGCCCGAGCACCTGCGGGTGCCGGCCCAGGCCCTGGCCGAGGCGCTCGACGGCCTCGACCCGCAGGTGCGCGAGGCGCTGGAGATGTCGATCGCCCACAACCGCGCTGGCCACGCCGCCCAGCTGCCCGCCGAGCGGGACACCGAGATCCTGCCCGGCGGCCACGTCCGTCAGCGCTGGGTGCCGGTGAGCCGGGTGGGCCTCTACGTCCCCGGCGGCCTCGCGGTCTACCCCTCGAGCGTCGTGATGAACGTCGTCGCAGCGCAGGTGGCCGGCGTGCGCTCGCTGGCGGTCGCGAGCCCGCCCCAGCGAGCCTTCGGCGGCCTGCCCCACCCGACGATCCTCGCGGCGTGCGCGCTGCTCGGCGTCGAGGAGGTCTACGCCGTCGGTGGCGCGCAGGCCGTGGGCATGCTCGCCTACGGGGCGGCCGGGCAGGACGGCACCGCCGACGACGCGCAGCTGTGCGCGCCCGTCGACGTCGTCACCGGGCCGGGCAACATCTTTGTCGCCGCCGCCAAGCGGGCCGTCATGGGCCGGGTGGGCATCGATGCCGAGGCCGGCACCACGGAGATCGCCGTCCTCGCCGACGCCGGTGCCGACCCCCGCTTCGTGGCCGCCGACCTCATCTCCCAGGCGGAGCACGACCCCGCCGCCGCCTCCGTGCTCGTCACCGACAGCGTCGAGCTGGCCGACGCCGTCGACGCCGAGATCGAGCGGCAGGCCGCAGCGACCAGGCACGCCGAGCGGGTGCGTACCGCGCTCTCGGGCCCGCAGTCCGGCACCGTGCTCGTCGCTGACCTCGCGCAGGGGATCGCCGTGTGCGACGCCTACGGGGCCGAGCACCTCGAGATCCAGACGGCGGACGCCGCCGCCGTCGCCGAGCGCATCCGCAACGCCGGCGCGATCTTCGTCGGGCCCTACAGCCCGGTGCCGCTGGGGGACTACCTCGCCGGCTCGAACCACGTGCTGCCCACCGGCGGCACGGCCCGCTTCGCGTCGGGGCTCAGCGTCATGGCCTTCCTCAAGCCGGTCCAGGTCATCGAGTACGACGACGCCGCGCTGCGGAAGGTCGCCGGGCCGCTGCGCGCGCTCGCCGTCTCCGAGGACCTGCCTGCCCACGCCGACGCCGTCGACGTCCGCCTGGGCTGACCCGCAGTTCCTGCCTGCGCGACCTGCGCTCTCGACGGCAGCTGCGTCGTCGGCGGCAACTGCGCTGTCGGCGGTAACTGCGCTGTCGGCGGTAACTGCGCTGTCGGCGGCGGGGGGCGGGGCGGCGGCGGGGGGCGGTGCGGCGGGGCAGATGTGCGCGCTCGGTGAAGGTTCGGGCGTCGGGCGGCGCGCGGCTTGCGTCGGGGGTGGTGCGGCGCGCACGCTGGAACCTCGTCTTCCGGAGAGGAAACCCCATGCGAACCAAGGTTGCCGTGGCGACCGCTGCCCTGCTGCTGGCCCTGACGGCCTGCGGATCGGGCGACGACGAGGCCGACCCGACCGCGGAGACGAGCACGCCTGCCGCTGAGGAGACCGCGAGCCAGGAGGCCCCCACGCCTCCCGCGCCGGACCTCGAGGGCCTGCCCGACGTCGTCGCCGAGGTCAACGGTGCCGAGGTCACCCTGGAGGAGTTCACCCAGGTGTACGAGGGCCAGCTCCAGCAGGCGTTCATGCAGTCGCAGATGTCGGGCGAGGAGGTCGACCAGGAGGCTCTCAAGCAGAGCACCGCGGAGGGCCTCGTCGACACCGAGCTGCTCCTCGCCGAGGCCGCGGCCCGCGACATCGCCCCCACCCAGGAGGAGATCGACGCCGCCGCCGAGGAGATCGCCGCCTCCAGCGGGCTGGGGTCCGCCGACGAGCTCTTCACCGCTCTGGAGGAGCAGGGGCTGGGCCGCGAGGAGGCCGTCGCGCAGATCGAGGAGCAGACGGCCCTCGAGCAGCTCTTCGCCGACGAGGCGGGAGAGTTCACCCCCTCGGAGGAGGAGGCGCGCGAGCTCTACGACTCCGCCGCCGAGCAGGGCGGGGGCGAGGGCGAGCTGCCCGCGTTCGAGGAGGTGCGCCCGCAGATCGAGGCGCAGCTCCAGCAGCAGCACGAGGGTGAGGCCGTCGAGGTGCTCCTCGAGCAGCTGCGCGGTGACGCGGACATCACCTACCACCTGTAGGTCGCTCAGCCCACCACGGCGGAGTAGAGCGCGGCGAAGCGCTCGGCGCGCTCGGCGTAGTAGTCGGCACGGGCGGCCACCGGCTCGACGGTGGCCGCCGTGGTGGGCGCTGCCCGCTCCACGTCCGGGGCCAGGGTCTGCAGTGCGAGCAGCGCCGTCCCGTGGAGCGTCGAGCGCTTGATCGTCACGGGCGTCACCGGCACCCCGGTGACGTCGGCGAGGAGCTGGAGCAGGTGCGGCAGTGACTGGCTCATCCGGCCGCTCGCGAGGATCTGCTCGGGCAGCGGGGCGACCCGCGTGAGCTCGGCGACGACCCGGCCGTAGCTGAGGGCCACGCCCTCGAGCATGCCGCGGGCGATCGCCGCGGGCGTGGTGGCCGCGGACAGGCCGACGAGCACGGCCCGGGCGTCGGCCGCCCACCCGGTGCTCCGCTCCCCGGTGAGGAAGGGCAGGGCCATCGGCGTCGTGGGGTCGACCTCCGCGGCGAGCACGCCGTCCAGGTCGACGTCGTCCAGCCGCAGCGTCGCCTCCAGCCAGCTCGCGCCACGTCCGACGTCGTTGAGGGCCCCGCCGAGCAGCGCGTGGTCGGCGTCCACCCGGTAGGCCCACAGCCCCGAGGGCAGCTCGGGCACCTCGGCCGGGACACGGACCCGCACGGCACCGCTCGTGGCGAAGGACGCGACGACGGTCCGGGCGTCGCTCGCCCCCGTCCCGATGTTCGCGGCCAGGCCGTCGGTGACGACCGGGAACCACGCCGCCGCCGCCAGCGCGGGCCAGCGCGTCGTGACGCCGGTGAGCGGCTGGTCGGGGTGGTGGACGGGGGACAGGGCCGCGGCGCTGATGCCCGCGACGGCGAGCATGCGCTCGTCCCACGTGCCGGAGAGGCGGTCCAGCAGCCCCGACCAGGCCGCCGCCGACGTGCCCACGGCCGTGGTGCCGGTGAGGCGCAGGACGACGAGCTCGCCGAGGGTCAGCCAGCGGGCCACCTCGTCGAACAGCCGGGGCTCGGTCTCCCGCAGCCAGCGCAGCCGCGCGGGCAGGTAGCTCGAGTGGAGGCGGGTGCCCGTGCGCTGCTGCACCTCCGCCTCGTCGAGCTCGGCGCGCAGCGCCGTCACCTGCGGCGCGCAGCGGGAGTCGGCGTAGGTGTAGCACGGGGTGAGCGGCTCGCCCGCGGCGTCGACGCCCACGAGCGAGGAGGCGAAGGTGTCCAGCGCGACCCCGGCGATGCGGCCGGCCAGCTCGGGGCGCGCGAGGACGTCGATGATCGCCGCGACCTCGTCGACCACCTGGAGGGGCTCGATGACCGAGGTGCCGTCGGTGGCGGTGGTGAAGGCGTGCGGGACCTTGTGCTTCATCCCGTCGACGGGCATCCCCCGGGCGTCGTACAGCCCACCGCGGCTCGCGGTGGACCCGACGTCCACGGCCAGCACGAGAGGGTCGACGGCGTCCTTGAGGTCAACGGTGAACGAGGGCATGGTTCCTCCGGTCGGCTGCGCCCGATCGTACGGCGCGGCGCCGGTCAGCGCTGGGCGAGCACGAAGGGGTGCACGGCCGCGGCGCCCGCCTGCCGCAGCAGCCGGGCGGCCACGGTGAGGGTCCAGCCGGAGTCGGTGAGGTCGTCGACGAGGAGGACCGAGCGGCCCGGCAGGCCCGCCAGCGCCGCCTCGCCGAGGTCGAGGCGCAGCCGCTGGTGGACACCGGCCAGCCGGGTGGCGGAGTTGACGTCGTGGCGGCCGGGCGGGCGGGCCGGGTCCGGGGCGACGGCCCCGACGAGCGGGACCTGGGCCAGGTGCGCGACGCCTCGCGCGAGGTGGTCGAGGAGCTGCGGCCGGGTGGTCGAGGAGACGACGACGACGCCCTCGACCTGTCCACCACCCTCGCGGATCGCGGCGAGCTGGTCGGTGAGCACCCGCTCGACGGCGCCGCGCAGGCCCGTGGGCAGCGCGCCGTCATGCCCACCGTGCGCCTCCCCGCCGGCCGGCCGGTCCGGTGAGGGCTCGAGCATCTCGCGCAGGGCGGCGGACCAGCCCAGCCCGTCCAGCCGCGCGACCGCGCGCCCCGGCTCCGCCTGCTCCCCAGGAGGGATGCGTCCCTGGAGCGGGACGCCCACCGCGGCCATCCCGGTGGGCCACTGCTTGCGGGGCGCGACGTCCGCACCCGGGCGGTCGAGGACGGCGCGTGCCTGCTCGAGGCGGGCCTCGTCCACCGTGGCGTCCAGGTCCAGGCCCCCGCACAGGTCGCAGCGTCCGCAGCGCCAGCCCTCCTCCAGCTCCCGGTCGGAGAGCTGGGCGCGCAGGTAGGCCATCCGGCACTGCCCGGCCCCGAGGCCGACGTAGGCGACCATGGCGTGCTGCTCACGCTCGCGGGCGGCGTCGACGCGGGCGTAGCGCTCGGCGTCGTACTCCCAGGGCCGCCCGGTGCTGCGCCAGCCGCCGGCCACCCGCTCGACCGCGCCGTCGACGTCGAGGACCTTGAGCATCGTCTCCAGGCGGGTGCGGCGCAGGTCGACGAGCGGCTCGAGACGCACGGTGGACAGCGGCTCGTCACCCAGGGCGGCGAGGACCTCGCGCACCGCGTGCTCCGGCGGGAAGGCGAGGGAGCCGAAGTAGGCCCAGATGTCGCGGTCCTCGGGGCCGGGCAGGAGCACGACGTCGGCGCGGTCGACGCCGCGACCGGCGCGGCCCACCTGCTGGTAGTAGGCGATGGGGGAGGAGGGCGCGCCGAGGTGGACGACGAAGGCGAGGTCGGGCTTGTCGAAGCCCATTCCCAGGGCGGAGGTCGCGACGAGGGCACGCATCCGGTTGGCTCGCAGGTCCTCCTCAAGCTGCTCACGGCGTGCCGGCTCGGTCCGACCGGTGTAGGACTCGACCTCCAGGCCGGCGGCCCGCAGCTGCTCGGCGACCTGCTCGGCCTGGGCCACGGTGAGCGTGTAGACGATCCCTGAGCCCTCCCAGGACGCCATCCGCTCGGCGAGCCAGGCCACCCGCTGGGCCTGGTCCGGCAGGCTGAGGACGCCCAGCCGCAGCGACTCGCGGTCCAGGGAGCCGCGCAGGACGAGGACGTCGCCGTCCTCACCGGTGCCGAGCTGCTCGGCGACGTCGGCGCTGACGCGGTCGTTGGCGGTGGCGGTGGTGGCGAGGACCGGCACCCCGGCCGGGAGATCCTCCAGGAGCGTGCGGATGCGGCGGTAGTCGGGACGGAAGTCGTGACCCCAGTCGGAGATGCAGTGAGCCTCGTCGACGACGACGAGGCCGGCGGTGGCCGCCAGCTGCGGCAGCACCTCGCTGCGGAAGCCCGGGTTGTTGAGCCGCTCCGGCGAGCACAGGACCACGTCCACCTCGCCCGCGGCGATGGCGGCGTGGACCGACTCCCACTCGGTGACGTTCGCGGAGTTCACGGTCACGGCGCGGATCCCGGCGCGGGAGGCCGCAGCGATCTGGTCCCGCATGAGGGCGAGCAGCGGGGAGACGATGACGGTGGGCCCGGCCGGCGGGCGGCCCTCGACCCCGGCGCGGAGCAACGCGGTGGCGACGAAGTACACCGCCGACTTCCCCCAGCCGGTGCGCTGGACCACCAGGGCGCGTCGGCGGTGGACGACGAGCGCCTCGATCGCCCGCCACTGGTCCGCCCGCAGCCGGGCGTCGGGCCGTCCCACGAGCGCCTGGAGCGCGGCCTGTGCCCGCACCTCGGTCGTCACTGTGTCCATGTCGCCTCCCGGTCCCTACGCTCCCACGTCCCTCCGACACCCGGGGTCGGGCCCGCACGGGGGTCGCGCGGACTGCTCCCAGGAACAACTCAGCTCTCGGCGCGGGGGATGGGGGCGCGGGTGTGGGGAGCGCGGGGATGGGGGCGCGGGGGATGGGGGCGCGGGGATGGGGGCGCGCGGATGCGGACGCGGGGATGGGGCGCGGGAGAGGGGGCGGGGTGAGTTGGCTCACATCGCGGGCATTTCGGAAACGGGCGCGGGTGCGCGCGAACGGCGGCGCCCCGCCGACTTCCCTCCTCCGATGGGATGAATTACGCAACGACGTCGGTATCAAATTGGCATGAGGGGCTTGTAGGTAAGGCTTACCTAACGCTTACATTGACCCTGGCCGGACCGGCGCCACCGGCCGCCACAGACCACGAGCGAAGGACACCCATGAGCATCGCTTCCCCTGTTCGTCGGCCGGTGCGCCTCGCCGGCGTGGCCGTCGTCGCCGCCCTGGCGCTGGCCGCCTGCGGCCAGGCCGACGGCGCCACCGACGCCGCTGCCGACGACGACGCGAGCGCCACGACCGTCGAGGTCGAGGACAACAACGGCACGCAGACGATCACCACGCCGCCGCGGTCGGTCGTCGCGACCGACAACCGGACCTTCGAGACCCTCGCCGCGTGGGACGTCGAGCTGAGCGCCGCCGCCGTCGCGCTCATGCCTGACACGATCCCCTACGCGCAGGACGAGTCGATCATCGACCTCGGCAACCACCGCGAGCCCGACCTCGAGGCCGTCGTCGCCGCCGAGCCGGACCTCATCATCAACGGCCAGCGCTTCGCCGACTACCACGACGACTTCACCTCCCTCGCCCCCGAGGCCGTGGTCCTCGAGCTCGACCCGCGCGAGGGGGAGCCCTTCACCGACGAGCTCAAGCGCCAGACCACCGTGCTCGGGGAGATCTTCGGCAAGCAGGCCGAGGCCGAGGCGCTGAACGCCGACCTCGACGCCGCGATCGAGCGCGCCCGCGCCGCCTACGACCCCGCCGACACCGTCATGGCCGTCATCACCTCCGGCGGCGAGATCGGCTACTCCGCCCCGGGCGCCGGCCGCACGCTGGGCCCGATCTTCGACGTCCTGGGCCTCACCCCGGCCCTCGAGGTCCCCGAGGCGAGCGAGGACCACCAGGGTGACGACATCTCCGTCGAGGCCATCGCCGACTCCAACCCCGACTGGATCCTCGTCATGGACCGTGACGCGGCCGTCGCCGCGGACGACCCGGAGTACGCGCCGGCCGCCGAGGTCCTCGAGGCCTCCGAGGCACTGACGGGCGTCACCGCGATCCAGCAGGACCGGCTCGTCTACATGCCCGCGGACACCTACACCAACGAGGGCATCCAGACCTACACCGAGTACTTCAACTCCCTGGCCGACGCCTTCGAGGCCGCGCGCTGACACCGCCCGGCGGGGCCGGCGCGAGCCGGCCTCGCCACCCCACGACGAGGATGACGATGACGACCACTGCCGCCGGGCCCCGCGCCCGGACCGAGGGGCGCCTGCTCGACTGGCGTCTCCTCGTCGGCGTCGCCGCCGTCGGCGCCCTCCTCGTCCTCTCCCTCTTCACGGGTGTCTACGACGTCGTCGGGGCCGACGACGGCGCCGAGATGTTCGCGATCACGCGCGTCCCGCGGACGATCGCCCTCGTCCTCGCCGGCGCCGCGATGGCGATGTCCGGGCTCGTCATGCAGCTCCTCACCCAGAACCGCTTCGTCGAGCCGACGACGACGGGCACCACCGAGTGGGCCGGTCTGGGCCTGCTGGCGGTCACCATCCTCGTCCCGGGCGCGAGCATCGCCGCCCGCATGGGCGGGGCCATCCTCGCCTCCTTCATCGGCACGATGCTCTTCTTCCTCTTCCTCAGCCGCGTCTCCCTGCGCTCCTCGCTCATCGTGCCGATCGTCGGGATCATGCTCGGCGCCGTCGTCGGCTCGGTGTCGACCTTCATCGCGCTGCAGACCGACATGCTGCAGAACCTCGGCGTCTGGTTCGCCGGCAGCTTCACCTCGGTGCTGCGCGGGCAGTACGAGCCGCTGTGGATCGTCGCCGTGGTGGTCGTCGTCGTCTTCGTCGCCGCGGACCGTTTCACCGTCGCGGGCCTGGGCAAGGAGATCGCCACCAACGTCGGCCTCGACTACACCAAGGTCATCCTCCTCGGTACCGGCCTCATCGCCGTCGCCACCGGCGTGGTGACCGTCGTCGTCGGCAACCTGCCCTTCCTCGGGCTCATCGTCCCCAACATCGTCTCGCTCGTCCGGGGCGACGACCTGCGCAGCAACCTGCCGTGGGTCTGCCTCCTCGGCATCGGCATCGTCGCCGCCTGCGACCTCGTCGGCCGGACGATCATCATGCCCTTCGAGGTGCCCGTGTCCCTCATCCTCGGCGTCCTGGGCGCCGCCGTCTTCGTCCTCCTCATCCTCCGGCAGCGTCGTCGTGGTTAGCCTCCTGCCCGCGACGTCGCGGACCACGCCCCCCGCCACGCGGACCACGCCCCCGCTGGCGGCGCCCGCGCCGCGACGGCGTGCCTCCGGGCCGCTACCGACCCGCCGTTCCCGACGGCGGTACGTGGCCGTCGTTATCACCCTCGCCGTCCTCGCCCTCGCGCTCGGGGCCGGGCTGGTCGTGTGGGACAACCCGATGCCGTTCGGGTCCGACGGCTTCTGGCGCATCGTCCAGCTGCGGCTGAAGAACGTCCTTGTCATGGCGATCGTCGCCTGCTGCCAGGCGATCGCCACCGTGAGCTTCCAGACGGTGACGAACAACCGCATCATCACGCCCTCGATCATGGGCTTCGAGTCCCTCTACGTCGCGGTGCAGACCGCGGCCGTCTACTTCCTCGGCGCTGCCGGCATCGTCGCGCTCACCGGCCTGCCGCAGTTCGTCCTCCAGGTCGGCCTCATGGTGGGCCTGGCCGTGGCGCTGTACGGCTGGCTGCTGTCCGGCAAGCACGGCAACCTCCACGTGATGCTCCTCATCGGGATCGTCATCGGCGGGGGCCTGGGCTCGGTGTCGACCTTCATGCAGCGGCTGCTCACGCCGAGCGAGTTCGACGTCCTCACCGCGCGCCTGTTCGGCTCGGTCACCAAGGCCGACGCCTCCTACCTGCCGGTGGCCGTCCCGCTCGTCCTCGTGGCCGGTGGCCTGCTGTGGGGCCGGGCGCGGCGCCTCAACGTGCTGGCCCTGGGCAAGGACGCGACGACGTCGCTGGGCCTGAGCCACCGCGCCGAGCTCGTCAAGGTGCTGCTCCTCGTCGCCGTCCTCATGGCCGTCTCGACCGCCCTCGTCGGGCCGATGACCTTCTTCGGCTTCCTCGTGGCGACCCTCGCCTACCAGTTCGCCGACACCCACGACCACCGCCACGTGTTCCCGGTGGCGGTGCTCGTCGGGTTCGTCGTCCTGGCCGGCGCGTACTTCGTCATGAACCACGTCTTCTACGCCCAGGGCGTGGTCTCGATCATCATCGAGCTCGTCGGTGGTTCCGTCTTCCTCGTCGTCATCCTGCGAAAGGGACGCCTGTGATCACCCTGAGCGACGTCCGCAAGGACTACAGCAGCGAGGTCGTCATCGGCCCCGTCGACCTCACCATCCCCGCGGGCGGGATCACCGCCCTCATCGGACCCAACGGGGCGGGCAAGTCGACGCTCCTCACGATGATCGGGCGGCTGCTCGGCCTGGACTCCGGGACCATCGAGATCGCCGGCTACGACGTGACGAGCACCGCGTCCAAGGACCTCGCCAAGATCGTCTCGGTGCTGCGCCAGGAGAACCACTTCATCACCCGGCTCACGGTGCGCCAGCTCGTCGCCTTCGGCCGCTTCCCCTACTCCAAGGGCCGCCTCACCGCGGTCGACGAGGAGCTCGTCAGCCAGGCCATCGACTTCCTCGAGCTCGCGGACCTCGAGGACCGCTACCTCGACCAGCTCTCCGGCGGGCAGCGCCAGCGCGCCTACGTCGCCATGGTGCTGTGCCAGGACACCGAGTTCGTCCTCCTCGACGAGCCGCTCAACAACCTCGACATGCGCCACTCCGTGCAGATGATGAAGCACCTGCGCCGGGCCGCGGCCGAGCTGGGCCGCACGATCGTCGTCGTCCTCCACGACATCAACTTCGCCAGCCACTACGCCGACTACATCTGCGCGGTCAAGGACGGCAAGGTCGCCGAGTTCGGCACCTGCGAGTCGATCATGACCGAGCCGGTCCTCACGCGGGTCTTCGACACCCCCGTGCAGGTCATCGACGGACCCAACGGGGCGCTGGCCGTCTACTACTGACGCCGGCTCCCGGCCCGCGAGACCCCCGGCCCCGGCGGGCGCCGTAGACTGACCCGGTGCCTTCGACCTCCCTCCCGGTACGTCCGGACCTGGCGGGCCTGACCCCCTACGGGGCCCCGCAGCTCGACGTCCCGGTGCTCCTCAACGTCAACGAGAACCCTCACCCGCCCTCGCCGGAGGTCGTCGCCGACCTCGCCGCCGCGGTCGCTGAGGCGGGCCCCGGGCTCAACCGCTACCCGGACCGCGACTTCCTCGCGCTGCGCGCCGACCTCGCCGACTACCTCCACGTCGAGTCCGGGGCCACCGGCCTGGGTGCCGAGAACGTGTGGGCGGCCAACGGCTCCAACGAGGTCATGCTCCACCTGCTCCAGGCCTTCGGGGGGCCGGGCCGCACCGCGCTGTCTTTCGCGCCCACCTACTCGATGTACCCCGAGTACGCGCGCGACACGATGACGGCGTGGGTGACCGGACGCCGCGAGGAGGACTTCACCCTCGACCCCGCCCACGCCGTGGCCCAGCTGACCGAGCACCGCCCCGCCGTCGTGCTCCTCGCCAGCCCCAACAACCCGACCGGCACCGCGCTGCCGCTCGCGACCATCGAGGCCGTCGCCGAGGCGGCCCGCACCACCGGGCCGGCCGGTCTCGACGGCGCCCCCACGGCGTCCGTCGTCGTCGTCGACGAGGCCTACGCCGAGTTCCGCCGCGAGGGCACCCCCAGCGCCCTGGCCCTGCTCGACCGCTACCCGCACCTGGCGGTGAGCAGGACGATGTCCAAGGCCTTCGGGCTCGCCGGCGCCCGCGTGGGCTACCTCGCGGCGGCCCCCGGGCTCGTCGACGTGCTGCGGGTCGTGCGGCTGCCCTACCACCTGTCCGCCGTCACCCAGGCCGTCGCGCGGGCCGCGCTGCGCCACCGCGGCGCGCTCATGGCGCAGATCGCCGAGCTGCGCGCCGAGCGCGACCGCACCGTGACGTGGCTGCGCGACCAGGGCTTCACGGTCGCGGACTCGGACGCGAACTTCGTGCTCTTCGGCCACCTCGAGGACCGTGAGAGGGTGTGGCAGGGGCTGCTGGACCGGGGAGTTCTCATCAGGGTCGTCGGTCCGCCAGGATGGCTGCGGGTATCGATCGGTACCGCTGCGGAGATGGCCGCCTTCCGGGCGGCCCTACAGGAGGTGCTCGGGCTGTGACTGGGACGCGAACCGCGCGACTGGAGCGCACGACGTCGGAGTCGAGCGTCGTCGTCGAGCTCGACCTGGACGGCACCGGCCGCACCGAGATCTCGACGACGGTGCCCTTCTACGACCACATGCTCACCGCGCTCGGCAAGCACTCGCTCATCGACCTCACCGTCCGCGCGACGGGCGACACCCACATCGACGCCCACCACACCGTGGAGGACGTCGCCATCACCCTGGGCGAGGCGCTCAGGGTGGCGCTGGGGGACAAGCGGGGCATCGCCCGCTTCGGTGACGCGCTCGTCCCGCTGGACGAGGCGCTGGCCCAGGCCGTCGTCGACGTGTCCGGCCGTCCCTACCTCGTCCACAGCGGCGAGCCCGCCGGTCAGGAGTACCACCTCATCGGCGGCCACTTCACCGGCTCGCTCACCCGTCACGTCCTGGAGTCGATCGCCCACCACGCGGCCATCGCCATGCACGTGCGCGTCCTCGCCGGGCGCGACCCCCACCACATCGTCGAGGCGCAGTTCAAGGCCGTCGCGCGGGCGCTGCGCGCCGCCGTCGCGCCCGACCCGCGCGTCGAGGGGATCCCGTCCACGAAGGGCGCGCTGTGAGCGAGATCCCGGCGGTCGCCGTCGTCCTCACGCCCGTCGCGTCCGCGTCGGCGCTCGCCGGACTGTGCGCGATGCAGGACGTCGACGTCCACGTCGTGCCCTCCCGCTCGGGCGCCGTCGCCGTCGTCGAGCTCGAGCCGGCGCCGGAGGCACCGCCCACGGACGAGTGGGACATCACCGAGCTGCTCGGCACCCCCGGTGAGGAGGTGCCCGCCGCGGCCGACGAGGCGGCCCGCACCCTGTCCCGGCTCACCAAGGCCGGGGTCGTCCTCATCACCGCCTCCCTCGCCCAGGACGCGGGCTTCGAGCGCGGCCTGTCCGGCCAGCTCACCGCCCGCCGGTACGCCGGCGGGGAGCGCGGGGAGGACGTCGCCGTGGGCCTCGTCCTCGCGGGCGCCGACGACGTCGTGGAGGACCTGGTCCTGGGCCGTGTGCGCGTGACCGACGTCCCCGGCCACGCCCGCTCGGGCGACCTCCCGCGCTGGAAGGCGGCGCGGATGTTCGCCAAGGGCCTGCGCAAGCCCCGCCCCTGAGCGCGTAGACTTCTGCGGTGACCAGCCAGCCGAACGTCGTCGTCCTCGACCACGGCTCGGGCAACGTCCGCTCCGCCGTCCGCGCGATCGAGCGGGCGGGGGCCCACGTCGAGCTCACCTCCGACCCCGACCTCGTCGCCGAGGCGGACGGCCTCGTCGTCCCCGGCGTCGGGGCCTTCGCCGCCGTCATGCGCCAGCTGCGCGAGGTGGGCGGTCCCCGCATGATCGAGCGGCGGCTCGCCGGCGGGCGCCCCGTCCTAGGCATCTGCGTGGGCATGCAGGTGATGTTCGCCGCCGGCAAGGAGCACGGGGAGCACGCCTCCGGCCTGGACCAGTGGCCTGGCACCGTGGACCGCCTCGAGGCCCCGATCGTCCCCCACATGGGCTGGTCGCCCGTCCGGGCGCCCGAGGGCACCACCCTGTTCGACGGGCTGCAGGACGAGCGTTTCTACTTCGTCCACTCCTACGCCGTCCAGGAGGACCCGACCACGGACTTCGAGTCCGGCTCGCCGCTCGAGCGCCCGCTCGTCACGTGGGCCGAGCACGGCAGCCCGTTCGTCGCCGCCGTCGAGAACGGTGCGCTGTCGGCCACCCAGTTCCACCCCGAGAAGTCCGGCGAGGCCGGTATCCAGCTGCTCCGCAACTGGCTGAGCACCCTGCGCTGACGCGCCGCGCGTCGCGCCGACCGAGGAGAATGTGCATGTCCCGCCGCCTTGAGCTGCTCCCTGCCGTCGACGTCGTCGAGGGCCAGGCCGTCCGCCTCGTCCAGGGGGAGGCCGGGTCCGAGACCTCCTACGGCGACCCGGGGGAGGCGGCCCGCACCTGGGCCGAGCAGGGCGCGGAGTGGATCCACCTCGTCGACCTCGATGCCGCCTTCGGGCGCGGCTCCAACGCCGAGCTGCTCGCCGGGCTCGTGGCCGGCCTCGACGTCGCCGTCGAGCTCTCCGGCGGCATCCGCGACGACGAGAGCCTGGCCCGCGCCCTGGACACCGGTGCCCGCCGCGTCAACCTCGGCACCGCCGCGCTGGAGAACCCCGAGTGGACCAGCAGGGTCATCGCCCGCCACGGCGACCGCATCGCCGTCGGCCTCGACGTGCGTGGCACGACCCTGGCCGCGCGCGGCTGGACCCGCGAGGGCGGGGACCTGTGGGACGTTCTCGCGCGCCTGGACGCCGACGGCTGCGCCCGCTACGTGCTCACCGACGTCAAGAAGGACGGCATGCTCAGCGGCCCGAACCTCGACCTCCTGCGCGAGGTGTGCGAGCGCACCGAGGCTCCCGTCGTCGCCTCCGGCGGGGTCTCCTCACTCGAGGACATCGCGGCGCTGCGCACGCTCGTCGACGCCGGCGTCGAGGGCGCCATCGTCGGCAAGGCCCTGTACGCCGGCGCCTTCACCCTTCCCGAGGCGCTGGACGTCGCGGGGCGGCCGTGAGCCCGCTGCCCCCCGGGATGATGCCCGGCGGCCAGGCGGACTCCGCCGGGCAGCCGTGGACCGGCCGCACCCTCAAGGCCAACCCGTTCTCCGGTGACGACGGCGCCGCACCTGCGGAGCTCGTCGCGGCGCTGGCCGTCGAGGACGAGGCCGAGCGGCTCATAGCCGTCGCCGACGTGCTGCGCACGGCGCGGGTCATCGTGCCCGTCGTCGCCCACGCCCACCCCGGGCTCGAGGAGGACGGCTCGGTGGCCGGGCACACCAAGCACGGCTCGGGGGACCCCCAGACCGACGCCTGCGCCTCGGCCGCGATGGTCTCGGTGCGCACCCCCGACGGCCGGGCCGCGCTGCCCGTCTTCAGCTCGGTCGAGGCGATGCAGGCGTGGGACGCCACCGCCCGGCCCGTCCCCGTCGAGGGGGTGCGGGCCGCCCTGGCGGCCGTGTCCGACGCCGACTCCATGCTCGTCCTGGACGCCGCCGGACCGGTGACGGCGCTCCTGGGCCGTCCCGCCGTGTGGGCGATCGTCCACAACGAGCCGTGGCTGCCGTCCTGGCGGGACCCCGAGCTCACCCAGGTGGCCGTCGACGCGCTGCGCGGGATCACCGAGCTCACCGCCGTCCGCCTCGAGCGGGGGGAGCGCAGCGAGCTGCGGGCCCTCCTCGCCCTGGCACCCGGCCTGAGCCGGGAGCAGATGCTTGACGCCGTCACCCGCGCCCAGGAGGCGCTGCGTGCGGACCCGGTCTTCACCGACCGGGTCGACTCCCTCGAGCTCTACCCGATGGCCGTCGCCGGCTGACCCACCGCCGAGAGTCGACTTGTCGCCGAGAGTCGACTTACCGCCGACAGCCGACTTACCGCCGACAGTCGACTTACCGCCGAGAGTCGACTTGTCGCCGAGAGCCGCTCAGTCGCCGGCGGTGTCCCGGCACGAGGTGATCGGCTCGAAGGCCTCCTCGGCGAGGAGGTCGTGGAGCGTGCTCACCGGCACCATGTAGCTGTTGCCCCACACGTCCATCGCGTAGACGACCCCGACGACCTGCCCGTCGCTGCCGAGGACGGCGCTGCCCGAGGACCCGTGGTCCACCTGCGCGTTGGACCGGCCCACCATGCCGAGGTCCGAGCCGAGGGTGTCGAGCTCGTAGCCGAGCACCGAGCCGGCCGCCGTCGTGAGCTGGCCCCCGCGGGGGTAGCCGACGACGGTGATCTCGTCCCCGACGGCGGCGTCCACCGGCGCCAGCCCGGGGACCGTGGTGAGGGGCTCGGCGGTCCGCAGGAGGGCGAGGTCGGCGACGTCGGTGACACCGGCGGAGACGGCGTCGATCTCCCGACCGTCGTAGGTGGTCACCTGGAGGCGGTCGGCGTCGGCGACGACGTGCCGGTTGGTGATGACGGTGCGCTCGTCGAGGGCGAAGCCGGAGCCGGTGGTCAGCTGCCCGCAGCCGACGTTGCGGATGCGCACCGCCATCTGCTCGGCCGCGTCGACGCCGTCGGGGGACAGGGCGCCGGGGTCGGCGAGCTGGGGCGCCTCCACCTCCGGGACGAAGTCCTCGGGCATGCCGCCGGGCATCGCGGGGACGACGCCGCACCCGGCGAGGACCGCGAGCGTGGCGACGCCGAGGGCGACGCGGCGCGTCGTTCTCACTGGCTGCCCACCTCCTCCTCGAGGCTCGTGTGGGCCTCCTCGGCGCGGGCGCACAGGCCCGTCACCTGCTCGCGGAGCGCGGCGAGGTCCACCTCGGGCTCGCCGGGCTCCTCGTCGGCGTCCTCGGCGTCCTCGCTGTCGGACGCCGACGGCGAGGCGCTCGGTGCGGGCCGGGCCTCCTCCTCCAGGTGCGTGATGAGGTCCTCCTGGCCGGCGATGCACTCGTCCATCGCGCCCGCCACGGCTGCCGCGTTCGCCGAGAGCTGGCGCTGGTACTCGGCCACCTGCCGCTGCACCTCACGGTCGTCGCCGGTCTGGGCGACGGCGTCGGCGAGCTCGTGGATCTGCTCCTGCGCGACCTCGAGCTGGCTCTCGACGAGGGCGAGGGTGCCGCGGGACTCCTCGAGGTCGGCGCGCACCTGCCCGAGCTCGGCTCCGAGGTCCCGCGAGGTCCCCTCGAGGGCCACGGCCCGGTCCTCCCAGGCGCGCGCCAGCGCGAGGAGGTAGCCGGCCGCGGCAAGCGCGAGCACGAGCGCGACGGCAAGGACGACGACGGGCCACCGCCGGCGGTGATCTCGCCCACCGTCCCGCTCGCCCTGGTCCGCAGCGACCGGGAACTCCGCGGGTACGCTGGGGACCGGGGCGGTCTCTGGGCCCTGGTCCCTGTGCGTCCGGCTGCTCATGCGTGCTAGTCTCTCAGACTGACCGACCGGAACGCGTGTTCCGGTGTGCAAGCGGAGATTCTCCCACCTTGTCTCGACAGTCTCGCAAGAGCGACAGAGTCCGGGTCCAAAGGTCGCTGAGGGGTAACCCTCGGCACGGGTGACACCGTGCAGCGACCCCTGTGAGGCCTCCGTGCGCACCTGTGGACGGAGGCCTTCTTCGTGCGCAGACAGCGACGAGCAGGAGGAGCAGCACATCAGCGAGCCCCGTATCAACGACCGCATCCGTGTGCCGGAGGTCCGCCTTGTCGGACCCGGCGGCGAGCAGGTGGGCGTTGTCCGTGTGGAGGACGCCCTGCGTCTGGCCCAGGAGGCCGATCTCGACCTCGTGGAGGTCGCACCCGATGCGCGCCCGCCCGTGGCCAAGCTCATGGACTACGGCAAGTTCAAGTACGAGTCGGCCCAGAAGGCGCGCGACGCCCGTCGCAACCAGGTCAACACCGCGCTCAAGGAGATCCGGTTCCGTCTCAAGATCGACCCGCACGACTACGCGACCAAGAAGGGTCACGTCGTGCGGTTCCTCGAGGGCGGCGACAAGGTCAAGGTCATGATCATGTTCCGCGGTCGCGAGCAGTCGCGCCCGGAGATGGGGATGCGGCTGCTGCAGCGTCTCGCCGAGGACGTCAGCGACCTCGGCTCCATCGAGAGCTCGCCCCGACTCGACGGGCGCAACATGACGATGGTCATCGGCCCGCACAAGAAGAAGCAGGGTGGCAGGAGCGAGCAGCGCCGCGCCCGCGACAAGAAGGCGGCCGACCAGGCCGCCGAGGCCACGGCGGAGGCCCCCGAGGCCGCCGACGAGGCCCAGCAGGAGGCGTAGCAGCCGCTACGCGACGCCAGGAACCGGCGCCAGCCGGCAGACACGGTCGTGCGTCCGCGCACGGCCCGAATGAGGAAGACGATGCCGAAGAACAAGACGCACTCCGGTGCCAAGAAGCGTTTCCGCACCACCGGTAGCGGCAAGCTGATGCGCGAGCAGGCGAACCGCCGGCACCTCTTCGAGGGCAAGCCGTCCAAGCGCACCCGCCGTCTGGCGATGGACAAGGCGGTCTCGCCGGCCGACGCCCCCAAGATCAAGAAGCTGCTCGGCAAGTAAAGCCGCCCTACCTAAGGAGAACGACGTGGCACGCGTCAAGCGGGCGGTCAACGCCCACAAGAAGCGCCGGACTACCCTCGAGCGCGCCAGCGGTTACCGCGGCCAGCGCTCGCGTCTGTACCGCAAGGCCAAGGAGCAGGTCACCCACTCCCTGACCTACAACTACCGCGACCGGAAGGCCCGCAAGGGTGACTTCCGCCGGCTGTGGATCCAGCGCATCAACGCTGCGGTCCGCGCCGAGGGCATGACCTACAACCGCTTCATCCAGGGCCTCAAGGCCGCGGGTGTCGAGGTGGACCGTCGCATGCTCGCCGAGCTCGCGGTCAACGACGCGGCGGCCTTCGCCCAGCTCGTCGAGGTGGCCAAGGCCAACCTGCCCGAGGACGTCAACGCGCCTGCCGCCTGACGTTCGATGACCGAACGCCCGGACCTGCTGACCAACCCCCGATCCGATCGGGTGCGGATGGTCAAGCGGCTGTCCGGGCGTTCGGCGCGTCTGCGCCACGGCCAGTTCCTCGTCGAGGGGCCGCAGGGCGTGCGGGAGGCCGTCCGTCACGCCCCCGAGCGGGTGCGCGACCTGTACCTCTCCGAGGACGCCGCGGAGCGGTACCCGGAGATCCTCGCTGCCGCCCGCGGGGCGGTGGCCCACGTCCACCTCGCCACCGCCGAGGTGCTGACGGCGATGAGCGGGGACGCCCAGGGTGTGCTCGCCGTCGTCCACGCCGAGCCGGCCCGGTTGCCCACCGGTGTGATGCGCCTCGTGGCGGTCCTGCCGTGGGCGGCCGACCCGGGCAACCTCGGCACCATCGTGCGCGCCGCGGACGCGGCGGGGGCGGACGCCGTCGTGCTCGGTCCGGGAAGCGTCGAGCCCGCCAACCCCAAGGTCGTGCGCTCGACCGCCGGCTCCCTGTTCCACCTCCCGGTCGTGCCGGTGGAGGACCTCGCCGGCACGGTTGCGTCCCTGCGAGCCGCCGGTGTCCAGGTGCTCGCCGCCGCCGCCGACGGCGAGTGGGACCTCGACACCCTCGCCGACCACGCCCTCCTCGCCGCCCCCCTCCCCGCAGACGGCGCCGCCCCCCTCCCCGCCGACAGCTCACTTGTTACCGACGGCGCCGCCCCCCTCCCCGCCGACAGCTCACTTGTTACCGACGGCGCCGCCCCCCTTCCCGCCGAGAGCTCACTTGTCGCCGAGAGCTCACTTGTCCCCGAGAGCGCACCTGTCGCCGCGCCCGACCTTCGCCGGCCGACCGCCTGGCTCTTCGGCAACGAGGCCCACGGGCTGCGACCGGAGGAGCGGGACCTGGCCGACGCCGTCGTCGGCGTGCCGATCCACGGGCTGGCCGAGTCGCTCAACGTCGCCACGGCGGCCACCCTCTGCCTCTACGCTTCCGCGCGCGCCCAACGTCGCTGAAGCGCTCCCGGCCGGTGCCCGTGGCACGATGCCGAGATGCGCCTCTTCGCCGCGCTGCGCCCTCCGGCCGAGGTTCTCGACCACCTCGACCAGGCGCTGCAGACCGTCTCACCGCCGTGGCTGGGCGCCGGCCCGCCACCGCTGCGGTGGGTCGCGCCGGAGCAGCGGCACGTGACGCTCGCCTTCTACGGGGAGGTTCCCGACGGCGCACTCGACGACCTCGCGGGTGCACTCACCGCCGTCGCGGCTGAGCACGACCCGCTGCGGCTGCAGCTCACCGGCGCGGGTATCTTCTCCCGCGCGACGCTGTGGGTGGGGGCGCGCGCTCTCGACGACGACGCCGCACTCGTCCGGCTCATGGCCGACTGCGGCGCCGCGGGCGAGGGCGTCTCGCACCTCGAGCCCCGTGACCGCAACCGTGCCCACCTCACCGTCGCGAGGCTCAGCGCACGTCAGCACCGCGAGGAGGCCGACCGACGACGCCGGTCGCGGCGGGGCGAGCAGCCCCGCGCGCCGTCGATCGACCTGCCCGCGCTCGCCCACGCCCTGTCGCTCTACCGCGGTCCGGAGTGGGTGGCTGAGCAGATCGAGGTGGTGCAGTCCCGCCTTGGTGCGGGTCGTGGTGGCGGCCCGCAGCACGAGGTCGTGGCCACACTGCCGCTCGGGACCTAGCTGCGCGGCGCGGACACCTTCGGCGGTCGGTAACAACTCAGCGGTCGGGAACAACTCAGCGCTCGGGAACAACTCAGCGCTCGGGAACAACTCAGCGCTCGGGAACAACTCAGCGGCTGGTGGGAACAACTCAGCGGTCGATGGCGAGTCGGCTGGCGGTAACAACTCAGCTGTCGGCGGTAAGTGCACTCTCGGCGGGGGAGGGGGCGGGGCGGTGTGGGAGGATGAGTGCTATGCGTGGCGATCGTCGATTTAGTGGGCCCGTTCGGGTCCTGCGCTGACGCGCGCACAGCCCGAGCGGGCACGACGACTACAGTCCTGTGCTGGATGCCGACAGGCACGACGACGCTCGGAAGGTTCGCATGACCACCCCACCCCTGTCCCCGCTCGACGCCGACGGCGTCGCAGCAGCCGTCGAGGAGGCGCTGGCCGCCGTCGCGGCGGCGACCACGCTGGAGGAGCTCAAGGCCGCGCGCCTGGCCCACACCGGTGACCACGCCCCCCTCACCCTCGCCAACCGCGAGATCGGCCGCCTGGAGCCCAAGGACAAGGCGACCGCCGGCAAGCTCCTCGGCCAGGCCCGCGGCCGCCTCCAGAAGGCGATCGCCGCCCGCCAGGCCGAGCTCGAGGTCGTGGAGGAGGAGCGCCGGCTGCGCGAGGAGCGCGTCGACGTCACCCTCCCGGTCGATCGCCGCCCCCGCGGGGCCCGCCACCCCCTGGAGACCATCCAGGAGGAGATCGGCGACTTCTTCACCGCCATGGGCTGGGACATCGCCGAGGGCCCGGAGGTCGAGCACGAGTGGCTCAACTTCGACGCCCTCAACCACGGCCCGGACCACCCCGCACGGCAGATGGCCGACACCTTCTACGTCCAGGGCACCGCAGAGCAGGACACCCCCGGCCTCGTGCTGCGCACCCACACCTCACCGGTGCAGGCACGCACCATGCTCAGCCGCGAGCTGCCCATCTACATCGCCTGCCCCGGCAAGGTCTTCCGCAACGACGCCCTGGACGCCACCCACACCCCGGTCTTCCACCAGGTCGAGGGCCTGGCCGTGGACAAGGGCCTGACGATGGCCCACCTCAAGGGCACCCTCGACCACTTCGCCCGCGCGATGTTCGGTCCCGAGGCCCGCACCCGCCTGCGCCCGAGCTTCTTCCCCTTCACCGAGCCCAGCGCCGAGATGGACCTGTGGTTCCCGCAGAAGAAGGGCGGCCCGGGCTGGATCGAGTGGGGCGGCTGCGGGATGGTCAACCCGCAGGTGCTCGTCGCCGCGGGCATCGACCCGGACGTCTACACCGGCTTCGCCTTCGGCGTGGGCACCGAGCGTGCGCTCATGCTGCGTCACGGCATCGCGGACATGCACGACATCGTCGAGGGCGACATGCGCTTCTCCCTCCAGTTCGGCACCACCGGAAAGGGGCACTGACATGCCGTACGTCCCGCTCACCTGGCTCGCCGAGCACGTCGCCGTGCCCGAGGGCACCACCGCCGCCGACCTCGCCGCCGACCTCGTGCGCGTGGGCCTGGAGGAGGAGGCGGTCATCCCGCCCGCCGTCACCGGCCCGCTCGTCGTCGGTCGCGTGCTCTCGATCGAGACCGAGGAGCACAAGAACGGCAAGGCGATCAACTACTGCCGCGTCGACGTCGGACCCGAGCACAACGACGCCCCCGGTGAGGGCAAGGAGCCGGCGGACGTGCCCTCGCGGGGCATCGTCTGCGGCGCCCACAACTTCTCCGTCGGTGACGACGTCGTCGTCGCCCTGCCCGGCACCACCCTGCCCGGTGACTTCCACATCGCCGCGCGCAAGACCTACGGGCACACCTCCGACGGCATGATCTGCTCGGCCCGCGAGCTCGGCCTCGGTGAGGACCACGACGGCATCATCGTGCTGAGCGAGTTCCTCCCCGACGTGCCGACGCCGGAGCCGGGCGCGGACGCGATCGCGCTGCTCGGTCTGGGCGCGGAGATCCTCGAGATCAACGTCACGCCGGACCGCGGCTACTGCTTCGCCATGCGCGGCGTCGCCCGCGAGTACTCCCACGCCACCGGCGCGGCCTTCACCGACCCCGGCCTGCCGGAGAACCTCACCGCCGGCCCGCCGCCGGCCGCCACCGAGGACGGCTTCGCCGTCGAGGTCGACGACGCCGCGCCCGTGAACGGGAACGTCGGTTGCGACCGCTTCGTCACGCGGATCGTCCGCGGGATCGACCCGTCCGCGCCCTCGCCGTCGTGGATGACCGAGCGGCTCGTCCAGGCGGGCATGCGCCCGATCTCCCTGGCCGTGGACGTGACGAACTACGTCATGCTCGACCTCGGCCAGCCGCTGCACGCCTACGACCTCGCCACGCTGAGCGCGCCGGTCGTCGTGCGCCGCGCCGCGCCGGGGGAGGAGCTCACCACCCTCGACGACGTGCGCCGCACCCTGCATTCCGAGGACCTCCTCATCACCGACTCCCCGGGCGGTGCCCGCGGCGGCCGCATCCTCGGCCTCGCCGGCGTCATGGGCGGGGCGGAGACCGAGGTCAGCCCTGGCACCACCGACGTCCTCGTCGAGGCCGCGCACTTCGACCCCGTCTCGGTCGCACGCACCGCGCGCCGGCACAAGCTGCCCAGCGAGGCGGCCAAGCGCTTCGAGCGCGGCGTCGATCCGCAGCTGCAGGCCGTGGCCGCCCAGCGTGCCGTCGACCTCCTCGTCCAGTACGGCGGCGGCACGGCCGACCCGGCCGTCAGCGACCTCGACGCGACCTCCCGGCCCGAGCCCGTGCGGCTGCGCCTGGACGAGCCGCGCCGGCTCACCGGCGTCGACTACCCCGCCGAGCAGGTCGTCGGGCTCCTCACCACGATCGGCGCGACGGTGAGCGAGGCGGACGCCGACGGCGTCGTCACCGTGACCCCGCCGAGCTGGCGTCCGGACCTCGTGGGCCCCGCCCACCTCGTCGAGGAGGTCGCACGCCTGGCCGGCTACGACGCGATCCCCTCGGTGCTGCCGCCGGCGCCGGCCGGCAGCGGGCTCACCCCGGGCCAGCGCCACCGCCGCGACGTGGCCCGCGCCCTGGCCGACTTCGGCCTCGTCGAGGTGCTGTCCTACCCCTTCGTCGGGGACACCCACGACCGCCAGCAGCTGCCCGCCGACGACGAGCGGCGCCTGGCCCTGCGCCTGGCCAACCCCATGGCCGAGGACGCCCCGGCCATGCGCACCTCCCTGCTCGACTCGCTCCTCGACACCGCGCGCCGCAACGTCAGCCGCGGCCTGGAGGACACCCGCGTCTTCGAGCTCGGCCTCGTCACCCGGCCCGCCGGGGTGGGCGCCGCGTCCTCGCCGGGCGTGGACCGCCGTCCCTCGGAGGAGGAGATCGCCGCGCTGCACGCGGCCGTCCCGCACCAGCCGCGGCACATCGCCGGTGTCCTCACCGGCAAGGTCGTCCCCGACGGCGTGCGCGGCCCGGGCCGCGCCGCCGACTGGGCCGACGCCGTCGACGCCGTCCACGCGGTGGCCGGTGCTGTCGGCGTGAGCGTCGAGCTCGCCGCCGCCGAGCGTGCCCCCTGGCACCCCGGCCAGTGCGCCGCAGTGTCGGCCGGCGGGCGGGTGGTCGGGCACGCCGGCCAGCTGCACCCGCGCGTCGTCGCCGCCTTCGACCTGCCCCCGGGCGCCGTCGCCTTCGAGCTCGACCTCGACGCGCTCACCGCGGCCGCCGGGGACCAGCCGGTGCAGCCCACGCCCGTGTCCACCTACCCGCCGGGCAAGGAGGACATCGCGCTCGTCGTCGACGACGCCGTGCCCGCCGCCGAGGTCCTCGCCGTCGTCCGTGAGGGCGCCGCCGAGCTCGGCGAGGAGGTGCGTCTCTTCGACGTCTACACCGGCGAGCAGCTCGGCGAGGGGAAGAAGTCGCTCGCCTTCGCACTGCGGCTGCGCGCCGCGGACCGCACGCTGACGGCCGAGGAGACCGCCGCCGTGCGCGACCGGATCGTCACGCTCGCCGCCGAGCGGGTCGGGGCGGTGCTCCGTGGCTGAGGTCGCCGCCGCGCAGACGGCGCTCGTCACCGGAGCCTCCCGCGGCATCGGCCGCGAGCTCGCCATCGGCCTGTCCCGCGCAGGCCTGGACGTCGCCCTCCTCGCCCGCGACGAGCGGCTGCTCGAGTCGACGGCCGAGGAGGTCCGCGCGGCCGGTCGCCGCGCCGTCGTCCTCACCGCCGACGTCACCGACGCCGCCGCGGTCCAGACTGCGGTCTCGCGCGCCGAGGACGCGCTCGGGTCCATCGACCTGCTCGTCAACAACGCCGGCGTCATCGACGCCGAGGTGCCGCTGTGGGCGACCGACCCCGAGCGGTGGTGGTCGGTCGTGGAGACCAACGTGCGCGGCCCGTTCCTCCTCGCCCACGCCGTCGTCCCCGGGATGCTCGCCCGCGGTGGCGGCCGGGTCATCGACCTCAACTCGGGGGCCGGGACCCGCGACAGCGCCCTCGCGACCGCCTACTACGTGTCCAAGACGGCCCTGTTCCGCATCGGTGGCGGGCTCCACGAGGCAGGCTTCGAGCGGGGGCTGCGGGCCTTCGAGCTCGCGCCGGGCGTCGTGCGCACCGACATGACCGAGTCGATGCGGATGCACGAGGACCGGACGGAGTGGACCGACCCGGCCGACGTCGTCGCCCTCGTCGTCGCGCTCGCGCGCGGTGATCTCGACGCCCTGTCGGGCTGCTACGTGCGGGCGGGCGCGGACACCCCCGAGTCGTTGCGCGAGCTCGTCGCCCGCGGGCTGGGGCCGGAGGAGCGCCGGCTGCGCGTCGTCTAGCCGCACGAACGTGAGGGGTTCGGGTCCGATGCGGACCCGAACCCCTCACGTTCGCGGCGAGCGACGACTACGGGCGTCCGTCGGCGCGGGTCGTGTCCCCGTCGGCGGCGTGCCGGCCGTGCGTGGGGTCCTCGTCCGGGTGCGGGCGGTCCGCGGTCTCCCGGGTGAGGTCGCTGTCCCCGGAGAGGTCGGGGTCGAGGGCGTCGGCGTCGGCGCGCTCGCGCTCCACCTGGTGGCGCGCCTCCTCGGCGGCCTCGGTGCGCCTGCGGGCCTCCTGCTCCAGGCGGTCCGCCTCGACGCGGGCACGCTGCGCCTCCGCCTGCTGCTGGAGGGCGGCGGCCTCCCGCTCGCGCGCGGTGATGTCCTGCTCCTCCGCGTGCGTCCGCAGGTCACGGGCGTGCTCCCGGTTCTCCCGATCGCGGCGCGCACGCTCCTCCTGCTGCCGCTGCTTGCGCTTCTTGGAGGCCGAGAGCACGAGGGCGATGACGATCGCCAGCACCACGACTCCGATGACGATCCAGACCCAGGGTTCCATCACACACTCCTGTTCGTAGAGGGTCTGCCCATCGAACTGGACACCGGGCCGGCCCGCGACCGGGAGCGGCCCGCGAGCCGCGTCACCCCACCTCGGGGGTAGGGCAGACCCCACGGCGAGGACGCCGGGAGGCACCAGTGACCGGGCGGCGCCCGTCGCGAAGGCTGGAGACATGCTCCCGACGACGCTCCTCCTGCCACCCGAGCCCGCGCGGCCGCCCAGGGTGGTCCCCGCCCGGGACCGGTTCGTCGACCTGCTCCGCCTCGGTGCGATGGCGCTCGTCGTCCTCCAGCACTGGCTCATGCCGGTGCTCTCGCTCGAGGGCGACGTCCTGCGCACCGCCAACGCATTCGCCGCCGACTGGGTGTGGCCGGTGACCTGGCTCAGCCAGGTGATGCCGCTCGTGTTCTTCACCGGTGGGGCCGCCGCCGGGCTGAGCCTGCGCCGCCGTGCCGGCGGTCCGTCCTGGTCCGCCCGGCGGCTGCACCGCCTCGCCGTGCCCGTCCTCGTGCTCGCGGCCGTCTGGCTGCCCCTGACGCCGCTCCTCACCGCGGCCGGGCTGCCCGCCCAGCCGGTGCACACCGCCGCCCGCTACACCGGCGCCCTCCTGTGGTTCCTCGCCCTGTACAGCGTCGTCACGGTCCTCGCCCCGCCGCTCGTGCGGCTCGCCGCGCGGTCCCGGGGCGCGGACGTCGTGGCGCTCGCGGCCGGCGCCGTCCTCGTCGACCTCGCCCGCTTCGGCCTGGGGGCGCCCGAGGAGCTCGGCTGGGCAAACGTCGTCCTTGTGTGGGTGGCCGTCCACCAGATCGGTGTCCACTACGCCGCCGGGCGGCTGTGGTGGCTGCGCGGCTCGTGGGCGCTCGCGGTGGCGCTGGGCGGGTTCGCCGTCGTCGCGCTCGCCGTGGCGACCGGCCCCTACCCGCCGAGCATGATCGGGATGCCGGGTGACGCGGTCTCCAACATGGGCCCGCCCACCGCCGTCCTCCTCGCGCTGGCGGCCGGGCAGCTCGGCCTCGCCCTCGCGCTGCGGCCCGCCGCGCTGGCGTTCGCCGAGCGGCCGGGGGTCGGTGCCGCCGTCGACCGCCTCGGAGGCGTCGTCATGACGGCCTACGTGTGGCACACCCCCGCCCTCGCGCTCGTCGGCGGCGTCGCGCTGCTCGGTCTCGGCCTCTCGACCCCGGAGCCGTTCTCACCCGCCTGGTACCTCGGGCTGCCGCTGTGGCTCGGTGCGCTCAGCGCCGTCCTCGTCGCCGCCCTGCGGGTCCTGGGGAGGGTCGAGCGCCGGCCGGCGCCACCCAGCACGGCAGGCGCGGCACGGCTCGCCGCCGCGACGCTGCTCGTGAGCGGCGGGCTGCTGGGCCTCACGCTGACCGGGTTCGCCCCGGCACCCGGACTCGGGGCCGCCGGCCCCTGGACCGCCACCCTCGCCGTCGCGACCGGACTCCTCGTCCTCGCCCGGCGCCCTACGATCGACCGGTGGCGCCAGCCCCGGCCGAGCGCGGACCCGGCACCGCCGGGCCCGTCCCCCGCACCGGCGGCGACCGCCGCCGCCACGACTGGAGCCTGAGATGACCACCGCCCACGAGACACGTCCCCCCGCCTCCCCGCCGTCGCCCCGTCCCGCGGTGCCGGCCCTGTACCGCCGCGCCGCCCGGGAGAGCGGCTACCTCCTGCTGTCCCTCCCGCTCGCCGTGGCCGGCTTCGTGCTCTTCGTCGCCACGATCTCCGTCGGGGCGCCCTCGCTCGTCGCCTTCCTCCTCGGGCTCGTCGTCCTCGCCGTCGGCCTGTCCGGCGCCCGGGCGCTCGGTGACCTCGAGCGCCGGCGCCTCGCGGCGGTCGGCCACCCGCTGCCGCCCGCGCGGCCCTTCGTCCACCCCGGCGGCCGCCTGCGCTGGGTGGTGGCCCGGCTCAAGCACGGGCAGGGCTGGCTCGACCTGCTCTACCAGGTCCTCAACTTCCCGATCGCCCTCGTCTCCTTCGTCCTCACCCTCACGTGGTGGCTCGTCGGCGCCGCGAGCGTCCTCTACCCGCTGTGGGACTGGGCCCTGCCCGACGACGGGACGAACCTCGCCGAGCTCCTCGGGCTCGCCCAGCCCGTCGAGTACGCGATGTACGTGGCCGGTGGGGCGCTGATGCTGCTCGCTGCCCCGTGGGTGGTGCGCGCCCTCGTGTGGGTCCACCACGGCTGGGCCCGGGTCACGCTCGGCGCGTCGGGCGTCACCCACCTGGAGGAGCAGGTCGCCAGCCTGACCCGTAGCCGGGCCGCCGTCGTCGGCGCCGAGGCGGAGACGCTGCGGCGCATCGAGCGCGACCTCCACGACGGCCCCCAGCAGCGCCTCGTGCGCCTGTCGATGGACCTCGAGGCCGCCCAGCGCCGCCTCGCCGACGGCGACGAGGAGGCCACCCGCACCCTGCTCAGCGAGAGCCTCGAGCACGTCCAGGGCAGCCTCGCCGAGCTCCGCACCCTCTCGCGGGGCATCGCCCCGCCGATCCTCGTCGACCGCGGCCTCGCCGCCGCCGTCGTCTCCGCCGCCGGGCAGAGCCCGATCCCCGTCGAGACGGACATCGCGCTGACCCCGGGCCAGCGCCTGGCTCCGGCCCGGGAGTCCGCCGCCTACTTCGTCGTCACCGAGGCGCTGACCAACGCGGCCAAGCACTCCGCCGCCGCGCGGGTGGCCGTGCGGGTGGGCATCGACGACGACGGCGTGCTCCGCGTCGTCGTCGCCGACGACGGTGTGGGCGGGGCCCACCCGGGCAAGGGCCACGGCCTGGCCGGGTTGCGGGACCGGCTCGCCGGTGTCGACGGCGAGCTGCACGTCGAGAGCGCGGACGGGCACGGCACCGTGGTGAGCGCGGCGATCCCGTAGCATCCGCCGCGTGCGTGTCGTGCTGGCCGAGGACTCGGTGCTGCTGCGCGAGGGCCTCGTCCGGCTCCTGGAGGAGGCGGGCTGCGAGGTCGTCGCGGCAGTCGGCGACGGCGAGGAGCTGGTCGCCGCCGCCCGGGAGCACCGGCCCGACGTCGCCGTCGTCGACGTCCGGATGCCGCCGTCGTTCACCGACGAGGGCCTGCGCGCGGCGATCACGGTCCGCGAGGAGCTGCCCGGGACCGCGGTGCTCGTCCTGTCCCAGTACGTCGAGGAGTCCTACGCCGGGGACCTGCTCGCCACCGGCGGGGGAGTGGGCTACCTGCTCAAGGACCGCGTCTCCGCGCTCGCCGAGCTGTCCCAGGCGCTCGAGCGGCTCGTCGCGGGCGGGACGGTGCTCGACCCGACGGTCGTGTCCCAGCTCTTCTCCGCGCGCCGCGCCCGCCCGCTGGACCGGCTCACCCCGCGGGAGCGGGAGGTCCTCGGCCTCATGGCCGAGGGCCGGACCAACCCGGCGATCGCGCGCGCGCTGGTCGTCACGCCCAAGGCCGTGGAGAAGCACGTGTCGGCGATCTTCGACAAGCTCGACCTGCCGCCGTCGACCGACGACCACCGGCGCGTGCTCGCGGTCCTCGAGTGGCTGCGCGCCAACGAGGACGGAAGCTGACCGCATCGGGACGTAGCGTCGGCCCATGGTGACGGACCTCGACATCGCCCGGTGGCGGCTGCACACCCAGCGCCTCACGGCGCCCGCGCCCGACGCCGGGACGGTCGTCGGCGGGCTGCTCGCCGTCCAGGCGGAGAACCGGCAGCAGGCCGGGTGGGCGGTCGCGTGCCGGACGGTGAGTCCCCGGGCCGCCGAGCTCGACGCGCTCCTCGCGGAGGGCGCCGTCGTCCGCACCCACGTCCTGCGCCCCACGTGGCACTTCGTCGCCGCGGACGACGTCGGGTGGCTCCTCGAGCTCACCGCGCCGCGGGTGCGTCCGGTGCTGCTCCGCCAGCTCACCGACCTGCCCGGGTGGGGGCCCGGAGAGCTCGACCGTGCGGCCACCACGGTGTGCGAGGTGTTGGCCGCGAACCCCGACCAGGACCGCGGGCAGCTCGCCGAGGCGCTCGCCGCACACGGGGTCAGCGCGTCCGGGCAGGCCCTGATGCTGCTCCTCGGCCTGCTCGAGCTCGACCGCCTGGTGTGCAGCGGCCGTGAGCGCGACGGCACCCACACCTACGCCCTCTTCTCCGAGCGGGTGGGGGAGCGGCGGCGCCTGGACCGCGACGAGGCGCTCGCCGAGCTCGCGTGGCGCTACGTCGCCGGCCACGGGCCGGTGACCGAGCGCGACCTCGCCTACTGGGCGACCCTCACCCTGACCGACGTGCGCCGCGGCCTCGAGCTCAGCCGCGACCGGCTGGAGACCTTCACCCACGACGGCCGGACGTTCTGGCACACCCCGGGGACCGCGCCGCCAGGCCCGGGCCGGCCCACCGGTCACCTCCTCCAGCTGCTCGACGAGACGTACCGGGGCTACCAGGACAGCCGCATGGTGCTCGACGCCGCGGGCGTCGTGCCCCGCGGCCGGGAGGCGGCGATCGGGATGGCCCTCGTCGACGCCCAGCTCGTCGGGGGCATGCGCCGCACGGTCGGCGCGCGCGTCCGCTTCGACGTCGCGCCCTACCGCCGCCTCGCCGCCGCCGAGGAGGCCGCCCTCGAGGAGGCCGCCGGGCGCTACGGCGCCTTCCTCGGCCGGGAGCACGAGCTGCGCATCCACCGGTAGAACCGGACGAAAGTCCCTCGCGAACGGCCTGCGGTCCGAGGACATTGGAGGCATGCGCATCCTCGTCGTCGCCGCGTCCAAGCACTCCTCGACCTCCGAGGTCGCCGACACGATCGGCGCGGAGCTCGAGTCCCTCGGGCATGCCGTGCGACGTGAGCCGGCCGGGACGGCGGAGGTCGGTGACGCCGAGGCGGTGGTCCTCGGGTCCGCGGTCTACATGTCGCGGTGGATGGGCCCGGCGCGTGACTTCGCCGAGCGCAACGCCGCGGCTCTCGCCGCGGTGCCCACGTGGGTCTTCTCCGTCGGTCTCGCCGGGGCCGAGGCGGACGACCCGCTGCGGATCGAGAAGGCCGTGCTCTCGGGGGTCGACCCCGTCGGTGCGGCCACCTTCGACGGCCGCCTCGACCCGGCGGTGCTCAACCTGCGCGAGCGCTCGGTCACGCGCCTGACGAGGGCGCCCGAGGGCGACCAGCGCGACTGGACGGCCATCCGCGCCTGGGCGGGCACGATCGACCGGGAGCTGCGGGAGCACCTCGCCCCGACGTCCTGAGCCGACGGCGGTAGGCGGCTCCCTCCGGCTTCTCACACCGGCCCGCGCAAGGGTGTGCGTTCTTCCTAACGCACGGTTCACCGCGCGAACGACCCGACGAAACACGGCCCTCCTAGCGTCCCTGGTACCGACCGGGACCTACTGGAGGAGCCGCCATGACCGCGACCACGAGAACACCCCACGGTGACGAGCTCGCGCCGCGCCCGGCCGGTGCCGCACCGGCCGGCACCGCCCCCGACGCTCCCGCGCGCCGCCGCTCCGGTCGGTGGATCGACCACTGGGACCCCGAGGACCCCGCGTTCTGGCTCGACGGCGGGCGGCGGGTCGCGTCCCGCAACCTCCGGATCTCCGTCTTTGCCGAGTTCATCGGCTTCGCCGTGTGGGCGCTGTGGTCCATCGTCGTGCCGCAGCTCCCGGCCGCCGGGTTCGTCCTGACGACCGACGAGATGTTCTGGCTCGTCGCGGTGCCGAGCCTCGTCGGTGCCACGCTGCGCATCCCGTACACCTTCGCCGTGCCCCTGTTCGGGGGCCGCAACTGGACGGTCGTGTCCGCGCTCCTCCTGCTGCTCCCCACGGTGGCGCTCGCCCTCGTCGTCCAACGCCCGGGCACCTCCTTCGGCGTCCTGCTCGCCGTGGCGGCGCTCGCCGGCTTCGGCGGTGGAAACTTCGCCTCCTCGATGGCGAACATCTCCTTCTTCTACCCCGAGCGGGAGAAGGGCAAGGCGCTGGGGCTCAACGCGGCCGGCGGCAACCTCGGGACGGCTGCGGTCCAGCTCGCGGTGCCCCTGGTCATCACCGTCGGGGCCGGCGTCGCGCTGGAGCGGGCGGGGCTCATGATGGTGCCGTTCATCGTGCTCGCGGCCGTCCTCGCGTGGCGCTGCATGGACAACCTCTCGGCGGCGCGGGCAGACCCTCGGTCCTTCGCCGCGGCCGCGCGCAACAAGCACACGTGGATCATCTCCTTCCTCTACATCGGCACCTTCGGCTCGTTCATCGGCTACGCCGGGGCGTTCCCGATGCTGCTGGGTGCCGAGTTCCCCGGGGTGGGGCTGTCCATCGCCTTCCTCGGTGCGCTCGTCGGCTCGGTGACCCGCCCGCTCGGCGGTGTCATCGCCGACCGGGTGGGCGGCACCCGCGTGACGATCGCCTCGTACGGCACGATGGCGCTCGGAGCCTTCGGCGCCATCCAGGCACTCGAGCGGGACAGCTTCGGCCTGTTCTTCGGCTCCTTCCTCCTCCTCTTCGTGGCCACCGGCGTGGGCAACGGCTCGACGTACCGGATGATCCCCGCGGTCTTCCAGGCCAGCGCGGCCGGCGACGGCGCCCCCGGTGACGCCCGCGCCCGCGCCCGCCAGGCCGCGGCGGGCTGCATCGGCATCGCCGGCGCCGTCGGGGCGTTCGGCGGCTTCCTCATCCCGCGCGGGTTCGCGGCGTCGACCAGCACGACCGGCTCCCTCGTCCCCGCGCTGTGGGCCTTCATCGGCATGTACGCCGTCATGGCGCTCGTCGCGTGGGCCGTGTACCGGCGCCCGGGCGCGGCGCTCGCCGCTGCCCGGATCTGAGCGGAGACGCACACCATGACGACGACCTCACTCCCGGTGACCCCCGTCGGCGCGCGCACCGCCGCCACGCACTGCCCGTACTGCGCGCTCCAGTGCGGCATGTCGCTCACGGCCGAGCCCGGCCGAACCGTGGACGTCACACCGCGCCAGTTCCCCACGAACCAGGGCGGCCTGTGCCAGAAGGGATGGACCAGCGCCGCGGTGCTCGACGCCCCGGACCGTCTGACCACGCCCCTGTTGCGCGGCGGTGACGGCGAACTTCGCCCGGCGAGCTGGGACGACGCGCTCGACGTCGTCGCCGGCTCGGTCACCCGGATCCAGCAGGTGCACGGCCCGGACGCCGTCGCGGTGTTCGGCGGCGGTGGCCTGACGAACGAGAAGGCGTACGCGCTCGGCAAGTTCGCCCGGACCGTGCTCCGCACCGCGAACATCGACTACAACGGCCGGTTCTGCATGGCCTCCGCCGCCGCCGGGGCGAACCGGGCGTTCGGCGTCGACCGTGGGCTGCCCTTCCCGCTCACCGACCTCGCCGGTGCCGACGCCGTCCTCCTGCTCGGCTCCAACCTCGCCGAGACCATGCCCCCGTCGGTGCAGCACCTCGCCGGCGTGCGATCGCGCGGCGGGCTCGTCGTCGTGGACCCACGGCGCAGCGCGACGGCGGCCCTCACCGGGGAGCCCGACGACCTCCCGGTGACCGGTGGCGCCGGGCCGGTGGGCGACCAGGGCGTGCACCTGCAGCCCGTCCCCGGCACGGACCTCGTCGTGCTGCTCGCCCTGCTGCACGTCGTCGTGACCGAGGGGCTCCTCGACGGGGAGTACGTCGCGGCGCGCACCACCGGCTTCGACGACGTGCGGCGCGCCGTCGCCGCCTGGTGGCCCGAGCGCGCCGAGACGGTGTGCGGCGTGCCCGCCGGTCGCCTGCGCCACGTCGCCCGGGTCCTCGCCGCGGCGTCGCCCGCCCGGGGCGGCGCGGGCGCCTACGTGCTCACCGGCCGCGGCGTCGAGCAGTCGACGCAGGGCACCGCGACCGTGACCGCCGCGATCAACCTGGCCCTCGCGCTCGGCCTGCCCGGACGCCCGGGGTCGGGCTACGGCGCCATCACCGGCCAGGGCAACGGTCAGGGCGGGCGCGAGCACGGCCAGAAGGCCGACCAGCTCCCCGGCTACCGGAAGATCGACGACCCCGCCGCGCGCGCCCACGTCGCCGCGGTGTGGGGCGTCGACCCCGCCTCGATCCCCGGCCCCGGCCGCCCCGCCGTCGAGCTCCTGCGGTCCCTCGGTGCCCGCGGCGCCGCGGGCACCTACGCCGAGGACGGCCGCCCGCGCGCGCTGCTCGTCCACGGGTCGAACCTCGTCGTCAGCGCCCCCGACGCAAGCCGGGTGGAGGCGAACCTGCGGGCACTGGACCTCCTCGTCGTGTGCGACGTCGTGCCCTCCGAGACCGCCCTGCTCGCCGACGTCGTCCTGCCGGTCACCCAGTGGGCCGAGGAGGAGGGCACGATGACCTCGCTCGAAGGCCGCGTCATTCGGCGGCGCCAGGTGACGGAGCCGCCGGGGGAGGCGCGCTCGGAGCTGTGGGTCCTCGCCGAGCTCGCCCGTCGCCTGGGCTCGACGGTCGTCTTCCCCACCGAGCCGGCCGCCGTGTTCGACGAGCTCGCGCGCGCGTCCGCGGGCGGCGCCGCCGACTACTCCGGGCTCAGCCACGCCCGGCTCGACGCGGACGAGGCATCCGGCGGCCCCGGTCTCTTCTGGCCGGTGCCCGCGGCCGGGGCGAGCCTCTCGCCCCACCCCGGGACACCGCGCCTGTTCCTCGACCGGTTCCCGACGCCGGACGGGCGCGCGCGCATGGTCGCCGTCGACCACGTGGGCCCGAGCGACGACGTCCGCGCCGATGCCCCGGTGTACCTCGTCACCGGCCGCGTGCTGCAGCACTACCAGTCGGGCGCGCAGACCCGTCGCGTGCCCGAGCTCGACCGCTCGGTGGCCGCACCGTTCGTCGAGCTGCACCCGGTGCTCGGCGTCCGCCTCGGGATCGCCGACGGCGAGCGGGTGCGGCTGACCTCGCGTCGCGGCCACGTCGAGGCCTCCGCCCGCTGGACCGACCGCATCCGGCCCGACACGGTCTTCATGCCGTTCCACTGGGGCAGCGCCGGCAGCGTCAACCGGGTGACGACCGACGCGACCGACCCCGTCTCCGGCATGCCCGAGTTCAAGGTCTGCGCGGTGGACGTGCGCAGCGTGAAGCGTGCCGACGGCACGGAGGTGGTCGCATGAGCCCCGTCGACGCCCCGACGAGGCGCGTCGTCGTCGTCGGCAACGGCATGGTCGGCTCCCGGTTCGCGAGCGACCTCCTCGCGCGCCTGAGCGACGAGGAGGTGGGCGCCGTCGAGATCACGGTGCTCGGCGCCGAGGAGTACGAGCCCTACAACCGCGTCCTGCTCAGCGAGGTCGTCGCCGGGAAGGTCGACCTCGCGGCGATCGGTCTGCCCGGTGCGGGTGACGACCGGGTGAGGGTGCGCCGGGGCACCGAGGCCATCGCCATCGACCGCGCGTCACGGCGCGTCATCACCGCCGACGGCGCCTACCCCTACGACGCGGTGGTCCTCGCGACCGGCGCCGCGGCGCGTGTCCCGGACATCTGCGGGATCACGGGCCGGGCAGGGGGTCTCCCGCGTGGCGTGCACACTCTGCGCACGCTGGACGACGCGCGCGGGATCGTCGCCGCGTCGGCCAACGCCCGGCACGCCGTCGTCATCGGGGCGGGTGTGCTCGGCCTCGAGGTGGCGTGCGGCCTGGCGTACCGCGGTGTCCCGGTGAGCGTCGTGCACGGCGGAGCGAGCCCGATGGACCGCCAGCTCGACACCGACGCCGGGCGCGTCGTCGAGGCGAGCCTGAGCCGCCTCGGGGTGCGCACGTGGACGCAGGCACGCACCGAGCGGGTCCGCGTCGACCAGCAGGGGCGGGCCTGCGGGGTCGAGATCCGCACGCCCGACGGCACCGACCGGTCCGCGTCGGAGGACGGGACCCGCGTCGTGGACGTCGAGGCCGACCTCGTCGTGCTCGCGTGCGGCACCGTCCCCGAGGCGGGCCTGGCGCGAGCCGCGGGACTGACGGTCGACCGGGGCGTGGTCGTGGGCGAGGACCTCGCCAGCCCCGACGACCCGCGCGTCTTCGCGATCGGCGACTGCGCACAGCCGCCCGAGGGCGGCACCGGCCTCATCGCGCAGGGCTGGGACCAGTCTTGGCGTCTCGCCGAGGCGCTCGCCTCGGCAGCTCGAGCGGACGACGGCACGACCGCGGGCCGTGACCGGCTCCCCGGCCGCCCCCCGTCGGGCGACGCGGACCGCCCCAGCATGGCTCTGCGGCTGGCGACGAGCGCCGTCGTGCGCCCGGTGGCGCACGACCCGCAGCCCGGACGCGCCACGGGGAGCTCGCCCGCTCGCGCGGCCGTCCCCGGCACCGACGTCGTCCGCGTCAAGGCTGCCGGCCTGGAGATCGTGACGATGGGGGTGTCGGGCCGGGAACCCGGCCACCGGTCGCTCACGCTGAGCGACCCGGCAGCCGGACGACACGTCCAGGTGGTGGTCGCCGACGGGCTCCTCGTCGGAGCCACGTGCGTCGGCGCACCGGACGTGGGCGCCGACCTCACCGCGACGTACACCCGGCGGGTCCCCGTCCCGGCGGACCCGGCCCACCTGCTGCTCCGACCGGCGGCACCCGCTCCGGTCCAGGCGGTGACTCCCACCCACATGCCCGACCAGACCACCGTCTGCCACTGCAACGGCGTGACGAAGGGCGACCTCGTCGCCTGCTGGCACGACGGGGCGCGCAGCGCGGACGACCTCGCCCGTGGGACCCGCGCCACGACCGGGTGCGGCGGGTGCACGGACGCGGTCTGCGGCATCGCGGACTGGCTCGCGGCCGCCGACCCGTCCGACGACGGGGTGCGCGACACGAGCAGCACCGCCCGGAGCCCCGTCCTCTCACCGAGCCCGCAACGTTCGTGAAACAACATTTACCTCGACGCAACAACCGCGGAACGACCGGGAAACCACGGCTCCGTACCGTCGTGAGCATCGTCCCGGCCCCACACCCGAACCGGACGGAGCGAGGCTGCCTCGCCCCACCACATGTCAGGAGATCGCCGTGACCGGACCTCAGACCGATCCCGCCCCGCAGGGGAGTGGCACCCGGCACCTCGTCGTCGTCGGTGGCGGCATGGTCGCGCAACGACTCGTCGAGGCGGTGCGCGACCGCGACGACGCCGCGAGCTGGCGCATCTCGGTCTTTGCCGAGGAGCCGCGCGCGCCGTACGACCGGGTGGCGCTGACCAGCTACTTCTCGGTGCAGCACGTCGAGGAGCTGACGCTGGGTGACCCGGCGCTGTGGGACGACGAGCTCGTCACGCTGTACCGCGACTGCGCCGTCACCGCGGTCGACCGGGAGGGGCGCACGGTCACCGACCGGCACGGCCGGGTCCACCGCTACGACGAGCTCGTGCTCGCCACCGGCTCGTCCGCGGCGATGCCGCCCATCAGCGGCAACGACCTGCCCGGCGTCTTCGTCTACCGCACCATCGACGACCTGGCCGCCCTCAGCGACTGGGTCGAGGAGAACCGCCGCACGACGGCGAGCGGGTGGAGCCGCCCGGTCCGTGGCGCCGTCATCGGCGGTGGCCTCCTCGGCCTGGAGGCGGCGGGCGCGCTCAAGGCGCTGGGCGCGCAGGCGACCGTCGTCCAGTTCGGCAGCCACCTGATGAACGCGCAGCTCGACCTCGGTGGTGGGCAGGCGCTCAAGCGGCTCATCAACGACATGGGCATCGCCGTGCGCTGCGACAGCGCGACCACGGCGATGGGCGCCGCGCGGCGCACCGGGCACGTCGGGCGGCTCGACTTCGCCGACGGCGGGCGGCTCGACGTCGACGTCGTCGTCGTCGCCACCGGGGTGCGGCCCCGGGACGAGCTGGCCCGCGCGGCGGGTCTCGCGGTCGGGGAGCGGGGCGGCGTGGTCGTCGACCTCGCCTGCCGGACCGCGGACGAGCACGTGTGGGCGGTCGGGGAGGTCGCGTGCATCGAGGGCCGCTGCAACGGCCTCGTCGCGCCCGGTTACGCCATGGCGGAGGTCGTCGCCGACCGGCTCCTCGGTGGCGAGGCGACGTTCCCGGGGGCCGACACCGCGACCAAGCTCAAGCTCCGGGGCGTGGACGTCGCCAGCTTCGGGGACGTCTTCGCCGAGAGTGACGGTGCGATGGAGCTCGTCCACGCCGACCCCGTCGCCGGTGTGTACAAGAAGCTCGTCCTGTCCGACGACGCGCGCACCCTGCTCGGGGGCGTGTTCGTCGGCGACGCGAGCGCCTACGCGACGCTGCGCCCCATGCTCGGCTCCGAGCTGCCGGGCGACCCCGGGCTGTTCCTCCTGCCGGAGGGCGCCGGCTCCGCGGGCGCCCCGGCGCTCGAGCTGCCCGACGCCGCCACCGTCTGCTCGTGCAACAACGTCACCGCCGGCACCGTCCGCGGCGCCGTCACCGAGCACGGGTGCACCGACCTCGCGGGCGTGAAGGCGTGCACCAGGGCCGGCACCTCCTGCGGCTCGTGCCTCCCGCTCGTCAAGAAGATCACCACGACCGAGCTCGAACGGGCCGGCATCGAGGTCTCCACCGCGCTGTGCGAGCACTTCGAGCTCTCCCGCGCCCAGCTCTTCGACGCCGTGCGCGTCGCCGATCTGCACACCTTCAGCGACATCATCGGGCGCTTCGGCGACGGGGGCCGCGGCTGCGACATCTGCAAGCCCGTCGTCGCCTCGATCCTCGCCTCGCTCGGCAACGGGCACATCCTCGACGGCGAGCAGGCCGCGCTGCAGGACACCAACGACCACGTGCTGGCGAACATCCAGAAGGACGGCACATACTCGGTCGTCCCCCGCATCCCCGGCGGCGAGATCACCCCGGACGGGCTGCTCGTCATCGGCCAGGTGGCCAAGGACTTCGGGCTGTACACCAAGATCACCGGCGGCCAGCGCATCGACATGTTCGGCGCACGCATCGAGCAGCTCCCGCACATCTGGCGCCGGCTCGTCGAGAACGGGTTCGAGTCGGGCCACGCGTACGGCAAGTCGCTGCGCACGGTGAAGTCGTGCGTCGGCTCGACGTGGTGCCGTTACGGCGTCCAGGACTCCGTGGGCATGGCGGTCGAGCTCGAGCTGCGCTATCGCGGGCTGCGCTCGCCGCACAAGTTCAAGCTCGGGGTGTCCGGCTGCGCGCGCGAGTGCGCCGAGGCACGCGGCAAGGACGTCGGCGTCATCGCGACCGACAAGGGCTGGAACGTGTACGTCGGCGGCAACGGCGGCTTCACCCCGCGGCACGCGCAGCTGCTCGCGGAGGACCTCACCTCCGCGGAGCTGCTGCGCACCATCGACCGCTTCCTCATGTACTACATCCGCACCGCCGACCGGCTGCAGCGCACCGCCGCCTGGGTCGCGGACTACGAGGGCGGGCTCGAGGCCATCCGCGAGGTGATCATCGAGGACTCCCTCGGGATCGGCGCCGACCTCGACGCCGCCATGGCACGACATGTCGAGACCTACGAGGACGAGTGGAAGGCGGTCCTCGAGGACCCGGACAAGCTGCGCCGCTTCGGCTCCTTCGTCAACGCGCCCTCCGAGCCCGACCCCGACCTCGCCTACGTCGTCGAGCGCGGCCAGATCCGCCCGGCCACCGCCGCGGAGCGGGCGGCCGCTCGTGAGAGCGCCCAAGCCGTTGCAGATCCCGCTGTCCCGGCCGGCCCCGTCGTCATCGCCGGCACGAGCCTGGAGGTACGTCGATGAGCGCGGTGACCCAGACGCAGCCCACGGGGCCCGGCCCGCACGACGCCGTGGCGTGGGAGCAGGTTTGCCTCTTGCGTGACCTGTTCGTCGAGCGCGGCGCGGCCGCCTTCGTCGGAGGGGTCCAGGTCGCACTGTTCCGGCTGCCCGACGACACGGTGCGTGCCGTCCAGCAGCGCGACCCGTTCTCCGGCGCGAACGTCATGTCGCGCGGGATCGTCGGGACGCGCGCCGGAGCCCCGACGGTCGCCGGACCGATGTACAAGCAGGTGTTCGACCTCGCGACCGGCCGCTGCCTCGACCGGGCCGGCTACGAGCCCGTCGAGGGAATGGCCGAGGACCTGGCGACCTGGCCCGTGGCGGTGCGGGACGGCGTCGTGCACGTGGCCATGCCCCCCGCGCCGCCCGGGCTGGACGAGGAGCGGACGCCATGACCACCCTGCTGGGGCTCGAGCTGACGGGCCGGACAGTGCTCGTCGCCGGTGGCGGCCGTGCCGCCGCCCGCAGGGTCCGCGCGATGCTCGACGACGGCGCGCTCATCCGCGTCGTCGCGCCCGGCCTGTGCGCGGACCTGCGACTGCTCGTCGACGATCCCGCGTCCGCTCGGGCCCTGACGTGGCTGGCGCGCGAGGTGCGGGAGAGCGACCTCGACGGCGTCTGGCTGGCGCTCGCGGCGACGGACGACCCGGCCGTGGACCGGGCGGTGGCCCGGTGGGCCGAGGAGCGGCGGACGTGGTGCGTCGACGCCGGGGCCGTGCACGACCGCACCGCCCGCACGCCCGAGAGCACGTCGAGCGCCGGTCGGCGCCGACGCCGTCGCGCGTCCGGTGGAGTCGGCTCGGTCGTGCTCGTCGGCGGCGGGCCCGGGGCGGTCGACCTGCTCACCGTGCGCGGACGCCGGGCGCTCGCGGAGGCGGACGTCGTCGTCACCGACCGGCTCGGCCCGGTCGACGTGCTCGACGAGCTCGCGCCAGGAGTCGAGGTCGTCGACGTCGGCAAGACCCCGGGCCACCACCCCGTCCCGCAGGAGGAGATCAACGCGATCCTCGTCGCCCAGGCCCGCCGCGGCCGGCGCGTCGTGCGGCTCAAGGGCGGGGACCCGTTCGTCTACGGCAGGGGCGGTGAGGAGGTCGCGGCATGCCACGCCGCCGGGATCCCCGTCGAGGTCGTGCCCGGCGTCTCGAGCGCGCTGAGCGTCCCCGCGCTGGCGGGCATCCCGCTGACCCACCGCGGGACCGTCGCCGCGTTCCACGTCACCAGCGGGCACGACGCCCTCGACGAGGCGGCCCTGGTCTCCGCGCGTGACCGGACGGCGACCCTGGTAATCCTCATGGGTGTCTCGCAGCTGCCCCGTCTCATGACCCAGCTGCTCACCGCCGGGGCCGACCCGGGGCTGCCGGTCGCCCTCGTGGAGAACGGCTCGACGCCGCGTCAGCGGGTCACGCGCGCGGTGCTGGGCGACGTCGTGAGACGCGCGGCCGAGGTCGGCGTCCGGTCGCCAGCGGTCATCGTCGTCGGGGACGTCGCCGCCGAGGGCCGCCTCGCCCAGGTGCTCGTCGCATGAGCGGGGTGGCCGTCGAGCCGGCGCGCGCGCCGGACGAGCGCATGCTGCGGCAGGTCATGGCGGGCTGCACGGTGCTCGTCACGGCCGACCGGCGCAAGGAGGAGCTAGGGGCGGCGTTGGGGCGCCGAGGCGCGCAGGTGCGCTACGCGCCGGCACTGAGCATGGTCCCGCACGTCGACGACGATCGGCTGCACGCCGCGACGCTCGCCCTCCTCGACGACCCGCCCGACGTCGTCGTGGTGACGACGGGGATCGGGTTCCGTTCGTGGATCGAGGCGGCCGACGCCCATGGCATCGCCGACCCGCTCCTCGCGGTGCTCGCCGGCGCGCGGATCGTCGCGCGCGGCCCCAAGGCGCGCGGCGCGATCCAGGCCGCCGGTCTCACCGCCGACTGGGTGGCGGAGTCGGAGAGCTCCGCGGAGATCGCGGACCTCCTCCTCGGGGAGGGCGTCGCGGGCCTACGCATCGCCATCCAGCACCACGGCGCGGGCGCCGACGGGCTGGACGTCGTGCTCGCCGAGGCGGGGGCCGCTGTCGCGAGTCTCGTCGTCTACCGGTGGGGCCCGCCACCGGACCCCGACGCGTTGCACGCCTCGGTGCTGGCAGCGGCGACCGGCGAGATCGACGCCGTCGTGTTCACCTCCGCGCCGGGCGCCGAGGCGTGGCTGAGCGCGGCCGAGGGGGAGGGGCTCGGTGGGCCCGTCGTCGAGCGGTTCCGGAACGGGATGGTGGCGGCGGCGGTCGGACCAGTGACGGCCCGTCCGCTCGAGCGCCGGGGCGTGACCCCGCTACAGCCCGACCGGGGCCGGCTCGGCGCGCTCGTGCGCTGCCTCGTCGCCCACTACGAGCACGCGGAGACGGTGGCGCTCGCGACCGTCGCCGGTCCGCTGCAGATCCGTTCGCGCCTCGCCGTCCTCGACGGCGAGGTCCTGCCGCTGTCGCCGAGCTCCCTGGAGGTGCTCCGCGTCCTCGCCTCCCGCCGCGGCGAGGTCGTGTCCCGCGACGAGCTCCTCGCGGCGCTGCCCGGCGACTCGTGCGACCCTCACGCGGCTGAGGTGGCCGTCGCGCGGCTGCGTGAGGCCGCCGGCCGCCGCGACCTCGTGAGGACCGTGGTGAAACGCGGCTACAGACTGGAGCTCACATGACCACGCAGACCTCGACCCGGCCGGCGCTGGAGCGCTCGGGCGCCGCGGCCCCCGTGCTCGTCGGCTGCTCGCACGGGACCAACGACCCCATCGGCCGGCAGGTGGTCCGCAGCATCCTCGACGACGTCCGCGCGGCGCGCCCCGGCCTCGAGGTGCGCGAGGCCTTCGTGGACGTGCAGCAGCCGGAGGTGGCGGACGTCGTGACGTCGGTGGTGACGGCGGACGGCGGCTCGGGACGTGCGGTCGTCGTGCCGCTCCTCCTCTCGGGTGGGTACCACGTCGAGGTGGACATCGCCGAGGCCGTCGTGGACCGTAACGGGCCCTCCGGCCGGGCGGTCGCCACCCCGGCGCTCGGACCGGACCACCGCCTCGTCGACCTCCTCGCGCACCGGCTTACGGAGGCCGGCGTGCGCCCGCACGACGCCGTCGTGGTCGCGGCGGCCGGGTCGAGCCGCAGCGGCGCCGCCCGCGACGTCGAGAGGGTCGCCGCCGGGCTCCGCGAGTGGCACCCGGGGCCGGTGACCGTGGGCTACGGGGCCAAAGCACGGCCCTCGGTGCCCGACGCCGTCGCCGCCGCGCGTGCCGCGCTCGCTCACGCGCCACGGCCGAACCAGCGGGACGGGCACGCGGCTGCACCCCGGGTCGTGGTCGCCGCGTATTTGCTCGCGCCGGGCTACTTCTACGACCGGGTGCTGGAGGCCGGCGCCGACGTCGTCACGGCACCGCTGGGCGCGGACCCCCGACTCACCTCCATCGTGCTCGACCGCTACGACGCCGCAGCCGCCACCATCGCCGCGGGGAAGTGAGCTTGCCGGCGTCGGACAGTTCCGCTGCCGGCGGTCGGACGATCCTGCAGACCAAGCCGCGGTTGCCGGCCGTGGTTGCACTGGCCGAACGTATCTGTGCCGCACAGCGCGACGACCGTACCCGCTCGCCGGAGGCCAACGTGAGCGTCTCGGATAGCGCCCCCTGTCCGGCCACATGGCCGGACGGGTCTTGCGGGACGGTCCGAGAGTGAGCGGGTGCGTCAGGGCAGGTCGGCGGGCGCAGCCGTTGGTGGTTGGCCTACCGAGACGTCTCAACCTAGACCCGCCGCAGAAGCTTCGTTGCTGCGCCACAGAGCGACGCGGTCGGAGTTCCACTCGCGGAGTTTCGACCCTTCGGGGAGCTCTTGGGGCCGCGTAGCCAGTGGATGCGTCACCGCGGCGGTGCTGACTACCAGACCGAGAAGATGGGCGGTACGACGACGTATGGCGGCAGGCTAGCGACAGACTATTGAACGGTGTATGGCTCGATGCGTCGGGTACATAACACGCGGCAGTATGTGCTTGAGCTGAGGAGGTGAGCCCGTGGATCCGTTGTCCAAGTTGGGCCGTAACGAGCGCTGTTGGTGCGGATCAGGACTGAAGTACAAGAAGTGCCACGGTGATCACCACCCTGGGTCCCTGCCAGGTGCGCCGGTGCCACCGGATCCAGACGACGGCGTGTACCTGAGTCCGTCGGTCACGATCGCCAGGGACGCGCTCACGCTGGATGCAGCCGGAGCCCCCATAACGATGCCGACGGGTGTGCCGACGTCGAAGGCGGTCGAGTTCACTAACTGGGACGCTGAGATGGTCTCGCATGTGAGCGCCGACGCCCCTTCGCTGTCGCCAGCGGAGCTGGGCCGTCTTCGAGTCGAAGTGCTGCGCCGACTCGTGGCGCTGCCTCCTGATGACTCCGATCCCAGCGACGGCATCAAGGCAGGCCTCTTCAACCTTGCCGCCGAGTCACTTCGGACAGTAAGCGCCCTTGCTGCGGAGAACGCCAAACCGACGGTTCTTTGGAATGAAGAACTCGATCCTGCAGCGTTTTTGGGGCGTACGCTTCTCCTGGCGGATCACGTCGCTATGCCAGACGAAGTCTTTCAGTCACTTCTTCGACGTGCGAGCAATCGCACCTTACGGCGATCCGCCGAGCGTCAGCTTGCCGTACGCGGGCTCCTTGCGGCGGGGCTGGTGATCCCCGTGCCAAACGGCGCGGCGATGGCGGTCGGAGGTTCCGCAGCCGTCAAACGCACGGACGACGATCTCAACGACCAAGCGCTCGTGTCGTGGGTCCGGGAACAGCTCATTCTGGAGGGCCCTACCGCCAGAGAGGTCCTTTTCGTCCGCGCGGTGGACGACTTGTCCCGTCATGCCGACAAGTTCTGGTTCCACGGTCACATTGATCAGGAGTCGGTCAAGAGCGGGGATGGGCGATTCGCAACGAAGATGCTTCAGCCCTACGATTCCAACTACGACTATGGTCCGTGGATCAAACAGGTCTCCGACTCTGCGGTCAGCTATTACGTCCAGCGCACGAACGAACGCGTCGTGGCCGCCGATGTCTATGGGACCGAGTACGTCTCGGCGTCGATGTTCGAGGCACGCCTTCTCGCCCGGCGCAGCGGCGGTCGGACGGTCGGCGCTGCACAGGCCGCCGTTTGGGCAGATGTTCCTCAGCTCACGTCACTCGCAGCGCCGGACCTCGCCAAAGTGCTGACGAACGAAGACGCGGTCGAAGATCTACGCCGCCAGGTACGTGCCTCTCTGGTCACCGCGCGCACACCAGGGGAGCAGGTCGACGCGCTGACCGAGTTGGCGCACGATTTGGAATCCTCGTCCTACAAGTTGGAGAAGATGGTCTTCTCTGACCGAATATGGCAAGGCGCTGTTCCGGGCGGACTGGGCGCAGCGAGCCTGTTGGTTGGCACGGTATCGGGGGGTATCCCGGCGATTGCAGCTGGCTCGTTTGGGCTCCTCGCAGGAGTGGCTCCGTTTCTCGGGGCAAGGGCGAGCAGAAAACGTGAGGCGGCTTACCTGTTTGTTACTGCACGGCGCATGCGCCGACGGTAGTGCCGTCACGGGAGTGGCCGGAGGACAAGATCGGAAAGCTGGCTGCCAACAGCGCAAAGGTATCAACGAAGGACTTCGGCCCTTATGTGCCGCGAAGCGGGCGATGTCTGGCAGAGCGTCGACACGGGGGCTACACCCCGGCCGTGCTCATCGCGCGAGAGCGGTTCATTTGCCGCTGGGGCAGTGACCCAGACGAGGAAGGGCGGTCCTGTTCCCTGCGAGGCGCGGCTGGGCTGTGTCCTGATACGGGAGTTGCTCCGAACCCCCTGTCTACCGGTATACGCTGCGCCACGCGAGGCAACCTGTAGCGCCGCCCGGTGGTCGCGCTGGGTCCAGAGGCATCGAGATGGAAGTCGAGGATGCCACCAACGTCATTGCACACCGTCGTGTTGGTCACCACCGCTAGACGGCCGAGTTATATCCGGCGCCTCGGCAGGTGCCTTGAGGGTCGACCAGGATCGCAAGCAAATCAGGTAGGAGGTCGATCGTACCGTCCTCGCTGACGATGGTGACCATGCAAGTCGACGTGTATTACGACGTGCGGCGGAATCGGAGGTGCGACGACTTGAGGAAACCATCGAAGAACATCCTGATTACGAACTGTTCTTTCGCCACTGAAAGCACCTGGAGTCGCTGTCTTTCTACCTGTCCGGTGGCCAATGCGCCCGAGCCAACGCTGCTCGTGAAGCACTTGAGGGGCACCGCGCGATGCCGGATCCAAGACATCGCAGCGGGCTCGGGCGCATCGTCCACGCCTCGTGGACGCCATTCGAATCAAATTCGGCCACGGATTCCAGCTTTCTCCTGGACGAAGTCCGGTTGGCTGGCGTTTACGGGAGAACGCCCTCGCGTCGCAGAACCTGACGAATCTCGTCAAAGGCGCCCCGAATGTTCCCGCGAGGGAATCTGATCTGGCCCAAGCCGAGGATGTTAGAGAACTCGGAGCACCCCTCTTCGAGCAGAACGATTGCCTTCGTGAAGCCGAGACGCCCTTGAAAGAGACCGACTTCATGCACGACGTTCTCGCGCGCCCGCACTGAGCCGTCGCTAGCCTCGTCTTCTGCAGTCATGAGCAAGAAGGCGATTTGAGCCCTGTTAAGCATCTCGGACAGGCGCTCCTTTGTGCTCAGGCCCGCGGCGGGCACCCGATCGAAGACTTCCCATTCCAAACCTTCGTCGGCGAGCCACACACCAAGTGCGAGGTACTCCTTCGAACCGCCCCCGTGACCAATGAATACCTTCGAGCCAGTCTGGACAAGCAATGGCCCGACGCTGGAATCTTTGGCTTCGAGGTGCGCGGCGATGGCGCGGCAGGCCTCGGCTAGGTCAACGGCTACTTGATACGGCGACCGGATGTAAGCCATCTCCCCCAGGACCAGTTGGTGTCCTGCAACTTGCCAGCCGCCCTCGTAGGCCTGCATGTCCCGCACGGGAACGTTGCCTTGAGGCACGTTCATCATGGAGCGCTGCAGTGTCCGGACCGATGGCAAGGCGATGCGTGCCAGTCCCTCCAGTCGTTCGGTCAGGTAAGCGTCATACGGCAGCGGCACTCGTGCTCCCGCGGAACGCGCCTTCTCGATCAGCTCTTTTGCGGCGGTACGGATTGCCTCCGAAGCCTGACGCACTGGCTCGAGGTCAACATCGCCCGCCCGCGAGTGAATTATGGCCACGACCTCGTCAGCACTGTGTCGCTCCCATTCCCCGACAGAGCCTTGAAACATACCAAGAAGCCCCCACTCACGGCTGAATATATGGCCAGCGGGCGGCGTCGAAAAATGCTTGTAATACACGTTAGCCTGGTAGCCGAGGCTTGACTGCGACCACGCCCTCCCGATGGACTTAGCGGCTTCCTCGAGACGTGAGAGGCCGGCGTCGTCAAGTTCAGTCGCTTGGTCGGCCAAGACATCGGCTTGTTCGGCGATTGAAGCAAACTCATCACTGAGAGACGTCATGGGCCGCACCCTACTTGACGACGCCCGTCGCACAGCATCTGATCCGAAAACAGATGGCCCCGCCTAGCGGCGGGAGGTGCGTCCTTCCGCGGCGCATGACCGCGAACCCCCACTAGTCGCTATGCGCGGTCTTGGCGTCCGCGTGCCGATCCCCTGCCGCACAGATGCCGCACCTCAGTGAATCGAGCGGCTATGCACACCGTGTTCGATGAGCATGGTGATGCCGCTGTGGCGATTCGAGATATGGCTGTACGGCGCCACCCAAGCTCACAGAAGTTGCGATGGTCATATGTCTTGGCCACCGTACATGCATGGGCCGCCCCGATGACATCGCTGCTGCGGCCGGCGACACCCGCTTCCCGCCGGCGCCCTACTTCGTGGCATTCGGCACTGCCATCGCGGCCGGCATCGGCCTCTCGGTGGTGCACAAGATTCTGATTGTGCTCGCTCCCCTCGGCTTGCTCGCAGTAGAGCCGGTGCGCCGCAAGAGGGGATACGTGGTGAAGGACCGTCAGACCCTCATTGCGATGAACGCTCCGCTACCGGGGACCATGGCGCCGAACGTGGCCTCGACCGCCGTCGTGTTCGGCGCAGTGTTTGTCGGGCTCTCAACGGACACTGCCTGGCTCGTCCTCGCCACGGGCGTTATCGCGGGCGTCGTTGCCGCCCGCCCGGGCCGACGGTCTGAGCTCCACCGAATGGCAGGCGTCCGAGGGCTGGAGAGGGCAACGGAGCCAGACGGGAAGTAGCGGTCCGAGGTAGTTTTCACAGCGGCTGCGGCCGGTCGTGTTGCATCGTCCCGTGAGCCGATCGTCAACGGGACCCACTCAAGCTGGCGGCTACCGATAGGGTCCTGTGAGCATGGAGCTATCCGCGAGCGAGGAGGCACCCTCTCGCCGGCAACGACGAGCCACTCAGTGGCGGATCGACGAGGTGAGGCGACGGCTCAACGCCTGGGCCTCGGCCGGGAGCCATGCCCCGGCCGAGCAGCCGGACGACGAGTGGGACTGCTTACTCGGGCCCGTCGTTAACCTCCTCGTACACCACGGGCCAGCGGACGAGATTGCGGCGCGCATCAGCGCCGAGTTGCGTGACCACTATGGACTGGAGCCCGGCGGTGACGACGTCGACTTCGCATCCGAGCTTCGCGCTTGGTGGGACGCGGATCTGAAGCCTCGGCGCTGACGATACGTACAGCGCGTGCCAGCGACGCACTATGCGCCTCGTCGACTGCCGAACAAGTTGCGCGACTCGCGCGCTCCATTGAAGGATCTGGCGAATGGCCAGCAGCGGCTCTGCCGCTTGCCGTACCGGGTCACACTCCGATGAGCGGTGCCCGGACCAATGCCACCTAGCGGCCCTTGCGAGGCTTCCTTCGCGTGCGCTCGGCGCCATCGTTCGAGCCGATGATGAGGAAGGCGACCGCCAGTACGAGGAAGGCCAGCAGCTCGCTCCGCCCCGTGGCGAGCCCCGAGATACCGACGACGCCGAAAGTGAAGGCGATGATGAGATACGTGAGGTTCGGGCGCTTCTTCACGGTTCCACAGTAGGGGGCAAGCGAGGAGCCGGTCGTCGAGAGGAAGTGCTCGACGAGAGGCAGGCACGTGAGCACCACGACGGAAAAGGCAGTCGCTGGTGGTGTCGAGTGGTTGTGCTCGGCGCTCGAGCCGACCACCTTCGGTGGCGCGGCCGAGCCGCTTCCTGGGAGATGCCGTATGTCCTCATGGGCCAGATCCGGCGGGTGTAAGTTGATCTGACACGCAGGCATCGACGAAGACGTGCTCGGCGGGATGCAGCTGGAACTCGCCAGCAGGGCGGCCACTCGCCAGCGGCCCGCACCCTCAGGAGCATCATCGTGGCCGGTATCGGCATCACCTCGTGTCCTCTGCGCGGACACGTCGACCCGCGCGCTCTTCGATTCGCTGCCGCGGCAACGGCCGGCGTTCTCGTCATCGTGCTGCTCACCGTTGAGCCCGTTCGCCCTCTGGCGCTAGGTCTGCTCGCCTCACAGGCTGCGATGTTCGCGTTCACCGCATTCGTGAGCATGCACTGGTCCGTGTGGGCACAGCTCTTCGCTCGTGTCATCTGGCCACGTCTCGGTGCCGCACCCGCGTTGGAGGATGCCCGCCCAGCGCGCTTCGCTCAGTTCATCGGTTTCGTACTCACCGTTCTGGCGCTGCTCGCCTTCCTCATCGGCGTGGACGCGATGGGCTACAGCCTCACCGCCGTCGCTGCCGCTGGGTCCGTCGTCAGGGCGACCACGGGGTTGTGCGTGGGCTGCAAGATCTACGTGCTCGTTCGTCGGCTGCAGCACGCACGAGCCTGATCACTCGCTTGCGCTCACGGGAGCGGACACCTCTTGTCCGGGCCCGCCTCCCCGGAGGAGTACGTGGCGCTCCATTCACTCCCGTGTATAGTTATGCGGGTGACTGTATCTGTAGCCGTGGCCGGGGCCAGTGGGTATGCCGGGGGCGAGGTCCTGCGCCTCCTCCTCGCCCACCCCGAGGTCGAGATCGGCGCGCTCACCGCGAACGCCAGTGCCGGTGACCTCCTCGGGCAGCACCAGCCCCATCTCCTGCCGCTCGCCGACCGGCTCATCGAGCCGACCGACCCCACGCGCCTGGCGGGGCACGACGTCGTCGTCCTCGCCCTCCCGCACGGCGCGTCCGGCGAGCTGACCGACGCGCTCGCCGCCCTCGACGGGCCCACGCCGCTGCTCCTCGACTGCGGCGCCGACCATCGCCTCGAGCACGTCGCGGACTGGGACCACTTCTACGGCGGCACCTTCGCCGGCGCGTGGCCCTACGGCATGCCCGAGCTGCGGCACGCGGGGGAGAGCGGCACCGCCGCCGCGCAGCGCCAGATCCTGCGCGAGGCCCGCACCGTGGCCGTGCCTGGCTGCAACGTCACCGCGGTCACCCTCGCCCTCCAGCCGGGCGTCAGCGCCGGCGTCGTCGACCCGGGCGACGTCGTCGCCGTCCTCGCCAACGGCTACTCTGGCGCGGGCAAGTCCCTCAAGCCGCACCTGCTCGCCTCCGAGGGGATGGGCACCGCCATGCCGTACGCCGTCGGCGGCGGCCACCGGCACGTGCCCGAGATCGAGCAGAACCTGCGGCGCGCCGGCGCCGCCGACGTGCGGCTCTCCTTCACCCCCACCCTCGTGCCGATGGCGCGCGGCATCCTCGCCACCGTCACCGCGCCGCTCACCCCGGGCACGACGACGGCGCAGGTCCGGGCCGCGTGGGAGGACGCCTACGCGGGGGAGGCCTTCGTCCGCCTCCTGCCCGAGGGCCAGTGGCCCACCACCGCGGCCACCCTCGGCGCGAACACGGCCCACGTGCAGGTGACCGTCGACGAGCGCGCCGGCCGCGCCGTCGCCGTCTGCGCGATCGACAACCTCGTCAAGGGCACCGCCGGTGCCGCCGTCCAGTCCATGAACCTCGCGCTCGGGCTGCCCGAGCAGCTGGGCCTGACCACCGTGGGAGTCGCCCCGTGAGCGTCACCGCAGCACGCGGCTTCCGGGCCGCCGGCGTCGCCGCCGGTCTCAAGAGCTCCGGCGGCAAGGACGTCGCGCTCGTCGTCAACGACGGCCCCGGCGCCGTCGCCGCCGCCGTCTTCACGACCAACCGTGTCGTCGCGGCCCCCGTCGTGTGGTCGCGCATCGCCGTCGGAGACGGGATCGCCCGCGCCGTCGTCCTCAACTCCGGCGGCGCCAACGCGTGCACCGGCCCGGAGGGCTTCGCCGACACCCACGTGACGGCCGAGCACGTCGCCGAGCGGCTCGACGTCTCCAGCGGGGACGTCCTCGTCTGCTCCACCGGCCTCATCGGCGAGCGGCTCGACATGCCCGCCCTCACCGCCGGCATCGACGCGGCGGCCGCAGCGCTCTCCGCGGACGGGGGCGCCGACGCCGCCGAGGCGATCATGACGACCGACACCGTCGCCAAGACCGTCCACGTGCAGGGCGAGGGCTGGTCGGTGGGCGGCATGGCCAAGGGGGCGGGCATGCTCGCCCCCGCGCTCGCGACGATGCTGTGCGTCCTCACCACCGACGCCGAGCTCGACGCCGCGCAGGCCGACGCCGCCCTCCGCGAGGCCGCCCGGCTGAGCTTCGACCGGATCGACTCCGACGGCGCGATGTCGACGAACGACACCGTCATCCTCCTCGCTTCCGGCGCCAGCGGCGTCCGCCCCGAGCCGGTCGCCTTCCAGGAGGCGCTCACCGCCGCCACCCAGCAGCTGGCCCGCCAGCTCATCGCCGACGCCGAGGGCGCCAGCCACGACGTCGCCGTCACCGTGACCGGCGCGACCGACGAGACGGCGGCGCTCGCCGTCGCCCGCGCCGTCACCCGCTCCAACCTCTTCAAGGCCGCGATGTTCGGCAACGACCCCAACTGGGGCCGCATCATCGCCGCCGCCGGCACCGTCCCCGAGGACGTCGCCCCCTACGACCCGCTCCTCCTCGACGTCAGCGTCAACGGCGTCCAGGTGTGCCGGGCCGGGGGCGTGGGGGAGGACCGCTCGCTCGTCGACCTCGCCGCGCACCGCGAGGTGCACGTCGAGATCGCCCTCCACGCCGGGGACGCCCCGCCCGTCACCGTGTGGACCAACGACCTCACCCACGACTACGTCCACGAGAACAGCGCCTACTCGACATGACCGAGCTCCCCGACAGCCTGCGCCCCGACCAGAAGGCCGAGGTCCTCCTCCAGGCCCTGCCCTGGCTGCGCCGCTTCGCCGGCACGCGCGTCGTCATCAAGTACGGCGGCAACGCCATGGTCGACGAGAACCTCCAGCGCGCCTTCGCCGCGGACGTCCTCTTCCTCCACCAGGTGGGCATGCAGCCGGTCGTCGTCCACGGCGGCGGCCCGCAGATCTCCGCGATGCTCGACCGCCTCCAGATCGCCTCGGAGTTCCGCGGCGGCCTGCGGGTCACCACCCCCGAGGCGATGGCCGTCGTCCGGATGGTCCTCACCGGCCAGGTGCAGCGGGACCTCGTCTCCCTCCTCAACGTGGACACCGCCCACGCCGTCGGCATCTCCGGGGAGGACGGCGGGCTGCTGCGTGCCGAGCGCCGCACCGCCGTCGTCGACGGCGAGCCGGTCGACGTCGGCCTCGTCGGCGACGTCGTCGAGGTCCACCCCTCCGCCGTCGAGGACCTCCTCGCCGCCGGCCGCATCCCGGTGATCTCGACGATCGCCCCGGACGTCACCGACCCCTCCCAGGTCCTCAACGTCAACGCCGACACCGCGGCCGCAGCGCTCGCCGTCGCGCTCGGGGCACGCAAGCTCGTCGTCCTCACCGACGTCGAGGGCCTGTACCGCTCCTGGCCCGACCGCTCCTCGATCGTCCGGCGCATCGCCGCCAGTGAGCTCAGCGTCATGCTCCCCGACCTCCAGTCCGGCATGGTCCCCAAGATGGAGGCCTGCCTGCGCGCGGTGCGCGGCGGGGTGCCGCAGGCGCACATCATCGACGGCCGCCAGCCGCACTCAATGCTGCTGGAGATCTTCACCGACGAGGGCGTGGGCACCCTCGTCCTGCCCGACTGGGCCACCCAGTCCACCCACCCGGAGGCACCGTGAGCGACATCGTCCCCGAGACCCAGCAGCCCGCGGCGGTGTGGGCCGAGCGCTACACCGGCGCCCTGATGAACACCTTCGGCCCGCCCCAGCGCGTCCTCGTGCGCGGGGAGGGTGCGTGGGTGTGGGACGCCGACGGCGGCCGCTACCTCGACCTCCTCGCCGGCATCGCCGTCAACTCCCTGGGCCACGCCCACCCCACGCTCGTCTCCGCGGTCTCCGCGCAGCTCGGGACGCTGGGCCACGTGTCGAACTTCTTCGCCACGCCCACCCAGGTCCACCTCGCCGAGCGACTGCTCGAGATCGTCACGCCCGGTGGCGCGCCGGCCGGGTCGCGCGTGTTCCTCGCCAACTCCGGCACCGAGGCGATGGAGGCCGCGTTCAAGCTGGCCCGCCGCCACGGCGAGGGCAGCCGGCCGCGGATCCTCGCCCTCGAGGGCGCTTTCCACGGCCGGACCATGGGCGCCCTCGCCCTCACCCACAAGGCCGCCTACCGCGAGCCGTTCATGCCGCTGCCCGGCGGCGTCGAGCACCTGCCCTTCGGTGACGTCGACGCGCTCACCGCCGCCATGGACGACGACGTCGCCGCCCTGGTCCTCGAGCCGCTGCAGGGGGAGGCGGGCGTGCGTCCGCTGCCCCCGGGTTACCTCGCCGCCGCCCGCGAGCTCACGTCCCGGCACGGCGCGCTGCTGATCCTCGACGAGGTGCAGACCGGGATGGGCCGCACCGGGCGGTGGATGGCCCACCACCACGACCACGTCGGCGGCGGGGTCGTGCCCGACGTCGTCGTCCTCGCCAAGGGGCTGGCGGGCGGGCTGCCGATCGGCGCCGTCGTCGCCCTCGGCGAGCACGCCGCCACCCTGCTCGGGCCCGGCCAGCACGGCAGCACCTTCGGCGGGAACCCCGTCGCCTCCGCCGCCGCGCTCGCGACCATGCACGTCATCGAGCGCGACGGGCTGCTCACCGCCGTCACCGAGCGCGGCCGCCAGCTGAGCGAGGGCGTCACGGCGCTCGGCCACCCGCTCGTCGCGGGCGTCCGCGGCGAGGGCCTGCTCCTGGCGATCATGCTCACCGAGGCCGTCGCGCCCCAGGTGGCGCAGGCGGCCCTCGCGGCCGGCTACATCGTCAACCCGGTCGCGCCCGACGCCGTCCGCCTCGCCCCGCCCTTCGTCCTCAGCCACGAGCAGGCCGCCGGCTTCCTCGCCGACCTGCCCGCCGTCCTCGACACCGCCGGAGGTGCCGCATGACCGCCCATTTCCTGCGCGATGACGACCTGTCCGTCGACGCCCAGCGCTCCGTGCTCCAGCTCGCGCTCGAGCTCAAGGCCGGCACGGTCGCCCCGCGCCCGTTCGAGGGCCGCTCCGTGGCGGTGCTCTTCGACAAGGCTTCGACGCGCACCCGGGTGTCCTTCTCCGTCGGGATCCACGAGCTCGGCGGCTTCCCGCTCGTCCTCGACTCCGCGTCCACCCAGGTGGGCCGCGGGGAGTCGGTGGAGGACACCGTGCGCGTCCTCGACCGGCAGGTCGCCGCCATCGTGTGGCGCACCTTCGCCCAGTCCGGGCTCGACCGGGCCGCCGCAGTGAGCGCCGTGCCCGTCGTCAACGCGCTCACCGACGAGTTCCACCCCTGCCAGATCCTCGCCGACCTCCAGACGATCGCCGAGCACCGCGGCGGCCTGGCTGCCGACGGTCCCGCCCTGGCCGGCCGCTCCCTCGCCTACCTCGGCGACGGCGCGAACAACATGGCGCACTCCTACCTCCTCGGCGGCGTCACCGCCGGCATGGACGTGCGGATCGGCGCGCCCGCCGACTACGCGCCCGACCCCGCTGTCGTCGAGCGCGCACGCGCCATCGCGGCCGAGACCGGCGGCAGCGTGCTCGTCACGACCGACGCCGACGAGGCCGTCGACGGCGTCACCGCCGTCGCCACCGACACGTGGGTGTCGATGGGCCAGGAGGACGAGGCCGGGGACCGCACCTCGCCCTTCGTCCCCTACCGCGTCGACGAGCGCCTCATGGCGCGTGGGCAGGACGCGGTCTTCCTCCACTGCCTGCCGGTCTACCGGGGGATGGAGGCGACGGCGGAGGTCGTCGACGGGCCGCGCTCGGTCATCTGGGACGAGGCGGAGAACCGCCGCCACGCGCAGAAGGCCGTCCTCGTCCACCTCCTCGGGGCGACGCCGTGAGCATGCCCGTCACCCGGCCGGCACGCCACGCCCTCATCGCGCGGCTGCTCACCCACGAGCGCATCTCCTCCCAGAGCGAGCTCAGCGCACAGCTGGCCGCCCACGGCGTCCAGGTGACCCAGGCGACGCTCTCGCGTGACCTCGTCGAGCTGCGCGCCGGGAAGATCACCCTGCCCGACGGCCGCCAGGTCTACGCCCTGCCGCAGGAGGGCGCGGCCGGGGCGATGGCCCCGCCCGTCGCGCCCGAGCAGGGGCACAGCGCCGCGCGCCTGGCGCGCTGGTGCAGCGAGCTGCTCGTCTCAGCGGACCGGTCCGGCGCGCTCGTCGTGCTCCGCACCCCCGCCGGCGCCGCCCAGCTGCTCGCCTCCGCCGTCGACACCGCGGTCCTGCCCGGTGTCATCGGCACCATCGCCGGGGACGACACCGTCCTCGTCATCGCCCGCGACGAGGAGGCCGGCGCCGCCCTCGCCGAGCGGCTCCTCGCCCTCGCAGCCCCGACCACCCCCGCACCGGCCCGGAACGGGGCCGACCGCACTCCCGCACCATCCATGGAAAGAGACCACGCATGACTGACAGCACCACCCCCGCGACCACCTCGACCTCCGGCAAGGAGCGCGTGGTGCTCGCCTACTCCGGCGGGCTGGACACCTCGGTGGCCATCGGCTGGATCGGCGAGCAGACCGGCGCCGAGGTCATCGCCGTCGCCGTCGACGTCGGCCAGGGCGGGGAGGACCTCGACGTCATCCGGCAGCGCGCCCTCGACTGCGGCGCCGTCGAGGCCTACGTCGCCGACGCGCGCGACGAGTTCGCCGAGGAGTACTGCATGCCGGCGCTCAAGGCCAACGCCCTCTACCAGGACCGCTACCCGGTGGTCTCGGCGCTCTCCCGGCCGGTCATCGTCAAGCACCTCGCCCGCGCCGCCCGCCAGTTCGGCGCCACCACCGTGGCCCACGGCTGCACCGGCAAGGGCAACGACCAGGTCCGCTTCGAGGTCGGCATCACCTCCCTCGCCCCCGACCTCAAGTGCCTGGCCCCCGTCCGCGACCTCGCCCTCACCCGCGACGTCGCCATCGACTACGCCCAGCGCCACCAGCTGCCGATCGAGACGACGAAGAACAACCCCTTCTCCATCGACCAGAACGTGTGGGGCCGCGCCATCGAGACCGGCTTCCTCGAGGACATCTGGAACGCGCCCACCAAGGACGTCTACAGCTACACCGACGACCCGGCCTTCCCGCCGGTGCCCGACGAGGTCGTCATCACCTTCAAGGAGGGTGTCCCCGTCGCCATCGACGGCGTGCCCGTGACCCCGCTGCAGGCGGTCCAGGAGCTCAACCGCCGCGCCGGCGCCCAGGGTGTGGGCCGCATCGACATCGTCGAGGACCGCCTCGTGGGCATCAAGTCCCGCGAGGTCTACGAGGCCCCCGGCGCGATCGCGCTCATCACCGCCCACCAGGAGCTGGAGAACGTCACCGTCGAGCGCGAGCAGGCCCGCTTCAAGAAGGGCGTCGACCAGCGCTGGACCGAGCTCGTCTACGACGGCCAGTGGTTCTCCCCGCTCAAGCGCTCCCTCGACGTCTTCATCGACGACACCCAGCGCTACGTCACCGGCGAGGTGCGCCTGCTCCTCCACGGGGGCCGCGCCGTCGTCACCGGCCGTCGCAGCGACACGAGCCTGTACGACTTCAACCTCGCCACCTACGACTCGGGCGACACCTTCGACCAGTCCAACGCCAAGGGCTTCATCGAGATCTACGGCCTCACCGCCAAGCTCGCCGCCGCCCGCGACGCCGCCTTCGGCAACGCCGTGGACCTCGGCTCCGGTTCGCTGGAGACGAGCAATGGCTGAGGCACCGCTGAGCCTGTGGGGCGGGCGTTTCGCCGGCGGCCCCGCTGACGCGCTGACCGAGCTGTCCCGCTCGACCCAGTTCGACTGGCGGCTGGCCCGCCACGACATCGCCGGCTCCCGGGCCCACGCCCGGGCGCTGGCCGGGGCCGGGCTGCTCGACGACGCCGAGCTCGCCGGGATGCTCGAGGCGCTGGACCGCCTCGAGGCCGACGTCGTCTCCGGCGCCTTCGGTCCCCAGCCCGACGACGAGGACGTGCACACCGCCCTCGAGCGCGGCCTCATCGAGCGGGCCGGCCCCGCGCTGGGCGGCAAGCTCCGCGCCGGGCGCTCGCGCAACGACCAGATCGCCACGCTCGTGCGCTCCTACCTGCGCGAGCAGGCGCGGCTGCTCGCCGGGGGAGTGCTCGACGTCGTCGGTGCGCTCGTCGACCAGGCCGCGGCGCACCCGGGCGCGGTCATGCCGGGGCGCACGCACCTCCAGCACGCCCAGCCCGTGCTGCTGGCCCACCACCTGCTCGCCCACGCGTGGCCGCTGCTGCGTGACGTCCAGCGCTGGGCGGACTGGGACCGCCGTGCGGCGATCTCGCCCTACGGCTCCGGCGCGCTCGCCGGATCCTCCCTCGGGCTGGACCCGCGGGCGGTGGCGGCCGACCTCGGCTTCACCGACTCGGTGGAGAACTCCATCGACGGCACCGCCTCGCGCGACGTCGTCGCCGAGTTCGCCTTCGTCGTCGCCATGGTTGGCGTGGACCTCTCGCGGATCAGCGAGGACGTCATCGTGTGGGCGACCAAGGAGTTCGGCTTCGTCCGCCTCGACGACGCCTTCTCCACCGGCTCCTCGATCATGCCGCAGAAGAAGAACCCCGACGTCGCCGAGCTCGCGCGCGGCAAGGCCGGGCGCCTCATCGGTGACCTCACCGGTCTGCTCGCCACCCTCAAGGGGCTGCCGCTCGCCTACAACCGGGACCTCCAGGAGGACAAGGAGCCCGTCTTCGACGGCGTCGACACCCTCTCGGTGCTCCTCCCGGCCGTCTCCGGCATGGTCGCCACGCTCACCTTCGACACCGACCGGATGGCCGAGCTCGCCCCGCAGGGCTTCTCGCTGGCCACCGACATCGCCGAGTGGCTGGTGCGCCAGGGCGTCGCGTTCCGCGACGCGCACGAGATCGCCGGCGCGTGCGTCCAGGCCTGTGAGCAGGCCGGGACCGAGCTGTGGGACCTCACCGACGACGAGCTCGCCGCGATCTCCCCGCACCTCACCCCCGACGTGCGGGCGGTGCTCAGCGTCGAGGGCTCCGTGGCCTCCCGCAACGGGCGCGGCGGCACCGCGCCGGACCGGGTGGCCGAGCAGCTCGAGTCGGCACGGACCGCGCTCACCCAGCTGCGGGAGTGGACGAGCGCCTGATGCTCGACCTCACCCGGCGGTCGCTGGACGTGGCACCGCTCCTGCTCGGCGCGCACCTCACGGTGCGCGACGACGCGGGAGCGGTGACCGTCCGGCTCACCGAGGTCGAGGCCTACGACGGCGGCAACGACCCGGGCTCCCACGCCTACCGGGGTCTCACGCCGCGCACCGAGGTGATGTTCGGGCCAGCCGGGCGGCTGTACGTGTACTTCACCTACGGCATGCACTGGTGCGCCAACGTCGTGTGCGGCGAGGACGGGCGCGCCAGCGCCGTCCTCCTGCGGGGCGGGGAGGTCGTCGACGGCGTCGAGCTGGCGCGCTCCCGCCGGGCGGCCGCGAAGAAGGACGTCGACCTCGCCCGCGGCCCGGCCCGCATGGCCCAGGCCCTGGGCCTGGCCGGCGCGGACAACGGGGTTGTCCTCACGCCCGGCGGGCGGGCCGAGCTCGTCGCGCCGGCCGCGGTTGCGGCCGAGGTGGCGACCGGACCCCGTGTCGGTGTCTCCGGCCCCGGCGGTGACGCCGAGACCTTCCCGTGGCGTTTCTGGCTGCCCGGTGAGCCGACCGTCTCGACGTACCGGCCCGGGGTGCGCCGTCGTCGTCGTCCCACGGACGCCGGACGAGCCGGCACCGCGGACGGGGCACACTAGTCCCCGGGGCCGGAGCGGTCCCGACCGACCAGGAAGGTACGCAGACGTGAGTGACATCCTCGAGGAGCTGGAGTGGCGCGGGCTCATCGCCCAGGCCACCGACCGCGACGCCATCGGCGCCGCCCTCGCCGCGGGACCTGTCACCTACTACTGCGGCTTCGACCCGACGGCGCCCAGCCTCCACCACGGGCACCTCGTCCAGCTCATCCTCCTGCGCCACCTCCAGCGCGCCGGCCACCGGCCGATCGCGCTCGTCGGCGGGGCCACCGGGCTCATCGGCGACCCCCGCATGTCGGGGGAGCGCACCCTCAACGACCGCGACGTCGTGAGCCAGTGGACCGAGCGCCTGCGCCGGCAGATCGAGCCCTTCCTCGACTTCGAGGGCGAGAACGCCGCGCAGATGGTCAACAACCTCGACTGGACCAGCGGGCTGAGCGCCATCGACTTCCTCCGGGAGGTCGGCAAGCACTACCGGCTGGGCACCATGCTCGCCAAGGACACCGTCGCCCGGCGGCTCGCCAGCGACGAGGGCATCTCCTTCACGGAGTTCAGCTACCAGATCCTCCAGGGCATGGACTTCCGGGAGCTGCACCGTCGCTACGGCTGCACCCTGCAGACGGGCGGCAACGACCAGTGGGGCAACCTGCTCTCCGGCGTCGAGCTCATCCGCAAGGCCGACGGCACGGGCGTCCAGGCGATGACGACCCCGCTCATCACCAAGGCCGACGGCACGAAGTTCGGCAAGAGCGAGGGCGGGGCGGTGTGGCTCGCCCCGGACATGATGAGCCCGTACGCCTTCTACCAGTTCTGGCTCAACACCGACGACGGCGACGTCGAGCGCTTCCTCAAAATCTTCACCTTCCGCAGCCGGGAGGAGATCGCCGAGCTCGTCACCGCGGTGGCCGAGCGACCCAAGGCCCGGGAGGGGCAGCGGGTCCTCGCCCAGGACGTCACCACCCTCGTCCACGGGGCGGAGGCGACCGAGCGGGTCGAGCGGGCCTCGCAGGCACTCTTCGGGCGCGGGGAGCTGCAGGACCTGGACGCCGAGACGCTCGGGCACGCGGTGGCCGAGCTGCCGCGTGGCGAGGCGGTGGTGGGGGAGTCCAACCTTGTCGACCTGCTCGTCGCGACCGGGCTGGCGAACGGGCGGTCCGCCGCGCGACGCACCATCGCCGAGGGCGGGGCCTACCTCAACAACGTCAAGCTCACCGACGAGGACCACGTGCTCGCACCGGAGGACCTGCTCGCTGGACGCTGGGTGCTCCTGCGCCGGGGGCGGCGGAACCTCGCCGTCGCCGAGGTCGCCGAGGTCGCCGGCGCCTGAGCCCGGCAGTCCTACGACGCCCGTCGGCCACCTCGGCCGGCGGGCGTCGTTGTGTCTCGGGCGCGCACGTATAGCGGTGCGCCGGGCGCCTGGCGCGGCGGCGCGCCGTGTGAACGACCGCACAGGCCGAGATTCCTGCTCCGGAGCGGTGCCGACGGCCACCGAGCCAGGTAAAACCGCAGGTCAGGCCAGCTGAACGGGCCCAGCTTGGGGCCCGCGCCCGATCGTTTGACGACGGCCCGCCGGCCCCGTAATGTTTCACCTCGTTGCCCCCCAGGGAGGCACGGACGCTAGGCCGAGAGGCTGGGCGGCCGGTCCCGGGGATGGCGAGTCCACACCGAAGCGAGTGACTGAGTCACGCCCACGGGATGTGGAACTGAGAGACAAGGGCCACGGAAACGCAAGTTGACGGGCCAGAGTCCATCAGGTAAGTTTAAGAGGTTGCCCCGGTCCGGGGTTCGGGTCAGATGGCTCGGGTCTCGGCGGTGTGTGTCTGTTTCTTGAGAACTCAACAGTGTGCCAAGTTTTTGATGCCAAATATGGTCCTGGCGTCGGCTGGTTCGTCTGCCGTCATG
>NZ_UETB01000006.1 GCF_900116375.1 Georgenia satyanarayanai | reverse complement strand
TTGCGTCTCGGTGGGCACCGGTGCCGGGTCCACCCCGGACTCCGGGGGAAGCTCGGCACCGATCTCGAGGAGGACGTCGAAGGACGCTTCACGCGGCTCGACGTTGGCGCGGTTGCCCGAGACAGCCTCGGCGGGCAGCTCGTACCCCACCGTGAGGGGCACCTCCCGGCCCTTGGCGAGCTCGACCTCCAGGACGGGGGTCACCCCGTTCGCGTCGAGCTCGGTGAAGGAGGCTGAGCCTCCCGGCCAGCGCAGGACGAGGTCGTCGTAGAAGCTGCCCAGGTCCTCGCCGCCCGCGTGGTGCACGTCCGGGGCCGCCGGGTCGAGCAGGTCGACGTTGACGATGCTGGCGCGCAGGGTGCCCGTCGCCGGGCCGTCGTTGCGCACGAGCACCGTCCGGCTCGCGGAGTCGCCCGGCACCGCGACCGGCGTGCCGAGGAAGCTCTCGGTCGTCACCCCCGTGTAGGTGGTGCCGTCCCACGACATGTGGATCGCCTCGTCGAAGGGCGTGCCCGCGTGCGCTGCGCCCGCGCTGAGGCCGACGGCGAGCGCCGCCACGGCGACGGTGCTGAGAACTCGGCTCACGGCTGCTCCCCGGGACGGAAGGTGGTGGAGGTGAAGGTGATGGCGTGGACCGGCTCGGCGGCCGGGTCGAGCCGGGCGACGACGACGGCGTCCCACGTGTCCTCCGCCTCGACGACCGGCCCCTCGGGGGGACGGGCGCTCACCCGTGCCGTGTTGGCGTACTCGCCCACCTCCGGCGCGCCGTCGTGGCTGGCGTACAGGCACCAGTGCTCGGTCACCGGTCCGGTGCTCGTGGAGTACGTGCTCGGGACGGGGGTGGACTCGAGGCCGCTCGGTTCGGGCAGGCTCTGCGGGGAGAGCACCTCGGTGCGACAGTCGCGCGGTGAGGCGACCGGGAAGAGGGCGATGTCGGCGCTGCCGAACACCCCGCTGCCCCAGTCCTCCGGTGGGCTGACGACGTAGTGCAGGCCCTTGTTGCCCTGGCTGACGGAGTCGACCTGGACGGGGACGGCGAGCTCGCCGTCACGGACGAGCTTGGCAGCCTCCTGCGGGCCGACGGTGCGCACCGCGGTTCCGGTGGGGGCCGGCACGGTGGCGCCGGGCGCCCCGACGGCGAAGGACTGGTAGCCGGCGGCGACGGTGCCGCCGAGCGTCGCCGAGTCGCTCCACAGGGCGAGGGAGACCCCGCCGACGCCGAGGCAGGCGCCGGCGACGCCGGCGACCGCGGCCGTCAGTGCCGTGCGGTGTCGTGTCGTGGTCATGAGGCGAAGCCCTCCCCGGACCGGACCTGCTCGAGGTCGACGACGACGGTCCCGAGGTCGGTGAGCTGTGCGGCCGCGTCCGCCCCGACCCGGTCCTTCGTGCCCTCACCCAGGGTGATGGCGACCTCGACGGTGAGGACACGTCCGTCGTCGTCCAGAGCGACGAGCCGATCCTCGCCGAGCGGGACGTCGGAGACGAGAGGGTCACCGGCCGCGTCGCGCACGGAGTAGGTGGCGCGCACGCCCTCGGGCAGCACGGGCTCCCGCTCCCAGCCGACGGTGAGCCGACCGCGCATGTTGTCGCCCTCGAGCTCGGTGGTGAGCCGCTGGCTCGCGAGGAGCGAGTCGCCGGGGCGGGCGAGGAAGCTGGCGGGATCGATGCGCCGCGGCGTCCCCGGCACGTCCGGTGAGGTGTCGTGCCAGACGGTCTCACCGACCGTGTCGATGTCGAGGTTGCCGGCGGTGATGGCGCCCAGGGGCAGGTCCGCTGCGGCCTGCCAGAGGGCGACGGTGCCGCCTGCGCCGGCGGCGCCCGCGAGGAGTGCGGCGCCGGCGACGAGCAAGAGCGACCCCCGGCGCCCGCGGGCTCTGCGTGGGGTGGGACGAGTGGTCACGACTCTCCTGTGGTGATCTGCCCGGGGCCGCGGCGGCGGCCGGCACGGGAGTCTGCGATGACGAGGTAGCTGCCGTACCCGATGAGGAGGCAGGCGACCGCGGTGACGACGGCGCCGCGGTTGGGGCCCACCGCACCCGCGAGGTGGCCGACGTAGGGGACGTGGTAGACGACCCGGCCCATGACCTGCTCGGGCGAGACAGGGTCGTCGTCGGCGCCGTTCGCGTCGCCGCGGGTGATGTAGGCGGGCTCGGCGCCGAGGGTGGCACCGACGACGCGGTGCGTGACGAGCGTCGGGTCCCCCGCGACGGGCTGGAAGGTGACGACGTCACCGACCTCGTACTCCGCCTGCGGGACCGCCACGACCATGTCGCCGGGCGAGTAGGTCGGCTCCATGGAGCCGGTGAGGACCGTCAGCGCCGCACCGCCGAGCACGCGGGGGACGACGGCGACGGCGGCGGCGAGGAGGAGCAGCGCGACGAGCAGGACGGCGGTCGTCCCGCTGAGGACCGCCCGCCAGAACGTGCCGGTGGGGGCCTGCTCGGGAGCCGGGGTCGTGCCGGGGGCCGCGACGGTCGTGGCCATGGTGCTCCTTCCTCGGGGGTGGGGCGGGGGAACGGGTGGGGGCGCGCCGGGGGGTGCGTGCCCCCACCCGGGTGCGCTCAGAAGCCGCCGACGCCTCCGTCACGCACCTGCGTGAGGGTCACGTCGAAGGCCTTGAGCGCGGCCTTGGCCTCGACGAGGTCGCGCTCGGCGACGTCCTCGTCGAAGGTGACGCTGAGGACGACCTCGAGGTTCGGGGCGTCGGTCAGCGCGGCGGGCAGCGTGTGGAGCGCGGCCACGTTCTGGGAGTTGTCCGCCGAGGCGAACCGCAGCGGCTGCGCCGCGGCCAGCGGGGTGGCGTCGACGATGGTCTCGCCGTCGAGGCGCACCTCGTAGGTGGCGTGCTCGGCGAGCTCGGCGAGGAGCCGGCCGTCGCCGGTGACACCGAGCTTGTCGAGGGAGAGCTCGGCGGCGAGGTTGTCACCCTCGAGGGCCGCGCTGAGGGGCAGGGTGCCCTCGACGGTGTCACCGGGGACGATGCGGAAGGTGTCGAGGTTGATCTCGTGGTCGCCCTGGGTGCGGTCCGCCGACACGTCCTGCCACGACACGGTGCCGGCCTCGACGTCGAGGTTGCCCGCCGTGATGGCGCCACCGGCGACCTCTGCGCTGTCGTTCCACAGCGCGAAGGTCGCGCCGCCCATGAGGAGGGCCGCGCCAGCGGCTCCGGCGACGATGCCCGTGGTCTTCTTGTTCATGTTCATGTCCTTGGCTAGGTGTGATCGAACTGGAGGTTCGGTGACGGCGCGTGCGCGCCGGCACCTGACCGAGCGGAGGGCCCGGGCAGCTGGGGGGAGGGTCAGGGACGCGGGTTGACGGGCCCTGAGCCCGTGCAGACCATGTGGTCGCCGACGGCGAGGTCTGCTCGTGGGCACCGGACGACCACGCCCTGGTCGTCGGTGACGACGACGTCGGAGAGGGGGGTCTGGCCGGTGTTACGGACGGTGTAGGTCCACGTGACGGTCGAGCCGCTCGTCACCGCGGAGCCGGGACTCAGCTCGCGGGCGCCGGCGAGCTCCGCGGCGGAGGGGGCGTCCCACGCCTGCTTGAGGATCTCGACGCCCGGCTCGCGGGTCTGGGTGTTGGTGAAGGTGCACGTGACGTCGTCGCCGACGGCCACGCGGACGGTGGTGCCGTCCCCGGTGCGCGTGACGGTGAGGGGCCGTCCGTTGGCCGTGCACGTGAGGCCGGACAGGTCCCAGCCCTCGGAACGCTGTGCGGGCGAGATCCGCTCCTCGAGGCGGACGGTCGCCGCGGTCGCGTCGGGGCGGGTGAACTGCACCGTGTAGCCGACGGTGCCGGTGGGTCCGGTGACCTGCGGGCCGTTCGCCGTGAGGGTCCCGCTGCCGGCGGTGCGCGTGGCGGCGAAGGTCCACCCGGCGCCGGGCCCGGGCGTGCCGCCGTAGGGCTCGGCGACCTTGTCGACCGTGATGGTCGCCTGGCAGGTGGCCCCCTTGGCGAGCGTCTCGAGCAGGCCGGCGAGCTCGCGCCACCCGGTCTGGACGTGGTCGGCCGCGCCGGCGGGCGTGCCGGGGACGTAGGCGGTGGGCCCGGAGACGGCACGCAGGTTGAGAGCCTCGCCCTCCATCCCGTCACCGACCCCGACGGCGAGGACGCGGGTGCCCCTCGCCTTGAGCGCGTTGGCGGAGAAGATCGCCTGCTCGGTCTCGACGAGGCGGGTGACGTTGCCCGGCCCCGCGGCGGGACTGCCGGAGTAGGTGGCCATGCCGTCGGTGATGACGATGGCGAGGTCGAAGGACTGGCCGTCCTGGGCGACCTGGTGGATGCCGCGGTCCCAGTTCGTGCCGCCGGAGGCGGTGTAGGAGCTGATCCTGCTGCGGATCGTGGCGAGGTTGCCGTCGACGGGCATGAGCTCGGGGTAGTTCCTGCCCGCGGCGGACGAGGAGCGGGGCGCGTTCTGCGCGAAGGTGAACAGCGACAGACGTGAGCCCGTGCCCTCGAGCGCCTCGGCGAAGGCGATGGCGGAGGCCTTGAGGTCGCCGACGGCGCCGGCCTCGGCCACGGAGCCGGACAGGTCGAGGACGAGCGCGACGTCGATGCCCGCGTCGCAGGTCTGCGGGAGGCGGGGGTTGGCACGGGAGACCTGCCAGCGCCCGCCCGTGGCGGTGAGGTTGTCACCGGAGCTGCCGTCCATGGTGGTGGTCGCCGCGGCGTACGTGGAGCCGGCGCGCAGCTCGCGGCCCGTGCGGGCGACGTACGGGGTGGACCGGAGGGAGCCGGGGACGCCCGTGACGAGAGCGGGGTTGCTGTACCAGCCGGCGGGGGCCGACTCCTGCACCACCCAGAACTGGCGGTCCCGGTTGACGCCCGCCGGGGAGACGAGCACCTGCTCGTACGACCAGCACCCGAGGAACCAGACGGTGCACTCACCGTTGCGGTAGACGGCCTGCTGCGTCTGGGGGACGACGAAGCTGCACTCACCCTGCGCGTCGGACACGCACGTCGCCCAGCTCCCCGAGACCGGCGAGGCCGGCCCCGCGGCACCACCGTCGTGGAGGCGCAGGCGCACGCCGGCGAGCGGCCCCACGGTGGCGGCGGCGGTCCGGTCGCCGCCCACCTGGACGGTGATGACGGCCGATGTGCCACTCGCGCCCGGCACGGCGGACGGCGCGACGGACCGTGCCGTTGCGCCGGCGGTGCCCGCACCGGTGGCCGGCACGGGGGCGACCGGTGCCCGCTCGGCCGTGGGCGCCGTCGGGTCCGCAGCAGGCACCTGCTGCTCGACGGTGGGCGCCTGCTCCTCGACGGTGGGCGCCTGCTCCTCGAGCACCGACGCCGGCTCCTCGAGGGCGGGCACCTCCTCCTCGACGGCAGGCGCGGGGGCCTCGTCCGGCCCGTCCTGCTCGGGGAGCTGGACGGTCGCCGGCGTGGGCGTGACCTGCTCGGCAGCATCACCGGGCTCGCCGCTCGCGACGGATCCCGTCCCGCTGACGACGAGCGCCAGGGTGACGAGGGCCGTCAGGCCGAGGCGCGAGGTGCGCCCGGCCCGGCTGCCGGTTGTGGCTCGGTGCTTCATGGTGTCGTGCTCCGCCCGTGATCGATGATGAGGGGAAGCACACCAGCCGGGCGGACCGCTGCGGGGGCAGGCGGCGAGTGACAGGGAGAGGACCGCCGAGGGACGCGCGGGCTAGCCGCGGGGAGCCCGGGGTGCCTCGGGGTGAGAGATATGGAAGCGCACCCACGGCGCGCTCCACCAGGAAATGGCGTCATCCCGCCCAAGGAGGAGGGTGGGGCATGCTTTCGTAGGACTCACCCTCCGCTCACCCCCACCTTTGGAGGAGCGCTCTCCCGCGGCGCTCGGCAGCACGGACACCGCGCCACGGGTCGGCCCGATGTCCACATGCCGAGCAGGGATGCGCGAACGGGGCCGTCCCGAAGGACGACCCCGTTCGCCGGCCACCGAGCCGGTACGGGACTCACGCCTGGCGCCGATCACAAACGCCGTGCGATCCCGGCGGCCATGGGGGGCCGCCCGCGTCCCCACCTGCCGGGCGGAGCTGGTGGGGACGCGGTGCGGGAGGTGGTGGTCGAGTCAACGACCGCCACCAGCTGTGTCAGGCCTCCTTCCGGCGCCTGGTCGTGCCGAGGGCGAGACCGCCCGCGGACAGGAGGACCGCCAGCAGCACGGCGCCGGCGACGGCAGCGCCGGTCGGCGGCAGTCCGGGCGTACGCGGCGGGGTGATCGGACCGCAGTCCTCGGCCACGATGGTGTCGTTGCCCGTGGTGAGCTCGGCCCGGTTGAAGAACCCGCGGCCGGGGCCCTCGGGGCCGCAGACGAGGTTCCCCGCAGGGATGTCCGCATCGACCTCGACGACGAAGGTGAGCTCGTACCGCTGGACCTCCCCGGCCCCGATGGCGGCCTGCTCGAGGATCGGCCCTTCACCGTCCCACTCGAGGTCCTGCGGGTCCTGCGGGTCGGTGACGTCCCAGGCCTCCTGCTCCCGGATGGTCACGCCCTGCGCGAAGCGCGGGGTGTCCTCGAGCCGGTAGTACTTGCTCCACGGGCTGTGGGAGTTGTCGACGACCAGCGTGTAGCCCACCTCCCACCTGCCGTCGGCCCGCTCGACCGCCGAGTCGAACACCTTCTCGAGGCGCTCGTGGGTGGGCGGCACGCAGTCGCGCTCCGTGCTCTCCTCACCGTGCGCCGTGAGGGTGGCGGCGTTGAGGAACCCGCCGCCGTCGGTGCCCTCGTCGCCGGTGCACTGCGCCTCCTCGGTGCCGACGACCCCGGCGGCGACGTCCGACACGACCGTGACGACGTAGGTGTGGCTCGACTCCCCCGCCAGGGGGCGGTCGTTGGCCAGCACCGTCGTGACGTCGTCGGGCAGGGCGGTCCACTCCCCGGCGACGTCCGTGCCCTCGAGCACCCACTCGGCGGTCAGCGGCGTGATGCCCTCACCGAACTCGAGGGTGTCGGTGAGGTCGTACATGCCGCCGAGGGCCGAGTCGTTGGTGACGACGACCTCGTAGACGACCTCCCAGTCACCGTCGATCCGACCCACGGCCGAGACGACCGTCTTCTCGTGCGAAAGCTCGGGGCCGGGCACGGGGAGGCAGGCGTCGTCGTCGTAGTCGTCCGCACCGGAGGTGACGACGACCCCGTTGAACAGGCCCTGGCCGGGACCGTCCCCGCACTCGCGAGCGTCGTCCGGGACGGACGTCTCGGTGAGCCCCACCGTCACGGTGACCGTGTACGTGTGGGTGGTGGCGGGTGGCAGCGTCACGCCCGTGACGACCTCCGTCTGCGTCGTCCCGTCCCAGTCGCCGTAGACGGTGCCGTCGCGCTCGATGGTCGCGTCGACGATGTCGACCCCCTCGGCGAGGCCGAGCTCGTCGGTGAGGTCGTAGACCACCGCCTGGTCGGCGTCGGGGTTGGCGACGTCGACCGTGTAGGAGACGTCCCAGGTACCGCCGTCGCCGGCGACGAGGTCACCGGCCGTCTTCTCGACGGTCGGGGCGACCGGCTCGGCGCAGTCGCGGTCGGTGGTCTCCTCGCCGTGCGCGGCGAGGGTGGCGGCGTTGAGGAACCCGCCGCCCTCGGTGCCGTCGTCGCCGGAGCACTGCCCGGCCTCGCCGCCCACGACGCCCTCGGCGACCGCGGCCGTCACGGTGACGACGTAGCTGTCGCTGTCGCCACCGGCGAGCGGGCGGTCGCTGGCGAGGGTCGCCGTGAGCTCGTCGGGCAGGTCGCCCCACTCCCCCGCGACGCCGGTGCCCTCGAGTGCCCACTCGGCGGTCAGCGGCGTGATGCCGTCGCTGTACTCGAGGGTGTCGCTGAGGTCGTAGGCCCCGCCGACTGCCGAGTCGTTGGAGGCGACGACCTCGTAGACGACCTCCCAGGTGCCGTCGGGCAGCTGGTTCGCCGAGACGGCGGTCTTGTCGACCGACATGTCCGGGTCGGGGATCGGGACGCACGCGTCGTCGTCGTACTCGTCGTTGCCCGAGGTGATGGTGGCCAGGTTGAACAGGCCGTGCCCGGCGTCGGAGCCGTTGAGCCCGCACTCCCGCAGCCCGCCGTCGTCGGTCTCGACGACGTCGGAGAGGCTGACGGTCACGGTGACCGTGTAGGTGTGGGTCGTGGCGGCCGGCAGGAGGACGCCGGTGACGACCTCCGTCTCCGTCACGCCGTCCCAGTCCCCGTACACGGTCCCGTCGCGCTCGATGCTCGCGTCGAGGATGTCGACACCCTCGACGAAGTCGAGCTCGTCGGACAGGTCGTAGCTGAGCGTCTGGTCGGCGTCGGGGTTGGCGACGTCGATCGTGTAGCTGACGTCCCAGGTGCCGTCGTCGCCTGCGACGAGCTCACCCGCCGTCTTCTCGACCGTCGGGGCCACCGGCTCGGCGCAGGCGCGGACGGTCTCGTCCTCGCCCAGGACAGTGAGGGTGGCGGCGTTGAGGAAGCCGCCGCCCTCGCTCAGCTCCTCGTCGTCGCACAGGCCGGCCTCGGTGCCGACGACGCCTTCGGGGACGTCGGCGGTGACGACGACGACGTAGGTGTCCGTCGTGCCGGCAGCGATCTCGACGTCGGTGGCGAGCACCGTCGTCGGGTTGTCGGCCACGGGCTCGGTCCACTCGCCGCCGGCGTCGGGCTCGCCCGCCGGGAACCAGAGAGCCGCCGTCGGCGTGATCCCACCGCCGTACTCCAGCGTGTCGCTCAGGCTGTAGACGCCCGCGTAGGCCTCGGGGTTGACGACGTCGATCTCGTAGGTGACGAGCCAGCCCCCGCCCGGCAGCTGGTCCGCCGAGACCGACCGCTTGGCGACCTCGAGCTCCGGCACGCAGACCTCGACGACCTCCTCCGCGGACTGCTGCGTCTGCGCGATCCACGCCGTGTTCGTGTACTCGACGCAGGCTCCCGGTGCGCCCTCGAGCTCGAGGGAGTAGGTGAAGACTGTCGGCGTCCCGTCCGCGTTCCACGTCGCCGGCCCGAGCTCCACCGGACTGGCGGGGTCGGTCTGGTCGTCGACGACGGTGATCGTCTCGTTGATCGGCGTCTGCGCCCAGTCGCCGGGCTCGACGTCCGCGGTCCCGGTGGCCGAGGTACCCGGGGTCGGCACGGTGTCCGCCCACGTGGCGGTCGCCGTGTTGGTGCCCGAGTAGGACGGCTGGGTGACGAAGGTGCACGTGTAGCTGAGGTCGACGGTCGCGCCGGCCGCGACGAGCACGTCGTCCCCGCCCGCGACGGTGCACACCGCCCCACCGCCGACGTCGACGGTGTCGGTGACGTCAGCGGTGATGTCGAGCCACTCGTTCGGGTTGGTCACCGTGACGGTGCCCTGCATGGCCCATCCGGCGTCACTGCTCCCCGTGGGGGTCGCCGTGACGGTGTAAGCGGCGGTCGCGGTCCCGGTGGCAGGGTCGACGGTGACCGTGGTCTCGTCGGCCTCCTTGTCGATCTCCCACAGGTACATGCGGTCGAAGGACACGACGACGTTCTTCTCGACCTCCAGGTCCAGGCCGGCGCAGAGCGTGACGACCTCGGTGCTCGACTCGTTGACGACGAGGGGCGCGAACATCGGCTCGGGCGAGTTGACGATCGTGGCGGTGTTCTCGAACTCCACGCACTGGCCGGCGGTGCTCGGCCACTCGAGGTCGTAGGTGAGAACGGCCTCACCGTCGGTGGCGTCCAAGGCGTTGCCACCGGGGTAGTCGGACAGGTCGTACTCGGAGTCGGTGACGGTGACGTACCGGTCGGTCTCCGCCACGGACGCCGCCGCGAAGTCGAAGTCCGCGGTCGCCGCGCTGCTGCCGTCGGTCCCGGGGAACGCGGCGGCGTCCCAGGTCACGGTGGCGGTGTTGGTCCCCGCCGTCGTCGGCGTCGCGCCGGTCAGGTCGCAGGTGTAGTTCAGCGTGACGGAGTCACCCGCGGGAACCGTGACGTTCGTCCCCCCGGGCACGGAGCACGTCGAGCTCGGGAGGCTGTCGAGAACGGTGACCCCGGTGAAGGGGACGTCGTTGGGGTTGGTCACCACGACGGTGCCGCTCACCGTGAAGCCGGAGTCGACCGGCCCCTCGGGCGTGACCGTGACGTCGTAGGTGAAGGTGCCGTCCTCACCGGCGGGGACCTCCAGGCGGTCCTCCTCGGCCACCTTGGTGATGTCCCAGTCCCAGTCGCGGGTGAAGCTCGGCACGGCCGTCTTCGTCACGACGAGGTCGTCGTAGTCCGGCGGGACGAGGGCGTTGCGGACGGTACAGCTGACACTGTCGGCGGCGGCGACGTCGACGGTGAAGCCGAGCTCGCCGCTGTTGGTCACCGGCAGCTCCTCACCGCTCCCCGTCAGGACGCAGCGCGCGTTGTCGCCGTCGACCGGGACGAGCTCGTAGCCCGCCTGCTGCGTCTCGGTGACCGTCACGCTGCGGCTCAGCACCGTTGTGTAGTCGACCGCGAAGTTGACGGCGCTCGAGTCGCCGGTCGTCGCCGTCGTGGGCGTGACACCGTCGGTCTCGGTGCTGAAGGTCCAGCCCGCCCCACCGTCCACGACGTCGCCGTCCGCGTCCACGACCTCCTTGACGACCGTGAGCGTCCCGGCGCAGTCGGCGCTGGCGATCTCCTCGAGGGTCGCAGAGAGGTCCTCGAGGTCCGTGCGGTAGAAGTCCTCACCCTCGGTCGGGCCGGAGACGAGCGGGATGCGGACGCTCGCGCCGGGCAGGAAGGCCTCGGGCCCGAAGCCGACGAGGACGACCTGTGCACCGGTCGCCTTGACCGCGTTGGCGGAGAGGATCGCCTCGTTCACCTCGGCGATCGTCGCGACGTCGCCGGGGCCCTGGCGGTCACGGTGGAAGGTGGGCTGGCCGTCGGTGAGGAACAGCACGACGTCGTACTGCACCCCGGACTCGGCCACCTGGTGGAACGCGCGGTCCCAGTTCGTCCCGCCACCGCCGCTCGGAGTCGCCCGGTAGCCGTTGATCCGGTTGACGATCTGCTCCGCGCCGCCCGGCGTCGCGACGCTGGTCAGCGGCAGGCCGCCGTTGGTCGGGCCTTCCGCGGGCGCCTGGCTCCCGAAGGTGTAGAGCGCCACCTGCGACGGCGTACCGGTGATGGAGGCGATGAAGTCGTTGGCGGCCGTCTTGTGCTCGTCGAGGATCTCCTCGGTCTCGGTGACCGAGTTCGACAGGTCCAGGACCATCGCCATGTCGAGACCACACTGTGCCGGGGCGACGTTGTTCGCCCGGATGCTGGCCCAGGTGGGCTCCTGGACGGTGTCGCTGTAGGCGGGCGGGAGCTCGATGGTCCGGTCGTCGACCGAGTCGGCCGCGGAGACGGGACCGGCACCGAAGATGTAGGGGGTGTCGGCACTCCACTGCTGCGGCGCGGTCCAGCCCGCTGGAGCGTCGGCCTGGACGGCATAGAAGACGTCCTCCCCGCCGAGCACGCCGACGAGGTCGGCGAAGATGCCGCACTCGCCCGTGCCGTCGGTGGTGCACGAGCCGACGAGGTCTCCCTCGGGCTGCCCGCCCGGCGGGAGGTCGGTCACGCGGTAGAACTCGTAGGTGACCCCGGCCAGCGGCGTGGCCGTGGTGCTCTCGTTACCCGTCCCGGTGCGGTCGCCGCCCGACCTCACGATGAGCTTGACCTGGTCCGGACCGGGCTCACCCGGCGGCACGAGGAAGGGCGTGACCTCGAGGTCCGGCTCCTCGGCGGCCGGCTCCTCGGCGGCCGGCTCCTCGGCGGCCGGCTCCTCCGCGGCCGGCTCCTCCGCGGCGGGCTCCTCCGCGGCGGGCTCCTCGGCAGCGGGCTCCTCCGCGGCGGGCTCCTCCGCCTCGTCTGCGGTGGCCTCGTCCGTGGTCTCCTCGAGGGCGGCGTCGGCGGTCTCGACGGCGTCCGAGCTGAGCTCGCTCAGCAGCTCGGCCACCTCGGCGTCGTCCTGCGGAGCGGCCAGGGTCGCGGTGCCGCTGATGACAAGGGTCAGGCTGGTGAGGCCGACGAGAAGGGCGCGCGACCCGCGCCGCCAGAGAGGTGGTGTTCGACGGTGACGAGTAGGCATGGCGACGCTCCTTGTGATCGGTAGGGCGCTGCCAGCCCACCACCGCGTCGGCGCGCGGGCGGGGGTGAGTCAGGATGATCGTCGGCTGATCCCTGTCCGGCCAAGGGTGAGTGGCCTGTGTCACATCCCGTGTGGTTCCGCGTCGCTCCGCGGATCTGGTCTGCCGGACGGACGGAGGGCCGGGAGACGGGTGGACGTGAACGTCCACGACACACCTCGCCCGTGCCCCACACTGAGGTCGTGCACGCACAGCCACGGGTGTCGGTGGTGGTCCCCGTCCGGGACGACCCCCGGTTGTCGGCCTGCCTCGAGGCGCTGAGCCGGCAGAGCTACCCCGCCGAGCTCGTCGAGGTGATCGTCGCGGACAACGGTGACGACCCCGCCGTCCGTGCGCTCGTCGACGCGCAGCCGGGTGTCCGGTACGTCGCCGAGCCGGAGGGCGGCTCCTACACCGCCCGCAACGCGGCCGTGCTCGTGAGCACCGGTGAGGTGCTCGCCTTCACCGACGCCGACTGCCTCCCCGAGCCGCAGTGGCTCACCCACGCGGTCCGCGCCCTGGCGGACGGTGCGGACATCGTCGCCGGACGCGTCCGTGTCTACGCCCGCGACGCCGCACGCCCGCACCCCGTCGAGGCCTACGAGCTCGTCCACGCCTTCCCGCAGGAGACCTACGTGTCCCGCAGCGGCGCCTCGGTCACGGCCAACATGTGCACGACACGCGCCGCCTTCGACGCCGCCGGCCCGTTCCGCTCCGAGCTGCTCTCGGGCGCCGACATCGAGTGGGCCCAGCGGGCCAACGGACTGGGGCTGCGGACGGTCTACTGCGCACACGCCGTCGTCCACCACCCGGCGCGTGACTCCTACGCTGCCCTGCGCACCAAGCTGCGCCGGGTCATCGCCGGTCGGCACGAGCGGAACGTGCTCGACGGCCACGACGCGCCGCCCCCCTGGCCGGCCCCGCGCGCGCTCGTCCCGCCCCTGGGGGCCGTGCGACGAGCACGGCAGGCACCACAGCTGCCCACCGCCCGCGCCCGCGCCGCCTTCCTCGTCGGCGAGGTGTACCACCGCTACGTCGCCGCCTGGGTCGCCACCGAGCTCGCGTTCCGCGACCGCCTCAGGCGCCGGCGCGCGCGCGCAGCCGCTCCCGGGTGAGTGGCGTCGTCACGCTACCGGCTGGGCTCACACCCGTCGGGCTGCCGACGGCTCGGTGTAGACCTCGAGGAGGCGTCGCCCTGCGGCCGCCCACGTCACGTCCTGCGCCGTCCGTAGCGCGTTGCCGCGGAGGCGTTCGAGCATCGGGCGGTCGCGGGCCATCCGGGTGAGGTGGTCCCTCAGCTGAGGGACGTCGCCCGCGCGGTGCACGAGAGCGTTCTCCTCGTGTCGGCAGAGCTCCGTGCACGCGTCCGACACCACCGGCACGCTCCCGGACGCCATCGCCTCGATGCACACCAGCCCGAACCCCTCCTCCAGGCTCGGCAGCAGGGTGACGTCGGCGTCCGCCATGAGCGCGGGCAGGTCGTCGCGGTGACCGAGCACGTGCACGCTGGGGTGCGCGAGCCCGTCGCGGAGCACGGCGGCGTACTCGGGCATGATCCCGCCTGCGACGAGCAGCACGCCCTCCTCGGCCAGCGGGGAGTCCAGCCACGCGTCCAGTGCGAGGTGCAGCCCCTTCCGGACGGCCGCGTAGCCCGCGAAGAGCGCGGTGAACGGCCGCCCGGTGCGCTCGCGGGGCCGGGGGCCGAAGCGGTCGAGGTCCACCCCGTACGTGTGGCGGACCAGCTTGGCGGGCAGGGTGCCCTGGTCGAGGAACGTCTGGGCGACGAAGTCGGACGGGCACAGCAGCCAGTCAGCGAGGGCGAACTCCGCCTCCTCGATGCGGAGGACGTCGGCGTCGTAGGCGTGCTCGGAGCCCTTCGGCAGGACGATCCCGAGTCGCTCGCTCTCCTCGGCCACCGTCTCATAGGCGAAACGGGTGTGGGCGTTGGGGCGCTCGAGGAACGTGGGGATCCCGAGCGCACGTGCAGCCGCCAGGGTGTGCCGTGCCCCCCGGGGCCAGACGTGGACGACGTCGACCTGCTCTGCCAACCGAGGCAGCTGACGCGCGACGAGCCGGTCGTGCAGCTCACACGCCCGTGTCATCCCGAGCAGGCGGTACGGCAGCCGCACCTTCCCCCGGCTCAGCGTGGTCCTGACCTCGACAGACGGAGGGAGCGGCCGCGCGACGGAGCCGGTCAGGACGGTGACCTGCGCGCCGGCGTCGTGCAGCCCGAGCACCTGCTGCCACGCGGTGTAGCAGACGCGCCCCGCGCCCAACCGCTGCGGAAAGCTGTACAGGACCCGCAGCGCCGTGTCGCTCATGGAGCCACCTTCTGCGTCGATGCGGCCTCGCTGCGACTCCTCTCCCCCGCAGGACGCAGTCGTCCGGCGACGTCGAAGAACAGTGGCGTGGCTACGTACGGTCCCCCGTGACCCTGGACCGGTCCTCTCCGTGCGATCCCCTCGAGTCTCCACAGTGCGCCCACGGCGCCGACACAGATGAAGGTCGTCCCGACGAAAGTCGCGAAGCCGAAGGAGTCGAACGTGCCGCTCGCGAGCACTCCGGCGGGAAAGACCGCCGCGAGCGCCTGCCCGAGATGCCTGGCTTCCTCACTCGTGGCGCGGAGCCGGACACTACGAGCCAGGAAGTACGGGACGACGAAGAGGGCTAGGAGCGCCACCACACCCAGCACTCCGCCACCTACCAGCGTCCCGTAGAGCTGGTTGTCCAGCAGGATGTACCGCTCGGGAATGACCGTCCCGGCTCCGCGCCCGAGCCAGGGTCGGGCCTCGAACATGCGCTGGACGAAGCCCTGGTCGGCGATACGGTTCTGAACGCTGGGATCGTTGTCCAGATTGGTGAACAGCGAGCGGATGGTGCCGAGCACCCCGCGGTTGACGAGGTGGAAGACCGCGGTGCCGACGAGGGCGACGACCAGGACGTTGTACCTCCGCCGCCACGGCCACACCACGCCGAGCAGGATCATCGAGGCCGCGACCGTCAGCATCGCTGAGCGGGAGATCGACAGCGGGATCGCGGACGCGATGAGCACCACGGACCCCCAGTGCAGGACGCGTGCCCGGCCGGGCGGCGCGAAGAAGGCGTAGTGGAGGGCGAGCGGCAGGACGAGAGCCAGGACGACGCCGAACTCGATGTAGTGGTTGGCCGTGCCGGCCACGCGTGCGAACTCGCCGTCGCCGCGTGCGCCGACACCGATGAGTGCGGAGTTGTGCCGCAGCCCCGGGATACGGATGTACCGGGTGAGGTCGACGATCCGGAAGAACTGCAGGATGCCGACGCTCGCCATGGCGGCGGCCAGGCCCACGAGGGTGTGCAGCAACGTGTCGAGCTGCCGCCGAGAGACGAGCCCGTCCGTCACCGCGAGCGCCACCCCGACCATCGCGATGGAGAAGATCAGCCAACGGCCGGCGGCGTTCGCCTCGACCTGCGGGAGGAGCCGGTCGTAGCCGACCGCGTAACCGATGAGCTGGACGACGAGGTAGGCCGCGAGTAACCAGCGGACGGGCTGCCGACCTCCGGGCAACCGCTGAGGGCGCCGCATCCAGACGCACCAGAGGAAGGCCAGGAGGATGCCGACGGCGACGGACGGGCGCCCCACCGACCCGAGGCCGCCGATGACGAGCCGTGCGGGGATGAGGAACTGCAGAACGAGGAAGACGACGAGAAGGCCGAGGGTGCTGATCCGGCGACGCCGCAGCAGTACCGGCCGCCACTCCCCCGCGCCGGCCGGCCGGCGCAGCAGCACCGGCTCGAAGTCGAGGCTCTCAGGCCGGCGCGTACCTCGCAACGATCGCATGCTAGGCGTGGGCGTGGTCGCGGTCCCGACGCAGCTTCACCGCTTGCTCCGCGTCCTCGGGCCAGTCCGGAAGCCCCTCGGAGGTCGGTACGGACGGCAGCGCCGCGCGTGCGCGCCTGCGGGCACGACGACGGCGGACGATCCCGACGATGTCGTCGAAGAGCACTGCGACGACGAGTGCCACACTGGCTCCGAGCAGCCCAGTGACGGCCTGCACCTGGAGCTTGCCGTCGTAGACGACGGCTTGGAGGGAGGGAGCCGCGAGGACATCGAGCCCGTACTGGGCAGCGGGCGGGATCCCGGCGCTCGACTGACGCGTCTCGAGCTCCTCGACCGCGAGCCCGAAGACGTACCCGGCCGTCGCCACGGCCTGCTCGGCGTCGCCACCGCGCACGGTCACGTTCATGATCGTGCTCCGTGACTGGTTGGCCACCTCGTAGGTGGGGAGCAGCCCCTCGGCCTGCGCCCGGGCTCGCATCTCGCCGCTGTTGAGGACGATCGCGACCGCCGCGTTGGCTTGCGACTCCCCGCCGTAGGGGTTGGGCACGGGCGCCGGCGCGCTGCCGGGCGTGATGAGAGCAGTGCCGGCCACCTCGTACTCAGGCGCCACCCCTGCGCCGACGACCTGGACCGCCCCGGCCGTGAGTGCGAGGAGAGGCAGAAATATGTACCACCGGCGCAGGGTCGCCACCGTGATCCGCCAGACATCCACTGTGGCCTCCGTTGTGCGTGGTCGAGGTGGGGACGGGTGGGGACTGATGTCCCCACCCGTCGGCCACCCGGTCGGGCCAGACGGCCCTGCCGATCACGGGCGTCGGTCCGTCATCGACCCGTGGGCGGCCCTCAGCCTGTCGCTGACCGGGCGGTGCCAACGACGGGCCGAGCCATGCGGGCGCCATCCACGTCGGGAGTGGTGCCCGTCACGTGACAAGCACAGCATCCAGCCCGCCGCTCCCGCCGCGTCCCGCAGGATGACGACGAGCTGATCGGGCGGCGGAGGGTGGGGTGAGCACCAGGGTGAGCTGAGGCCGAGGGCACGAGGACGCCGGCAGCCCAGTCACCCTCGCGGCACACCTCATCCCCGTGGCGTCACCCGGCGGTCATCCTTAACGGCCCTCAACCCTCGTGCCATGTTGAGACGGCTGCTCGGGCGAGCCAACGTCGTCCCGTCCGACCGGCTCAGACTGCGACGAGCGACGGAGGGCGAACTTCTCACGTGAACATCCCTCCCCACGCCCAGCGGCCCGCCACCTCCACGCCTGCACCGGCCCAGCCGCTCTCCCGTCCCTCCCTCCTTGCGGGGTGGTCACGATGACCTTGCGCACCGACCGCTACCACGACGACGACCAGGCGCTCCCGCCCACCGCCGTGACCCGCGAGCCGCTGCGTGCGGCCCGGTCGGGCATGCCGTGGCGCTCCGCGGTCACCCGATACCTCGCCGTCCTCGCCGTGGCGGACCTCGGCCTCACCGCGCTCGCGGTCGCGCTCCGTGTCCGGCAGGAGCACGAGCCCGGCATGGTGGCGGCCCTCGCCGTCGCTGCGGGCGTGGGCTTCGTCCTGACCGTGCTGGCGTGCCGCGGCTACCGAGCGGCGTGCGCGGCCTCGACGGCCGAGGGTCTTTCCAGCGTCGTGCGCGCGGCCGGGGTCCTCGCTCTCGTCTCGCTGGTCGTCCACTACCTCGGCGTCGTGCAGGTGCCCCGGTCGCTCTTCTTCGAGGCACTCGCCCTCTCGGTCTCACTGGCCGCGCTTGCCCGCCTCCTGGCCCGTCCTGTCCTGCGGCGGCTGCGCGCGCGCGGCACCTTCCTGCGTCGCACACTCGTCGTCGGCCCGCTGGACGGTCTCAGCCACCTCTTCGACGTCCTCGACGAGGCGCAGTCCCACGGGCTCGTCGTCGTCGGGGTGTGCACGCCGACGACCGACGACATCGCCAGCCGCAGCCCCGTCCTCGGACGCTACGCCGACATCCCCGACCTCGTGCGGACCCTCGACATCGACGCCGTCGTCGTCTCGGGCGGGGCGATGGAGGCGGCCGACCTGCGCCGCCTCGGCTGGCAGCTGGCACCGCTCTCCGCCGAGCTCCTCGTGCTGCCCGCGATCGCCGAGGTGGTGCCGCGTCGGCTGCGGCTCGAGTCGCTGGGCGGGACCCCGCTGCTCGGCGTTGCGCTCACGCCTCCCCGTCCTTCGCTGTGGTCCAAGGCGGTCTTCGACCGTGTGCTCGGCGGTCTGCTCCTGCTCGCGGCCCTTCTCATCGTCGTGCCCGCCGCTGTCGCCGTGCGGCTCACCTCCCCCGGGCCTGCCTTCTTCGCGCAGACCCGCGTCGGTCTGAACGGTCGCCCCTTCACCATGTACAAGCTCCGCTCGATGTACACCGACGCCGAGGCACGCCTGGCCGAGCTGTCCGACCGCAACGAGGGCAACGGCATGCTCTTCAAGGTCCGCGAGGACCCTCGTGTGACCCGGGTCGGGCGGGTGCTGCGGCGCCTGTCGATCGACGAGCTGCCTCAGCTGTGGAACGTCGTCCGGGGTGACATGTCCCTCGTGGGGCCGCGGCCGGCGCTGCAGTCCGAGGTCGACCGCTTCACCGGGGACGTGCACCAGCGCATGCGTGTCAAGCCCGGCCTCACCGGGCTGTGGCAGGTCAGTGGCCGCTCCAACCTCTCGGTCGAGCACTCGGTGCGCCTCGACCTTCGGTACACCGACAACTGGTCGGTCCGGATGGACATCCTCATCCTGTGGCGCACGGCCCACGCCGTGCTGAGCGGCCATGGCGCGTACTGACAGCCCTCGCACCATCCCCGCGGGCACGGGGGTGGCAGGGCTCGGGTGTGTCGTCGTGCCCGCCCATGACGAGGCGGCCGTCATCGGCCGGCTCCTCCGGGCGCTCACCGCCGGCGGCGTCGACCTCGAGGTCGTCGTCGTGGCGAACGGCTGCACGGATGCCACCGCAGAGGTCGCGCGGGCGTTCCCGGGTGTCCGGGTCCTCGAGACACCGGTGCCCTCGAAGATGCACGCGCTCGCCCTCGGCGACCGGCACGTCTCCAGGTTCCCCCGCTTCTACGTGGACGCCGACGTCGTCATCGGCACCCGGGACCTGTCCGCGCTCGGCGCCGCGCTGAGTGAGCCGGGTGTCCACGCCGCGGGACCCGAGCGCAGCCTCGACCTCGCCGCCTCCAGCTGGCCGGTACGCGCGTACTACTCGGTGTGGTGCCGACTCCCCGGGGTCGAGCGCGAGCTCTACGGCCGCGGCGTCATCGCGGTGGACGAGGCCGGCCACCGGCGCATCGCCGGCTGGCGCGACACGATGGCCGACGACCTCGTCGCGGCGATGAGCTTCACCCCCGAGGAGCTGCGCGTCGTCCCCGGTGCGCACGTCCTCATCCGGCCCCCGCGAACGTACGGGGACCTGCTGCGCCGCCGGGTGCGGGCGATGACGGGCAACCGGCAGCTCGCCGGCGACCCGGACGCGCCACCGCTCCGCGGCGCCGGAGGTGGCGTGCGCACCGTGGTCGCCCTCGTCCGCCGAGACCCCGCGCTCCTGCCCGCGGTCACCGTCTTCCTCGGTACCGCAGTTCTCGCACGGGCCCGTGCCCGGTGGGCCGTGGCACGCGGCAGCACCGTCTGGCTGCGCGACGAGAGCAGCCGGCGGGTGGACCCGCCCGCCGGCCCACGCAGCACCCCCACACCCGCCGCCTCCACATCCCGAGCGGAGCGTTCCTCATGACCCGCACCACGGCCCGCAGCTGGGCTGGCGTCATCGTCCTCACCCTCCTCGCAAGCCTGGTCGGCACCCTGCCCGCAGCATCGGCCGACGACCCGCAGATCTCCTTCAGCCTCGAGCAGAAGCGCAGGTCCCCCCAGCTGCTCGACGGCGCGACCGTCGACGGTGTCATCCACCCCTTCCTCACCGCTGACGCCGGCGTCACCGCGGTCAGCTGGTGGCTCGACGACCCGACTGCCGCCGGCCAGCCGGTGCGGACGGACACGACCTCGCCCTTCGACTACGCGCCGGGTTCCACGTCCCACGCCTCGGCCCCCTTCGACACCGCGGCGTTGCCCGACGGCGAGCACACCATCACCGCACAGGTGACGACCGGCGCCGGCGTCGTGACGCGCGAGGCCACCTTCACCACGGACAACGACGTCGCTGCCCTCCTCACCACGTCGCGGTCCGATGTCGCGCTCACGAGCGTGGAAGGCGGAGCTGACACCGGCACGACCGTCGACGTGACCACCTCCGACGGCACCGCTCGCCCCTTCACCGCCACCGCCTCGGCCGACTGGTTGGCGGTGGCCCCCTCGAGCGGGACGACGCCCGCAACCGTCTCGCTCACCGCCGCGACCGGTCTCCCGGTCGGTACGCACACGGCCGAGGTCACCCTCGAGAGCCCGGACCTGCCCAGCACGGCCGTCACCGTGACGCTCACGGTGTCGGCCGCACCCCTGGAGGACTTCACGGTGATGCACGGGCAGGACGCCAAGCGCTCCAGCCCCAGCCCCCTCGAGGGCGCCGAGGTCTCGGGAGACATCTATCCCCTGCTCGCCCCGGAGACGGACGTCACCTCCACCACGTGGTGGCTGGACGACCCGCTCATGGGCGGCGCCCCCGTGCGCACCGACGGCGCGGCGCCCTTCGACTTCGCCCCCGGCTCCGTGCGGCACCGCGCCGAGCCGCTCGACACCACCACGCTGGCCGACGGTGAGCACACGATCACGGCGCGCGTGACGACGACGGACGGCGCCCAGCACGTCACGACGGCCACCTTCGTCACCAGCAACGGCTCCAACGCCCTCGTCTGGGACCCTGACTCGCTCGTCGTCGAGGCCGCTGAGGGACCGGGGGTCCAGAGCGTCGCCCTCACGGCCACCGAGGCGGGCACCGTCGCCTCGCTCAGCAGCGACGCGCCGTGGCTGTCGGTGACGTCGTCGACGGTGTCCCTCCCGGGCACCGTCGAGGTGCGGGTCGACCCCTCAGGCCTGGCTGGCGGCACGCACACCGGACGCCTCACCGCCACGGCAGACGGCGCGGTCTCCGCCGTGCTCACGGTCTCCTTCCTCGTCGACGCCGCCCCCGGCCTCGTCGTCGACCCGGGCGCCCTCTCCGTCACGGCACTCGCCGACGGCGCTCCGGTGGACGCGTCCGTGGTGGTCTCGGCCAGCGACGACTCGGCCCTGCCGCTCACGGTCTCGGCCTCCGTGCCGTGGCTGAGTGCCGACCCGTCCACGACCGCCACCCCCGCCCAGCTCACGGCCACTGCCGACCCCACGGGACTCTCGCCGGGCACGCACACCGGCGAGCTCGTGCTGTCCTCACCGGACCTGCCCGACGTCACGGTGCCGGTGACTCTCACCGTCCAGGACGACTCCCCGTTCCACGTGGTGACGGGAGTCGATGCGAAACGGCGCTCCCCCGAGGCGCTCGCCGGCCGTACGGTCAGCGGTGACATCTACGCCTTCCTCGCCCAGACCGAGGGTGTGTCGTCGACCTCGTGGTGGGTCGACGACCCCGACCGCACCGGGGCACCGCTCCGCACCGACTCGACAGCGCCCTTCGACCTCGCCCCCGGCTCCGTCACCCACGCCGCCGCACCCTTCGACACGACCCTCGTCCCCGACGGCGAGCACACGGTCACCGTCGAGGTGCTCACCGCCGACGGCACGACCCACGTGGTCCACACCGCCTTCACCACGGTCAATGACACGAACGCCCTCACGTGGGCACCGGAGGCCCTGGAGGTGCCGGCCACCGAGGGCGGTCAGGTGCAGGAACGCGAGGTCGCCCTCGAGGCCACGACGCCCGGCACCGTGGCCCAGGTCGTGAGCACCGCGCCCTGGCTCAGTGCCACGACGAGCCAGGAGACCACCCCGGCGACGGTGGACGTCCTCGTCAACCCGGCGGGGCTGTCCGCGGGGGTCTGGCACGGTGAGCTCGTCGCCACCTCGGCCGGCGCGTTCACCGCCGTCCTGCCCGTGACGCTCGTCGTCGGGGAGCCGGGCGGCTGTGCCCCCGTCTCCTGCGAGCTCATCAAGGTCGACACCCCCTACAACCTCGGCTTCCGGTACGAGGCCAAGGGCATCATCGACGTCGACGGCGTCGGCACGGGCTTCACCACCCTCCTGCCGCGGCCGGACGGTACCGAGTACCTCCGGGACCGCCTGGAGGTCGACCTCGGCGAGGGCACCCTGGACATCACGGGAACTCCAGGCTCGGTCAAGGAGAACACCCTCGACAACGCCCTCGGTGTCGGCTTCGACGGTCCGACTGCCACCACCGTCCTCACGGCCACCATCGCAGGCCCGCCCGCCACCACCCGGAAGTACGAGCAGGCCGGAATCTGGTTCGGCTACGACCAGAACCACGTCGACCGCGTCGCGCTCGTCAGCACCCCGCAGGGGTGGCGGGTGGAGCACGTCCTCGAGGTGGACGGCACCGAGGTCTCGCGGCGCAACTCCCCCTACCTCACCATCCCCTCCGACGTCCCGGTCGAGCTGTCGATCCGCGTGGACCCCGGCACCCGGCAGGCGACGGGCTACTACCGGGTGGGCGACGGCGGCCAGTCCGCCCTGCGCAGCTTCGACGTGCCGGGCGAGTTCTTCAGCTTCGACGCCGCCGGCATCGACCCGCTCATCGGCACCCGGAGCTTCGGCGGGGTCTTCGCCAGCAGCCGGAGCGCCGCGGAGCACACGGAGTTCCGCTTCTCCCAGTTCTCGGTGACCGGGGAGCACGATCCCGCGGACGTCGCCGACTACCCCTTCGACCGGTACTCCGTGCCAGTCCCCTTCCCCACGTCGATGGCCTACGGACCGGACGGCAAGCTGTACGTGCAGTCGATGTTCGGCAAGATCTACATCCTGTCCTTCGCGCCGGACGGCACCGTGAGCGACACCCAGGTGGTCTCCACGCTCGGGGCACGTCTCGCGCTCGGTCTGGCCGTCGACCCTGCCTCCACCCCGAGCAACGTCATCGTGTGGGCGGGGCACTCCTCCCCCTCGGCCGACGACGGCGAGGCGGACTCGAGCATCGTCTCGCGCCTGTCGGGGCCGGGGCTGAGCTACCGCAGTGACGTCATCACCGGACTGCCACGGTCGATCGCCAACCACGGCACCAACGCCCTGCACTTCGGTGGCGACGGGCGTCTCTACATCGCCCAGGGAGGCAACACCGGCGCCGGGGCACCGAACACGGCCAACACCGAGTTCGGTGACCGCGCCGAGCAGCCGCTGTCCGCCGCCCTCCTCGTGGCCGACGTCAAGGTGCCCGGCTTCGACGGCGACTGCGCCGACCTCAGCGACATCTACCAGTCCGGGGACTGCGACGTCGCCGTCTTCGCCTCGGGCCTGCGCAACACCTACGACTTCGTCGAGCACTCCAACGGGCACGTCTACGGGCCTAACAACGGGCTCGGCGTCGTGGGGAGCTACCCGCCCACCGCCCAGGCCCCCTGCACCGGCATGGGTGACACGCGTCCGTGGACCCAGGGCGGTCACAACCCCGGCAACCAGAACGACGTCCTCAACCTCATCGAGGAGGGGCGCTACTACGGTCACCCCAACCCCTCGCGCGGGGAGTGCGTCTTCACGGACGGCAGCTATCAGGACACCGAGCCGCTGCCTACCTACACACCGCCCATCGGCGACCTCGGGGCGAACCGGTCGGCCAACGGCATCATCGAGTTCAGCGGTGGCGCCTTCTGCGGGGCGCTGGACCACCACCTCCTCATCACCAACTACTCCGTGGGCGACGACATCACCGCGGTGACGCTCTCTGCGGACGGCCGGTCCGTGGTACGCACGCAGAGCATCGTCGGTGGCTTCACCGACCCTCTGCCCATCGCCCAGGCTCCCGACGGCCGGATCGTCGTGGGTGAGTTCGCCGGCTCCGGTGGCCGGATCACCTTCCTCACCCCGCGCGACATCGGCTGCTGGGCGGAGGAGGCACCCCTCCCCGTCGAGGTCCTCGACGCCGGGGGCGTGGCGATCGGTGACGCCCTCTACGTCGTCGGCGGCAAGGGAGCAGCCGGTCACTCCACGCGCGCCTACCGCTACGACGCGCCCGAGGGCACGTGGACCCGGGTGGCCGACCTGCCCGGGCCGGGCGTGGAGAACCCCGCCGTCACGACCGACGGCACGCACCTCCTCGTGGTCGGTGGCTCCACCGCCCCGTTCTCCGGCGCCGTTGCGACGGCCTGGTCCTACGACCCGGCGACCGACACGTGGTCGCCACTGCCGTCCATGCCCACCGCTCGCGGCGGAGCGACCGCCCAGGTGGTCGACGGCCAGGTGTACGTCGCCGGCGGCATGACCGCCGACGGCGGCTCCACCGCCGTCGTCGAGCGGCTCGACCTCGCGAGCGGGACCTGGCACGCCGCCCCGCCGCTCACCACGGCGCGGGACAACCCGGGCTCCGCCGTCGTCGACGGCGTGCTCTACGTCTTCGGTGGCCGCACGCGCCTGTCCAACGGGCAGACACCGATGGGGACGCTCGGGTCCATGGAGGCTCTCCACCCCGCGAGCGGCGGAGGCTGGGTCCCCCGATCCTCGATGCCCACGGCCCGGCGCACGATGGCAACAGGTGTCATCGACGGCCGGATCGTCGCTGTCGGCGGTGAGGCGCGACCCGACGGCCTGCCCTTCGACGCGACCGAGGTCTACGACCCGGCGACCGACGAGTGGACCACGGCACGCCGCGTCCCGACCGCCCGGCACGGCGCGGCTGCGGGCGTCATCGACGGACACCTGCACGTCGTCGCGGGCGCACAGTTCGCAGGCGCCGCCGCGAGCGCCCTGCACGAGGTCCTCACCCTGCCCTGACCCACGAGACCGAGACCGCCCACCAGGGCGCACCACACCGCACGGAAGGCGACGCATGACCACCCACAGCACGACGTCGACGAACGCCCGGCCCTCCGCGAGAGGGACACGCCTCGTCGTCGCGGGCGCCCCCCTCGACAACGACAACCGCGGTGTCGAGGCTCTCGGGACCTCTGTCGTCGCCCACCTCGCCTCCGCCGCCTCCGTCGACAGCGTGAGCGTCCTCGGTGACGGCTGGGGGGTGAGCGCCGACAGCTCATGGCCGGGAGACGCTCGGGTGGACAGGCTCGGCGTGCGCAACTCCCGACGCTGGCACCGGCGTGAGAGCTGGGCCCGCATCCGGGTCGACCGGGCGCTCGGCGGGCTCGGCAACCCGGTCGTCGCCCGGCTCGGGGCTGCCGATGCGGTCCTGGACATCAGCGGTGGGGACAGCTTCACCGATCTGTACGGTCCCCGCCGTCTCGCGACGATCTGCGCACCCAAGGAGGCCGCGGTGCGCTCAGGGCGGCCACTCGTCCTCCTGCCGCAGACGTTCGGCCCTTTCACCACGGCGGAGGGAAGGCGCCGGGCGGAGGGACTCGTGCGCCACTCGGCCCTGGCGTACGCGCGTGACGCCTGGAGCCATGAGCAGCTGCTCGACCTCGCCGGGCCGTCTGCGGACGCGACCAGGCTGCGGGAGGGCGTGGACGTCGCGTTCGCGCTGCCCGCACGCGAGCCCGCAGCGTCCGTCGTCGAGCAGCTCGACAGCCTGACCGGCGAGGTCGTCGTCGGGGTGAACGTCAGCGGACTCCTGCGTGAGGAGTCAGCGGTCGCCCGGTTCGGCCTCGCCGGGCCCTACCTCGCCACCATGACGAGCCTCGTCCGCGAGCTCGTGCGGGCAGGCGCTGTCGTCGTGCTCGTCTCCCACGTGCACGGGGTCGGCCGGAGCGAGAGCGACGACACCGCGCACGGGGCCGTGCTCGACGCCCTCGACGCCGTCGAGCGCACGCGGGTGCATCGACTCTCACCTCTGCTCCGAGCGGCCGAGCTCAAGTGGTGCATCGGACGCCTCGACTGGTTCGCAGGCTCGCGGATGCACGCGACGATCGCCGCTCTCAGTTCCCAGGTACCGGCCTTCGGGTACGCCTACAGCGACAAGACCCGCGGGGTCTTCGGCACCTGCGCCGTGGCGGAGGACGTGGTCGATGCCAGGGCGGTGGCCGGGCAGGAGGCCGTCGAGCAGGCTCTCGCGTCCTTCGCCCGCCGGGACGCCACCCGCGAGGTGCTCCGGCGCCGGGTGCCAGATGTCGTCGCGCAGGCTCGGGGGCAGCTCGACGATGTCCTCGGCGCCGTCTCGTCGTGGCGTGACGGATCCGCGGGCACGGTCGCATGATCGGCCGTGTCGCCGGGTCCATCCCGGAGGTCGTCAGCGCGCACCTGTGCACCGGTTGCGGGGCGTGCGCGCACGTCGCCGGGGACGTCCTCACCATGCACGACGTCCCCGGCGTCGGGCGCCGTCCCCTGCCGATCGCGGCCGTCAACGGCTCGCTCACCGGTGATGCGCTCACGGTGTGCCCGGGCCGGCGGCTCGAGCACCGTCCGGAGGCGCTGGAGGGGGCGCCGCTGAACGGGGAGTGGGGGCCGGTGCTCGCGCTGTACGAGTGCTGGTCCACCGACCCGGACGTGCGTCACCGCGGCTCCTCGGGCGGCGTGACCACGGCCCTCGCCGCCCACGCCGTCACCAGCGGGCGAGCGAGCGGCGCGCTCCAGGTCCAGGCCGACCCGCAGGACCCGCTGCGCAACGTCACGGTCCGCAACACCACCTACGCGACGATCACGGCGGCCACCGGCTCGCGGTACGCCCCGGCCAGTCCGTGCGAGCGCCTCGACCTCGTCGAGGAGGCCGAGGGACGCACGGTCTTCGTCGGCAAGCCCTGCGACGTCGCGGCCGTCCGGAACGTCGCGGCCCTCCGTCCTGCACTCGCGGACCGGCTCGACCTCACCGTGGCGATCTTCTGTGCAGGTACCCCGTCGACCGCGGCGACCGAGGAGCTCGTCCGCGCCCTGGGTGTGGAGACGGAGGACGTCACGTCTGTCGACTACCGAGGTGAGGGGTGGCCGGGGAACTTCCGGGTGCGGTCCGGCTCCGGTGAGGTCCGCAGCATGACGTACGCCGAGGCGTGGAACGGCACCCTGACCAAGAACCGTCAGTGGCGCTGCCTCATCTGCCCGGACCACACCGGTGAGTTCGCCGACCTGTCCGTCGGGGACCCGTGGTACCGGGAGATCGGTCCGGACGAGCCCGGCCGGTCCCTCGTCGTCGTGCGGACCGAGGCGGGCCGCGCCGCGCTGCTCGCGGCCCTCGCCGACGGCGCCCTCGACGGTGGCCCGATCCCGCTCGAACGCCTCGAGCAGAGCCAGCCGAGCCTGGCCGCCACCCGCGGTGCGGTGTGGGGCCGGGTGCTCACCATGGGGCTCATGGGCCTGCGCGTGCCGCGCTACCGGAACGTGCCGGCGTTCCGGCTCTGGCTGCGGCTGCCGCTGCGCGGGAAGGTCACCTCGATCGCCGGCACCTACCGCCGCGCCCGCCGGCGCGGCCTGCACCGACCGGAAGTGAGCGCACCATGACGCACCGCGCCGACGTCCTCATGATCACCTACCGCAGCGCCGGGTACCTCCACCTGAGCCTCCCCCGCCTGCTCGAGACCCTCGGTGAACGTGACCGCGTGTGGCTCTGGCACAACGGTGACGACGAGGCCACGCTCGAGGCGCTGCGGCCCTTCCGAGAGGACCCGCGGGTGCACCGCTTCCACCACAGCCGGGAGAACGTCCGGCTGCGTGAGCCGACCAACTGGCTGTGGCAGGAGTCCCGCGCCACCTACGTCTCCAAGGTGGACGACGACTGCCGCGTGAGCCCCGGCTGGCTCGACATCTTCGCCGCCGCGCACGAAGCAAACCCGCAGCTCGGGGTGGTCGGCAGCTGGCGCCACCCGCAGGAGGACTTCCTCCCGGACCTCGCCTCGCGCAAGACCGTCGACCTGGCCGGTGGCCACCGGCTCATGCGCAACCTCTGGGTGCAGGGCAGCGGCTACCTGCTCCCGCGAGCGCTCACGTCCTGCCACGGTGGCATCGGGGAGACCGAGTCCTTCACCGGTTACTGCCTCCGCCTCGCGCGCGCCGGCGCCGTCAACGGCTTCTACTACCCCTTCGTGCCCGAGGACCACATGGACGACCCCCGCTCGCCCCACACCCTCATCCACACCGATGCCGATCTTCAGGACCGGATGCCGCTCTCTGCCAGGGCGAACGGCGTCACCACCGTCGCCGACTGGACGGCACAGCTCGTTCAGAGTGCTCGCGTGCTCCAGACGGCGTCCCTGGACGTCCGCGCGCACTCCGGATGGAGACGCAAACTCACCTCAGTGCGCAAGCGGACCCGCCGCGTCGTCGGGAAGCCGGCTCGGTGGTGAGCGCGGAGCACATCCCCGGGCCGCCGGCTCCGGCTCCCGGTGAGGAGCCGGACATCCTGGTAGCGGTCGTCACCTACAACAGCGCCGCGATCATCGGCCCCTTCCTGCGCGCGATGCCGGCCGCCCTCCAGGGCGCGGGGCCCGCGACGGTCGTCATCGTGGACAACGACTCCCGTGACGGGACGGTGGACCTGGTGAGAGCGCTGGCTCCGTGGGCCACCGTCCTGGAACCGGGAGCCAACCTCGGGTACGGCGCGGGGATCAACCTGGCCTTACGTCGGGCTCGGCCCCGGCGAGGCGCCTACGTCCTCAACCCGGACGCTGTCCCGTCGCCCGGCAGCGTCGTCCGCCTCGTCCACGCTGTCGAGGGTGTCGACGACGTCGGAATCGCGGTCCCCCGCATCCTCGACGGACAGGGACGGCTCAAGTACTCGCTGCGCCGGGAGCCGACGATCCGCCGAGCGCTCGGCGAAGCAGTGCTCGGTGGACACCGCGCAGCCCGCTACCCCGCGTGGGGGGACATGATCCGAGATCCCGCGTACTACGTCGACGGCGCCACCGCGGACTGGGCGACGGGTGCGGCAATGTTCCTCTCCCGCCGCACCATCGACGCGGTGGGCAGCTGGGCGGAGGACTTCTTCCTGTACTCCGAGGAGACCGACTACGCCCTGCGGGCCCGGGACGCCGGCCTCCTCCTCCGATACGTCGCCTCCGCGGACGTCGTCCACCCGGGTGGTGACATGCAGGTGTCCCCGTGGCTGTGGAGCCTCGTGGCGCTCAACCGGACGCGGCTGTACCGCCGGCGGCACGGCGGCGTCCCCGGCGCCGTCTTCTGGTTCGTCGTCCTGCTCAACGAGGCGAGCCGCGCCCTTCTCGGGCGCCCCAGGCACCGGGAGGCAGCCCGGGCGCTCCTGCGGGGTCAGGTGCGTCCTGCAGCTCAGGCGCCTGCCGGCACCCGGGTGAGAGCCCGGCTCTCGTAGTCCGACAGCCAGACTCCGGCCGCCGCCACCCTGCCGAGGAGGAGGGCGGGGGCGGTGGGACCACCACTGCCGATGGCGCTCAGCTGCGCCGCCACGGCAGCCTCGTCGATGAGCCGGTGGCCGCCGGCCATGAGCAGCTCGCACAGCCGCTGCCCGTAGCGAGGCTCGGTGCGCAGCCACACGTCAGCCGGGAACACCGAGCGGCGTCGCTCGCTGCGTTCGGCGGGGCCGTCCACACCGGCGACGTCGCGAAGCGTCGCCCGCGCCAGGTGACCGCCCAGCCGGGCAGCGCGTCGCACGCCGGAGACCGGGTGGCGCCGGCTGAGGCCCACGAGCTGGTTGACGTAGGACGTCTCACCGGACCAGTACACGTGGTCCAGCGCGGCCGGTGCGTTGCCGTCGTCGCTCCTGGGGATGCGGGCGGTTCGAGGGAACAGCTCGCGGTGGACCCGCAGGTAGAGGTTGCCGTTGCGGCGCTGCTGCGGGGACAGACGCGCGGCGAGCTGGAGGAAGCGGGAGTCGAGGAACGGCGCCTCCGCGCGTATTCCGGACCGCCGGAGGGCGTTGGTGAGCATGTTGCCCCAGCGGAACTGCCGGTTGGCAATCTTCCAGTACAGGACCATGTCATCACGCGCCCCGAGGTCCCAGCGCCCCAGGGAGTCGGCGAGCGAGTCGCGCAGGAGCTCCGGTGCTCGCTGGGCGAGGTCGCCGCCGAGGAACCCGGCAGAGATTCGCGCGTCAGCGGCGTAGCGCTGCCACTGGCGGTCGAGCACTGCCCGCGGGTCGGTGAGCCCGACAGCCTTGTCGTCCCCCCACAGGGGGCCTCCGGCGAGCCCGTTGACGACAGTGCCGGTCAGCGAGCGCAGGGTGTCGACGAACCACAGCTCGTACATCTCACTTGCACTGTGCGCCCCGTCCAGTCGGTGCAACGCCTGTGCGCCTCCGGCGAGAACGGCCTCAGCCGTGACCGGTATGGCGACGTGGTCCAGGTCGAGGGCCGCGGCCACCCGCGCCGCGACCACTGGCTCGTGGGTGGGCGGAGTCCCGTAGGTGTACGTGCTGGGTCGGATGCCGATCTGCACCGCAGCCTCGACGATGGCCCTGCTGTCAAGGCCACCGCTCAGCCCGAGGGCTGTCTCCCCGGACCCACCGAAGGCGTCCGCCACGACCTCGGGCCACAGCTCGGCGAAGGAGGCGATGACGGCGTCGTCCGTCAGAGACTCGGTGGTCGGCACGAAGAGCGGGACGGCGCTGACCGACACCTCTGCGCCAGGGGCCCAGCGCAGCCGTCCCCCCGCCGGGAGCATCTGCGCGTCCCGCAGCAACGTCCGCGTCCCCAGCGGGTGGTGCATCGCGAGGTACTCCACCACTCCTTGCTCGTCCGGCTCGGGGCTCGCGCCAAGGCTGACGAGGGTCGCCAGGTGCGTCGACACAGCCACGCCGCCCGGAACGGCCGACCAGTAGCACGGGAGGAACCCCACACCGTCCGTCGTCAGCTCGACCTCGCCGTCGGCACACAGGAGGAGGCTGACGTGCCCGGCCTCGGCTCCCACCTCGCGGGCGCCTCCGGCGGCAGCGAGGCCACGCGGTGAGGTCGCGACCGTGAGGCGCGTCGACCTGCCCGCGGATCGGTCCTCCGCGAAGGTGCCTCCGGCCGGCTCCGTCGCAACGAAGGCGGCACACGCCGTCCGGCTCTCGTGCACAGTCCACCGAGTCGCTCCGGGGACTGCCGCAGCAGCGCGCTCCACCACATCCCGGCGCTGGGCGCTCAACCCCGGGCTGACGGGTCCCATGACTGCAAGAAGCTCATACGACATGTGGCACCAGCTCCGGTGGCTCAGGGACGGACGTGGCAAGGCGCAGCGTCGAGGAGACGAGGACGTCGAGGGCGTCCACGACGGGGACGGGGACCGGCAGCTTCCCGGCGACGAGGGAGATCTCGGTGCACCCCACGACGACGTGGTCCGCGCCGGCCCCCACGAGCGAGAGGGCCGCAGCGGCCAGGGCCCCGATGACGCGGTCACCGACGTCGCCTGCCTTGACCGCCTCGATCGCGGCCATCACTCCGTCCTGGGCCGGTGCCTCCAGGGGGACGACTCGAAGGCCCGCGTTCTCCAGCTCCGCCTGGTACAGGCCTGTGGCCACCGTCCCAGTCGTGGCGAGCAGCCCGACCTGACGAGCACCGAGGGCAGCGACACGGGCTGCAGTCTCCCGGAGCATGTGCACGATGGGCACGGGCACCCGCCGCTGCAGCCACTCGTGGTAGGCGTGCGCGGTGTTGCACGGGATGCACAGTACCTCGGCACCCGCGGTGACGAGGCGCTGCGCCCCGGCGTCCAGGAGCGGGCGTGGGTCCTCCCCTCCGAGGAGAAGAGCTGCAGTGCGGTCCGGGACGGCCGGGTTCGAGTCGATGACGATGTGGAGATGATCCTGGTCGCGCCGGGCCGGCGTGGAAGCGACGATGCGGCGGAACGTCTCGACCGTCGCCGCAGGCCCCATCCCTCCGAGGACACCGACCGTCCGGCCGCGCTGTGCCTCCCGCGTACCGCTCCGCTCACGCACGGCTGCCTCCGTCGTTCGTCGCGCCACGGGAGGAGTCGCTCTTCCTGCGCTTGCCGGCGATCGCCAGCAGCTCTCTCACCTCTCCACGGGCGCGCGGCCAGACAGCGAGACACAGGATCCACACCACGGCCGCCGCACCGCACGTCACGACGAGATTCCCGATGGCCGGCAGGTCGACGTTCGCGCGCACGGTGACGCTGACCAGCAGGACGGCCGTCGAGACGACGACCGGACGTGCCATCGCCCGGAACGGGTCGCCCGGCGACAGCGGGGTGTCCCGGCATGCGACGACGAAGGCCGGGACCAGGAGGAGCAGCTGCGTCACCGCGTACGAGACGGCGACCCCCGTGACCCCCCACTGGACGCCGACGACGAAGCCACCGATCGTCACAGTCCCGTTGACGACCGCCCAACCTGCGTATGCGGAGCCGCGGCCGGTACTGGTGAAGATCCATCCCGTCGTCGTCGAGACGAGCTGGACGAAGCCGGCCACGGCGAGGACCTGGAAGATCGGCGCTGCACCCGCCCACTGCTCACCGAGGACGACCAGCACGAGCTCGCGGGAGGTCACGGCCATGACGACGACGGCCGGCATGCCGGCGTGGCTGAGTCCGCTGACGGCCCGCCGGTACGCGTGCCGGTACCGCTCCGGCTGTCCTTGCAGGGAGGCCAGAGCGGGCACCATGACCGCCTGGACAGGAGTCTTGAGCTGTCGGAGGGGCAGCATGAGAAGGCTGTAGGCGCGGCTGTACAGGCCGAGGGCACTCGCGTCGAGGACCCGGCCGATGATGACGTTGTCGGCTTGGCGCGAGAGCGTGTAGCAGAGGTTCGCCACCGAGACATGAGCGCCGAATGCGAGGAGGGGCAGCGCCTCGCGCAGGCTGGACGGGCGACTCGGACGCCAGGGCACGGCCCACCAGTTCAGCGCCGTCGCGATGACGAGGGCGCTGACGTTCTGCACGACGAGCGACCACACCCCCATGCCGAGGAGTGCCGCGACCACCGCGGCCACGCTCGACAGGATGCCGGCCGCCATGTTGCGCGTGGCGATCCGGCGGAACTGCATCGCCCGGTTGAGGAGCGCGCCGTGCTGGACCGCGAGCCCCGAGAACACGAAGCCGGCGCCGAGCGCGGCGCACAGCGGGACAACCGCGGGCTCGCCGTAGAAGGCAGCGAGCGGCACGCCCGCGGCCGCCACGACCAGAGCGAGCAGCACGCCTGCGGCGGCGTTGACCCAGAACAACGCATTGACCTGCGCCCACGTGAGGTTCTCCCGCTGGACGACCGCCTGGCTCAGGCCGAGCTGCCGGAACTGCGTGACGACGACTGTGAGAGTCAGCGCCATCGCCATGAGCCCGAAGTCTGCGGGCGTGAGGAGCCGGGCGAGCACGACTGTGGTGGCGATCTGCAGCCCTGCGGACACCCAGTTGCTCATCAGCGTCCAGCTGATCCCGCGGGTCACGGTGCGCCCCAGGTCGTCACGGCGCACCGACCGGTCGAGCCACCCGTCGAGCGAGGAGGGACTGTCCGCCTGCTTCCGGTGCACGAGGAGCCGCAACAGACACCTCCTTACCTCACGACGACGACCTCCAGCGTGGGGTGTCGCTGCTACTGCCGACTAGACCGACGAGCGGGTGACAGACCGGTTCCGGCGGGGTGAGGAGGGTGGTGGTCCCGGGCGCCCACGAGCGAGCGGGCCGCCTCGAGGTGTCTCGAGGCGGCCCGCCGCGTGTGTCCGTGACGAGTGGTCGGCGCTAGCCGGCCGGGATGGGCTCGCCGGTCTCGTGCCAGACATTGCCCTTCCACATGTTCCCGCGCACACCGTCGTCGAAGCCGCTGACGACCCCGTAGCGGCCGCACGAGTCGAAGTACTCCGAGGAGAAGTGGTTGTCGATGAACCTGATGTTCCGGCCGTTGGGGTACGGCTTGGAGTCGAGGCTCCCGCCGTACGCGCAGTACGAACCCGTCGTGGCGAGGAGGTTCCCCTCGATGCGGTAGCCGTCGATCGTCCGGAAGTCGCCGTACATGGGCAGGGCCGCCGAGCAGCCGGTGCCCTCGCACTTGATGACGTTGTTCAGCAGCGCGTTGTTCGTCCCACCGTTGTTCCCGACGCCGCCGCGGTGCGCCCCGGAGTCACCGGTCCGGTCGGAGATGATGTAGGAGTTGCTGATCGTCGTGTCGTGGACGACACGCGATGCCCGTCCGACGTTGTGGATGTGGCCGCGGTCGAAGGTGTAGCCGCAGTCCGGGGAGTAGAGCGGGATGTCGTTCTCCGCGGCCCTTGCGCCGTCGATCTCGACATGCTCGAAGCGCACGTTCTCGGGGCATCGGCCGTCCGCGCCCTCCTTCACCTGCACCATGTAGGTGCCGGTGCCGTTGACGGTGACGTCCCGGACGGTGACGTTGTCGTGCGTCACGGTCAGGCGCCCGTCGATCTCGAGGCGCTCGATGACCTGACCGTCCCGGGAGCTCTCGAAGCCGCCGGTGACCCGTCGCTCGGCGTCGTAGCGCGGACCGGTCGTCTCGGGCGTGGGCCATGCTCCGTCCGTGTCTCCGGGCTCCGGCTCCGGGGTCGGCTCCGGCTCGGGCTCGGGCTCCGGCTCGGGCTCGGGCTCGGGCTCGGGCGTGGGCTCGGGCTCGGGCGTGGGCTCGGGGCTCGGCTCGGGCGTGGGCTCGGGCTTCGGCGTGGGCTTCGGCGTGGGCTTCGGACCGGGATGCTCGTCGGCGTTGAGGCTGAAGTCCTCACCGTCGACGGTGCTGTCGACGACGACGGCCGGCTTGCCCTTCTGCGACATGAAGTCGTTGCGGCAGCCCTCGAGGGCAACGCGCTCGGCGTAGTAGTTGCCGAAGGTGATGCCGTTGGTCTTGCTCGGGTTCCCGCACTCGACCGTCGTGTCGAGGATGCGGGTGTTCTTCACGTCGGAGTCGACGCGGATGCTGTGGTAACCGCCGTAGGTGACCTTGGTGTTCTTGATGGTGACGTCGTCGGCGAGGACGTGGATCATGCCGTCGACGTGGAGACCGTCGACGACGGTCCCCGGCTCGGTGATCGTCAGGCTGCCCGACGGTGCCAGCCGGACGTCGTCGGGAACCCCGACCGTCGTGGCTGCTGCCGGGCCGGACACGAGACCGATGCCGCCGACGGCGACGACCAGGCTCATGAGCGCGTGTGAAACTCGCATGTAGTAGCTCGCTCTTTCTCGGTTGCGGGACAGCGACGCGAAGGCGCCAGCCATCGGGGAAATCCGCCCGAGTCCCCCCCATGGACGTGGACCATCGTAACCAGACCGTTACCGGTCTCCGGTGGACACGTCGGCACAAAGGCCCTAATGAGGGGTGAACTGCCTGGTCAGTGCGGTGTCGTGGACCTCCTCACACTGCCCCCAGCACGAAGGTCTGCGGGGTCACGGCCGCCTGCACACGCCGCGCCATCGCGGCCCGCAGGTCCTGCGCCGTGAGCTCTCCCGGCAGTCGGCGGACCGCGAGGCCGCGGCGGTCCAGCTCGTGTGCGATGAGCTCCTGGTGGTTGTCGACGTGCTCGCCGTGCTCCTGCCGGCGCGGCAGCACGACGGGGCAGCGACCGGCGTCCAGCGCGGTCAGGCACGAGCCGATGCCGGCGTGGGCGACGACGAGGTCGGCCTCCTCGATCGCGGCATGCAGCTCCGCGGCCGGCACGTCGACCCTCGCGTCGACCGGCAGCCCGGAGGCGTCGGTGACACCCACCTGCCACAGCACCTCGGCGCCGGGCGCGAGGACCTCCGGAAGGACCCGGCACACGGCGTCGAGGGCTCGGCGGAAGCCGTAGGTCTTCATCGTGCCGAGCGTGACGACGACGCGGTCGGCCGTCGTGACCGGACGGTCCCCGACGACGTCGTAACCGTCGAAGAGCGAGCCGCGGTACTGCCACCGCTCGTCCGCCCACCGCGGGTACTGGCTGTAGGTCTGGGTCCCCGGGACCCGCGAGACGATCCTCCCGGTGAGGCTCGGCCCGTCCGCCCGGGCGGCACTCTCGATGTAGTGCGTGCGGATCCCCAGGGCGCGGGCGACGGGGAGGAAGGCAAGCGCGATCCCCGAGCCGGTGCTCACCACCCTGTCGAAGCGCCCGGTACGCAGGATCCGCCGTGCCTCCGGCATGACCCGCACGACCTCGCCGTAGCCGCGGGGCGGGATGTAGGGGACGTGGTGGACCACCTCGCCGGCAAGGAGGGAGCGGGACTGTGCCTCGTCGAACGTGGCCCACTCGACGTCGCTCAGCACCGGCCGCAGCCTGCTGCGCAGGCGCCACAGCTGCTCGAGGTGGCCACCGGTGGACGCGACGAGCAGCGTCCTGCCCGCCGGCACGCCGTCGGCCGACAGGGCGGCGCGCGCTGCCTCGGTGGGACTCACGACGACCTCCCTGGTGGATGTTCCCGTCAACCCCACCACCCACGACCTGCGCGGCGGCACGCGAGATCGGGTGATCAGCACCCGACTCTCGGGCTCGCCGGGGGTGAGAGCGCCCGGTCAGTCGTCGTCGAGCAGGGACAGCTCGCGGGCCCGCTCCAGCGCGTGCGTCCTGTCCGACACGCCGAGCTTGCGGTAGATGCGCCGCACGTGGGTCTTGACGGTGGACTCCGACAGGTACAGCCGCCGCCCGATGTGGGCGAGCGGGACGTCGGACCGCAGCTCGCGCAGCACCCGCAGCTCCGCGACGCTGAGCTGGCCGGCGCGCAGCGGCTCGGGGAACACGGTGTCGGTGTGGGCGAGACGGGGCTCGTCGAGGAACTGGCGCGCCCAGGACCCGTCGGGCGCGATCGCCTCGAGGTCGGTGCGCGGAACCGTGAGGAAGGGCAGCAGCACCTCCGTGTCGGCCGCCAGGCCCACCGCGGTGGCGAGGTCGTCAACCGCCGTCTCCCGCTGCCCGGTGCGCCAGGACGCGCACGCGTGGAGCAGGAGGAGCTCGAGCCCGACCCGGGGACGCGTGCCGGCGAAGGTGGCGCCGTTCTCGGTCAGACGCAGGGTCTCGGCGTAGGCACCTACGTAGAACGCGTGGCGCGCACGGCTCGCGTGGGTCCAGGCGCCGTCGTCGTGCGTGCCGGCGAGGAGCACGCCCGCACGGTCGAGCCGGCCCTCGGCGAGCGCGAGGTCGACCTGCAGCGCCGCCACCGAGGCCCGGACCAGCTCGGCCTGGTCCTGGCCGTGGTCGGTGGCGTGGCGCTGGAGGACGACGCGGGCGCGCTCGAAGCGCCCGTGGAGGATCTCGGCGAAGGCCGCCGCGACGCGCGTGAGCTCGAGGAGCGGGGCCAGCCCGTGCTCCCCGGTGATCGTCGGCACGGTGGGCCACGTGCTGCGCGCCAGCCGCATGCCCGCCAGCACCGTGCGGGCGAGCGGCCGGGCCACCACCTCGAGCCGGGTGGGCGTGGCGGCGAGGCCGTCGCCGTAGGTGCTCCAGGCGTCGGCGCTGCGGGTGTGGCCCAGCAGCGCCATCGCCAGCGCGGTGCCGTGCGCGGCCTCCCGCGCCGCCGCGGAGTTCCCCAGCCGCACCGCCTCCTGGCAGGCGAGTGCGAAGCCGTAGGCGGCGCGCACGCCGTCGTTGGCGTGGAGCATGGACAGCGCCCACTGCGTGAGGAGCTCGGGGATGGCCCGCTCGACGTCGGGCGGGTGCCGGGGGTGGCCGTCGTCGGCCAGCGTGCTGTCCAGCCGCCCCAGCAGGATCTGCGCGGCACCGAACGTCGGGGTGCCGTCGAAGCGCAGGGCCAGGCGCTGCGTCGTGGTCAGCGAGCGCACCGGCATCGGGCCGCCGGGGGTGAGGAGCCCACTGCGCAGCGCGGCCTCTGCCTGGTGCCCCGTGTCCCGGTCGAGCACGTAGTCATGGGCGACGACGAGCCGGGCGCTCGAGGCGACCAGCTCGCGCGGCATCGTCCGCACGGCGGCCTGGACGGCGTCGGGGTGACGGTCGAGCAGCTCGGCCCAGTGGTCCTCGAGGATCCCCAGGACGAGCGGCCACGCCTCGGCGCGCATCGCGTAGGTGAGAGCCTCCCCCGCCAGCTGCTGCTCGCGCCGGCGACGGGCGAGGAGGTCGTTGACCTCGCGGAAGCGCTCGGGGCTGTCGGACCGCAGGTTCTCCAGCAGGGCCTGGCGCAACCCCCGGGGGTAGGCGGACGTACCGTTCGCCCGGCGGTCCGTGTAGGAGCTCTGGATGACGACGTCCGCCAGCGGGAGCTGTGCCGGGTCCTCGACGAGCACCTCGAGGTCCCCCGGGCGCAGGGGGTCCGGAACGGCCAGCGTCATCAGGACGTCACGCCACTTCGCCTGCTCCTGGTCCTTGATCACCAGAGCGGTGTAGCGGGCGATGGCCGCGGAATCCGTGACGAGCCTGCCGTCGCTCGCCCGCCGGGTCTCGAGGAGCGCCGCTCGCACGAGCGCGGGCCAGCCCGCGTACTCGGCGAGAAGCTGGCTGATCTCCTCCGGGGACAGGGACAGGCCCAGGCGCCCGGCGAGGAGCGTGGTCTCCGCGGCCGTGAGGCTCAGCTCGGCGACGTCGAGCACGGCGGCGTCGACCGTCGCGGGGCCGATGCTCAGGATCGGCCGCGCCAGACGCGTCGTGACGACGAGGTGGAGCAGCTCGTGCACCTGGGCGAGCTCGACGAGCTCGGCGTCGACGTCGACGTCGGTCACCTGGTGCAGCCCGTCGATGACGAGGACGAGCCGACGGGTGAGCCGGCGCAGCTCCTGGTCGACGGTGTCGAGGTCGGGCTCGGAGGCGGGGGACGCCACGCCGGCGGCGACGAGCGCGTCGTGGACGGCCGTCCACAGCTCGGCGACACCGGTGCGCTCCGAGAGCGTGAGCCAGGCGACGGCCCTGTCGTCGAACTCACCGCTGCGCAGCCAGTAGGCGACCGTGCTCGTCTTCCCGTACCCGCGGGGCGCACGCAGCAGGACGAGCGCGGGCAGGTGGCGCACGACCGCGTCGGCGGCCGGGGTGGGGCAGAAGACGCTCGGGACTCGCGGCAGCCGGGTCCGGTGGACGCGCTCCCTCACCGCTACCGCCGCTCGCCGCTGAGGCCGCGGCTGAGGACGAGCGCCTCGTCCCTGCTCGAGGCGCCGAGCTTGCGGTAGACGTGGCGCAGGTGGGTCTTGGCGGTGTTGACCGACATACCGAGCGCTGCGGCCACCCCGGCCGGGCCCGCGCTGTCCTGGAGCGCGGCGAGCACCTGCAGCTCACGGGCGCTGAGCTCGGTCGGCACGGCGGGCGTGGACGGCACGGCGTGGGGCCGCTGGGCGTCGGTCGTGGACGCGAGGGGGCGCAGGGCGAACAGGTCGGGGTCGTTGCCGGCGAGCGCGGCGAAGATGTCCGCGTCGATGAGCGCGAAGGGACGTCGCTGCCCGGTCTCGTAGGCGATCCGCACGCCGCGGGTGAAACGGCGTCGGGCGGCGGTGCCCTGCCCGAGCCGGTAGAGCGCCGCGGCGATGATGAGCTCGTTGATGAGCCGGCTGCGTGCCGTCATGCGCCGGTCCCCGAGGTCGCGGGCGGCGACGTCGATGGCCTCCTGCTCCCGCCCCTGGGCATGGAGCAGGTAGGCGCGGGTGGAGCTGGACACGAAGCCGTCGACGAGCCGGTCGAGCACCTGCTCGGCGACGTCGACCATCCCCCCGGCCACGAGGAGCTCGACCAGCTGGGTACCGATGGTCGACTCCGCGATGCCGCCGGGCTCCAGGTGCCGCAGCGCGGCACGCAGCTGGCCGACCGCCCGCGCCTGGTCCTCCTCGTTGCCGTACACGGAGGCGTACAGGCCGCGTGCGTGGATGGCCAGCGCCCACAGCTCGTCGCGCCGGCCCGGCTCGACGATCGCCGCCACAGCCTCGTGCGCCTCCGGACGCATCCCGTCGACGGTGGCGATCGCGCGCATGATCCGACTGCCCACCCGGACGAGGCGGCTCACCTCGTCGTCGTCGCCGCCGGAGATGACGTCGGCGAGCTCGGCGTCCTCCAGGAGCCGCAGGGCGAGGTCGGTCTCCCCGTGGAAGGTCTTGGCGGTGAGCATGCCGCCGATGCCGAGCAGCCGCGCGGTGCGGTCGTCCTGCCGCATGCCGTGGTCACGGACGCGCTCGAAGGCGTACGCGGCCGCCTCCTGCTCGCCCGCGAAGACCGCGGCAAGACCGGACTGGATGAGGATGTGCACCTCGTCGGTGGTCTCCCGCATCTCCTGCCAGCGCTGCTTGACGGCCGCGTCGACGAAGTGGGCGCCCGTGGGCGTCCACTCGCTGACCTCCTCCTCGGCCGCCGGCGCCATCCGGGGCAGGTGGCGCCGGACCACCTGGAGGCGGGGGTCACCGTCGGCGATCTCGCGGGGGAAGCTGCCGGCGAGCTCGATGAGCCGGTGGGGGTGCTGCGTGAGGAGGGCGGACCACTCCTCGGCGATGATCCGCAGGGCCGTGTCCCACTCCTGGGCCCGGACCGCGTGGCGAAGCACCCCGATCGGTCCCTCCTCCTGAGCCGCGAGGGCCATGAGGGCGATGTGCACCTCCCGCTCCAGGTGCGGGTGGAGCTCGAAGGACACCCGGCGCAGCGCGTCGCGGATCGCGGGCGGGTAGGAGTACCTCAGCCCCTCCACCGTCTCGCGCTCGCGCAGCAGACCACCGACGCGCAGGTTGCGCAGCTCCCGCAGGGCGGTGCCGTCCGGGACGATCGCGCGGGCCGCCGCCGCGGAGAACTCGTCCGGCACGGCGGTGCGCATGAGGAACTCGCGCAGCGCAGTCGAGCGCACGTCCGCCAGGAGTGCCTCGATGAAGCCGTCGACCGTGCCGGCGTCGACGGCCGCCTGGTGCCCACCGACCGCGGCAGCCGCGATGCACGCGCGGACGGCGGCCGGCCAGCCCCCGAGCTCCATCGCGAGCTCGCTCGCGTCGTCCTGCGTCATCGCGACGCCGTGGAGCTCGGCCAGCGCGGCGACGTCCTCGGCCTGCATGGCGAGGTCGGCGGGGCGCACGACAGTGAGGTCGACCGAGAGCGCACCGGTGGTCTCCAGGGCCCGCAGCGAGCGGGTGGAGACGACGAGCTCGAGCGCGGCGCTGGATCGGACGAGCTCGAGGAGCTGGTCGTCGATCTCGCTGCGGCCGTCGAGGTGCCCGGCCTCGTGGTAATTGTCGACGACGAGCCGCAGCGGGTCCTCGTGCCGCAGGAGCGCACCGAGCACCGCGACGCGGTCCGGGTCCTCCCCGTCCACGTCGGGCGCCTGCCCGTCGAGGTCGGCGGCGGCCAGGGCGGCGTGCATCGTGGACCAGAACCCCGGCGCGAGGCGGGAGCCCTCGTCGAGGGGGACGTAGACGGTGGGGACACCGTCGTCCATGCCGCTGAGCCAGTCCACGAGCGCGGTGGTCTTGCCGAAGCCGCGCGGGCCGCGCAGCACTGTCAGCGGCGCGCGCGATCCCAACGCGTCCAGGATGCGCGGCGCCACGTAGGCCGCGCGACTGGCGCGTGGGAGGGGTCCGTGAACCCGCCGCCCCAGGCGATTCATGTCCTTATCATGACAGAGGCGACACGCGCACGTTCCGTGTTTCGAGCTCGGCCGTCCCGCCGTCCTCCGCGGTGAGGACCCAGACGCCGTGCTCGGTGAGCGCCACGGAGTGCTCCCAGTGCGCCGCGCGGGCGCCGTCGGCCGTGACGACTGTCCAGTCGTCGGCCAGCACGCGGGTCTCGATGGTGCCCCGGCTGAGCATCGGCTCGATCGCCAGGCACATCCCCGGGCGCAGTCGCGGACCGCGCCGCGAGGCGCGGTAGTTGAGGACGTCGGGGGGCTGGTGCATGGCACTGCCGATGCCGTGGCCCACGTAGTCCTCGATGATGCCGAGCGGCTCGTTCCCGGCCGCGACGTGCGCGGAGACGGCGTCCTCCACGGCCTCCCCGACGACGTCGAGGCGGGTACCGCCGGCCAGTGCGGCGATGGCGTCCCACATGGCCGTCCGGGTCGCCTCGCTCAGCGCGTGGTCGCGCGGGTCCCCCTCGCCGAGCACGACGGTGAAGGCGGCGTCCCCGTGCCAGCCGTCGACGACGGCGCCGCAGTCGAAGGAGACGACGTCGCCGTCGGCGAGCACCCGCTCCCCCGGGATGCCGTGGACGACCTCGTCGTTGACGGAGATGCACACGTGCGCCGGGTAGCCGTGGTACCCGAGGAAGTTCGACCGGGACCCGGCGTCGTCGAGGACCTGCCGGGCGACGTCGTCCAGCTCGGCGGTGGTCCGACCGGGCGCCGCGGCCTCCCGGAGCGCCGCGTGGATCTCGGCGACGACGAGACCCGCGCGTCGCATGACCCGGATCTGCTCCGGCGTCTTGTACTCGATGCGCTCGCGCATCAGCCGGCGTTCAGCGCGCCGAGCAGGCGCTCGGTGACCTCCTCGACGGACCCGATCCCGTCGACCCGCACGAGCAGCTCGCGCTGGGCGTAGTGGTCCGCCAGCGGCGCCGTCTGGTCGTGGTAGACCTCGAGACGACGGCGGATGACCACGTCGGTGTCGTCCGCGCGGTTCTGCTCGGCCGCCCGGCCCAGGAGACGCTGCACGACGACCTCGTCGTCGGCGGTGAGCTCGACGACCGCGTCCAGCGCCGTCCCGCTCGCCTCGAGCATCGCGTCGAGCTCGCGGACCTGGTCGAGCGTGCGGGGGTAGCCGTCCAGGAGGAACCCGTCCGTGGCGTCCTCCCGGGCGAGGCGGTCCCGGACCATGTCGTTGGTGATCTCGTCGGGCACGTACTCCCCGGCGTCCATGTACCGCTGGGCACGCCGGCCGAGCTCGGTGCGCTCGGCGACGTTGCTGCGGAAGATGTCGCCGGTGGAGATCGCGGGGATGCCGAGCGTCGAGCTCAGGCGGGTGGCCTGGGTGCCCTTGCCCGCGCCGGGCGGGCCGAGGAGGACGAGACGGCGGCTCATCGGAGGAACCCTTCGTAGTGACGCTGCTGGAGCTGGGAGTCGATCTCCTTGACGGTCTGCAGACCGACGCCCACGACGATGAGGATCGAGGTCCCGCCCAGGGCGAAGCCGACGGTGTCGGGCAGGTTGAGCGCCGCGAAGACGATGACCGGGAAGATCGCGATGAGCGCGAGGTACAGTGCGCCCGCGGTCGTGATGCGGGTGATGACGTACTGGAGGTACTCCGCCGTCGGGCGCCCGGCGCGGATGCCGGGGATGAAGCCGCCGTAGCGCTTCATGTTGTCCGCCACGTCGTCGGGGTTGAAGGTGATCGACGTGTAGAAGAACGCGAAGAACAGGACGAGGACGAAGTAGATCGCCATGTAGAGCGGCGCCGTGGGAGACAGGAGGTTGAGACTCACCCACTGCACCCAGCCCTCGCTCTGGTCGCCGAACTGGGAGAACAGGCCCGGCAGCGCGAGCAGCGAGGAGGCGAAGATGACCGGGATGACACCGGCCATGTTGATCTTGATCGGGATGTAGGTGCTCGACCCGCCGTACATGCGCCGGCCCACCATGCGCTTGGCGTACTGGACGGGCACCCGGCGCTGGGACTGCTCGACGAAGACGACGAGCAGGGTGATGACGAGGAGCAGGGCGATCACGATCGTCACGTTCGCGACACCGTTCGCGGCGCCGCCGACCGACCACAGCGCCGACGGGAAGCCGGCCGCGATCGAGGTGAAGATGAGCAGCGACATGCCGTTGCCGACACCGCGCTCGGTGATGAGCTCGCCGAGCCACATGATCAGGCCGGTGCCCGCCGTCATGACGATGATCATGATGACGATCGTCATGACCGAGTCGTTGGGGATGAGCGGGACGGAGCAGCCCGGGATGAGGTTGCCGCTGCGGGCCATCGTGATCATCGTCGTCGACTGGAGGACGGCGAGGAAGATCGTGAGGTAGCGGGTGTACTGCGTGAGCTTGGCCTGCCCCTGCTGGCCCTCCTTCTGCAGCGCCTCGAAGCGCGGGATGACCACGCGCAGGAGCTGGGTGATGATGCTCGCGGTGATGTAGGGCATGATGCCCAGCGCGAAGATCGACAGCTGCAGCAGGGCGCCGCCGGAGAAGAGGTTGACGAGGCCGAGGAGGTCGTTCGTGCTGCCGACGGCCTCGAGGCACTGCTGCACGTTCGGGTAGGACACCCCTGGGGTGGGGATGACGGACCCGAGGCGGAAGATCGCCATGATCCCCAGCGTGAAGAGCAGCTTGCGCCGCAGGTCCGGCGTACGGAACGCCTGGGCGAATGCGCTGAGCAATCTTCCTCCTGCAATGTGACGACGGCGGGCGACGTAGCTCGCGTCGGCGGTCTGGACCGCAACGTACTGTACCTGTTCCACGACGTGGCCTGTGCCACGTCCCGGGAGCGCGAACGGGCGGCCCGGTGTCCGGACCGCCCGCTCGTCGGCAGCTCAGGCCTGGGTCAGGGACCCGCCTGCTGCCTCGATCTTCTCCTGCGCCGAGGCCGACCACGCGTTGGCCACGATGTCGAGCTTGACGGTGACCTCACCGCTGCCCAGCACCTTGACCAGCTGGCCGGAGCGCACGGCGCCCTTGGCGACGAGGTCGTCGACCGTCACGGAGCCACCCTCGGGGAAGAGGGCGGAGAGACGGTCGAGGTTGACGACCTGGTACTCGACGCGGAAGGGGTTCTTGAAGCCGCGGAGCTTGGGCAGCCGCATGTGCAGCGGCATCTGCCCGCCCTCGAAGCCGGCCGGCACCTGGTAGCGGGCCTTGGTGCCCTTGGTGCCGCGACCCGCGGTCTTGCCGCGCTTGCCGCCCTCACCGCGTCCGACGCGGATCTTGGCGCTCTTGGCGCCGGGGGCGGGACGCAGGTGGTGCACCTTGAGGGTGCGCGCCTGCTCGGGAGTCTGCTTGGACTCTGCCATGGTTACTTGACCTCCTCGACGGAGACCAGGTGGGCCACCGTCGTGATCATGCCGCGAACCTCGGGACGGTCCTCACGCACGACGCTCCGGCCGATCCGGCCCAGACCGAGCGTGCGCAGGGTCTGGCGCTGGTTCTCCTTGCCGCCGATCGCGGACTTCGTCTGCGTGACCTTGAGCTGTGCCATCACGCACCGACCTTCCCGGACGCCTCGGCCTGCTTCTCCTCGCGCGCCTGGGCCTCGCCCGCCGCGCGGTTGCGCAGCATGACGGCCGGGGCGACACGCTCGAGGGGCAGACCGCGGCGGGCCGCGACGGACTCGGGCTGCTCGAGGTTGCGCAGCGCCTGAGCGGTGGCGTGCACGATGTTGATCGCGTTCTCCGAGCCGAGCGACTTGCTCAGCACGTCGTGGATGCCGGCGCAGTCGAGGACGGCGCGGACCGGACCGCCGGCGATGACGCCGGTACCCGGGGCTGCGGGGCGCAGGAAGACCACGCCGGCCGCTGCCTCGCCGGTGACGGCGTGCGGGATCGTCTTCTGGATCATCGGGACGCGGAAGAAGTTCTTCTTCGCCTCCTCGACACCCTTCGCGATCGCGGCCGGCACCTCCTTGGCCTTGCCGTAGCCGACGCCGACCGTCCCGTTGCCGTCCCCGACGACGACGAGAGCGGTGAAGCTGAAGCGACGACCACCCTTGACGACCTTGGAGACGCGGTTGATCGTGACGACGCGCTCGACGAACTCGTTCCTCGGCTCGGCGGCGCCGCGACGGCCCTCGCCCCGGCGACCGCCGGAGCGCTCGCCGCCGGCGGGGCCGGCACCGGTACCGGAACCGGTCCTGCTTCGCTGCGGTGCAGCCATCAGATGTTCCTTTGCTCTCGTACGTTCACGCTGGTCACAGGGCGAGCCCGCCCTCACGGGCGCCGTCGGCGACGGCGGCCACGCGGCCGTGGTACCGGTTGCCGCCGCGGTCGAACACCGCGACCTCGACACCGGCAGCCTTGGCCCGCTCGGCGACGAGCTCGCCGACGCGACGCGCCTTGGCGACCTTCTCGTCGTCAGACGCCCGCAGGTCGGCCTCGAGGGTCGAGGCGGACGCGATGGTGGTGCCGCTCGTGTCGTCGACCAGCTGCGCGACCATGTGGCGCGAGGAGCGGGTGACGACGAGGCGCGGACGCTCCGACGTGCCGGAGACCTTCTTGCGGACACGGAGGTGACGGCGCCCGCGAGCGGCGTTCTTGCCCTTGCCCTTGACGGACAGTGCCATCACTTACCTGCCTTTCCGGCCTTGCGGCGCACCTGCTCGCCGGCGTAGCGCACACCCTTGCCCTTGTAGGGCTCGGGCTTGCGGATCTTGCGGATGTTCGCGGCCAGCTCGCCGACCTGCTGCTTGTCGATCCCGGACACCGTGAGCTTGGTGGGGGCGTCGACGGTGAGCGTCACGCCCTCCGGCGGCTCGATGACGACCGGGTGGGAGAAGCCGAGCGCCAGCTCGACGGAGGAGCCCTTGGCGACGGCGCGGTAACCCGTGCCGACGATCTCGAGCTTGCGCTCGTAGCCCTGGGTCACTCCGGTGACGAGGTTGGCGATGAGCGTGCGGGTGAGGCCGTGCAGCGAACGCGACTCGCGCTCGTCGTCCGGCCGGGTCACGACGATCGCACCCTCGTCGTCGCGAGCGACGGTGATGGGGGCGGCGACGGTGTGGCTGAGGGTGCCCTTGGGCCCCTTGACGGTCACGACCGAGCCCTCGATGGTGACGTCGACACCTGCGGGGACCGGGACGGGGACCTTTCCGATTCGGGACATGTCTCTACTCCTTCCCGATCACCAGACGTAGGCGAGGACTTCCCCGCCAACGCCCTTGGTCTGTGCCTCGCGGTCCGTGAGGAGGCCGGAGGAGGTGGACAGGATCGCCACGCCCAGGCCGCCGAGGACTCGGGGCAGGTTGGTGGACTTGGCGTACACGCGCAGTCCGGGCTTGGACACGCGACGCACACCGGCGAGCGAGCGCTCGCGCTGGGGGCCGAACTTCAGCTGGAGCGTGAGGTTCTTGCCCACCGGGGCGTCCTCGACGTCCCAGCCGGCGATGTAACCCTCGGTCTTGAGGATCTCGGCGATGTTCTGCTTGAGCTTCGAGTACGGCATGGTCACCGACTCGTGGTACGCCGAGTTGGCGTTACGCAGACGCGTGAGCATGTCTGCGATGGGGTCAGTCATTGTCATCGGGCCTCGGCCCTTCCTCGTCGGGGTTTCCTACGGGACCTACGACGTAGTCGTTTACCAGCTGCTCTTCGTGATGCCGGGGAGCTGGCCGGCAAGGGCCATCTCGCGCAGGCAGATCCGGCACAGGCCGAACTTGCGGTAGACCGAGTGCGGACGGCCGCACCGCTGGCACCGGGTGTAGGCGCGCACCGCGAACTTGGGCTTGCGGTTCGCCTTCTGGATCAGGGCGGTCTTCGCCACGTCAGTTCTCCTTGAACGGGAAGCCGAGGTGCTTGAGCAGCGAGCGGGCCTCGTCGTCGGTCTTGGCCGTGGTGACGACCGTGATGTCCATGCCGCGCACGCGGTCGATCTTGTCCTGGTCGATCTCGTGGAACATCGACTGCTCGTTGAGACCGAAGGTGTAGTTCCCGTTGCCGTCGAACTGCTTGGGCGAGAGCCCACGGAAGTCGCGGATGCGGGGCAGGGCGATCGACAGCAGTCGGTCGAGGAACTCCCACATGCGGTCGCCGCGCAGCGTGACGTGGGCGCCGATGGGCTGACCCTCACGCAGCTTGAACTGGGCGATCGACTTGCGGGCCTTCGTCACCTGCGGCTTCTGGCCGGTGATGAGAGCCAGGTCGCGGATCGCGCCCTCGATGAGCTTGGAGTCGCGTGCCGCGTCCCCCACGCCCATGTTGACGACGATCTTGGTCAGACCGGCGACCTGGTTGACGTTCGGGTGCTGGAACTCCTCGCGCAGGGCGGTGAGGATCTCCTCGCGGTAGCGCTGCTTGAGGCGCGGGCTCGTTGCGGTGGTGGTCTCGCTCATGTCAGATGTCCTTACCGGAGCGCTTGGCGACGCGGACACGCTGCGTGCGCTCCACGCCGTCGCGCTCGACCGTCTCGGTGCGGATCCCGACCCGGGTGCCCTTCTTGGTCTCCGGGTCGACGACCATGACGTTGCTCGAGTGGATCGCGGCCTCGATGGTCTCGATGCCACCGGTCTTGGCGCCGCGGCCGGACTGGCCGACCTTGGTGTGGCGCTTCATGCGCTGGACACCCTCGACGACGACGCGGTCACGCTCGACGTCGACCTCGAGGACACGGCCCTGCTTGCCCTTGTCGCGGCCTGCGATGACGACCACGAGGTCGCCCTTCTTGATCCGAGCCATCTCAGATCACCTCCGGAGCCAGGGAGACGATGCGCATGAACTTCTTGTCGCGCAGCTCGCGGCCCACGGGGCCGAAGATGCGGGTTCCGCGCGGCTCGCCGTCAGCCTTGAGGATGACGGCGGCGTTCTCGTCGAAGCGGATGTAGGAACCGTCGGGGCGACGACGCTGCTTGGCAGCGCGCACGACGACAGCCTTGACGACGTCGCCCTTCTTGACGTTGCCGCCGGGGATGGCGTCCTTGACGGTGGCGACGATGACGTCACCGATACCGGCGTAGCGCCGGCCGGAGCCTCCGAGCACACGGATGCACAAGATCTCCTTGGCACCGGTGTTGTCGGCGACCTTCAGTCGCGACTCCTGCTGGATCATTCGATGTACTCCTGTCGTCGAGCCGGTTCTCAGCCGGGGCTGAGCCTTGCCGAACGGATGGGGGGCTGGTGGGCTACTTGGCCTTCTCGACGATGTCGAGAAGTCGCCAGCGCTTGGTCGCGCTCAGCGGCCGCGTCTCCATGATGCGGACGAGGTCGCCGACACCGGCCGTGTTGGCCTCGTCGTGCGCCTTGACCTTGCTCGTGCGACGGATGACCTTGCCGTACAGCGGGTGCTTGACGCGGTCCTCCACCTCGACGACGACGGTCTTGTCCATCTTGTCGGACACCACGTAGCCACGGCGCACCTTGCGGTCGTTGCGCTCCTGCGTGGTGGTCTCTTCGGTGTTCTCGCTCATGGCCTCGATCACTTCTCGCTGCTGGGCGCGGTGCGGATGCCGAGCTCGCGCTCGTGCACGATGGTGTAGATGCGGGCGATGTCGCGACGCACGGCCTTGAGCCGACCGTGGTCCTCGAGCTGCCCGGTGGCCGAGGAGAAGCGCAGCTTGAACAGCTCCTCCTTGGCCTTCGCGAGCTCTTCAGCCAGGGTCTCGTCGGTCATCCCGTCCAGGTCGAACGGAGTCAGGCCCTTGGAACCGATAGCCATCAGCCTTCACCACCCTCACGGCTCACGAAACGAGTCTTCATGGGGAGCTTGTGCTGCGCGCGGGACAGCGCCTCGCGTGCCAGCTCCTCGGGGACACCGGCCAGCTCGAAGAGCACGCGGCCGGGCTTGACGTTGGCGACCCACCACTCGGGCGAGCCCTTGCCGGAACCCATGCGGGTCTCGGCCGGCTTCTTGGTCAGCGGGCGGTCGGGGTAGATGTTGATCCACACCTTTCCACCACGCTTGATGTGCCGGGTCATGGCGATACGGGCCGCCTCGATCTGCCGGTTGGTGACGTACGCGGGCTCGAGAGCCTGGATCGCGAACTCACCGAAGGCGATCTCGGTGCCACCCTTGGCCACGCCGGAGCGCTTGGGGTGGTGCTGCTTGCGGAACTTGGTCCGCCGGGGGATGAGCATCTCGCTCAGGCCTCCGTTCCTGACTCGGCGGGGGCTGCGGCCTGCTCGGCAGGCGCGCCCTCGGTCTGCTCGGCCTGGCGAGGACCACGTCCCTCGGGCCGGCGGCCACGGGGACGGTCGGCGCCGCCACGCTCGCCGGCGGGGCCACGACCGCGGCCACGGGGGGTGGCGTCGGCCTGCTCGCGGGCGAACTCGCGCTCGGTCTGGTCGCCCTTGTAGATCCACACCTTGACGCCGATGCGCCCGAAGGTGGTGCGGGCCTCGAAGAAGCCGTAGTCGATGTTCGCGCGCAGGGTGTGCAGCGGCACGCGACCCTCGCGGTAGAACTCCGAGCGCGACATCTCGGCGCCGCCGAGACGGCCGGAGCACTGCACCCGGATCCCCTTCGCGCCGGCGCGCTGGGCGGACTGCATGCCCTTGCGCATGGCGCGGCGGAAGGACACGCGGCTCGCGAGCTGCTCGGCGATGCCCTGGGCGACGAGCTGAGCGTCGATCTCGGGGTTCTTCACCTCGAGGATGTTCAGCTGCACCTGCTTGCCCGTGAGCTTCTCCAGCTCGCCGCGCAGGCGGTCGGCCTCGGCGCCGCGGCGGCCGATGACGATGCCCGGACGTGCGGTGTGGAGGTCGACGCGGACCCGGTCACGGGTGCGCTCGATGTCGACCTTGGAGATCCCGGCGCGCTCGAGCCCGGAAGCCATGAGCTTGCGGATCGCGACGTCCTCGCGGACGTAGTCGCGGTAGCGCTGGCCCGGCTTGGTGCTGTCTGCGAACCACCGCGAGCGGTGGTCAGTCGTGATGCCGAGCCGGAACCCGGTCGGGTTGACCTTCTGACCCACTATCGGGTCCTCCCCTTCGTTCCAGCGGCGGATGAGCTCGCGCCGACCTTGCTGTCGTCGCCCACGACCACGGTGATGTGGCTCGTGCGCTTGAGGATCCGGCTCGCGCTGCCCTTGGCCCGGGGCCGGAAGCGCTTGAGCGTCGGGCCCTCGTCCACGAATGCCGCGCTGATGACGAGCGCGTTCTCGTCGAACGCCTCGCCGGCCTGGTCGGCCTTGACGCGAGCATTGGCGATCGCGCTCTCCACGACCTTACGCACCGTCTCGGCTGCCGCCTGAGGGGCGAACCGCAGCACGGTCACGGCCTCGGAGGCGCGCTGACCGCGGATGGTGTCCACGACGCGCCGAGCCTTGAGGGGCGTGACGCGCACGTATCGCGCCTGCGCCTTGGCTTCCATCATTCCTGCCTTACTTGTCGGATGTGCGGGTTGCTGGGTCACCAGACGCCTCAGCGGCGTCGGGCCTTGCGGTCGTCCTTGTCGTGCCCGCGATAGGTGCGGGTCGGGGCGAACTCCCCCAGCTTGTGGCCGACCATCGACTCGGTGATGAAGACCGGGACGTGCTTGCGGCCGTCGTGCACCGCAAAGGTGTGGCCCAGGAAGTCGGGCGTGATGACCGACCGGCGGGACCAGGTCTTGATGACGTTCTTGGAGCCCGTCTCGTTGGCCGTGTCCACCTTCTTGAGCAGGTGGCCGTCGACGAAGGGACCCTTCTTGAGGCTGCGAGGCATCTCGTCGCTCTCCTACTCTCAGCGCTTCTTGCCGGTGCGCCGGCGGCGCACGATGAGCTGGTCGCTCGGCTTGTTCGGACGGCGGGTCCGGCCCTCGGGCTGACCCCAGGGGCTGACCGGGTGGCGACCACCGGAGGTCTTACCCTCACCACCACCGTGGGGGTGGTCGACGGGGTTCATCGCGACACCGCGGACGGTCGGGCGCTTGCCCTTCCACCGCATGCGGCCGGCCTTGCCCCAGTTGATGTTCGACTGCTCGGCGTTGCCGACCTCGCCGATGGTGGCGCGGCAGCGGGAGTCGACGTTGCGGATCTCACCGGAGGGCATCCGCAGCTGGGCCATCGTGCCCTCACGGGCGACGAGCTGGACCGACGCACCGGCCGAGCGGGCGATCTTCGCGCCGCCACCGGGCTTGAGCTCGATGGCGTGGATGACCGTACCGACGGGGATGTTGCGCAGCGGCATGTTGTTGCCCGGCTTGATGTCGGCGCCCGGACCGTTCTCGATGACCGTGCCCACGCTCAGCTTGTTCGGCGCGATGATGTAGCGCTTCTCGCCGTCGGCGTAGTGCAGGAGCGCGATGCGCGCCGTGCGGTTGGGGTCGTACTCGATGTGCGCGACCTTCGCGGGGACGCCGTCCTTGTCGTGGCGACGGAAGTCGATGACGCGGTAGGCACGCTTGTGGCCACCACCCTTGTGACGGGTGGTGATGCGACCGGTGCTGTTGCGACCACCGCTCTTGCTCAGCGGACGGACCAGCGACTTCTCGGGCTGCGACCGGGTGATCTCGACGAAGTCGGCCACGCTCGAGCCACGACGGCCCGGCGTCGTCGGCTTGTACTTACGGATTGCCATGGGTGTCGATCCTCAATCTCTCCAGCGCGCGGCGTCAGCCGGCAACTTCACCGAAGATGTCGATGGTGCCCTCGCGCAGCGTGACGATCGCGCGCTTGGTGTCCTTACGCTTGCCGAGGCCGGTGCGGGTCCGTCGGGTCTTGCCCTGACGGTTCGCCGTGTTCACCGAGCTCACCTTGACCTGGAAGATCGCCTCGACGGCGTTCTTGATCTCGGTCTTGTTCGAGCGCGGGTCGACGAGGAAGGTGTACTTCCCCTCGTCGATGAGGCTGTAGCTCTTCTCGGAGACCACCGGGGCGATGATGACGTCCCGGGGGTTCTTGTTGTGCTCGATGCTCACTTGCCATCCTCCTCGCGCGGCGCGGCGGTCCCGAGGAACTCCTCGAGGGCGGCGGCCGTGAACACGACGTCGTCGTTGACGAGGACGTCGTAGGTGTTGAGCTGGTCGACCCAGATGAGGTGGGTGCTGGGGACGTTGCGCAGCGACTTGAGCGTGAGCTCGTCACCGCGGGCCAGCACGACCAGCGCGCTCCGCTCGGCGACGACGTTGCGCAGCGCGGCCAGCGCGGCGGACGTCTTGGGCACGTCGCTGGAGACGAGCTCGCTGACGACGTGGAGACGGCCGGCGCGAGCGCGGTCCGAGAGGGCGCCACGCAGGGCGGCGGCCTTCATCTTCTTGGGGGTGCGCTGGGTGTAGTCGCGCGGGACGGGCCCGTGGACGACGCCACCGCCGGCGTACTGCGGCGCGCGGATCGAGCCCTGACGGGCGCGGCCGGTGCCCTTCTGGCGGTACGGCTTCTTGCCACCACCGCGGACCTCGGCCCGCGTCTTGGTCTTCGCGGTGCCCTGGCGCGCGGCGGCGAGCTGGGCGACGACGACCTGGTGGATCAGCGGCACGTTCGTGGGGACGTCGAAGATCGCGGCGGGCAGCTCGGCGGAGCCGGACTTCTTGCCCGTGGCGTCCAGGACGTCGACGGTCTGGGTGTCAGCCATGGTCACGCCCCCTTCACAGCGGTACGGACGACGACGACGCCGCGCTTCGGGCCGGGGATCGGGCCGGCAACGAGCAGCAGGCCCCTCTCGACGTCGACGGCGTGGATCGTGAGGTTCTGGGTGGTCTGGCGCTTGTGGCCCATGCGACCGGCCATCCGCTGGCCACGGAACACGCGGCCGGGCGTCGAGGCCCCGCCGATCGAGCCGGGCTTGCGGTGGTTGCGGTGCGCACCGTGGGAGGCGCCGACGCCGGAGAAGCCGTGACGCTTCATGACGCCCGCGGTGCCCTTGCCCTTCGTGGTGCCGATGACGTCGACGACGGTGCCGGCCTCGAACGCGTCAGCGCGCAGCTCCTGGCCGACGGTGTAGCTGTCGGACTCGGAGGTGCGAACCTCGGTGACGAAGCGGCGCGGCGTCGTGCCGGCCTTCTCGAAGTGGCCCTTGAGGGGCTGGGTGACCTTGCGCGGGTCGATCTCGCCGAAGGCGAGCTGCACGGCGCTGTACCCGTCGGTCTCGGGGGTCCGCAGCTGGGTCACCACGTTGGTGCCCACCTGCACGACCGTCACCGGGACGAGACGTCCGGCCTCGTCCCAGACCTGGGTCATGCCGAGCTTGGTGCCGAGCAGGGCCGTGACCGGCCTGCTCGCAGCCTGCTTGGTGAAGGTAGTCATTGTGGCGAACCTCAGAGCTTGATCTCGATGTTGACGTCGGCGGGCAGGTCGAGCCGCATGAGCGAGTCAACGGCCTTCGGCGTCGGGTCGATGATGTCGATGAGGCGCTTGTGGGTGCGCATCTCGAACTGCTCGCGGCTGTCCTTGTACTTGTGCGGTGAACGAATGACGACGAAGACGTTCTTCTCCGTCGGCAGCGGCACCGGACCCACGACCGTCGCACCAGCGCGAGTCACCGTGTCGACGATCTTGCGCGCCGAGCTGTCGATGACTTCGTGGTCGTAGGACTTGAGCCTGATGCGGATCTTCTGTCCCGCCATGGCGTCGTCTAACCTCTCTCGTACCGCTCTGTTACCGTCCCCCGCGCTCGGGCGTGTCGCGCAGTGCGCACACACCTGAGCACGGCGCATCGTCGATGCGGGGCCCTTGTGCTTGCTTGTGGAGCCAGGGCTCGGGGCCCGACTCAGCCTGACACCCGGGGGCACGCCCCCAGGCAACCGGAACAGTCTGCCAGACCCGACCGCCTCATGGCGAATCGACTCCGGCCCTCACCGGTGTGTCCTTGGTCATCGGCGGGCCGTGGACCCTCCGACTGTCGGCGCTCCCGGTGCGGTCACCGCGAGCACACGCATGCCGGGCTCTCACCCGACCGGATCTACCCTACCAGCCCGCGCGCCTCCTTGACGAGGCGGGCCCCGGGTGACCTCCCGCACCGTTCCCGAGCACCGCCCTCCCCCGTCCCCCCGCCCCGCCCCGCCCCGCCACCGACGGTCGACCTGAGGTCCGGCGCGAGCTCTCCCGCCGGCAGTCGCCCCCCTCTACGGGCCCAGCGTCGCCGCTCGTTGCCTCGCCGGCCGCCCGCCGGCAGCACGGGCCGTCCCACCTCGGCTCCCGGCGGGGAGGGGCCGGTGGCGGCCGACCACCTCGGGCCTCGACGCGAGAGACGGCCGGGCGGGGATGACGAAGGGCCCGGCGAGCGTGCTCGCCGGGCCCTGCGGGTCGTGCTGGGTGCTGGGTCTAGGCCCAGCGCAAGATCACTGGAGGATCTTGACGACGCGGCCGGAGCCCACGGTGCGGCCACCCTCACGGATGGCGAAGCCGAGGCCCTCCTCCATCGCGATCGGCTGGATGAGGTCGACCGTCATCTCGGTGTTGTCGCCGGGCATGACCATCTCGGTGCCCTCGGGCAGCTGGATGACGCCGGTGACGTCCGTGGTGCGGAAGTAGAACTGCGGGCGGTAGTTCGAGTAGAAGGGGTTGTGACGCCCACCCTCGTCCTTGCTCAGGATGTAGACCTGGGCCTCGAACTTCGTGTGCGGGGTGATGGAGCCCGGCTTCACGACGACCTGGCCACGCTCGACCTCCTCGCGCTTGGTGCCGCGGAGGAGCAGACCGACGTTCTCGCCCGCCTCGGCGGTGTCGAGGAGCTTGCGGAACATCTCGACGCCGGTGACGGTCGTCTTGAGGGACTTCTCCTTGATGCCGACGATCTCGACCTCGTCGTTCACCTTGAGCGCACCGCGCTCGACACGACCGGTGACGACGGTGCCGCGACCGGTGATCGTGAAGACGTCCTCGATCGGCATGAGGAAGGGCTTGTCGACGTCGCGCTCCGGGGTCGGGACGTTCTCGTCGACAGCGGTCATGAGCTCCTCGACGGCGGCGACCCACTTCGGGTCACCCTCGAGGGCCTTGAGCGCGGAGACGCGCACGACCGGCGCGTCGTCGCCCGGGAACTCCTGGCTGGAGAGCAGGTCGCGGACCTCGACCTCGACGAGCTCGAGGATCTCCTCGTCGTCGACCATGTCGGACTTGTTCAGCGCGACGAGGACGTAGGGCACGCCGACCTGACGGGCGAGCAGGACGTGCTCACGCGTCTGGGCCATCGGGCCGTCGGTCGCCGCGACCACGAGGATCGCGCCGTCCATCTGCGCCGCACCCGTGATCATGTTCTTGATGTAGTCAGCGTGACCGGGAGCGTCGACGTGGGCGTAGTGGCGCGCCTCGGTCTGGTACTCGACGTGCGAGACGTTGATGGTGATACCGCGCTGACGCTCCTCGGGAGCGTTGTCGACCTGGTCGAACGGGGTGAACTCGTTCAGGTCGGGGTACTTGTCGTGCAGCACCTTGGAGATGGCCGCGGTCAGCGTCGTCTTACCGTGGTCGACGTGACCGATGGTGCCGATGTTGACGTGCGGCTTGGTCCGCTCGAACTTGGCCTTCGCCACTTGTGTCCTCCTGGGACTCGGGTAGTTGTCTGCTCATCGTCAGGTGCGTGTGCGCCTGTCGGGGAGCAAGCCCTACGGGTCGGTTTTGTGATGGGTACTGCTGGTCGACCAGTGGGACTTACTCGCCCCGGGTCTTCTTGATGATCTCCTCGGCAACGTTCCGAGGAACCTCGGCGTAGCTGTCGAACTGCATCGAGTACACGGCGCGACCCTGGGTCTTGGACCGCAGGTCACCGACGTAGCCGAACATCTCCGACAGCGGCACCAGTGCGCGAACGACCTTGATGCCAGTCGCGTCCGTCATGGACTGGATCATTCCACGACGAGAGTTGAGGTCACCGATGACGTCGCCCATGTACTCCTCGGGCGTACGCACCTCGACGTCCATGACGGGCTCGAGGAGGACGGGGTCCGCCCTGCGGACGCCCTCCTTGAACACCATCGAGCCGGCGATCTTGAAGGCCATCTCCGAGGAGTCGACCTCGTGGTAGGCGCCGTCGAGCAGGATCGCCTTGACACCCACCATGGGGTAGCCGGCGAGGACACCGTTCTGCATGGAGTCCTGGATGCCCGCGTCCACGCTGGGGATGTACTCGCGCGGGATGCGGCCACCGGTGACCTTGTTCTCGAACTCGTACAGCTCGCCCTCGGCGGTGTCGAGCGGCTCGAAGGTCACCTGCACCTTCGCGAACTGGCCGGAGCCACCGGTCTGCTTCTTGTGCGTGTAGTCGACCTTCTCCGCCGTGCGGCGGATGGTCTCGCGGTAGGCGACCTGCGGCTTGCCGACGTTCGCCTCGACCTTGAACTCGCGGCGCATGCGGTCGACGAGGACGTCGAGGTGGAGCTCGCCCATGCCGCCGATGACGGTCTGGCCGGTCTCGTCGTCCAGGCGCACGGTGAAGGTCGGGTCCTCCTCGGCGAGCTTCTGGATCGCGGTACCGAGCTTCTCCTGGTCACCCTTGGTCTTGGGCTCGACCGCCACGTGGATGACGGGCTCGGGGAAGGTCATCGACTCGAGGACGATCGGGGCGTCCTGGGCGCACAGCGTGTCACCGGTGGTGGTGTCCTTGAGGCCGATGAACGCGTAGATGTGGCCCGCGTGGGCCTCGTCGACCGGGTTCTCCTTGTTGGAGTGCATCTGGAAGAGCTTCCCGATGCGCTCCTTCTTCCCCTTGGTGGAGTTGAGGACCATGTTGCCCTGCGTCACCCGGCCCGAGTAGACGCGGACGTAGGTGAGCTTGCCGAAGAACGGGTGGACGGCGACCTTGAAGGCCAGCGCCGAGAACGGCTCGTCCTCGTTCGGCTTGCGGGTCAGCTCCTTCTCCTCGTCGCCGACGGCGTGACCGACCATGGGCGGCACGTCGAGCGGGGAGGGGAGGTAGTCGATGACGGCGTCGAGGATGGGCTGGACGCCCTTGTTCTTGAACGCCGTGCCGCAGAAGACGGGGAAGGCCTCGCCGGACACGGTGAGGGCGCGCACGCCCTTCTTGATCTCCTCGGGGGTGAGCTCCTCGCCGCCGAGGTACTTCTCGAGCAGCTCCTCGTCAGCCTCGGCCACGTCCTCGATGAGCGCGGCGCGGTACTCCGCCACCTTCTCGACGAGGTCGGCGGGGACCTCCTCGATCGTGTAGTCCTCGCCCTTGCTGACCTCGCCGCGCCAGGTGAGCGCACGGTTGTAGACGACGTCGACGACGCCGATGAAGTCGGACTCCGAGCCGATGGGCAGCTGCATGACGAGCGGCTTGGCCTTGAGGCGGTCCTTGATGGTCTGCACGGTGAAGTAGAAGTCCGCGCCGAGCTTGTCCATCTTGTTGACGAAGCAGATGCGCGGGACGTTGTACTTGTCCGCCTGCCGCCACACGGTCTCCGACTGCGGCTCGACGCCCTCCTTGCCGTCGAACACGGCGACGGCGCCGTCGAGGACGCGCAGGGAGCGCTCCACCTCGACGGTGAAGTCGACGTGCCCGGGGGTGTCGATGATGTTGATCTGGTTGTCGTGCCAGTAGCAGGTCGTGGCGGCCGACGTGATCGTGATGCCGCGCTCCTGCTCCTGCTCCATCCAGTCCATCGTGGAGGCGCCGTCGTGCGTCTCCCCGATCTTGTAGTTGATGCCCGTGTAGAACAGGATCCGCTCGGTGGTCGTCGTCTTGCCGGCGTCGATGTGCGCCATGATGCCGATGTTGCGGACCTTGGTCAGATCGGTCAGCACGTCAAGTGCCACAGGAGACTCTCTTCAGTCGATTGCGGGTGCAGGGCGAGGAGGCGCCGACTACCAGCGGTAGTGCGCGAAGGCCCGGTTGGACTCGGCCATCTTGTGGGTGTCCTCGCGGCGCTTGACCGCGGCACCGAGGCCGTTGGAGGCGTCGAGGATCTCGTTCATGAGGCGCTCGGTCATCGTCTTCTCACGACGGGCCCGGGCGTAGTCCACGAGCCAGCGCAGCGCGAGCGTGGTCTGCCGGGAGGGGCGGACCTCGACGGGCACCTGGTAGGTGGCGCCACCGACGCGGCGGGAGCGGACCTCGAGGGAGGGGCGGACGTTGTCCAGCGCGCGCTTGAGGACGGCGGTGGGGTCACCGTCGGTCTTCTCGCGCACACCCTCGAGGGCGTCGTAGACGATCCGCTCGGCGGTGGACTTCTTGCCGTCCCGCAGGATGCGGTTGACGAGCTGGGTGACGGTCGGGGACCCGTAGACCGGGTCGACGACGAGCGTCCGCTGAGGCGCGGGACCCTTGCGCGGCATTACTTCTTCTCCTTCTTCGCGCCGTAACGGCTGCGAGCCTGCTGGCGACCACGGACACCCTGGGTGTCGAGCGCGCCGCGCACGATCTTGTAGCGAACGCCGGGGAGGTCCTTCACACGACCACCACGGACGAGCACGATGGAGTGCTCCTGAAGGTTGTGACCGACGCCGGGGATGTAGGCCGTGACCTCGATCCCGCTGGACAGGCGCACGCGCGCGACCTTGCGGAGCGCCGAGTTCGGCTTCTTCGGGGTCGTCGTGTACACGCGGGTGCACACCCCGCGCCGCTGGGGGCTGCCCTTGAGGGCGGGCGTCTTCGACGTCGAGGTCTTGACGCTGCGGCCCTTGCGGACCAGCTGCTGAATCGTGGGCACTACGTCTCCGTCTCGGATGTGTTTCTCTGCTTGATGTTCGCCCGGCGGCGGGCCGCCGGCACGACCGTGGTCTGCTGTCGGCCCAGCCCCCCGCGCTCGGGAGTGTCGCCGGGCCTGCGGTTCACAAGCACGCACGAGGGACCCGATGTCGCGGGCACCGCCCAGTAGCGTACTCTGCCGCTGTTTCTTGCGTCAAAGCGTGGCGACTTGACGTCCGTCACGCGCGCCGTGGGGCGGCCGCGCCGCGGCCGCCCCACGGTGTGTCACACGCCGCGGAAGTCGACGCCGAAGGAGTCCGGGCCGAAGTCCAGCTCCTCGAGCATGATCGGGTCCGAGCCGCCCTGGACGAAGTCCAGCTCGCTGTAGCCCAGCTGGGAGAAGGCCTTGGCCTTCGCCTCCTCGGTCGGCTCGACGTCCACGTTCCGGTAGCGGGGCAGGCCCGTGCCGGCGGGGATGAGCTTTCCGAGGATGACGTTCTCCTTGAGGCCGAGCAGCGGGTCGCGGCGCCCGCTCATCGCGGCCTCGGTCAGCACCTTGGTGGTCTCCTGGAAGGAGGCCGCCGACAGCCACGAGTCCGTGGCCAGCGACGCCTTGGTGATGCCCATGAGCTCGGGGCGGCCGGAGGCCGGCGCCCCGCCCTCGGAGACGGTGCGGCGGTTCTCGTCCTCGAAGCGGCCGCGCTCGGCGAGCTCACCCGGCAGGAGCCGGGAGTCGCCGGAGTCGAGCACGGTGACGCGACGCAGCATCTGGCGGACGATGACCTCGACGTGCTTGTCGTGGATGTCCACGCCCTGGGAGCGGTAGACCTCCTGGACCTGGTCGACGAGGTGCTTCTGCACCGCACGCGGGCCGAGGATGCGCAGGACCTTCTTCGGATCCACCGCACCGGCGACGAGCTGGCGGCCGACGGCGACGTGCTCGCCGTCCTCGACCAGCAGGCGCACGCGCTTGGAGACCGGGTAGGCCAGGTCCTCACCGCCGTCGTCGCGGACGACGACGATCTTGCGCGTCCGCTCGGAGTCGTCGATCTTCACGCGGCCGGCGGCCTCGCTGATCGGCGCCTCACCCTTGGGGGTGCGGGCCTCGAAGAGCTCCTGGATACGGGGCAGACCCTGGGTGATGTCCTCGGCCGAGGCCGCACCACCGGTGTGGAAGGTACGCATCGTCAGCTGCGTGCCGGGCTCACCGATCGACTGGGCCGCGATGATGCCCACGGCCTCGCCGATGTCGACGAGCTTGCCGGTGGCCAGCGAGCGGCCGTAGCACTTCGCGCAGGTGCCCACCCGGGACTGGCAGGTGAGGACCGAGCGGACCTTGACCTGCGTGACCCCCGCGGCGACGAGCCGGGCGATGAGGACGTCACCGACGTCCGCGCCGGCCTCGGCGACGACGGTGCCGTCGTCGCTCGTGGCGTCCTGGGCGAGCGTGCGGGCGTAGACGCTGGTCTCGACGGTGTCGAGCAGCGAGAGGTTGCCCGAGGAGTCCGTCTCCGCGATCGGCAGCGTGAGGCCGAGCGAGGTCCCGCAGTCGTCCTCGCGGACGATGACGTCCTGGGAGACGTCGACGAGGCGACGGGTGAGGTAACCGGAGTCGGCGGTCCGCAGCGCGGTGTCCGCCAGACCCTTTCGGGCCCCGTGCGTCGCGGTGAAGTACTCGAGGACGGACAGGCCCTCGCGGTAGTTCGACTTGATCGGACGCGGGATGATCTGGCCCTTGGGGTCGGCGACCAGACCACGCATACCGGCGATCTGACGGACCTGGTGCCAGTTACCACGGGCACCGGAGGTCACCATCCGGAAGATGTTGTTGTCCGCCGGGAAGTTCGCCCGCATGGCCTGGTCGACCTCGTTGGTCGCCTGGGTCCAGATGTCGATGAGCTCGGAGCGACGCTCCTCCTCGCTGCGGCGGCCGAGGTCGTACTCGCGCTGGACCTTCTGCGCCTTCTCCTCGTAGGACTCGAGGATGTGCGCCTTGGTGTCCGGGGCGACGACGTCGGAGATCGCGATCGTGACGCCCGAGCGGGTGGCCCAGTGGAAACCGGCCTCCTTGAGGGCGTCGAGGCTCGCGGCCACCTCGACCTTCGGGTAGCGCTCGGCGAGGTCGTTGACGATCCCCGAGAGCTCCTTCTTGCCGACGACGCCGTTGACGAACGGGTAGTCGATCGGCAGCGCCTCGTTGAACAGCGCGCGGCCCAGGGAGGTCTCGAGGGTGATCGGGTCACCCTCCTCCCAGCCCTCCGGCGCCGTCCAGCCGAGCGGCGGGACGAGGTCGGTGAAGCGGATCCGCACGGTCGCGTTGATGTCGACCTCGCCGGCGTCGAAGGCCATGCGCGCCTCGGCGGGCGAGCCGAAGACCCGGCCCGCACCCGTGGCGTCGGTCTTCTCACCGGTGAGGTGGAACAGGCCGATGATCATGTCCTGGGTGGGCATGGTCACCGGACGACCGTCCGAGGGCTTGAGGATGTTGTTGCTCGAGAGCATGAGGATGCGGGCCTCGGCCTGCGCCTCGGTGCTCAGCGGCAGGTGCACGGCCATCTGGTCGCCGTCGAAGTCGGCGTTGAAGGCGCCGCACACGAGCGGGTGGAGCTGGATGGCCTTGCCCTCGACCAGCTGCGGCTCGAAGGCCTGGATGCCCAGGCGGTGCAGCGTGGGGGCGCGGTTGAGCAGCACGGGGTGCTCGGTGATGACCTCCTCGAGCACGTCCCACACCTGGGTGCGGGCCCGCTCGACCATCCGCTTGGCGGCCTTGATGTTCTGCGCGTGGTTGAGGTCCACGAGCCGCTTCATGACGAAGGGCTTGAAGAGCTCGAGCGCCATCTGCTTGGGCAGGCCGCACTGGTGCAGCTGCAGCTGCGGGCCGACGACGATGACCGAACGGCCGGAGTAGTCGACGCGCTTGCCGAGCAGGTTCTGCCGGAAACGTCCCTGCTTGCCCTTGAGCATGTCGGAGATCGACTTGAGCGCGCGGTTGCCGGGTCCGGTGACCGGGCGCCCACGGCGGCCGTTGTCGAACAGCGAGTCGACGGCCTCCTGGAGCATCCGCTTCTCGTTGTTGACGATGATCTCCGGCGCACCGAGGTCGAGCAGCCGCTTGAGGCGGTTGTTCCGGTTGATGACGCGGCGGTAGAGGTCGTTGAGGTCGGAGGTCGCGAAGCGGCCACCGTCCAGCTGGACCATCGGACGCAGGTCCGGCGGGATGACCGGGACGGCGTCCAGGACCATGCCCAGCGGCGAGTTCTCGGTCGTGAGGAACGCGTTGACGACCTTGAGGCGCTTGAGCGCGCGCGTCTTGCGCTGCCCCGTGCCGGTGGAGATGGTCTCGCGCAGCGAGTCGGCCTCGGCGGCCAGGTCGAAGGTCTCCAGGCGCTTCTGGATGGCCTCGGCCCCCATGTAGCCCTTGAAGTAGATGCCGTAGCGCGCCTGCAGCTCGCGGTAGAGCAGCTCGTCGCCCTCGAGGTCACCGACCTTGAGGTTCTTGAACCGGTCCCAGATCGTGTCGAGACGGTCGAGGTCCTGGTCGGCGCGCTTGCGGATCTGCGCCATCTCGCGCTCGGCGGACTTGCGCAGCTTCTCGCGGGCGTCGGCCTTGGCCCCGGCCTGCTCGAGCTCGGCGAGGTCCTCCTCCAGGCGCTTGGCACGGGACTCGATGTCGGTGTCGCGCTTGCGCTCGACGTCCTGCTTCTCGAGGTCCATCTCGTTCTGGAGGCTGGACAGGTCCTCGTGGCGACCGTCCTGGTCGACCTCGGTGATCATGTACGCCGCGAAGTAGATGACCTTCTCGAGGTCCTTCGGGGCGAGGTTGAGGAGGTACCCGAGGCGCGACGGGACGCCCTTGAAGTACCAGATGTGGGTGACGGGGGCGGCGAGCTCGATGTGGCCCATCCGCTCACGACGCACCTTGGAGCGCGTGACCTCGACACCGCAGCGCTCGCAGATGATGCCCTTGTAGCGCACGCGCTTGTACTTGCCGCAGTTGCACTCCCAGTCCCGGGTGGGACCGAAGATCCGCTCGCAGAACAGGCCGTCCTTCTCCGGCTTGAGCGTGCGGTAGTTGATCGTCTCGGGCTTCTTGACCTCTCCGTGGGACCAACCACGGATCTCCGATGCCGTGGCCAGGCCGATGTGGAGCTGGTCGAAGACATTGACGTCGAGCAAGGTTTCCTACTTCCTTCGGTGTGTCACCGTGTGGAATCCAAACGGGCCGGTGAGGCTGCCGTGACGACGGGCGTCACGGCAGCCGCGGCCTCTTAGATGTCGTCGACGCTGCTGGCGTCGGGACGACGCGACAGGTCGATCCCGAGCTCGTCGGCAGCGCGGTAGACCTCCTCGTCGGCGTCACGCAGCTCGATGGCGTTGCCCTCCGCGTCCAGGGCCTCGACGTTCAGGCACAGGGACTGCATCTCCTTCATGAGCACCTTGAAGGACTCGGGGATGCCGGGCTCGGGGATGTTCTCGCCCTTGACGATGGCCTCGTAGACCTTGACGCGTCCGGGGATGTCGTCGGACTTGATCGTCAGGAGCTCCTGCAGCGCGTAGGCGGCGCCGTAGGCCTCCAGGGCCCACACCTCCATCTCACCGAAGCGCTGGCCACCGAACTGTGCCTTACCGCCCAGCGGCTGCTGGGTGATCATCGAGTACGGGCCGGTGGAGCGGGCGTGGATCTTGTCGTCCACGAGGTGGTGGAGCTTGAGGATGTACATGTAGCCGACCGCGACGGGCTCGGGGAAGGGCTCCCCGGAGCGGCCGTCGAACAGACGCGCCTTGCCGTCGGTGCCGACCATGCGCTCGCCGTCACGGTTGGGCGTGGTGTGCCCGAGCAGACCGGTGAGCTCGTGCTCGTGGATGCCGTCGAACACCGGCGTCGCGACCGGCGTGCCGGCCTCTCCGCGCAGTGCGCCCTCGGGCAGGTTCTCGGTCCACGTCCCCTCGCCCTGCGGCGCCTCGGTGGCGTCCCAGCCCTGCTTGGCGACCCACCCGAGGTGGGTCTCGAGCACCTGGCCGACGTTCATGCGGCCGGGCACACCGAGCGGGTTGAGGATGATGTCGACCGGCGTGCCGTCCTCGAGGAAGGGCATGTCCTCGACGGGGAGGATCTTGGAGATGACGCCCTTGTTGCCGTGGCGCCCGGCGAGCTTGTCGCCGTCGGTGATCTTGCGGCGCTGGGCGATGTAGACGCGCACCATCTGGTTGACGCCGGCGGGCAGCTCGTCGTCCTCGTCCGCGTTGAACTCCTGGATCCCGATGACGGTCCCGGACTCACCGTGGGGCACCTTGAGGGACGTGTCGCGCACCTCGCGGGCCTTCTCGCCGAAGATCGCGCGCAGCAGGCGCTCCTCGCTGGTCAGCTCGGTCTCGCCCTTCGGGGTGACCTTGCCGACGAGGATGTCGCCGGCGCTGACCTCGGCACCGATGCGGATGATGCCGCGCTCGTCGAGGTCGGCGAGCACGTCCTCGGAGACGTTCGGGATGTCCCGGGTGATCTCCTCGGCGCCGAGCTTGGTGTCGCGGGCGTCGACCTCGTGCTCCTCGATGTGGATCGAGGACAGGACGTCCTCGGCCACGAGGCGCTGGGAGAGGATGATCGCGTCCTCGTAGTTGTGGCCCTCCCACGACATGAACGCGACGAGGAGGTTGCGGCCCAGGGCCAGCTCGCCGTCGTCGGTCGCCGGGCCGTCGGCCAGCGAGGAGCCGACCTCGACGCGGTCGCCCTCGTCGACCAGCACACGCTGGTTGTAGGACGTGCCCTGGTTGGAGCGGCGGAACTTCGCGACGCGGTAGACCTGGTTCGTGCCGTCGTCGGCGGCGACGTGGATCGCGTCGGCCGAGACCTCGGTGACCACGCCGGCCTTGCTGGCGACGATGACGTCACCGGCGTCCACGGCGGCACGGCGCTCGAGACCGGTGCCCACGAGCGGGGCCTCGCTGCGGACCAGCGGGACCGCCTGACGCTGCATGTTGGCGCCCATGAGCGCGCGGTTCGCGTCGTCGTGCTCGAGGAAGGGGATCATCGCGGTCGCGACGGACACCATCTGGCGGGCGGAGACGTCCATGTAGTCGACGTCGGCGGCCGGCACGGCGGCCATCTCGCCACTGCCCCCGCTCGCCCGGACGAGCACCTGCTCCTCGCGGAACCTGCCCTCGTCGTCGAGCTTGGCGTTGGCCTGCGCGATGACGTACCGGTCCTCGTCGTCGGCCGTGAGGTAGTCGACCTCGTCGGTGACCTGGCCGTCGGTGACCCGGCGGTACGGGGTCTCGACGAAGCCGAAGGGGTTGATCCGGGCGAAGGTCGCGAGCGAGCCGATGAGGCCGATGTTCGGGCCCTCAGGGGTCTCGATCGGGCACATGCGGCCGTAGTGCGAGGGGTGGACGTCACGGACCTCCATCGCCGCGCGGTCACGGGACAGACCACCCGGGCCGAGGGCGTTGAGACGACGCTTGTGCGTCAGCCCGGCCAGCGGGTTGTTCTGGTCCATGAACTGCGACAGCTGCGACGTGCCGAAGAACTCCTTGATGGAGGCGACGACCGGCCGGATGTTGATGAGGGTCTGCGGCGTGATCGCCTCGACGTCCTGCGTGGTCATGCGCTCGCGCACGACGCGCTCCATCCGGGACAGACCCGTGCGGATCTGGTTCTGGATGAGCTCGCCGACGGAGCGGATGCGGCGGTTGCCGAAGTGGTCGATGTCGTCGGTCTCGACGCGCACGGCGACCTGCTCGCCGTCCCGCTCGACGGTGTACTCCGTCTCGCCCTTGTGCAGGGCGAGGAGGTAGCGGACCGCGGCCTTGATGTCCTCGACGCGCAGCACCGACTCGGTGAGGTCACCACCGGTGCCGAGCTTCTTGTTCACCTTGTAGCGGCCGACCTTCGCGAGGTCGTAGCGCTTGGGGTTGAAGTAGTAGTTGTCGAGGAGGTTGCGACCGGCCTCGACAGTCGGCGGCTCGCCGGGGCGGACCTTGCGGTAGATGTCGAGCAGGGCCTCGTCCTGGGTGCTGACGTTGTCCTTCTCGAGGGTCTCCAGCAGGACCGGGTACTCGGCGAACTCCTCGCGGATCTCCGACTCGGTCATGCCCAGCGCACGCAGGAAGACGGTGATCGACTGCTTGCGCTTGCGGTCGATACGGATGCCGACCGCATCGCGCTTGTCGATCTCGAACTCGAGCCAGGCGCCGCGCGAGGGGATGATCTTCGTCGTGAAGATGTCCTTGTCGGACGTCTTGTCGGCGCTGCGCTCGAAGTACACGCCCGGGGAACGGACGAGCTGGGAGACGACGACACGCTCGGTGCCGTTGATGATGAACGTGCCGCGCTCGGTCATGAGCGGGAAGTCGCCCATGAAGACCGTCTGCGACTTGATCTCGCCGGTCTCGTAGTTGGTGAACTCCGCCGTGACGAACAGCGGGGCGGCGTAGGTGAAGTCCTTCTCCTTGCACTCCTCCGGCGTGTACTTCGCCGGCTCGAAGCGGTGGTCGTTGAAGGAGAGGGACATCGACTGGCCGAAGTCCTCGATCGGGGAGATCTCCGCGAAGATCTCCTCCAGGCCCGAGGTGCGAGGGACGTTCTTGTCGCCCTGCTCGATGGCAGCGGCGACGCGGTCGCGCCACGCCGGGTTGCCGAGGAGCCAGTCGAAGCTCTCGGTCTGCAGCCCGAGGAGGTCGGGCGCCTGGAGCGGCTCCTGGATCTTGGCGAACGAGACACGGCGCGATGCGAGCCGTGTGGCGATGTCTTCAGCGGTGGGAACAGAAGAGGTGCGCGAGGCAGCCAAAGGGGGTCCTTCCCTGCGAATTGTGTGCACACTGCGCTGTCGGGACTGTCTCCTCGTCGCGTCGACCCGGCACGGGTACGATGGCGGCAGACAGGCAGGCAGAAGTCAGCGCAAAGCGACAGCATACACACGTGCGCAGGGCTATGTCCAGCGCACCGTCGCGCTGTGGGCCCTGGTTCGAACCGACGCCGCTCACCATACGCCATCGCTTGGGGCGGGAGAAGTCAGGACGCGCCGGGAGATCCCGGGGACGCCGACGGCCCGGCACCCCGAGGGGTGCCGGGCCGTGACGGGCCGTGAGGCCGGTGTCAGTGAGAGGTCACTTGACGGAGACGGTGGCCCCGGCGCCCTCGAGGGCCTCCTTGGCCTTGTCCGCGGCGTCCTTGTCGACGCCCTCGAGGACGGCCTTGGGAGCCGAGTCCACGAGGTCCTTGGCCTCCTTGAGGCCGAGGCTCGTGAGCGCGCGGACCTCCTTGATGACCTGGATCTTCTTGTCGCCGATCGCGTCGAGGACGACGTCGAACTCCGTCTTCTCCTCCTCGGCGGCGCCGGCGTCGCCGCCGCCGGCCGGGGCGGCCGCGGCAACGGCGACCGGAGCAGCGGCGGTGACCTCGAAGGTCTCCTCGAACTGCTTCACGAACTCGGAGAGCTCGATGAGGGTGAGCTCCTTGAAAGCCTCGATGAGCTCGTCGGTGGTGAGCTTCGCCATGGTGGCGTCCTTCCTGGTTGTTCTGCCCTGTGCTGTCTACTGCGTGGAGCAGGGTGGGGTGGGGGTACCGAAGCCTCAGGCGGCGTCGGCGGCCTGCTTCTCGCGCAGGGCCTCGATGGTGCGCGCGGCCTGGGTGGCCGGCGCGGTGAACATGTACGCAGCCTGGTAGAGCGCTGCCTTGAACGCGCCAGCCGCCTTGCCCAGCAGCACCTCACGGCTCTCGAGGCTCGCGAGCTTGTCGACGTCCTCCGCCGACAGCATGCGGCCCTCGAGGACACCGCCCTTGATGACGAGCTGGGGGTTGCTCTTCGCGAAGTCGCGCAGACCCTTGGCCGCGTCCACGGGCTCACCCGTGACGAAGGCGATCGCGGTGGGACCGGAGAGCTGGTTCTCGAGCTCGTCGAGTCCCGCCTCCTTCGCCGCGATGGCGGTCAGCGTGTTCTTCACGACGGCGTAGCTGGCATTGGTGCCGAGCGAGCGGCGCAGCTCCTTGAGCTGACCGACGCTGAGCCCGCGGTACTCGGTGAGCACGACGGCGTTTGCCTCACGCAGCTGCTGCGTGAGCTCGGTGACTGCCGCCACCTTGTCAGGCCTCGCCATGGCCCTCCTTCTCGGTCGTGCCGCCGGAGGATGAGGTCGAGCAACAAAAAAGCCCCGCGCAGGGTGTGCACGGGGCGCGTCGCGAGACGGCGTCACATGATCACCTGCGCTGGCTCCGCTGCTGCGGACTTCGACCCGTCATGGCTGACAGGGGACCGGCGGTCTTGGGCAGAGGCAACAGTACCCCGGCACCGCCCCGCGGTCCAAGCCCGGGTGCGCCGGTGTGCCGCACCCCACAGATGCAGCAGCGCCCCGGTCCTCGCGGGCCGGGGCGCTGCTGACGTGCTCTCAGGTCAGGACGGGGTGTCCGTGGTGAGGTTGCGCGTGAGGGTGGCGTCGAGCGGGATGCCCGGGCCCATCGTCGTGGCCATGGTGGCCTTGGAGATGTACCGGCCCTTGGCGGAGGCCGGCTTGAGCCGCAGCACCTCGTCGAGGGCGGCGGCGTAGTTCTCCACCAGCTGCTCCTCGGTGAAGGAGGCCTTGCCGACGATGAAGTGGAGGTTGGAGTTCTTGTCGACGCGGAACTCGATCCGCCCGCCCTTGATCTCCGTCACGGCCTTGGCGACGTCCATGGTCACCGTGCCGGTCTTGGGGTTGGGCATGAGGCCACGGGGTCCGAGCACGCGGCCGAGGCGGCCGACCTTGCCCATGAGGTCCGGGGTCGCGACGGCGGCGTCGAAGTTCGTGTAGCCCGCGGCGACCTTCTCGATGAGCTCGTCGCCACCGACCTCGTCGGCACCGGCAGCCTCGGCCTGCGCCGCACGCTCGCCGACGGCGAAGACGAGGACGCGGGCCGACTTGCCCGTGCCGTGGGGCAGGCTGACGGTGCCGCGCACCATCTGGTCCGCCTTGCGGGGGTCGACGCCGAGACGGAAGACGACCTCCACGGTCTGGTCGAACGTGGTCGTCGCGTTCTCCTTGGCGAGGCGCACGGCCTCGAGGGGGGCGTAGACCTGGGAGCGGTCGATCTTCTCGGCCGCCTTGCGGTAGTTCTTGCTGCGCGTGGTCATGCTGCTTCTCCTAGTGTGAGCAGTCGTGGTCTGCGGGTCCGCGCCGGACCCTGCCACGTGGCGCCGAGGCGCCTGGAACGACGGACGCGGGGAGCGCCCTGGCGTCTCAGTCCGAGACGGTGATGCCCATGGAACGGGCGGTGCCGGCGATGATCTTCGCGGCGGCGTCGACGTCGTTGGCGTTGAGGTCGACCATCTTGCCCTCGGCGATCTCACGGACCTGGGCCATCGTCAGGGTGCCGACCTTCGCGGTGTGCGGGGTGCCGGAACCCTTGGCGACGCCGGCGGCCTTCTTGATGAGCTCGGCGGCGGGCGGGGTCTTGGTGACGAAGGTGAACGAGCGGTCCTCGTACACCGTGATCTCCACGGGGACGACGTTGCCACGCTGCGACTCGGTCGCGGCGTTGTACGCCTTGCAGAACTCCATGATGTTCACGCCGTGCTGGCCCAGCGCGGGGCCGATGGGCGGCGCGGGGGTCGCGGCGCCGGCCTGGATCTGGAGCTTGATCAGGCCTGCAACCTTCTTCTTGGGAGGCATGGTGCGTCCTTATGTTCCTGGGCGTCGGTGACCGCCGACGCCGCCTTGCGGGTCCGGCGCAGCAGGAAGCGTGCGCCGGGGAGCCGTCCGCTCAGATCTTGGCGACCTGCGAGAACGACAGCTCGACCGGGGTCTCCCGGCCGAAGATCGACACGAGCACCTTGAGCTTCTGCTGCTCCGGGCTGATCTCGGAGATCGTGGCCGGGAGGGTCTCGAAGGGCCCGTCGGTGACGGTGACGGACTCGCCGACGGAGAACTCGACCTCGATCGGGGTGCTCGGGGCACTCCCGCCGGCCGCGGCCTTGGCCGTCTCCTTGGGGGCGAGGGTCGGGGCGAGCATCGAGAAGACCTCGTCCTCGGTCAGCGGCACCGGCTGGTGCGTGTGGCCGACGAAGCCGGTGACACCGGGCGTGTGGCGCACCGCGCCCCACGACTCGTCGGTCAGGTCCATGCGCACGAGCACGTAGCCCGGGATGCGCACCCGGGTGACGAGCTTGCGCTGGGAGTTCTTGATCTCGACGACGTCCTCCATCGGGACCTCGACCTGGAAGATGTAGTCCTCCATGTTGAGGCTCTGGATGCGGTTCTCGAGGTTCGCCTTGACGCGCTTCTCGTAGCCCGCGTAGGAGTGCACGACGTACCAGTGGCCCGGCTGCAGCCGCAGCTCGCGACGGAACTCCTCCTCGGGGGAGACGTCCTCCGCGTCCTCGGCGTCGTCCTCGACGACGGCCGAGTCCTCGGCCGGGGTCGAGTCCTCGCCGGCGGCCGCACCCTCCTCCACGGCCGCGGGGGTCTCGGCCTCCGCACCTGGCAGGTCGTTGGGGATGTCGTCAGGAGCCTCGTCCTGGGCCGTGTGCTCCACGGTCTCCTCAGTCACGGGGTCACCAACTTTCTTGCGTCGTAGTTCGATGCTGCGGGGGGCGGTCTCAGCCGCCGAACACCCACAGCGCCAGTCGCCCGAAGCCCAGGTCGACAAGGCCCACGTAGGCCATGATCGCCAGCACGAAGACGATGACGACGACGAAGAACGTGAACAGCTCGTTGCGGGTAGGCTTGACGACCTTCTTCAGCTCGGCGATCACCTGGCGGACGAACAGCGCGATCCGGGCGAAGAGACCACGCTTCTTGGTCGCCCCGGCCCCGTCGCGGCCGGCACGCTCGGGCTTGCCCGAGGTCGTGCTCGCGGACTCACTCACAGGCGGTCTTCCTCACTGGTCTGGGTGTCGTTACCGAGGGCGCCGTACCGACGCCGCTGCTGCAGGGCAGGAGGGACTCGAACCCACAACCGCCGGTTTTGGAGACCGGTGCGCTACCAATTGCGCCACTGCCCTTCGCGGCCCCGTCCCCGACGGACCGTCGCAGCGCGCGGTCCAGCGGGTGGTCGAGAGCCACCAGGGATCGAGTGTACGCGTCCGGGGCCGCTTGGTCGAATAGGGTCCCGGGTGACGCTCGTCGCGGGACCTCGTCCGCGGGGCGGGCGGCCCGGGGACGGCATCCACGAGCCGTGCCACCATAGCCGGGTGAGCGAGCACACGAGCACCCCGAGCACCCCGTCCCCCACGCGCGTCTCCGCCCGGCTGGCGGCGATCGCCGAGAGCGCCACGCTGGCGGTCGACGCGAAGGCGAAGGCACTCAAGGCCGCCGGGCGGCCGGTCATCGGCTTCGGCGCCGGCGAGCCGGACTTCCCCACCCCGCAGTACATCGTCGACGCTGCCGTCGCCGCGGCGCAGGACCCGGTCAACCACCGCTACTCCCCCGCCAAGGGGCTGCCCGTCCTGCGCGAGGCCATCGCCGCCAAGACGTTGCGCGACTCCGGCTACGAGATCTCCCCGGACCAGGTCCTCGTGACCAACGGCGGCAAGCAGGCCGTGTACCAGGCCTTCGCCGCGATCATCGACCCGGGTGACGAGGTCCTGCTGCCCGCCCCGTACTGGACCACCTACCCGGAGGCCATCGCGCTGGCCGGCGGGCGCGCCGTCGAGGTCGTCGCCGGCTCCGACCAGGACTACCTCGTCACGGTCGAGCAGCTCGAGGCGGCCCGCACCTCCCGCACCAAGGCGCTGCTCTTCTGCTCGCCGTCCAACCCCACCGGCGCGGTCTACTCCGCCGAGCAGACCGCCGCGATCGGCCGCTGGGCCCACGAGCACGGCGTGTGGGTCATCACCGACGAGATCTACGAGCACCTCGTCTACGACGACGCCGTGTTCACCCCCGTGCTGCGGGCCGTCCCCGAGCTCGCCGACACGACGATCGTCCTCAACGGTGTCGCCAAGACCTACGCGATGACCGGCTGGCGCGTGGGCTGGATGGTCGGCCCGAGCGACGTCATCAAGGCGGCGACGAACCTCCAGTCCCACCTCACCTCGAACGTCGCCAACGTCTCCCAGCGTGCTGCCCTCGCCGCGGTGTCCGGCGACCTCAGCGCCGTCGCCACGATGCGCGAGGCCTTCGACGAGCGCCGCCGCACGATGGTGAGCATGCTCCGGGAGATCGAGGGCATCGAGGTCCCCACCCCGCGGGGCGCGTTCTACGCCTACCCGAACGTCGAGGGCGTCCTGGGGCGGACGATCCGCGGCCGTACGCCGCAGACCTCCGCGGAGCTGGCCGCGCTCATCCTCGAGGAGGCGGAGGTCGCCGTCGTGCCCGGTGAGGCCTTCGGTCCCAGCGGGTACCTGCGCCTGAGCTATGCGCTCGGGACCGACGACATGGTCGAGGGCATCCGGCGCATCCAGGAGCTCCTCGCCTGAGGACACGGTGGGAGAGGCCCGGGCGAGCTGCCCGGGCCTTTTCTCATCCCTGTCTCATGCCGGGCCCCGATACTGACCACGTGAGCACCCGCCGTCGTCGTCCCCTCACGGTCCGCACCCGCATCCTCGCGACCGTGCTGGTGCTCAGCACGCTCGCCCTCGCCGCGGCCGGGGGGACGGCGTGGGGGCTGCAGCGCATCCGCGTGGACGGTGACATCGACGAGGCCCTCGACCGGACGATCACCGAGCTTCGCACCCTGGCGGAGACGGGCGTCGACCCGGACACCGGCCGGGCCTTCCGGGACTCCGACCGCCTGCTGTACACGATGATGAGCCGCGAGGTGCCGGCGACGAACGAGGGCATGATCGCCTTCATCCGGGACAACGTCCGCTACCAGACGCAGGACATCGGGGTCCCCCTCGCCCTGGACCCCGAGCTCGTCCACGCCGTCTCGGACGCCTGGCAGCTGGACCGCGTCGTCATCGACACGCTGCGCACCTCCCAACGGGAGTACCGCTACGCCGCCGTGCCCGTCCAGGTCGGGGACTCGGCGCCGGGCGCGATGCTCCTCGCCTTCGACCGCGACGCGCAGCAGGCGGAGGTCGGCGCGACCTTCCGCACCTACGGCCTGGTCGCCGCCGGCTCGCTGCTCGTCCTCGCCGTCGTCGCGTGGGTGCTCTCCGGCCGCCTGCTGCGGCCGCTGCGGACGCTGCGCGAGACGGCGGAGCAGATCAGCGTCACCGACCTGTCCCGCCGCATCCCGGTGGACGGCACGGACGACCTGTCCGAGCTCGCCCGGACGTTCAACGACATGCTCGGCCGGCTGGAGACGGCCTTCGGCTCCCAGCGTCAGCTGCTCGACGACGCCGGGCACGAGCTGCGCACGCCGATCACCATCGTGCGGGGCCACCTCGAGCTCATGGACCCGACCGACGAGCAGGACGCCACCGAGACCCGGGCGCTCGCGCTGCGCGAGCTGGACCGGATGCACCGGCTGGCCGACGACCTCGTCCTGCTCGCCAGGTCCGAGGCCCCCGACTTCGTCCGGACCGAGCCGACGGACGTCGGCACGCTCCTCGACAACGTGCTCGACCAGGCACGGCAGCTCGGCAACCGACGCTGGCGGGTGACGACGCGTGCCGAGGCCGTCGTCGACGTCGACCCCGAGCGCGTGACCCAGGCCCTGCTCCAGCTCGCCGCCAACGCGGTCAAGTTCTCCGACGACGGCAGCACCATCCGCCTCGGCTCCCGCCTCGAGGACGACTGCCTGACCCTGTGGGTGGAGGACGAGGGCATCGGCATCCCGCCCGAGCAGCAGGACCGGGTCTTCGAGCGCTTCGCCCAGGTGACAGGACCGCAGCGACGCCCGGCCGGGGGCTCGGGCCTGGGCCTGTCGATCGTCGCGGCCATCGCCGCCAACCACGGGGGGCGGGTCGTCGTCGCCTCCGCCCCGGGAAAGGGGTCGCGCTTCACCCTCGTCCTGCCCGCGCCCGGCGCCCAGCCCGCCCTCATCCCCGACGACGAGATCGTCGTCGACCCCGACGAGGTCGCCGCCGAGGGCGCCGGCCAGGACGGAACCCGCTGATGTCCCAGATCCTGATCGCCGAGGACGAACCCGGCATCTCCTCCTTCATCACCAAGGGCCTGCGCGCCGCCGGGTACGCCTCGACGGCCGTGACGACCGGACAGGAGGCGCTCGCCCTCGCGCTGGCCGGGGACGTCCAGCTGCTCGTCCTCGACATCGGCCTGCCGGACATGGACGGCTTCACCGTGCTGCGCCGCCTGCGGGAGGCCGGCTCGTCCCTGCCGGTCATCATCCTCACGGCTCGCACCTCGGTGGACGACACCGTCGCCGGGCTCGAGGGCGGGGCCGACGACTACATGCCCAAGCCGTTCCGCTTCGAGGAGCTCCTCGCCCGGATCAGGCTGCGCCTGCGCGCGCCGGAGCAGAGCACCCAGGCGACCAACGTCCTCTCCTTCGGTGACCTGTCCCTGGACCTGCGCACCCGGCACGCGACGGTCGCCGGCCGGGAGGTCGAGCTGTCCGCCCGCGAGTTCTCCCTCGCCGAGACCTTCCTGTCCCACCCGGGCCAGGTGCTCAGCCGTGAGCAGCTGCTCGACCGGGTGTGGGGCTACGACTTCGACCCGGGGTCCAACGTCGTGGACGTCTACGTCCGCTACCTGCGCAAGAAGGTCGGCGCCGAGCGCATCGTCACCGTGCGTGGCATGGGCTACCGCCTCGTCGACACCACCCGCTGAGAGGGTCGCTCCCCGCGCGTGCACCTCGCGCGGAGGAGCCGGCCCCGCTGCGGGGCCGGCTCCTCGGCGCGTGACGGCGTCAGTCGGCGGAGTCGGCCGACGCCGGGCTCCCCGCGCTCTGGGCGCTGGCAGGGCTGGGCGCGCTCGCGGGGCTGGGCGGGGTGGCCGGGCTCTGGGCGCTCGCGGGGCTCGGCGGGGTGGCCGGGCTCTGGGCGCTCACCGGGCTCGGCGGGGTGGCCGAGCTCTGAGCGCTCACCGGGCTCGGCGGCGTGGCCGGGCTCTGAGCGCTCACCGGGCTCGGCGGGGTCGCGGGTGACTGCGCGCTGACGGCCGTCTGGGCCGTGAGGGCCGAGCCGGCGGTGGGCGAGGCCGGGTCGGTCGCGCGGGCGTCCGCCTCGGGCCGGGTCGGGGCCCCGGCCGTCGGCGCGTCGGTCGCGGCGGCGGCGACGTCGATGCCCGCCCCCGCGGCGGTGGCGGAGTCCTCAGCGCTCGCACCGACCACGCTGCCGCCGATGAGCGCAACGGCCCCGAGCGCTCCGGTGACGATCCAGCTCCTGCGTGTGCTCATCCTTCATCTCCTGTCGTCGGCCGCCGTGGCGGGCTGTGGCACCTACTCAACCGGCGGTGGGTGAGACGACGAGGAGCAGGAGATGAGGTGACTCTCATCAGTCGCCGGAGTCGGCCGACGGGGCGCTCTGCGGGCTGGCGGGCGAGACGGGTGAGGGGGCCGTGACGGGGCTGGGGGCCGAGACGGCGGTGGGTGCGCTGACCTGGGTGGGCTGCTGGGCGGGCTGCGTGACCGGAGCCTGCGTGCGGGCAGGAGCCTGGGTACGGGCGGGGGCCGGCTCGGGAGCCGGCTCGCCGGCGGCGGGCTCACGGGCAGGGAGCGTGGAGGCCGTCTTGCGCGGCGGCTCCGCCGGGGTCGCGGCAGACGGTACCGAGGCGGCCGTCAGCGTCGTCGCGGCGCTGCCCGCGGCAGGCGACGCAGGGTCGGTCGCGCGGGTGTCGGGGCCCACCTGTGCGGAGGCCTCCTCGTCGCCCACCCGCACCGCGGGAAGCGTCTGGCTCCCCGGTGGCTGGGTGACGGTCAGGGCTGCCCAGCCCGCCCCACCGAGGCCCAGGGCCCCCAGCACACCGGTCGTGACCCACCGTCGGACGCTCATCGTCAGCCCCTCCTCGCGCGGTGCGCACCGCACCTGGCCCCAGCCCACCGCCTGCACATGAGAGGCGGAGGAGCGCCGGATGAGAGGACTCTCATCCGGCGCCGGCGAGCCAGCCCTCAGCCTCCGCCAGCCGTCCCTCGGCGTCGGTGCGCCAGTCCACCGCACCCGCGCGCCGCGCGCCGGCGACGAGCGAGAGCACCACCCCCGCCGCCCGGGCTCGCAGGGCACCGGGGTCCACCAGGCGCTCGCACTGCTCGGTCCACGTCCGCAGCACGGCCGGCACGCCCGGGTAGGTGCGCGGGGCGAGGTGCGGCAGCACGCTCACGTGCGCGAGGAGGCAGGCGAGGTCGTCCACCCGGTGCCCGGGGCCGAGGGAGTCGACGTCGAGCAGGGTGCTGACGCTCCCGTCGGTCATGAGGAGGTTGGCCTCGTAGAGGTCCCCGTGCGTGGGGACGACGGGCCCGGCGTCCGTGCTCGCCAGCGCGGCGGCGACGCCGTCGGCGAGGGACTCGATGCGGGCGCGGTGCTCGGGCAGCACCACGCTCGCCGCATGGGCGTAGTGCCCGGCGCGCTCGGCCCAGGCCGGCCGCAGCGGCAGCTCGAGCGCGGCGCCGGGCAGGCGGTCGAGGACGCCGACGACGTCCTCGAGGACGGCTCGTGCGCGCGCCGGCTCCATGCCGCGGGCCAGCGCGCTCGCCAGCGAGGTGCCGCGGCCCGCGCGGATGACGAGCAGCCCGTCGGCGTCCTCGTGCAGCACCTCGGGGGCCGGGACGCCGGCGGCGGTGAGCATCCGGTGGCGCGTGGCGAGCTGGCCCAGCGCGCGCGGCCGCACGACCTTCGCGTACACCTCCCCGTCCGTGAGGCCCGCTCCGCGCGCCCGCACGACGGCGCGGCGCAGTGGCCGGTAGGCGAGCAGCTCGACCGTCGGCTGCCGGTCCGTCCCGAGGCGCTGGGCCAGCCCGGCCGGCGAGCACGCCGCGGCGAGCGCCGGGAGCTCGGGGTCGGCGGGGTGACGCCACACGTGCACGACGCTGCCGCCGCTCTCCAGGCGCACGAGCCCCTCGCCCGCCGGAGTGGTGACCCGACCCGTCGTCGCGCACAGGTAGTCGTCGGGGCCGTCGCCGCCGGTGCGGACCGTGTAGCCGACCGTGACGCCGGCACCTGGCCGGTGGTGGACCGTGTGGACCCGCCAGGGGCCCAGCGTGGCGCCCTCGGCCGAGAGCGCCGCCCCCAGCACCTCCCCCGCCCCGGGGCCGGTGAGCAGGGCGACGTCGTCCCGCTCGGCCTGCGACACCGCCTTGTCCATGGGAGACAGTCCACCACGGCGGGGCGGGGCGCCGCCGCCCGTCCCCGCAGCCGGGTCCGTGAAAGACTCGGGCCGTGCGGGACCTGACGACGCTGCCCAAGACCCACCTGCATCTCCACTTCACCGGATCGATGCGGCCCAGCACCCTGGCCGAGCTCGCCACGGACGCCGGGATCCGTCTCCCCCCGGCCCTGCTCGACGGGCAGGCCCTGCGCGTGCCCGCCGGGGAGCGCGGGTGGTTCCGCTTCCAGCGCCTGTACGACGCCGCCCGCGCCGTCGTGCGCACCGAGGCCGCGATGCGGCGGATCGTGCGGGAGGCCGCCGAGGACGACGCCGCGGAGGGGTCCCGACGCCTGGAGATCCAGGTCGACCCGACGTCCTACGCCCCGTTCGTCGGCGGGCTCACCCCCGCGCTGGAGATCGTCCTGGACGAGGCGCGGGCGGCGAGCCGGACGACGGGGGTGGAGGTCGGCGTCGTCGTCGCCGCCTCACGCACCCGCCACCCGCTCGACGCCCGCACCCTGGCACGGCTCGCGGTGCGCCACAGCGGCGACGGCCCGGGCGAGGTGATCGGCTTCGGGCTGAGCAACGACGAGCGTCGCGGGGACACGAGCGAGTTCGCCCCCGCCTTCACCATCGCGCGCCAGGCCGGGCTCGCGAGCCTGCCCCACGGCGGTGAGCTCCTCGGTCCCGACCACGTCCGCTCGGTCCTCACCCACCTCGGGCCCACGCGACTGGGGCACGGCGTGCGGCTCGCCGACGACCTCGCGCTGCTCGAGAAGGTCAGCGAGGCGGGGATCGCGCTCGAGCTGGCCCCGGCCAGCAACGTCGCCCTCGGGGTCTACCCCACGGCCGCGGACGTGCCGCTGCGCACGCTGCACGAGGCGGGGGCCCGGATCGCGCTCAGCGCCGACGACCCGCTCCTGTTCGTCTCCCGGCTCACCGACCAGTACCGCATCGCGCGGGAGGACCACGGCATGGACGACGCCGCCGTCGCCGAGCTGGCCCGCGGGTCGGTGCGCGCGAGCCTGGCCGCGGAGTCGAGCAAGCGGCACTGGCTGGCCGAGATCGACGCCTGGCTGGCGTCCTAGAGCGACACGCCGAGCAGGACGGGCTCGGGGACGAGGTCGACGCCGAAGCGCGCGCGGACGGCGTCGCGCACCGTGCGGGCGAGCTCGACGACGTCGGCGGCGCTCGCCTCCCCGCGGTTGGTCAGGGCCAGGACGTGCTTGCCCGAGACAGCGGCGCGCCGCGGGTCGCCCTGGCCGCGCTCGACGCCGGCGCGGGAGATGAGCCAGGCGGCGGAGGTCTTGACCAGGCCCGGGACGGCGGGCGGGGTGGCGCCGAACACCGGCCGGGAGCGGTCCTCCACCGGGAACCGCGGGGCGTCCGGCGGCAGCAGCGCGTCGGCCTGCTCCACGGTGAGCACCGGGTTGGTGAAGAAGGAGCCGGCCGACCACGAGTCGGGGTCGGCGTCGTCGAGGACCATGCCCTTGCCGCGGCGCAGCTCGAGCACGGCCCGCCGCACCTCGGCGGCCGGCGCCCGGGCGCCGATCTCGACGTCGAGCGCGCGCGCGAGCTCGGCGTACCGCACGGGCGCCGAGGTGGAGCCGAGCGCGAGCTGGAAGCCGACCTCGAGGACGACGTACCGCCCGGTAGGGCCCCAGGTGCGTCCGCCGCCCGCCCGGGTGTCGGTGAGGGAGCGCTTGAGCACGCTCGTGCGGTAGCCCAGTCCCAGCTCGCTCACCACGAGCGTGCGGGTGCGCCGCTCGAGCCGGTCGTAGACGCGCACCGTCTCGAGGGTCTCGGCGACCTCCTGGCCGTAGGCGCCGACGTTCTGGACGGGGGTGGCGCCGGTCGAGCCGGGGATGCCGGACAGGGCCTCCACGCCGCGCCAGCCCTCGGCGACCGCGGTGGCCACGACGTCGTCCCACGGGTGCCCGGCCGGCACGGTGATCGAGACGCCCGCGCACGCGTACTGCGACTCGGTGCGGATGCCGCGCCGGGCGTCACGCACGACGACGCCGTCGAAGCCGTCGTCGGAGGCGAGGAGGTTGGAACCTCCGCCGAGCACGAGGAGCGCACGGCCCCGCTCGTCGGCCTCGCGCACGGTGTCGACGAGGTCGGCCTCCGAGGTCGCCTCGACGAGGCGGGCCACCGGCCCACCGACACGGAAGGTCGTCAGCTCACCCAGGGTGGGCGGCCCGGCCAGGGGCTGCTCGGTGCTCACCGGACCAATCTAAGCGCGGCCGGGCGCCGGCGCGTCCAGCGCGCCGTCCTGCGCGAGCGGACGGGCGGCGCGGCTGACGAGGAAGGCGACGGCGAGCGGCACGGCGATCGCGAGCATGGCCCGCCGGTAGCCGACGTGCTCGGCGAGCAGACCGAGAAGCGGTGGGCCGCACAGGAAGGCCGTGTAGCCGATCGAGGCGACGACCGAGACGCGGGTGGCCGCCCGCAGCGGGTCGTCGCCGGCCGCGCTCATGCCCGCCGGGAAGCCGAGCGCCGCGCCCAGGCCCCACAGCGCGCCACCGAGGAGCGCGAGCCACAGCACCGGGGAGAGGGCGAAGAGAAGGAGGCCGACGAGGGCGAGGACGGTCGTGCCGCGCAGCACCGCCACGCGTCCGAAGCGGGCGAGCAGCCGCTCCCCCGCCAGCCGCATGACGGTCATCGCCGTGACGAAGACGCCGAAACCGAGGGCCCCGACGGCGTCGGACGTGCCGAAGCCGTCGACCACGCCGAGGGCGAGCCAGTCGTTGGCGGCACCCTCGGTGAGCGCGAAGGCGAGGACCATGACGCCGACGAGGATCGTTCGCGGCTCGCGCCAGCCGCCGAGCGCGGCGGCGAGGCGCCGGCGTCGCCCCGTCTCGAGGGGCGCGGGTGTGAAGGGCAGGAAGCCGCGGCTGGCGGCCACGCCACCGACGGCGACGGCGGCGGCCACGACCGCAAGGTGCGCGATCACGGGCACCCCGAGGAGCGCCGCGGCCGCCCCCAGGACGGCCCCCGCCACGGTGCCGAGGGAGAAGCCCGCGTGGAAGCGCGGCATGATCTCCCGGTCGATCTCGTGCTCGACGAGACCGCCCTCGAGGTTCATCGCGACGTCCCAGGCGGCGATCCCCATCTGCGCGACGAGCAGACCGACGGCCAGCAGCGGGACGGCACTCGAGAGCAGTCCGGCAGCGACGACGGCGAAGCCCGCGACCGCGACCACCACCCCGCCACGGACGGTCAGTGCGGCACCGGCGCGCTGGGCGACCGCTCCGCCCACGGGCAGGGCCAGCAGCGAGCCGACCGAGCCGACGAGGAGGAGCGCGCCCATCTGGCCGGGGCTGAGCTCGAGCGCGTCCCGGACGGCGGGCAGGCGCGAGACCCAGCTGGCGAAGAGGAAGCCGTTGAGGGCGAAGACGCCGAGCACCGCACCGGTCGCCCGCCGGCCGGCGGGCGAGACGGTGGCGCTCACCTGGGCCGGACCACTGCCTGGGCCTTGGCGAGCACCGTGACGCCCGCGGCGCGCGCCGTGAGGTCGACGCGCACGGTGCCGGCCGCGGCGTCCAGGGCCCCGACCTTCCCGGTCACCTCGAGCTCGACCTCACCGGGGTCGGGCACGACGATCGGGCGGGTGAAGCGCGCCCCGTAGTCGACGACGGCGCCGGGGTCGCCGGCCCAGTCGGCGACGGCCGCCGCGGCCAGGCCCATCGTCGCCATCCCGTGGGCGATGACGCCGTCGAGGCCGACCTCCCGGGCGACGCGCTCGTTGTAGTGGATCGGGTTGAAGTCCCCGGAGGCACCGGCGTAGCGGACGAGGAGCGCGCGGTCGACGGCGTAGGTGCGGGTGAACAGCTCGTCGCCGACGGCGAGGGTGGACAGGTCCATCAACGTCCCTCCCCGCGCACGGCGAGCGTCGAGCGGACCGTCGCGACAGGCGCTCCGGCGCCGTCGGCGATCTCGGCCCGGGTGCTCACCATGGCGATACCGGCGCGCTCGGTGATCGAGTCGACGTGGACGGTCGTGCGCAGGGCGTCGCCGGCGACGATCGGGCGGTGGTGGGTGAAGCGCTCCTCGGCGTGCACGACGCGGGAGAAGTCGATCCCCGACTCGGGGTCGGCGACGTAGGCCTGCTCCGCGCGCTGGGCGAGGACGACGGCGAAGGTGGGCGGCGCGACGACGTCGTCGTAGCCGAGCTCGCGGGCGGCGGCAGGGTCGGTGTGCACGGGGTGAGTGGCACCGGTGGCCGCGGCCATCTCGGCGATCTTCGCGGCGGAGACGCGGTAGGTCTCGCTGGGGGCGTACGAACGCCCCACGAGCGTCAGGTTGACGCTGGTGGGGCGGCCGGGGCTGTCGTTCACGCGGTCAGCGTAGACCGGTCAGCGGGTCTCGCGGTGGATCGTGTGGCGGTTGTCGCGCGGGCAGTACTTCTTCACCTCGAGCCGGTCGGGGTTGTTCCGCCGGTTCTTGTTGGTGATGTAGTTCCGCTCCTTGCACTCCTCGCAGGCGAGGGTGATCTTCGGACGGACGTCGCTGGACTTGCTGGCCACGGTATTCCTCGCGTTCATCGGGGCTCCGGGGCCCCGGAGCCGTGTCGTTCAGTAGCGGGGGCGGGACTCGAACCCGCGACACCACGATTATGAGCCGTGTGCTCTAACCACCTGAGCTACCCCGCCATGATCGTCGACCATGGCCGGCACGCCATGTTACGTGACGCACGACGTGGACGTCGATCGGAGCCCCGAAAGGGAATCGAACCCTTGACCTTCTCCTTACCATGGAGACGCTCTGCCGACTGAGCTATCGGGGCGGCGCTGACAACCGTACATGCTCGGGGCGGCTCGGCGAAATCCGTGAGGCGTGGCCTGCCTCACGTCACCGACCGACCGTCGCGACCGACGACGACGGCCCGGATCCACCGGATCCGGGCCGTCTCACGTGGCGGGTGCAGGATTCGAACCTGCGAAGCATTCCGCGGCTGATTTACAGTCAGCTCCCTTTGGCCGCTCGGGCAACCCGCCTTGGTCCGTGCAGGACCGAGTGGAACAATACCAAGCCGGAGCGGGTGCTCCCAACCAGCGGCCCGCGTGATCCACCTCGCACCCAAGGAGACCCACCGATGGCAGCGGACTCGTCCTTCGACGTCGTGAGCAAGATCGACCGCCAGGAGGTGGACAACGCCGTCAACCAGGCCGCCAAGGAGATCTCCCAGCGCTACGACTTCAAGGGCGTGGGCGCCGCGGTGGAGTGGAGCGGCGAGGACGCGATCCTCATGAAGGCCAACTCCGAGGAGCGGGTCCTCGCGGTGCTCGACGTCCTCCAGAGCAAGCTCATCCGCCGCGGGGTGTCGCTCAAGGCGCTGGACACCGGGGAGAACGAGCCGCAGGCCTCCGGCAAGGAGTACCGCCTCGTCGGCACCCTCAAGGAGGGGCTGAGCTCGGAGAACGCCAAGAAGATCACCAAGCTCGTCCGGGACGAGGGCCCCAAGGGCGTCAAGACGCAGATCCAGGGCGACGAGGTGCGCGTCTCCTCCAAGAACCGCGACGACCTCCAGAACGTCATCGCGCTCCTCAAGGGCGCCGACGACATCGACGCCGCCCTGCAGTTCGTCAACTACCGCTGAGCGCCCGCAGCGCCCCCTCCCCCCGGCGCGCACACCGCCGCCGCACCCTGCGCCCGTCGAGCCCACTGTGCGCCCGGTCGACCGGGCGCACAGTGGCGCGAGAGGCGCACAGTCGCGCGAGAGGGCGCGGCAGACGGCGCGCCAGGGGGCGCGCCGCCACGACCGCCGCTCAGCGGTAGCCGGCCATCCGCTCCAGCCGGGCGATCCGCTCGGCCATCGGGGGGTGGGTGGCGAAGAGCTTGGTCATGCCGCGGCCCCGGAAGGGGTTGGCGATCATCATGTGCGAGACGTCCTCGAGCCGCGGCTCGGGCCGCAGCGGGGCGGCCGCCGTGCCGCGCTCGAGCTTGGCGAGGGCCGAGGCCAGGGCCATCGGGTCGCCGGTGAGCTGGGCGCCGTCCTCGTCGGCGTCGAACTCGCGGGTGCGGGAGATCGCCAGCTGGATGAGCGAGGCGGCGATCGGGGCGAGCAGCGCCGTCGCGATCATCGCCAGCGGGTTGCCGCCACGGTCGCGCCCACCCCCGAAGAACAGGAGGAACTGTGCCGCGGAGGTGATGAGGCCGGCGATGGCCGCGGCCACCGACGAGGTGAGGATGTCGCGGTTGTACACGTGCATGAGCTCGTGGCCCAGCACCCCGCGCAGCTCGCGCGCGTCGAGGATCTGCAGGATGCCGGCCGTGCAGCACACCGCGGCGTTGCGCGGGTTGCGGCCGGTGGCGAAGGCGTTGGGCTGGACGGTGGGCGAGACGTACAGCCGCGGCATGGGCTGGCGCGCCGTCGTCGAGAGCTCACGGACGATCCGGTACATGACCGGCGCCTCCGCCTCGGAGACGGGACGGGCGCCCATGGCGCGGATCGCCAGCTTGTCGGAGTTCCAGTAGCTGTAGAACGTCGTGCCGACGCCGATGAGGGCGAAGACCCAGATGAAGGCGCCCGAGCCGGTGCCGCTGGAGACGAGGCCGCCGATCCCGAGGAGAACGGCCCACATGACGCCGAAGAGCGCCGCGGTCTTGACCCCGTTGAGGTGCCGTCGACCGCCGTCCATGCTCAGCTCTCCTCCCCCCGCGACACACGGGTCATCTCGTCCCTGGGCACGACCTTGACGCGCTCGCGCCCCTCGGCCTCACCGAGGGAACGCTCGTAGGCGTCGAGGAGTTCCCAGCCGGACCAGCTGGTGGTCGGCACGCCGCGCTCCTCGAGAGCGGCGATGAGCGCGTCGGGTTCGGCCGGCGCGGCGCCCGCCGCGATGCGCCCGGACTCGACGTCGGCGACGAGGTGGCCGATCGTCTGCTGCGCGTCGGACTTCGTCGACCCGATGAGACCGACCGGCCCCCGCTTGATCCAGCCGGTGGCGTACAGGCCGGTGACGATCTCGCCGTCCTCGTCCAGGACGCGGCCCTCGTCGTTGGGGACGACGCCCGCGACGTCGTCGAAGGCGACGCCGTCGAGCGCGGAGCTGAAGTACCCGACCGCCCGGTAGACGGCCTGGACCGGGGTGTCCACGAAGGTGCCGGTGCCGCGCACGGTGCCGTCCCCCACGAGCTCGGTGCGCTCGGTGCGGATGCCCTCGACGCGGTCGGTGCCGAGGATCTCCACCGGCCGGTGGAGGAAGTGGAGGTGGATGCGCCGGGAGGCGGTGAGCTCCTCCGGGTCGCGCAGCGTCCAGTCCGTGAGCGTCTTGACGACCTGCTTGGTCTGGTTCGTCGAGCGGATCGCGGCCTCGGAGCCCTCGTCGAACTCGAAGTCCTCCTCGTAGACGATGACGTCGACGTCGGGGACCTTGCCGAGCTCACGCAGCTCGAGGGGGGTGAACTTCACCTGGGCGGGACCGCGGCGGCCGAAGACGTGGACGTCGGTGACGGGGCTCTGGCGCAGGCCCTCGACGACGTTCGCGGGGACCTCGGTGGGCATGAGGTCCTCGACGTGCTTGGCGAGGATCCGGGCGACGTCGAGCGCGACGTTGCCGACGCCGAGGACGGCGACGCTCTGCGCCTCCAACGGCCACGTGCGCGGGACGTCGGGGTGGCCGTCGTACCAGGAGACGAAGTCCGCGGCGCCGTAGCTGCCGGGCAGGTCGATGCCGGGGACGGGCAGCGGGGCGTCCTTGTCGGCACCGGTGGAGATGATGACGGCGTCGTAGTGGCGCCGCAGCTCCTCCATCGAGACGTCCGTGCCGACGTCGACGTTGCCGATGAGCCGGATGTCGCCGCGGCCGAGGATCTTCTGCAGCGCGACGATGATCTGCTTGATGCGCGGGTGGTCGGGGGCGACGCCGTAGCGGACCAGGCCGAAGGGGGCGGGGAGGCGCTCGTAGAGGTCGATGGAGACCTCGAGGCCGGCCTTGGACAGGATGTCGGCGGCGTAGATGCCGGCCGGGCCGGCGCCGATGAGCGCAACGCGCAGTGGCTTGGTCACAGGGCCTCGTCTGGTCGAGAGTGCGGGCAGGGAAATCCGCCGTCCAGTCTAAGCGCTCCGCACACACCCCTCCGCCCCTCCCCCCAACTTCGCGATCAGTGACCTGAGCGACCGGAGAACGGGCGCCTCCGGCGGACAGCGCACCAGCTGCGACAGTGGGGGTGGGGGTTAGGCGAGGCGGTCGACCATGAGGCCGGCGAAGTCCTTGAGCGCTTCCTTCACCGCACCCTCGGGCAGGGGGGCGAGCTCGGTGACGGCGTCACGCGCCCACTGGCGGGCCAGCTCACGGGCCTCCTCGAGGACGTCGTGCCCGCGCAGCTGCTCGACGGCGGCCCGCAGCGCGGAGTCCGAGCCGAGGTCGCTGGCGAGCCGCTCGAGCACCGCGGCGCCCTCGGCGTCGATCCTGCCCTCGGCGGCGCGGCGCTGCAGGAGGAGCACCGGCATGGTGGCCACGCCCTCCCGCAGGTCGGTACCGGGCGTCTTGCCGGTGGTCGCGGAGTCGGAGGCGAGGTCGATGACGTCGTCGGCGAGCTGGAAGGCCACGCCCACCTTCTCGCCGTACTGCTCGAGCACGCCCGCCAGCTCCTCCCCCGCACCGCTGAAGACGGCGCCGTACCGGGCGGACGCGGCGATGAGGGACCCGGTCTTGTCCGCCAGCACCTGGATGTAGTGCGCGATCGGGTCCTCCCCCTCGCGGGGGCCGAGGGTCTCGTGCAGCTGGCCCAGGCACAGTCGCTCGAAGGTCTCGGCGTGCACCCGCACCGCGTCGGCCCCCAGGGACGCGACGAGCTGGGAGGCGCGGGCGAAGAGGAGGTCGCCGGTGAGGATCGCGACCGAGTTGTCCCACACGGCGTGCGCGCTCGGGGCACCGCGCCGCAGGGCGGCGGAGTCCATGACGTCGTCGTGGTACAGGGTGGCGAGGTGGGTGAGCTCGACGGCGACGGCCGCCCGCACGACCTCCTCGCGTCCGGCGGTGCCGAGCTCGGCGGTGAGGAGGGTGAGGGCCGGGCGCAGGCGCTTGCCGCCCGCCGCGGCGAGGTGCTGCATGGGGGCGTCGACGAGCTCGTCGGCGCCCGTGACGGCCTGGCGCAGGCGGTCCTCCACCTCACCCATGTGGGCGAGGAGACGGTCGCTGAGCTCGTCGTCGCCGAGCTGGAACATGGACGTGGTCACGGCAGGAACGTCGCCGCCTGCTGGGCGAGGTCGAGCACCGGGCCGGGCACGACGCCGAGGAGGACCGTGCCGAGCGCGCAGACCGCGATCGCCACCGAGGTCAGGCCCTCGGAGCGGACCACGGCCGTGCGCTCGCCGTCGGGCTCGGTGAAGAACATGAGCACGACGAGGCGCACGTAGAAGAACGCGGCGGCAGCACTGGCGAGAACGGCGAGGACGACGAGCACGGTGGCCCCGCCCTCGACACCCGCGGCGAAGACCGTGAACTTCCCGATGAAGCCGCCGGTGAGCGGGATGCCGGCGAAGGACAGGAGGAACAGTGTCATGGCCAGGGCCAGGCCCGGGCTGCGTCGGCCCAGGCCCGCCCACTGGGACAGGTGCAGGGCCTCGCCGGTGACGTTGCCCTCCGTGTCACGCTCACGCACGAGCGTGACGACGGCGAAGGCACCGACCGTGGCCAGCCCGTAGGCGAGCAGGTAGAAGAGCACGGAGCTGATGCCGTCCTGCACGAGGGCGAGGACCCCGACGAGGACGAAGCCGGCGTGGGCGATGGAGGAGTACGCGAGCATCCGCTTGACGTCCGTCTGGACGAGCGCGATGACGGTGCCCACACCCATCGTGAGGATGGCGACCCCCCACAGGAGCGGCTCGAGGTCCCAGCTCAGGCCGGGCACGACGACGTAGACGAAGCGCAGCAGCGCCCCGAAGGCCGCGACCTTCGTGGCGGCCGCCATGAAGCCGGTGATGGGGGTCGGGGCGCCCTGGTAGACGTCCGGGGTCCACATGTGGAAGGGCGCCGCGCCGACCTTGAAGAGCAGGCCGACGATGAGGAGGACCGAGCCGGCGAGCAACAACCCGTCCATGCCGCCCGTGCTCGGGACGGCGACGGCGAGCTCGGAGAGCCGCAGGCTGCCGGAGAAGCCGTAGAGCAGGGCCGCGCCCATGAGGAAGAACGCCGAGGAGAAGGCACCGAGCACGAAGTACTTGAGCGCGGCCTCCTGGGACAGCAGGCGGCGCCGGCGGGCCATGGCGGAGAGGAGGTAGAGCGGCAGCGAGAGGACCTCGAGCGCGACGAACATCATGAGGAGGTCGCCCGCAGCAGGGAAGAGGAGCATGCCGCCGGTCGCGAAGAGGACGAGCGGGAAGACCTCGGTCTGGCTGAGGCCCGCGCGCTGCGCCTCCGCCTCCTCGGGGCTGCCCGGCCGGGTGCCCACCTGGGCGGCGAAGGCGTCCTCACCCCACTCGGAGCGGTCCGCGATGACGAGCAGGCCGATGAGCGCGACGATCGCGATGATGCCCTGGGCGAGGAGGGCGGGGCCGTCCTCGATGAGGCTGCCGCCGGCCACCTCCTGGGGACCGTCGACGGTCACGACCGTCCAGCGCCAGACGACGGCGACGAGCGCCCCGGCGATCGCCAGGGCCGAGAGAGCGACCTGGGTGCCCCGGCGTGCCCGGCGGGGCACGAAGGCGGCGACGAGGATGCCGAGGAGGCCCGCGCCGAGCACGATGAGGACGGGCGTCAGGGCTGCCCAGTCGATGTGCGGTGGGACGAAGTTCACTGCTCGCTCCCCTCGGCGCCCGCGGCTGCGGCGTCGTTCGATCCGTCAGGTCCTGCCACAGCGGCGGAGTCCAGCGCGCTGGGCTGCTCGATCGCGGCCTCCTCGGCCACCGGCCGCACGACGTCCATGACCGGCCCGGGCACGAGACCCAGGGCGAGCATGCCGGCGACCAGCGGGGCCACGACCCACTTCTCGCGGGCGCCGAGGTCCGGCAGCGCCGCGAGGGTCTCGTTGCGCGGTCCGGTGAACATCCGCTGGTAGGGCAGCAGGACGTACAGGGCCGCGATGATGACGGCCAGCACGGCGAAGACCGCCGCGACGACGTTCACCCGGAAGGTGCCGAGCAGGACGAGGTACTCGGGCACGAAGCCCGACAGTCCCGGCAGCGCGATGGTCGCCAGGCCGGCGACGAGCCAGCTGCCCGCGAGCACCGGGGTCACCCGCTGCATGCCGCCGTACGCGGCGATCTCCTGCGTGCCACCGCGCTGGGTGAGGAAGCCGGAGACGAGGAACAGTGCCGCGGTCGAGACGCCGTGGGCGACCATGTAGAGCATCGCGCCGGTGAGGGCGACCTCCTCGCGCACGAAGATGCCCAGGACGATGAAGCCGAAGTGGGACACCGAGGTGAAGGCGATGAGCCGCATGACGTCGCGCTGCCCCACGGCGACGAGTGCGCCGTAGAGGATCGAGACGACCGCGAGCACGATGATGACCGGTGCCGCCCAGCGGGAGGCCTCGGGGAAGAGCGGGAGGCACAGCGCGAGCATCCCGAAGGTGCCGACCTTGTCGAGGACGCCGACGAGGAGTGCGGACGTGCCGGGCGAGGCCTGCTGCGCGGCGTCGGGCAGCCAGGTGTGGACCGGCCACATCGGCGCCTTGACCGCGAAGGCGATGAAGAAGGAGATGAAGATCCACCGCTCGGCCCACACGCCGAGCTCGGTGCCGGCGAGGGTGTCGATGAGGAAGGCCTGCTCCCCGCCGGGGCCCATGACGCCGAGGGCGATGACGCCGACGAGCATGATGAGGCCGCTGGCCAGGGAGTAGACGAGGAACTTGATCGCGGCGTGGCGGCGCTTGGGGCCGCCGTAGTTGCCGATGAGGAAGTACACCGGGACGAGCATCGCCTCGAAGACGACGTAGAAGAGGAAGACGTCGCGGGCGGAGAAGACCGCCACCATCGTCGCCTCGAGGAGGAGCACGAGCGCCACGAAGCCGGCCTGCCGGCGCGCGACGACCGCCCCCTCGGGCACGATCTCCTGCTCCCGCCAGGCGGCGAGCAGCGCGAGCGGGACGAGGAGGACCGACAGGCCCACCATCGTCAGGCCCAGCCCGTTGATGCCGACGGCGTAGGAGACGCCGAGCTGCGGGATCCAGGAGAGCTGCTCGGTGAACTGCTGCTCCGCGGCGGCGCCGAGGTCGAAGCCGGTCGCCATGACGACGAAGCCGGCGAGCACGACGAGCGAGACGACGAGGCCCACGGTGCGGGCCACCCGGTGGAGGGCGGGCACGAGCCAGATCACCGCGGCCGCGACGAGCGGCACGACGATGAGCAGGCTCAGCCAGGGAAGGTCACTGATGTTCTGCATTGGTCGCTTCCTCCAGCTCAGCCGCGCGAGGCCAGGACGACGGCAAGGGCGGCTACGACACCGACGAGCATGATCGCGGCGTAGGAGCGGATGTAGCCGGTCTGCAGGCGGCGCAGCCACCCGCCGGTCCCGGCGGTGCCACGGGCCAGGCCCATGACCGCGCCGTCGACCACGGCGGAGTCCCCGTAGACGAGGGCGCGGGTGAGGTACTGCCCCGGGCGCATGAACACTCCTTCGTTGACGGCGTCCTGGTAGAGGTCGCGGCGGGCGGCGCGGGTGAGCACCGAGCCGCGGGGGGCCTCGACCGGGACGGTGGACGCGGCGTACTGGCGCCACGCGAGGAAGACACCGATCGCCATGAGGACGACCGTCGCGCCCATGATGACCGGGATGGGCAGCACGGGGTCGTGGTGCTCGGCGTGCCCGGTGACCGGCTCGAGCCAGGTGACGAAACCGTCGCCGAGCGCGAGCAGCGCGCCGAGGGCGACCGACCCGACGGCGAGGATCACCATGGGCACCGTCATGAGCAGCGGGGACTCGTGCGGGTGCTGCTTCTCGCCCTCGCGGGTGGGCGCCCAGCGCTCCTTGCCGTGGAAGGTCATGAAGAACAGGCGCGACATGTAGAAGGCGGTGAGCCCGGCGACGAGCAGCGTGACGGTGCCGAAGACCCACGGGCGCCAGCCCTCGCCGACGAAGGCGGCCTCGATGATGAGGTCCTTGCTCCAGAAGCCGGACAGGCCCGGGAACCCGATGATCGCCAGCCAGCCGGCGCCGAAGGTGAGCCAGGTGATCTTCATGTGCCTGGACAGCGCGCCGAAGCGGCGCATGTCGACCTGGTCGTCCATGCCGTGCATGACCGAGCCGGCGCCGAGGAACATCCCGGCCTTGAAGAAGCCGTGGGTGACGAGGTGGAAGATCGCGAACGCGTAGCCGATCGGGCCCAGGCCCGCGGCGAGCATCATGTAGCCGATCTGGGACATCGTCGAGGCGGCGAGCACCTTCTTGATGTCGTCCTTGGCGGCACCGACGACCGCCCCGAAGACGAGCGTGATCGCACCGACGATGACGACCACGAGCTGCGCGGTGGGCGCACCGTCGAAGACCGGGGCCGAGCGCACGATGAGGTAGACGCCCGCCGTCACCATGGTGGCGGCGTGGATGAGCGCGGACACCGGCGTGGGGCCGGCCATCGCGTCGCCCAGCCAGGCCTGCAGCGGGAACTGGGCCGACTTGCCGCAGGCGGCGAGGAGGAGGAACAGGCCGGTGATCGTGAGGATCGTCGTGCTGGCACCCTGCGCGCCCTCGAAGACGCCCTCGAAGTCGACGGCGCCGAAGGCGGCGAACATCGTCATCATCGCGAGGAGCAGGCCGACGTCGCCGACGCGGTTCATGACGAAGGCCTTCTTCGCCGCGACGGCGTACTCCGTGCGGAAGTTCCAGAAGCCGATGAGGAGGTAGGAGGCCAGACCCACGCCCTCCCAGCCGACGAAGAGGAGCACGTAGGAGTCGGCGAGGACGAGCAGGAGCATCGCCGCGACGAAGAGGTTGAGGTAGGCGAAGAAGCGGCGACGGTCGACGTCGTGCTCCATGTAGGCCACCGAGTACACGTGGATGAGCGTGCCGACGAAGGTGACGAGCATGACGAAGGTCATCGACAGCGGGTCGATGCGCAGCCCGGCGTCCACCGTGAGGTCACCGGCGGGCAGCCAGGTGAACAGGTGCAGCCCCATGACCCGCTGCTCGGGGTCCAGCCCCAGCAGCTGGACGACGACGAGGAGGCCGACGACGAAGGAGCCGGCCGAGGCGAGCACGCCCAGCCAGTGGCCCCAGCCGTTGGAGCGGCGTCCCGCGAGCAGCAGCACGGCGGCACCGACGAGCGGCAGCGCGACCATGAGCCACGCGTAGGAGGCCGCCCCGCCTGCCGCGGCGGCGTCCACCACGTCAGTGGGCACGGTCAGTGCCGGAGTTCCCAGCATTAGCACGTTGCTCCCCGTCAGTTCTTGAGCAGGTTGACGTCGTCGATGGACGCCGACCGGCGGGTTCGGAAGATGGAGACGACGATCGCCAGGCCGATGACGACCTCGGCGGCGGCGACGAGCATGACGAAGAAGGCGAGGACCTCACCGTGCAGGTTGCCGTGCCACCGGGCGAAGGTGATGAGGGTGAGGTTCGCGGCGTTGAGCATGAGCTCGACCCCCATGAGGGCGATGATGCTGTTGCGCCGCAGCAGCACCGCGACCGCCCCGATGGAGAAGAGGATCCCGGACAGGACCAGGTAGTTGACCAGGCTCATCGCTGCTCCTCCTGCTGGTCCGCCACGCGGGCGCGCTTGGTGTCGGTGTCCTCGGTGCTCTGGCTCGTGGGCACCTCGCCGTCGACGGTCTCGGTCCCCGGCGCGGGTGTGGTGCCGGGCATCCCCGGCATGCCGGACTGGGTGACGCTGCGCGCGCCCAGGTCACCGGCGTGGGAGCTGGTGGACGTCGCGAGCTCCGCGGCGAGCTCCGGGCTGACCGAGGCGATGCTCCGCTGCTGGCCGCGGATGCGGAGCACCCGGGGCACGGACTCGTCGATCGGCCTGCCGTCCGCCCCGAGCGCCGGGACGTCGGCGGCGTTGTGCCGCGCGTAGACACCGGGGGCCGGCAGGCTGCGGATGCGGCCGCCCTCGGCGGCGTAGGCCGCCATCTTGGCCTCGGCGACGTCACGCTGGGTGCTCCTCTTGCGCAGCCGCTCGGCGCGCGTGAGGACGACCGCGCCGACGGCGGCCGTGACGAGCAGGACGCCCGCCGCCTCCATCGCCACGACGTAGTCGGAGAAGAGCAGCCGAGCCACACCCACCGGGTTGGTGTCGGCGTTGGCGGCCTCCAGGCCGCGCGGGGCCGGCAGGGCGGCGCGCAGGCCGACGGCGGCGACGAGCGCGATGAGCCCGGCGCCCCCGACGAAGCCGATCCACCGCTGCCCCTTGAGCGTCTCGACGACCGAGTCGGAGGCGTCGACACCGACGAGCATGAGGACGAAGAGGAAGAGCATCATGATCGCGCCGGTGTAGACGACGATCTGTGCCACGCCGAGGAAGATGGCCTCCTGGACGATGTAGAAGCCGGCCAGGGCGATCATGACGAAGACGACGCACATGGCGGCGTACATGGCCTTGCGGGCGAAGAGCAGGCCCAGGGCCGCGAGCACCGCGAGGGGCGCGACGACCCAGAAGAAGACCTGCTCCCCCGTGCTCGTGACGCCGGTCTCGGCCAGTGTCATCGGGAGGATCATGCGGAGGCCCCCTCGACGGGACGCGCGGTCTGCAGGCTCTCGTCCTCGGGACGGTTCTTGCGCACCCACTCGACCTGGCCCTCGGTGGGCCCGGTGACCTCGCCGCGGTAGTAGGTGTCGTCGTCGGCGCCCTCGACCATCGGGTGGGGCGGGGCGAGCATGCCCGGCATGAGCGGGGCGAGGAGGTCCTGCTTCTCGTAGATCATGCCCTCGCGGGTGGGGCCGGTGAGCTCGTAGTCGTTGCCCATCGTCAGCGCACGCGTGGGGCAGGCCTCGATGCAGTACCCGCAGAAGATGCAGCGCAGGTAGTTGATCTGGTAGACGCGGCCGTAGCGCTCCCCCGGGGAGTACTGGGCGTCGGGGCTGTTGTTGGCGCCCTCGACGAGGATGGCGTCCGCCGGGCACGCCCAGGCGCACAGCTCGCAGCCGATGCACTTCTCCAGGCCGTCCGCGTAGCGGTTGAGCTGGTGGCGGCCGTGGTAGCGCGGCTGCGTCGGCACCTTCTCGAAGGGGTACTGCTCGGTGACCGTGGGACGGAACATCGAGGAGAAGGTCACGCCGAAGCCGGCGACGGGTGCGAGGAGCTCCCCGATCGGACCCTTCTTGTCGGGCTGGTAGTCCATCGGGAGGCGCTTGCCGACCTCCCCCCGGCGCTTCGCGGGCTTGGCGAGCTGCTTGCGCAGGTTCTCCTTGCCGGGCTCGTGATCCTGCCGCTTACTCATCGGTGGCCTCCTGTGCGGGTGCCGACTTGGTCTGGGTCGCGGTGCCGGCCTGGGCCAGGCGGCGCCGCGGGGAGGGCGGGAGCTGCTGGCCGGGCATCGGCGGCACGGGGAAGCCACCGGCGAAGGCGTCGAACTCCGAGTCGACGACGACGCCGTCGGCGCCTGCGGGGGCCGCCTCCTCGGCGTCGGGCTCCTTCTTCTTCTCCGGCCACACGAGGGTGAGGACGAGGACGACGACGAAGAAGCCGGCGAGGACGAAGAGCATCGTGCGCAGGTCGACGTCCGCGAACTGGAGTAGTCCCTGGACGACGGCGACTGCGACGAGCCAGACGAGGGCGGCGGGGATGAGGATCTTCCAGCCGAGGTTCATGAACTGGTCGTAGCGGAAGCGCAGGAGCGTGCCGCGCAGCCAGAACATGAAGAACATGACGAGCCAGATCTTGGCGATCAGCCACAGCGGCGGCCACCAGCCCTGGTTGAACATGCCGTCGTTGATGGCCGACAGCGGCCAGGGGGCACGCCACCCACCGAGGAAGAGCGTCGCGGCCACCGCGGAGACGTTGAACATGTTGATGTACTCGGCGAGGAAGAACCACGCGAACTTCATCGAGGAGTACTCGACCATGTGGCCGGCGACGAGCTCGCCCTCCGCCTCGGGCAGGTCGAAGGGCAGGCGGTTGACCTCACCGACCATCGACACGAGGTAGATGACGAAGGCGGGCAGCAGGATGATCGCCCACCACACGCGGGTCTGGGACTCCACGATCTGGGACGTCGAGGCCGAGCCGGCGACGAGGAAGACCGAGGCGAGCGCCAGCGCCATGGCCAGCTCGTAGGAGATCACCTGCGCGGAGGAGCGCACCGCGCCCAGCAGCGGAAAGGTCGAGTTCGAGGACCAGCCGCCCAGGACGATGCCGTACACGCCCAGCGCGGTGATGCCGAGGATGTAGAGGACCGACACCGAGGAGTCGGCCAGCTGGAGCGGGGTCTCGATCCCGAAGATCGACACCTCCGGCCCGAAGGGGATGACCGCGTAGATGAGGAAGGCGCACAGCGCGGCGATGAACGGCGCCAGCAGGTAGACGAAGCGGTCGGCTCCCTTGAGGTTGATGTCCTCCTTGAGGAGCAGCTTCATCGCGTCGGCCGTCGACTGGAGCAGGCCCATGGGGCCGTGCACGTTGGGGCCCGGTCGCGTCTGCATGCGGGCCAGGACCTTGCGCTCGGCCCAGATCGCGACGAGCACGAAGACGAGCAGCATGACGATGATCGCCACCGCCTTGATCACCCAGATCCACCAGGTGTCGTTGCTGAAGTCGGCGGTCGGGGCGGCCGTGGGGTCGCTGACCACCATGGGCGCGAACATCATCGCGTCACCTCCAGGTCGACGAGGGAGCCGGCGCCCGCGCCGAGCATCTCGTGCACGTGGGACCCCGGGGAGTTCTCCGGGACCCAGACGACGTCGTCGGACATCGTCGTGACGGCCAGCGGCAGGGTGATGCTACCGGCCGGACCGCGGACGGTGACCGCGGCCCCGTCGACGGCACCGAGGCGGGCCGCGCGGGCCGCCGAGAGACGCAGCACGGGGCGGTGGGCGGTGCCCGCGAGGTGCGGCTCACCGTCCTGGCCGCGGCCGGCGTCGAGCTGGAGCTTCCAGGTGGCCAGGACCGCCTGGTGGTCCCCCACCGCGGGGGCGGCCGCGGCGGCGACCGGTACGGGGACGGGAGCCTGGGCGGGCTGCCAGCCGGCGAGCTCGGTGAGCTGGGCGTGGACGTCGGCGAGCGTGCCGCAGCCCAGGCTCGTGCCCATCTCGGCCGCGAGGGCGTCCAGCACGCGCTGGTCGGCCATCTGGTGGGAGACGAGCACCTGCCCGAAGGGCCGGCGACGACCCTCCCAGGTGACGAAGGTGCCGCCCTTCTCGACGGGCGGGGCGACCGGCAGCACGACGTCGGCGTGCTCGGTGACCTCGCTGCGCCGCACCTCGAGCTGGACGACGAACCCGGCGGCGGCCAGCGCGCGTCGGGCGAGGGCCGGGTCGGGCAGGTCGCGCGGCTCGACGCCGCCGACGAGGAGGCCGCCGAGGCGTCCGGCCGCGGCGTCCTCGAGGATGGCGGGCAGGTCGCGTCCGGCCGCGGAGGGCAGCCGGTCGGCGCCCCAGGCGGCCGCGACGTCGACGCGGGCCTCGGCGTCGGACACGTGCCGTCCGCCGGGCAGCAGGCCCGGCAGCAGCCCTGCCTCGACGGCGCCACGCTCACCGGCACGGCGCGGCACCCAGGCCAGGCGCGCACCGGTGCGGTCGACCAGACGCTCGACGGCGGTGAGCACCCCCGGCAGGGCACCGGCACGCTCGCCCACGAGGACGACGGCTCCGGGCTCGGTGAGGGCGGTCGCCACCGCGGCGGCGGCCACCTCGCTCGAGTCGGGCGTGATGCCGTCCAGCACGGCTGCCTCGGCGCCGGGCGCGGCGGGCAGCAGCGAGGCACGCAGCTTGGTCGTGCCGCGGGTGGCGAAGGGCGCGATCGTGCTGACCGCGACGGTGCCGGCGAGCATCCCCTTGCGCAGGCGCAGGAACATCGTCCCGCTCTCCTCCTCCGGCTCCAGGCCGACGAGCAGGACGTGCCCGGCGTGCTCGAGGGCGGAGAAGGTGACGTCCATCGGGGCGCCGGCGACCCGGCGCGCGAGGAAGTCGGCCTCCTCGGCGGAGGAGGGACGTGCCCGGTGGTCGACGTCGTTGGTGCCGAGCACGGTGCGCGCGAAGCGGGACCACGCGTAGGCGTCCTCGAGGGTGAGACGGCCGCCGGGCAGGACACCGACGCCACCGCTCTCGCGGGCGCGCTCGAGGCCCCGCGCGGCCAGGTGGAGGGCCTCGGACCAGCTCGTCTCGACGAGCTCGCCGGTGTCCTCGTCCCGAACGAGCGGGTACTCCAGGCGGTCGGCTGCCGACTGCCAGGTGTAGGCGAAGCGGTCCTTGTCGGTGATCCACTCCTCGTTGACCTCGGCGTCGTCACCGGCGACGCGGCGCACGACGACGCCGCGACGGTGGTCGACGCGGATGGCCGAGCCCCCGGCGTCGTGCTCGGCGACGGACGCCGTCGAGACGAGGTCGAAGGGGCGCGCGCGGAAGCGGTACGTCGCGGACGTCAGCGCACCGACCGGGCAGATCTGGATCGTGTTGCCCGAGAAGTAGGAGGAGAACGGGCGGCCGGTCGTGTCGGTCTCGGCCACGCCGACGGGGCCGGCGGAGAGGCCGACGAGGACACCGGGCTCCCCCTCGACGGGCCCGCTGAGGTCGCGGTCCGTCACGTGCTGCGCCTCGCCGCCCTCGTAGGCGAAGTCGAGGACGTCGGCGTCGAAGGTGCCGATCTGCGAGCCGTGCGTCGCGTGGACGTCACGGCCCGGCGTGCCACCGCCGCGCCCCTGGAGCGCGATGAACGGGTCGCCGGCGATCTGGTCGGAGAAGCGGGTGCAGCGCTGGCACAGGATGCAGCGGTCACGGTCGAGGAGGATCTCGCTGGAGATCTTCAGCGGCTTGGGGAAGGTCCGCTTGATGTCGACGAAGCGGCTGGTGGCCCGGCCGTTCGTCATCGCCTGGTTCTGCAGCGGGCACTCCCCGCCCTTGTCGCAGACGGGGCAGTCGAGCGGGTGGTTGACGAGCAGGAACTCGATCATCCCGTGCTGCGCCTTGTCGGCGACGGCGGAGGTGTGCTGGGTGGCGACGACCATGCCGGGGGTGGCCTCGAGCGTGCACGAGGTCTGCGGCTTGGGCATCGCGCGGAGGTTCCCCTCGCGGTCCGGGGTGGAGACCTCGACGAGGCACTGGCGGCAGGCGCCGGCCGGCTTGAGCAGGGGGTGGTCGCAGAACCGCGGGATCTGGATGCCGACCTGCTCGGCCGCCCGGATGACGAGCGTGCCCTTGGGGACGTCGACCTCGACACCGTCGATGGTGACGGTGAGGAGGTCGCGCTGCTCCGTCGTCGCGGGAGTGGAAGCCGTCGTCGTCATCGGGCACCTACTTCGGAGAACACGGCCGAGGCCTCGTACGGGAAGAGCTCGCGGGCCGGGGTGTGGGTGCCGGCCTCGAACTCCGAGCGGAAGTGCTTGATGCCGCTCTGGATCGGCACGGCGGACGCGTCGCCGAGCGCGCAGAAGGAGCGTCCGGCGATGTTCGCCGAGACGTCGAGGAGGAGGTCGATGTCGGTGGGCAGTCCCTTGCCGGCCTCGAGCCGGTGCATGACCTGCTTCATCCAGTACGTGCCCTCGCGGCAGGGGGTGCACTTGCCGCAGGACTCGTGCTGGTAGAAGTCCGTCCAGCGCGACACGACGCGGACCACCGAGACCGTCTCGTCGAAGACCATGAGCGAGCGGGTGCCGAGCATCGAGCCGGCCGCCCCCACGGACTCGTAGTCGAGCGGGACGTCGAGGTGCTCCTCGGTGAGGATGGGGCTCGAGGAGCCGCCGGGGGTCCAGAACTTCAGCCGGTGGCCGGCGCGGATCCCGCCGGCCATGTCGATGAGCTCGCGCATCGTGATGCCCAGCGGCGCCTCGTACTGCCCGGGCCGGGCGACGTGCCCGGACAGGGAGAACAGTCCGTGGCCGGCGGACTTCTCGGTGCCCATCGAGGTGAACCAGTCGGTGCCGCCGCGCAGGATGCCGGGGACCGAGGCGATGGACTCGACGTTGTTGACGACCGTCGGGCGGGCGTACAGGCCCGCGACCGCCGGGAACGGCGGCTTGAGTCGCGGCTGGCCGCGACGGCCCTCGAGGGAGTCGAGCAGCGCCGTCTCCTCACCGCAGATGTAGGCGCCGGCGCCGGCGTGGACGGTGATCTCGAGGCTGTAGTCGCCGTTCGGGCCGAGGTTCGTCCCGATGAGCCCCGCCTCGCGGGCCTCGCGGACCGCGGCCAGGAGCCGGCGGTAGACGTGGACGACCTCGCCGCGGAGGTAGATGAAGGCGTGGTTGCCGCCGATGGCGTAGGACGTGATCGCCACGCCCTCGATGAGGGCGTGCGGGTTGGCCATCATGAGCGGGACGTCCTTGCAGGCGCCCGGCTCGGACTCGTCGGCGTTGACGACGAGGTAGCGGGGTCCGCCGTCGGGAGCCGGCAGGAAGGACCACTTGAGGCCGGTGGGGAAGCCCGCGCCGCCGCGGCCGCGCAGGCCCGAGCCCTTGACGGCCTCGACGACGTCGCCCGGCGCCATGTCCATGGCCGTGGCCAGGGCCCGGTAGCCACCGCGGGAGCGGTAGGTGTCCAGGCTCCAGGAGCGCTCGGCGTCCCAGATGTCCGACAGGATCGGAGTCAGCTGCGTCTGGCTCACTGCTTGCCCTCCTCGGCCGTGGCGCCCTCGCCGGCCGGGCCACGCTTGCCCGCCGGGTCGGTGTCGTCAGGGGTGGACGGCGGGCGCTCGGCGCTGCCGTAGGGATTGGGGACGGTGCCGCCCTCGACGGCGCCGCCGTCCTGGGGCTGGTCGATCGCGGGTGCCGTCCAGCCGCGCTCCCGGGCCAGGTGGAGGCCGGTGAGGGTCGCCGGTCCGGCGCCCACACCCTCGTCGGCGCGGCCGTCCTCGAAGCCTGCGAGGACGTGGGAGATCTCCTTGAAGGTGCCGACGGTGGCCGCCCCACGGGTGGGGCTGACCGGCCGGCCGGCCCGCAGCTCGTCGACGAGCTCGACCGCCGACGTCGGGGTCTGGTTGTCGAAGAACTCCCAGTTGACGACGACGACGGGCGCGTAGTCGCAGGCCGCGTTGCACTCGACCTGCTCGAGGGTGATGACGCCGTCCTCGGTGGTCTCGTCGTGGCCGATGCCAAGGTGCGCGGAGACCGTGTCGTAGATGATGTCGCCGCCCATGACGGCGCACAGCGCGTTGGTGCACACCCCGACCGTGTACTGGCCGTTGGGGTGGCGCTTGTACTGCGTGTAGAACGTCGCGACGGCGGAGACCTCGGCGCGGGTGAGCCCGAGGAGCTCGGCGCACAGCGCGATGCCGCGGGCGCTGACGTAGCCGTCCTCGGACTGGACGAGGTGCAGCATCGGCAGCAGGGCCGAGCGTGCCTGCGGGTAGCGGGAGATGATCTGCCCGGCCTCGCCGCGCAGCCGCTCCTCCACCTCGGGTGCGTACGTGGTGACGACGCTCATCAGCGGTCCACCCCTCCCAGGACAGGGTCGATCGAGGCCAGCGTGACCACGACGTCGGCGAGCTGGCCGCCCTCGCTCATGATCGACGTCGACTGCAGGTTGGAGAAGGACGGGTCGCGGAAGTGCGCCCGGTAGGGCCGCGTCCCGCCGTCGGAGACGAGGTGGACGCCCAGGACACCGCGCGGGTGCTCGATGTTCTGGTACACCTGCCCGGCCGGGACGCGGAAGCCCTCGGTGACGAGCTTGAAGTGGTGGATGAGCGACTCCATCGAGGTGCCCATGATCTCGCGGATGTGGTCCAGGGAGTTGCCCTGGCCGTCGCTGCCGATCGACAGCTGCGCGGGCCACGCGACCTTCTTGTCCGCGACCATGACCGGCCCGGGGGTGGCCTCGAGGCGCTCGAGGACCTGGTCGATGATCTTCATCGACTCGTAGCACTCGGCCCAGCGGACCCGCACCCGCCCGAAGGCGTCGCAGCTGTCGTCGGTGATGACGTCGAAGTCGTAGGTCTCGTAGCCGCAGTAGGGCGCGATGCGGCGCATGTCGAGCGGGTAGCCCGAGGCCCGCAGCGCGGGACCGGTGAGCCCGAGGGCCAGGCCCGCGGCGAGGGAGATGTGGCCGACGTCCTCGTGACGCAGCCGGTAGATCGGGTTGGCCATCGTGAGGTCCTGGAGCTCACCGATGTCGCGGCGCACCTTGGGCAGCAGCTCGCGGACCATCTCGATGGTGTCGGCCGGGATGTCCTGCGCCACGCCGCCGGGGCGGATGTAGGCGTGGTTCATCCGCAGGCCGGTGATGTGCTCGAGGATCCGCAGGATCTCCTCGCGGCCACGGAAGCCGATGGTCATCATCGTCGTCGCGCCGAGCTCGTTGCCGGCCGTGGCGATCGCGACGATGTGCGAGGCGATGCGGTTGAGCTCCATGACGAGGACGCGGATGAGCGTGGCCCGCGCCGGGATCTCGTCGGTGATGCCGAGGAGCTTCTCCACACCGAGGCAGTAGGCGGCCTCCTGGAACAGCGGGGCGACGTAGTCCATGCGGGTGCAGAACGTCACGCCCTGGGTCCAGTTGCGGTACTCCATGTTCTTCTCGATACCGGTGTGCAGGTAGCCGGTACCGACGCGCAGCTCGTTGACGGTCTCACCCTCGATGTCGAGGATGAGCCGGAGCACACCGTGGGTGGAGGGGTGCACCGGGCCCATGTTGACGACGATGCGCTCCTCGCCCAGGCGCTCGGCCTCGGCGGCGATGGCCGCCCAGTCCCCGCCGTCGGCGGTGAACTCGGGGCCGGTCTGCGAGTCGAGCGCAGGCCCGGTGGCGTGCAGGTTCGTGTGCTCGGCCATCAGCTGTAAGACCTCCGGGTGTCGGGCGGCGGGATCGTCCCGCCCTTGTACTCGACCGGGATCCCGCCCAGCGGGTAGTCCTTGCGCTGCGGGTGGCCGACCCAGTCGTCGGGCATCGCGGTGCGCGCGAGGGAGGGGTGGCCGTCGAAGACGATCCCCATGAGGTCCCAGGTCTCCCGCTCGTGCCAGTCGTTGCCCGGGTAGATGTCGACGATCGTCGGCACGTGCGGGTCGGCGTCGGCGACGGCGACCTCCAGGCGCAGCTGGCGGCTGTGGGTGAGGGAGATGAGGTGGTAGACGGCGTGGAGCTCGCGGTCCACGTCGGCCGGGAAGTGGACGCCGGAGACGCCCATGCACAGCTCGAAGCGCAGGTCCTGGTCGTCACGCAGCCACTGCGCCACGCGGCGCAGGTGCTCGCGGGCGAGGAAGATCGTCAGCTCGCCGCGGTCGACGACGACCTTCTCGATCGCGCTGTCCGGGTCGACGCCGTCGGCCTCGAGGAGCTCGACGAGGATGTCGACGACCTCGTCGAACCAGCTGCCGTAGGGCCGCTCGGCGGCCGGCGGCATCGCGACGGTGGCGACGAGGCCACCGAAGCCGGAGGTGTCGCCGCTGCCGTGGACGCCGAACATGCCGCGCCGGACGTCGATGACCTCCAGCTCGCGGCGTCCGCCGACGGGGCCGGCGGGGATGTTCTGGCCGCCGGCCTCCAGCGCCGCCTCCGTCGTCGACTGTGCGCCCGTCTCGCCGTGGCCCGGCTTGACGACGTCGGCGGCGGACCTCTTCTCGTCCTCGCGCTCGCTCACGCCAGCAGCCCCTTCATCTGGTGGGTGGGGGTGGCGGCCAGCGCCGCCTCCTCCGCCGCACGGGCAACGGCCTCACGGTTGGCACCGAGGGGCTCGTGCTTGACCTGGTCGTGCAGCGCCATGATCGCGTTGATGAGCATCTCCGGACGCGGCGGGCAGCCGGGCAGGTAGATGTCCACGGGAACGAGGTGGTCGACACCCTGGATGATCGCGTAGTTGTTGAACATGCCGCCGCTGGAGGCGCACACGCCCATCGAGATGACCCACTTGGGGTCCGACATCTGGTCGTAGATCTGCCGGACGACGGGGGCCATCTTCTGGCTGACGCGCCCGGACACGATCATGAGGTCGGCGTGACGCGGGGACGCGCGGAAGACCTCCATGCCGAAGCGGGAGATGTCGAAGCGCGGGGTGCCGGCGGCCATCATCTCGATGGCGCAGCACGCCAGACCCATGGTCACCGGCCACATCGAGCCCTTGCGGGCCAGCCCGACGGCCTTCTCCACGGTCGTGAGCATGAACCCCGCTGGGAGCTTCTCTTCCAGACCCATGTTGTCCTCCTCAGTCCCACTCAAGGGCGCCGCGCCGCCACTCGTAGGCGAAAGGCACGGTGATGATGGCGATGAACGCGAGCGCGGCGACGAGACCGAAGGCAGCCAGCTCGCTGAAGGCGATGGCCCACGGCACGAGGAAGATGACCTCGACGTCGAAGACGATGAAGGTCATGGCCACGAGGTAGTACTTGATGGGGAAACGGCCGGCGCCGGTCGCGCGCGGGGTGGCCTCCACACCGCACTCGTAGTTCGCGACCTTGACCCGGTTGTAGCGCCTGGGGCCGATGACCGCGCTCGCCGCGAGGCCGCCGATCGCCAGCGCGGCGGCTACCGCCGCCATGATGAGGATGGGGACGAAGGGGTTCATCGTGCCTCCGTGGTTGCTCGGTGCGCGGTGGGTGTGGCCCCCCGGCTCGGGTGTCCGTGTCGCTGCCTCACGATGCGGGCACCGCCCTGCTCAGTGCCGCGATGAGCCTATCCATCCAGTCCCCGTCGCGACGGTCGAAGCCGTCCGACAGGAGCTTCATGACGAAACGCATGAGGACGGGTCGTGGCAGACCGTACTTCACGCAGGCCCGCATGATCTCCGGGCGCTCGATGAGGCGGGCGAAGACCTGCCCCATCGTGAAGTAGCCGCCCAGCTCGTCGGCGAGGATCGCGGGGTAGGTCCGCAGCGCCTTCTCCATCGCGTAGGGCGTGGTCCGGGCCAGCGCCTGGGACACGACGTCGGCGGCGATCCGGCCCGACTGCATCGCGTAGGCGATGCCCTCGCCGTTGAAGGGGGAGACCATGCCACCGGAGTCACCGACGAGCAGCATCCCCTGGGAGTAGTGCGGCTTGCGGTTGAAGGCCATGGGCAGGGCGGCGCTGCGCAGCTCGCCCACCTGGTTCTCCGGCGTGAACTCCCACTCCGCGGGGGCGTTGCGCATCCACGTCGCGAACAGGCCCTTGTAGTCGAGCTTGGTGGGCTTGGCGGTGGAGCTGAGGGAGCCGAGACCGACGTTGACGGTTCCGTCGCCCAGGGCGAAGATCCAGCCGTAGCCGGGCATGAGGTTCGAGCGGCCCGGCTCCCCGTCCCACAGCTCCAGGTGCGACTCCATCATCGGGTCGTCGTGGCGGGGGCTGCGGAAGTAGGTGCGGATCGCGACGCCCATGGGGCGGTTGTCGTTCTTCTCGAGGCCCATCGTCGTGGCCAGGCGCGCCGAGACGCCACCGGCGTCGACGACGATGCGGGCACGGTAGGAGCGCTCCTCCCCCGTGCGCCGGCCGGTCGCGTCCACCGAGCGGGTGGTGACACCGAGGATGCGGCCCGACCGCTCGTGGCGCACCGGACCGGTGACGGCCACACCCTCGAGCAGCCGCGCACCGCTCGCGACGGCGTGCCGGGCGAGCGTCTCGTCGAGGTTCATCCGCGAGCGCGCCAGGCCGTAGGACGGCATCTCGGCGAGCTCGGGCCACGGGATCTCGATGCGGTGCCCGGCGCCGTAGGTGCGCAGGCCCCAGTTGCGGATCCACCCGTCGGACTCCTCGGTGGGCACGCCCATACGGATGAGCTCGGCGACCGCCCGCGGGGTCAGGCCGTCACCGCAGATCTTGTCGCGGGGGAAGGTCGCCTTCTCGAGGAGAAGGACGTCCATCCCGGTCTGGGCCAGGTAGTGGGCGGTGGCGGAACCGGCGGGACCTGCGCCGACAACGATGACGTCGGCGTCATCGTGGGCTGCGCGCACGTCACCTCTCCTGGTTCGTCGTGGTGCTCAGCGGCGTCCGGACCGGACGCCGTGGTGCTCCAGCAGTCTACAAAGTTCGCGACGCGCGAACCGCTTAGGGTGACCTAACCAGGTGCGGGACGCCCGCCCTGGGAGAATGCCCCCATGAGCCGAGCCGACCTGGACAAGCAGCCGCGTGAGGTGGCGAGGATGTTCGACGCCGTGGCCAAGCGCTACGACGTCACCAACGACGTCCTCTCCCTGTGGCAGGACCGGCTGTGGCGCGTGGCCACCCGGCGCGCCGTCGCTGCCGAGCCGGGCATGCGGGTCCTGGACCTCGCGGCGGGCACCGGCACCTCCAGCGAGGCCTACGCCGACGCCGGCGTCGCCGTCGTCCCCTGCGACTTCTCCACCGGCATGGTCGGCGTGGGCAAGCGCCGCCGGCCGGACCTCAGCTTCGTCGCGGGTGACGCGACGAGGCTGCCGTTCGCCGACGAGTCCTTCGACGTCGTGACGATCTCCTTCGGGCTGCGCAACGTCGTCGACACCGACCTCGCGCTGCGCGAGATGCGGCGCGTGACGCGGCCGGGCGGGCGCCTGGTGATCTGCGAGTTCTCCCGGCCCACCTTCGGGCCCTTCCGCGTGCTGTACAGCTTCTACCTCACCCAGGTGCTGCCCCGGGTGGCCCGCCTGGTGTCCTCCAACACCGACGCCTACGGCTACCTCGCGGAGTCGATCACCGACTGGCCCGACCAGCGCGGCCTGGCCGCGCTGGTGGCCGGCGCGGGCTGGCGCTCGGTTGGCTACCGCAACCTCTCCGGCGGCATCGTCGCGCTCCACCGCGCGACCCGCTGAGGACACCCGCGATGTCGTCCGCACCCGCCGGTGACGCGGCGAGCGTCCCGCTGCTCGCCCGCACCGTCCCCATCGCCGACCCCGGCGACCTCCTCGACCTCCTCCCCCGGCCCGACGTCGCCACGACGGCGAGCTGGGTGCGCCGCGGTGACGGGCTCGTCGGGTGGGGGGTGGCTGCCCGGGTGGAGACGTCCGGGGCGACCCGGATGATCGACGCCGACGCGTGGTGGCGCCGGACGGCAGCCGCGATGGTCGTGCGCGACGCCGTCGGAGTGCCGGGCACCGGACCGGTCGCCTTCGGCTCCTTCGCCTTCTCCCGCCGCTCGCAGGCGGGTGGCACGCTCGTCGTCCCGCGCGTCGTCGTCGGGCGCCGCGAGGGCCGCAGCTGGCTGACCGTCGTCGGCCCGGCGGGCCTGGGACCGACACCCTCGCTCGCCCACAGCCGCGGCGACGTCGTGCCGGTCACCGCCCCCGGCGAGGTGACCTTCGCCGACGGCGCCCTCACGAGCGCGCAGTGGGAGGAGGCGGTGGCCGAGGTCGTCGCCGCCATCCGCGCCGGCACGGTGGAGAAGGTCGTCATGGCCCGCGACGTCGTCGCCCGCACGAGCGCCGACGTCGACGTCCGCCACCTCCTGCGCAACCTCGCCGACCAGTACCCCACGTGCTGGACGTTCGCCGTCGACGCGCTCGTGGGCGCGACGCCCGAGCTGCTCGTGCGGCGTGACCAGGGCCTGGTGGCCTGCCGCGTCCTCGCCGGCACGATCCAGCGCACCGGGGACGACGCCGCGGACCTGCGTCACGCCGCCGAGCTCGCCCGCTCCTCCAAGGACCTGGCCGAGCACGAGCTCGCCGTCCAGTCCGTCGCCGAGGCGCTGGGGCCGTACTGCTCGAGCTTCAACGTGCCCGACTCGCCCTTCGTCCTCCACCTGCCCAACGTCATGCACCTGGCCAGCGACGTGACCGGCGTCGTGGACCGCCAGACGTCCCCGAGCTCGCTCGCCCTCGCGGCGGCGCTGCACCCGACGGCCGCCGTCGGCGGCACGCCCACGCCCCGCGCCGTCGAGGTGCTGGCCGAGTCGGAGCGGATGGACCGCGGCCGCTACGCCGGCCCGGTGGGCTGGATGGGCGCCGACGGCGACGGCGAGTGGGGCATCGCCCTGCGCTCCGGTGAGGTGACCGGCCCGCGGTCCGTGCGCCTGTTCGCCGGCTGCGGCATCGTCGCCGCCTCCGACCCGGCGGCCGAGGTCCGCGAGTCGGAGGCGAAGCTCACCCCCATGCGCAGCGCCCTCACCACCTGACACCGCCCCCCAAGTTCGCCACTGGTGAGCTCGACGACCCCTGAGGGGGCACAAGCGTCAGTCAGCTCACCAGCTGCGACGTTTCGGGTGGGGGGCCGGGGGGCGGTCAGGCGCTCGGGGTCTGCCTTGTGGCGAGCGTCACGTCGACCTGTGTCAGCTCGCCGTCGCGGGCGACGTCGAGGGTGGCGGCGTCCCCGGAGGTGTACTGACGGACGTAGCCGGTCAGCGCGGCGGAGCTGTCGACGGCGCGGTCGTCGATCGCGGTGATGACGTCGCCGCGCCGCAGGCCCGCCTCGGCGGCGGGTGAGCCCTGCTCGACCTGCTCGACCCGGGCGCCGGCCCGGGTGACGCCGTCGACCTCGACGGTCGTGTCGGTGAGCCCGACGCCGAGGAAGGCGTGCTCCACGCTGCCGTCCTCGACGAGCTGCTGCGCGACGTCGGCCGCCTGGTCCACCGGGATCGCGAAGCCCAGCCCGATGCTGCCGGACTGTCCCCCGCCGCCGGAGAGCGTGGCGATCGAGCTGTTGATGCCGATGACCCGGCCCTGCGCGTCGAAGAGCGGCCCGCCGGAGTTGCCCGGGTTGACCGCCGCGTCGATCTGGACCGCGTTCGTCACGACCGACTCGGTACGGCTCTGGGTGACGACCGGGCGATCGAGGGCGGAGATGATGCCGGTGGTCGCGGTCGAGTCGAGCCCCAGCGGGTTGCCCATCGCGAGGACGGCCTGCCCGACGGCCAGCTCGGCGGAGCTGCCGAGGGTGGCCGGGGAGAGGTCGGCGGGCGGGTCGACGAGGCGGACGACGGCGAGGTCGGTCGTCTCGTCCTGGCCCACGAGCTCGGCCTCGTGGAGGCGGCCGTCGGCGAGCGAGACGGTGATCGAGCGCGCGCCGTCGACGACGTGGCTGTTGGTGAGCACGTGCCCCTCGTCGTCGATGACGACGCCGGAGCCCTGCCCCTGCCCGGACGCCGTCACGACGTCGATGGCGACGACGGACCCGCGTACGGCGGCGGTGACCGCCTGCCAGTCCGGGGTGGCCGACGTCGAGCTGGCGGGGACGACCTGGGTGGGGGCCGCCGTCGTCGGGGTGTCGAGGCCGGGTGAGTCGAACGCACCGGTGACGGTGGCCGTGCCGAGGCTCGCGAGGAGCGCGGCGGTCGCGGCGGTGCCTCCGAGGGCGGCCCAGCCGCGGCGGCGGCCGTGCGGGAGCACCCGGACCGCACGGCGCTGGGCGAGCTCGTCGACGAAGGGCACACGGGTGGCGGGGTCGGGGGCGGGGAGGGGCGAGGTGCCCAGGAGCATGGCGTCGACCTCCGCCTGCTCGCGGGCGGCCCGCTCGTCGCGGGCGATGTAGGCGTCGCGTCGTGCGTCGCCGGTGCTTCCGAAGTCGGTCATGGTGGTCCTCCTGGGTCTGCGTCCACGACCTAGGGAACACCGCGGACCTTGCCCGGCTCTGGGTGGCACCTGGGAGCTTCCTGGGCAGCGCGCCGGGACCCCGGCGCGGATACGATCGGGGCCGGACGACCGGGCGAGGAGGACGGGTGCGACGGACCAGGCGGCACCGCGTCGAGCGGCTCTCCGTCGACGGCACCAGCCGCCCGCGCAGCGACGTCCTCGCCGGCGAGGAGCCGATGGAGCTGCGGGTGGACGGCAGCGCGTGGACGGTCACCATGCGCACCCCGGGCGACGACTTCGACCTGGCCCTCGGCTTCCTCGTCTCCGAGGGGGTGGTGTGGGACGCGGAGCAGGTGGCCGCGGTCGGCTACGGGCCGGGGGTCAACCCCGACGGCACCCGGAGCTACAACGTCGTCGACGTCCACCTGTCCCCGGGGGTCGCCCCGCCGGGCACCTCCCACGAGCGCCACGTCTACACCTCCAGCGCGTGCGGCATCTGCGGCACGTCGTCGATCGACGCCGTCACCCGCGCCTCCCGCTTCCCGGTGGCCGACGACGTCCGCGTGCCCCTCGCCGAGCTGCTCGCCATGACCGACCGCCTCCGCACGGAGCAGCGGCTCTTCGCCGAGACGGGCGGTGTCCACGCGGCCGGCCTCTTCGCCGTCGACGACGACGGCCGGGCCGAGCTGCTGTGCCTGCGCGAGGACGTCGGCCGCCACAACGCCGTGGACAAGGTCGTGGGCTGGGCGCTGCGCGAGCGGGGGCTGCCGCTGCGCCGGTGCGTGCTCCAGGTCTCCGGCCGGGCGTCCTTCGAGCTCGTGCAGAAGGCGCACATGGCGGGGATCGCCGTGCTGTCCGCGGTGAGCGCGCCCTCGGCGATGTCGGTGGAGCTGGCGGCCGGGGTGGGGATGACGCTGGTGGGCTTCAGCCGCGGTGACTCCGCCAACGTCTACGCCGGCCGCGAGCGCATCCTGCCCTGACCGGTCGCCCGCGCCCCTCCCCAGCCCGGGTCGTCCTCTCCGATCATCCGTCGCCCGTCCTGGCGCGTCGGGAGGAGCAGGACGTGCGACGCGTCGTGGCCCGCGCGGCGCTCAGGCCGACTGGGCGTCGCGGTCCTCCGCCTCGACGTCGTCCTCGGGGCGGCGGGGCCGGGTGCGGTGGGAGAAGTAGAGACCGAGCGCCGCGAGCGTGAGGCCACCGATGAAGTTGCCCACGAGCACGGGGACCTGGTTCCACACCCACCAGTCGTCGATCCCGATCGGGGCCCCGAGCATCATCCCGGAGGGGATGACGAAGAAGTTGACGACGGCGTGCTCGTAACCGAGTGCGAAGAAGGTGAGGATCGGCATCCAGATCGCGAGGATCTTGCCGGTGGTGCTCGTGGACGAGAAGCCCATGATGACGCCGAGCGCCACGAGCCAGTTGCACAGCACCGCGCTGAGCGTGGCCCAGCCCAGGCCGGCCACCGGCCCGGCCTCCTCGTACCGCAGCGTCTTGTCGACCGCGAGGTCGACGAGGGCGCCCGCGGTGGGCTCGTCGGCGATCGTGCCCATGCCGGTGAGGACCGCGGTGATCATCCAGGCGGCGGCGAGGCCGCCGACGAGGTGGCCGACGACGAGCCACCAGAACACGCGCAGGCACGCCGCGACGCTGATGCGTCGCTCGAGCACGGCCATCGGCACGATGCCGAAGGCCCCGGTGACGAGCTCGAGGCCGACGAGCACGACGAGGGTGAGGCCGATGGGGAACACGACCGAGCCGAGCACCGGGACGCCGGTCTCCACCTGGACCATGACCGCGAGGGTGGTCGCGGCACCGAGGAGGTAGGTGGCGAGGACGGCGCGCAGCACGAGCTGCCACGCGGGCACCCCCGCCTTCTTCTCGCCGGCCGGCCCGATGGCATCGACGATGCCGAGCGGCGCGACGGCGTCACTCACCGCTGCCCTTCCCCCCGCGGGGTGAACCGCACCTCCTCGCCGCGGTCCACTCGCTCGCGCTGGGGCACCACCGTGTACTTCGGGTCGCGTGCCGAGGCCTGCCCCGCCTCGAAGACACCCATGCGGGTGCAGAAGGACCCGGCCGCCAGCGCGACGCCACCGAGCACGCCCACCCACCGGCGCCGCCCGCCGAGCAGCGCCCCGAGCGCGCCGGCGGCCGTCAGCGCCTTGGCGGCCCGCATGTACCGCCCGCCGGCGCCGGTGTGGAGCGGTTCCGCCATGATCCCCATCGAGCGCTCCATCACCCGCTCGGCGACGAGCTCGACGACGGCGCCCGCCGCGGCCAGCCGCCGGGCGGGCCCGGCCTGGGCCGCGGGGGTGGTCACCATCGCCATGCCGCCGGAGGCGGCGGCCGCGGACGCGCAGAAGACGAACGGCAGCTCGCGGTAGGCGGCCTTCCACGTGGGCGTGGAGGTGTCCGAGAGCAGCACGGCGGTGTAGGCGGCCACCGGCGGCGCGGTGAGCGCCGCGAGCACGCCCGTGGGGCCGCTGACCGTGCGCAGCAGCTGCACCGCGCGGGAGTCGAGGGGGGTGAGCCGAACCATCTCGTCGAGGGCCACGATCCCGGCGGGGGCGCCGTAGAGGCTGAGCAGCCAGGTCCCGACGGACATCGGGGAGGTGAGCTTGACGGTCCGCAGCATGTTGAGGAACCGCTCGGGCCGACCGAGGTCGCTCACCAGGGCGCCGAGGCTGACGGCCAGCGCACCGGCCGCCGTGAGCCGCCCCGCCTGGCGCAGCGCCGGTCGGCCGGTGAGCTGAGCGCCGGCCGCGAGCAGCGACGAGCCGGCGGCCACCCCGCCCGCGAACATGTACAGCGGGATGCGCACGTCCCACGGTGCGGGCTTGACCACCTGGCGCCCGTAGTAGGACGTGAACTCGGCCTCGGGCACCGGCTGCTCGTCGGAGCGGTCACGGCGGGTGCGGGGACGGCGCCCGCCGACGTGCGTCGTCGTCATCGCTTCCCCAGGAAGGCGAGCGCCGCACCGGCGAGCAGTGCCCCGGCGGCCGCGGTGGCGCGGTTGAACATCTGCGGCAGGTCGCGGGTGGGGACGACCGGGTCGGGCGGCAGGCCGTACACCTCCGGCTCGTCGAGGAGGAGGAAGAAGGCGCCCGTGCCACCGACGCCGTCGTTGGGGTCGTGGCCGTAGAGACGGGCCTCGGCCACGCCCTGCTCGTGGAGCTCCGCGCGGCGCCGCTCGGCACGCTCACGCAGCTCCTCGACGTCGCCGTACTGGATCGACTCCGTGGGGCAGGCCTGCGCGCACGCGGGCTGCAGGCCGTCACCGAGGCGGTCGTAGCACAGCGTGCACTTCTGGGCGATGCCGACGTTGAGCGCCCCGGCGGGCCCGCGACGTCGCTCGATGACCCCGTACGGGCAGGCCGGCACGCAGTACCCGCAGCCGTTGCACACGTCGTCCTGGACGACGACGGTGCCGAACTCGGTGCGGAAGAGGGCGCCCGTGGGGCACACGTCCAGGCACCCGGCGTGGGTGCAGTGCTTGCACACGTTGGAGGACATGAGCCAGCGGAAGTCGGCCTGCGCCCCCTCCTCGTCCGCCATCTGGGGCCCGGTACCGTCCGGGCCGCCCGTGTCGGTCTGCGGTCCGGACGCGACGGTGCCGGGCGGCATGCTCGCGCCCTGGCCGCCGGTGGGGGCGGGCGGGCCGCTGCCGGGCATGCCGAGGTTGACCGTGGGCCGCTGCTGCTCGATGAAGGCCACGTGACGCCAGGTGTTGGCGCCGAGGGCGCCGGTGTTGTCGAAGGACTGGCCGAGGAGGTCGAGATCCTCCCCGCCGGGCACGAGGTTCCACTCCTTGCACGCGACCTCGCACGCCTTGCAACCGATGCAGACGCTCGTGTCGGTGAAGAAGCCCTTGCGCGGGGGTGGGTCCTCGTACCCGGCGTCGAGCGCCGGGTCGACCGGCCCGAACAGGCTGTTCGCCATCATGGGCTCCCTTCGGCTGGTCCGGCTGGTGTGTCCTCGGCGACGTCGGACCGGCGGACGGCGCGCGGGTCGGCCGTGACGATCGGCCGCGCGACGTCCGTGCCGGCGCGGGACCGGTAGCCCTGGAGCATCTCGAGCAGGGCAGGGCCGCGCGGACGACGCCCCGGCAGGATGTCGCAGGTGCCCGCCTTGGTCTCCTGGATGAGGACGTTGGGGTCCAGGCTGATGCCGAACAGGTCGTTGGCGGCGTCACCGGTCACCAGCCCCCGGCTGCCCCAGTGGTAGGGCAGCCACACCTGGTGGACGGTGCGGCCCGAGACGCGCAGCGGCCGGAGGCGGTCGGTGACGACGACACGGCCCTCGACGGCGGCGCGCGCGGTGACGACGTGGCACCAGCCCAGGTGCTCCAGCCCCCGCTCCCGGGCCAGTGCGGGTGACACCTCGACGAACATCTCCGGCTGGAGCTCGGCGAGGTACTCCAGGGTGCGGCTCATGCCGCCGGCGGTGTGGTGCTCGGTGAGCCGGCTCGTGGTGAAGACGATCGGGAACACCTCGCTGCCACCACCCGGGGGGCTCGGGTTCATCGGGTTGATCGGCTCGCGGTACTCGATGCGGGTGGGGTTGGCCTGCTGGCCGTACAGGGTGTTGTGGAACGGCGACTCGACCGGCTCGTAGTGCGTGGGCAGCGGCCCGTCGACGAGCCCGGAGGGGACGAACAGGGCGCCGCGGCCGTCACCCTGCATGATGAAGGCGTCGGTGCCGTCGATCGCCTCGACACCCGTGGCGCCGGGCTCGTGGCGGTAGGACGGGGGCTTGGTCCTCTCGAAGTCGGGGACGTCGTGGCCGGTCCACTCCCCCTTCTCCTCGTCCCACCACACGTAGGCCTTGCGCTCGCTCCACGGCCGGCCCTCGGGATCGGCAGAGGCGCGGTTGTAGAGGATGCGGCGGTTGGCGGGCCACACCCAGCCCCACTCGAGGGCGACCCAGTCCTGGTCGCGGCCGGGCTTGCGCCGGGCGGCCTGGTTGACGCCGTCGGCGAAGACGCCGGTGTAGATCCAGCAGCCGCCCACGGTGGTGCCGTCGGCGCGCAGCTCGGTGAACGTGGACAGCGGGCGGCCGGTGGCCACCTCGTAGCCGTTGATCTCCCTGAGGACGGCCTCGGCGCTGGGCTCGTCGTGCTCGCCGTGCACCGGGTAGTCCCAGGCGAGGTCGAGGAGCGGGCGGTCCCGCTCGACGTTCCCCTCCGCCAGGCGCTCCCTCATGATCCGGCCCAGGTGGTAGAAGAACCACAGCTCCGAGCGGCGGTCGCCGGTGGGCTCCACCGCCTTCTCCCGCCACTGGAGCATGCGCTGGGTCTGGGTGAAGGTGCCCTCCTTCTCCACGTGGGAGGCGGCAGGCAGGAGGAAGACCTCGGTGGGGCACTCCTCGGTGACGATCTCCCCGGTCTCGATCTCAGGGGCGTCCTTCCAGAAGCTCGCGCTCTCGATCTCGTAGAGGTCGCGGACGACGAGCCAGTCGAGGTTCGCCATGCCGAGCCTCTGCGCCTTGCCGTGGGCGGAACCGACGGCCGGGTTCTGGCCGAGGAGGAAGTAGCCCTTGACCGTGCCCTCGATCATGTCCAGCACCGTGCGGTAGGTGCCGTGGTCACCGCTGATGCGGGGCAGGTAGCTGTAGGCGAAGTCGTTCTCGGGCGTGGCGTGCTCGCCCCAGTAGGCCTTGAGGAGGCTGGCGGCGTAGGCCGAGGCGTTGCCCCAGAAGCCCTTGGCGCCCGGCATCGACATGCTCTCCACCCAGCTGGTGTAGTCCGGGTGGGACGAGGCGTTGGGCATCTCGAGGTAGCCCGGCAGGAGGTTGAACAGGGTGGGGATGTCGGTGGAGCCCTGGATGCTCGCATGGCCGCGCAGCGCCATGATCCCGCCGCCCGGCCGGCCCATGTTGCCGAGCAGCAGCTGGAGGATGGATCCGGTACGGATGTACTGGGCGCCGACGCTGTGCTGGGTCCACCCCACGCTGTAGACCAGCGCCGTGGTCCGCTCGCGCCCGGACGCCGCGACCCAGGCCTCGGCCACCTCGTGGAACTGCTCGGGCGAGATGCCACAGGTCTGGGCGACGAGCTCGGGGGTGTACCGGGAGAAGTGCCGCTTGAGGACCTGGTAGACGGTGCGCGGGTGGCGCAGGGTCTCGTCGCGCTGCAGCTCCTCGGGCACGGGCATGCCGTGGGACTCGTGCTGCAGACCCGAGGCGGTGGCCCGGTCCTCGGCGACCTCGTCCTCGTCCTCGCCCGCGCCCTCCGCGCCGGCGTACTGCCAGGTCGAGGTGTCGTAGGTGCGGGTCTCGGGGTCGAAGCCCGAGAACAGGCCGTCGAGGTCCTCGGTGTCGAGGTAGTCCTCGGAGACGATCGACGCCGCGTTCGTGTACGCGAGGACGTACTCGCGGAAGTCGAGCTCGTTCTGCAGGACGTAGTTGATGATCGCGCCGAGGAACACGATGTCGGTCCCCACCCGGATCGGCACGAAGGTGTCCGCGAGCGCACTGGTCCGCGTGAACCTGGGGTCGATGTGGATGACCGTGGCGCCGCGCCGCTTGGCCTCCATCACCCACTGGAAGCCCACGGGGTGGGCCTCGGCCATGTTCGAGCCCTGGATGATGATGCAGTCCGCGTTCGCGAGGTCCTGCTGGAAACCGGTCGCACCGCCCCGGCCGAAGCTGGTCCCCAGACCGGGGACCGTGGCGGAGTGTCAAATACGGGCCTGGTTCTCGATCTGCACCGCGCCCATCGCGGTGAAGAGCTTCTTGATGAGGTAGTTCTCCTCGTTGTCCAGGGTGGCGCCACCGAGGGCCGCGATGCCCATGGTGCGGCGCAGGTGACGCCCCTCGGCGTCGGTCTGCTGCCAGGTGTCGGCACGCGTGGCGAGGACGCGGTCGGCGATCATCTCCATCGCCGTGTGGAGGTCGAGGTCCTCCCACTCGGTGCCGTAGGGGCGCCGGTAGCGGACCGTCTCCAGGCGGTCGGGGCTGGTGACCAGGCTCTTGCTCGCCGAGCCCTTGGGGCACAGCCGCCCGCGGGAGATCGGGCTGTCGGGGTCGCCCTCGATCTGGACGACCTTCTCGTCCTTGACGAAGACCCGCTGCCCGCAGCCCACGGCGCAGTAGGGGCAGACGCTGCGGGCCACGCGGTCGGCGGTGGCGGTGCGCGGGGTGATCTGGTCGGTCTTGCGGGAGCGGGCGGCCTTGCCCCGGCCCAGCACGTCCGTGCCGGTCAGCTGCCGCAGCACCGGCCAGCCGAGGAATGCCGCCATCGTCGCCCCCTCCGTGATCCCGGTCACCGTAGCGCGCCCGTCCGACATGCGCACGGGATCGGGTTCAGCGCACGCGGACCGTCCACTCCTGGGCGGGGACGAGCTCCCCGACGACGGGGTGGCCGGGCAGCTCCCCGACGACGAGCAGACCCCCGGAGGTCTGGGCGTCGGCGAGCAGGACGAGCTCGTCGTCGTCGACGTCGGACAGGAGGTGGGGCCGCACCCAGTCGAGGTTGCGGCGGCTGCCGCCGGGCACGTAGCCGGCGGCGAAGGACTCACGGGCGCCGCCGACGTAGGGGACCGCGGCCGAGTCGACGACGGCGCTGACGCCGCTCGCCCGCGCGAGCTTGTACAGGTGGCCGAGCAGGCCGAAGCCGGTGACGTCGGTGGCGGCCCGGACACCGGCCGCGAGCGCCGCCGTCGAGGCGTCCCGGTTGAGCGTCGTCATGACGGCGATCGCCTCCTCGAAACGCTCCCCGGTGGCCTTGTGCCGGTTGTTGAGCACGCCCAGGCCGAGCGGCTTGGTGAGCGTGAGGGGCAGTCCGGCGCGGCCGGCGTCGTTGCGCAGGAGGCGGTCGGCGTCGGCGATGCCGGTGACCGCCTGCCCGTACTTGGGCTCGGGGTCGTCGACGCTGTGCCCGCCGCCGAGCACCGTGCCGGCCTCCGCGCACACGGCTGCTCCCCCGCGCAGCACCTCCGCGGCGACGTCGAAGGGGATGCGGTCGCGCGGCCACGCGAGGAGGTTGACGGCGACGAGCGGGGTGCCGCCCATCGCGTAGACGTCCGAGAGCGCGTTGGTCGCGGCGATGCGACCGAAGTCGTAGGGGTCGTCGACCACGGGGGTGAAGAAGTCGGCGGTGGCGATGACTGCCCGGGTGCCGTCGATGCGCACGGCCGCGGCGTCGTCGCCGTTCTCGATGCCGACGAGGAGGTCGGGGTGGGTGCTCGGCGGCAGGCCCCCGAGGACCCGTTCGAGCTCCCCGGGCGGGACCTTGCAGGCGCAACCACCACCGGAGGCGTGCTGGGTGAGGCGGAGCTCGGGGTACGTGGCGGTGGTCACACCCTCCAGCCTAGGTCTCCCGGGGCACGGCCGACCACCTGCGCACCGGCGCGCGGCTGGCTAGGCTGCACCGCGGAGGCGTACCTCGTCTGGTGACGGGCGCGGTCTTCAAAGCCGTTGTGGTCGAGGACCTCGGCCAGGCGGGTTCGATTCCCGTCCGCCTCCGCCACCGACCCAGGGAGATCCGTGGTGCCCGATCCTCGGCGCGCGACGCCGCGCACCGACGCCGTCCTCGCCGACCCCGCACTCCTGGCGGCCGCCGAGCGCCTGGGCCCCGCGCTCGTCAAGGACGCGGCACGCCGCGCGATCGAGCAGTGCCGGCAGGGGCGGGTCGAGCCGGGCGACGTCGTGACGGCCGCGCTCGCCCTGCTCCCGACGACGGCGACGACGGTCCGCCCGGTCGTCAACGCGACCGGGGTGCTCGTCCACACGAACCTCGGCCGCGCGCCGCTGTCCGCGGCGGCCGTCGAGGCGCTGACGGAGGCGGCGGGCACGACCGACGTCGAGCTCGACCTCACGACCGGGCGGCGCGGCCGGCGCGGGCGCGGTGCCCTCGAGGCGCTGGCCCGGGCGGTGCCCGACGCCGGCGCCGTCCACGTCGTCAACAACGGGGCCGCGGCGCTCGCGCTCGTCACCCTCGCCCTCGCGGCGGGGCGGGAGGTCGTCGTCGCGCGCGGGGAGCTCGTCGAGATCGGGGACGGCTTCCGCATCCCCGAGCTCCTCGAGTCGGTCGGCGCCCGGCTGCGGGAGGTCGGCACGACCAACCGGGTGCGCCTGGCGGACTACGCGGCCGCCGTCGACGGCGGGGACGTGGCCTTCGTGCTCAAGGTCCACCCCTCGAACTTCGAGGTCACCGGCTTCACCTCGAGCGTGCCGGTCGAGCAGCTGGCGACGCTGCCCGTGCCCGTGGTCGCGGACATCGGCTCCGGCCTGCTGGCGCCCCATCCGCGGCTGCCGCAGGAGCCCTCGGCCTCCGCCACCCTGCGGGCGGGCGCGACGGTCGTGACGGCCTCGGGCGACAAGCTGCTCGGCGGTCCCCAGTGCGGGCTGCTGCTGGGGCAGGCGGAGCTCGTCGAGGGGCTGCGGCGGCATCCCTTCGCCCGGGCGCTGCGGGTCGACAAGCTCACCCTCGCCGCGCTCGAGGCCACCCTCACCGGCCCGGTGCCGCCCGTCCCGGCCGGTCTCGAGACGGACGCGGCGGCGTTGCTCGAGCGGGCCCGGCGGATCGTGGCGGCCCTCGGGCCGGACGTCGGGGCCGAGGCGGTGCCGAGCGTCGCCGCGGTGGGCGGGGGCGGCGCACCCGGGGTCGAGCTGGCCAGTGCGGCGGTCGCCGTCGACGCCGGCTGGGCAGAGCCGCTGCGGACCGGCCCCACGCCCGTCCTCGGCCGCGCCCACCGCGGCCGTCTGCTCCTCGACCTCCTCGCGGTCCCGCCGTCGCAGGACGACGCCGTCGTCGCGGCGGTCCGGGCGGTCGCCGCGGGAGGGGCGTGATGCACGTCGTCGCGACGGCGGGGCACGTCGACCACGGCAAGTCGGCTCTCGTCACCGCGCTGACCGGCGCGCAGCCGGACCGGCTGGAGGAGGAGCAGCGGCGCGGCCTGTCCATCGAGCTCGGCTACGCGTGGACGACGCTCCCCGGCGCCGGCGAGGTCGCCTTCGTCGACGTCCCGGGCCACGAGCGCTTCATCAGCACGACCCTCGCGGGGCTCGGCCCGGTGCCGGCCGTCCTGTTCGTCGTCGCGGCGGACGACCCGTGGATGCCGCAGGCGACCGAGCACCTCGCCGCCCTCGACGCGCTCGGGGTGGAGCACGGCGTCCTCGCCGTCACGCGCGCCGACCTCGCCGACCCCGACCCCGCCCGCGAGCGCGCCCTGGCCGAGCTCGCGACCACGTCCCTGCGCGGCGCCCCCGCGGTGACGGTCTCCGCCCGCACCGGCGAGGGGGTCGAGGAGCTGCGCGCCGCCCTCGCCACCATGCTCTCCGCGCTGGCCCGGCCGCCGGCGCAGGAGCCGGTGCGGCTGTGGGTGGACCGCAGCTTCTCCATGCCGGGGGCCGGCACCGTCGTCACCGGCACGCTGCCCGCCGGGCGGGTGCGTCCCGGGGACGGGCTCGCCTCCTCCCGCGGCGGGCACCGGGTCCGGGCGGTGCAGTCCCTGGGTCGCCCGGTCGAGGAGGCGCAGGGGCCGGCGCGCGTGGCCCTCAACGTCTCGGGGCGCGTCGAGCGGGGTGCGGTCCTCGTGGCTCCGGGGGCTTGGCACCACACCGAGGTCGTCGACGTGCGGCTGGGCGAGGTGCGGCTGGGGACCGGTGAGCCGCCGCAGCGCCCGCTGCTCCACCTCGGCTCGACGGTGCTCAGCGTCCACCACCGCCCGCTCGGGCCCGGGCTCGCCCGGCTGACCGCCGAGCGGCCGCTGCCGCTGCGGGTGGGAGACCGGGCGCTGCTGCGGGACCCCGGCACCCGGCGGCTGTGGGCCGTCACCGTGCTCGACCCCGCTCCCCCGCCGCTCCAGCGCCGGGGCGCCGCGCGGCTGCGGGCCGATGCTCTGGCGGCGGCCCACGGTCAGGCGGACGTCGCGGCGGAGGTCGCGCGGCGCGGCGTCGTGGCCGTCGAGCTGCTCGCCCGGATCGGGGTCCCCGTGGGCGCGGTCCCGACCGGAGCCGTGGCGGCCGGCGGGTGGCTCCTCTCGGCCGAGCGTGCTGCTGCCGCGGCGCGGGCGGCGCTGGAGGTGGTGACCGAGCACGCGAGCGCCGCGCCGCTGGAGCCGCCGCTCACCGTGGCGGCGCTGGCCGAGCGGCTGGGGCTGCCGACGACGGAGCTCGCGGCCGCCGTCGTCGGGGACCCGCTGCGCCTCGAGGCCGGCCGTGTGCGGCTGGTGGGCGACGACGACGTGCCCGCCGACGTCCGCGCCGCGGTCTCGGCGCTCCACGAGCGGCTGGACGGCTCCCCCTTCGCGGCCCCCTCGGCGGACGAGCTGCCCGCGCTCGGGCTGAGCCCCAAGGTGCAGGGCGCCGCGGTGCGGGCGGGCCTGCTCCTGTGCCCGGCACCGGGCGTCGTGCTGCTCGCGGGGGCCGACGACCTCGCCGCTGCGCGGCTGGGCGAGCTGGCCCAACCCTTCACGGTGAGCGACGCCCGCGGCCACCTCGCCACGAGCCGCCGGGTGGTGCTCCCGCTCCTCGCCCACCTCGACCGCACGGGCCGCACCCGCCGCCTGCCCGACGACCGCCGGCGAGTCACCGGGCGCTGAGCCACCAGCGGTCGCCGACGGCCGGGGGATGCCGCATGCTCGGTGCTGCTGCCCCCACCGCGACGAAGGACACCATGCCCCACCACGACGACCCCCGGGAGTCCGACGAGGGGCTCACTCCCTCGAGCCCGTCCGCCCGCTACCAGACGCTCCGCCGCTGGACGCTGTCCACGGCCGACGGGATCCGCACGGTCCGCCAGCAGCTGCGGGCGGAGCTCGGCCTCGGCGACTCCCCCTCGGGCACCCTGGGGACCGTGCCCGAGCGCATGATCCTCGTCGCCTCCGAGCTCGCCGCGAACGCCATCGAGCACGGCCGCCCGCCGACGATCGTCACCCTGGGTCGCGACGGCAGCCGCTACCTCCTCGAGGTCGCCGACCACGACCCCTACTCGGTGCCGGTCCTCGCCGGGCACCGCGCCCCCGGGGCGGGTGGCTTCGGGCTGCAGATCGCCCGGCGGGTGGGTCAGGACGTCGGCTGGTACACGACGGGCACGACCAAGCACATCTGGGTGACGTTCTCACCCCACGACTAGGCGCCCGGCGCCTGCTCGCGCCGGACGGCGTCGCTGACGCGGGCCGCGAGACGTTCGCGCTGCTGCCGCAGCTCGCTGCGGTCCAGCACCACCTCGACGACGGACCTGCCGGCGACCGGCGCGGTGAGGACCGCGCCCAGCTCCTCCAGGCCCCCGACCGCCGTGTGCCGGACGCCGTAGCCGGCGCACAGCGCCGCGACGTCCACCTCCTGCGGCGTGCCGAAGACCCGCTCGAAGGTGGCCGCCCGCTCGGGGGCGCCGTGCTCGAGGGTCGCGAAGATCGCCCCGCCGCGGTCGTTGAGGAGCACCACCTGGAGGTCCACCTCCTCCTCGAGCGTGCCGCGCAGCAGCGCCCCGGCGTCGTGGAGGAAGGTGAGGTCACCGAGCACCGCGCGGACGGCGCCGCCCGTGGCGAGCGCGAGCCCCGTCGCGGTGGCGACCGTGCCGTCGATGCCGGCCAGTCCGCGGTTCGCGACGACACGCATCCCCTCGGGCAGCGCCGGCACGGCGAGGTCCCAGTCGCGCACCGTCATCGACGAACCGAGGACGAGCGTCTCCCGCCCGCCCTCCGCGTGGGCAGCCGCTGCCGCCGCGGCCACGGCGCGGGCCACGCCCAGCCCGTCCAGCTCCCCGTGCGCGGCCAGCACCCGCTCGGCAGCGGCTCCGGACCGCTGCCACCGCGCCAGCCACTCGCCGTCGTCGTCCCCGGGGAGGACGCGCACCCCGCCCGCGACCCGCGCGGCGGTGCCGGCGACGTCGGGCCACACCGCACCGGTGGGCGCGACGACGACGACGTCGACGTCCGGGCGGGCGAGCAGCGCGCTGACGGGCCGCGAGAGCGTGGGGTGGCCGAGCACGAGGACGCGCTCGACCTCCTCGCCGAGCTCGGTGAGGAGGAGGCGGTAGGCGGCGACGGCGTGCGAGCCGGTCCGCGCGCCCGAGGTCGGCTCGGCGAGCAGCGGCCAGCCGCCCGCCTCGGCGAGACGTGCCGCCACCGGCCCCGCGCCGTCACCGGCGACGACGACGGTGCGCCCACCCGCGGGCACGTCCACGGTGCCTCCCGGCCCGCGGACCGCGACGACGTCACGCCGGGCGGGCGGCTCCCCCGGCCGCCAGGCGGCACCGGGGACGAGCGGGTCACGGAAGGCGACGTTGAGGTGCACCGGCCCCGGGTCACCGGAGCGGGCACCGCTGGCGGCGGCGAGCGCCCGGACGACCAGCTGGCGCGAGGCGGCCGGGGGCGTGTCCGCGGGCAGGTCGGCCTCCCAGCGCGGGGCGGCGGCGAAGAGGCCGACCTGGTCGGTCGTCTGGCTCGCTCCGGTGCGGCGCAGCTCGTGGGGGCGGTCGGCGCTGAGGACGACGAGCGGGACGCCGCTGTGCGCCGCCTCGAGGACGGCCGGGTGGAGGTTGGCGACGGCCGTGCCGGACGTCGTGACCACCGCCGCGGGCACCCCGTCGGCGCGGGCCAGGCCGAGCGCGACGAAGCCGGCCACCCGCTCGTCCACGCGCACGTGCAGCCGCAGCCACCCGGCGTCGTGCGCGGCGAGGAGCGCGTAGGCGAGCGGGGCGCTGCGCGAGCCGGGGGCGAGGACGACGTGACGAACCCCGCCGCTGACGAGAGCGGTGACGAGCTCGCGGGCGAGGAGCGCGGCAGGCGCCTCGGCGTTCACCGGCTCGCTCCCGCCAGGGCGGCGACGTCGGCGAGCCGGGCGCCCCACCGGCGGCTCACGTCCGGCGGGGCCGCGACGGCGGCGAGGCTGGCCTCCGTCGGGGCAACGGTCGTCACGGGCAGGTAGCCGCCGTGCGGGACGAGCGGCTCGGGGACGGTGTCCCGCTCGAGGAGGCGGACGGTGCCCAGGCCACAGGCGTGGTGGAGCTCGGGCAGGGCCGCGGCGAGCGCGACGCCCGCGGCGATGCCGACCGAGGACTCCAGGGCGGAGGACACGACGACCGGCAGCCCGACCTCCTCGGCCAGCCGCAGGCAGGCGCGCACGCCGCCGAGCGGCTGCACCTTGAGGACGACGACGTCGGCCGCCTCGGCCCGCCGCACGGCGAGGGGGTCCGCCGCGCGCCGGATCGACTCGTCGGCGGCGATGGGGACGTCGGTGCGGCGGCGCAGGGCGGCGAGGTCCGCGACGGTGGGGCAGGGCTGCTCGGCGTACTCCAGGCCGCCGGCGGCACGGTCGAGGAGGGCGAGCCGCGCGAGCGCGGTGTCGAGGTCCCAGGCGGCGTTGGCGTCGATGCGGACGAGCCCGCCGGGGCCGAGGGCGTCGCGGACGGCCTCGAGCCGGGCCTGCTCCTCCCCGACGTCCTGGCCGGGCTCGGCGACCTTCACCTTGGCCGTGCGACAGCCGTCGCTCGCCGCGACGATCGCGGCGGCCTCCTCGGGCCCGACGGCGGGGACGGTGACGTTGACGGGGACGCGGTCCCGGACGGCGGAGGGCCAGCCGAGCTCGGCGGCCTCCAGAGCGGCCGCGAGCCACGGGCGCGACTCGGCGTCGTCGTAGTCCCAGAACGGGGAGAACTCCCCCCAGCCGGCCTCGCCGCGCAGCAGCACGCCGTCACGGGTGGTGAGGCCGCGGAAGCGGGTGGTCATCGGGCTGGACCAGACGGCGACGGGCGGCGGGACGGCACGGCGCCCGGGCGAGGAGGTCACCTCCCGAGGATAGGCCGGGCGGCGCTACCCGAGCAGGACCAGGGCGGGACCGCACGCACCGGACCTTCAGAGGACGAGGCCGAGCAGGCGGCGGGCCTCCGCGCGCGGGTCGCGGCCGTCGCTGAGGGCGGCGAGCACCGCGCCGTCGACGACCGCGAGCGCCACCTCCGCCACGCAGGCGCTCCCGGCGGCGGTGAGGACACGGCCGACGGCGGTGCGGATCGTCTGCCGCCCGTCGCGGTAGGCCGCGGCGACGGCCGTGCTGCGCCCGGCGCCGGCGAGCTGCTCGTAGTGGCCGCGCACGCCCGCGGGCGGGGGCAGGAGGGCGTCACAGAGGAGGTCGAGAGTCTCCTCGCGGTCCGGCCGCGCCTCCTCGGCGCGCTCCGCAGCCCACTCGGCCTGCTCGGCCCACAGCTCGGCGATGAGCCGGGCGCCCTCACCCCGCAGCTCCTCGAGGTCGCGGAAGTAGTACGTCGTCGCGGACAGTGACGCACCGGCCCGCGCAGCCACGCGCCGGTGGGTCACCTGCGCCGGGCCCTGCTCGAGGATGAGCGAACCCGCCGCCTCGACGAGCTCGGCCCGCCGCCGCGGACCCCTGCCCTGCTCGCCCGCCGGGTCACTCACCGCTGGTCACCGCCCCGGGGGCGGTGGCCGTGTCCGCCACCGCACTGTCGGCGCTCAGCTGGAGGCCGGCGATCCCGGCGATGACGAGGGCGATCGAGACGATCTTGAGCACCGAGACGCCCTCGCCGAGCCACACCATGCCGATCGTCGCCGTGACGGCGGCCCCGATGCCGGTCCACACCGCGTACGCGACACCGACCGGCAGCGAGCGCAGGGCGTACGCGAGCCCGAGGAAGCTCAGGCCTGCGAGGAGGACGAACCACACGCTCGGCCAGAGCCGGGTGAAGCCCTCGGACGCCTTGAGGGCCAGTGCCCACCCGGCCTCGAGGAGCCCCGACGCCATCAGCACGACCCACGCCATCCCACACCTCCAGTACACGCGTACCACGAACGGCACGAGCGTACCGGCAGAGCGTGCCGCGGAGGACGCCGCCTAGGCTGGTGCGCATGAGTGAGCCCGTGCCGACCGACCAGCCCTTCGACCCGAGCGCCTGGCGCCCGGTGGAGGGCTTCGACCTCACCGACCTCACCTACCACCGCGCGGTCCGCGACGGTCGGGACCTGCCCGCGGTCCGCATCGCCTTCGACCGGCCCGAGGTCCGCAACGCCTTCCGCCCGCAGACCGTCGACGAGCTCTACCGCGCCCTCGACCACGCGCGGATGACGTCCGACGTCGCCGCCGTCATCCTCACCGGCAACGGGCCCAGCCCCAAGGACGGCGGCTGGGCCTTCTGCTCCGGCGGGGACCAGCGCATCCGGGGGCGCGACGGCTACCGGTACGAGACGGAGGACGCCGACCCGCTGGCCGGGACCGCGCAGCGCCGCGAGCAGATCGACCCGGCCCGCGCCGGCCGGCTGCACATCCTCGAGGTCCAGCGCCTCATCCGCACCATGCCGAAGGTCGTCATCGCCGCGGTGAGCGGCTGGGCGGCCGGCGGCGGGCACTCGCTCAACGTCGTGTGCGACCTGTCTCTCGCCTCCCGCCAGCACGCCCGCTTCAAGCAGACCGACGCGAACGTCGGCTCCTTCGACGCCGGCTACGGCTCGGGCCTGCTGGCCCGCCAGGCCGGGGACAAGCGTGCCCGCGAGATCTTCTTCCTCGCCCGCGAGTACTCCGCCGAGGACGCCGAGCGCTGGGGCGTGGTCAACGAGGTCGTCGACCACGCAGACCTCGAGTCGACGGCGCTGGAGTGGGCACTCACGGTCGCGGGCAAGTCACCGCAGGCGATCCGGATGCTCAAGCTCGCGTTCAACATGGTCGACGACGGCCTGGCCGGACAGCAGGTCTTCGCCGGGGAGGCCACCCGCCTGGCGTACATGACCGACGAGGCCGCCGAGGGACGTGACGCCTTCCTCGAGCGCCGCGACCCCGACTGGTCACGCTTCCCGTACTACTACTGACACAAAAAAGCGGCTGTACCCGCAGCGCCCGGGCCCTCCATCCCTGTCAGCCGCTGCGGGTACAGCCTTGTACGTGCCGCGTCGCGCAGGCCTCCACTCCTGCGTGAAGCGGGCACGCCCCCCGTTACCGTGCCTGCCACACCCCCTACGACATCGGAAGAAGCTCGTGGAGCGCGGTCACAGGAACAAGCATGCCGTTCCTCACAGTGCCGAACCATCGGTCACCAGCACCGATTCGGGCGGATCGCCGTCCTGCCCGGGCATGACGCCGATCTCCCCCTTTCGCACGACCGCGCTCAGCGCTGGACGTCGACCCCGCCCCGGTCGACCGGCACGAGCTCGACCCACGTCGTCCCGGGCGCGAGCGCGACGTCGTCGCCGGCGGCCGTCGTGAGGGTGACGGGCTCCCCGAGCGCCGCCTTGGACCAGGTGGCGGGCACGACCCGTCCGCCGGAGGCCACGAGCGCCTCGCCGGTCCCCGTCATCACCGTCTCCGGGACGGCGTCGCCGGACTGGTCGCGGCCCTCGGACGCGACGACCTCCACGCGCATGACGACGACGTTCTCCGCACCGAGGACGTCCCCGGCCACCGACGTGGCGGGCTCCCCCGCCTCGTCGCGCAGCCAGCGGTCCGCGCCGCCGTCCCAGGTCCAGCCGGGCGAGGTCTGCGGGAAGCTCAGTCGCAGCGCGGTGGCCGGCTCGCCCTCGAGGACGGCGGTGGCCTCCTCGCCGTCGGCCGCGAAGCTGAACTGCTCGGGCGGTGGCTCGGCCGCCTCCGCCTGGGTGAGCAGCTCGGGCAGACGGCCGTAGAGGTTGTGGGGCGCGCGACGGTCGGCGCTGCGGAAGAAGCCGGCGTGCCCGGCGTCGTGGGAGATGAGCTGGACGCCCGCCTCCTGGACCGAGCCGAGGAAGAGCGGCTGGCCGCCGGAGATGACCTGCGGTCCGCCGAGCGGGGCGACGATGCCGGCGTCCATCGGCCGCACGGAGCGGATCGGCCCGACGACCTCGGGGAGGCGGGAGTGGAAGACGGCGTTGAAGCGGGTGATGCCGCCCTCGACCATCTCCTCCCACACGACGTCGGCCTCCTCCAGCCCCGTCTGGGGGCGCGCCATGGCGGTGTTCTCGACCTTGACGGCCACGGCGGGGCGCTCCTCGGCGTCCTCGCCGGGCACACCGGTGAGCGGCCACGTGGGGACGGCCTCGGCCGTGGGTGCGACCGTCGTCGGGGCGGGGCTCGGCGTCACGGTCTCGCGCGGCGCCGAGGAGGCGCAGCCCGTGAGCGCGAGTGCCGCGAGGGTGAGTGCCGCGAGCCGGCGGTGCCGTCCTGCCATGTCGTCCTCCCTGTCGGTTCCGGGGGCTCACGGTACCCGCGCCGGAGCCATAGCCTGGCGGCATGAGGTCCCAGGACGGCCGCCCGGCCACCGTGCTGCCCGGGGGCACCGGCGTGCCCGCCGTGACCGCCGTGCTCGCGTCGTTGCCCGCGGCGCTGGACGGCACGGCACCGGCCCTGCGGGTGGTGGACCCGGAGGCGCCCGTGCCGCCCGCCCCCACGGCACCCGCCGGGGTCGCGGCCCTCGTCGCGACCTCGGGCTCGACGTCGGGCACCGGCCACCTCGTCGCGCTCGACGGCGCCGGGCTCGTCGCCTCGGCCCGCGCCACCTCCGCACGGCTCGCCGGCCCCGGGCAGTGGGTGGCCTGCCTGCCGGTCCACCACGTCGCGGGCCTCCAGGTGCTCGTGCGCTCGGTCGTCGCGGGCACCGAGCCTGTTGTCCTCGACACCTCCGCCGGGTTCCGCGCCGGTGACCTCGCGGCCGCGGTGCGCCGCCTGCGCCCGGACGTCCCGGGCTACCTCTCCCTCGTCCCCACCCAGCTGGCCCGCGTCATGGCCGACGAGCACGCCGTCGCCGCCCTCCGCGGCCTCGCGGCGGTCCTCGTCGGCGGCGCCCGCACCGCCGGCGCGCTCCTCACCGCCGCCCGGGACGCCGGTGTGCCCGTCGTCACGACCTACGGGATGACGGAGACGGGCGGCGGCTGCGTCTACGACGGTGTGCCGCTCGACGGCGTCGACGTCGAGGTCGACGCCGGGGGAAGGATCTGGCTCGCGGGTCCCGTCCTCGCCCGCGGCTACCTCGACGACGACGCCGCCGACCGCGACACCTTCCGCGAGCGCGACGGACGTCGCTGGCTGCGGACCAACGACCGCGGCTCCCTCGCCGGAGGCACCCTCACCGTCCTCGGCCGCCTCGACGACGTCGTCCTCTCCGGGGGGCTCAACGTGTCCACCGCCGCGGTGGAGCAGGCGCTGGGCGAGCTGCCCGGGGCCGGGGAGTGCGTCGTCGTCGGTGTCCCCGACGAGCACTGGGGCGCGCTCGTGACGGCGGTCGTCGTGGGTGACGGCGTGCCCGGCCTGGAGCAGGTGCGCGAGCACGTCGCGGCGAGGCTGGGACGCCACCACGCGCCGCGGGCGCTCGTGCGGCTGCCCGAGCTGCCGCTGCGGGGGCCGGGCAAGGTCGACCGGCTGACGGCCGCCCGGCTGGCCGCCGAGCTCCTCGCCGTGGAGGACCACCGGACCGAGCGCATGCGCTGAGGGCGGATATTCTGGTCGCCGTCCCCCAGCAAGGAGCTCCATGGCCACGTTCGCCGACTGGGTGGAGGGCGCGCGTGTCCGCACGCTCCCCGCCGCCGCAGCCCCCGTCCTCGTCGGCACCGGCGCCGCCTACGACCTGGGCTCCGGCTCCGTCCTGCGCGCCCTGCTCGCCGCCGGCGTGGCCCTCGCCCTCCAGGTGGGCGTCAACTTCGCCAACGACTACTCCGACGGCGTGCGGGGCACCGACGACGTCCGCACCGGCCCCCCGCGCCTCACCGGCTCGGGCGCGGCACGCCCGGGCACGGTACGGCGCGCGGCCTTCGCGTCCTTCGGGCTCGCGGCGGTGCTGGGCCTGGTGCTCTGCGCGCTGGCGGGCACGTGGTGGCTCGTCGCGGTGGGCGCGCTGTGCGTCGTCGCGGCCTGGTACTACACCGGCGGCCGCAACCCCTACGGCTACCGCGGCCTCGGCGAGGTGGGCGTGTTCGTCTTCTTCGGGCTCGTCGCCACCCTGGGCACCACCTACACCCAGGCACTGGCCGTGTCGTGGGCGGCGCTGGCAGCGGCGGTGGGCATCGGGCTCATCGCCTGCGCGCTGCTCATGGTCAACAACGTCCGCGACATCCCCACCGACACCGTCGCGGGCAAGCGCACGCTGGCGGTGCGCCTCGGGGACCGCCGTGCGCGCCTCGGCTACGTCGCCATGGTCGCCGTGCCGCTCGTCCTCGCCCTCGCCGTGGCCGCGGCCCACCCGTGGGCGCTGCTCACCCTCCTGCTCGTGCCGCTGGTCGTGCGCCTGGCGCGGGTGGTCCTCGGCGGGGCCCAGGGGCGCCAGCTCATCGTCGTGCTGCGCGACACCGGCCTCCTCGAGCTCGGCTACGGCGTGCTCCTCGGCCTGGGGCTCCTCCTCTAGTCGGTCCGGCGGTCCTCGCCGTCGACGATCGCGTCCTCCTCGGCGGCGTCCTGGGCGATGGCCTCGTCCAGGGAGTCCGCCGTCCGGCGGCGGCGCTCGGCGATGACGGCGGCCGCGGCGTCGGCCTGGCGCGGCAGCAGCAGGTAGGACAGCAGCGCCCCGACGACGACGGCGACGACGGCGACGAGCCAGCCGCGTAGGCCGAGCAGCCACAGGAGCGCGAAGGCGCCGGCGATCAGCGCGAGGCGCAGGAGCGTGTAACGCAGGATGGGCACGCGACCAGCCTACGTCGCCCTCACGGCCCGCCCCCCGGCGAGTCCCTCCACGACATAGGCTGGAGGAGACATGCTGAGATTCCTGTTCATCGCCCTCATCGCCCTCGTCGTCTACGCCCTCGTCGACTGCGTCCGCACCAACAACGCCGACATGCCCGGCGGACTGCCGAAGGCGCTGTGGGCCATCCTCATCGTCGTCTTCCCCGGCGCCGGCGCGCTCGCGTGGCTCGTGGTGAGCCGGGCGACCCGGCAGGCCGCGGGCCAGGTCCGCGGAGGCAGCGCGCCCGTCGGCCGCCCCTCACGTCCCGGCCCGCGCCGGCCCGCGCCGCGCCCGCTGGCCCCGGACGACGACCCGGAGTTCCTCGCCGGTCTCGGCCGGCAGCAGCCCGCCGAGCCCCCGGCGCCCGAGCCGACCACCGACGAGGACGCCGAGGACGAGGACGGACAGCCCGGCCCCCGCCGCTGACCACCACCCCTCCCTCGGCGGGCGCGGACGCCCTGCCGCTGGCAGGCTGGCCCCGGGACCGGACCCCGTAGGGGGCTCACCGACGCGCCGTGGGAGGGGACGTGCCGGAGTTCGAGCTGGCGACCATCGATCTCGTCATCATCGGGGTCTACGTGCTGGGCATCATCGCGATCGGCTACTGGGCCGGGCGCAGCACGACGACCTCCGGCGACTACTTCCTCGCCGGACGGGGCATGGTCTGGCCGCTCGTCGGCTTCTCCCTCATCGTCACCAACTTCTCCGGCACCCAGTTCCTCGGCCTGGCGGGCGCCGGTTACGACACCGGGATCGCGGTGTGGAACTACGAGTGGATGGCCACGCTCGTCCTCATCGTCTTCGCGGTCCTCATCCTGCCGATCTACCTGCAGTCCAAGATCAGCACCGTCCCGGAGTTCCTCGAGAAGCGGTACGACCGGCGCTCGCGCTACGCGTTCTCCGGCTTCACCGTCGTCACCGGGATGCTCATCGACTCCGCCGGCGGCATGTTCGCCGGCGCGCTCGTGCTCAACCTGCTGTTCCCCAACGTGCCCCTCATGGTGCACATCGTCATCATCGCGCTGCTCGGCGGGGTCTACGTCATCCTCGGCGGGCTCAAGGCCGTGATGATCACCGACACCATCCAGGGCATCCTGCTGTTCCTCGCCGCCGGCGTCATCTTCGTGATCGTCTTCGCCCAGTTCGACTTCAACTGGTCGGTCTTCCCCGAGCTCGCTCCCGGGGACGACTTCTCCCTCGCCCGCCCGGCCGACGACGACTTCCTCCCGGCACCCGGCATCCTCACCGGAGCCGTCTTCCTGGGGTTCTACGTGTGGATCTCCAACCACGTGGTCGTCCAGCGGGTGCTGGCCGCGAAGAACCTCGACCACGGCCGCTGGGGCGCGCTGTTCGCCGGTCTCATGCAGCTGCCGCTCCTCGTCCTGCTCGTCTTCCCCGGCATCCTCGCCCGCGACGTCTTCCCGGACCTCGACAACCCCGACCTCGCCTGGCCCTCACTCATCTTCGAGTACCTGCCCGTCGGCCTGCGCGGCCTGGTGGTCGCCGCCCTCATCGCGGCGCTGATGTCCACCCTCGACTCCGTGCTCAACGGCGCCGCGAGCCTGGTGGTCAACGACTTCGTCAAGACCCGGGACAAGGAGTACAGCGAGAAGACGCTGCTGCGCCTGAGCCGCGTGCTCGTCGGTGTCCTCATGGTCATCGCCGTGCTCTGGGCACCGGTGATCCTGTCCTTCGACACCCTCGTGGAGTACTTCCAGTCCTTCCTCGGCTACGTGACGATGCCCTTCGTCGTCGTCCTCCTCGGCGGCATCTTCTGGAAGCGGGCCACCGCCTCAGCGGCCTTCTGGACCATGGTGGTGATGACCCCGCTCGGGGCCGCCGGATTCGTGAGCGGCGAGATGCTCGAGCTCCACGGCGTCCACTTCCTCTACGCCACCGGCATCATGGTCGTCGCGAGCGCCGCCGTGCTGACGGCGGTCTCGCTGCGTCAGCCCGCACCGGACCCGGCCGCGATCGCCGAGGTCACCTTCGACCGCCGCACGTGGCGCGCGGAGAGCACGGAGCTGCGCGAGAAGCCCTGGTATCTCAACTACCGGTGGCTGGCCCTGGGCCTGCTCGTCCTCACCGTGGCCGTCGTGGTGCCGTTCGTCTGAGCCGAGGCCCTAGAAGGCGTAGCCGTGGACCGTGTCCGCGAAGAGGTTGACGACGTAGTAGTTGACGAGCAGCAGCCCGAAGCCGGACAGGCCCAGGTAGGCGGCCTTGCGCCCGTCCCACCCACGCGTCGCACGAGCGTGGAGGTAGGCGGCGTAGACGACCCACACGACGAAGGTGCCGACCTCCTTGGGGTCCCAGTTCCAGGGCCGGCCCCACGCGTGCTCGGCCCAGATGGCACCGGCGATGAGCGTGAAGGTCCACAGGAGGAAGCCGACGGCGTTGAGCCGGTAGGCGAGGCGCTCGAGCTCGGCGGAGCCGGGCAGCACGTCCGACAGCCGGCCCCAGAAGCCGCGGTCGCGCTCCGCCGGCGCGGTGTCGGCGGCCACGGTGCCGGAGCCACCGGCGAGCGCGACGGCGGGCTTCCGCTCGACCACCGCGCGCGTCGCCTCCCCGCGCGCCTTGACCAGCTGGACCACGGAGATCGCGGCGCCCACGGAGAAGACGCCGATGGCCGCCGTCGCGACGGAGACGTGGATGACGAGCCAGTAGTGGTCCAGCGCCGGGCGCACGCCGTCGGCCTCGATGTACAGGACGGAGACGGCCAGGCCGAGCGCGAGGAGCACCGGGGTGACGACGAGCGCGCCGAGGTAGCGCAGGTCCCGCCAGCGCTGGACGAGGAGGAAGGTCGTCACCGCGACGAAGGTGAAGACGATCGAGAACTCGTACATGTTCGCCCACGGCACGCGGCCGGCGGCGATCCCGCGGGTGACGACGCCGGTCGCGTGCAGGGCCAGGCCCGCCCACGTCGTCGTCATGGCCACGCGGACCGCCTTGCGGGGGCGGTCGGCCGGGCCACCGTCACGCAGGGCGGACAGGTCGATGCCGAAGGCGACCATCGCGATGCCGTAGGCGGCCATCGCGCCGTAGATCGCCAGCAGGCTCAGCTGGCCGAGGTCGTTCACGTGTCCTCCTGAGACGTGGGCGCGGCGGCCCGGACTGCGGTCATGACGCGCTCGAGCTCGGGCTCGAGACCGGGGTCGTCGCCGCGGGCGAGCGCGGCCGCCTCGACAACTGTACGTCCGTCCTCGTCCGTGCCGATCTTCACCCACAGGCGGCGGCGAGGCGCGAAGAGCGACGCGGACAGCCCGGCCATGGCGAGGAGCGCGGAGACGAGCAGCACGGTGAGCGAGGGGTCGTAGCGCAGGTCGAGGGCGGCGAAGCGCGGCAGGGAGTCGAAGGTCACGGTGCCCAGGCCGTCGGGCAGCTCGACCTCCTGCCCGGGCTCGATGAGGATCGTGGCCGGCTCCTCGCCCACCGTCACCGGGGTCATCCCCTCGGTGTCGAGCTCGTAGACGTTCTGCGGGACGCCGTCGTCCAGGCCGAGGTCACCGGTGTAGACGTCGAGGACGACGAGGGGCGCGTTGGGCTGCGGGTGCACCGAGCGTGCGCCCGCCTCGTCGACGACGGCGCTGGGCAGCAGGTACCCGGTGAAGCCGAGCTGCTCGAGCCCCGGCGAGACGTCGGGGACCTTGACGACGCCGCGGGAGGTGTAGAAGTCGTCCTCCGGCAGGAACGGCACCGGCTGGGAGAAGGCGACCTCGCCCTCGGCGTCCCGCACGGTCAGGTGCGGGGCGTAGCCGTTGCCCGCGAGGTAGATGTTCGCGCCGGCCGCGGTGACGGGGTAGTTGACCCGGATGGTGTCGCTCCGGCTCTCACCGTCCGGCCGGGTGATGGTGACGTCCGCGGCGAAGTCACGCGCCTGGGCGTCCCAGGTGAACTCGGAGGTGAGCTCGTCGAGGGTGACGGTGAAGGGCTCGAGGTCGTCGGTGTCGACGAGCGTGCCGGGGGTGAAGGAGTCGTAGTCGACGAGCGCGTTGGCGAAGGAGCGGCCCTCGACGACGACGGCCTGCCCGCGGTAGCTGAGCATCTGACCGGCGCCCAGGGCGACGAGCACGCCCACCAGCGAGAGGTGGAAGACGATGTTGCCGGTCTCCCGGAGGTAGCCGCGCTCGGCACTGATCCCCTCCGCCGTCCCGGCGACCCGGAAGCGCCGGCCCAGGGCGCGACGCACCGCGCGGGCGACCTCCTCGGCGGACGCCGTGGTCGTGTGGGTGGCGTGGACGGGGAAGCGGCCCAGGCGGCGCGGCACCCGCGAGGGCGCGGCCCGCAGCGCCCGCACGTGGGCACGCGTGCGGGGCAGGATGCAGCCGACGAGCGAGACGAACAGCAGCAGGTAGATCGCGGCGAACCACGGGGCGCCGTAGACGTCGAAGAGGCCGAACCGCTCCAGCCACTCCGCGGCGCCGGGGTTGTCGGCGTAGTAGGCGGCCACCGCCGCCGGGTCCTGCGGCCGCTGCGGGAAGAAGGCCCCCGGCAGCGCCGCGAGGGCGAGCAGCATGAGGAGGAGCAGGGCCACCCGCATCGAGGTGAGCTGGCGCCAGGCCCAGCGCAGCCAGCCGCGGACGCCGATCCCGGCGGGGGCGGAGGCCGGCGCCGGTGCGCCGTCGGCCTCGTCCATCGTGCGCAGGCCCTCGGGGCGGTAGCTCATCACACCACCGTCACGAAGCCGGCGACCAGGCCCTGCACCCAGCTCGCGAAGTGCCCCCACAGCCCGGTGACGAGCGCGAGGCCGACGAGGACGAGCATCGCGCCACCGACCCGCATGATCGTCAGGCGGTGGCGGCGCAGGAAGCCCAAGGCGCGCGTCGTGCGCGAGTACAGCAGCGCGATGACGACGAACGGCACGCCCAGGCCCAGGCAGTAGGCGGCGGCGAGCAACGCACCGCGGGCGGGGTCGCCCCCGTCCAGGGACAGGAGGAGCACCGCGGAGAGGGTGGGGCCGATGCACGGGGCCCAGCCCAGACCGAAGACCACGCCGAGCAGCGGCGCGCCCCACAGCCCGGCCCGGGGGCTGAGGTGCAGCCGGCGGTCACGCTGGAGGAAGGGCACGGCGCCCATGAACGCCAGGCCCATGAGGATGACGACGACGCCCATCACCCGGGTGATGACGTCCAGCCACGGCGCGAGGGCCACCCCCAGCGCCCCGAAGACGACGCCGAGGAGCACGAAGACGGCACTGAAGCCGAGGACGAACAGCAGCACGCCGAGGAGCAGGCGCCCCTGTCCGGTGCGCGCGGCCGTCGCCGTCGTCGTCCGGCCGGTCTCTCCCGGCGCCTGGCCGAGCGTGCCGGCCATCCCGCCCAGGTAGCCGACGTAGCCGGGGATGAGCGGCAGGACGCAGGGGGAGGCGAAGGAGATCGCGCCGGCCAGGAGCGCCACGGGCACGGCGGCGAGCAGCGAGCCGCTCAGGACGGTGGCCTGGAAGGTCTCGGCGATGCCGTCCCAGCTCACCGGGCCGCCTCGGCGAGGACGTCGTCGATCATGCCGCGCACCACGGCGGCGTCGATCTGTCCGAGGACACGGCCGGCCACCCGGCCCTCGGCGTCGAGCACGACCGTCGTCGGCATCGCCTGGAGGGGCACGACTCCCTGGAGCGCCGCGACCCCGCGGGCGGCCTCGTCGTGGAGGCTCGGGTAGGGCACCTCGAAGCTGCGTTCGAAGGCCTGGGCGGTGGCGGCGTCGTCGCGCGGGTTGACGCCGAGCAGCCGGACGCCGTCCTCGGCGTAGTCCGCGTGGATCGCGGCGAGGTCGGGCGCCTCCGCGCGGCACGGTGGGCACGCGGCGTACCAGAAGTTGAGGACGACGACGTCGCCGCGCCAGTCGGCGAGCGCCACGTCCGCGCCCTCGTAGGTGGTGCCGGCGAGCTCGACGGGGCCGGTGCGCTCACCCTGCTCCCACGTGGTCCACGAGCCGTCGCCGGCCTGGTAGCCCGCCCCGGTCGTGTCCTGCGGCGTGTCCGACGCGGGGGCGCAGCCGGCCAGGGTCAGCGCGGTGAGCGCGAGGGCGGCCAGGGCCCGTGCCGCCCGCCTCATGCGCGGCCCTCGGCGTCCGCGCGCGGGATCGCCGCACCGGAGGCGCCGGGCAGGAGGTCGAGGGCACCGGCGACGAGGTCCGCGGCCGGCTCCCAGTAGGCCAGGCCCACGAGCCGGGGACCGTCGAAGGTGAGGGAGGTGAGGGAGGCGAGGGAGCACTGCCGCTTGCGCGGGTCGTGCCACAGCGGCCGGCGCTCGAGGAAGAGGCGGGTGACCCAGATGGGCAGCTGGTGGCTGACGAGGAGGGCCTCGCCGCCGTCCTGCGCCTCGAGGCGGCGGCGGGTCTCGCCCACGGCGGCCGTCATCCGGGCGACCTGGTCGCGGTAGGGCTCGCCCCAGCTGGGCCGGGCGGGGTTGACGTAGCGGCGCCAGTAGCGGGGGCTGGCGAGCCGGGCCCGCTGGCTGCCGACGGTCGTGCCCTCGAAGTCGTTGGCGGCCTCGATGAGGCGCTCGTCGGTGCCGACCTCGAGCCCGAAGGCCTGAGCCGTGGGACGTGCCGTCTCCTGCGCGCGCTGGAGCGGGGAGGCGAGGACGAGGCGGAGGTCGTGCCCGTTGCCGTGGAGGACCTCGGCCACCCGCCGCGCCATCTGCTGCCCACGGTCGGACAGGCGGAAACCCTCGAGCCGGCCGTACAGGACGCCGCCGGGGTTGTGGACCTCGCCGTGGCGCAGGAGGTGCACCGTCGTTCGGGACATGCCCCTAGTGTCGCAAACTCCGCGGCTGCCAGGTCCCCGGCCCCCTGGCACCAGCGGTGAGGTCCGTCCCACCCCTCGGCACGGGAAGGGGGACGGCCTTGCACACCGGCGCCGACCCGTTTATGGTTGAACAGTCAAGTACGTCTGCATCAACCTGGAGGTCCACCCCATGACCCTCGCACCCGGCACCTACACCATCGACCCGTCGCACACGGAGGTCGGCTTCACCGTCCGTCACGCCGGCATCTCCAAGGTCCGCGGCCAGTTCACCGAGTTCGCCGGCGACATCACCGTCGCCGAGAGCTTCGCCGACTCCGCGGTCAACGTGACGATCCAGTCCGGCTCCGTCGACACGCGCGACGAGAACCGTGACAACCACCTGCGCTCCGCCGACTTCTGGGACTCCGAGAACAAGCCCACCTGGACCTTCTCCAGCACCGGCGTCGAGGGCAGTGGTGAGGAGTTCACCGTCCACGGCGACCTCACCATCAACGGGGTGACCAAGCCTGTCGCCCTCGCGGTCGAGTACAACGGCGCGGCGACCGACCCCTTCGGCAACAAGCGGGTCGGTTTCTCCGCCACCACCGAGGTCTCCCGCAAGGAGTTCGGCCTCACCTGGAACGCCGCCCTCGAGACCGGCGGCGTGCTCGTCGGCGACAAGATCCGCATCGCCATGGAGATCTCCGCGATCGCGGGCTGACGCTCCCCGGACCCCGCCGAGAGCTGAGCTCGTCCCCGGACGAGCTCAGCTCTCGGCGCTGTGGGGAGGACGGGGGGCGGCGAGCGCCGTCCGCACGCGGACGGGGTCCAGCTGCCAGAAGCCCTGGACGGTGCCGTCGACCTCGACGACGGGCACGTACTCCCCGTAGCGGGCCTGCAGCTGCGGGTCGGCGTCGACGTCGACCTCCCGCCACGGGACCTGCGCACGGTCGCACTCCGCGACGACGACGGCACGCGCCTCGTCGCACAGGTGGCAGCCGGCACGGGAGTAGAGGACCACTCGGGACTCGGGCACGCGCCGATCCTACGTGCGGCGCCCTAGGCTGGGGACGTGCACGCGACGACGGAGGGTCCCGGACGTGACGGCGCCGTGGTCGCAGCCTTCTTCGACGTCGACAACACGATCATCCGCGGGGCCAGCGCCTACCACCTGGCCCGCGAGCTGTACCGGCGCGACTTCTTCGGGCTGCGCGACATCGCCTTCTTCGCCGGCCACTCGGTGCGCTACTTCCTGCTGGGGGAGGACGTGCGGCGCATCGCCGCGGTGCGGTCCCGGGCACTGGGCATCGTCCGCGGCCGGACCGTCGCCGAGATCATCTCGATCGGCGAGGAGGTCTACGACCAGGTCCTGGCCAACAAGATCTTCCCCGGCGCGCGAGCCCTCATCGAGGAGCACCTCGCCGCGGGGCACGAGGTCTGGCTCGTCTCCGCCACCCCCGCCGAGATCGCCGACCTCATCGCCGGGCGGCTCGGTGCCACCGGCGCGCTGGGCACCATCGCCGAGCACGAGGACGGTGTCTACACCGGCGAGCTGCGCGGCAACATGCTCCACGGGGAGGGCAAGAAGGCCAACGTCCTGGCCCTGGCGCAGGAGCGGGGCATCGACCTCGCCCGCAGCCACGCCTACGGCGACTCGGTGAACGACATCCCGCTGCTCTCGACCGTCGGCTCACCGTGCGCGATCAACCCCGAGCCGCGGATGCGGCTGCACGCCGTGGACGCGGGCTGGCCGGTGCGCGACTTCCGCCGCCGGCGCCGGGACGTGAAGAAGGACGTGCGCACGGGGGTGCGGGGCGCCGGCTGGGCGGGGGCGGTGTGGGCGGCGACGGCCGTGCTGCGCGCCCTGCGCCGCCGGCTCATCGGCTCGTAGGAGGCCGGACATGCGCCAGGCCCGGCAGTCTGCCGGGCCTGGAGGCGATCACTTCTTGTTGCGACGCTGGTGGCGCGTCTTGCGAAGCAGCTTGCGGTGCTTCTTCTTCGACATACGCTTGCGGCGCTTCTTGATGACAGAGCCCATGGGACCTCGCAGTGCTGTGGGTGGTGCCGGATGGTGGCGCGCGGGACTACACGCTGAACTCGGCGAGTCTACCGCCTCCGCGTCCTCCTCGCGGCTCTGCGACGCAGGTCACCCCGGGTAGCGCCCGCCGGCGGGTATGCGCTTGCGCGGGTGGACGACGCTGCCGGCCCCCACCAGGGTGACCTCGCCGTCCCCGCCGACCTCCGCGCGACCACGCACGCGCGCCCCCTCGTCGACGACGCTGCGCCGCACCGTGGCGCCGGGTCCCACCCGCACGTCGTCGAGGAGCACGGAGTCGACGACCTGTGCGCCCGGCGCCACCTGCACGCCCGGGGCGAGGACGCTGCGCCTCACCGTGCCCTCGACGACGACCCCGGGCGAGAGCAGGGAGTCCTCGACCTGCCCGCGGGCGTGGACCCGGGCGCCGACGTGCCGCTGGGCGGGGGTGCGGACCGGCCACGCCGGGTCGTCGAGGTCGAAGGGAGGCTGCTCGAGCAGCTCCATGTGGGCCGACCAGTAGGCCTCGACCGTGCCGACGTCCTGCCAGTAGGCGGTGTGCCGGTACTCCGCGGCGGCGCCACGGCCCACCATCGCCGGCAGGACCTGCTCGCCCAGGTCGCCCAGGCCGTCCTCATCGGCCTCGTCCGCGTAGGTCTCGAGCGTCGTGAGCAGGGCGGCGGGTGTGAAGGCGAAGACCTCCGTCGTCACGATCCGCGTGGGTGGGTCGTCGGGCTTGAGGAGGTAGTCGGTCACCCGTCCCTCCTCGACGCGGACGACGCCGTAGCGCGAGCAGTCGCCGTCGTGACGGGTGGTGACCATGGTGACCTCGGCGTCGCCGGCGACGTGGCGCGCGACGACGTCGGCGTAGTCCATCCGGTAGACGGCGTCGGCGGAGGCGACGACGACGACCTCCGGGTCGTGCTCGCGGATGCGGTCGGCCTTGCGCCACAGCGCGTCGGCCGTGCCGGCGTGCCAGCCCTCGCGCTCGTCACCGCGGTGGGGCCCCAGGAGCATGAGCCCGCCGCGGGAGCGGTCCAGGTCCCAGGGCCGGCCACCCGCGAGGTGCTGGGTGATCGACTCGGGCTCGAACTGCTCGAGGACCCACACGTCCCTCACCCCGCTGTTGGCGGCGTTGGACAGCGGGAAGTCGATGAGCCGGTGGCTGCCACCGAAGCGCAACGCCGGCTTGGCGCGGTGCTCGGTGAGCGTCTCCAGCCGGGATCCCGCGCCGCCGGCCAGGACGATGAGCAGGGTTCGGGTGAGCGCCATCGCGTGATCGTCTCGCGACCACGCCCCGCGCGCGAGGGCAGGCTCAGCGGGCCTGGGACTCCGGGGACCAGTCGCCGATGCCACTGCTGAGCATCTCCTCGACGGCCAGCTGCGGGACACGGAAGGAGCGGCCCACCCGGACGGCGGGGATCTCCCCGGCGTGCACCATGCGGTAGACGGTCATCTTCGAGACCCGGAGGAGCTCGGCAACCTCGGCCACGGTGAGGAACCGCGGTGCCTGTTGCTCGGCCATGTCCACCTACCTGTCATTTTTGGCGCGTTCGCGCGGAGATACGCGACGACTCTAGAGCCTCGGGCCCCATTTGGGAAACGTTCCGTCCACCTAGGTGAGATGCGGATCGAGCCCGTGGAGCGGGAACACCGCGCCGCGTGTGGCCATGACGGCACGGTCGACGGCGTCGTCGGGGTTGTAGCCCGCGGACCACGGGCGGTAGGCGGCGTCGACGTCGTCGGTCATCCGCTCCGGAGGCTCGACGTCGGCCAGGCCGGTGACGTCCGCCCGCCACGACTCGGGCACCGCGGTGGACGGGTCGAGGGGACGGCCGGCGACGACGGCGGCCAGGTGCGCCCACACCCGCGGCACGACGCTGACCACCTCGTAGCCCCCGCCGCCGGTCGCCACCCAGCGGCCACCGGCGTGCGCGTCGGCGAGCTCGGCCATGAGGAGGGCCGCCCGCCGCTGCGCGTCCACGGAGACGACGAGCTCGGCGAGCGGGTCCAGCCCGTGGGAGTCGCAGCCGTGCTGGGTGACGAGCAGCTGGGGGCGGAACTCCGCGACGAGCGGCGCGACGACGGCGTCGAGGACCCGCAGCCAGCCGGCGTCTCCGGTGCCCGGGGGCAGCGGCACGTTGACCGCGCTCCCGCGCGCGGCGGGCCCCCCGAGGTCCTGGGCGTAGCCGGTGCCGGGGAACAGGGTGCCGGGGTGCTGGTGGACGGAGATCGTCAGCACGCGGTCGTCGTCCCAGAACGCCCGCTCGACGCCGTCGCCGTGGTGGGCGTCCAGGTCGACGTAGGCGACCCGCTCCGCGCCCGCGTCGAGGAGGGCGGCGACGGCCACGGCGACGTCGTTGTACACGCAGAAGCCCGACGCCCGGTTCGGCATCGCGTGGTGCATGCCCCCGGCGAGGCTGAGCGCGCGGTCGGTGCGACCCGCCCAGACGGCGCTCGCGGCGGCGAGGGTGGAGCCGGCCACGCGGGCCCCGGCCTCGTGGATCTGCCCGAAGATCGGGTTGTCCGTCTCCCCGAGCCCGCGGGCGGGGTCCGACCGCCCCTCCCCCGCCGCGCGGACGGCAGCGAGGTAGCCCTCCTCGTGGACGCGCAGCAGCGCAGCGTCCTCGGCGGGGGCGACGTCCGTGACGGTGAAGGCGTCGAGCAGGCCGAGGTCGGCCAGCAGCCGGTGCGTCAGCGCCAGGCGGAGAGGGGCCATCGGGTGGCCGGCGCCGAAGTTGTACTCCAGCAGGTCCTCGCTCCACGGGAGCAGCGGCTTGGGCATGCTTCACGGTAGCGCGGGCCTGCGTCTGGCAAGGTGAGCGGGTGACAGCTGCGAGGACGGCGCGCGCGCCCTGGCCGAGCCGGGCGCTCGGGGCCCTGCGCGACGCCGTCGACCACGTGGCGCGCCACTCCCCCGCACGGCTGGCGCTGCTGGTCTTCGCGGCGATCATCGCCGTCGTCACCGCGCTGCTGTCGCTGCCCGCGGCGACGGCCTCCGGGGAGCGCGCCCCCTTCGTCGACGCGCTCTTCACCGCGGTCTCCGCCGTCTGCGTCACCGGGCTGACGACCGTCTCGACCGCGACGTTCTGGTCCGGCTTCGGGCAGGCCGTCATCCTCGTCGGCGTGAAGATCGGCGGCCTCGGCGTCATGACGCTCGCCTCGATCCTCGGTCTGGCCGTCTCCCGGCGCATCGGCCTGACCCAGCGGCTGCTCGCCGCGTCGGAGACGAAGACGACGCGCCTGGGAGAGGTCGGCACGCTCGTGCGCGCCGTCGTCGTCGCCTCGCTCGCCGTCGAGCTCGTGCTCTTCCTCGTCCTCCTCCCCCGTTTCCTCGCGCTGGGCGAGGAGCTGGCCGCGGCCTCGTGGCACGCCGTGTTCATGGCCCTGTCGATCTTCAACAACGCCGGCTTCGTGGTCCTCGAGGACGGGATGGAGCCCTTCGTCGGCGACTGGTGGATGTGCCTGCCGATCATCATCGGTGGCGCCGTCGGCGCCCTCGGCTTCCCCGTGATCCTCAACGTCGTCGGCCGGGTACGCGGGGAGCGGCGGCTGTCGCTGCACACGAAGCTCACCGTCGTGACCTACGCGCTGCTCGCCGTCGGCGGCTCCCTCGCCTTCGCGCTGTTCGAGTGGGGCAACGCCGCCACGATCGGGCGGCTGCCCGTCGCCGACCGCGTGCTCGCCTCGCTGCTCGCCGGTGTCAACTCCCGGTCCTCGGGGCTGAGCACCGTCGACCTCGGTGCGGCGAGCGACTCGACGTGGTTCGTCACCGACGCGCTCATGTTCGTCGGCGGGGGGTCGGCGTCCACCGCGGGCGGCATCAAGGTGACGACCTTCGCCGTGCTCGTCCTCGCGATCGTCGCCGAGGCCCGGGGCGACCGGGACGCCGAGGCCTTCGGCCGGCGGGTCGGCACGACGACGATCCGCCTCGCCGTCGCCGTCGCCTTCCTCGGCTCGACACTCGTCGGTGTCGGGACGCTCCTCCTCCTCCACTTCACCGACCACCACCTCGAGCTCGTGCTCTTCGAGGTCATCTCCGCCTTCGCGACCGTGGGACTGAGCACCGGGATCACGCCCGGGCTGCCCGACGCCGCCCAGTACGTGCTCGCGGCGCTCATGTTCGCCGGCCGGCTGGGGACCGTGACGATGGCCGGTGCACTGGCGCTGCGCCAGCGCCGCCGGGTCATCCGGATGCCCTCCGAGCCGCCGATCGTCGGTTGAGCCAGGCACACTGGGGACCGACAGAAGGGACGGGACGCACATGGCGCAGCGGAACCTGCCGCGCACGGGCGCGGTGCTCGTGATCGGGCTCGGACGCTTCGGCGCGGCCCTCGCGGCGACGCTCGAGGACATCGGACGGGAGGTCCTGGCCGTCGAGCGGGACGAGGACCTCGTCTCCCAGTGGTCGGGACGGCTGCCGGTCGTCGAGGCGGACGCGACGAACCCCGACGCCCTCGAGCAGCTGGGTGCGCAGGAGTTCTCCGTCGTCGTCGTCGGGGTCGGCACGTCCCTCGAGGCGAGCGTGCTCATCACGGCCAACCTCGTCGACATGGAGATCCCCCAGATCTGGGCGAAGGCGACCTCCGGGGAGCACGGACGCATCCTGCGGCGCATCGGCGCGCACCACGTGGTCTACCCCGAGCACGACGCCGGGCAGCGGGTCGCGCACATGGTGTCGGGCCGGATGCTCGACTACATCGAGATGGAGGACGGCTTCACCATCGTCAAGATGCGCCCGCCGCGGGAGACGCAGGGCTTCACGATCGGTGAGTCGCAGATCCGCGCCCGCTACGGGGTCACCGTCCTCGGCGTGAAGTCCCCCGGCGAGGCCTTCGAGTACGCGACCGAGACCACCCGCATCAGCCCCGGTGACACGATCATCGTCTCCGGCGACTCGAGCCTGCTCGAGGCCTTCGCCGCGCGCCCCTGACGGGCGCTTCGTTGCCCGCGCCTCGCGCCCCGTTCCCTAGGATGCGTGTGAGCGCTCACGCCCCGGTGGCGCCAGGAAGGACGACGACGTGACCACCCCCGGAGGAGAAGTCCTCACCCTCGCCGCAGGCGACTACCGCGCGACGGTCGTGACCGTCGGTGCGGGCCTGGCCGGGCTCACCTGGCGCGACCGCCACGTCGTCGTCGGGCACGACCCGGGCGAGCTGCCGGTCGGCTACCTCGGCAAGACCCTCGTGCCGTGGCCCAACCGCGTGACCGGTGGGCGTTACGAGTTCGCCGGCGAGGCCCACGAGGTGCCCGTCAACGAGCACGAGACCGGCGCCGCCCTCCACGGGCTGCTGTGCTGGGTGGCCTGGGACGTCGCCTCGGCCGCCGAGGACGAGGTCACCCTGTCGACCGAGCTCGCGCCCCGCTACGGCTACCCCTTCTGGCTCCGCTCGACCGTCACCTACCGCCTCGACGCCGCGACGGGCCTCACCGTGAGCATCACCTCGACGAACCTCGGTGACGCCCCGGCGCCCTACGGCGCCTCCTCCCACCCCTACCTCAGCTGCGACCTCGCGCCCGTCGACGAGTGCACGCTCACCGCTCCGGGCGCGCGGGTGCTCGAGGTCGACGAGCGGCTCGCGCCCGTGGGGCTGCGGGACGTCGCCGGTGACCTCGACCTGCGCGAGCCCCGCCCGCTGGGCGGGCGCCGCGTCGACCACGCCTACACCGGCCTGCCCGAGGGGGGCTGGACCGTGACGCTCGAGCACCCGGGCACCCCCTTCCGCGCCCGGATGCACGCGGACGCACCGTGGGTGCAGGTCTACTCCGGGGAGAAGGTCGACCGGCGCGGGGTCGCGGTCGAGCCGATGACCTGCCCGCCGGACGCCTTCAACTCCGGCACCGACCTCGTCGTCCTCACCCCCGGCGAGGCCCACACCCTGACCCTGCGGATCGACGCCGTCCCCACCGCCTGAGCAGTGCCCGGGCCGCCGTGTCGGAGGCCCGGGCTACCGTCACCCCATGGCTTCGACCAAGACCCAGCGTCCCGCCTACCGCTGCACCGAGTGCGGGTGGAGCACGGCCAAGTGGGTGGGCCGCTGCGGGGAGTGCCAGGCCTGGGGCACCGTGAGCGAGGCGGGCGCCCCCGCCGGCAGCCGCGCCCCCTCCCCCGCCCGGCCCGCCGTCGCCGCCCAGCCCATCGGTGACGTCGACGTCGACACCGCCCGGGCCCGGCCCACCGGCGTCGGTGAGCTCGACCGTGTCCTCGGTGGCGGGATCGTCCCCGGCGCCGTCGTCCTCCTCGCCGGTGAGCCCGGCGCGGGCAAGTCCACCCTCCTCCTCGACGTCGCCGCCCGGGCCGCCGAGCACGGCACCGGCTCGGTCCTCTACGTCACCGGGGAGGAGTCGGCGAGCCAGGTGCGCCTGCGCGCGGAGCGGATCGGGGCGATGGCCGAGCGCCTCCTCCTCACCGCCGAGAACGACCTCGCCACCGTCCTCGGCCACATCGAGGCCGCCGAGCCCTCCCTCGTCGTCGTCGACTCGGTCCAGACCATCTCCTCCGCCGAGGTCGACGGCGCAGCGGGCGGGGTGAGCCAGGTGCGCGAGGTCGCCGCCGCGCTCATCGGGGCGGCCAAGCGCCGCCACGTCCCCGTCATCCTCGTCGGGCACGTGACGAAGGACGGCTCCCTCGCCGGCCCGCGGGTGCTGGAGCACCTCGTCGACGTCGTGTGCCAGTTCGACGGTGACCGTCACTCCCGGCTACGGCTGCTGCGGGCGACGAAGAACCGCTACGGCCCCACCGACGAGGTCGGGTGCTTCGAGCTCACCGACACCGGCATCAGCGGCCTCGCCGACCCGTCCGGCCTCTTCCTCTCCGAGTCGCGCTCCACCCCGGTGCCGGGCACCTGCGCCTCCGTGAGCCTCGAGGGCCGCCGGCCCATGCCCACCGAGATCCAGGCGCTCGTCGCCGCGAGCTCGCTGAGCAACCCGCGCCGCACCACGTCCGGGCTCGACGGCTCGCGCACCGCGATGACCCTCGCCGTCCTCCAGGCCCGGGTCAACCTCGACCTCACCGGGCGTGACGTGTACGTCTCCACCGTGGGCGGGGCCCGGGCGGTCGAGCCGGCCGTCGACCTCGCCGTCGCGCTCGCCATCACCTCGGCCGCCGCCGACCGGCCCCTCCTGGGTGGCGTCGTCGCCATCGGCGAGGTCGGGCTCACCGGGGACGTGCGGGCCACGGTCGGCGTCCAGCGGCGGCTGAGCGAGGCCGCCCGGCTCGGCTTCACCATCGCCCTCGTCCCCCGCCACGGCGCGGACCAGCTCAAGGCCGTCCCCGGGGTGTCGGTGCTGCCCGTGGCCAACGTCCACGAGGCGCTGCTCGCGTCCCTGCCCGGGTCCACCCCGCCCGCCCCGGAAGGGACCGAGCACCACGTCCGCGCCGTAAGATGACGTCCGGGGCGTGCGTGCGGCGCTCCGCCCCGCGACCCGAGGAGAACCAGGTGCCTGACAAGGCCGACACCCTGCTGCGCGCCACCCTGCAGGCCGTCGCACCGGGCACCGAGCTGCGGGACGGTCTCGAGCGCATCCTGCGCGGACGCACCGGCGCGCTCATCGTCCTCGGCTACGACGACCTCGTCGAGACGATCTGCTCCGGTGGCTTCGACCTCGACGTCGAGTTCTCCGCCACCCGCCTGCGCGAGCTGGCCAAGATGGACGGCGCCGTCGTCGTCGACTACGCGCGCCAGCGCATCCGCCGCGCCAACGTCCAGCTCATGCCGGACACGAGCGTCGAGACGAGCGAGTCCGGCATGCGGCACCGCACCGCCGAGCGGGTGGCCAAGCAGACCGGCTACCCCGTCATCACCGTGAGCCAGTCGATGCGGATCGTCGCGCTCTACGTCGACGGTGTGCGGCACGTCGTGGAGGACTCCAGCGCCATCCTCTCCCGCGCCCACCAGGCGCTGGCCACCCTCGAGCGCTACAAGTCCCGGCTCGACGAGGTCTCCGGCACGCTGGCGGCCCTGGAGATCGAGGACCTCGTCACCGTCCGCGACGTGACGACCGTCGTCCAGCGCCTCGAGATGGTCTCGCGCATCTCCACCGAGATCGACGGCTACGTCGTCGAGCTCGGCGCGGACGGGCGGCTGCTGTCCCTCCAGCTCGACGAGCTCATCGGCGGCCTCGCCCCCGACCGCGAGTTCATCATCCGCGACTACAGCGCCCGGGCCGCGGACAACGTCGCCGGCGTGCAGGCGCGGCTGGCCGCGCTGACCTCCGCCGAGCTCATCGAGATGTCGGCGATCGCCCGCGCGCTCGGCATCGGCGGGCCCGACGGCCAGTCCCTCGACGACCCCCTCAGCCCCCGCGGCTACCGGATGCTCTCCCGCATCCCCCGCCTGCCCTCCGCGGTGGTGGCGGCGCTGGTCGAGCACCTCGGACCGCTCCAGAAGCTCCTCGCGGCGAGCACCGAGGACCTCCAGCAGGTCGACGGCGTCGGGCCGCAGCGCGCCCGGTCGGTCCGCGAGGGCCTCTCCCGCCTGGCCGAGTCCTCGATCCTCGAGCGCTACGTCTGAGCCGTCCCCGGCTCAGCCCAGGGTGAAGACCTCGGCATCGCCGAGCGGAGCGCCGTCGAGCGCGACGGCGAGCCGGTAGGTGCCCGGGCCCACCTGCGGCTGGTCGCCGGGGCAGCCCTCCGCGGAGCGGTGACCGTCCCAGCTCACGGTCACGGGCGTCGCGGAACCGGTGTCGAGGAGGAGCTCCTCGGTCGCCTCACCCGCGCAGTGCGCCGAGGACCACACGGCGTCCGTCCCGGAGCCGACCTCCGCCACGAGCGTGCCGGGCCCCACGTCGACGAGGCAGGGCACCTCGCCGGTGTTCCGCATGCTCATCTCGACGCTCACACCGGTGCCGGCCGGCTCCACCACGACCTCGGCCGTGACGTCCTCGGCGGCGCAGACCGCCACGTGCCCGGGCGAGGGCGGCGGTGACGGCGTCGCGACCTCCTCCGCGGCGGCGGGCTCGGGCGGGGCGTCGGCCGCCGCGTCGCGGCCGCCCAGCAGGGTGGTGACGCCCCACACGACGCCGGCCACGACGAGGAGCAGGAGGAGCAGCGCCACGACACGGCGGCGCCGGTAGACGGCGGCCGAGGGCCGTGCCGGCCGCCGCGTCGGGTCCGGGCTCGAGCTCACACCCCGACGGTAGGCACGTCCGGGCGCGCGGTGCGGACGGCACGCCGGGACGGGGCACACTGGTCGCGATGCTCACCGACCTCCACGCGACGGTGGCCGACTGGTACACCGCCCACGCCCGCGACCTCCCGTGGCGACGCCCCGGCACGACGCCGTGGGGCGTGCTCGTCAGCGAGGTGATGTCCCAGCAGACCCCGGTGGCACGCGTCGCTCCGGCCTGGGAGGCGTGGATGGGGCGGTGGCCCGAGCCCGCCGACCTCGCCGCGGCCGCACCGGCGGACGTGCTGCGCGCCTGGGACCGGCTGGGCTACCCGCGCCGCGCGCTGCGACTGCGCGAGTGCGCCGAGCAGCTCGTCGCGCGCTTCGACGGGGCGGTGCCGCGAACGGAGGAGGAGCTGCTCAGCCTGCCGGGTGTCGGCGCCTACACGGCCGCCGCCGTCGTCAGCTTCGCCCACGGCGGCCGCGCGCTCGTCCTGGACACGAACGTGCGCCGCGTCCTCGGCCGCGTGGTGGCGGGCCGGGCGCTGCCGCCACCGGGTCTCACCGCCGGGGAGCGGGTGGGGGCGGCGGACCTGCTGCCCGCGGACGCCGCCACCTCCGTGCGCTGGAACGAGGGCGTCATGGAGCTCGGGGCGCTCGTGTGCACCGCGCGCGCCCCGCGGTGCACCGCCTGCCCGCTCGTGGAGCGGTGCCGCTGGCGGCGGGCCGGCGCCCCGCCGGCCACCCACGCACGACGCCGGCAGGCGTGGCACGGGACGGACCGGCAGGCGCGGGGCCGCGTCATGGCCCGGCTCCGGGAGCTGCCCGACGGCCGCACGCTGGGTACCGAGGAGCTGCTCGCCCCGCTGCGCGAGGGCGCGGCCGACGTCGCGCAGCCGGACCGGGCCCTGGCCTCGCTCCTGGCGGACGGTCTGGTGACGGAACCGTCCCCCGGTCGCTGGACGCTGCCCGGCTGAGCTACGGGGCCTCGTACCCGGCGTCGGAGCACATCTCGGCGAACGTCTCCTGCGCCGCGGCCCCCTCCGTGACGTCGATCGTGGTGAGGTCGGGGAAGGCCGGCTCCTCACCCTCCGGCACCTCCTGCTCGCGCGCCTCGTTGACCGCGGCGACGGCTGCCGTGAAGGGGGCGGCGATCTCGGCGAGGACGGGCACCGTCTCGGGGTGCGCGTCGCGGGTGAGCTCCCGCAGCCGCTGCTCGAGCGCGTTGATCTCGGTGTACGTCGCGGCGTCGGTCACCTGGCCGGAGTCGAGGGCCACACGAGCCGCCTCGGCGCGCTCGGCGAGCGGCGTCCCGGTCCCCTCGTAGAAGGCCTCGCACGTGGCCACCTGCTCGGCGTCTCGCTCCTCGGCGTCGGTCGGCCTCTCCTGGGACTCCTCGTCGTTGGTGCCACAGCCCGCGGCGAGGGCAAGGAGGAGCACGGCTGACAGTGCGGAGGCGCGGCGTCTCATGCCACGAGGCTACGAGCGTGCGCGGTGCCCCGCGCGCCGGGCGGGGCGTTCCCGCAGCCGTCGCCGACGGCGGCTCGCACGACCGGAGGGACCGGCGGGCCGGCACGACTCTCGGGACTCGCGGGGAGCGACGTAGGGTGCCGGGGTGGAGAGCCTCTCGGTCCCGCCGGACGTCCGGCTGGCACGCACCGTCCGTGCCCTGCGTGACGCCGTCGTCGGCTGCGGTGCCGCCTGCCTCGGCCTGGCCGTCGTCGCCGCGGCGATCCTCGCGCTCAGCGGCTCCGACCCGCTCCTCGCCGGTCCGACCCTCACCATCCTCGGCGGCGGGCAGCTCCTCGCCCTCGTGGGCGCTGCCGTCGCCGCCCTCGGGCTGCGCGGGGCCCTCGTCGGCCGCCCGCTCGCGGACGTCGTCGGGGCGACCCGGGCACGGCTGCGCCGGGTCGTGCGGGCCACCCTCGTGTGGAGCGTGGGCGCGGCGGTCGGCTGGGCGCTGGCCGACCCCGCCCGCACCGTGCTCTTCCTCGCGCTGGGCGCGGTGACCGCCCAGCTCGCCGTCGTCGTCCTCGTCCTGCGCCGGCGCCTGCCCCGCGAGCACTGAGCCGTGGCCCCGCCGACGCTGCACGCCTCGCTGCCCGAGCTCGTCGACCGGGCCCGCGCAGTGCTCGGCGACGGCGCCCCGCGGCGCCTCCTCGGGCTCGCCGGGCCGCCGGGAGCCGGGAAGTCGACGCTGGCCGCCGGCCTGGTGGCCGCGCTCTCGCCCCGGGCGGTGCTCGTGCCGATGGACGGGTTCCACCTGAGCAACGCCGTCCTCCGCGCGCTGGGCCGTCGCGGCCGCAAGGGAGCACCGGACACCTTCGACGCCGCCGGCTACGCCCACCTGCTGCGCCGGCTGCGCGACGTCGAGGCGGGCACCGTCTACGCCCCGGACTTCGACCGCGACCTGGACGAGCCGGTGGCCGCGGCCGTCGCCGTCCCCCCGCAGGCCGGTCTCGTCGTCACCGAGGGGAACTACCTCCTGCTCGACGACGGCGCGTGGCCCGCCGCCCGCTCGTGCCTCGACGCCGTCTGGTACCTGGAGCTGCCCGACGAGGAGCGGCGCCGCCGGCTGCGGGCGCGCCACGAACGGCACGGCATGGACCCGGCCTCGGCGGCGGCGTGGACGGAGGGCACCGACGAGCCCAACGCCACCCTCGTCCGCGCGGTGCGGGACCGGGCAGACCTCGTCGTCGTCCTCGAGGACTAGAGCTCGAGGAGCATGCGGGAGTTGCCCAGGGTGTTGGGCTTGACCCGGGCGAGGTCGAGGAACTCGGCGATGCCGTCGTCGTGGGACCGCAGCATCTGCGCGTAGACGTCGGTGCCCACCGGGGTGCCCTCGATGACCTCGAAGCCCATCCGCTGGAAGAACTCGACCTCGAAGGTGAGGCAGAAGACGCGCCGCAGGCCCAGCACCCGCGCCCGCTCGATGAGCGCGCTCAGCACGTGCCAGCCCACGCCGCGCCGGTGGTGGTCGGGGTCGACGGCGAGCGTGCGGACCTCGGCGATGTCGTCCCACATCACGTGGAGTGCGCCGCAGCCCACCACCTGCCAGCTGCCGTCCTCGCCCGGCAGCTCGGCGACGAGGAACTCCTGGATCGCCTCGAAGTAGCTGATGAGCTCCTTGGCGATGAGGATGCGCTCCTCCGCGTACGGGGCGACGAGCTCGTAGATGCGCCGGGCGTCCGACGGCAGAGCGGGCCGCACGATGACCGAGGGCCGCTCGGTCCCCTCGGGGAAGGCGCCGCTCGTGCTCATCGCCCGATGATGGCACGGCCCGCCCGCGCGCCGGGTCAGGCGCCACGCCACGGCTCCCCGTCCGGACGGACCCCAATACTTGAACAGTTCCAGTTTGCTGCCCTAGTGTTGCCCCATGCCCACCGACCACGCCGAGCTGCTGCGCGCCGCCGACCTCCGGGTCACCGCTCCGCGTCTCGCGGTCCTGGCGGAGGTCGAGGCGCACCCCCACGCGACGGCGGAGGAGATCCGTCGTCTCGTCAAGGAGCGTCTCGGGACGGTGTCCACCCAGGCGGTCTACGACGTCCTGCACGCCCTGACGGACGTGCGTCTGCTGCGGAGGATCGAGCCGGACGGGTCCCCCGGCCGCTTCGAGCTCTTCCGTGAGGACAACCACCACCACGTGGTGTGCCGGACGTGCGGCGACATCGGCGACGTGCCCTGCGCCGTCGGTCATGCTCCCTGCCTCACGGCGAGCGACGACCACGGCTTCTCGATCGACGCCGCCGAGGTCGTCTACTGGGGCACCTGCCCCGCCTGTCGCACCCAGTCCTGAGACCCGAGTCGGCACGCCGTGCCGACGCACGCACACAAGGAGAATGAATGTCCGCGGACAACAACCCGCCGCTCACCACTGCCGCCGGCGCCCCCATCTGGGACAACGACAACGCCGTGACCGCCGGCCCCCGTGGCCCGATGCTCCTCCAGGACGTCTGGTTCCTCGAGAAGCTCGCGCACTTCGACCGTGAGGTCATCCCCGAGCGGCGCATGCACGCCAAGGGCTCCGGCGCCTGGGGCACCTTCACCGTCACGCAGGACATCACCAAGTACACGCGCGCCGCCCTGTTCTCCGAGGTCGGCAAGCAGACCGAGATGTTCGCCCGCTTCTCCACCGTGGCCGGTGAGCGCGGTGCGGCCGACGCCGAGCGCGACATCCGCGGCTTCTCCCTGCGCTTCTTCACCGAGGAGGGCAACTGGGACATGGTCGGGAACAACACCCCGGTGTTCTTCCTGCGCGACCCGCACCACTTCCCCGACCTCAACCGCGCCGTCAAGCGCGACCCGCGCACCAACATGCGCTCGGCGGAGAACAACTGGGACTTCTGGACCAACCTCCCCGAGGCCCTGCACCAGGTCACCATCGTCATGTCGGACCGCGGGATCCCCGACGGCTACCGCCACATGCACGGCTTCGGCTCGCACACCTACTCCTTCATCAACGCGCAGAACGAGCGCTTCTGGGTGAAGTTCCACTTCCGCACCCAGCAGGGCATCAAGAACCTCACCGACGCCGAGGCTGCCAAGCTGGTCGCCGAGGACCGTGAGTCGGCCCAGCGCGACCTCTACGAGGCCATCGAGCGCGGCGACCACCCGAAGTGGACCTTCTCCATCCAGGTCATGCCCGAGGCGGACGCGCAGAGCTACCGCTTCCACCCCTTCGACCTCACCAAGGTCTGGTCGAAGAAGGACTACCCGCTCATCGAGGTCGGCGAGTTCGAGCTCAACCGCAACCCGGAGAACTACTTCCAGGACGTCGAGCAGGCCGCCTTCACCCCGGGCAACGTCGTCCCCGGCATCGGCTACTCCCCCGACCGCATGCTCCAGGGCCGCCTGTTCTCCTACGGCGACGCCGCCCGCTACCGCCTGGGCGTCAACCACCACCAGATCCCGGTGAACTACCCCCGCGCTGCGAGGGTGGTCAACACCTACCACCGCGACGGTCAGGGCCGGGTGGACGGCAACCACGGCAGCACCCCGAGCTACACCCCCAACAGCTACGGGCGCTACCAGGCCGACCCCTCCTACGCCGAGCCCACGCAGGCGGTCGGCAGCACCGCGCACCGCTTCGACTACCGCGAGGAGGACCACAACTACTACGAGCAGCCCGGCAACCTCTTCCGGCTCATGAGCCCCGAGGAGCAGCAGCGGCTGTTCGCCAACACGGCCCGCGCCATCGACGGCGCGTCCGAGGCCACCGTCGAGCGGCACATCCAGAACTGCACCCTGGCCGACCCGGCCTACGGTGAGGGCGTGCGCCGCGCGATCGAGGCGCTCGCGGCAGGGACGCTCGACTCGCTCGAGGCGAACCCGAACAACGAGCCGGCGCTGACCCAGTCCTGACCCTCACCGGGCTGACGGACAGCGGCGAGGCCCGGGCGACCTTCACGGTCGCCCGGGCCTCGCGACGTTCCTAGCCCAGGAGGTGCGAGCGCCCGAACATCTCCGCGGCGGCGCGGGCGCTCGGGGTGCCGGCGTCGAGGTCCGCGCCCGCCTCGCGGAGCGCCGTGACGACCTCCTCCTCGCCCTTGAACAGGGCACCGGCGATCGGGGACTGGTCGCGCGCGTTGCGCAGGTCGACGTCGGCGCCGCGCTCGGCGAGCGCCCGGACCGTGCCCGCCCGCCCGTGGTACGCGGCGAGCATGAGCATCGTGTTGCCCTCGGAGTCCTGGACGTCGACGGGCAGGCCGTGGTCGACCAGCTCGAGCACCTCTGCCGTCCCGCCCTGTCGCGCCAGCTCCATGGCCATCGCGACGACTCGCGCTGACTGCTCGTCGGAGAGTTCCATGCCCGCCACTGTAGGCGGCGGGGCTGACGTCGGCTGCTCGTCCCGGTAGCGTGCTGCAGGACGGAAGGAGCCCCGCATGACCGGTCCCGAGGACCTCGAACGTCTCGGCTGGCAGGCCCTGTCGAGCGGTCCGGAGAGCGCCGTCGCCTTCTACGACGACGTTCTCGACGACGACGTCCGCATGCTCTTCCCCGGCGGCCTGCTGCTCGCCGGGCGGGAGCAGGTGCTCGAGACGATGGGCGGTGCACCCTGGGACTCGCACCGCCTGACGGACCTGGACGTGCTCCGTCCCACCGAGGACGTCGCCGTCGTCAGCTACGGCGTCGAGGCGGAGCGCACGGGAGCGGCCTACTCCGCCCTCGTCGCGAGTGTGTACGTGCGGCGCGACGGCGGCTGGCGGCTCGTCAGCCACCAGCACACCCCGCGCTGATCAGTCCGGGACGGGACCCAGCAGCGCTCCCGCCCACGCCCGGTGGACCGACTCGTCGTCGCTCGGGTGGAAGATCCCGGCGAGGACGTCGCGGTAGAGGCGGGAGAGCTCGCTGCGGCTGAAGTAGGCCGAGCCGCCCGAGACGCGCACCGCCTTCTCGACGACGTCCTTGGCGGTCTCCGTGGCGCGGGTCTTGACGGCGGACAGCTGCGGCAGCCAACGCGCGCCGCGGTCCACCTGCTCGTCGACGTCTCGGGCGATCTGGGCGATCTGGGGGTAGATGCCGTCGAGCTGGATCGCGGCGTCGGCGAGCCGGAAGCGGATGTCGGGGTCGTGGGCGTAGGGGGCGCCTCCGGCGGCCATCGAGCGGCGCCTGTGCACGGTCTCGACGGCGACGTCGAGCGCCCGCTCCGCGATGCCGGTGTAGACGCTCGCGAGGAGGATCTCGAAGGCGGCGAAGATCCCGAAGACGAACGGGTCCGTCGTCGGTCCGGGCTCGAGGCGGCGAACGATGCGCTCGGCCGGGGCGTGGGCGCCGGCGAGGACGGTCGTGCAGGACTGCGAGGCGCGCATCCCCATCGCGTCCCAGTCCTCGCGGACCTCCACGCCGCCGCCGTCGCGGGTGACGAAGCCCCACACGTTGCGGTCCTCCCCGCCGGTGCGGTCCGTGCCGAAGGTGCCCAGGCGTGTCCACGCCGGCGAGAAGGAGGTGAAGATCTTCGTGCCGTGGAAGGAGTAGCCGCCCTCGCCGTCGGGCACGGCGTCGCTCGCCGAGCCGAACAGGACGAGGTCGTTGCCGGCCTCGGAGACCCCGAAGGCGAAGATCTCCCCGGCGGCCGCCTCCTCGAGGACGAGGTCGCAGGAGTGGTCGCCGCGCGCCCGGACGATGCGTGCCACGGCCACCCACACGTGGTGCATGTTGACCGCGAGCGCCGTGGCCGGCGCCGCGCCGGCCAGCCGCATCTGCTGGCGGGTCATCTCCTCGAGGCTGAGTCCGGCGCCGCCCATCTCGGTGGGCACCATCGCGGTGAGGTAGCCGGCCTCGACGAGCTCGGCGAGGTCCTCGGTGAAGAAGGCGTTCTCGCGGTCGTAGCCGGCGGCGCGGCCGCGGATCCGCTCGAGGAGGGCATCGGGGAGCAGGTCGGTGGTCATGACGTGAGCCTAGGGTCAGCCGGTGAACCTCTTCCGGTGGACGCGTCGAGGGGCTACGTTCTAGCACCATGGCCGGTGACGCGACGACGCGTGGCGGGGGCACCTGGGCACGAGTGCTCGGCGCGCTCGTGGTCGTCGTCGTGCTCGGGCTGCTCGCCTGGGGTCTCCTGCGCGAGGACGGCGCCACCGACCCGACCGGCGCGCCGTCGCCGACCGGTGGCGGCTGCGCCCAGCAGCTCACCGTCCCGGTCACCACCACCGCGGACTTCGCCCCCGTCGTCGTCGCGGCCGCGGACCGCGTGGAGGACGGGGACCCGTGCACCACCTACTCCGTCACCACGAGCCCGTCGGCGGACACCGCGGAGCAGATCCGAGGCGGCACCGTCCTGTCCCGGGTGTGGATCCCCGACTCCGACGTCTGGGTCGAGCGGGTCAACCAGGACCCCCGCGCCCCTGCGCTCACCGTGGGCGCGACCCTCGCCACGACGCCGGCCCTCATCGCCGTGCCCACCACGCTGGCGGAGTCGGCGGGGGTGGACGGGCCGCAGCCGTGGCAGGAGATCCTCTCCGGGCCCCTCGCCCCGCGCATCGCCGACCCCATGACGTCGAGCGCGAGCCTGCTCCTGCTCCACTCCGCCCAGACGGCGCTGGCCGGCACCCCCGAGGGTGACCGGCTGCTCGGTGCCGCGATGATCCAGATGTCCCGGCTCGTCGCCGACCCGTACGAGCTGGTCACCTGGGCGGGCGAGGACGTCGAGGGGGCCAGCGCCGTCGTCGCCACCGAGCAGCAGGTCACGCAGCAGCGGTCCGCCACCGTCGCGACACCGCTGGAGGCGCTCGTCCCGGCGGAGGGCACCGCCTCCCTCACCTACTCGTGGGTGCCGCTGCCGGGCACGGACAACGGGGTGGGCATGCGGGAGGCGCTGGCCGCGCTCGAGGAGGCCCTCACCGGTGAGGCAGGCGTGGCGGACGTGCGGGCGGCGGGTTTCCGGGCCCCGGGTGACGACGCCGTCCCCGACCTCCCCGGCGTCCCCGCCGGGGCGGCCGGAACCCTGCCCCCACCGGGGACCGCGGACGCCGACGCCGTCGTGACGCTGTGGCGCACCGTCGCCGTCGACATGCGCATGCTCGCCGTCATCGACGTCTCCGGCTCGATGCTCCAGCCGGCCGGCGACCAGACGAGGATCGCCCTCGCGGGCGCCTCCGCGCAGACCGCGATGAGCGTCTTCCCGCTCACCTCCCAGGTGGGGCTGTGGGTCTTCTCCACCGACCACCCCGGCGGCACCGACTGGACCGAGCTCGCACCGATCGAGCCGCTCCACGCGGAGAGCGGGGCCGGCACGCACCGCGACACGCTCCTGGAAGCGGCCGCCACGCTGTCCGAGCACGCCCGACCGGGCGCCGACACCGGCCTGTACGACACCGTGCTCGCGGCCTACCGGCAGGTCCAGGAGAGCTACGAGCCCGGGTACGTCAACTCGGTCGTCCTGCTCACCGACGGCGTCAACGAGGACGACGACGGCATCTCTCTCGACGAGCTGCTCGCCGAGCTGCAGGAGCGCATCGACCCGAGCCGTCCGATCCCCGTCATCACCGTCGGCATGGGCGCCGGCGCCGACGAGGAGGTGCTGCGGCTCATCGCGGCCCAGACCGGCGGCCGCAGCTACCTCGCGCGCAACCCCGCCGACATCCGCACCGTCTTCGTCGACGCGCTGACGCACCGGCCGCGCCCCGGGTAGCCGACGGGCCGACCGGCCCTCCCGCGCACCGCTGCCCTACGCTGTGCCCCATGTCGACGCCGACGGTGTGGGGCGAGGGCGAGCGGGTCGTGCTGGTCCACGGGTCGCTGGCCACCGGCCCCGAGGAGTGGCTCGAGCAGCGGCCGCTCGCGGACGAGGGTTTCGAGCTCGTCGTGCCGACCCGCCGGGCCTACGCCTCACCGGGCCCCGGTGAGGACTTCCTCAGCGACGGTGAGGACGTCGCACGGCTCCTCGGCGACGGCGCCCACCTCGTCGGCCACTCCTACGGTGGCCTCGTCGCGCTCGTCGCCTCGCACCTGCGGCCCACCGCCGTCCGGTCCCTCGTGCTGGCCGAGCCACCCCTGTTCGCGGCTGCCGCGGACCACCCCGCCGTCGCCGGCCTGGTCGAGTCGCTGCAGACGCTCCTGTCCAGCGACGTGGACGACCGGGCGTTCCTCGGGCAGTTCCTCCGCCACGTCGGCACGCCGGAGGAGGAGCTCCCGGCCGAGCTGCTCGCCCGGCTCGAGACGATGGTGCCCGCGCTGCGGCACGCCCGTCACCCGTGGCAGGGGGAGGTGCCGCTCACGCACCTCGCCGCCGCACCGTTCCCCACGGTCGTCGTCTCCGGGCGCCACGACGAGCCCTTCCACGCCGTCTGCCTCGCCCTGGCCCGGGACCACGGCGCGCAGCTGCGGGTGGTCGAGGGCGCCGGGCACGAGGTCCAGCTGACCGGCGAGCCGTTCAACGCCGTCCTGCGAGACCTGTAGCGCGGCGGCTGAGCAGTGCCGGCGCGCAGCCGGGTGCCCGCCGTGCTTCGGTAGGCACAAGGGGGTGGACGATGACCTCGCAGCAACCAGGCACCCCGCGGCCCGGGCGCCGCCCGTCGCGGCGCTTCATGCTGGGCAAGGCGCTGCGCGACTTCATGGCCGACGAGTGCCTGGACCGGTCCGCGGCGCTCACCCTCTTCTCCGTCCTGGCGATCCCCCCGCTCGTCATCATGCTCACCTCGGTGCTCGCCCTGGCGGGCCAGGGCCCGGCGAGCACCGACACGATGCTCGAGATCGTCGGTCAGCTCGCCCCCGACGAGGACGCCCTCGACGTCATCAGCCAGCCCGTCCGCTCCGTGCTCGAGCACCCGGCCGCCGGGTGGACGCTCGCGCTCGGCGTCGCGTCCTCGCTGTGGATCGCGGCCGGCTACGTCGGCTCCTTCGGCCGGGCGATGAACCGCATCTACGGTGTCGAGGAGGGACGCCCCGCCCTGCGGCTGCTCGGCTGGCACCTGCTCACCACCCTCGTCCTCGTCGTCTTCGCCACGCTCGTCACCCTGTTCGCCGTCGTGTCCGGCCCGGTCGCGCGTGCCGTCGGGCAGACCCTGGAGGTGGAGGCGTCGGTCACCGTGTGGGAGCTGGCCCGCTGGCCGATCGTGCTGCTGGCGGGGCTCGTCGTCATCTCCCTGCTCTACTTCACGACGCCGAACGTCCGGTACCAGCGCTTCCGGCTCGTCTCCCCCGGCTCGCTCCTGGCCCTGGGCATCGCGCTCGTCGCCTCCTTCGGCTTCCAGCTCTACCTCCGGCTCGCCGGGTACTTCGAGACGACCTACGGCGCGACGCTGGCGGGCATCGTCGTTCTCGTCCTGTGGCTGTGGCTCATCAACATCTCCCTCCTGCTGGGGGCCGAGCTCGACCGCGAGCTGGCACGGGCCCGCCAGCTGGTGAGCGGCGTGGAGGCCGACCGCACCATCCAGGTGGACGTGCGCGACGAGCGCGCCAGCCACCGCGCCGCGGCCCGTCGCACCGCCGACGAGGCGCGGGCCCGCAGCCTGCGGGAGTCGTGGGCGGACGGGCGCGAGTAGCCGCCACGTCACGCCCTGGTCCCGGTCCGGTCACGGTTCGGCCACACCGGTCCCACCCGGCGCCCCGAGTGGCTACGGTCCGGTCATGAGACTCCTGCGGACAGCGGTGTTCGGCCTGGTGGTCCTGCTGGGCCTCGTCGCCTGCTCGGGCGGTGGGTCCGACTCGTCCGACGGCGGCGGCGCTCAGAGCGGGGCCGACACCGCCGACATGGCCGTGGCGGAGGTCGCCGACGCCGCGACGGGCCCGCGCGAGGTCGTCACCACGGGCTCCCTCTCGCTGGTCGCCGCAGACCCGCTGACGGCGATGGACGACGTCGTCGGCCTCGTCGAGGCCGTGGGCGGGTACGTCGAGGAGCGTGCCGAGAACGCGGCCACCGACGAGGCCGAGGCCTCCGGCTGGCTCACCGTCCGTGTCCCGGCCGCCGAGCTCACCGCCGTGCTCGACGGCCTGGAGGCGGTCGGTGAGACCCGGGACGTGTCGATCAGCTCCGAGGACGTCACCCGCCGGGGCCGCGACCTCGACGCCCGCATCGCCGCGCTGCAGACCTCCACCGAGCGGCTCCTCGGCCTCATGGCCGAGGCCGACTCCAGCGAGGCGCTGCTCGCGGCGGAGGACGCGCTGAGCGAGCGGCAGGCCGAGCTCGAGTCGCTGCAGGCGGAGCGCGCGCACCTCAGCGAGCAGGTGGCGATGGCCTCGCTGCACGTGACCATCGACGCGGACGGTCCCGTCCAGCTGGCCACCGGTGGCTTCGTCGGGGGCGTGCAGGACGGCTGGGGAGCCCTCGTCGGTCTCGCCGGCGGGCTGCTCGTCGTGCTGGGTGCGCTGCTGCCCTGGATCCTCGTCCTGGGAGTGCCGCTCGCCCTCGTGGGCGTGCTGCTGCGCCGCCGCCGGCGCCGGGCGCCGGCGACGGCTTGAGCGCAGTCGTCAGAGGCGCTTGACGAGCGGGAAGGTGATCGTCTCGCGGATGCCCTGCCCGGTCAGCGCCATGAGGAGACGGTCGATGCCCATCCCCATGCCACCCGCCGGGGGCATGCCCTGCTCCATCGCCTGGAGGAAGTCCTCGTCCAGGACCATCGCCTCCGGGTCGCCCGCCGCGGCCACCAGCGCCTGCGCGGCGAAGCGCTCGCGCTGGACGACGGGGTCGACGAGCTCGGAGTAGGCAGTGGCGAGCTCGAAGCCCCGCACGTACAGGTCCCACTTCTCCACGACGCCCGGCACCGAGCGGTGCTCGCGGGTGAGCGGGGAGGTGTCCACGGGGTAGTCCCGCACGAAGGTCGGGGCGTGGAGGTGGTCGCCCACGAGGTGCTCCCACAGCTCCTCGACGACCTTGCCGGGGGTGTGGTGCGGGGCGACGGGCACCTCGAGCCGCTCGGCGTGGCGGGTCAGCTCCTCCAGCGAGGTCCGCGGGGTGACCTCCTCGCCGAGGGCCGCGCTCAGCGAGGGGAACAGGGACAGCTCGTCCCACTCGCCCCCGAGCTCGTACTCGCTGCCGTCCGCCAGGCGCACCGCCGTCGTCCCGAAGGCGTCCAGCGCCGCCCGCTGGACGAGGTGGCGGGTGAGCTCGGCCATCGTGTCGTAGGAGCCGTAGGCCTCGTACGCCTCGAGCATGGCGAACTCCGGGGAGTGGCTGGAGTCGGCCCCCTCGTTGCGGAAGTTCCGGTTGATCTCGAAGACGCGGTCGATCCCACCGACGACGGCCCGCTTGAGGAAGAGCTCGGGCGCGATGCGGAGGTAGAGGTCGACGTCGTAGGCGTTCATGTGGGTGACGAAGGGCCGCGCGGTGGCGCCGCCGGGCTGCACCTGCAGCATCGGCGTCTCGATCTCGAGGAAGTCGCGCTCGTCGAGGTTGCGGCGCAGCGACCTCACGACGGCGGCGCGGGTGCGGACCATGTCGCGCGCGGCCGGCCGCATGATGAGGTCGAGGTGGCGGCGGCGCACCCGCCCCTCCTCCGAGAGCGCGACCTGCTCGCCGTCCTCGCTCTCGTAGGTCTTGGGCAGCGGGCGCAGGGACTTGGCGGCCAGCCGGTAGGAGTCGGCGAAGATGCTCAGCTCCCCGCGGCGGGAGGCGATGACGCGGCCGTGGACGAAGAGGTGGTCACCGAGGTCGACGTCGGCCTTGAAGGAGGCCAGCGCCTCCTCCCCGACCTCCGCGCGCGAGAGCATCGCCTGCAGCCGGGTGCCGTCCCCGCTCTGGAGCGTGACGAAGCACAGCTTGCCCGTGTTGCGCAGGTACATGACCCGCCCGGCGACGCCGACGACGTCGTCGGTCTCCTCCCCCGCCTCGAGGCCGGCGTGCGCCGAGCGCACGGCGGCGATCGTCGTCGTCACCGGGAGCGTGACGGGGTAGGGGTCGACGCCCGCGGCCAGCATCCGGGCGCGCTTCTCGGCGCGCACACGCACCTGCTCGGGAACGTCCTGGTCGATGTCCTCGGGTGCCGGCACGGTGGGGGTCGTCTCACTCACCCCCCGATCCTATCCAGCGGCGCGTCGGGGCCGGGGCCGGCGCTATCCTCGTGCGGGACGCGCCGGGCCGAGGCGGCGCACGAGGGGATGGGCGATGACCGCGACGAGCAGCGGCGCGACGGGCGACGCAGAGGCCGGTCCCGGCGCCGACGAGCTCAGCCAGCCCGGACTGTTCGACATCCCCCCGGGTGCCCGGCGCACCCCCGTGCGGGTGGTGCTTCTCACCGGTCCGTCCGGCTCGGGCAAGACCTCCCTCACGGGCCGGCTCGGTCTGCCGGTCGTCTCGCTGGACGACTTCTACCGGGACGGCGACCACCCCGAGCTGCCCCGCCGGTACGGGATCGTCGACTGGGACGACCCGCGCAGCTGGGACCGCGAGGAGGCGCTCGCCGCGCTCCTCGAGATCGCCCGTACCGGCCGCGCCGAGGTGCCGCTCTACGACATCCCGACCAACCGGCGCACGACGACCACCCAGTTCGACGCCGGCAGCAGCCCGATCGTGCTCGCCGAGGGGATCTTCGCCGCCGAGCTCATCGCCGAGTGCCGCGACGAGGACATCCTCGCCGACGCCCTGTGCCTGTGGCGCCCCCGCCTGCAGACCTTCTGGTTCCGGCTCCTGCGGGACCTCGGCGAGGCCCGCAAGCCCCCGCTCACGCTCCTGCGGCGTGGCCTCAACCTCGCCCGCATCGAGCCGGGCATGGTCGCCGAGCTCGAGCGCCGCGGCGCCCGCAAGATGCGCGTGGCCGAGGCCGAGCAGTACATCAGGACGCTCGCCACCCCCCACAGGCCGTGACGGGCCCCCGGGGGCTCAGGTGAGCAGGGCCGTGATCGCGAGGATCACCGGGACCGAGCCGATCGTCGAGAGGAAGATCGCGTCCCGCGCGAGGACGACGCCGCGGTCGTAGCGGCTGGCGAGGACGAAGACGTTCTGCGCGGTGGGCAGCGCCGCGAGCACGGCGACGGCGTAGAGGGCGGTGTCCTGCAGCCCCACGGCCAGGCCGATGAGGTAGGCGAGGGCGGGCTGGACGAGGAGCTTGAGCCCGACGACGAGCACGAGCTCGCGCGCCGGGGAGCCCGCCCCCGGCCTGGGCCCCAGGCGCAGGGAGACGCCGTAGGCGAGGAGCATCGCCGGCACCGCCATCCCGCCGAGGAGGTCCACCGGCGCCCGGACGACACTGGGCAGCTGCAGGCCGGTGAGCGCGAGGACCAGCCCGAGCAGCGCGCCGAGCATGAGCGGGTTGCGGACCGTGCGCAGGGCGAGCGTGCGCACACCCGTCCCGCCGCCCACCGTCGTGCGGTCGAGGACCGCGAGGGCGAGCGGCTGCAGCAGCACGAGCTGGAGCAGGATGACCGGGGCGACGAGCGCGGCGTCCCCGAGCACGTACGCGGCGACCGGCAGGCCGAGGTTCCCGGCGTTGACGTACATCGAGCACAGCGCGCCGACGACCGTCTCCGGCGCCGGCCGTCGGGCGACCACCCGGGAGAGCGCGAGGTAGAGGACCAGCGCACCGGCGACGGCGCCCCCGGTGGCGACGAGGTTGGCCGAGAAGACGGCGCGGACGTCGGCGTCGGCGACGACGGTGAGCAGGAGCGCCGGGCTGGCCACCCAGAAGGCCAGCCGGACGAGCATCGTCTGGCTGGCGTAGCTGAGGAAGCCGACGTGGGCGAGGACGGCGCCGAGGGCGATGAGCGCCGCGAGCGCGGCGAAGCCCTCGAGGACGCCGGTCACCTCAGCGTGGCCCGGTGACTGCCTCGGCGCGGTAGTCGGCGAAGGGGACGCCGCTGGGCTCGACGGGGTAGGGCACGTCGTCGGCGGCGTCGGGCAGCTGAGCCGGCTCCTGGCCGACGTCGAGGATGCGGTTGTGCTCGTCGACGAAGACGACCGACGGCTCGTAGATGCGCGCGTCGGCGTCGCTGAGCATCCCGTAGGCGATGAGGATGACGAGGTCGCCGGGGTGGACGTGGTGGGCGGCCGCCCCGTTGATCTGGATGTCGCCCCCGCCGCGCTCGCCGGGGATGACGTAGGTGGTGAGCCGCGAGCCGTTGGTGATGTCGACGACGTCGACCTGCTGGCCGGGCAGCAGGTCGGCCGCGTCGAGGAGGTCGGCGTCCACGGTGATGGACCCGACGTAGTGGAGGTCGGCCGCCGTCACGGTGGCGCGGTGGATCTTGCCGATGAGCATGGGTCGCTGCAGCGAGCTGGGCGCTGGCATCGTCACTCGTCCTTCCAGAGGTCGAGAATCGTGTTGTCGATGAGCCGGGTGCTCCCGACCCAGGCGGCGACGACGAGCAGGCAGGGCCCGCTCGCGCCCGCGGACACGGGCTCCATCGTCTCAGGGTCGACGAGCTCGAGGTAGTCGAGGCGCACGCCGGGCTCGGCGGCGAGGTGCTCCCGCGCGGCGGCCAGCACCTGCTCCGCCCCGGCGCCGGCGGCCGCACGGCCCGCCTCGAGGGCGGCGGAGAGGGCCAGGGCGGCGGACCGGTCGGCGTCGCCGAGGTAGGCGTTGCGGCTGCTCATCGCCAGCCCGTCCGGCTCGCGGCGGATCGGCACGCCGACCACCTCGACGTCGACGTCCAGGTCGCGCACCATCGCCCGGACGAGCGCGAGCTGCTGGGCGTCCTTCTGGCCGAAGAGGGCCACGTGCGGCCGGGTGAGGTGGAGGAGCTTGAGGACGACGGTGAGAACACCGCCGAAGTGCGTGGGCCGGGTGGCGCCCTCCAGGACGGACGCGAGCGGGCCCGGGTCCACCCGCACGCGGGGGTCACCGTCCGGGTACATCATGTCCGGGCCAGGCGCGAAGACGACGTCCGCGCCCACGCTCGCGAGCATGGCGAGGTCCGCCTCGAGGTCCCGCGGGTAGGCGTCGAGGTCCTCCCCCGGCGCGAACTGGAGCGGGTTGACGAAGATCGTCACGACGACGTGGTCGGCGCGGCGGCGGGCCTCGCGCACGAGGTCGAGGTGCCCCTCGTGCAGGGCCCCCATCGTCATGACGACGGCGCGGGTGCCGCGCTGCTGGTCGAGCACCTCGCGCAGGTCCGCCCGGGTGCGCACGAGCACGGGCGACGGCGCGGGCTCCGCGGCTGCGTCGTCGCCGGCTGCGGGGTGGGAGGTGGCCTCGAGGGCCGGGGTCTCGGCGACGGCGTCGAGCAGCAGCTGGGCGGCGGAGTCGGTGAGCCGGCCCGCGGACCAGGCCCGCTGCGTCGTCACCCGGGACAGGGTGCGGTAGGCCGGCGGGAGGTCGCTGAGGCCGGCATCCTCGGCAGCAAGGGCCACCAGGGTGGCGACGTGCTCGGCGACGGTGCCGGCGTCCCCCCGGAGGACGGGGCCGGTGAGCGCGAGCTCACCGTCACGCAGGGTGCCGTCGAGGGCCGCGGTGAGGAGCGGGCCGAGGTAGAGCCCCGGCTCGTCGACGCCGGCGCGGCCGAGCACGCGCATCGCCTGGGTCACGAGGGTGACGAGGTGGTTGGCACCGTGCGCGAGAGCGGCGTGGTAGAGCGGGCGCGCCGCCTCGGGCAGCGCCACGGGCTCACCGCCGATCTCGACGACCAGCGCCTGACCGATCGGCAGCACGGGGCCGGGAGCGGTGACCGCGAAGGGGCAGCCGACGAGACGGGCGAGGTCGATGCTCGTCCCGGTGAAGGTCATCGCCGGGTGCAGGGCGACGGGGATGGCTCCGGCGCGCTGCGCGGGCGCGAGGACGTCGGTGCCGTAGCGGCCGGCGGTGTGGACGACGATCTGGCCGGGCTGCCAGCCGCCGGTGTCGGCGATGCCCTGGACGAGGCCGGCGAGGGCGTCGTCCGGGACGGTGAGGAGGATGAGCTCGGCGCGCTCGACGACGTCGGGGACCTCGAGCACCGGGACGCCGGGCAGGAGGGCGTCGACCCTGTCGCGGCTGTCGTGGGACACCGCGCTGGCGCCGACGACGGTGTGACCGGCCGCCCGGAGGGCACTGGCGAGCACCGCGCCGACGCGGCCGGCGCCGACGACGCCCACGCCGAGTCGTCCGGGGCGGGACGACGGCGGGACGTCTCCAGGCACGCTCGCGGTCACCGCGCCATTATCTCCCCGCCCGCCGACGGCGCGGCGGTGACGTCCGACACCGGCGGCTCAGCGCGCGTGAGGTGGGCCCTCGACGGGGGTGCCGGCGGGCGGCGGAGGTGCGGCGGGGCGAGGGTCGAGCGGCGCGCCCGCGGGCGGCGGCAGCGGTGCCGGTGCACGGCCCGGCGCCGGCGTGGGGACGCCGGCGGGCGGCGGCATCTGGACGGGGGCACCGGCCGGCGGCGCCTGGACCGGCACGCCCGGGCCAGGTGCCGACGCGTCCGGCGCACCGCCGTCGGGCCGGCCGGCCGGCTCGAGCAGGCCGACGCGGCGCATCCACTCCTCGGGGGACTCGCGGTGCCGAGCAGCACGGGAGCGCTCGGAGGCCTCGCCGAGGAGCGCGAGCGCCGTCAGCTGCTCCAGGTGGTGCGCGGTGGTCGCGACGGACCCGCCGACCGTGGCCGCGACGACGTTGGCGATCCCGGCGCGGCGCTCGAGCGGGCCCTGGCTGAGGGCGAGGGACTGGGTGCGCTCGTGCGGGACGATCGCGAGCGCCCTGCTGAGCCGGCCGCTGCGCATGAGCACGGCGCTCTCGGTCAGCTGGATGCCGTTGCGGCGCCAGGAGATCGGGTCGAGCCAGCGGGCGCTGCGGGGGCTCGTGGTGAATCCGGCGGCCTCACCGGACCCCTCGAGCGCGGCGTCGATGACGGCCTGCGGGTCGGCCACGCCAAGGTCCGGCAGGACGAGCCACAGCGCGGTGAGGGCGTCCCCGCGGGAGCCGACCGGCAGCAGGACGTTGCCCGTCGTCGCCTCCATCTGGTTCTCCAGGCCCCCGTACCCGGCGACGTTGACCTCCACGCGCCACCAGCCGCGCCGCCGCCACAGGAGGGGCTGCTTGAGCCCCACCGTGTGGATACGGCCCGGCGGGACCGTCTGGGTGCGCTGCTCGAGCAGGCCGTAGCGCAGCCGGATCCCGTCCGGGGAGATCGCGGCACGGAAGTTGAAGCCGCCGGTGAAGCGGCCCCACAGGTAGGTGCCCCAGCCGATGACGCCGGGCAGCACACCGGCGAGCGGTGCGAAGCTCTCGGCGATGATCGCCGCGACGAGGAGGCAGGCGAGCACGAGGACGAGCGCGATCATCGACCCCGAGAGCATGAGCGAGCCGACGAGCCGGCCGGTGGGGACGGTGAGCAGCTCCCGCTCGACGTCGGGCCGTGCGGGTGCCGGGGCGGGAGCGGCGCCCGGACCAGCGGGCTCACCGCCCGCCGGAGGTGCCGGCGTCGTCGTGACGCGGTCGGCGACCCGGTCGAGCACCTCCCGACGCAGCCGCTGCGCCTCCTCCTCCTTGAGGAAGGCGAGGACGACGGACGAGCCGCCCCCGCCCGCCGTCTCGATCTTGAGCTGGGCCAGACCGAAGAGGCGCGCGAGAAGCGGCTGGACGACGTCCACCGCCTGGATCCGGTTGAGCCGCGCGTGGCGCTGCTGGCGGAAGAGGATGCCGCTGTGGAGGAAGACGGCGTCGCGCCCGACGGCGTAGCGCATCATCCGCCACGACAGCACCGAGTAGGTCGTGAGGACGAGGAGGAGCAGGAGGACGGCGCCGCCGCCGATGAGCAGGACGAGGGTCCAGTTGACGGTGTCGCGGTCCTCCCACACCTCGGCGAGGAGCTGGGTGTTCTGCCAGATCAGCACCGCGAAGAGCGCGACGATGACCTTCCACGCGTTGAGGACGGGCGTGACCTTGTGGACGCGCCGCCAGTCGACGTGCTCCTCGGGGGCCGGCTGCTGCTCGGTGCTCACAGCCCTGCCAGCCTCGACTCGCCGCGTTCGCTGAGCCGGTCGCGCAGCCGCGAGGCCTCCTCCGGCGGCAGGCCGGGGATCGAGGCGTCGGTCTGCGCGGACGCGGTGTGGAGCTGGACCTTGGCGACCTTCGCCCACCGGTCGAGCGGGCCGGCCTGGACGTCGACGTACTGCATGCGGCCGTAGGGCACGACCGTGAGCTGGCGGAAGAGGATCCCCTTGCGGATGAGCAGGTCCTCGTCGCGCTCGGCGTAACCGATGGAGCCGACCTGCCGCGGGATGAGCCAGCCGAGCCACACGACGAGCAGGACGAGCACGCCGATCGGGACGGACCACCACCAGCCGGGGAAGAGCACGGCGAGGACCACGAGCACGACGAGCGGCAGACCGAGCCACACGGCCGCGGAGATCAGCCGCACCTTCGTCAGGCCTCGGGAGACGGGCGTGAAGCTCAGTCCCTCGGGCGCGAACGGGTTCCGTGCCGTCCCCTGCCAGCCAGGTGTGTCACTCATCGTGGTCCTCTCGTCGGTCAGCACGCAGAGCCTCCCACACCGCACCCTCCCCCTTCACCCACCCCCAACGTCGCAGGTGCGGGTCGACGAACGGTTGTGCGCGGCAGGGCGTCGGTCGACCGACCACGTGGTCAGCTGTGCGGCCGCCCGTCGGTGCTCCACAGCGGCTCCGGACCCTGCGACGCGTCGTCGAGGCTCTCGAGTCCCGCGGGGTGCGGGTGCCGCGCGTTGAGCGACGCCCTGCCGCCCGCAACCGTCAGTCAGCTCACCAGCTGCGACGTCCGGGCGGGGGTCAGGCGGGTTCGGGGTCGTCGTCCGGGGGGAGGCGGCACCAGTGCTCGACCACCAACGCCACTGTCAGGAGAGCCAGGGCCGCCACGCCTGCGGCCCCGGACCACACGGCGTGGTCGCGCAGCGCCGGGGCGGAGATGTTCGTCCAGGCGACGGCCACCTGGGCGGCGAAGTAGCCGGTGAAGGCGGCGCCGCACAGCGAGCACGCCTTGGCGAACATCGCGACGCGGGCCGCGCGCAGGTGGTCCATGCCGGTGGTGCGCCCCTCTGCGAGGCGGCGCACCGAGCGGCCCAGGAGGAGCAGGACGACGGCGACGACGGCGAGCACCAGCCACGTCTGCGACGCCACCGGCACCACCGTCCCGGCGCGCGTCTCGAGGACGGAGAGCCCGAGGTAGGAGACCGCGCCCACGACGACGCCCGTCGCGACGATCGTCTGCCAGCTCGTGCCCCGCATCAGCCCCACCACTCCTCGGCCACCCAGTCGACGGGTCCGAGGCCGGCCGCGAGCTCCGCGACCGGCCCGTGCCCGGGCAGCTCGGCGTCCGGCTGCACCCGCGCCCACGGCGCGAGCACGAAGGCGCGCTCGTGGGCCCGCGGGTGGGGCAGGGTGAGGTCGGCGTCCTGCCAGGTGAGCGCGCCGGCCGCGACGAGGTCGAGGTCGAGCGGCCGGGCGCCCCAGCGCTCCCCGCGCACCCGCCCGTGCCCCAGCTCCACGCCCTGGCACAGCGCGAGCAGCTCACGCGGCGGCAGGTCCGTGCGCAGGACGGCGACGGCGTTGAGGTAGTCCGGCTGCGGGCCGGCACCGGGCAGCGTGAGGGCCGGTGAGCGCAGCAGCGGGGAGACCGCGGCGACCGTCACGCGCGGGTGGTGCGCGAGCTGGGTGAGGGCCGCCGCGAGCGTGGCGCGCACGTCCCCGAGGTTCCCGCCGAGGGCCAGGACGACCTCGCGCGCGCCGTCGGCGTCGTCGGCCGTGCGATGGACGTGGACGGTGACGTCGGCGAAGGGGACGGGGACCGGTGCCTGGGGCTTGTGGACGGTGACGTCGACGGCGAGCACCCGTGGGTGTGCGAGCACCCGCTCGGCGATGGCCGCGGCCACCGTCTCGACGAGGTCGACGGGCGGCCCGGCGAGGACGTCGACGACCTCGCGTGCCACCTCCGCGTAGTTGACCGTCGCGGAGAGGTCGTCGCCCTCGGCGGCCGCGCGGGTGTCGAGGTGGAGGACGACGTCGGCGCTGAACTCCTGGCCCAGCTCCCGCTCGGCCGCGAGCACGCCGTGCCGGCCGCGGGCACGCAGCCCGGTCAGCGTGATCCGGTCGGTCATGACGCCCCCCTCGCGGCCGCGAGCGCCTCGCCCACCCGCACCGCGTCGCGGTTGCCGGGCACCTCGTGGACGCGCACGCCCCAGGCCCCGGCCGCGGCGGCGAGCGCGGAGACGGCCGCCGTCGCCGCGTCACGGGCGGCGGGCGGCGCGGGGGTGCCGTCGTCGTCGGCGAGCAGGGTGCCGAGGAAGCGCTTGCGGGAAGCGCCGACGAGCACCGGGTGGCCGAGCGCCTGGAGCCGGTCGAGGTGGGCGAGGAGCTGCCAGTTGTGCGCCGCGTCCTTCGCGAAGCCCAGCCCGGGGTCGAGGACGAGCGTCCCCGGGTCCACCCCCGCGGCGAGCGCCACGTCCACCCGCGCCGCGAGCTCGGCGCACACGTCGGTGACGACGTCGTCGTAGACGGCGCGCTCGTTCATCGTCGCCGGGTCCCCGCGCCAGTGGCCGAGCACGTAGACGGCGCCGTGGCGCGCGGCCACCGCGAGGATCTCGGGGTCGGCGAGCCCCCCGGAGACGTCGTTCACGACAGCTGCTCCCGCCCGCAGGCAGGCCTCGGCCGTCTCCGCGTGGACCGTGTCGACGCTGACGACGGCGCCCTCGGCGGCGAGCTCGGCCACCACCGGCAGCACCCGGTCGATCTCGACGGCGGGCGGGACGCGCTGCGAGCCGGGCCGCGTGGACTCCCCACCGACGTCGAGCACGTCGGCGCCGTGGGCACGCAGCTCACGGGCGTGGCGGAGGGCGGCGTCGGGGCGGTCCCAGCGACCGCCGTCGGAGAAGGAGTCGGGCGTGACGTTGACGACGCCCACGACGAGCGTCCGGCCGACCCCGCCGAGCTCGGCGGCACGTGCTCCCAGGCTGCCCACCGGCCCAGGATAGGGGGCGGCCACGGTCAGCGGCGGGGCGCGATGAGGCTCATCGCCTCCGCGCGCGTGGCGGCCTGGCGCATCTGGCCCCGGACCGCCGAGGTGATCGTGCGGGCGCCGGGCTTGCGGACCCCGCGCATCGACATGCACAGGTGCTCGCACTCGATGACGACGATGACGCCCTGCGGGTCCAGGTGCGTGACGAGCGCGTCGGCGATCTGCGAGGTGAGGCGCTCCTGCACCTGCGGCCGGCGCGCGAAGGTCTCCACGAGCCGGGCGATCTTGCTCAGCCCGGTGACCCGGCCCTGGTGCCCGGGGATGTACCCCACGTGCGCGACGCCGTGGAAGGGCAGCAGGTGGTGCTCGCAGGTGGAGTACACCTCGATGTCACGCACGAGGATCATCTCCTCGTGGCCGAGGTCGAAGGTCGTCGCGAGGATCTCGGCCGGGTCGGTGCGCATCCCCGCGAAGATCTCCTGGAGAGCGCGCGACACCCGGGCGGGGGTGTCGCGCAGGCCCTCGCGGTCCGGGTCCTCCCCGACGGCGACGAGCAGGTCACGCACCGCCGCACGGACACCCTCGGCGTCGTAGGGGCGCAGCTCGGCCGGGGCCGCCTGCTCCTCGCCCATCACACGCCCTCGGCCGGGCCGCCGACCTGTCCCGACGACGGGACCTCGCCCAGCCCCGGGCCCTCGCCGGCCGCGGCCGCCTCGTCCTGGGGCAGCATGCCGTCCTCGCCGGTGCGCTGCTCGGCGGGCGTGCGGACCGGGGGACGGTCGGACACGGTCCGGTTGACGGAGGAGAGCCACACCGGCCGGGGGTCGCGCTTGGTGATGGGCGCGAAGACGGCGGCGAGCTCCTTCTCGTTGAGCGTCTCGTGCTCGAGCAGCTCCAGGACGAGGTGGTCCAGGACGTCGCGGTACTCGTGGAGGATCTCCCACGCCTCGTCGTGCGCGGAGTCGATGAGGCGGCGGACCTCCTCGTCGACGATGCGGGCGATGTCCTCGGAGTAGTCGCGCTGGTGGCCCATGTCGCGCCCGAGGAAGGGCTCACCGGTGTCGCTGCCGAGCTTCACCGCGCCGATCCGGTCGCTCATCCCGTACTGGGTGACCATCTTGCGGGCCAGGCCGGAGGCCTTCTCGATGTCGTTGGAGGCACCGGTGGTGGGGTCGTGGAAGACGATCTCCTCGGCCACGCGCCCGCCCATGGCGTAGACGAGCTGGTCGAGCAGCTCGTTGCGGGTGGTCGAGTACTTGTCCTCGCTCGGCATGACCATCGTGTAGCCGAGCGCACGGCCGCGGGGAAGGATCGTCACCTTGGTCACCGGGTCGGTGTACCGGAGCACCGCCGCCGTCAGGGCGTGACCGCCCTCGTGGTAGGCGGTGATCTTCTTCTCCTTCTCGTTCATCACCCGCGTGCGCTTCTGCGGCCCGGCGATGACACGGTCGATCGCCTCGTCCAGCGCGCGGTCGTCGATGAGGTCCGCGCCGGAGCGCGCGGTGAGAAGAGCGGCCTCGTTGAGGACGTTGGCCAGGTCCGCACCGGTGAAGCCGGGGGTGCGCTTGGCGACCATCTCGAGGTCGATCTCCGGGACCATCGGCTTGCCGCGCGCGTGGACGCGCAGGATCGCGGTCCGGCCCTGGAGGTCGGGGGCCTCGACGGTGATCTGGCGGTCGAAGCGGCCCGGACGCAGGAGGGCGGGGTCCAGGATGTCGGGGCGGTTGGTGGCGGCGATGAGGATGACGTTGGTGTTGACGTCGAAGCCGTCCATCTCGACGAGCATCTGGTTGAGCGTCTGCTCGCGCTCGTCGTGCCCGCCGCCCATGCCGGCGCCGCGGTGGCGGCCGACGGCGTCGATCTCGTCGACGAAGATGATGGCCGGGGCGTTGGACTTGGCCTGCTCGAAGAGGTCGCGCACCCGGGAGGCGCCGACACCGACGAACATCTCGACGAAGTCCGAGCCGGAGATCGAGTAGAAGGGCACCCCGGCCTCACCGGCGACGGCGCGGGCGAGGAGCGTCTTGCCGGTGCCGGGCGGGCCGTACAGGAGGACACCCTTGGGGATCTTCGCGCCCACCGCCTGGAACTTCGTCGGGTCGGCGAGGAACTCGCGGATCTCCTGGAGCTCCTCGACGGCCTCCTCCGCGCCGGCGACGTCGGCGAAGGTGACCTGGGGGTTCTCCTTGCTCACCATCTTGGCCTTGGACTTGCCGAACTTCATCATCCCGCCGCCACCCTGCATGCGGGACAGGAGGAACCAGAAGACGCCCAGGAGGATGAGCATCGGCAGCAGGAGGCTGAGCGCGGAGGACCAGAACGAGGGGCGGGGCACCTCGGAGTTGAAGCCCTCGGCCGGGTCGGCCGCGGCGATCGCGTCCATGACGGTCTCGCCCTGCGGGGTGGCGTAGTAGAAGGCGACGAGGTCGCCCTTGTCCTCGAAGTCCTCGCTGAGGACGAGCTCGACGCGCTGCGTGGTGTCGGTGACCTCGGCCTGCTCGACGGTCTCCCCGGCGAGCAGCTCCAGGCCGTCGGAGGTGTCGATCTCCTCGGGGCTCTCCCCGGTGAGCATGGAGGCGCCGAGGTAGGCGAGGACGAGGACGAGGACGACCCACACGATGGGGCCGCGCAGCAGCTTCTTGGCGTTCATCGGTGGCGGCGCGACGGCCGGGTCCCTCCTGGTCGATCGATCATCGTTTGACGTTACACGTAGGGTCCGCGCAGGCGGGTCCGTGTTCGCCCAGGGCGGGACCGCCGCCCGGGACGTGCCGGGCGGCCACGCACGGGAGGCTCAGCCGTTGTAGACGTGGGGCGCGAGGGTGCCGACGAAGGGCAGGTGACGGTACTTCTCGGCGAAGTCGAGGCCGTAGCCGATGACGAACTCCGGCGGGATGTCGAAGCCCACGTACCGGACGTCGACCTCGACCTTGGCCGCCTCCGGCTTGCGCAGCAGGGTGGCGATCTCCACCGACGCCGGGCCGCGGCTGCGGAGGTTCGACACGAGCCAGGAGAGCGTGAGCCCGGAGTCGATGATGTCCTCGACGATGAGCACGTGGCGCCCGTGGAGGTCGGTGTCGAGGTCCTTGAGGATGCGCACCACGCCGGAGGACTTGGTGCCCGAGCCGTAGGAGGAGACCGCCATCCAGTCCATCTCGATGCTCGTGTGCAGGCGGCGGGAGAGGTCGGCCATGACCATGACGGCCCCGCGCAGCACCCCGACGAGCAGGAGGTCCTTGCCGGCGTAGTCGGCGTCGATCTCGGCCGCCATCTCGTCGAGGCGCGCCTCGATCTGCTCCTTGGACAGCAGGACCTTCTCGAGGTCGTCTCCCATGTCGCTGGCGTCCACGCGCACTCCCTCACTCACCTGCGCCGCGCTGGCCGCGGCGGCCGAAGGTCAGCCTGCCACACCGACGCCCGGCGGTGACAGCGCCGGGCAGCGACAGCGGGCCCTGACCACGGTAGTCCGTGACCAGCGCCTCGAGCGCCGCGACGTGGGTGGCGGTGAGCGCGCCGGGCGGGCACCCCGCGGCCGTGGCGGCCCGGTGGAGCACCCGTCCCCGCAGGGCGGGGTGCGCCCCCTCGAGCACGACGACGTCGAGGCTCACCTCCCCGGGCCCGTCCGTCCGGGTCCCGCCCCCCTCCCCCGCCGACGGCGCGAGGCCGGCGCGCGTCCCGAGCTCGGCCGCGGCGGTGGCGAGGTAGTCCTCGTCCTCCCGCAGCCGACGCGCGGTGCGGGCCAGCGCCTCGGGGACGCCCGGGCCGAGCGCCTCCTCCAGGGCGGGCAGGACGTGGTGGCGGACGGCGGAGCGGCGCAGTGGTCCACCGTCCGCGCGGCGCCAGGGGCCGTCGGGTGAGTTCGTCGGGTCCTGGGCCCAGGGCAGCCCGAGGGCCGTGCAGACCGCCTCGGTGTCCCGCCGCCGCAGGCCGAGCAGGGGACGGCGCCACCGTCCCGCGGCGGGGGCCATCCCGGCCAGCGAGCGGCCACCGGACCCTCGGCCCAGGCCGAGGAGCACCGTCTCGGCCTGGTCGTCGAGGGTGTGCCCGAGCAGCACCGCTGCCGCCCCGCTCGTCGCCGCGGCGTCGTCGAGCGCCGCGTAGCGTGCCGTGCGCGCGGCGGCCTCCGGGCCGCCGGACCCGCCGACGTCGACGCCGAGCACCTGGACCGGTGCCAGCCCGAGCCCGCGGCACGCGTCCGCCGCCTCCCGGGCGACCCCGTCGCTGCCGCCCTGCAGCCGGTGGTCGACGACGACCGCGCCCGCCCGCAGTCCCGCCCGCGGGGCGACGAAGGCGGTCGCTGCGGCCAGGGCGAGGGAGTCGGCTCCGCCCGAGCAGGCGACGAGCACGAGGGACCCCGCGGGCAGGTCCGCGAGCGCCGTCCGGACGGCGGTGCGGGCGGCGGCCACCGCCGGGGCGGGCCCGGCCACGGCTCAGCCGTGGACCCGGCGCACCCAGGCGGTCGGGTCGGCGATCTCGGCGGGGGTCGGCAGGTTCTCCGCGGCCGCCCACACGGCGTTGAGCCCGTTGTGGCCCACCCGGTGGACGACCCCGCGGACGAAGTCGGCGCCGTTGCGGTACTGGGCGATCTTCGCGTCCATCCCCATGAGTCGACGCACGACGACGTCCAGGGTCCCGGTGCCCTCGCGGCGGCGCTCGAACTGGGTGCGGATGCGGGCCACGGAGGGCAGCACGCGGGGCCCGACGGCGTCCATGACGACGTCGGCGTGGCCCTCGAGCAGCGACATGACGGCGACGACCTCCGCGAGCCGCTCGCGCTCCTCCTCGGTGAGGACGGCGTCCACGAGCGGGCCGGCGAGTGCCTGCGCCGTCGGCGTCTCACCGCGCGGGGTGGTGACGGCCTCGACGACGGAGCGCAGGGTGCGCGCCAGGCGCTGGCCCCCACCCTCGGGGGAGGCGATGGAGGAGACGGTCGCGGTCATCCGCTCGGCGAGGTGGCCGGCGAGCCAGGGCGCGGCGGAGAACTGGACGGCGTGGGTCTGCTCGTGGAGGCAGACCCAGCGGCGGAAGTCGAGGGCGTCGAGGTCGAGCTCGCGCTCGACGTGGAGGATGTTCGGCGCGACGAGGAGGAGGTAGCCCGGCTCCTCGCTGCCACCGGCGCTGGTGAAGGGGTCGAACTGGCCCAGCACCTTCGTCGACAGGTAGGAGAGCATGACGCCGAGCTCCTCGCCGCCGAGGCGCGCGGCACCGGGCAGCGTGGTGGGCGGGAGCAGGTCGCCCACGAGATGGCGGAACATCCCGATGTTGGCCTCGGCCCAGCGCGCCCGGTCCACGACGTAGACGGGGCGCCGGGCGGCCTGCGCGGCGGCGTCGTCCAGGCCGGTGATGTCGGCGACGTGGCCCGGCGCCTCCCGCGCAGAGGTGTGGAGCACGGTGACCAGGCCACGGGCCTCGGCGCGCCCGGCGCGAGGTCCGGGCCGGGACAGCACGGCGGCACGGTGGCGGGCCGCCCGCCAGTCGATGGGAGAGCTCATGCGGTCACGCTATCCCGCGCACCGGTCGCCGGCGCAGCGCCGTCCCCGATCGTCGCAGCTGGTGGGTCCGGCGACGCCTCCGGGCGCTGCGGCGTCGGCGGAGCCACCAGCTGCGCAGTGCGGAGACGCTAGCCGCACGCGCAGGTGGTGACCTCGGCGGCCCACTCGTCGATGGCGGCGCGGGCCGGGCCCACGCCGCCGAGCTCGAGCTCGTCGGCCACGACGGCGAAGACGAGCAGCCGGCCCCGGACGTCCTGGACGAGACCGGTGAGGCTGACGGCCGTGGTGAGCGTGCCCGTCTTGGCCCGCAGCACCCCGGCCGCCGGGCCCATCGGCCGTGACCTCAGCGTGCCCTCGAGGCCGGCGGCGGGCACGCCCGTGACGGCGCCGCGCAGCTCGGGGCGCTCCATCGCGGTGGTGAGGACGTCCGCGAGGACGTGCGCCGGGACCTGGTTCTCCACGAGGAGACCGGAGGTGTCGGCGAGGGTGACGCCGTCGGTGTCGATCCCGAGCCCGGCGAGCCGGTCGACGACGGCGCGGGCGGCGCCCGCGAAGGTGGCCTCCTCGCCGTCGGCGACGGCGACGAGCCGGGAGAGCACCTCCGCCACCGAGTTCTCCGACACCGCCAGGGTGTGGGCGACGACGTCGCGCAGGGGCGCGGACTCCACCGCTCCCAGCTCCTGGCCGTCCGCGGGGGCGACGGCACGGACCACCTCCCCGCGGACCTCGACGCCCTCGGCGCGCAGCGCGTCCGCGAAGGCGGCGCCGGCCGCGAGGGCCGGGTCCTCCCGGTACCCGCCGCTCGGGTCGACGCCGGCCCGCACGGCCAGCGGCTGGACCGGCATGACGAAGTCGAGGTCGATACCGCCCCACCCGGGGGCGTAGAGCGGGCCGGTGAACAGGGAGTCGTCCACGGCCACGCTCACCTCCTGCCCGGCGAGCGCCGGTGCGGCCTGGGCAGCGAGGTCGCGCAGCGAGGCGCGGCCCACGACGTCGCGCGGGTTGGCCTCGCCGTCGGTGAGGAGGATGTCCCCGCCGCCGACGAGCACCACCTGCCCGCCCTCCCCGGCCACCGCCGTCGTGCGCAGGACGTGGCCGGGGCCGAGCGCGTCGAGCGCCGCGACGGCACCGAGGAGCTTGACGGACGAGGCGGGGGTACGCGGCCGGGAACCACCGACGTCGACGAGCACCTCCCCGGTGAGGGCGTCCTCCACGACGACGCCGACGTCCCCGCCGGTGCGCTCGTCGGCGACGAGCGCCTCGCTGAGCTCGGTGAGCCGCTGCGCCGACGGCACCTGTGCCTGCGGGTCGAGGCCCGGCACGAGCGGCGCGGCCGGCGCGGCGGTCGGCTCCGGGAAGGGAGCGGGTTCGGGGACCGGCGGCCGGGTGGTGAGGACACCGGGGACGAGGTCGGCGGCGTCGGCCGCGCCGTAGCCGCCCACGAGGAGGAGGAGCAGGGTGGTGACGGCGGCCGTCACCCGCCGCCTGCTGCTCGACGCCACGCCGGCCGCCACCCTCCTGCGCCACGTCGTGGCCGCGTTCTGCGAACTCGTAGGTCAGACTAGTGCCCGGTAACGACATGAGCGCACCCCCGGTCCCGCACCCCGGCGAGGCTCCGGCGCCCAGGAGAAGAGGTCAGGCAGTGGAGTTCGACGTCACGATCGAGATCCCCAAGGGGAACCGCAACAAGTACGAGGTGGATCACGAGACCGGACGGATCCGCCTGGACCGGATGCTCTTCACCTCCACCCGTTACCCCGACGACTACGGCTTCATCGAGATGACCCTCGGCGAGGACGGGGACCCCCTGGACGCGCTCGTCCTCCTCGAGGAGCCCACCTTCCCCGGCTGCCTCATCCGCTGCCGCGCGCTGGGCATGTTCCGCATGCGTGACGAGGCCGGCGGTGACGACAAGGTGCTGTGCGTGCCCACCGGTGACCAGCGCGCGTCGTGGCGCACGGACATCGAGGACGTCAGCGAGTTCCACCGCCTGGAGATCCAGCACTTCTTCGAGGTCTACAAGGACCTCGAGCCCGGCAAGTCCGTCGAGGGCGCGCACTGGGTGGGCCGCGAGGAGGCGGAGGAGGAGATCCGCCGCTCCTTCCAGCGCGCCAAGGACTCCGGCTACTACGAGCACGCCGACCCGCACGGGCCGGGTCAGGCCGAGTAGCTCAGACCCGCCCGCCGTAGGGCAGGACGTTCGGCCAGTACATGGGGACGAGCTCGACGTTCTTGCCCGGCGACGGCGCGTGCAGGCGCATCCCGCCACCGGCGTAGATCGCCACGTGGTAGATCCCCGAGGCGGCACTGTTGTTGGAGTAGAAGATGAGGTCGCCGGGCTGGAGCTGGTCGACCGGCACACGGCTCGTGGCCGCGTACTGCGCCTTCGTCGTGCGCGGCAGGGAGATCCCGGCGCGGGCGAAGGCGGTCTGGGTCAGGCCCGAGCAGTCGTAGCCGTTCGGCCCGGCGGCGCCCCACACGTAGGGCTTGCCCAGCTGCGTGCGGGCCCAGTCCAGGGCCGCACGCGCCCCGCTCGACGACGACGGTGGCGGCTGGGGTGCCGGCTCGGGCTTCGGTTCGGGCTTGGGCGGGGCGGGGGTGGTCGGCTCGGGGGCCGGGCGCGTCGGCTCCGGCGCGGGCCGCGTCGGCTCCGGCGCGGGTCGGGTGGGCTCGGGTGCCGGCCGGGCGGGCTCGGGCGCGGGCCGGGACGGCTCGCTCTCGGGCCGCGACGGCGCGGGGGCGGGCTGGGCCGGAGAAGCGGGCCGCTCGTTGGCGCGGGACGCGGTGTCCTGCTCGCGCGCAGCCTCGAGCGCCGCGGCACGGGCGACCTGCGCCTCACGGCGGCGGCGCTCCTCGTCCTGGGCGTCCTGGCGCTCCCGCTCGAGCTCGGCCGTCGTGCCGCGCTGCTCCGCGAGCTGGGCGATGAGCCCCTCGCGGCGGTCGGCGGACAGCGCGAGCTGGGTCTCGGCTCCGCTGGCGGCGGCGCGGGTCTCCTCGGCAGCCGCGGCGAGCGCCGCCGTCGCGTCCTGCTGCGCGGCAGCGGCCTCGTCGGCCCGGCGCTGGAAGGTGGCGGCGACGAGCTCGGTCGCCTGGAACCGCTGCAGCGTCTCGTCGGCGCGGGTACCCATACGCTCGGTGGTGGTCGCGCGCTGCATGGCGTTCTCGAAGCTGTCGGCCGACAGGAGCGGCTCGATGGGCCCGAGGGCGCCGGGTCCGGAACGGTAGGCGGACATCGCGATGCGCCCGATCTCGGTGCGCTGCTGCTCGACCTCCGCCTGCGCGGTCTCGGCGGCCTCGCGGGCCTCGTCGGCGCGGGCGGTCGCCTCGTCGAGGGCCTCCTGCGCGCCGAGGTAGTCCTCGTTGGCCAGCTGGGCGCGCACCGTCGCGTCCTCGAGCTGGGTGGCCAGGGTGGCGAGCTCGACCTCGAGCTCGGCGATGCTCGAGGCAGTGCGCCCCTCGGCCTCGCGGGCGGTGGCGATGTCCTCCTCGCTGGGCGGCTCGGCCGTGGCCGAGCTGACGAGCACACCGCTGGTGAGCGCGAGCACGGCGACGGACACCGCTGCCTGTCGCCGACGGTCCAACCAGCCCACAGTGCCTCCTCTGCCGCCCGCTCAGGCGGCCTCACGCAGCGCCGGGTGCGGCACCGACGGACACGCTAGCGCGTCAAACCTCAGAACGGAACACCCGTAACACCAGTCCCACGAGTCACAGCCATGTCATTCCTGCCCCACTCACCGCACCCCACCCTCGCGAGCGCTGAGCTGTTACCGCACCCCACCCTCGCGAGCGCTGAGTTGTTACTCCGCCCCAGAGCCTCGCGAGCGCTGAGTTGTTACCGCACCCAGAGCCTCGCGAGCGCTGAGTTGTTCCTCGCATCCCAGAGCCTCGCGAGCGCTGAGTTGTTCCTCGCGAGCGTTGAGTCGGTACTGGAACCCACGCCCTTCACGCGCTGAGGAACTGTGCACGCACTCTCCGACACAAGCCCTCCGCGCCTGACCTTCCACCCGCCCCGTAACAACTCAGCGCTCGCCGGGACGCGGCGCCAACAACTCAGCGCTCGCCGGGACGCGGCGCCAACAACTCAGCGCTCGGCGGGGAGGGGTGGGGCCGCCGTGTCCAGCTCCGTCCACGTGCTGGACGGGCCGCGTTCCCGGGTCCGCTGCGCGAGACGCCCCTTCTCAGCCGCTCCGGGCCTTCCTAGGCTCCCCAGCATGAGCCGACGAATGTGCACGTGACACCGCGCACCGTTGCCATGCCCGCCGCCCCCGGCGCCAGGCCCCCGTGCGCCACCGCCCCCTCCGCGGGACCGGCGTGACGGCAGGGAGCCGGCTCGCCCCCGCTCCCCCACACCCTGGAGAACTGACATGACCGAGTCCACCTGGTCCTTCGAGACCAAGCAGATCCACGCGGGCCAGCAGCCCGACCCCGCCACCGGTGCGCGCGCCCTGCCGATCTACCAGACCACCTCCTACGTCTTCGACAGTGCCGAGCAGGCCGCCAACCGCTTCGCGCTGGCCGAGCTCGGCCCGATCTACACCCGCATCACCAACCCGACCCAGGGCGCGGTCGAGGACCGCATCGCGGCGCTCGAGGGTGGCGTGGGCGGGCTCCTCGTCGCCTCCGGCCAGGCCGCGGAGACCTTCGCGATCCTCAACATCGCCGAGGCCGGCGACCACGTCGTCGCCAGCCCCAGCCTCTACGGCGGCACCTACAACCTCCTGCGTCACACGCTGCCCAAGTACGGGATCACGACGACGTTCGTCACCGACCCCGACGACCCCCAGGCCTGGCGCGACGCGGTCCAGCCGAACACCAAGCTCTTCTTCGCCGAGACCATCCCCAACCCCAAGCAGGACGTCCTCGACATCGAGACCGTCTCGGGGATCGCCCACGAGAACGGCGTGCCGCTCGTCGTGGACAACACGGTGGCCACGCCCTACCTCATCCGCCCGCTCGAGCACGGCGCGGACATCGTCGTCCACTCGGCCACCAAGTACCTCGGCGGCCACGGCACCTCGATCGCCGGCGCCATCGTCGACGGCGGGCGGTTCGACTGGTCCGCCGACCCGGAGAAGTACCCGAACTACAACACCCCCGACCCGAGCTACAACGGTCTGGTCTACAAGGACCTGGGAGCCCCCGCCTTCATCCTCAAGGCGCGCGTCCAGCTCCTGCGCGACATCGGCGCGGCCGTCTCCCCGTTCAACGCCTTCCTCATCGGCCAGGGCATCGAGACGCTCTCGCTGCGCATGGAGCGTCACGTGGCCAACGCCCAGCGCGTCGCCGAGTTCCTCGAGCAGGAGGACCAGGTGACCAAGGTCGGCTACGCGGGCCTGCCGTCCTCCCCGTGGCACGAGCGCGCCCGGCACTACGCCCCCAAGGGCGCCGGCGCCGTGCTCACCTTCGAGCTGGCGGGCGGCTACGAGGCGGGCATCGCCTTCGTCGACGCCCTCGAGCTGCACTCCAACGTCGCCAACATCGGCGACGTCCGCTCCCTCGTCATCCACCCGGCGTCCACGACCCACTCCCAGCTCGACGAGGCCGCCCTCGCCGCCGCCGGCGTGAGCCCGGGCCTCGTGCGCCTCGCGGTCGGCCTCGAGCACATCGACGACATCCTCGCCGACCTGCAGACGGGTCTGCGCGCCGCGGCCGCGGTCTCCCAGGCAGCCGCGGCGGTCGGGGGCGAGTAGGACCGTGTCCCCCGAGGAGCGCCGCCCGCACGCGGTGAGCGGTCAGGCCACCGCTCACCGCGTGCGGGCACGCCTCGACTCCGAGGCGCTCCCCGCCACCGGGGCCTGGCGTCCCGAGCACGGGCCCGGGCAGCGGCAGTTCCTCGACATCGGCTCGCTCCACCTCGAGGCCGGTGGCCGGCTGCCCGCGGTCACGCTGGCCTACGAGACGTGGGGCGAGCTCACCCCGGCCCGCGACAACGCGGTGCTCATCTGCCACGCGCTCACGGGGGACGCGCACGTCGCCGGTCCGGCCGGCCCGGCCCACCCCAGCCCCGGCTGGTGGTCGGCCGTCGTGGGACCGGGCCTGGCGATCGACACCGACCGCTGGTTCGTCGTCGCCGTCAACGTCCTGGGCGGCTGCCAGGGCTCCACCGGGCCGTCCTCGCCCGCGCCGGACGGCACCCCGTGGGGCAGCCGCTTCCCCAGCGTCACCGTCCGCGACCAGGTGGCCGCCGAGCTCGAGCTGAGCGACCGGCTGGGCATCGGGCAGTGGGCGCACGTCGTCGGCGCCTCCATGGGCGGGCACCGGGTGCTCGAGTGGGCCATCACCGCCCCGTCCCGGGTCCGCTCGGCGGCGGTCATCGCCTCAGGCGCGCAGACGACGGCGGACCAGATCGCGTGGGCGCACGCCCAGATCTCCGCGATCGAGCTCGACGGGAACTTCCGCGGCGGCGACTACTACGACGCCCCGCCCGGACAGGGTCCGCACGCCGGCCTCGCGCTGGCCCGCCGCATCGCCCACACGACCTACCGCAGCGCCGAGGAGCTGGAGGGCCGCTTCGGGCGTCTCCCTCAGCACGCCGAGGAACCGCTGCTCGGCGGTCGCTTCGCGGTCCAGTCCTACCTGGACCACCACGGCACCAAGCTCGCCCAGCGCTTCGACGCCAACAGCTACCTCGCCCTCACCCGCTCGATGCTCACCCACGACGTCGGCCGCGACCGCGGCGGGGTCGAGGCCGCGCTGGCGGAGGTGACGGCGGACGTCCTCGTCATCGCCGTCGAGTCCGACCGCCTGTTCCTCCCGCACGAGTCGGAGCGCATCGCCGCCGGCGTGCCCGGCTCCGGACCGGTCCGCTACCTGCGCTCGCCCTACGGCCACGACGGGTTCCTCATCGAGCACGACCAGGTCACCCGGCACCTCGGCGGCTTCCTCAAGCAGGTCGCCCGGTCCTGACGCGTGCGCCGCGCGTCCGTCCGGGCGACCATGGGCGGGTGCCGAGCATCCCCTTCCTGCGCCCGACCCCCGACGTCGAGGACGCCCCCGAGGAGGAGGGCCGCTACGACCCCGACGCCGCCCTCGGTGAGCTGCCGGTCGCGCCCGTGGGCCGCTGGGGCCCGGACGTCCTCGGCGACGGCTTCACCGCCCGCACCGTCGAGCTGCTGCCGGACGAGGACGGTCCCGTCGTCGCCACCGTCGTGCGCTACCGGCCCGAGGACGACCCGGACGGGCCACCGGCCGCCCCGCCGCGTTTCGTCATGCTCCACCTGCACGGGTGGAACGACTACTTCCACCAGCGCGAGCTCGCCCGCCGGTGCGCCGCGGAGGGCGCCGCGTTCTACGCCCTCGACCTGCGCCGCTACGGACGCAGCCTGCGCCCCGGTCAGCTCCGCGGGTACGTCGAGTCCCTGTCGACCTACGACGAGGAGATCCACGCCGCGCGCGCTCTCATCCGCGCCGACCACCCCGACCTCGGCGACGTCGTCCTCATGGGTCACTCGACCGGCGGCCTCACCGCCGCGCTGTGGGCCCACCGCCATCCCGGTGCGCTGCGTGCCCTCGTCCTCAACGCCCCGTGGCTGGAGCTGCAGGGCTCGTGGATCCTGCGCACGCTGGGGCACCCGGTCATCGAGACCCTCGCCCGCTACCAGCCGACGGCGGCCCTGCCCCTCAGGGACCTCGGCTTCTACAGCCGCATCCTCGCCGGGCGGGCGGGGGACGCGACGGACGGCGAGGACACCCTGCCCGAGCTCGGCCCGGAGCAGCTGACCGACCCCGCGCACACCGGCTGGCCGCTCGAGCCCGCCTGGCGCACGACCCCCAGCGCCCCGATCCGTCCCGGCTGGCTGGCCGCCGTCCTCGCCGGCCACGGTCAGGTGGCGGCCGGCCTCGACATCACCTGCCCGGTGCTCGTCCTCGTCTCGGACAAGTCACTGTTCGGGCCGAGGTGGTCGGAGCAGATGCGCGGCGCGGACACGGTCATCGACGCCGAGCTCACCGCGCGCCGCGCGCTCGGGCTGGGGCCGCTCGTCACGGTCGCGCGGGTACGCGACGCCGTCCACGACGTCCTGCTCTCCCCCGCCGCGGTCCGCGGCTGGGCCTACGAGGAGCTCACTCGCTGGCTGCGCGCCTACGCCGACGCCTGAGCCCCGAGCCCGCCCGGCGGCGCCCGCGCGCGCGGAGGGCGCGCAGCTCCTCGCGCGCCTCGTGCAGGCTCGGCCCCTCCTCGCCGAAGCGCCACGCGTCCCACGCGCCGGCGGTGACCGGCTCGCCGGCGACGGCGCCGGCCGCGGCCTCGGGCGCCCCGAAGGAGCGGCCCTCGACGACGATCCACCCGTCGGTCCGGAGCGTCGCCTCGCCGCGGCCACCGTCACGGGTCCACACCAGGGTGGCCGGCCCGCCGAGCATCTCGCCGATGCCGAGCAGGTCCTCGTCCGGGGCGGCCGGCTGCCCGGGCCCGGGCGTGGGCTCGGCGTGCTGGCCCGACGCGGCGCCCTCGGGCGCCGCGTGTGCGGGCTCGGCGGGTGCGGGGTCCGCGGCCGCCGGAGCGGCGGCACGACGGCCGTGCGCCGGCCTCGCGGGTGCCGGCACGTCCTCGGCGGGAGGCGGCTCGGGCAGTCCGGGGGACGACGCCTCGAGGGCGGCGACCGTGCGGCCGGGCAGCAGCCACGGCAGCGGGGCGACGGGCACGCTGACCTCGGTGACGTCGAGGAAGAGCCGACCGCTCGACATCACCCGGACCGCGAGCTCGTGGACGACGACCCCTGCCCCGGCGAGCGCGTCGAGGGCCTGCCGGGCGTCGTCGTCGATCTGCGCGGCGACGACGTGCACCCGGGCGGTGACGACCGTCCCGACCGGCTGCGACTCGCGGAAGGCGTTCCAGTCCCGACGGAAGGCACCCACGCCGGTGGGGTAGCTGCGGGCGACGTCGATCCAGCCGCGCTCGGCGGAGTGACCGGCCCGTCCGAGGGCGGCGACGAGGGCACGGGCGTCGAGCCGCTCGAGCACCTCGACGCTGACGACGTGGCCGGCGGGGTCCATCGCGGTGAGGCGCGGGGCGCCGTCGTCGTCCTGCCAGGTGACGGGGAAGACGGGCAGCCGGAGCATCTCCAGGACCTGTGCCCGGACGGCGTCGAGCACGGCGGGGTCGACGGGGTCGGTGACGGCGTGGCCGATCTGCGCCGGGATCAGCTGGCCGGCCTCGAACTCGAACAGCGGCATACTCGACCTGAACTCTCGCGTGGGGACCGGGGTCATCTTCTCATGCCACCCCCGCCTCTCAAGGGCTCGCGGGGCCCCTCGAAAGGACGGTTCTCAGCGCCTCCCCGGCCCGTGCCACCGACAGCGCGCGGACCGCCGGGAGCGCAGGGGGTCAGCGGCGCTCGCCGGCGAGGAGCTGGGCGAGGTGGACGCCCTGGCGGCCGGCGAGCTGGGCGGCCTGCGTCCGGCAGGAGTAGCCGTCGGCGAGGTAGACCGCCTCGGGTCCGGCCTCCCGCAGCGCGGGGAGCAGCGCGTTCTCCGCGACCTGGACGGAGACGTCGTAGTGGCCCTTCTCCATGCCGAAGTTCCCGGCCAGCCCGCAGCAGCCGGCGAGCCGGGTGACCTGCGCGCCGGCCCTGGCGAGGATCGCGGCGTCGGCCTCCCAGCCCATGACGGAGTGGTGGTGGCAGTGCGGCTGCGCGACGACCTCGACACCCTCGAGCGACGGCGGCTGCCACTCCTCCCCCGGCCCGAGCGGCGCCGGGGCGGTGAGGAGCTCGGCCAGGGTGTGGGTGCTCTCGGCGATCATCCGCGCGCGAGGGTCCTCGGGGAAGAGGTCGAGGAGGTCGTCGCGCAGGACGCCCGTGCACGAGGGCTCGACACCGACGATCGGGACGCCGTTCGCGGCGAAGGGCGCGAGGACCGACATCGTGTGCTCGAGCTGGCGGCGTGCGCCGTCGAGCTGGCCGGTGGAGATCCAGGTGAGGCCGCAGCACGCCTGCTCGTCGGGCACGACCACCTCGTACCCCGCGTCGCGCAGCACCCGCACCATGGCACGGGCACCGGCACCGTCGAGCGTCTCGGAGAACGAGTCCGCCCACAGCAGCACCCGCCGCCGCTCCGCCTGGTCCCACCCGGCCGACGTCTGGACGCCGGACGTGACGTCGTGCTTCGTGGCCCACCTGGAGAAGCGCTCCGTCGCGAACGACACCATCTGGCGCCTGGTGTCCATGCCACCGGCCCGCATCACCAGCCTCGCCACGGGGCGCACGCCGAGGACGGCGTTGACGAGGCGCGCGACGGCGGGCACACGGGTGACGAGCCCGGCCCAGCGCGGCAGCCAGCCGAGGGCGTAGTGGTTGACCGGCCGCAGCCGGCCCCGGTAGCTGCGGTGGAGCACCTCGGACTTGTACCGCGCCATGTCGACCCCGGCCGGGCAGTCGCTCGAGCAGGCCTTGCAGGACAGGCACAGGTCGAGGGACTCGTGCAGGGCGGGGCTGCGCACGTCGGCCACGAGGGTGCCGTTGGCCAGCTCCTGGAGCATGCGCGCCCGGCCGCGGGTCACGTCCTTCTCCTCGTGCGTCGCCCGGAAGGACGGGCACATGAAGCCGCCGGCCGCGGAGGTGTCGGCACGGCACTTGCCCACGCCGGTGCAGCGGTGGGCCGCGGTGGTGAGGTCCCCGCCGTCCTCGTGGAAGGTGAAGCCACCGGCCACGGGCAGCAGCGGCCGGGCGTGGGGACGCCGCAGGTCCGCGTCGAGCGGGCGCGGGCGCACGAGCACGCCCGGATTGAGCTGCTCGGCCGGGTCGAAGAGCGTCTTGACCTGCCCGAAGAGGTCGATCGTCCCCGGGCTGTACATGAGCGGGAGCAGCTCGCTGCGGGCGCGGCCGTCCCCGTGCTCGCCGGACAGCGACCCGCCGTAGGAGGTGACGAGCTCGGCGGAGGCGACGAGGAAGTCGCGGGACGGCCTGATGCCGTCGGGCGTGTCGAGCGGCAGGTCGATGCGCACGTGCATGCAGCCGTCGCCGAAGTGGCCGTACAGGAGGCCGTCGACCCCGTGGTCGGCCATGAGCGCCTCGAAGTCGCGCAGGTAGGCGCCCAGCTTCTCCGGCGGGACGGCGGCGTCCTCCCAGCCGGGCCAGCCCTGCGCGCCGGACGGCGTGCGCCCGCCCAGCCCGGCGCCGTCGGCGCGGATCCGCCACAGCGCCTCGGCCTGCGGGCCGGCCGGCACGACGGCGACGGCGTCGGTCCCGGCGTCCGCGGCGAGGCGGCGCGCCCGGTCGAGCGCGTCGGCGTCGTCCTGCCCGCCGACCTCGACGAGGAGCCAGCCCGCGCCGCGCGGCAGCTCGGGGACGGCCTGCGGCCCGTGGTGGCGGCGCACGACGTCGACGAGCCGGGCGTCGATGCCCTCGACGGCGAGCGGGTCGTGGGCGAGCAGCGCGGGCACGGCGTCCGCGGCGGAGGCCATGTCCGGGTAGCCGAGCGCGACGAGCACCGGCGCGCTGGGCACGGGGACGAGGTCGACGGTGGCCCCGAGCACGGTGACGAGCGTGCCCTCGGTGCCGACGAGCATCTTGGCGAGGTCCGCCCCGTTCTCGGGCAGGAGGTGCTCGAGGCTGTAGCCGGAGACCTGCCGCTTGAAGCGGCCCAGCTCGGTGCGGATCGTCGCCAGGTTGGCCCGGACGAGCCCGTCCAGGCCGGGCACGGCGTCGAGGCTGCCGCGCCCCGCGGTGAAGGACCGGCCGGTGCCGTCGACGACGTCGAGGCCGGAGACGTTGTCCGCGGTGCGGCCGTAGGCGACGGCGTGCGGCCCGCAGGCGTTGTTGCCGATCATCCCGCCGAAGGTGGCCCGGTTCTGGGTCGAGGGGTCGGGCCCGAAGCGCAGCCCGTGCGGCTTGGCGGCGCGCTGCAGGTCGGACATGACGACACCCGGCTCCACGCGCGCGGTGCGAGCCTCGGGGTCGAGCTCGAGGATGCGGTTGACGTGGCGGGAGAAGTCGATGACGACGCCGGGGCCGATGGAGTTGCCGGCGATCGACGTCCCGCCGCCGCGCGTGGTGACCGGTGCGCCCAGCCGCCGCGCGGTGTCGAGGGCGGCGCGCGCGTCGTCGACGTCGCGGGGGATGACGACGACGTCGGGCACCACCCGGTAGTTCGAGGCGTCGGTGGAGTACAGACCGCGGTGGAGCGTGTCGTCGTGGACGTCGCCGTCGACGGCCCGGCGCAGGGAGGCGACGAGGTCGGTGCGCTGGTCGGTCACGAGGTCGGTCACCCTCCGATCCTGCCACCTCTACCGCTGCACGGGCCGCACCGTCCGTCAGGTGCGGGGACCCAGGTGCCGCTCGGTCGGCCCGACGTAGGCGGACAGCGGCCGGATGAGCGCGTTGTCCGCGGCCTGCTCCATGATGTGCGCCGTCCACCCGGTCACGCGTGCCGCGACGAACAGCGGCGTGAACGTCGCGGTGTCGAAGCCCATGAGGTGGTAGGCGGGCCCCGAGGGGTAGTCGAGGTTGGGCCGGATGCCCGTGCGGGCGACCATCGCCGCCTCGATCGCGTCGTAGAGCGCGAGCAGCTCCTGGTTGCCGGTGCGCTCGACGAGCCGGTCCAGGGCCGCCTTCATCGTCGGGACCCGCGAGTCGCCGTGCTTGTAGACACGGTGACCGAAGCCCATGACCTTGCGCTTCTCCGCGAGCGCCCGGTCCACCCACTCCTCCGCGCGTCCCGCCTCGCCGACCTCCTCGAGCACCGCCATGACCGCCTCGTTGGCGCCGCCGTGCAGCGGCCCCTTGAGCGCGCCGATCGCGCCGACGACGGCGGAGTACAGGTCCGCGCCGGTGGAGGTGATGACCCGTGCGGTGAAGGTCGAGGCGTTGAAGGAGTGCTCGGCGTAGAGGATGAGGGAGACCCGGAAGGCGTCGACGACGACGGGGTCGGGCACCTCCCCGAAGGTCATGTGGAGGAAGTTCTCGATGAACCCGAGGTCCGGGCGGGGTGCGACGAGCTCCTCGCCGCGCCGGCGACGCTGGTCGTAGGCGATGACGGCCGGGATCTGGCTGAGCAGGCCCACGGCCTTGCCGGCGTCCGCCGCGCGGTCGCCCACGCGCCGGTCGTTCGCCCCGAGGACGCTGACGGCGGTGCGCAGGACGTCCATCGGGTGTGCCGCCGTCGGGACGAGGTCGACGGCGGCCCGTACCCGGTCCGACAGTGCCCGCTGGGCGCGTCCCTCCCCCTCGAAGGCGACACGCTCGAGCGGTGCGGGCAGCTCGCCGTGCCACAGGAGGTAGGCGACCTCCTCGAAGGTGCAGCGCTCGGCCAGCTCGGGGACCGGGTAGCCGCGGTAGAGCAGCGAGCTGGTCTCCGGGTCGACCTCCGAGACGGCCGTGGTGTCGGCGACGACGCCCACCAGGCCCTTGCGGATCTCTTCGCTCATGGCTCGCTCCCTTGCGGCGTTCAGAGTCGGAAGTTGTAGACGTCGGCGTCGAAGTGCGTGTAGGAGGAGTAGTCGAGCAGCTCGTAGAGCCGGGCGCGGGTCTGCATCGCGGGGACCTCCTCGCGCAGCGAGCCGTCGCGGCGCAGCGTGTCGAGCCCGCGCTCCGCCGCGCCCATGGCGAGGCGGAGCAGGGAGACGGGGTAGATGACCATCCGCACCCCCGCCGCGGCGAGCTGGGCGGTGGTGAAGAGCTCGGACTTGCCGAACTCGGTCATGTTGGCCAGGACCGGGACGCCGACGGCGGAGGCGACGGCCTCGAACTCCTCGAGGCTGGCCATGGCCTCGGGGAAGACGGCGTCCGCCCCCGCGTCGACGAGCGCGCGGGCACGGTCGACGGCGGCGTCCAGGCCGTCGACGGCGCGGACGTCGGTGCGCGCGACGACGAGCAGGCCGGGGTCGCGGCGGGCGTCGACGGCGGCCCGGATGCGGCGCAGCGCCGTCCCCTCCTCGACCACCTGCTTGCCGTCGAGATGGCCGCACCGCTTGGGGTTGACCTGGTCCTCGATGTGCAGACCGGCTACCCCGGCGTCCTCGAGCACCTGGACCGAGCGGGCGACGTTCATCGGCTCGCCGAAGCCGGTGTCGGCGTCGACGAGTGCGGGCAGCTCGGTGACGCGGGCGATCTGGCCGCTGCGCGCGGCGACCTCGCTCAGCGTCGTCAGCCCGATGTCGGGCAGGCCGAGGTCCGCGGAGAGGACGGCGCCGGAGATGTAGACGCCGTCGAAGCCGCGCTCCTCGATGAGCCGGGCCGAGAGCGGGTTGAAGGCCCCGGGCAGCTCGAGGAGGTCCTCCCCCGCGAGGCGCCGCCGCAGGGCGGCGCGCTTCTCGTGGGCCGGGGTGGTCGCGTGGAGCATCAGAAGATCCCCTCGGGTGCGGTGACGGACGCGAGCAGCGCGGGCGGGGCGGTGACGGTGAGCCCGCCGAGCTCCTCGGCGGTGAGCCCGGGCAGCCGCTGCGCGACGTCGAGGAAGCGCTCGACCTCGGCGGGCTCGAGCACCCCCTCGGCCAGGGTGCGGAACTTCCCGACGTACTGCTCGCGGCCGAAGGGACGCGCACCGAGCGGGTGGGCATCGGCGACGGCGATCTCCTCGACCACCCGGGTGCCGTCGGCGAGGCGGATCTCGACGCGTCCGCCGAAGGCCTTCTCCGCCGGGTCGGGCGAGTGGTAGCGACGGGTCCACCCGGGGTCCTCGGCCGTGGTCACCCTGCGCCACAGCTCCACGGTGTCCGGGCGGGCGACCCGCTCGGGGCGGTAGGACTCGACGTGGTGCCACGTCCCGTCCTGGAGGGCGACGGCGAAGATGTAGGGGATCGAGTGGTCGAGGGTCTCGCGGGACGCGGCCGGGTCGTACTTCTGCGGGTCGTTCGCGCCGGAGCCGATGACGTGGTGGGTGTGGTGGGAGGTGTGGATGACGATCGCCTCGACGTTCGCCGGGTCGCGCAGCTCGGGCCGCTCCCGGTGGAGCCGGCGGGCGAGGTCGATGAGCGCCTGGGACTGGTACTCCGCGGAGTGCTCCTTGGTGTAGGTGTCCAGGACCGCCCGCTTCGGTGCTCCGGGGGCCGGCAGCGGCACCGCGTAGTGGGCGTCCGGGCCGTCGAGCAGCCGGGCGATGACGCCGTCCTCCCCCTCGTAGACGGGGGTGGGCGAGGTCTGGCCGCGCATGGCGCGGTCGACCGCCTCGACCGCCACCTTGCCGGCGAAGGCGGGCGCGTACGCCTTCCACGTGGAGATCTCGCCCTTGCGGGACTGCCGCGTCGCCGTCGTCGTGTGCAGCGCCTGGCCGACGGCGTGGAAGATCGTCTCGGCGTCGAGGCCGAGGAGCGTGCCGAGCCCGGCGGCGGCGGACGGCCCGAGGTGGGCGACGTGGTCGATCTTGTGCTGGTGCAGGCTGATCGCGCGGACGAGGTCGACCTGCACCTCGTAGGCGGTGGCCAGGCCGCGGACGACGTCGGCCCCGGTGAGCCCGCGCCGCGCGGCCGTGTGCTGCGCGACGGCGAGGAGGGGCGGGATGTTGTCGGCCGGGTGGGAGTAGTCGGCCGCGAGGAAGGTGTCGTGGTAGTCGAGCTCCCGGACCGCCACGCCGTTGGCCCACGCCGCCCACTCGGGGCTCACCCGCTCCTCGGTGGGGCAGCCGACGACCGTGGCGCCCGGCCGGTAGGGGTGGGCGAGCGCCTGCGCGCGGGCGGCGACGACGGGGGCCCGGGTGAGCGACGCCGTCGCGACCGCGGCGTTGTCGATGACCCGGTTGACGATCATCTCGGTGACGTCGTCGGGGACGGGGACCGGATCGGTGGCGAGCTCGGCGATCTTCCAGGCGAGCTGCTCCTCGCGCGGGAGGTTCGCGGCGCTCGGGTGGACGCGAACGTCGTGGGTGACGAGCTCGGGCATGGTCATACTCTCCCCTGTCGGGCCGTCCCGCGTCACGGGTTGCGGCGACCGAGCCGCTCGCTGGCCGTCACAGCCAGCGCGGCAGCGCGGGCAGCTCCCCCGTCGAGGACTTCAGCCCGGCGCCGCCCCGCCCGGTGAGCCACTGGGCGAGGTCGGCCGCGCTCCCGGAGATCGTGGGACCGGGAGAGCCGACGCTCGTCGGCCGGTCGCGGTCGGTGGGGTGGAGGACCATGTCGACCGCCTCACCCCGGGCTTCCCAGCCCTCGAGCACGTCGGTGGTGAGCCGGTCGACGACGGCGGGCGGGACGTCGCGGAACGAGCCGCCGGCGGCGAGGTCGACGCCGTGGATCCACACCTCGCGGGCGCGCATCCACACGGTCTCCCGGGCACGCAGGCGCCGCCCCTGCCGGGTGCGGACCTCGGCCTCCCACGCCTCGGCCGGGAGGCCGCGCCAGTCACCGTCGAGCGCGTCGCGGCTCTCGGCGTAGAGCCGACGCAGCTCGCCGAGCGGCAGCGCGGCACCGCGGGCGATCTCCGCGTCCCGGGCCTCCTCCGACGGGTACATCGGCGTCTCCTCCCCGGTCCGGGCCCAGTGGCACAGCCGGCGCAGCGCCTCGGCGTTGGACGCGACGTGGGCGACGACGGCCCCGCGGGTCCAGGCGGGGAGCAGGCTGTCCCCGGCGAGGTCCTCCTCGCCGAGTCCCGCGAGCTGCCGGGCGAAGTAGTCCGAGCCGCTGCGGACCCACTCGAGGTCCGTGTCGAGGGGGCCTCCGGTCATCGCCGTCCTCCCTCGATGCCTCGGTCCGGGGTGCGCAGCACAGGGCGCATGTCGACCTTCCCCTCTCGTGTCGTTGTCGCAGCGTGCCCCGGCTCGGGCGGCACCCGCAACGGTCCTGTCCGCACTACGCCGTCGCGTCCTGCCCCGCCATGACCGCCGCGCGCCCCGCCTCGAGCCGTGCGACCGGCACCCGGTACGGCGAGCAGGAGACGTAGTCGAGCCCGGCGTCGTGGAAGAAGTGGATGGACTCCGGGTCGCCGCCGTGCTCGCCGCACACCCCGATGTGCATGTGCGGCTTCGTCGCCCGGCCCCCGGCCACCCCGGCCCGCACGAGCGGGCCCACGCCCTCGCCGTCGATCGTCTCGAACGGGGAGATGCGCAGCACCCCGTTGGCGAGGTAGCGGGAGAAGAACGCCGCCTCGACGTCGTCGCGGGAGAAGCCCCACGTCGTCTGGGTGAGGTCGTTGGTGCCGAAGGAGAAGAAGTCCGCCTGCTCCGCGATCCGGTGGGCCGTCAGCGCGGCGCGGGGCAGCTCGATCATGCAGCCGATCGGCAGGTCGAGGAGCATGTCCGCGGCGCGGCCCTCCTCGGCGAGCACCCGCTCGGCCTCCTGGCGCACGAGCTGCAGCTCCCGCACCGAGCCGACGAGCGGGACCATGATCTCCGGGCGCGGGTCCGCGCCCTCGCCGCGGAGCCGCGCGGTGGCCTGGGCGACGGCCCGGACCTGCAGGGCGAAGAGCCCGGGGACGACGAGGCCCAGGCGCACGCCGCGCAGCCCGAGCATCGGGTTGGACTCGTGCATCCTGCGGACGGCCGTGAGCAGCCGCTCGCGCCGTTCGTCGTTCTCCCCTCGCTCGGCCGCGAGCGCCACCTCCACGGAGAGCTCGGTGAGGTCGGGGAGGAACTCGTGCAGCGGCGGGTCGATGAGCCGGATCGTCGCCGGCAGTCCGTCCATCGCCCGCAGGATCTCGACGAAGTCCTCGCGCTGGAGCGGCAGCAGCGCCTCCAGCGCGGCGTCCCGCTCGTCGTCGTCCGCGGCGAGGATGACGCGCTCGACGAGCTCGCGCCGCTCCCCGAGGAACATGTGCTCGGTGCGGCACAGGCCGATGCCCTCCGCGCCGCGCTCGCGGGCTCGGCGGGCGTCCTCGGCGGTGTCCGCGTTGGCGCGCACGTGCAGGCTCCGGGCGGCGTCGGCGTGGCTGAGGATGCGGTGGACGGCCTCGACGAGCTCGCGGGTCTCCTCGTCCGGGGCGGCGGCCCGCCCGGCGTCCAGCCCCTCGGCGATGTAGGTCATGGCCGGGGAGTCGACGACGGGCACCTCACCGAGGTAGACGCGGCCCGAGGTGCCGTCGATGGCGATGGTGTCACCGGCGTGCAGGGTGCGGCCCCCCACGCGCAGCTCGCGGCGGGCGGCGTCGACGTCGAGCTCGTCGGCCCCGACGACGGCGCAGGTCCCCATCCCGCGCGCAACGACGGCCGCGTGGGAGGTCTTGCCGCCGCGGGCGGTGAGGATCCCGGCGGCGACCATCATCCCCTGCAGGTCGTCGGGGTTCGTCTCGCGGCGCACGAGGACCACCTTCGCCCCAGCCTCGCTGCGCTCGACCGCCTGGGCGTTGTCGAAGACGATCTCCCCCACCGCCGCACCCGGGGAGGCAGCCATCCCCGTGGTGAGGAGCTCGGTGTCCGCCTCCGTGTCGAACTGCGGGAAGAGCAGCTTGCCCAGCTGGGCACCGGTGACCCGGGCGATGGCCTCGTCCATGGTGATGAGGTCCTCGTCGACGAGCTGGGTCGCCACCCGGAAGGCCGCGGCGGCGGTCCGTTTGCCCACCCGGGTCTGCAGCAGCCACAGCGTGCCGTCCTCGATGGTGAACTCGATGTCGCACAGGTCCCGGTAGTGGGTCTCCAGCCGGCGCATGGCCTGGCGCAGCTCGGCGTAGGCCGCGGCGTCGAGCGACTCGAGCTCGGCGAGCGGCACGGTGTTGCGGATCCCGGCGACGACGTCCTCTCCCTGCGCGTTGGGCAGGTAGTCGCCGTAGACGCCGGAGTGGCCCGTGGAGGGGTCGCGGGTGAAGCACACACCGGTGCCGGAGGTGGGCCCGAGGTTGCCGAAGACCATCGCCTGGACGTTGACCGCCGTGCCGAGGTCGTTGGGGATGCCCTCCTGGCGGCGGTAGAGCACGGCCCGGTCGGTGTTCCACGAGCGGAGCACCGCCTCGATCGCCATGTCGAGCTGCTGGCGCGGGTGCTGCGGGAAGTCCGCCCCGGACTGCTCACGGACGACCGCCTTGTACGTCGCGACCAGCCCACGCAGGTCCTCGGCGGACAGCTCGGTGTCGTCCCGCACGCCGCGCTCGGTCTTGAGGTCCTCCAGGGCGCCGGAGAAGAGCTCGCCGTCGATGTCGAGCACCGTCCTGCCGAACATCTGCAGGAGCCGCCGGTAGGAGTCCCAGGCGAAGCGCTCATCACCGGTGACGGCGGTCAGGCCCTGCACCGAGGCGTCGTTGAGCCCGACGTTGAGGACGGTCTCCATCATCCCGGGCATGGAGAACTTGGCGCCCGAGCGCACAGAGACGAGGAGCGGCTCGTGGAAGTCCCCGAGGCTGCGTCCGAGCGTGTCCTCCATCTCCCGCAGCGCGAGGGTCACCTCCACCCGCAGGTCCGGCGGGACGTGCCCGTCACGCATGTACGCACGGCAGGCCTCGGTGGTGATCGTGAAGCCCGGCGGCACGGGCAGGCCCAGCCTGCTCATCTCGGCCAGGTTCGCCCCCTTGCCACCGAGCAGGTCCTTCTGGTCCATCCCGCCTTCGCTGAAGCGGTACACGTACTTCGGCATCATCGCCTCCGGTGGTCCCCCGCGGTTCCCCGGCACCGCGGACGTACGTCCACTCTAGCGAGGCCCGGCCCCATCCACCGAGGGTTCCCGCGTGCGACCGGACCGGGCCCCTGCGACCCTGAGGCATGCCCGAGATCACCGTCACGGACGTGCCCGCACGGCACCGCTACGAGGCGACGGCGGGCGAGGACCTCCTCGGCGTCGCCGTCTACGAGCGCGACACCGGCGTCCTCGTCCTCACGCACACGGTCGTCGAGCCGTCCGCCGAGGGGCAGGGGGTGGGCTCGGCGCTGGCGAGCGCCGCCGTGGAGGCCGCCCGCGCCCAGGGCCTGAGGGTGGTGCCGGACTGCTCCTTCATGGCCGCGTGGATCGACGAGCACCCGGAGTACGCCGACCTCGTCGACGAGCGCACCGACTGACCGGCACCGCCCCGGCCGGCCCTCCAACCGGCCGGGACGACGCCCTTCGTGACGTCCTAGGACGCCAGCTCGTGGTCGGCCACGGCCAGGACCCGCCAGGTGCGTCCCTCGGCGTCGCTCAGCTCGTAGGCCGGCAGCAGGAGGCTGCCCCCCTCGTCGGTCCAGTGCTCGATCAGGCCGGGCTCCGCCGTCGTGATCGTCACGTCGGTGACGGCCCACGGGAGCGGTGCCCCGGCCGCGGGCGGCGGAGGGGGCGGGTCGTCCCAGCTGCGCCCGTCCGGCTCGGGCGCCGGCATGATCGAGACGTCCCCGGACCACACCTCGCTGCCGCCGAAGCGCGGGTCGGCGAGCCGCTCGACGGCCTCCGCGGGGCTGACGACGTCGTACTCGCCGAGCTCGACGACGGGCGCGAGCGGGCCGGAGAAGGACAGGACCTCACCGTCGACGACGTCGGCGTACCAGCTGTGGCCGCTCGGCATCCCGCCGACGACGTGGTGGGCGACGACGCTCGTCGCCCCGGCCCAGGACTCCTGCTCGACGTACTCGGCCGCCTCGGGGTCCAGCCCGAGCGCGGCGAGCGTCTCGTACAGCACCCCGGCCGGCCCGTCCGGCGCCGTCCCCTGCGGTGCGACGGCGCTCGGCTCCTCGCCCGGCCCGGGCGCACCGACCGCGGGGCGCGGCTCGACGACGGACGTCGCGGCGTCCCCGTCCCCGCTCGCGGCGGCGTCCCCGCCCTCGGCGGGGCCGTCGTCCGTCGGCATCTCGGCGGGTGGGACGTCCTCGAGGCCCTCGTAGAGCGCGGGGTCGTTGTAGTGGGCCGTGACGGCGGCGTCCGGCCCGACGTTGAGCGTGGGTCCGCTGCCGTCGACCGGTCCGACGTTCCACCCGCCCTCCAGGCGGGGCTCGCCCTCGACGCCGAGGACCTCGGCGACGCGGACGGCGGTCTCCTCGGTGAAGGTGCCGGCGCCGTCGAAGGCCCAGGCCGTCGCGGTGCCGCCGGCATCGCTCAGGCCCTCGGCGGTGAAGGTCATCCGCTCCCCGCCGAGGCCGCCGGGGAAGGACGTGTCGGCGGAGGACATGCTCTCGGTGGACTCGCCGACGGCCGTGCGCCCGGCCGGAGCCGTCGCCGTCGTGTCCGCCGCCGGGCCCTCCGTCGCCCGCCCGATCCCGTACCCGGCGCCGCCGACGACGAGCGCGCCGGCGGCGACGGCGGCCACCGCCGCCCACCGTGGACGGGCGCGTCGCGCCGCGAGCTCGTCGCCGCGCCGCTCAGCGGTGAGGGCGGCCAGCCGGCCGCCGTCGGGCTCGGCTCCGGCGGCGGGGTCGGCGCCGCGCACCCGGGAGACTGCCTCGTCCTCGTCCATGGTGACCTCCGGTGGGTTGCTCCTACCCCTCCTGTGTGGCGAGCCGCCCGGTTCTTGCGCCGCCGGTGGCAGGCTGGTGCCCATGCCCTGCGCCCTGCACTCCTCCGCCCTCGCCGTGCTCGAGCCGTGGCAGGCGCCCACGCCGCGCCAGGAGCAGCTGCGTGAGCGCTACGTCGCCCACCTGCGGGCGCAGCCGCTCGGCGTGCTGCGCGAGTGCTACCCCGACCACCTGACGGCGAGCACCGTCGTCGTCTCGGCCGACCGCCGCCAAGTCCTGCTCACCTTGCACCGCAAGGCGCAGCGGTGGTTCCAGCTCGGAGGACACGTCGAGCGCGGCGATCCCACGCTCGCGGCCGCCGCGCTGCGCGAGGCGCGCGAGGAGTCCGGCATCGACACTCTCGTGCTCGACCCGGTGCCGGTCCAGCTCAGCGCGCACCCCGTCCCGTTCTGCGACCCGCGCGGCGGGGTGACGCACCTGGACGTCCGCTTCGTCGCGACGGCACCTGCCGGCGCCGCGCACGCCGTGTCCGCCGAGTCCCTCGACGTCGCCTGGTGGCCGGTGGACGAGCTGCCCGACCCGCAGCCGGACATGGTCGAGCTCGTCGCCCTCGCGCTGGCCCGGCTGGGCTGACGCCGGCGACGGCGGCGTCAGTCCGGCCAGGCCGCGGCCAGGCGGGCCCGGGCCCGGGACAGGGCGGCGTCGGCGCCGCCCCGGGAGATGCCGAGCACCTGCGCCAGCTCGGCGCCGCCCAGCCCCTCCCACGCGTGGAGGACGAGGATCTGCCGGTCACGCTCGCTCAGGGCCGCCAGCGCGAGACGGACGTCGTCGTCGGCGACCGCCGCCAGGGCGGGGTCGCCGTCGTCGTCACGTGCGTCGGGAAGCTCGTCCACGGGGACGGGGAGGAGCTTCCTGCGGTGGTTGGCGAGGACGTAGCCGGCCGTGCGGTAGAGCCAGGGCAGGACGGCCTCGCCCGGGACGTCCTCGCGGCGGCGCCAGGCGGTGGCGAGGACGTCGGCCGTGAGGTCCTCGGCGTCCGCGGCCGGCGCGCGGCGCACGAGGTAGCGGTACACGGCGGTCGCGTGGTCACGGTAGAGCCCCTCGAACCACGCGTCGTCGCGCACAGCGCCCCTCTCGTCGGATGCCACCACCCTGCCTGTGTCCCCTGCCGCCCCGATCTTGCACGGCCGCGGGCAGGACAGACGAACGCCCCGCGGGACCGGTGTCCCGCGGGGCGTCAGGAGCCGGTTCTACTTGAAGGCGTCCTTGACGTTCTCGGCGGCCTGCTTGAGGCTGCCCGTGCTCTGGTCCTTCTGACCCTCGGCCTGGAGGTCCCTGTTGTCGGTCGCGTCGCCGACGGCCTCCTTGATCTTGCCCGAGGTCTTCTCCGTCGAGTTCGCGATCTTGTCGTCAGTGCCCATGGAGGAGCTCCTTCCGTCGCGGAGACCGGTTGGCGGCCTCTCTACCACCCACCGTAGGTGCGCCGTGGGCAGGGCGCACGGGGAGGGCGGGACCTGCGACACGGCCCCGGACGCACCACAGCCCGCCACCGTCGGACGGTGGCGGGCTGCGGCGGGGTGCGCAGTCAGTGATGACGGTGCGCGGTCACCTCACGTCAGAGGGGGCGGACATTCTCCGCCTGGGGGCCCTTGGGGCCCTGAGTGGTGTCGAACTCGACCTTCTGGTCCTCGTCGAGCGAGCGGTAGCCGCTCGTGGCGATGGCGGAGTAGTGGACGAAGACATCCGCACCCCCGCCGTCGGGAGCAATGAAGCCGAACCCCTTCTCGCCGTTGAACCACTTCACGGTGCCAGTAGCCATGCAAACTCCTCGATAAAAAAGCCCCGGCCGATGCCGAAGCAGTTCCCACCATAGCGCCAGTGGGGCGACAGTGCGAGGCCTACGGCGGTGGAATCTGCCGAGTGCCTGCTCACGGACGCACGAAGGCCCGGCAACCCGCAGGTTGCCGGGCCTCGTGGCGCCGTTCGTCAGGCTCCGGGCTGCAGCTGTCCGCCGCCACCAGCGCCGCCGCCCTGGGGGGCGGTGGGCATCTGGCGCTGCTCCACGGTGGTCGTGCCGCCGACGGCGACCGGCTCGGGCGTGGCGATCTCGCCCTCGTCGAGCCCACGGAAGAGGAACTCCCCGAGCACACCCTCACCCGCGGCGTCGACCTCGATGGTCTGGCCGGTGTGGATCTGGCCGTAGAGGATCTTCTCGGACAGGACGTCCTCGATCTCCCGCTGGATCGCGCGGCGCAGCGGCCGGGCGCCCAGGACGGGGTCGTAGCCCCGCTCGGCGAGCAGCACCTTGGCCGCGTCGGTCAGGCGGATCGCCATGCCCTGGTTGCGCATGCGCGCGTCGAGCTGGGCGATCATGAGGTCGACGATCTGGACGATCTGGTCCTGCGTGAGCTGCGGGAAGACGATGGTGTCGTCCACGCGGTTGAGGAACTCGGGCCGGAAGTGCTGCTTGAGCTCCTCGTTGACCTTCGTCTTCATCCGCTCGTAGTCGTTGGACAGCTCGCCGCTCGCCTGGAAGCCCGTCTGCACGCCCTTGGCGATGTCCCGGGTCCCGAGGTTCGTCGTCATGATGATGATGGTGTTCTTGAAGTTCACCACCCGGCCCTGGGCGTCGGTGAGGCGGCCGTCCTCGAGGATCTGCAGGAGCGAGTTGAAGATGTCCGCGTGGGCCTTCTCCACCTCGTCGAACAGGACGACGGAGAACGGACGGCGGCGCACCTTCTCGGTGAGCTGGCCACCCTCCTCGTAGCCCACGTAGCCGGGGGGCGAGCCGAAGAGCCGGGAGACGGTGTGCTTCTCGGAGAACTCGCTCATGTCGAGCTGGATGAGCGCGTCCTCGTCGCCGAAGAGGAACTCCGCGAGCGCCTTGGCCAGCTCGGTCTTCCCGACGCCGGTGGGGCCGGCGAAGATGAAGGAGCCGCCGGGGCGCTTGGGGTCCTTGAGGCCCGCGCGGGTGCGTCGGATCGCCTGGGACAGCGCGGTGATCGCGGCCTCCTGGCCGATGATCCGCTTGTGGAGCTCCTCCTCCATGTGGAGCAGCTTGGAGGACTCGGCCTCGGTCAGCTTGAAGACCGGGATGCCGGTCGACATCGCCAGCACCTCGGCGATGAGGTCCTCGTCCACCTCGGCGACCGTGTCCAGGTCACCGGACTTCCAGGCCTTCTCGCGGTCGACCCGGCGCGCGGAGAGCTGCTTCTCGTCGTCGCGCAGCGAGGCGGCCTTCTCGAAGTCCTGGTCGTCGATCGCCGACTCCTTCTCGCGGCGGACCTCGGAGATCTGCTCGTCGAGCTCACGGAGCTCCGGCGGGGCGGTCATCCGGCGGATGCGCAGGCGCGCGCCCGCCTCGTCGATGAGGTCGATCGCCTTGTCCGGGAGGAAGCGGTCGGACACGTAGCGGTCGGCCAGCGTCGCGGCGGCGATGAGCGCCTCGTCGTTGATGGAGACGCGGTGGTGCGCCTCGTACCGGTCACGCAGACCCTTGAGGATCTCGATGGTGTGGGCCACGGAGGGCTCGTCCACGAGGATCGGCTGGAAGCGGCGCTCGAGGGCGGCGTCCTTCTCGATGTGCTTGCGGTACTCGTCCAGCGTCGTGGCGCCGATGGTCTGCAGCTCACCGCGGGCGAGCATCGGCTTGAGGATGCTCGCGGCGTCGATCGCGCCCTCGGCCGCACCCGCACCGACGAGGGTGTGGATCTCGTCGATGAACAGGACGATGTCACCGCGGGTGCGGATCTCCTTGAGGACCTTCTTCAGGCGCTCCTCGAAGTCACCGCGGTAGCGGGAGCCGGCGACGAGCGAGCCGAGGTCCAGGGTGTAGAGCTGCTTGTCGCGCAGGGTCTCGGGCACGTCCCCGCGCACGATCGCCTGGGCCAGGCCCTCGACGACGGCGGTCTTGCCGACACCGGGCTCGCCGATGAGGACGGGGTTGTTCTTCGTGCGGCGCGAGAGCACCTGCATGACCCGCTCGATGGGCTGCTCGCGTCCGATGACCGGGTCGAGCTTGCCCTCGCGGGCGGCCTGGGTGAGGTTGCGGCCGAACTGGTCGAGCACGGCGGAGCCGGAGGGCTGGCCCTCGGCGGGGCCGCCGGCCGCGACGGCCTCCTTGCCCTGGTAGCCGGACAGCAGCTGGATGACCTGCTGGCGCACGCGGTTGAGGTCGGCGCCCAGCTTGTTGAGCACCTGCGCCGCCACACCCTCACCCTCGCGGATGAGGCCGAGGAGGATGTGCTCGGTACCGATGTAGTTGTGGCCCAGCTGGAGGGCCTCGCGCAGCGAGAGCTCCAGGACCTTCTTCGCGCGCGGCGTGAAGGGGATGTGGCCGCCGGGGGCCTGCTGGCCCTCACCGATGATCTCGGTGACCTGCTGCCGCACGCCCTCGAGGGAGATGTCGAGCGACTCCAGCGCCTTGGCGGCGACGCCCTCGCCCTCGTGGATGAGGCCGAGCAGGATGTGCTCGGTCCCGATGTAGTTGTGGTTGAGCATCCGTGCCTCTTCCTGGGCAAGGACGATCACCCGACGGGCTCGGTCGGTAAATCTCTCGAACATCAGGGCTCCTTCGAGGCGGCGTGGCCGGGTGCTCCCAGCCGGGCAGCGTTCATCGATGCTAACGGCGGGCCTCGCGCGAACCTGCCCGTGTTCGCCAGGGGCGTGACTCCATCGTCCTCCTCCACAGGCGCCCGCGCCTGTGGGCCCCGCTGCGGCACCATGGTCGCCATGCGTATCGAGGCCGTGCAGGGCGACATCACCACCCAGGACGTCGACGCCGTCGTCAACGCCGCGAACTCCTCCCTCCTGGGCGGGGGCGGGGTCGACGGCGCGATCCACCGGGCCGCCGGGCCGCGGCTGCTCGAGGAGTGCATGGAGCTGCGGCGCACCGAGCTGCCCGACGGCCTGCCGGTCGGCCGGGCCGTGCCGACCGCCGGCTACGATCTGCCGGCCCCGTGGGTCATCCACACCGTGGGGCCGAACCGGCACCGCGGGGAGACCGACCCGGCCCTGCTCGCCTCCTGCTTCACCAGCGCCCTCGACGTCGCCGACGCCGTCGGCGCGCGGAGGGTGGCCTTCCCCGCGGTGGGCGCCGGGGTCTACGGCTGGGACGCCGCCGAGGTCGCGCGCGTGGCGGTCGACGCGGTGCGCGGATGGAGCGGCGGCGTCGAGCTGGTGCGGTTCGTGCTGCTGGGCGATGACGTGCTCGCCGCCTTCGCCGACGCCCTCTCGGCGCCCTGACGCGACGGTCAGACGTCGAGGACGATCGTCACCGGGCCGTCGTTGACCAGGGACACACGCATGTCGGCGCCGAAGCGACCGGTCTCGACGCGCACCCCGCGCTCGCGCAGGGCGGCGACGACGGCGTCGACCACCGGCTCGGCCACCTCGGCCGGGGCGGCGGCGTTCCATGACGGACGGCGGCCCTTGCGGACGTCGGCGTGGAGGGTGAACTGGGAGACGACGAGGACGGGCGCGCCGTCGTCGAGCACCGAGCGCTCCTCGCGCAGGATCCGCAGCTCGGCGACCTTCCGGGCGGTGCGCGCGACCTGCTCCGGTCCGTCGTCGTGCGTGACGCCGACGAGCGCGACGAGGCCCGGCCCGGTGAAGCCACCGACCTGCTCGCCGTCGACGTGGACCGACGCGCCGTCGACCCGCTGCAGGACCGTCCTCATCAACCGCCCCCGCCGCGCCGTCCGCGGCCGTAGCCGCTGACCGCGGGCTTGACGTCGGTGAGGTAGATCGCGGCGGGGATGACGAGGATGATCGAGAGGAAGCTGCCCGAGAGCGGCCCGAAGGGCGGCAGCGCCACGAAGCCGAGCGCGACGTTGACCACGAGCACGAGCAGCCAGAAGTTCTTCGTCCGCTTGCCCGCGTAGGCGAAGGCCTGGGCGGGCTGGCGCAGGCAGTGCGCGAGCGCCCACACCTCGACGGCGAAGGCCGCGAGGGCGAGGGCGAGGAAGAGGTAGAACTGCAGACTGCCGATGATTCCCACCGCGCGAGTCTACGAGACCCAGCCTCGCCCGCAGCCCTAGCGGGCGAGGAGGTGGCTGGCCTCGGCAGCGCTCAGCCCCGAGGCCTGGAGGAGGTCGCTGGTGAGGGAGCGCATGAGGATCACCAGCGTCTGCAGGTGCCAGCCCGGGTCCTCGACGTCGTCCGGGTCGAGCTCGCCGGTGACGAGGGTGAGCACCTGGGCGGCGTCCGCGGTGCTCCCACCGCTGCCGAGCGCCTCACCCAGGCGGAGGGCGCCGACGGCGAGCCCCTCGAGGGCCTCGCTCACCCGGTCGTCCTGAGCGCCCTGCTCGACGGCGGCCAGGCCGCGGCGGGCGATGACCCGCGCGTTGCGCATGGCCCGGTCGGCGAGGGTGCTGGCCCGCTCGAGACGGGCCAGCTCGGGGAGGTAGCGGCGCGCCGCTGGGGAGATCCGCGCCGACTGGAGGGCGTTGCGCACGACCGAGGCCCAGTCGTCGAGGGTGCCCTGGGTGCTGCGCCCCAGGGCCAGGGCGTCACGCATCAGCTCGGGGTCCCCCGCCCGCAGCCCTTTGCCGAGGGTGCCGAGCAGGTGCGAGAGGTCGGAGAGGCTGGCGGCGGCGAGCTGCCGCGCGCGGCGGCGGGCGTCCTGCGGGGTGAGGATCGCGACGAGCAGGGCGAAGGAGCCGCCGACGAGCGCGTCGGTCCACCGGCCCGTCGGCCCGTCGATGGCGGCGACCGGCAGCGCGACGATGACGATGCCCTGGACGCCGGCCTGGATGGTGAGCATCGGGCCACGGTCGACGAACCGCGCGAGCAGGGCGCCGACGACGATGACGAGCATGATCTGGAGAACGCCGGTGTTGAAGACGTAGGCGACGAGCTCCCCGAGCGCGACGCCGAGCGCCACCCCGAGCGCCAGCTCGGCGACCTTCCGCACCTCCCGGTCCGCGCTGAAGCCCAGGCACACCCAGGCGGCGATGGGCGCGAAGAACGGCTGGGCGTGCCCGAGCCAGTAGTGCGCCACCGCCCACGAGAGGCCCGCGGCGACCGCCGCGATGACCACGGGCAGGGCGGCGGCCCGCACCCGGCGACGTCCGCCGCGCAGCCGCTGCCGCACGAGGACCAGCAGTCGGCGCAGGTCGAGGCGGTCCTCGCGTCCCTCGGCTCCGCTCATGGGCTCAGGCGCGCGGCCGCCGGCGCAGCTCCTGGCCCGGGCGCCCGGCCGGGCGCCCCGCGGCCTCACCGGTCACCGGGACGATGACCTCCTGGGCCGCGGCGATGCCGTCGACGACGAGCTCGGCGTCGGCCGGCAGCGAGCGCTTGACGAGCGCGAGAGCGAGGGGCCCGAGCTCGGCGTGCCGCACGACGCTCGTCACGAGACCGACGTCCCTGTCCCCGTGCAGCACCCGGGCGCCGGGCTCCGGCGTCAGGTGGTCCGAGCCGTCGAGGTGGAGCATGACCAGGCGGCGCGGGGGCCGTCCCAGGTTGAACACGCGCGCGACGGTCTCCTGGCCGCGGTAGCAGCCCTTGTCGAGGTGGACGCCGGTGCGCAGCCAGTCGAGCTCGTGCGGGATCGCGCGCTCGTCGACCTCCCGGCCGAGGCGGGGGCGCCAGGCCTCCACCCGCAGCGCCTCCCAGGCCCACGTGCCGGCGAGCCGCAGCCCCGAGGCGTCGACGACGTCGCCCAGGCGGGCGCGGTCGACCAGACCGAGGGAGCGGCGCAGGTGCCGGCCGGGGTGCTCGTCGTCGGGCGGTCCGTAGCTGGTGCCGCCGGGCGCCGTCGTCGGCCACGGGTCGTGCCAGGTGAGCACGTGCCCGGGGCCCGCCGCGACGGCCTGCCACCCGTCACCGCACGTGCCGAGGACGGCGGTGTGCTCGGTGACGTCGGTGACCTCCACGCGCAGCATGAACCGCATCCGCTCGAGGAACGCGACGAGCGGTGCCGCGTGGTCGCCCTCGGTGACGAGCCAGGCCCGCTCGCCGTCGTCGGCCACGGCGGCGGCGTGCTCGATGCGGCCGTGGGGGTCGAGGAGGAGCAGCTCACCGGACCGGCCCGGGGCGAGGTCGAGGAGCAGCTGTGTGCTCAGCGTGTTGAGCCAGCTCAGCCTGTCGGGGCCGGAGACCGTGACGACACCGAGCTGGGACAGGTCGACGAGGCCCAGGCCGCGCTCGAGGGCGCGCTGCTCCTGGGCGGGGTGGCCGTAGTGGAGGGCGACGCCGGCGTCCGGTCCGCCGCCGGCGACGGCCCCGGGCCGGGAGAGCAGCGGGCTGGTCATGCCTGCTCCTGTCGGCTCAGCCGCCCGGAGGCGTAGGACTGCAGCTCGTGACCGAAGGCGGCGAGCTCCTCGACCCACAGCAGCTCACCCTGGACGAGCCCGTACATGCGGCTGCTCGCGGCGACGTCCGGGGCGCTGGCCGTGCGCACGACGGCGTCGCTGACGATGTCGATCCGGGCCGGGCGCACGGTGCCGACGTAGACGACGACGTGCCCGGTGGGCTGCGCCACGAGCACCTCGATGTCGGTGCTGCGCTGGCCCGAGCCCTGCTCGCCGTCGCCCGGCTCCTGCGCCGCCGGCGTGGCCCGCCAGTAGGCCGTCTCGGTGGCCCACACCTCGGCCTTGGCCAGCAGGTCGGCGCCGACGGCACCGGGCATCTCCTGCGAGACGGACGAGGAGTGCTCCGGGTCCACCGCCCACAGCGTGCTCGTGCAGCGCAGGTAGGGACCGCCGTCGTGGTCGAAGGTCATCTCGTGGACGAGGGGCTGCTCTGGCACACCCGGGTAGGCCATGACGCCGTAGCCGCGCCAGGATCCGACGAGCCAGGCGAGCGGGTAGACCTCCGGGGCCAGGCCCTCGGGAAGAGTGAAGGTGGCCATGCCCCGATGCTACGCGGTCGGCCGCGGGCGGCTCGTCCGCGCCCTCAGGCGAGCAGCAGGCTGCCGAGCATGAAGGTCGGCGCACCGGCGAGCATCGGGGGCAGCGCGGCGGCCGCGAGGGCGGGCAGCGGGCGGGTGGAGGCCGGGAAGCGGCCGAGGACGAGGTGGACGACCGAGGTGAGCACCCCGGCGACGAGTCCGCTCGCCCCTCCCACGAGCGGGCCGACGTCGGGCAGGAGCGCGCCGGCGAGCAGACCGGCGCCGCCCGCGACGACGGTGGCGAGCCCCGGGACGAGCCGGGGGCCCAGCGGCAGGGCCGTGCAGGCCGCCCCGGCGGCGAGCGCGGCCGCGGCGGTGACGACGACGGCGGCGGCCGGCCGGGCGTCCCCGAGCGCCGGCCACATCGCCGCGGAGCCGGCGACGACGCAGCCGGTCACCGTGGCGGCCACGGACTCCACGAGCCGCGGGCGACCGTCCCGCCGCAGCATCTCCTGGAGGAAGCTGCCCGCGACCGCCAGCCCGAGCACGACGGCCACACCGTCGACGGACCCGGTGCCCGCGACGACGGCGAGCGCCGCCACACCCGTGGCGGCGATGACGATGCCGGGCCCCGTCGTCACCGGCAGACCGGCGAGCCGGGGCCACCCGGCGGCCACGAGAAGGGTGGTGAGGCCGACGACGACGAGGAGCGGCCAGTGCCACATCCCGCTGAGCGCGAGGACGGCGGCGAGGGCGGCGGTGGCGACCCCACGGGTCGAGCTGCCCATCACGACCCGGCCCCGACGGGGGTGAGTCGCTGCAGGAGGACGGGGTGGGCGGGCACCCTCCGAGTCTGGCAGATCGAGCAGTGACGTCGGCGGCACCCCGGTTCCCACTAGTGTGTCCCCGACCAGGAAGGGGTGCGATGGCCACTCTTGTCGTCCTGACACGTGAGCCGACCGGTGCGGCCTCCGTGCTGCCCTCGCTCGCCCTGCTCGACCACCGGGTCGCGGCGGTGCCGCTCGCCGCGGACTCGCTCGTCGACCCAGCAGATGCCGACGTCCTCGTCGTCGACGGCCGCCAGGAGCTCGCGGCGGCCCGGTCGGTGTGCCAGCTCGCGCGCAGCACCGGGCTGCAGATCCCGCTGCTGCTCGTCCTCACCGAGGGCGGGCTCGCCGCCGTCACCCCGGCATGGGGGTGCAGCGACATCGTGCTCTCGACGGCCGGGCCGGCGGAGCTGGAGGCACGCCTGCGGCTCCTCGGCAGCCAGGTCGCGGCAGCGGAGCCGGCGGGGGACGTCCTCGAGGCCGGCGAGCTCGTCATCGACACCGCCGCCTACTCGGCGCGGGTGCGCGGTCAGGCGCTCAACCTCACCTACAAGGAGTTCGAGCTGCTGCGGCACCTGGCGCAGCACCCGGGGCGGGTCTTCACGCGGGCGCAGCTCCTCGACGAGGTGTGGGGCTACGACTACTACGGCGGCACGCGGACCGTCGACGTCCACGTGCGGCGGCTGCGGGCCAAGCTCGGCGCGGAGCACGACCAGCTCATCGGGACGGTGCGCAACGTGGGGTACCGCTTCGTCCTGCGCCCGACCGTCGACTGACAGGACGCGCCGGGCTCCCTGCCCTACGATGGACGCAGACGTCGGGTCGCGAATGCCCCGGGCTCCAACACAAGCCGCCACGAGCGGCCTTCGCGCCGACTGGCGCTTCGCGGCCCGGCGTCGCCTCACCTCCCGCCCGTCGCTGGGCCGGTCGCAGGGTTCGCTAGGGTGTTCCGGGACTTCGGCCGCCCCCGGCCGTCCCGCCACCCCCCTCGTCTCGTTCACCCGGAGGTAGAACACCATGTCCCTGCGCCGTCCCGTCCTCGCCGTTGCCGCCACCCTCGCGCTGGTGGGAGCTGCCGGGTGCACGGCCGACTCCGTGCTCGACCTCGAGGTCGGTGACTGCCTCAACCAGAGTGACCTGGAGGGCGAGGAGGTCAGCTCGGCGGCTGCCGTCGAGTGCACCGAGGAGCACGACGCCGAGATCTTCGGTGAGCACGTCTTCTCCGGCGACGACTACCCGGGCGTGGACACCGTCCAGGCGGAGTCCCAGGAGACCTGCCTCGCGGAGTTCGAGGAGTTCATCGGGCTGCCCTACGAGGAGTCCGCGCTGCCCTTCACCATGCTCTACCCCTCCGAGCAGAGCTGGAACGACGCCGACGACCGCACCACGCTGTGCATCGTCGTCTCCGACGAGCCGCTGACCGAGTCCCTCGAGGGCTCCAAGATCTGACGCCGCCACGAGGACGCCCCCGGGAGCCGAGGCTCCCGGGGGCGTTCGCGTCGCGGGACGTCGCAGCCGGTGGACTGCTCAGCCGAAGCGGCCGGAGATGTAGTCCTCGGTCGCCTTGTTCTTCGGGGCGGCGAACATCTGCTCGGTGGCGTCCATCTCGATGAGGCGGCCGGGCTTGCCGGTCCCGGCGATGTTGAAGAAGCCGGTCGTGTCCGAGACGCGGGCGGCCTGCTGCATGTTGTGGGTGACGATGACGATCGTGTACTCGGACTTCAGCTCGGCGATGAGGTCCTCGATCGCGAGCGTGGAGATCGGGTCGAGCGCCGAGCAGGGCTCGTCCATGAGGAGCACCTGCGGCTGCACCGCGATGGCGCGGGCGATGCACAGGCGCTGCTGCTGGCCGCCGGAGATCGAGGAGCCCGGCCGGTCGAGGCGGTCCTTGACCTCCTCCCAGAGGTTGGCACCACGCAGCGCCCGCTCCACCAGCGCCTCCTGGTCGCTCTTGCTCATCCGCTTGTTGTTGAGCTTGACCCCGGCGAGGACGTTGTCGGCGATAGACATCGTCGGGAAGGGGTTGGGTCGCTGGAAGACCATGCCCACCTGCCGGCGGACCTCCACCGGGTCGACGTCGTCGCCGTAGAGGTCCTGGCCGTCCATGAGCGCGTGCCCCTCGACGCGGGCACCGGGGATGACCTCGTGCATGCGGTTCAGGGTCCGCAGGAAGGTCGACTTGCCACAGCCGGAGGGGCCGATGAGCGCGGTCACGGCGCGGGGCTCGATGACCATGTTGACGTCCTGGACGGCGAGGAAGTCCCCGTAGAAGACGTTGAGGTCCTTGACGTCGATGCGCTTAGACATGCGTGGTCCTTGAGGGTCGTGCGGGCAGGAGACGTCGGTGCGGGTCGCGCATCAGCGGACTCCCTTGGGCGAGAAGTACCTGCTCACCAGGCGGGCGACGAGGTTGAGCAGCATGACGATGATGATGAGGGTGAGCGCCCCGGCCCAGGCACGGTACTCACTGGCGCCGCCCTGTGCGTACTGGCGGAAGACGTACACGGGCAGGGTGGCGATGCGGCCGTCGAAGGCGTCGTAGTTGACGGCGTTGGTGATGCCGACGGTGATGAGCAGCGGGGCCGTCTCACCGATGACGCGGGCGATGGAGATCATCACGCCGGTGGTGATGCCGGCGATCGCGGTGCGCAGGACGACCTTGACGATGGTCAGCCACTTCGGCACGCCGAGGGCGTAGGAGGCCTCGCGCAGCTCGTTGGGCACGAGCCGGAGCATCTCCTCCACCGAGCGCACGACGACGGGCGTCATGAGGACGGCGAGGGCGATGCCGCCGATGAGGGCCGACTTGTACGCCGGCCCGAAGAGCACGAGGAAGACCGTGAAGGCGAACAGTCCGGCGACGATCGAGGGGATGCCGGTCATGACGTCGACGAGGATCGTGATGGCCCGCTTGACGCGGCCGGCGCCGTACTCGACGAGGTAGATCGCGGTGAAGATGCCGAGCGGGATGGAGATGACGGCGGCGATGCCCGTGACGTACAGCGTGCCGATGATCGCGTGGTAGGCGCCTCCCTCGGTCATCTGCCCGAAGATCCCGACCATGTCGGTGGTGAGGAACTCCCAGCTGAACGCCCGGACGCCGCCGCTCACCACCGTCCAGATGAGGGACACGAGCGGGACCATGGCGAGCACGAAGGCGAGGGTCACGAGCGTCGTGGCGAGGCGGTCCTTGGCCCAGCGTGTCCCCTCGACCTGCCAGGACACCGCGACGACGGCGATGACGTGGACGATCGCGCCGAGGAAGACGACGCCGGCGACGGTCGGGGTGCCGCCGATCCCGAGGATCGCGGCGGCGACGGCGAGGGAGACCGCGAGGACGGCCCACGGCGCCCACGCGGGCAGCCGGCGGGTCTGGTGCAGGGCGACGGGCGTCGTCGTCATCAGTTGGCTCCCGAGAACTCGGCGCGGCGCGCGATGACCCACCGCGCGAGGAGGTTCACGCCGAAGGTGAGGACGAAGAGGATGAGGCCGGTGGCGATGAGGACGTCGACGCCGGTCCCGGAGGCCTCGGGGAACTGGCTGGCGATGTTCGCTGCGATCGACTGGTGCTGGCCGGGCTGCAGGAGGTTGAGGTTGATGAGGAAGCCGGGCGAGAGCACCATGAGCACCGCCATCGTCTCTCCCAGCGCGCGGCCCATGCCGAGCATGGCCGCGGAGATGATGCCCGAGCGCCCGAAGGGCAGCACGGCCTGCCGGACCATCTCCCAGCGGGTGGCCCCCAGGGCGAGGGAGGCCTCCTCGTGCAGCCGCGGGGTCTGGAGGAACACCTCACGGATCGTCGCGGTGATGATCGGCAGGATCATGACGGCGAGGACGAGCCCGGCGGTGAGGATGTTGCGGGCCGGCGCCTGGTAGTCCGCGAACAGCGGGATCCAGCCCAGGTGCTCCGAGAGCCACGCGAAGAGCGGGTCGATGACCGGCTGCAGCCACTGGATGCCCCACAGGCCGAAGATGACCGAGGGGATCGCGGCGAGGAGGTCGACGAGGTAGCCCAGTCCCTGCGCGAGGCGGCGGGGGGCGTAGTGGGAGATGAACAGCGCGATCCCCACGCTCAGCGGGACCGCGACGACGAGCGCGATGACCGAGGAGAGGACCGTGCCGAACAGGAGCGGCGCGACGTACTCCCACAGGTTGCGGCCCTGCATGAAGCCGACCTCGGCGAGCTCGTCGCGGGAGGCGACGAGGGCCGGCCAGGCGCGCACGAAGAGGAAGATCGCGACGGCGGCGAGGATGACGAGAATCACCAGGCCGGCGCCCGTGGAGATGCCGGCGAAGAGCCGGTTGCCCAGCTTGCCGGGGGTCCGCCCGGCGCGAAGGGCCGGGGGGGAGCCAGGCGGGGTCTGGGGCGGTGCGGCGGTTGCCACGTGTCCTCCGAGAATCGGACGGCGTGCGGACGTGCGTCGGGCGGGCCGGCGTCACTGCACCGGCCCGCCCGTCAGGTTAGCCGGTCAGCCGGCAACCGTGATCTGCTCGAGGGCGGCGGTGACCCGCTCGCGCAGGTCGTCGGAGATCGGCGCGGAGCCGGCGACGTCGGGCTGGGCGGCCCGCTCCTGCCCCTCGGGGCTGGCGACGTACTCGAAGTACGCCTTGACGTTGGCGGCGTCCGCCTCGTTCTCGTAGGTCGAGCAGGCGATCGAGTAGGAGACGAGGACGATCGGGTAGGTGCCCGACTCGGTCGTGTCCCGGGCCAGGTCGATCGTCAGGCGCAGGTCGGTCGCGCCCTCGGCGGCCGGGGAGGCGTCGATGACGGAGGCGGCGGCCTCCGGCGAGAAGGGCACGTACTCCTCACCGACGCCGACGGCGACGGTGCCCATGCCGTCCTCGACGCGCGAGGCGTCGATGTAGCCGATGGCGCCCTCAGCGCCCTGGATGACGTCGACCACGCCGGAGGTCTGGGCGCCGGACTGGGTGCCCGGGATCGGCCAGGTCTCGATGGGCCCGTAGGTCCACACGTCGGGGGCGACGACC
>NZ_UETB01000009.1 GCF_900116375.1 Georgenia satyanarayanai | reverse complement strand
GAGCAGGACGGCAAAGCAGTCGGAAACCCGCAGAGGGGGTGGGGTCGGTGAGCACCATCGACGACTTCGACCCGCACGCGGCCTGGTTGGAGGACCCCAGCACCTACGAGCCGATCGGTGAGCAGTCCCTGCGCCGCCTGGAGGAGCTGTGGGCCTGCGAGGAGGACGCCGCCGACGTGTTCGTCGACGCCGGGGAGTCGCCTGCGCCGTCGACGATCAGCACCCGGGAGATGGGCTTCGAGCCGTGCCAGCCGGTGCCGGCCGAGGCGCTCGCGGCCATGGCACCCGACGGCCAGCTCCTCGCCGAGCTCGAGGACATCGACCCGCGAGAGGTGGACGAGTACTACCTCGTGGAGATGGCCGCCGCGTACCAGCGCATGGCCGCGTGGGCCACCGCCAAGCTCACCCGCGTAGCCGGCGAGCTCTCCCGGCGGCCACTGATGACCGGCAGCGGCGCCCTGCCCTCGCACGTCAAGGCCGGGAACATGGCCGCGGACGAGCTCGCTCCCCGCCTGGGGCTGAGCCGCTTCGCCGCGCAGCGCCTGGTGAGCAATGCCCGCGCCTTCGAGGGCGTCTTCGCCCTCACCGGTCAGGCCCTGGCCACCGGGCACATCGACGCCCGCAAGGCCACCACGATCGTGTCGATGCTCGAGGACTACCCCGTCGAGATCGCCGTCCTCGTCCAGGACGCCGTCATCGACGACGCCGGCACCCAGACCCACAGCCAGCTCCTCGAGGCCATCAGGAAGGCCGTCATCGCCGTCAGCCACGACGACGCCGACCTCTTCCACGCCCGCGCCCGCGCCAGACGACGGGTCGAGCACCCGCGCCAGCTGCCCGACGGCATGGCCTCCATCCACGCAGTCCTGCCGGCCACCGACGCCGCGGCCATCGACCTCGCACTCGAGGCCACCGCCCGCTCCGCCCAGGCCGGCGGCGATGACCGCACGCTGGACCAGCTGCGCGCCGACCTCCTCTCCCTCATGGGCCACACCGCCCTCGAGGTCGGGTACGTCGGACTACCGCCGGGAACCGTCGTGAGTGCCGGCCAACTTCCTGACGATCCGGCGGGCGACGAGCCCCATGTCGGGACGGCGCACGATGTCGACTGTGGGGCGGTGCAGGCACCTGACGCGCCGGAGACACCGGAAGCGCCGGATGGTTGCCAGCCTGGCGCGGTGGACGTGCCGCCGACCGACACCGTGGACGGCACGACGCTCGAGGCCCAGGGCCGGGCCGACGAGCGGAGTGAATCTGCTGCCGGAACCTCTCCAGCTCCACCCCGGCCGGTCTCCCAGCGGCGCGAGTCGGGTCGGCTCGCACCTCCGGACGCCGCAAGCCCTGTCCCGGCCGATCTCGACCCACCTGGCCACCGGTCCGAGGGGACAGCTGCGCCCACAGTCGGTGCGGTAGCGTCCGCGGCGCCTACGGACCCGCCTCCGCCTCCGGATGGCGATCCACCTCCGCACGGTCCGGGCTCCGTCCCGCGTCGCTGGCACATGCCGGTGGGTGAGATCGGTGGCCAGCGCGCCCAGATCCGGGTCCACGTGCCGCTCTCGGTGCTGCTCCCGCCCGACATCGCCCGGCAGCTCGGCCTGCCGGCGTCGAAGCCGGCCGACGGCACCGGTGCGGAGCTCGTCCCGCTGCCCGAGGAGGACGCCATGCTCGCCCTGCTCGACCGCGAGCCCGCCGAGATCGCCACCCTCGAGGGCTACGGACCCATCTCCCCCGCCGTCGCCCGGGCCGCGGCGCTGGGCGGCACATGGCGACGGATCGTCACCGACCCGCTCACCGGCACCGTCCTGGACCACGGACGCACCCGCTACCGGCCACCCACCGAGCTCGCCGAGCTCATCCGGCTACGGGACGGCACCTGCGTGCGACCCGGCTGCACCCACCCCGCCCGAGGCTGCCAGCTCGACCACATCGTCCCCTGGAACGCCGGAGGCACCACCTCCATGCTCGGCCTCGAGGACCTCTGCCCCCACGACCACATCCTCAAGACCAGCGCCCAGTTCCAGCTCCGCCGCCTCGGCAGCAGCGCCTACGAGTGGGTCACCCCCAGCGGCCACGTCTACCGGCGCCATCCCGGAGGCCGGGTCACCCGCGGGCGCCGGCGCACGCAGGGCCTCCCCGACCACCCACCCGTGTGAGACGGCCGGTCGGCGACCGCGGCCCCAGGCGCCGGCGGCGCGGGCGGCGGACGTCACGCTCAGATTCCCGGCCGGGTGGCCGATGGATGGGGGAGCACGTCCCCCGCCTCGAGGAGCCCCCTTGGACACCACCCCTGCCGCACCCCGGCCCGCAGCCGAGCCGACCACGGGCCGAACGGGCCGGTTGCGCTGGACCATCGGGCGCCGCCTGGCCGCGGGGTACGCGGCCGCGCTGGCGCTGATGGCGGTCATCGGCGTGGTCTCCTTCACCAACACGGCGTCCCTGGTGACGAACAGCGGATGGGTCGAGCACACGCACGAGGTGCTCAACGAGACCAACGAGGTGCTCTCGTCCCTCAAGGACGCGGAAGCCGGTCAGCGTGGGTACGTCATCACGGGCGTGGACGCCTACCTCGAGCCGTACACCGCCGCTCAGGAGTCGGTGACGGTTCACCTCGAGGCCGCCCGCGACCTCACGATCGACAACGCCGAGCAGCAGGCACGGCTGGATGAGCTGGAGCCCCTCATCGCCGCGAAGTTCGACGAGATGCAGCAGACCATCGACGTCCGGTCCGACGAGGGCTTCGAGGCGGCGCAGGCCATCGTGCTCTCCGACGCGGGCAAGGCCGTCATGGACGAGATCCGCGACGTGCTGGACGCGATCATGGCGGACGAGGAGGCGCTCCTGGCCGAGCGCGCCGCAGAGGCCGACGCGACCGCGACGACCACGAAGGCCGTCGTCGTCGGGGGGACGGCTCTGGCGCTCGTCATCGTCCTCGTGCTCGCCACCGTGCTCACGCGCAGCATCACCCGCCCGGTCAACGCCCTCACCGAACGGCTCCGCGAGATCGCCGACGGCGACGGCGACCTCACCCAGCGGGTCGACGACTCCCGCGCCGACGAGGTCGGTGCCCTCGCCACGGTCTTCAACCGCTTCGTCGGCAACGTCGCGACCCTGGTGCGCGAGATCGGCGAGACCGCGACGACGTCCTCCGCAGCAGCCCAGGAGCTGTCCGTCATCACCGCCGAGATGACCCGTCAGTCCTCCGACGCGGCCCAGCAGGCCGGAGCCGCGGCGGCGGCCGCCGAGCAGGTGTCCTCCAACGTCCAGACCGTCGCCGCGGCGAGCGAGCAGATGGGCGCGTCGATCCACGAGATCGCCCGCAGCGCGTCCGAGGCGAGCAACGCCGGACGCACCGCGGTGACCAGCACGGCAGCGGCCAACTCGACGATCAGCCGCCTCGGCGAGTCCTCCACCGCGGTCGGGGAGGTCGTGGCCCTCATCAACTCCATCGCCCAGCAGACCAACCTGCTCGCGCTCAACGCGACCATCGAGGCGGCACGTGCCGGGGAGGCCGGCAAGGGCTTCGCCGTCGTCGCCGGAGAGGTCAAGGAGCTCGCCCAGGGCACCGCCCGCGCGACCGACGAGATCACGGCGCGGATCACCCAGATCCAGTCCGACGTCGACACCGCCGTCTCCGCGATCTCGACGACGACCGACGTCATCGGTCAGGTCAACGACCACCAGGGCAGCATCGCCGGAGCGGTCGAGGAGCAGAGCGCCACCACCACGGCGATGTCCTCCAACGTCGCCGAGGCGGCCGTCGGGGCCACGACCATCGCCGACAACGTCCGCTCGATCGCGGACAACGCCCAGAGCACGGTCGACAGCATCGACCAGCTGCGCACCTCGGCCGACGAGCTCGCGCGCACCTCCGAGCACCTCGACGCGCTGGTGGGACGCTTCAAGGTCTGAGCGGCGCGGCGGGCTCAGCTCTCGGTGCCCGCCTCCTCGGCCGCCTTGACCGCGTCGGCGGCCCGGATGAGGCCGAGGTGGCTGAAGGCCTGAGGGAAGTTTCCGGCCAGCCGCCCGCTCTGCGGGTCGTACTCCTCGGAGAACAGCCCCAGGTCGCTCGCGTACCCGATCACCTGCGCCATGAGCGTCCGCGCCTCCTCGAGCCGGCCGCTGGAGGCGTACTGCTCCACCAGCCAGAAGGTGCACAGGACGAACGGGTACTCACCGCCCTCCAGGCCGTCCATGCCGGCCTCCGTACGGTAGCGGTGGACCAGGCCGTGGTCGTCGACGATGTCGCGCTCGATCCGCTCGACGGTGCCGAGCATGCGCGGATCGTCGTAGGCGAGCAGGCCGGTGTGCGGCAGCTGGAGGAGCGAGGCGTCGACCTCGGTGTTGTCGTAGGTCTGGGTGAAGCTGTTGATCTCGATGTCGAAGCCGTGCTCCTCGACCTCCGCCGCCAGCCGCTCGCGCAGCTCGCGCCACCGCTCGACCGGGCCCTCCAGCCCGTGCTCCTCCACCGCCCGCACACCCCTGTCGAAGGCCGCCCACATCATCGCGCGGCCGTGCGTGAAGTAGTGCGGCTCCCCCCGCATCTCCCACACACCGTGGTCCTTGCGGTCGATGTTGTTCTCGCAGTAGCGCAGCAGGCTCTTCTGCAGGCCCCACGTGTACTCGTCCTCGGGGACGCCCGCCCTGCGCAGCTCGTGGAGGGCGATCATCACCTCCCCGACGACGTCCGCCTGGTACTGGTCCGCCGCGCCGTTGCCGATCCGCACCGGCCGGGACTCCTCGTAGCCGGCGAGGTGGTCCAGCTCCAGCTCGGTGAGCTGCCGCTCCCCCGCCAGCCCGTACATGATCTTGATGTCGTCGGCGTCGCCCGCGACCGCCCGGAGCAGCCAGTCGCGCCACAGCGACGCGCCCTCGGTGAGGCCGTGCGCGATCGCCACCTCGATGGTGAAGGCCGCGTCCCGCAGCCACGTGTAGCGGTAGTCCCAGTTCCGTCCACCACCGAACCACTCGGGCAGGGACGCCGTCGGTGCCGCGACGATCCCGCCGGTGTCGAGGTGGGTGAGGGCGCGCAGCACGAGGAGGGAGCGCAGGACGATCGGCTGGTGGTCGGTGTGGACCTCGAGCCGCCCCGCCCACTCCGCCCAGAACTCGACCGTCTCCGCCAGCGCCTGGTCCGCGTCCGGCGGCTCCGGCGGCTCCTCGTGGGAGGGGAACCACGTGAGGTCCCAGTCCAGCCGCTCCCCCTCCCGCAGCGGGAACGTGCCCACGAGCCGCGGAGCCGGCTGGCCCTCCTCCTCTCCGTCCCCGTGGGCGCCGGGCTGCGTGGAGGAGGCGTCGGCGGTCGCCCGGTCGACGGCGTCCTCGGCCCGTTCGTCCGAGCCGTCGGGCCAGTGGAGGAGCGGGCCGGTGACGAGGATGGCGTCCGGGCCGGCGATGGACAGGAGCGCGGGCTCCCCGTCCTCCTTCTCGATGCGGCGGGTCCACGGCGTCGAGCGCGCGTAGTCGAATCGCAGCCGCAGGTCGTGCTCCACCTCGACCTCTCCCTCGAGGCACTCGACGCGGCGCACCAGGTCTCCCTGGGCGGTGGCCGGCGGCAGGAAGTCGGTCACGCGGGCGCGGCCGGCAGCGGTCTGCCACGTCGTCTCGAGCACGAAGGTCTGCGGCAGGTAGCGGCGCTCGACGACCTCGCCGTCCACGACGCGCAGCTGCCACCGGCCGTCGTCCTCGTCACCGAGGAGGGCGCAGAACATCGCCGGGGAGTCGAAGCGGGGCAGGCACAGCCAGTCGATGCTGCCGTCGCGTGAGACGAGCGGACCGGTGCGCATGTCGGACAGGAGGGCGTACTGCTCGAGTGGGGTGCTCATCCCGGCCCATTCGAACCGACAACGGGGCACGCCGCACCCGGGGACTCAGCGGCGCAGGACGTCCCGGAGGGCCGCGAGGACGAGGGCGACGGAGTCGTCGTCGGCATTGGGCCCCATGAGGCCGATGCGCCACACCGTGTCCGCGTACCTCCCCGCGCCGGCCCCGATCTCGATCCCGTACCGGGTGAGCAGCTCCCCGCGCACGGCGGCGGCGTCCACTCCGTCGGGCACCCGGACCGTGGTGAGCTCGGGCAGCCGGTGCCCCTCGGCGGCGAAGAGCTCCAGGCCCAGCTCCTGCAGACCCTCCTGCAGGCGCCGGCCCGCGCGCTCGTGACGGGCCCACACGGCGTCCAGGCCCTCGGCGAGGATGCGCCGCAGCCCGCCGTGCAGGCTGGCGACCATCGCCGTCGGCGCCGTGTGGTGGTAGGTGCGGGCGCCACCGGTCGTGCCGCCGACGTACCCGCCGAGGAGCCCGAGGTCGAGGTACCAGGAGCGCGGCGTCTCGACCCGCCGCGCGAAGGCGCGGTCGCTGATCGTGAAGGGCGCCAGTCCCGGCGGGACGCCCAGGCACTTCTGCGTGCCGGCGTAGCCGATGTCCACGCCCCACTCGTCGGCACGCAGCTCGATCCCGCCGATGGAGGTGACGGCGTCGACGAGGAGCAGCGCCTCGCCCTTGAGCCGTCCGAGGGCGGCGACGTCCGACCGCACACCCGTGGACGTCTCGGCGTGGACGATCGCGACGACCGTGGGCGCGGGGTGCGCCGCGGCGACGCGCTCGACGTCCACCGGCTGCCCCCACTCGTGCTCCACGCGCACCACCTCGGCACCGCAGCGGCGGGCCACCTCGCACATGCGCTCGCCGAAGAGCCCGTTGACCGCGACGACGACGACGTCCCCCTCGCCCACCGTGTTGACGAACGCCGCCTCCATCCCGGCCGAGCCGGTGGCCGACAGTGGCAGCGTGCGGGCGTTGTCGGTCTGCCACACCTCGCGGAGCATCGCGCAGGTCTCGTCCATGACGCGCAGGAACCCCGGGTCGAGGTGGCCCAGCAGCGGCGCGGCGAGACCCGCCGTCGCCTCGGGGTAGGGGTTCGTGGGGCCGGGACCGAGGAGGTGACGCGAGACGAGAGGCATGGGCTCTGTCTATCCCCGCCACCGCAGCCGCACAAGCACCCCCGATAGCCTGGCCCGACCATGGCCCTCGCTGTCTGCCTGCTCCTCGACCCGGCGGACGAGCGCGCGCTCGTGGGGCTGTGGCGACGGGTCGAGGACGCCGGCGTGCCGAGCATGGCCACCCACACGCACGGCCGGCACCTGCCGCACCTGTCCTACGCGGTGCTGCACGGCTACGACGTCGACGCCGTCCGGGACGCCGTCGCGGGCCTTCCCGACGGCGGTCCGCTCACGCTCCACCTCACCGCTGTCGCCACCGCGCCGCGCGGCCGGGCCTGGCTCGTCCCCGCGGCGTCCGCCGAGCTCGTCCGCCGGCAGCGGGCGGTGGTGGAGGCGGTGACGGCGACGGGCGCGGAGCTGCACCGCCACTACGTGCCCGGCCGCTGGCTGCCGCACGTGAGCCTCACGCCCCGTGCCCGGCTCGTCGACCTGCCGGTGGTGGCCGACGTCGCGTACGCCGTCCTGCCGCTCGCGGTGCACGCCACCAGGGCGGCGCTCATCGACAGCGCCACCGGCGAGCGCTGGCCGCTCGGCACGCTCCCCTGAGGGCCGCGCGGCTAGTGTCGGTGACGTGGACAGCGACGACGAGCGCGGCTACCTCAAGGCGATGCTCGTCGTCACGGTCGCCCTGGGGATCCTCACCGCGCTCGTCGCGGTGCTCGTTGCGATCTTCCCGGGCGGCGGGGACGAGGAGCCCACCTCACCGGGCACGACGACGTCCGCAGCCCCGGGCTGGACGGCGCCCGACGGCGTCGCGACCGGCCCGTAGCGGCAGGACGGGTCAGCCACCGACGGCGTTGACGGCCGCGGCGAAGACGCGCGGCAGCCGCTGGGCGGCCGGGACGAGCAGCGGCCGGGCGGGGGACGCGCCGACCGTGAGGAGTGCGTGGGTGAGCAGGCGGTGGCGACGCACGATGCGGCGCCACTCCCGCTCGTAGCCGGCCGGCTCGCCGGCGACGACGGACCGCACCGCCGCCTGCGCCTGGGCCAGCGCCAGGCTGATGCCTTCACCGGTGAGGGCGTCGACGTAGCCGGACGCGTCCCCGACGAGGAGGACCCGCCCCTCCACCCGCCGTCGCGAGGCCTGCCGCAGCGGCCCGGCGCCGCGCACGGTGGAGGCGGGCTGAGCACCGGCCAGCCGCGCGAGCAGCTCGGGGAACTCCGCGAGCTGCTCCTCGTAGGGCGCCCGCCGTGAGGTGAGGACCGCGATGCCCACCTCGTCGTCGGCCACCGGCGTCACGTAGGCCTCGCTGTGGGCGGCCCAGTGCACCTCGACGTGGTCGGTCCACGGCGCCAGGCGCACGTGGCGGCGCAGCCCGTAGCGCACCGGTCCGGGTGCGCGGGCCTCCAGGCCCAGGGCACGGCGCAGCGGGGAGTGCAGCCCGTCGGCGACGACGGCGTGCCCCACCGTCTCGCCGTCCACGACGACGCCGCCCGGCTGGTTCCGCAGCTCGCGGACCCGTCCCTGCTCGATCGTGACGCCGGCGTCGAGCACCGCCTCGCGCAGCGCGCGGTGCAGCTCGGTGCGGCGCACTCCCCGACCGGCCGGCCCCCGGAAGCGGGTCTCGGCGCTCCGGCCGGGGGCGCAGTACCGGATGCCGACGATCTCGCGCCCGGTCGGGTGGACGCCGAGCGCCGCGAGGTGGGCCACGCCGGCGGGCATCACCCCCTCGCCGCACGCCTTGTCGACGACACCGGCCCGCGGCTCGCGCACGACGACCGACAGCCCCGCCGCCGCGGCGTGCAGGGCGGTCGCCAGCCCCGCGGGACCACCGCCGGCGACGACGAGGTCGGGCGTCACTCAGCCGCCCGCCGGGACCGCGCCGGCCAGGGCGCGGTTCTCGGTGCGGATCCGCACCGTGAGCAGCGCCGCGTTGGCCAGGGTGAAGACGAGCGCCGTCACCCACGCGTGGTGGACGAGCGGCAGCGCGAAGCCCTCGACGACGACGGCGACGTAGTTGGGGTGCCGCAGCCACCGGTGCCGGTAGGGCCCGCGGGCCACGAGCGGGAGGTCCGGCACGACGATGACCCGGGTGTTCCACCGCGGCCCGAGCGTCGTGATGCACCACCAGCGCAGCGCCTGGGAACCCAGGGCGAGCACGAGCATGACCCACCCGACCGCCGGCACGAACGGCCGGTCGGCGGCCCACACCTCGACGAGGCAGCCGACGAGCAGCCCGGTGTGGAGCACGACCATGACCGGGTAGTGCCCCGCGCCGCTCTCCTTCCCGCCGCGGGCGAAGGCCCAGCGGGCGTTGCGCTTGGCGACGACGAGCTCGGCGAGCCGCTCGAGACCGACCGCGCCGATGAGCACCGTGAACAGGACCTGCGACGTCATCGGGCCTCCAGGAGCACCATCTCGAGACTGAACCCCGGGCCCATCGCCATCATGAGTCCGTGGCTGCCGGGGGCGGGACCGGCGTCCAGCGCCGCCCGCAGGATGTGGAGCACCGACGCGGAGGAGAGGTTGCCGACGGTGCGCAGCGACTCCGTCGTCAGCGCGAGCGCCTCCAGCGGCAGGCCGAGGGTCTCGGCGAGCGCGTCGATGACCTTCGGACCGCCCGGGTGGCACACCCACCAGCCGATGTCCGCGACGGTGAGCCCGTGCTCGGCGAGGAAGGCGACGACGTCGGCCCCGACGTTGTCGCGGACGAGGTCGGGGACCTCGGCGCCGAGGACGATCCGCAGTCCCGTGGCGCGCACGTCCCAGCCCATGACGCCCTGCGTGCCGGGGTAGAGCCGGCTCGCGGCGGCCACGACGCGCGGGAGCGGTGTCTCCGTCGCTCCGGCGGAGGTGGCGACGACCGCGCCGGCGCCGTCGCCGAACAGGCCGCTCGCGACGAGGTTCGCACCGGACGCGTCGCCCCGCTGGACGGTGAGCGAGCACAGCTCGACGCTGACGAGCGCGCCGACGGCACCGGGACGCCCGGCCAGCAGGTCGTGCAGCCGCGCGGTCCCCGCGGCACCGGCCATGCAGCCGAGACCGACGATCGGCAGCCGCACGACGTCCCGCCGCAGCCCGACCCTCTCGGCGATACGCGCCTCGAGCGACGGCACCGCGAGCCCGGTGATGGTCGTGGACACGATGAGGTCGAGGTCCTCGGGCGCGAGTCCCGCGGAGTCGAGGGCCCGCGTCAGTGCCTGCGCGCCGAGGTCGACGGCCGCGGCGATGAAGGCGTCATTGGTCTGGCCGAAGTCGAGGAGCTCGGCGTACTGCTCGAGGGGCAGGGCCACGTGGCGGCCGTCGACGCCGCAGCCCGCGTGGATGCGGCGGATGAGCCGCTCCCCGCGGGGGTCCAGCCCGATGATGTCGACGAGCGCGTCGGTGAGCTCGCCCTGCGAGTAGCGGTACTCGGGCAGCACCGGCTCGACGGCGAGCAGCTCAGTCACAAGCCGAGAGTACGGGCTAGCCTCCACGGGTGCCCGTCATCACCGCGCTCGCCCGAGCCAGCCACCCGGCGCCGACCGTGGTCGTCACCGCGCTGGCCGTGCTGCTGGCCGTGGGCGCGGGGCACGGGCCGGGCGGCACGCTGCTCGTCGGCCTGGCGGTGCTCACCGGCCAGCTGTCCATCGGCTGGTCCAACGACCTCCTCGACGCCGCCCGCGACCGCGCCGTCGGGCGGGCGGACAAGCCGCTGGCGACCGGGGTGCTGAGCACGCGGGCCGTCGCGCTGGCGCTCGGCCTCACGGTGGCGGCCACGGTCGCGCTGTCCCTCGCCCTCGGGGTGCGCGCGGCCCTGGCGCACCTGCTCCTCGTCGGCGGCGGGTGGGCCTACAACCTCGGCCTGAAGTCGACGGTCGTCTCGTGGCTGCCCTACGTCGTCGCCTTCGCCGCGCTGCCGGTGGTGCCGTGGCTGGCGCTGGACCCGCCGGTGCTGCCGCCATGGTGGATGCCCGCCGTCGGCGGCCTGCTCGGCGCCGGCGCGCACGTCGTCAACGTCCTGCCCGACCTCGACGACGACGCCGCCACGGGTGTCCGCGGCCTGCCCCACCGGCTCGGGGCGAGGGCCTCGGGCGTGCTCGCCGTCGTCGTCCTCCTCACCGGCACGGCCGTCGCCGTGCTGGGGCCAGGCGGTCCCGTGCCGGCGTGGGCGTGGGCGGTGCTCGCCGGTGCCGGGGTGCTGGCCGTCGTCTCCCTCGGGCGGCCGGGCCGCGCCCCCTTCCACGCGGCGATGGCCATTGCGCTCGCCAACGTCGTCGTCCTCCTCGTGCGGGCGGCCTGACTCAGCCGCCGACGTCGTGCAGGTGGTGGAGCACGTCGTGGAGGAAGTACTGGCTCAGCGTGCGCACGGTGAAGGGCGAGCCGTTGCTGCGCAGGCCGCTGCGCTCCCACCGGTCCTGGGGGACGGCGTCGAAGTCCGCACCGACGGCGCGGGCGTTCACGGCCAGCTCCTCGGCGACCGCCGCCGGCTCCTGCTCGCCGTACCGGCCCGCGACGGCCGCGGCGTCCTGGTCCCAGTTCGGGAAGGTCGGGTCGTCCTCGGTGAGGATGAGGTGGAGCCGCTCGCGGAACACCCCACACACGTCGCGCACGTGCGCCGCGTACTCCAGCGGTGACCACGTGCTCCCGTCCGGGCGCCGCGCGACGTCCGGACGGCGCAGCACCGCCTCCCAGCGCACGACGGCGTCCTCGAGCACCTGCGCCGTCGTCGCCGGGGTGTGGGCGGCGGCCTCGGTGCCGCACTCGGGGCAGGGGCGCTGCAGCACCCACGTCCAGTCCTTGGTGTCCGGGTCGATCGCCATGCCCGGCATCGTGCCGCGCACCGGCGGGCACGTCCAGTAGCCTGCCCGGACCACCGTGCGGAGGAGGCGACCAGGATGAAGGCGCTCGTCGTGTACGAGTCCCACTTCGGCAACACCGGCCGGGTGGCCCGGGCGGTGGCCGCGGGGCTGCGCACCGGCGCGGAGGTCGAGGTGCTCGACGTCGCGGACGCCCCGCCGGTGGGCGCGGTCGACGCCGACCTCCTCGTCATCGGCGCCCCGACCCACGTGCTCGGCCTCAGCCGGCCCGACTCACGCCGCGAGGCGATGGAGCGGGCCGGGCTCGAGGAGGAGTCGCGGCCGGGGATTCGCGAGTGGCTCGAGGAGGGCGGGGAGCTCACCGTGCCCGTCGCCGTCTACGACACCCGCACCCACGAGTCGAAGCTGCCGGGGAGCGCCGCCCGCGCCGTCGTGCGGCGGCTGCGGCAGCTCAAGGTCCCGGTCGTGGCGCCCCCGGAGCACTTCGCCGTCCATGGCAGCGAGGGGCCGCTGGCCCCCGGGGAGGAGGAGCGCGCCACCGAGTGGGGGCGCGGGCTCCTCGTCCTCCCGGGCGCCTAGGCGAAGCGCGTCTCCGGCACGTTCGTCAGGGACGGGTCGCGCACGACCGAGTCCCCGAGGATGTCGTCGATCCGGGTGAGGACCTCGGCCGGGAGCTCCACCCCGGAGGCCGCGACGTTCTCGGCGACCTGCTCCGGACGCGAGGCGCCGATGATGGCGGCCGAGACGTTCTCGTTCTGGAGCACCCACGCGACGGCGAGCTGCGCCATCGACAGGCCCAGCTCCTCGGCGACCGGCCGCAGCTCCTGGACGCGGGTGAGGAGGACGTCGTCGTGCACGTCCTTGTCGATCATCTGCGCGCCGCCCTTGGTGTCCGCGGCGCGCGAGCCCTCGGGAACGGCCTGGCCGGGCTGGTACTTGCCGGTGAGGATGCCCTGCGCGACGGGCGAGAAGACGATCTGCCCGATGCCGAGCTCGCGGGAGGCCGGGACGACCTCCTCCTCGATGACCCGCCACAGCATCGAGTACTTCGGCTGGTTGGAGATGAGCTGGAAGCCCAGCTCGCGGGCCATCGCGTGCCCCTCGCGGAGCTTGTCCGCCGGCCACTCCGAGACGCCGATGTACAGCGCCTTGCCCTGGCGGACGATGTCGGCGAAGGCCTGCATCGTCTCCTCGAGCGGGGTCTGGACGTCGTAGCGGTGGGCCTGGTAGAGGTCGACGTAGTCGGTGCGCAGGCGGCGCAGCGACCCGTCGATGCCGTCGCGGATGTGCTTGCGGGACAGGCCGGTGTCGTTGGGCCCCTTCTTGCCGATGGGGAAGTAGACCTTGGTGAAGATCTCGAGCTCGTGGCGCGGGACGCCGGCGAGCGCGTCCGCCAGCACCTCCTCGGCGCGGGTGTTCGCGTAGGTGTCGGCGGTGTCGAAGCTCGAGATGCCGGCGTCGAGGGCGGCGTGGACGCAGCGTGTGGCGACGTCGTTCTCCACCTGCGAGGCGTGGGTGAGCCAGTTGCCGTAGACGATCTCCGAGATCTTGAAACCGCTGTTGCCGAGGTACCTGTGAGCGACCATGGGCACCAACCTACCCGCGGGTGCCGACACCACCCGACCGCCACCGCCTGAGACGACGTTCTCATATAGCGGTCACATCCAGTACGCTTCGGCGACGCGAACCGTGCCCCTGGAAGGACCCCCCGATGACGCGCACCTCCCTCCGACTGGCCGGCGCCCTGGCCGCCTCCGCCCTCCTCCTCGCCGCCTGCGGGAGCGACGACGGCGGCTCCGGGGACGGCACCGGCTCGGGCGGCGACGACGCCCGGACCTACTCCGTCGGCGTCACGCAGATCGCCGCCCACCCCTCGCTCGACGCCTCCCTCGTCGGCTTCAAGGCCGCCCTCGAGGACGCCGGCCTCGACGTCGAGTACGACGAGGAGAACGCCCAGGGCGACCAGTCGACCGCCATCTCGATCGCGAGCGGCTTCGCCTCCGCCGGGCACGACCTCGTCCTGGCGATCGCCACGCCCACGGCGCAGGCGGCCGCGCAGGCGATCACCGACGTCCCGATCCTCATCACCGCCGTCACCGAGCCGGAGGCCGCGGGCCTCGTCGACAGCTGGGACGCGCCCGGTGGCAACCTCACCGGCACGAGCGACCTCAACCCGGTCGCCGAGCAGCTCGGGCTGCTCGCCGAGATCGCCCCCGACGTCCAGACCGTCGGCATCGTCTACAGCTCCGGTGAGGTGAACTCCGAGGTGCAGGTCGAGCTGGCCCAGGAGGCCGCCGCCGAGCTCGGGATCGAGATCGAGACCGCCGCGATCACGAACTCCGGCGAGGTGCAGCAGGCCGCCGACTCCCTCGACGTCGACGCCTTCTACGTCCCCACCGACAACACCGTCATCCAGTCCTTCGAGGCGCTGCTGCAGGTGGCCGAGTCGAAGTCCCTCCCGCTCGTGTCCGCCGACGGCGACACCGTGGAGCGCGGCGCGATCGCCACCTACGGCATCGACTACGAGCAGCTGGGCTACCAGACCGGCGAGATGGCCGTGCAGATCCTCACCGGCGGCGCCGACCCGGCCGAGATGCCCATCGAGACGCTCGAGGAGTGGCCGCTCATCGTCAACCCCGCCGCCGCCGAGCGGATGGGCGTGGAGCTGCCCGCCGAGCTCGTCGAGCGCGCCGACACCGTCATCGAGTGACACGGGGCTCGTCATGATCGGAGCCATCGAGCTCGGGCTGATCTACGCCGTGATGGCGCTGGGGGTCTACCTGACCTTCCGGATCCTCAACTTCCCCGACCTCACGGTGGACGGCAGCTTCACCACGGGCGCCGCGACCGCCGCCGTCCTCATCACGGGCGGCACCCACCCGGCCCTCGCCACGCTCGCCGCCGGCGTGGCGGGCCTGGCGGCGGGCGTCGTCACCGGGCTGCTCCACGCCAAGGGCGGGATCAACCCGCTGCTCGCGGGCATCCTCACCCAGATCGGCCTGTACTCGGTCAACCTGCGGATCATGGGCGGGGCGAACGTCCCGCTGCTGCGCGAGGACACGCTCATCACGCCGCTGCGCGACAGCGGCCTGCTCGGCGGAGCCGCGGCGATCGCGATCTTCGGGGGGCTGGCCATCCTCGTCAAGCTCGCCCTCGACTGGTTCCTCCACACCGACACCGGTCTGGCGCTCCAGGCCACCGGTGACAACGAGGCGATGATCCGCAGCTTCGGCGTCAACACCGACCGCACGAAGATCCTCGGACTGGCCCTGTCGAACGGGCTCGTCGGGCTCGCCGGCGCGGCCGTCGCCCAGTACCAGGGCTTCGCGGACATCTCGATGGGGATCGGCCTCATCATCGCCGGCCTCGCCTCGGTCATCCTCGGCCAGGCCGTCTTCGGCTCCCGCGTCATCGTCATCTCGACGCTTGCCGTCGTGCTCGGCTCGGTCCTCTACCGGGTGGCGATCCAGCTCGCCCTCCAGGTGCCGTGGCTCGAGGCCAACGACATGAAGCTCGTCTCCGCCGTCCTCGTCGTCACCGCGCTCCTGCTGCCGCGGTGGGGCGTGTTCCGGCGGGTGAGGGCACTGCGTTCCCTGCGCCGCACGGCAGCGACGACCACGACGACGGGAGGCCGGTGACCATGCTGGCGATCGACTCGGTCACCAAGACCTTCTTCCCCGGCACGCCCAACGAGCGGGTCGCCCTCGCCGGGATCTCCCTGCGCCTGGAGCTTGGGGAGTTCGCCACCGTCATTGGCTCCAACGGCGCGGGCAAGTCGACCCTCCTCAACACCGTCGCCGGCCGGATCAGCCCGGACTCCGGCACCGTCACCGTCGACGGCGACGACGTCACCCGCCTGCCCGACCACCGCCGCGCGGCCCACGTGGGCCGGGTCTTCCAGGACCCGCTCGCCGGCACCGCCCCGGACATGACGATCGAGGAGAACCTCGCCATCGCCTTCGCGCGCGGCAAGACGCGCGCCCTGCGCCTCGGCGTCACCCGCGCCAAGCGCGAGTTCTTCCGCTCCGAGCTCGCCTCCCTCGAGCTGGGTCTGGAGAACCGGCTCAAGATGAAGGTCGGCCTGCTCTCCGGCGGCCAGCGCCAGGCGCTGTCGCTCCTCATGGCGACCTTCAGCGAGCCGAAGATCCTCCTGCTCGACGAGCACACCGCGGCCCTGGACCCCCAGCGTGCGGACCTCATCACGCGGCTCACCGCCGAGGCGGTCGAGCGCCACCACCTCACCACGCTCATGGTCACCCACAACATGGACCAGGCCCTGCGGGTGGGCACGCGGCTCATCATGATGCACGAGGGCCGGGTGGTCGTCGACATCGCCGGGGAGCGCAAGCAGCGGGCGACGGTCCAGGACCTCCTCCAGGCCTTCGCGCAGGCGGGCGCCGGCCTCGACGACCGCACCCTGCTCCAGTAGGAGTGCTCAGCGCCGCACGCGCCGGCCGGTGACCGTGGTCATCGGCACGGCGACGGGCACGGTGGACGTCAGGTCGGCCCACACGTCCACCGTCGGGGCACCGGGGTTGACGAGCTCGTCACCGATGAGGTGCGCCCGCCCGGTCACGGTCACCGACCAGCCGGTCCGTGTCTCCTCGTCGAAGTCCCCGGCGGCGATGGTGAGGAGCCGGCCCTCGACGACGGCGGTGAGCGAGCGACCGTAGGCGCTGCGGACGACGACCTCGGTGCCGTGCACGGCGACGTTCACCGGCACCATGTGGGCGGCGCCGTCGGCACAGTGGGCGAGCCAGGCCACGGACACCTGATCGAGCAGGCGGCGGCAGGCGCGCGGGCCCAGCACCTCGAGCGACATCTCGGCTCCCGTCGGCGGGACTCCAGCATCCCACCGCAGGCGCCGCTCCGGACCGGGTTCGGGCGGACGATGGTGTCAGGCGGGGTCCGTGACGTCGGCGACCCGCGCGTCCAGTGCCGCCACGAGGGCCGCGCCGTCGACCGTCGCCGCCACGCCGTGCGCGCCGGCGCCGATCGAGACGGTGCCGCTCACGCGCTCGTCGGCGACGACCGGCCAGGCCCGGAGCGCACCGAAGGGCGTGATCGTGCCACGCTCGTAGCCGGTCACCTCCCGGGCCGTGGCGGCGTCGGGCATGGACAGGCGGCTGACGCCGAGCAGCGCCCGCAGCCTGGGCCACGAGATCGTCCGGTCCCCGGGGACGAGCACGAGGAGGTAGTCCTCCTCCGCGCGCCGCACGACGATCGTCTTGATGATCGCCGCGGGCTCCACGCCCCGTGCTGCGGCGGCCTCCTCCAGGCTGCTGACCCGCCCGTGCCGGGTCACGGTGTACGCCAGGCCGGCGGCCTCCATCGCGGTGACGGCCGCGGCCTCACCCGGGCCGGCGGCGCTCACGACGCGCTCCGGGCGACCGAGAGGGGCTCGCGCCCCGCCGGGCGCGGGGTGCGCCCCACCGGCTGGGGCGGCGCGGGCAGCAGCGGCTCGCGCCGCTGGGCGCGGCAGGTGACCGGCTCGCCGGCCCGCACGACGACCTCCTCGTCGTAGACCCGGACCACCATCCCCTCCCCGTTGCCGCTCAGCAGCGTGCAGACGACCTCGTCGTGGCTCGCCTCCACCTTGACCGCCATGCCCCGCCAGAGCACGCGGAAGGTCAGTCGCGTCACCGAGTCCGGCAGGGCGGGCGCCACGCACAGCTGGTCCCCGCGCTCGCGCATCCCGCCGAAGCCGTCGACGAGCGCCGTCCACGCCCCGGCGGACGAGGCGATGTGCAGGCCCTGGCCGGTGTTGCCCTGCAGGTCGCGCAGGTCGACGAGGGCCGCCTCGTGGAGGTAGGCGTGGGCCAGGTCGAGGTGCCCGACCTCCGCACACATGACCGCCTGCGTGCACGCCGACAGCGAGGAGTCCCGCACGGTGCGGCGCTCGTAGTAGTCGAGGTTCCACGCCTTGTCCTTGGCGGTGAACTCCTCCCCGCACCAGTGCATGGCGAGCACGAGGTCCGCCTGCTTGACCACCTGCTTGCGGTACAGCTGGAAGTAGGGGGCGTGGAGCATGAGCGGGTAGCGGGTCTCGCCGTCGTGGAAGTCCCACTCCCCGTACCGGGTGAAACCCTCGCACTGCGGGTGGACACCGAGCTCGGCGTCGTAGGGGACGTGGACGGCCTCGGCCGCGGCCCGCCACGCCTCCCGCTCGTCGCCGTCCACCCCCAGGGCGAGGGCGACGTCGGGGTTGCGCTCGCACGCCGCGTCCGCCGAGCGCAGGTTCCGTGCGGCCATGAGGTTGGTGAAGACGTTGTCGTCGATGACGGCGGTGTACTCGTCGGGGCCGGTGACGCCCTGGACGTGCCAGGCACCCGAGCGGTCGTGGTGGCCCAACGACATCCACAGCCGGGCCGTCTCGACGAGCACCTCCGCCCCGCACTCGCGGTCCAGGCTCTCGTCACCGGTCGTGAGGCGGTAGTACTCGAAGGCTCGCGCGACGACGGCGTTGAGGTGGAAGGCGGCGGTGCCGGCCGGCCAGTACGCCGAGGTCTCCTCCCCCTGGATGGTGCGCCAGGGGAAGGCCGCCCCGGCCAGCCCGAGCGTGGCGGCACGCGCCTGGGCCATCGGCAGCGTCGAGGCACGCCACCGCAGGGCGTGCGCCGCGGCGTCCGGTGCCGTCATGACGAGGACGGGCAGGACGAAACCCTCGATGTCCCAGAAGGTGTGGCCGTTGTAGCCCGTCCCGGTGAGTGCCTTGGCGCCGATGGCGCGGCCCTCGGCCCGCGCGCCCGCCTGGAGCACCTGGAAGAGGCAGAAGCGGACGGCCTGCTGGAGGATCGGGTCGCCGTCGACCTCGACGTCGGCCGATCCCCAGAAGTCGTCGAGGTAGGCGCGCTGGTCGCGCACGAGGGAGTCCCACCCCGCGTACCGCGCGCTGGTGAGCGCGGCGGCCACCTGGTCGCGCAGGGCGTGCTCGCTGCGGGCGCTGGACCAGCCGTAGGCGAGGTGCTTGACCATCCGCAGCGGCTCCCCGGGCTGGAGGACCGTGACGATGGTGGTCCGCGCCCAGTCGTCCCGCGCCTCGTGCTCCACCTCGTACTGGTGCGGGCACTCGATGTCGTGGTCCATCCCTGCCGCGACGAGCAGCCCGCTCGTACGGGTGCGGTGGAGGAGGATCGCGCCGTCCTGCTCGACGTCCCGGGCCACGGCGGCGAGCGGGTCCTGGAGCGCGGCGGCCACGCGAGGGTCGCCGTCGTCGGCCTCCGGCGGTGCCTCGTTGGCGACGAGCTGGGACTGGACGATGACGCGCGCCGGGCCGTCGACGGGCTCGACCTCGTACGCGATGGCGGCCACGGCACGGTGGGTGAGGGAGACCAGCCGGGTGGAGCGCACGATGACCCGGCGTCCCGCCGGGGAGATCCAGTCGGTCTCCCGGCGCAGCGTCCCGGCGCGCAGGTCGAGGACGCGCTCGTGGGCGAGGACCTCGCCGTAGCGCATGTCGAAGGGCTCGTCGTCGACGAGGAGGCGGATGAGCTTGCCGTTGGTGACGTTGACGATCGTCTGCCCGGACTCGGGGTAGCCGTAGCCGCCCTCGGCGTAGGGCAGCGGGTGGTGCTCGAAGAAGCCGGACAGGTAGGTGCCCTGCTGGTCGGCCGGCTCGCCCTCGTCGAGGTTGCCCCGCATCCCGAGGTGGCCGTTGGACAGTGCGAACAGCGACTCCATCCGCCCGAGCGTCTCGAGGTCCAGGCCGCGCTCACGCAGGCACCAGGGCTCGACCGGCAGGGACGGACCCGTCACAGGAGCTCCTCGAGGTCCGCGACGACGACGTCGGCGCCCTTCTCCCGCAGCGCGTCGGCCTGGCCGAGGCGGTCGACGCCGATGACGTAGCCGAACCGGCCTGCCCTGCCCGCCGCCACGCCCGCGAGCGCGTCCTCGACGACCGCGGCCTCGCGCGGGGTCAGACCCAGGCGGCGGGTGGCCTCGAGGAACGTGTCCGGCGCCGGCTTGCCGGGCAGGTCGAGGGCGTGGGCGAGCGAGCCGTCGACGAGGACGTCGATGCGGTCCTCCAGGCCCGTGACGTCCAGGACGAGCGCCGCGTTCGCGCTGGAGGAGACGACGGCGCAGGTCAGCCCCGCCTCGCGCGCGGCGTCGAGGTAGCGCAGGGAGCCGGGGAAGACCTCGACGCCCTCGGTCGTGATGAGCCGCAGCACCCGCTCGTTCTTGCGGTTGCCGATGCCGTTGAGGGTCTCCCGCTCGGGGCTGTCCGTGGGCGTGCCGGTGGGCAGGGTGATGTCACGGCTGCCGAGGAAGTCACGCACGCCGTCGACGCGCCGCTTGCCGTCGACGTGGGCGGCGTACTCGGCCACCGGGTCGAAGGGGACGAAGGGCTCGCCGGTGCGGCCGGCATGGTCCCGGAGGAACTCGTCGAAGGTCTCCGTCCACGCTCTCGCGTGGAGGGCGGCGGTCCGGGTGAGGACGCCGTCGAGGTCGAACAGGAGCGCACGCACGCTGTCGGGTAGGCCGAGCACCACTTCTCCCTTCGCTGGAGGTCCGTCCCAGCCTTGCAGCATTCCCCCCGTCCCGCTCCCCTCCAGCCCCCGGACGTCGCAGCTGGAGGGCTGGACGACGCAGGACCGCCCGTCGTCGACGCGACAGCTGCGACGTCGGCGGGAGGTCAGCGGAGGCGGACCGGGGCGACGGCGTAGCCGCCCACCGGGGGCACGGCGCGCTCGCGTGACCGGTCGGGGTCCGGCTCGACGGACGTCGTCGCGGCGAGGACGGCGCGGGTGAGCGCCCGGAGCTCGAGGGTGGCGAGCGGACGGCCGGGGCACACGTGCCGCCCGATGCCCCACACGAGGTTGTAGGGGGCGTGACGCTCGGGGTCGAAGGCGTCCGGGTCGCCGAAGATCCGCGGGTCGCGGTTGGCCGCGGTCCAGCTGAGGTGGACGCGGTCGCCGGCGGCGATCGCGCGGCCCCCGAGCGTGACGTCCTCGGTGGCGACGCGCCGGTTGCTGACGAAGGGGTCGTCGATCCGGAGGATCTCGTCGAGGACCGCGCTCAGCTCGCGGTCCGGGACCCCCGCCCGGAGCCGCTCCTGCAGCGGCGGGTGGTCGGCGAGGTGGCTGAGGACGACGCCGGCGCACAGGGCCATCGAGCCGAGGTCCCCGCCGGTCCAGTTGCGCAGGACGGAGACGATCTCCTCGTCGGTGAGCGGGCGGCCGTCCACGTGGTCCCGGACGAGCTCGGTCGTGACGTCGGCGGGTGCGTCCGCACCGGCCTGCCGGCGCGCGTCGGTGAGGGAGCGGATGATCGCGTCGAAGCGCGCAGCCACCTCCGCGGTGCGGGCGCGGTCCCCCGAGCGGCTCGCGGCGTGGTTGTCCGCCATCCACTCGAGCAGCTCGTCCTCGAGGTCGGCCGGCCACCCGAGCCAGGCGCACTGGGCGCGCACCGCGAAGCGCCCGCCGACCGCGACGGCGTCGACCGCTCCGGGCACGTCGAGCCCGGCGACCAGCTCGGCCGCGACCCGCTCGACGACCGGCTCGAGGGCGGCCATCCGCTCCGGGGTGAGGTAGCGGTCGACGACGGCGCGGTAGGAGGTGTGCGTGGGGCCGTCGAGGCCGTTGGGCACCTGGAGGTAGCGCGAGACGGCGTTGGAGAACGTGCGGTCGTCCAGCGCAGCGGCGGTGACGGCGGCGTGGGAGAACAGGGTCCAGTCCCCGGCCGGACCGCGCGCGACCGGGCACCGCGCACGCATCTCGTCGTAGGCGCCCAGCGGGTCACGCCGTACACGCGGGCCGCGCGGGTTCCAGTCCGACGCCGGCGTGACTCCCGGCCCGGTGCTCATCTCGTCGGTCGGCAGGTGCTCGGTCATCCCCCCATCCTGCACCGGGCCCGGACCCGCGGGAGGTCAGGGCGGGGGGAGGCGTTCGAGGGTCTCGGCGACGTCGACCAGCGCGTCGAGGTAGCGGTCGAGCTCGGTGAGGAGGGGCTCGCCGGGGAGCCACCCGACGACGACGCCGCGCTCCGCCCGCAGCGACAGTCCCGTCGGTCCGCGCTCGCGCAGCCACGCGCCGCCGTCGGCGCCCAGCTCGTCCGCCGGGACGCCGTCGGTCATCAGCTGCGCCACCGGCACGGTCGCGCGCAGCTCGACGGTGAGGACGTGCGTGACCTCCCGCGGCGGGGCGGTCTCGAGCCGGGAGGAGGTCGCCTCCCGGCCGCGGTACTCCCCGGCGACGGCGTCGTCCACCTGCCGCTCGGGCGCGGTGAAGGGCGGGCACTGCCAGCGGCCCAGCACCTCGGGAGCGGCGCCGAGCACGCGCCAGCCGCGCGGCGAGGCCCAGACCTCCAGCCGTTCCGTGCGCCGCACGGCGCTGCCCAGCCGCCGGCGCGAGCGCGCCAGCAGCAGCGCGGGCACGGCGACGACCGCCACGAGCAGGAGCAGCATGAGCGTCTCGCTCATCGCGGCACCACCGCCACGTGCTCGGTGGCGACACGCACCCGGGCGGTCCGCGGCACCGCACCGTCGGCCGGCACGCGGACCACGGCGCCCTGCCCGTCGGGCAGCGTGACGTCGAGCTCGCGCTCCCCGCGGCGCACCCGCCACCCGCGCACGGGGACCGGCTCGCCGTCGTCGTCGGGCACGAGCGCCCGCGGGCCCAGGGCCAGGCGCACCTCGCCACCCACGCCGCCCGCCCAGTCCGCCACGGCACCCAGCGGGCCGCGCACCTGCCCGTCGGCGACGACGGCGTCGACCACCGGGCCGTAGCCGAGGAACCGGGCCACCTCCTCGCTGGCCGGTGCGCGCCACAGCCGCTCGGGCGTGTCGGCCTGGAGGACGCGGCCGCGGGACATCACGGCGATGCGGGAGGCGACGGTGAAGGCCTCGTCGTGGTCGTGGGTGACGTAGACGGCGGTGGTGCCGGTCGCGTGGATGATGTCGCGCAGCTCGCCGGCGAGGTGCTCGCGCAAGGAGCGGTCCAGCGAGGAGAGCGGCTCGTCGAGGAGCAGCAGCCGCGGGCGCGGCGCGAGCGCGCGGGCCAGCGCCACCCGCTGCTGCTCACCGCCGGAGAGGGTCGTCACCGCGCGGGCGCCGTAGTCGCGCAGGCCCACCAGCCGCAGCAGCTCGGCCACGCGCGCTGCGCGCTCCGCGCGGGTCAGCCCGGCGATGCCGTAGGCGATGTTCCCCGCGACGTCGCGGTGCGGGAAGAGCTGGCCGTCCTGGAACATGAGCCCGAAACCGCGCCGGTGCACGGGCACCCCGGCGAGGTCGTCCCCGCCCCAGCGCACCTGCCCGGACGTCAGTGGCTCGAGCCCCGCCACCGCCCGCAGCAGCGAGGACTTCCCGCAGCCGGACGGGCCGAGCAGCGCGAGCACCTCACCGGCGGGCAGCTCGAGGCTGACGCCGTCCACCGCCGTCGGGCCGCCGGGGTAGGTGAGGACCGCCTCGCGGACCTCGAGTCCGTTCACCACGTGCCCATCCTGTCTCCTCGGAGGCGTTCGGCGAGCATCATGACGCCGGCGGTCAGGGTGGCGAGAACGACGGACGCCGCGAGCGCCATCCCGTAGTTCTCCGCGCCGGGGCGGCCGATGAGCCGGAAGATGACGACCGGCAGCGTGGGGCTCTCGGGGCGGGACAGGAAGGACGTCGCGCCGAACTCCCCGAGGGAGACGGCGAAGGCGAAGCCCACCGCGAGGCCGAGGCCGCGGACGAGGAAGGGCCCGTCGACGGTGGCGAGCACGCGCCACGGCGACGCCCCGAGGACGGCCGCCGCCTCCCGCAGGCGCGGGTCGATCGCCCGCAGCACGGGGAGCACCGTCCGCACGACGAGCGGCACCGCGACCACCGCCTGGGCGATCGGCACGATGAGCGCCGAGCCGCGCAGGTCGAGCGGCGGGGAGTCCAGGGTGATGAGGAACCCGAAGCCGACCGTCACCGCCGACACGCCCAGCGGCAGCATGAACACGGCGTCGAGCACCCCCAGGGCCCGCCTCCCGCCCGGCGAGCGCGGCCGGCGGGAGACGACGAGCGCGACGAGCGTGCCGACGATGACGGCGATGACGGTCGCGTCCACGGCGGCCCGCAGCGAGTTGAGGGCTGCCTCCCACGCGGTGACGGTGAGGGCGTTGGTGCCTCCCGTCGTCGAGAGCCGGCGGAAGTTGCCCAGCCCCCACCCCTCCGGGGTGCGCAGCGACCCCGCGAGCAGGTGGGCGAGCGGCAGGACGAGCAGCCCGAGGACGACGACGGCGGTGACGGCCGCCGCCGCGGCGTCCGGTCCGGGCCGTCCCGGCCCGCGCAGCCGCAGCGGGCGGGTGGCGGAGCGGTCGGCACGCAGGTGGAGGGAGTGGTCGTAGCGCCGGCGGGCGCGGGAGGCGAGCAGCAGGGCGGCGCCGACGACGACGAGCTGGAGCACCGAGAGCACCGCGGCCGCCCGCAGGTCGAGGAACTGGGTGGTCTGGACCCACACCTCGGTCTCGATCGTCCCGTAGCGCAGCCCGCCCATCGTCAGGACGACGCCGAAGGACGTCGCGCAGAAGAGGAAGACGACGGCGCCCGCCGAGACGACGGCCGGGGCCAGTGCCGGCAGGGTCACCGTGCGGAACGCGCGCCACGGGGAGGCGCCCAGGCTCCGGGCCGCCTCCTCCGCACGCGGGTCGAGCCGCTCCCACAGCGCCCCGACCGTGCGCACGACGAGCGCGTAGTTGAAGAACACGAGCGCCGCGACGACCGCCGCGAAGGTGCCGTCGATGCCGAGGAAGCCCAGCGGACCGGTCTCCACGAGCAGCGAGCGGAACGCGACACCGACGACGACGGTCGGCAGCACGAAGGGCACCGTGACGAAGCCGCGCACCAGCCGGCGGCCCCGGAAGCGGCAGCGGTAGAGCACGTAGGCGCCGGGCAGCCCGAGGAGCAGGGCGACCGCGGTCGCGGTGAGCGACTGGCCCACCGTGATCCCGATGACGCGCCACGTCCGCCGCCGGGAGAGGACCTCGGAGATCCCGCCGAGGTCGAGGACGCCGTCGGGCAGGAAGCCGCGTGCGACCATCGTCGCGACCGGCCACAGGAAGAAGACGGAGAGGAACGCGAGCGGCACCCCGGCCGCGAGCACCCAGGCCAGCGCGCCCGCGGGGCTGCGCCGGGTCAGCCGACGACGATCTCGGTCCACGTCTCGATCCACTGGTCCCGGTTGTCGGTGATGGCCTGCGGCTCCACCTCGTGGGGCGCCGGGCTCACCGGGGCGTGGTCGGCCCACTCCTGGGGCAGGGCGACGCCGTCGAGCACGGGGTACATGTACATGCTGCCCGGGATGTCGGCCTGGACCTCGGGCGAGAGGAGGAAGTCGACGAACTCCTGGGCACCCTCGACGTTCTCCGCGCCGGCCAGCACGCCGGCGTACTCGGTCTGCCGGAAGCAGGTGTCGAGCAGCGCCCCGGTCCGCGGTGCCGAGCCGCCGTCCGGCACCTCGGCGGCGGGCGAGGAGGAGTAGGACAGGACGAGCGGTCGCGGCCCGGCCCCCTCCGAGCCGGAGAAGTCGACGTAGTAGGCGTCCGACCAGCCCTCGACGACCTGCACGCCGTTGGCGGTGAGGTCGCGCCAGTACTGCTCCCAGCCGTCCTCGCCGAACGCACCGACGGTGGCGAGGAGGAAGGCGAGGCCGGGGGAGGACGTCGCGGGGTTGGTCACGACGAGCAGGTCGGCGTAGGCCGGGTCGGTGAGGTCCTCGAGCGTCTGCGGCTCGGCCAGGCCCTGCTCACGGAACCACTCGTGGTCCACGTTGATGCACACGTCGCCGAAGTCGACGGCGGTGAGGGAGTCCTCCATGACGGTCTGCGTGGCGTCCGGGGAGCGGTAGGGCTGCAGGACCCCCTCCTCGACGGCGCGTGCCGCGAAGGAGTTGTCGATGCCGTAGACGACGTCCCCGAGCGGGTTGTCGCGGGTGAGGACCAGCTGGTTGACGAGCGCGCCGCCGTCGCCGGGGGTGATGTGCTCGACGGTGTAGCCGGTGCGGTCCTCGAACCCGGCCAGCAGCCCCTCGCTGAGGGTGAAGGAGTCGTGGGTGACGACGCGGAGCACGTCGGTGTCCTCGTCCCCTCCCCCGCCGGAGCCGGTGGCGCTGCACGCCGCCAGGGCGAGCGTGGCGACGAACCCGGCGGCGACGGTGCGGGTGCGGTGGGTGGTCATGCGTCCTCCTCAGGTGCAAGGAGGGGTCCGGGTACGGGTGGTCCCGTCCCGGGGAGAGAATCCCGACTTCCTTCGCCGGTGCTAGCCGGAGCAGGTTCGAGGGTCTGCGGCCTCGCCGCACTCTCAGCACCGTCCGGTGCTCCCCTGTCGTTCGCCCCCGATGTTACCTCCCGGCCAGGTGTGCGCGGCACCACGGGCCCCGTTAGGTTTGTGCCCAGCCCTCAAGGACGGAGTGACATGGACATCGGGTGGAAGATCGTCAGCACGGGATCGGCGGTTCTCGCCGGTCTGCTCGCCAACAAGCTCCTCGACATCGGGTGGAAGGCCGTCACCGGCCACGAGCCGCCCGGTGAGGGCAACGACGACCCCGCGGTCAGCCTCACCGAGGTCGTCGTGTTCGCCGCCGTCAGCGGTGCGGTCATCGGACTGAGCCGGCAGCTGGCGCAGGCCGGGGCGGCGAAGTGGTACGGCGGGCCGGTGGAGGAGAAGGCGCCCAACCCGGTGACCGGGCCGTAGCGGTCAGTCGTCCGCCGGCGAGGTGCCGCGCGCGTCGCGGCCCTCGTCGGCGAGGGCGGTGTCCCGCTCCCGCTCGAGCTCGAGACGGTCGAGCTCGTCGAGCTTCTCGGCCCGCTCGAGGTCCTCGGTGAGCTCGTCGACGACGAGCAGCGAGTGGTCCACCTTGCCGGTGCGGTAGCCGGCACGGCTGAGCATGTGCGCGGAGATCGGTCCCGTGACCAGCTGGAAGGCGACGACGAGCAGCAGCGTGCCCGCCGCCGTCACGCTCCGCAGCTCGATCCCCAGGCCGAGCATGAGGAGCATGAGCCCGAGGACCTGCGGCTTGGTCGCCGCGTGCATGCGGGAGAGCAGGTCGGGGAAGCGGACGACGCCCAGGCCCGCGATGAACGCGAGCAGTGCCCCACAGATGAGGAAGGTCCCGGCGACGACGTCGAGGACGGTGTCGGTGCTCATCGGTCCCTCCTGCGGTGTTCCTCGTCGTCGTCGGCCTCGACGGAGACGATGACCGCCCCGCTGTCCTCGTCCTCGTCGTCGGTCGACGAGTCCTCGGGCTGCGCGTCGCGCTGCGCGAGGATCTCCTCGAGCTCCTCCTTGGTGAGGATGCGGCCCTCCTCCGCCGACTCCGCGGCGGCGAACCGGGCGATGGAGACGGAGCCGATGAATCCGACGAGGGCGAGGACGACGAGCACCGGGACGAGGTCGCCGCGCTTGGTCGCCGCGGCGACGAGCGTGACCCCACCGATGAGGACGGCGGTCGTGACGTCCAGCCCGAGGATGCGGTCGAACATGCTCGGCCCACGCTCGACCCGGAACAGCGCCATGACGGCGGCGGCGAGCAGGATGACGAAGCAGACGACGTAGACGGCGGTCATGTCTCCTCCTCCCGCCGGGCGTCCATGTCGGCGTCCACACGGTCACCGGAGGTGCTGCGCAGCCTGCCGGCCCGTGGGGAGCTGCCCGGCACGAGCCCGGCCTCGATGAGCTCCTCGCGGCTGCCGAAGGCGCGCAGGATGCGCTCCTCCTGGTCCAGGACGGCCTGGTGCGACCGCTCGAGCCCGCCGTGCATCTCGACGTCCAGCACGTGGTGGTAGAGCGTCCCGGTGATGCGGTGCGCCTCGATGACCACCGACCCGGGCACGAGCGAGGTCATCCCGGCGACCATCGTGAGGTAGACGTCGTTGTGGCTGCGCAGCCGCACCCGGATGACCGCGCCGCGCGGCGGCCTGCGGCGCAGCGCCAGGGCGGCGACCTCGACCGACGCCTTGACGACGTCCCACAGGAAGTAGGCGAGGAGCAGGACGACTCCCCAGGGTCGGAAGCGGCCGTCGAAGGGCGTGCTGGGCAGCGGGAGCACCGCGGTGATGAGGACGGCCAGGAAGGCGCCGATGACGACGTTGGCGAACGTGAGGTCGCCCCACAGCGCGACCCACACGACGGTGAGCCACAGGAGCACGCCCCAGTTGGCGCGGGTCCGGAAGCGGCGGCGCGGCCGGTGCTCGCTCGGCCGGTGCTCGGCAAGGTGCGGGCTCACGGCACCTCCTCCCTCGTCTCCTGCTCCTCGCTGATCTGGCCCGAGTCGCCGTTGCGCTCGGCCTCCTCGGTGAGGTCGGAGGACTGGCCCGAGCCGCGCATGCCGTCGGGCAGGACGGTGGAGACGTAGGGTGTCTGCGCCCGCAGGTCCCGCGCAGCGCGGGCGGTGTAGTCGAACAGCGGCCCGGCGACGACCGTGAAGGCGAGGGACATCGCCACGAGCACCGCCGTGGGGCCGACCATCGAGCGGGGTGTGGAGGTGTCCGGCAGCGGCTCGGGGGCCTCCTGCCAGAAGGCCTGGTTCCAGGCCTTGGTCACGGCGTAGAGCGTGAGGAGGCTCGTGACGAGCGCCGCGCCGACGAGCGTCCAGTCCAGCGCTCCGCCCCGCTGGGCGCCGGCCTCGATGAGGCCGACCTTCCCGAGGAAGCCGGACATCGGGGGGATGCCCGCGAGGTTCATCGCCGGGACGAAGTACAGCACCGCGAGCAGCGGGGCGACGCGCGCGAGCGACCCGAGCTTGGCGAGCGACGTCGTGCCGCCCCGGCGCTCGATGAGGCCGGCGACGAGGAAGAGGGCGGTCTGCACGGTGATGTGGTGCACGACGTAGAAGATCGCCGCGGACAGCCCGGCCTCCGTGGACGTCGCCACGCCCCACACCATGTAGCCGATGTGGCTGACGAGGGTGAAGGACAGGAGTCGTTTGATGTCCTGCTGGGCGACGGCACCGAGGATCCCGATGACCATGGTGAGGAGCGCGAGGACCATGAGGACGTCGTCGGCGCGGCCGTCGGGGAAGAGCAGCGTCTGCGTCCGGATGATCGCGTACACGCCCACCTTGGTGAGCAGGCCCGCGAACACCGCGGTGACGGGCGCCGGCGCCGTGGGGTAGGAGTCGGGCAGCCACGCGTGCAGCGGGAAGATGGCGGCCTTGATCCCGAAGGCGACGAGCAGCATGAGCTGCAGGACGAGCTGGGTGCCCGGGTCGATGTCGCCCAGGCGCTGGGACAGCTGGGCGAGGTTGACGGTGCCCGTGGCGGCGTAGACGAGCGCGATCGCGGCGAGGAAGAGGATCGAGGACAGGATGGAGACGACGATGTAGACGGTGCCCGCCCGCACCCGCTCCCGCGACCCGCCGAGGGTGATGAGCACGAAGCTCGAGACGAGGAGGATCTCGAAGCCGACGTAGAGGTTGAACAGGTCGCCGGTGAGGAAGGCGTTGGAGACACCGGCGGAGAGGATGAGGTAGGTCGGGTGGTAGATCGCCACCGGCGCGCCCTCGTCGCCGTCGGCGTTGCCCTGCGCCAGGGAGTACAGGAGCACCCCGAGGGTGACGGAGACGGAGACGACGAGCAGCAGGGCCGAGAGACGGTCCGCGACCAGGGCGATCCCCACGGGCGCGGCCCAGCCGCCGATGTCCACCGCCATCGGACCGTCGTTGACGAGGACGAGCAGCGCGATCGCCACACCGAGCACGGAGGTGAGCGCGGTGAGCGTGACGATCCGCTGGACGTGCGGGAAGCGGGCGAGCGCGAGCGCCAGCCCCGCTGCGACGAGGGGGATGAGGACGGGCAGCGGCAGGAGGTAGCTCATCGCAGCTCCTCGTCGTCCAGGCCGATGCCCGGTCCCCGTCGTGTGCGGTCGTCACGGTGGGGCAGCACGAGCGTCTCGTCCCTGGACAGGGCGGCGTCCTCGGCCAGCGTGGTGCCGGCGTCGTCGGTGCTGCGGGCGGGCACCTCGTTGCTCTCGGCGAGCCGGACGATGCGGCGGTCCTCGAGGTCGTCCTGGACCTCGTCGTGGCCGTTGAGCTGCCAGGCACGGTAGGCCACCGACAGCAGGAAGGCGGTGAGGCCCAGGGTGATGACGATGGCGGTGAGGACCATGGCCTGCGGGAGAGGGTCGCTCATGTTCTCCGGGGCGGTCGTGCCGACCAGCGGGGGCCCGCCGGCCCGGCCGCTCGCGACGAGGAACATGACGTTGACCCCGTTGGAGATCATCGCGATCCCGATGATGATGCGGGTGAGGCTGCGCTCGAGCAGGAGGTAGACGCCGGCGCCGACGAGGACCCCGACGAGGAGCACGAGGGCGAGGCTGGGGGAGGTGTCGATCATCGGGAGCCTCCAGGCCGTGGGCCCGCGACCCAGCCCGCCGGCGCGGCCTCGGGGGCGGCGTCGTCGGCGGTGACCTCCGGGGAGTCGAAGGGCACGTCGGGGGCGACGTCACCCTCGCGCTCGCCCTGCCGGTCCACCTCGGCACCCAGCGTGCGCAGGATGTCGAGCACGAGACCGACGACGACGAGGTACACGCCGATGTCGAAGAACAGGGTCGTCACGAGCTTGAGCTCGCCCATCGGTCCCAGGCTCGCCTCGATGACGGTCGACTGGAGCACGTCGCCACCGAAGAACAGGGGGATCGCGCCGGCGCCCGCGGACAGGAACAGCCCCGAGCCGAGGACCCAGCCGGCCTGGACGGGGAGGGCCTCGCCCAGCTCGTACCGGCCACCGGCGAGGTACCGGACGGTGAGCGCGACGCCCGCGATGAGGCCGCCGGCGAAGCCGCCGCCGGGCTGGTTGTGCCCGGCGAAGAGCAGGTAGAGGGAGAACAGCACCATCGTGTGGAAGACGAGCCGGGTGCCGACCTCGAAGATCACCGAGCGCCGCTGGGGGGCGAGGGTGGGGATGGCACTGAGCCACTGCCGGCCGCGGCCCTCGGGACCGGCCTCCTCGCCGCGCTCGGTGAGCCGGCGGTAGAGGCTGACGTTGCGGTCGGGCACCGGGGTCTCCCAGACCCGGGCCTGCTGCGGGTCCTCCAGCTTCGTCGCGCGGTCGATCTTGATCGCCCGCGCCCGGAGGAAGATGAGGGAGGCCACGCCGGTGGCGGCGGCGAGCAGCACGGAGATCTCCCCCATCGTGTCCCAGGCGCGGATGTCGACGAGAGTGACGTTGACGACGTTGCGGCCGTAGCCGTACTCGTAGGCCTCCTCGGCGAAGTCGACGGAGACGGGCGCGTGGACGCGGGACCCGGCGGCGACCATGGTGAGCCCGGCGGCAGCGATCCCGACGAGCGCCCCGAGCGCGGCCCGCCACCACCGCGAGGCGGCGAGCGGCCGGTTGGAGAAGTAGGCGGGCAGGCGGCGCAGGACGAGGATGAACACGACGAGCGTGATCGTCTCGACGAGCACCTGGGTGAGCGCGAGGTCCGGGGCGCCGTGGAGCTCGTAGAGCAGCGCGATCCCGTAGCCGGAGACGCCCAGCAGGAGCACCGCCTTGAGCCGGCGACGCGCGCGCGCGGCGAGGAGGGAGGCCAGGGCCACCACGGCGGCGACGGCCGCCTGCACACCGCTGTCCCAGGGGCGCACCTCGGCCGGGAGCGTCCCGAACGCGAGCGCGGCGCCGCCGCCCAGGGCGATGGTCACGGTGAGGATGGTCGACAGGTAGGCGGGCAGCGAACCACGCTGGGTGAAGGCGGTGACGTCCGCCGCGAAACGCTCGGTGCCGCGGATGATGCGCTTGTAGACGCCCGCGGCGCCGTCGAACTCCCACAGCGCTCCCTGGAGCCGCTCGACGGGCGCCCGCCAGAGGAACAGCACGGTGCCGACGCCGATGACGAGCAGCGTGAGGTACAGCGCGGGGCCGAAGCCGCCCCAGAGGATGAGGTGGCCGGGCTCGCCGGGGTAGGCGTCGGCGTGCGGGGCGAGCAGGTGCTCGACGCCGCCGGGCACGCATCCCACGACGACGCCGGCGACGGCGAGCACGGCGGCGGGGGTGACGATCAGCCGCGAGGTGCGCTGCGCCGAGGAGAGCTCCACGCCCGGCTTGCTCGCGAAGGCACCCCACATGAACCGCATGCCGTAGGCGAAGGTGAGGACCGAGCCGAGGACGACGAGGACGAGCGCTGCCGTGCCGAGCCCGTCGTCGGTGTGGAGCATCGACTCGAGCGCGGCCTCCTTGGCGACGTAGCCGAGCGTGACGGGCAGCCCCACCATCGACGCCGTCGCGAGCGCCGCGGATGCCGCAGTCAGTGGCATGCGACGGGTCAGGCCGGTCAGCTCCCGCAGGTCGCGGGTGCCGACGGCCCAGTCGATGGTGCCGACGACGAGGAACAGGCTGGCCTTGAAGAGCGCGTGCGCGGTGATGAGGGCCAGGCCGGCGAGCGCCGTGGCCCGGGTACCGAAGCCGACGAGCAGGATGATGAAGCCCAGCTGGCTCACCGTGCCGAAGGCGAGCAGGAGCTTGAGGTCGTGCTGGCGCAACGAGCGGTAGCCACCGAGCAGGAGCGTGCCACCACCGAGCACGAGCACGGCCCAGCGCCACAGCGGCACGTCGGCGAAGCCGGGGGCCAGGCGGGCCACGAGGTAGACGCCCGCCTTGACCATCGCCGCGGCGTGGAGGTAGGCGCTGACCGGGGTGGGCGCGGCCATGGCCGAGGGCAGCCAGAAGTGGAAGGGGAGCAGGGCCGACTTCGTCACCGCGCCGAGCAGGACGAGCGCGACGGCCACCTCGACGAGCGTGCCTCCGGGAGGGGATGCGACGAGCGTGCTCAGCGAGTAGCTCCCGCCCTCGGCCTCGCCCAGGGCGATGAAGCCGGCGAGCATCGCCAGGCCGCCGAAGGTCGTGAGGACGAGCGCCTGGACGGCTGCGCGCCGCGAGCTCTGCCGGTCGTGGTAGTGCCCGATCAGCAGGAAGGAGGTGACGGTGGTGAGCTCCCAGAACACGTACAGGAGCAGCGTGTTGTCCGTCGTCACCAGGCCGAGCATCGAGCCCGCGAAGGCGACGAAGACGCCCGCGAACCGTCCGAGCCCCTGCGCGGTGGCCGAGAAGTAGGCGGCGCAGTAGACGAGGACGAGCCCGCCGATCCCCCCGACGAGCAGCACCATGAGCCAGGCCAGGGTGTCGAGCCGGAAGGTGAGGTGCAGGTCGAGCGCCGGCACCCAGGAGACGTCGACGACCGGATGGTCCCCGCGCAGCACGGCCGGGCTGTGCGCCGCCGCCCAGGCAGCCGCGGACGCAGGCACGAGGGCGAGGACGAGGAAGAAGCGCCGTCCCCACAGCCGCATGCACGCAGGCGCGACCACAGCCACCACGAGGTGGAGGATCAGCAGCTGCAGCACCGGCGGCTCCGTCAGTTGTCGTCGGCCAGAGGTCCCCGCCGGCTGGACCAGCGCAGAACGAACCCCGTACGCACGCGGCTCGCGCAGCAAGGGGGACGGGAGCACTGTACCAACCAGACTCTCTCGTCACTCCGCGAGGCGAAGAAGACACCCGTCAGCCCGACGCGGTTGTGACGCGATTGCGCACAAGGCGCGCACTCTCGCTTCTCGCGCGGAATTGCGCGCATGTCATTCGAACGGCGCGCCACCCGGACCGGATCGCTTCGAGAGGCGCACTGACGCGATCGGCCCCACTCTGGACACGTGCCTCGACGACCACGAGGCCGGATCAGCACCGAAGGGACTGAACCACATGACCGAGGACTTCACCCGCCCCGCGGGAGACCCACAGGCACTTGGCCAGGAACCCGGCGCTCCGGGACGGCCGCCCGTCGGACCGCCACCGCCGGTCGCCCCGCCCGCACCGGTGACCCCGCCGCCGCCCGGTGCGCCCGCACCGGTGAGCACCGGCGCTGCCCACCAGGCCCAGCACGACGAGGGTGGCGGCGCCAAGGAGGCCGCGAAGCAGGAGGCCTCCAAGGTCGCCGGGAGCGCCAAGGAGCAGGCGGCGAACGTCGCCGGCACCGCCAAGGACGAGGCCAGGCAGGCGGCCGGTGAGGCCAAGCGCCAGGCCCAGCAGCTCTACCGCCAGGGCACCTCCGAGCTCTCCTCCCAGGCCGGCACCCAGCAGCAGCGGCTCGCGAGCGGCCTGCGTTCCTTCTCCTCCGAGATGAACCAGATGGCAGACGGCTCCGAGGAGCCGGGCGTCGCCACCAACGTGGCTCGCTGGGCCTCGCAGGCGGCCGACGACGCCGGCCGGTGGCTCGAGGACCGTGAGCCCACCGAGCTGCTCGAGGAGGTGGGCCGCTACGCCCGCCGCCACCCGGGCACGTTCATGGTCATCGCTGCGGGGCTCGGCCTCGCCGCGGGCCGGATCGCGCGCAGCCTCAAGGACATGGGCGACGACGACGGCACCTCGGGCACCTCCACCGGCGGCTCCGCGGGCCTGTCCGGCTCGGGCCGGCCCGGGACGACCGGGACCACCACGGCGCCCGTGGGCTACTCGACCGGCACGACGCCGCTCAGTGGCACCGCCACTCCCCCGCCGCCCACGCAGACCTACGGCACCGACAGCAGCACGAGCACCCGGGGCGACCAGCCGGGCGGGCTGCGATGAGCACGCCCCCCGGTCACGTTCCCCCCACCGGGGCCCCGGGCACCAGCCCGCCGCCCCAGGACGCGAGCCTCGGGGAGCTCATCGGCAACATCAGCGAGGACTTCTCCACGCTGGTGCGCCAGGAGATGGAGCTCGCCAAGGCGGAGATCTCCCAGAGCGTGAGCAAGGCGGGCAAGGGCGCGGGCATGTTCGGCGGCGCCGGCCTGGCCGGGTACTTCACCCTGCTCTTCCTCTCCCTCGCCCTGTGGTGGGCGCTGGGGGCCATGATCGGCGACGGCGACGCGGAGCCGGCCCTCGGCTGGTCCGCGCTCATCGTCGCGGTCATCTGGGCCGTCGTCGCAGCCGTCCTCGCGGTGACCGGTCGTAAGGAGATCAAGCAGGCCGAGGGCCTGCCCCGCACGCAAGAGACCGTGAAGAAGATCCCGGACGCAGTGAAAGGACAGGACCACTGATGGCGACCAACGATCCCGACGCGATCCGTCATGACATCGAACGCACCCGCGCCGACCTGAGCCAGAACGTCGACGCCCTCGGCGACAAGGTGAACCCGGGCAACATCGCCCAGCGACAGGGCGACAAGGTCCGCGGCGCCGTCACCGACGCGAAGGACAAGGTCTTCGGCTCGGCGTCCGACGCCGCCGGCTCCGTGCGCGACCGTGCCGGCCACGCCGGCGGCATGGCGCAGGACGCCCCGCACCGCGTCAAGGACAAGGCGGAGGGCAACCCGCTCGCCGCCGGGCTCATCGCCTTCGGTGCGGGCCTCCTCGCGGCCGGGCTCATCCCCTCCAGCCGCAAGGAGCGTGAGCTCGTGGGCGAGGCGCGCGACAGCGACGCCCTGTCCAAGGCGACCGAGGAGGTGAAGTCGGCCGCCCAGGACACCGCCGAGCAGCTTCGCGAGCCCGCTCAGCAGGCCGTCCAGGAGGTCAAGGACACCGCCACCGAGGGCGTCGAGCACGTCCGCGAGGAGGGCACCGGGGCCGCCCAGGACGTGAAGTCCGAGGCCCAGGACTCCGCCGGCACCGTCCGCGACTCCCGCTGACACCCCGCGCACGCGGCGGTCCCCCACCCGGGGGACCGCCGCGTCGTCATGCCGGGGGCAGGGCGACGAGGAAGGAGTCGTCGTCGACGACCTCCCCGCCGACGACGGCGTGCAGCGCCGCGGCGACCCGCTCGACGAGGGCCCGCACCTGCTCGCGCTGCCGCCGCAGCGCCAGCGGCGGGCGCGGGCCGAGCGCGAGGGCCGGCTCGTCGGGGCGCCATCGCACCTCGTAGCTGATGACGCCGCCGCGCGCCCACGGCAGGCCGCGCAGCACGAGCGGTGTGTGCTCGTCGCCGGCGACGAGCACCTCGAGCGTCCCGCCGGGCACCGGCGCGAGGTGGGCGTACCCCTCGACCACCTGCGGCTGGGCGAGCACGGCGGAGTCGAGGGCGTCGGCCTCGGCGTGCAGCCAGGCCCGCTCGCCGTCGTCGAGGGCGGCCACGGCCCGGGCGCGGTAGGGACTGACGTCGGCCCGGGAACGGTCGGTGGGCGCCGCCGGCGCCTCCGGGACGTCGAGGGCCGACACGCCCGGCAGGACGGGGGCGAGCACCCGGCCGCAGGCCTCGGGCTGCAACCACACCGTCGTGTGCACGGTGAGGTCGACGGCCGACACCGGGTCGGGGACGAGGACCGTGCCCGTCCCGGAGACGCGCAGCGCGCCGGCGAGGCGGCGGGCCTGGGCGAGCAGGTGGTCGAGCACGCGGCGCTCCAGACCGACCGGCTCACCCTCGGGGAAGGCGTCGAGCAGCCCACCCAGGCCCCGCAGCTCGGGCGGGACGGGCGCCCCGCGCTGCACCGGGCAGCGCAGCAGCATGGCGGTGGCCGCCCACGGCGGGAGGTCGAGCGCGCCCCGGACGCGGTCGTCGACCCGCCACGGGCCGGTCAGCTGGACATCGCCGGTCAGACGCAGCGTCGAGGGGCCGAGCCAGCCGGCGTCGTCGAAGTGCGAGACGGCGAGCGCCTCGACCTCCTCCGGGGCGACCTCCGCGGACAGGACGAGCAGGTGCCGCGGCTCCGCGAGAGCACGGTCGAGGACGGGCAGCTCGGCGGTCATCAGACCAGGTGCGTCCGGCTGAAGCTCAGGTGGGAGCGGGAGGCGGTGGGTCCCCGCTGCCCCTGGTAGCGGGAGCCCTGCGCCCCGGAGCCGTAGGGGTGCTCGGCCGGGCTGGAGAGCTGGAAGAAGCACAGCTGCCCGATCTTCATCCCCGGCCACAGCGTGATGGGCAGCGTCGCGGTGTTCGACAGCTCCAGGGTGACGTGGCCGGTGAACCCGGGGTCGATGAAGCCGGCGGTCGAGTGCGTGAGCAGGCCGAGGCGCCCGAGGGAGGACTTGCCCTCCAGGCGGGCGGCGATGTCGTCGGGCAGGGTGACGAGCTCGTGGGTGGCACCGAGCGCGAACTCCCCGGGGTGGAGGACGAAGGGCTCCTCCGGGGCGACCTCGACGAGCCGGGTCAGCTCGGACTGGTCCTGCGCCGGGTCGATGACCGGGTAGCGGTGGTTGTCGAAGAGCCGGAACCACCGGTCGAGCCGGACGTCGATGCTGGCGGGCTGGATCATCGCGGGGTCGTAGGGGTCCAGGTGGACCCGCCCGCCGTCGATCTGGGCCCGGATGTCACGGTCGGAGAGAAGCACCCAGCGATTGTGCCACCGCCTGGCGGGAGAATGGCGAACGGCCGGGCCCTGTCGGGACCGGCCGTCTGAGCGGGTGACGGGAATCGAACCCGCGCCGTCAGCTTGGGAAGCTGACGGGCGGCGACACCTATCCCCGCCGCTGCGTTGAGATCAGCAAGGTCGTGCGGGTCCGACGTTACATGGGGATGCACCGAGATGCACCGAGTAACACGGGTGAATGGCACGTACTGGCACGCCAGCCTGCGAGAGTAGCGGGGACGCTTCGCCCGACGGTCCCGTGCTCGTCCCGACCCTCGCCCAACGTGCGTCACCAGGACTCCTGCCAGGTGAACCAGCCCTGGGCGTTCTCGACGGTGATGACGCCCTCGGCCACGGAGCCATCGGAGAAGGTCGCCCAGCAGGACACGCTCCCCCCGACGGGCGCGATGGCCGAATCCGGACAGTCGACCACGGCCCTCTCGCCGTACTCCCTGTACCCCTGCTCAATTTCGTACTCCAGGGTCGCCGGATCGAGTTCCACGCCCCCCAGCATCCCGACAACGCCCGCCGAGGCGAGGTACGCAAGGACCGACGCGAGCCACACCAGGGGTGTCGCCCACGACTGCCCGAGCAGCCTCCTGCGCTGCACCAGGTAGACCGGCGCCCCGCCGATCACCAAGTACCACAGGCTGGGTGCCGGCTGCCCTTGACGCTCTAGGATCCGGGCGGTCGACCACCATCAGGCCGCTGCCTAACGCGAGCGCGAGCAGGATCGACACCAGGCTGAACGGGGAGATGCCCTGCTGGAGCAAAACGATGTCCAGCAAGATGAGCCCCACCGGCACGAGAGCAACGCCCATGCGATTGCGTTGTCGACCTTCGCCGGCCGCACCCCAAGGGCACGCTGGACCGGTGGCGGCAATTGAGCGATCTCCTCCCGGACGTACGGGTCAGACGTCGCGGCTGGTCGCTCGACCTGGCCAGGCACCTAGGTAGCGAGCACAGAGGAGGGCTGCCAGAACTGCCACCCGGGGGGCGCCGGTGGCCAGGACGGGTCGGGACGCCACGCGGGAGGAGGAGTCCAGCCCTGGGGCGGCTGGGGCCACCCTGGAGGAACGGTGAACTGCACGACGTCGGGCCTTTCGGAGGTGGAGGTGAAAATGGAGAGCGACCGACTCGACGCCTAGAGATCGAAGGCTGGGACGGTGTCGTCGGTGCGCGCTTCGAAGCCGTGGCGTGGCTTGCGGTCGGCAGCACTCGCGGGCCAGCGCACCCCGTCGAGGCGGAGCTCCTCCATCGTCAGTAGCGGGCCGGCGAGGACGCGCTCGAGCAGTTCTGCCTGCTCGGGTTCCAACTCGACGAGTCGGGTCAGCACGGTGAACAGGTCGATGAGCTCGGTGGTCCAGTCCGGGTCCCACTCATCCACGTGGACGTGGTCGAGCGGTGAGCTCTTCTTCCCGCCCGGCTCGGCCTTGCGGTAGTTCACCCACGACTTGATGACGTTCTTGCCGCCGACGGCGTAGTCCCAGACCTCCTCGCGCACCGGTCCGAACTCGCCGTCCCCGAGCACAACGACAGCACGGTTGGCATCGTAGGTTGCCCCAGTCGGCATCGTCGTGATCGGTGTAAGTGCCTTGGGCTGGCGCTCATCGCCGGGCGGGTATCGGACATCGCCCCTCGGGCGGTCGCTGCCGGCGTACATCTCACCATAGGTGTGCAGCCAGACCACCTGCTCACCGAGCGCGACCGCGTCGGCGAACAGCTGCGCATCGGCGGTCAGGGGCACGCGAATTCCGGGGGTGGTGAGCTCGTCGGCGAAGGTTCGGGTGAAGCCGGGATGGGCAACGACGCCGGCCACGTAAGCCAGCACGTCGCTCGCGGTGACCTGGCGACCCAACTCCTTCGAGAGGGCACGAATGACACCAGGCGCGAGGTTCGGGCTACCGTCGGGATACAGCAGTGGGAGCGTGCGGCCGCCGCGGTTATTGAAGTGGTCCATGTCGGGGATGAGGGTCGAGAACACGAGGCCCGGGCCATCCTCGATCACCTTGGAGTGCTGCTCGATCGTGAACACTTGGCCGCGGACGCGCGCCGCCCAAAGGTCGGGTCGTGCACGGTCCAGGACGCGGGCATCGGGAATCAGCCACTGCCGGTCGAAACTCCGGTATCCCACCCGCACAGGGTTCATCGACGCTCCGCGGTCCTGCGCGAGGGAATCCGAGGGTGCGTCGACCACTAGCGGCAGCGGCTGAGGGCGGCTTGTGAGAGATCGGTCGCCCGTCTCCTTGAACAGTTCCGCGCGCGCTCGTGGATCTGCCTCGGCCTGGAGCATCCGCCACCTCCGCTCCAGCACGCGGGACGAAGGGCCGTACGGCCACCGCCGGTTACCCGTGACGCCGGGAGACGTCCACGGAAGCAGGTCGTTGAGCGCCGGGTACGTGTCCCACGCCGTGTCGGCCGACGGGGTAAGCGGTGCAGTCCAGTCTGTGCGCGCCAGCCTCCAACCGTCGTCGTCGAGTGAGATCCGGGACAGCTCGGCGAATTTCTCGGCCTGGCGCCCATGCACGGCGCGGTAGTGAATCGTCGCCGGGACATCGCCCATCGCGTCCGCCTTGCGGATGAACAGGCCGATGGCGAGGGGTTGGCGTACGCCTGGGAAGATTCGAGTCGGCACATCCGGGGTCTGCCCCTCGGGCGTGAGGTCGATGACCCAGCCTTCGGAGGCTTCTCGGCGTAGGTATTCCCGCATCGCGGTGAATCCGGGGCCCCCGACGTACCCGGAGGTCGAGATGAAGCAGATGACGCCGGCGTCTCCGTCGTCGGCGTCGTGGGGAGTCGACTCCCACACCTTCCAACTTGCCCACCGCCAGAAGTAAACGTAGGAGTTCTTGAGGTTGTGAAAGTGGCGCGCGGTGTCCGGGTCGCGCCAGTCCTCCAGGATCCCGCGTGCGTTCTTGCCGTGGGCCTCGCTGCCCTTCTCCACCCAGCCGCCCATGCCCTCAGCTCGTTCTCGGTAGGGCGGGTTGCCGATGACGACCGTGACGTTGGCGCGGCGCTTGACCTCGTTGGCGCGCCGGCGAGACTCAGCGATGAGGCGCAGGCCAGAGCCGATCTGGGTCTCGGCTGCGGCTGGGTCGTCGAGGGTGTCGGTGACGTAGAAGCGCATGCCGCTGGCCGGCGCGCTGGCACCGTGGGACGCAAGCAGGTCGGTGGCGCGCAGCTCGGCCACTGCGTAGGGGCCCATCTGGAGCTCGAAGCCGACCAGGCGTTCTGCCACCTGACGTACCACGCCCGCTACCGCACCGGGCCCGTCGACGGCCTCGGTGTGCTCCGCGACGCGCTCCAGGATGGTGTGCAGGTAGGTGCCTGTGCCCATCGCCGGGTCGACGGTGAGGACGTCGGGGTCGCGGAAGGCGCGCTCTCGGCCGAGCCTTGCGACCAGGGCTTCCTCGGTGAGGCGGACCATCTCGTCGACGATCTCGCGGGGCGTGTAGTAGGAGCCGGACTGCTTGCGCAGGTCGTTGTCGTACTGCTCGAGGAAGTTCTCGTAGAGGTGCAGGTAGGTGTCGCGTCGCCCGCGTCGCACCCGCGCCCAGTCAACAGCGCCGATGACACGAACGAGGAGGTCGAGCGTCACGCGGAAGTCCGCGGCGACGTCGTCGGTGAGCAGTTGCAGGGCACGGCCCATGAGGGAGTGGTCGTCGCCGAGGGCGGCGCCGATCTCGTGCAGCGGCTGGCCGGTGACGTCGATTCCCTCGGTGCGGGCGAGCAGCAGGGCGAAGGTGACGGCTTGGGCGTAGCCGTCGGCGAAGGTGTCGTCGTCGGCGGTGGGGAAGAGGAGGGCACGCCAGTCGTTGGCAAGTCCGGTGAAGGGCTGGGACCACTTGTCGGCGCCGGCACGGATGGCGCTGTCCTCGGATTGGAGCTGGTCGAGGACCTCCCCGCGCAGCAGCCGGGTGAGCGGCGCGACCGCCCGCACGAGGGCGCCCACTGAGGTGATCGGCGCCGGCTTCCAGCGGAGGAAGTCGGTGATGAGCGACTCGAACTCGGGCGGGGCAGTGAGGCCGGCGCCCGCGAGCGCCAGGGAGCCGCTGCCGAACGTTACGGGGCCGGCGTGCAGGTCACCGTCCCGGTACAGCCGCCAGTCGGTGCCGTTCGTGTAGAGGAGGTTCGGCAGGTCGCGCTGACGCTCCCACTGCCGCTTGTCATGGCCGGTGAACCTCGCGGGATCGATGTGACGACCGGGGGCCTTGACCTCGACGTACCCCGTGATAGCGCCCTTGACGCTCACGCCGTAGTCGGGGCGCACCTGACGTTCGGTGTCGCGGACCTCGTCGTGGAAGACGGCATCCACGCCGAGTCGGTCGCCGGCCGCACCGAGGAGGGCCTCCAGCGGCGCGCGAATCGCGGCCTCCCGGTCGCCAGGGCCGGACAACTTGGCCTTGCAGGTATCACCGAAAGTGGAGACCGCCTTCGCGAGCCACTGTGCTGTCTGCGTCAACCTAGAGCCTCCTCCGCCCGCTCCGAGCCTATCGGGAACGCCCGGCGAGCCGGCACGGATCGCTCGGGTGTCGTACGTGCGCGCGCGTTGGCGACCGACATAACTGCCACATCGACGGGCCGCCGTCGCGGAGGGGCGCGTTCTTCGAGGTGCAGGCCAGCTAGTTGGTGCTTCCTCGCACGGTGCCAGCCGCCCGGAGGCGGACCCTGGCACCCCGGCCAACAGACCCACTCAGTACTGGAAACCGGTGACCTCGCAGGGCAAAGGTCAAACGGTCGCCCACCCTCCCCTCAGGCCGTACTGCTGGCGGGCCTCCCTGATCGCCGCCCGGACCCCACCAGCCGGGCTTCCCGACCTGTCCAAGTAGAAGTCGCGCGTGTGATGCTCGAGGCGGTCGCCGTTGAGGGTGAGGTACTGCTCGGCGGCAGGCCAGAGACCCGTGGCGCCAGCCGGGCGTTGGAGGCACGCCTTCATCCCGTAGGTCGTGGCCTGGAGGCGTTGCCCTTCGGCGGGGAGTTCGACGCGCCGGACGTCGAATACGGTCCCGAACCCGGCGCAGGCTACGGCCGAGGCGACGGCCCGCCGGGGAAGTCGGGACGACCGCACCCACAGGTGCATGTGGTTGCCCGTCCCGCCGGGATTGGCCTCAACGTGGTAAACGGCTTCGACGGGCGCCACGGAACCCCGCAGGGAGCGCAGGAAGGCTGCCATGGCCCGCTTGACGGCGGGCCAGCGTGGCCCCACCTGCGTCAGCGTCAGCAGGTGACGAGGACGCGCGAGGGAGATTGCCGCAGCCTGGTCAAGCACCTGAGGCACGAGACATGCGTGGCACCTCAAGCTCCCGCAGCGCCAAGAGGCCACTTGACCCGACGCTCGACGGATCTCGACGTGCCCCTTGGACGGGCAGCGCGGCCAGGGGACCGCGGGTGATGTGTTTGGAGGTACTTATCGAGGGAGGTGTCGTCTGCCACCGGGGCGTGCGTACTCACCGACCGACCGCAGGGGACGTGTGCGCGGTGATGAAGGCGTCCACGGCTGACCGGCGGACGAGCACACGCCGGCCGGGCCGGAAAGTCGTCAGGCAACCGTCGGCGACCAGGTTGCGGACGTAGCGCTCCGAGGTGCCGAGGTAGGCGGCGACCTCTGGGACTTTGAGGAAGGGGTCCATGTCGGAGGCGGCACTCCTGCGGCGCTCGACGATGGTGCTGTGGGTGGGCATGTCTTCTCCGTGGCGACGTGCTGGAACGCCGTGACGCTCGGTGCCGTGGGCCACCGACACGCTCGGCTTGGTCGCCAATAACGCTATGGAGCGCGCCCGACACCGACGGTCCTGGCCGTGCACCGAGCGGCACCACAGCGCGCCGGTTCGGGAGATTCGTGGGGAAGAACAGGCGGTTCAGCTCGCGCAACGCCCCCGTGGATTCGCCCGAAGCCAGCATCTCCCTCCGCCTCAGGACCGCCATGACCGGTCGCCCGAGTCGGTCTTGTGATTGAGGACGTCGACGCGGGCGTCGTCGTAGAAACGCATCCCGGACTGTGCCCGTCAGGCAGAGGCTGTGAGCTCGCCCTGCACGTAGTCGGCGATCCCCGCGGCCAACCTGGCGGCCGATCCCTTGACGGCGTGCTGGTAGCGCATCGCGGCACGTGCGTTCGAGTGACCGAGGTGGGCTTGCAGCTCGGCAACGGTCGCGCCGCTCTTTGCTGCGTAGAGGGCGGCCGTGTGGCGGAGGTCGTGCCAGGTAAGGTCCGGGCGTCCCGCGCCCTGAGCGGCGCGACGGAAGACCTTGCTGCGGTTGGACGAGTCCAAGGGTCGGCCCGAGGCGGTGGAGAAGATGAATGCGTCTTTGCCAGCGGCGGTGTACGTCGCCATGTGCTCCACCAGGCTTGCGAGCGCTGGACCTTGGAGGTGCACGACACGTTTGCCTGCTGCGGTCTTCGGCGCGCCTACTGCACCTGCGGTGCCTGGGACCAGGGCCTGCACGACCCTCAGCTCGCCGGTCGTAAGGTTCACATGCCGCCGCTGGAGACCGAAGAGCTCGCCGGCCCGGAGACCGCTGAGCGCCGCGAGCCAGACGGCTGCGGAATAGCGCGCGGGCATCGCCGCAGCGATGTTCTGCACGTCCACGACGGTGGCCGGAGTGCGCTCCTGTCGGAGCAACTCGTCGGCCTGGCCGGCGTGGGGAATCTTGCAGGGGTTGTCCGCGCGGAGGCCATCGTCGACAGCGTGCCCGAGCGCCCAACGGAGAAGCCGGTACGCCTGTGCCGGCTCGGTCTTGCCGGCGTTGACAGTTTCGCGCGGGGCGGTGATGAGGTCGAGCCCTCCGGCCTTCTCCCACGCATCTCGTATGTGCGCTGGGATACGTCCGGTCGTGGCGACGGACCTGCCGTTGCCGGCCGCCCAGGCGCGGATCGCAGCGTTGACGCGCGAGGGGGCGGTCGCGGCGCGGGCGTGGCGGTCGAGGGCCCGGCGCTCGGCTTCCCTGTGGACAGCACCGTGCCACTCGCGCACGTCGGCCGGTGTCAATGTCCCGATCGACCGGCCGCCGAGCTTGACCCCACGCCCGTTGCCGCCGCGGCCTTCTGCGGGCAGGTCGGCGTCGATCCACTCTCGGTGGAGCCGGGCGTAGAGGGCACGGGTGCTCTCCCGCAGGTGGGTGGCGGACGTGATGAGGTCGCCGACGTAGGCGCCGAGCGCCACCTCCCCCAGCCGGGGGTCGCGCCACGCGCCCTGGACCATCTGGGACTGGATGACCGCGAGCGCCTCCTCGGCCTCACGGCGGGTGGCGAAGGTGCCGAGTGAGCGCATCGCGGCCTCCCCGTCGACGGGGTAGCGGGCCTGGTAGCGGCCCGAGGGCAGCTTGCGCAGGCTCCCGAACGCTCGGCGGTGCTTCTTGCGGGGCGCCATGTGGTGTCCTATCGGCGTCGTTGTGGCACGTAGTGGCACGATCGCCGATCGGGCGGGGCCAGGAGAACCGTAACCGAGGGGGTGTGCGGTGCTCTGACCTGCATCTTTGCAGTGGAGCGGGTGACGGGAATCGAACCCGCGCCGTCAGCTTGGGAAGCTGAAGTTCTACCATTGAACTACACCCGCGTGACAGCGACTGTGCCGCTGCCGGAGACGAGTATAGCCACGGCCCGCGCCGGTTCGGAAACCGCCTCCGGCGACCAGCAGCCCACCGGGTGGAACTCGGTGGAGTCCCGTAGCGTTGTCGAACTGTGAGCATTCAGCAGGACGACCCCCCGCCGGTCCCGGCCGCCGACCCCGACGAGACGGACCTCCTCAGCCGCGCCCGTCAGGTGCTGCGTGGCACGACCCCCGGGTCGGGTCTGGACGCCATCCTCGAGCTCGACTCCGACTCCGCCCAGCGGGAGCAGGCACGCCGGCTCCTCGTCGGCGGCGTCGAGGAGCTCACCGGGCTGCGCCTGGGTGAGCTCCAGGCCCTCACCGCCGTCGCCGAGGGAGCCGACCACCACCGCACCGTGGCCAGGCTCACCGGCCAGGCGGACGCCGCCTCCGCGGCCACCGTCAGCGGCCTCGTCCGCAAGGGGCTGCTGAGCCGCCACCACCACCCCAACGAGCGCAACGCGGACGCCAGCCCCACCCTCGTGCACCTCACGCCCAAGGGTGAGGCGGTCCTCGTCCAGTCCGAGGCCATCCGGATCCGGCTCCTCGACACCGTCGCCCAGACCCTCGGCGGCCCGGAGCTCGACCAGATGCGTATCGCCGCCGACGCGCTCAACCTCGGCGCCCACCGCGACCTGCCGCGCCAGATCGGCGGCGCGTCGGCCGCCTGCTAGGTCAGCGCACGCCCAGCCTGCTGGATCAGCGCACGCCCAGGCCGCGGCCGGTGCGCACGCGGCGCCCGGGCGGACGGGCGCGGTCGAGCACCGGGGCGAGGATCCGGGCCAGCTCGGGGACGTCCTCGGGGGCGATGGCGTCGAAGACGAGCTCGCGCACGTCGCGGACGTGGGCGGGCGCCGTCTGCTCCACCTTCTCCAGACCCTCGTCCGTCAGCGTGGCGATGCGGGCCCGCGGGTTGAGCGGGGACCGCTCGCGCACCACCCACCCGTGCCGCTCGAGCCGGGTGAGCACGTGGGACAGTCGCGACAGCGAACCGGAGGTCAGCTCGGCGAGCTCGCTGAGCTGGAGGGTGCGGTCGTCGTGCTCGGAGAGCATGGCCATGACCATGTACTCGTAGAAGGTGACGCCCGCGTGCTGCTGCAGACGCGTGTCGAGGGCGCCCTGTAGCGTGGTGACGAGCTCGGAGATGCTCAGCCAGGTCTCCCGCTCGACGGGGGACAGCCAGCGCGGATCGCTCATGTGTGCCTCTCATGGTTGATCGTTCAAGTATTGGCCCTCGTCGGCCGCGTTGTCAACGCACCAGCTCCCACAGCCGGCCGGCAGCGAGCCAGCTCGAGACAGCCAGGACGGCGGCGAAGGACAGCACCCACAGCGCCGCCGGCACCCGGGTGAGGCGCGCGAGCACCGCCGGGTCCGAGCCACGGTCCGGCGCACGGAGCACAGCGCCGAGGTGCCGCCAGGCGCCGAGCAGCAGCACGACGCCCACGGTGAGCAGCGCCAGGCCCCGGACCCGCTCGTCGGCCGCCCACCACAGCCATGCCGCGAGGCCCAGGGCCGCCACCATGACCAGACCCGTGTAGACCGACCGGGAGCGCAGCAGGGCGAGCAGGAGGAGCAGCGCCACGACGAAGGTCGCCGCACCCGACCACCCGCTCGTCCCCGCGAGGACGAGCGCGAGACCGACGATCGCGGGTGCCGGGTAGCCGGCCCACGTCGTCGCCACCCGTCCGGGGCCGCGGGAGCGCCCCACCGTGACGGCGTGCCCCGACATGTCCGGGCGCAGCACCAGGCCGGTGAACGAGCGTCCGACGAGGACGCCGACGACCGCGTGGCCGAGCTCGTGGACCACGGTGACCACCACGCGCAGCACCCGCCACAGCGGACGCACACCCACGACGAGCAGCCCCGCCGCGAGCGCCGCCCACACAGCCGCGTCCGCCACGCCGAGCTCCGCGAGCGCCGCGCCCGGGCGCAGCCGCGCGAGCACCGCCGTCAGGTCCATCCCGCCATCGTGCCGTGGCGAGGGCGGCAGCGGTAGCGTGCACGGCGTGCCCGATCGTCGCCCTGACAGCGCCCCTCCCGCCTGGACGGGCCGTCTCGTCGTCGCCGCGGCGATCGTCGACGACGTCACCCGGCCCTCGCGGCTGCTCGCCGCCCGCCGGTCCGCACCGGTCGAGCTCGCCGGCCGGTGGGAGCTGCCCGGCGGGAAGGTCGAGCCCGGGGAGGACCCCGTCGCTGCGCTCCACCGCGAGCTGCACGAGGAGCTCGGGGTCCGCGTCTGCCTGGGGGCGCGCGTGACGGGGCCGCTCGACGGGGACTGGCCGATCACCTCCGCGCTGCGCCTGCGCGTGTGGCTGGCCGGCGTCGGGACGGGCAGCCCGCGGCCGCTGGTCGACCACGACGCGCTGCAGTGGGTCGGCCAGGCCGACTGGGCCGCGCTGCCGTGGCTACCGGCAGACCTGCCGGTCGTCGCGGTGCTCGGGCTGCGGGGCTGAGCTCACATGCGCCCGCGGCACCACAGCTGCTCGCCCGGCGGGAAGCGGCCGCCGCAGGTGTCGCCGTACTCCTCGTACTCCGAGCCGACCGGGGACTCGAGGTAGAGGTCGTCGCAGGCCTGCGCGTCTCCCTCCGCGCAGGAGTCCCACAGGCGGTCGAGGTCGGCGTCCTCGCCGTAGGCCCGACCGCCGCCCACGAGTCCCACGAGCGCGACGACGACGACGGTGAGCGCGGCGAGGAGAGCCACCGCGCCGACGACGATCGCCACCACGAGCCCCGTCCGCCGGCGCGGGGCGGGCAGCTGGTAGGCGTAGGCGTCCAGGGGCGAGCCGGTCGGACCGGGCGGCGTGGCCTGGTACGGGAGGGCGTAGCCGCCCGGCCGGTAGGGATCGGCAGCGGGACGGGACGGGCCAGCGGCCGGGCCGGCGCCGGCGGGCGGGCGGGGGCCGGCGGGCGGGCGGTAGGGACCGGCGGGCGGCCTCCACGGCTCCTGCGGCGCTCCCGTCGGTGGGGGCGGCTGGCTCATCGCGCCGCGTGCTCGTGGACGAGCCCGACGACGTCCCGCAGGCGGGCGACGTCGATCTGCCCGGGCGCCGAGGCCCGGTCGACCGACCCGAAGGTGACGGCGGAGCCGAAGACCTCCCCGCACAGGCGGCTCACCAGGCCCAGCGGGCCCATCGCCATCGTCACGACGGGGACGTCGAGCTCCCGGTCGGCCGTGCACGTCGCCTCGAGCAGGGCGATGACGTCGAGCGGGTCCCGCGCCGTGACGGCGATCTTGACGACGTCCGCGCCGGCCGCGGCCATCGCGGCCAGCCGGTCGGCCATCTCCGCGGCGGACGGGGTGCCCGTGACGTCGTGGCTCGAGACGAGCACCTGAGCGCCCACCTCCCGGGCGCGGTCGACGAGTGAGGGCAGCACGCGACCACGCGCGAGCTCGAGGTCGACCGCGTCGCCGGCGCCGCCGTCGAGGAGGGCCGACACGGCCGCGGCGTACGCGGCGTCGTCGAGGGTGACCTGTCCGCCCTCCTCGGCGCTGCGCACGGTGAGGAGCAGGGGTGTGGCACCCAAGCGCTCGCGCAGGGCGGCCGGCAGCTCCTCCAGCGGCGCGTCGGGACGGGAGGCGAGGAGGTAGTCGGCGCGCCACTCTGCGACGTCGACGCCCGCGGCGGTCACCCGCCCCGCCTCCTCGAGGAGCGCCTCGAGGGTCGGCGAGCACAGCGGGGCGGCGATCTTGACCCGCCCCTCCCCGACCGCCACGTCACGCAGCCGCACGACGCCGCCCATCCGCACTCTCCTTCACTCGGTCCGCAGGGCACCCTACCGGGCCGGGACCGCCCAGGACGCGGGCGCCCGGACGCCGTCGTCGTCGGTCAGGGGGCGAGGGAGGGGACGGGCAGGCCGAAGCGCCGGCGCAGCGCCCGGCGGGCGGCGTGCCAGCCGTTCATGCCGTGGACGCCCGGCGCGGGGGGCGCCGAGGACGAGCACAGGTACACGCCGGGGATGCCGAGGAAGTAGGGGTCCCAGCGGCCGGTGGGACCACCGAGGACACGGCGCATCGTCACCTCACCACCGGCGATGTCGCCACCGGCGAGGTTGGCGTTGTGCTCGACCATCCGCGCCGCCGGCACGCTCACGCTGTCGACGACGACGTCGCGGAACCCGGGCGCGAAACGCTCGATCTGCCGCGTGATCGCCTCGGTCATGTCGACGTCGGAGCCGGCGGGCACGTGGGCGTAGGTCCACAGCGGTCGCAACCCGCCCTGCTCGCGCCCGGGGTCGGCCACGGCGGGGTCGGACAGGAGGACGCTGGGCCGCTCGGGCATGAGGCCGCGTGCCACCTGGGTCTCGGCGGCGGTGATCTGCTCGCGGCTGCCGCCGACGTGGACGGTGAAGGCCTGCCCCACCTCGGGCACCGCCCACGGGACGGGACCGTCGAGGACGAAGTCGACCTTCGCGGCGCCGCCGCCGCGCGGGGCCGTACGCAGCCGCCGGGCGATGGCCGCGGGCATCCGGTCCCCCCAGATGCCCGCGGCCACCCGGGGCGTCGTGTCGAGGAGGTAGGTGCGGGCGCGGGGCATGTCGCGCCACGAGCGCACCCGCACGTCGGTGCGCACCTGCCCGCCGTGGGCCTCGAGGTCGGCGACGAGCGCGTCGACGATCGCCTGCGAGCCGCCCACGGGGATGCGCCAGCCGACACCGTGGGCGAGCGTGCCGAGCATCAGCGCCACGCCCGCGGGGGCGAGGCCCGGCAGCGGCGCGATGGCGTGGCCGGCGACGCCCGTGACCATGGCCGGGGCGACGTCGCTGCGGAAGGGGAGGTTCCACAGGTGGGTGCCCTGGGTGAGCACCCGCAGACCGAAGGCGACGGCGGCGCGCACGCCGCTCGGCGTGCGCAGCTCCGGCGGGATGCTGCGCATGTCCCCCAGCGTGGCGCCGACGACCGCCTCCGGCTCACGCGTCAGCGGCCCGAAGAGCCGCTGCCACGCCGGGCCATCGGCGCCGAGGCCGTCGACCGTCCGCTCGAGGTCCCGCCACGCGAGGCCGGCGCGGCCGCCGTCGAGCGGGTGGGCGTAGGACAGCTCGGGGGTGACGAGCTCCACCCCGCGGGAGGGGAGGTCGAACTCGGCGAGGAAGGGGCTGGCCGTCGCGAGGGGGTGGACGGCGGAGCAGACGTCGTAGCGCAGGCCCTCCGCGCCGGGGAGGTCGAGGGTGCGGGCCCCGCCCCCGATCGTGGACTCGGCCTCGAGGACGACGACGCCGAGACCGGCTCGCGCCATCGTCACCGCCGCCGCGAGCCCGTTGGGTCCAGAACCCACGACGACGACGTCGGTCGTCTCCCTCGGTGTCGGCACCACCTCAGTCTGCACCCCTCCTCGGCGGTCCTCCACACGTCGGGTCCCCGGCCGCCGGGGCGGCTACCAGTTCTGGCCGCCGCCGAACCCTCCGCCACCGCGCTCCTGCTGCTCCTGCCGGTCGCGCTCGGCCTCGCGGTTGCGGTCCTCGAGCTCCTCACGCCGGGGGTCGTCGCTCGGCTCGTCGGTGGGGTCCTGCTCGCCCGGCTCGTCGCTCGGCTCGTCGGTGGGCTGGTCGCTCGGCCCGTCGGAGGGCTGGTCGCTGGGCTCGTCGCTCGGCTCGTCGCTCGGCTCCCCCGAGGGCTGCTCCGAGGGCTCCTCCTGGGGGTCCTGCTGGTCCTCGCGGGCCTGCTGCTCCTTGTCCTCCTGGCGCTCGGAGGTCTCCTCGTTCTCCGCGGAGCTCGTGCAGGGCGCGATGACCTCCTGCGCCTCGGCGTAGTAGACCTCGGCCATGCCGGGGTCCTCGTCGTCCGTCGCGGCGACGTCCCCCATCGCCTCGATCGCCAGGGAGAGGTTGGTCCGGACCCGGCACTCGGGCGACTCCGGCGCCTTGCTGCCCTCCGGGCCGTCCGGCAGCGGACCCGCCTCGGGGACCAGGTCGAGCGCGACGCGCAGGTCCTCGACCGCGAGGAAGTGCTCCTCGGCCCGGTACTGCGCGGTGCCGCTGTTGAACCACGCCTTCCACTGCTCGGCGAAGCCGGTCCAGCGCTGCTGCGCCTGGTACTGCCGCGCCGCCTCCGGGAAGCGCAGCGCGTCGAAGTCGCGGGTGCCCAGGGCGGCGCCCAGCACCGTGCCCAGGAGCAGGGACCCGGTGACGAGGAAGGCCAGCACCACCGGCGCGGACCACGCGAGCAGCCGTCGGCGGCGGCGCAGGTGGGCGGGCAGCGGCGGGCGCTCCGGCTGCGTGACGTCCTCGGCGGTCATGCGGCGCTCCCTCCTCGGCGGGACGCGAAGGGACGGGGGAACCGGCGCGCCAGGTACCACGCCTCCCAGGCGAGCAGGACGGCGAGCACCGTGGCCGCCGGCCAGTAGACGTCCTCGTAGACGGACACCTCGCGGCGGCCGTCCTCCGCGGCGATGGTCTCGGCGTCGATGCCGGCCACGAGCCCCGACACGTCCGTGGGGGCGGTGCGGTGGGTGTAGTCGACACCGAGCTGCTCGGCCACGCGCCGCAGCTGGGTCTCGTCGATCTGCGAGACGGCCGCCGGGGAGCCGGGCTGGGTCTCGTCGAGGATCCACGGTGCGTCGGTGCCGGGGCCGGTCGTCTCGGTGCCGTCGTAGAAGCGCATCTGCCCGCCCTCGGCGGTGCCGTACCCGAGCACCGCGCCCCCGTCGACCAGGGGTGCGAGCTCCGCGTAGGACTGTGTCTCGCTGTCCCCCGTCCCGTCACCGCGGGTGTTCTCGCCGTCGGACAGGAGGAAGACGAGCCGGACGTTCTCGGGGTTGCGGTCGGCGGCGCCCTCGAGGGCGCCGCGCAGCGCCGGCAACGGACGGTCGACGGCGGAGCCCGCCGAGTAGTAGGTGATCTCCTGGACGAGGGTCTCGGCCCACGTGCTCACCGCCCGGGCGTCGGTGGTGAGAGGCAGCTGGCGCGCGGCCTGGGAGTCGAAGGTGATGACGGAGTAGCGGGCGCCCGGCATCGCCTCGACGAGCGCCTCGACGTCGTGCCGCACGCCGTCCAGCCGGGGGCGTCCGCCGTCGTAGTCCTCCGCCGCCATCGAGCCGGTGCGGTCGACGACGAAGAACATCTCGACGTTGGTCGCGACCGTCGTCGTCGTGCTCGGCACGGCCGGGCCCAGCGCGATCGCCGCGAGCGCGAGGACCATGCCCCCGCGGCGCAGCCACGCGGCGAAGGAGCCGTCCTCGGTGCGGCGGGCCCGCACGGCGGCGAGGACGCAGACGACGATGAGCGGCAGGAGGACCAGGGCGATGACCCACAGCGGCCACACGAGTCGCAGGATCATGACCGCAGCCTCCACGCGGCGAGGACCAGCCCGGCGACGCCGGCGACGGCGATCCACAGGACGGTCTCGGGCCGGTCGGTGATGACGACCTCCGGCTCGGCCTCGAGCTCCACGGCCTGCTGGGAGGCGATGTCCTCGATGATCGCGTCGACGGCGCCGGGGTCGTCGGCGTTGTAGACGAGCCCGCCGTGCCCCGTGATGGCCTGCCGGTAGGCCTCCTCGTTCTCCGGGGAGTACGCCTCGTCGGAGGCGGCGAACAGGCCGTAGAGGCGGATGTCGCGCTCGGCGGCGAGGTCGGCGGCCTCCTGGAGGCCGTAGATCGGCTCGCCGAGCACCTGGTTGTCGGTCGCGATGATGATCGAGCGGGAGCGCTCGGTGTCCGTCTCGTCGAAGGCGTAGGCGCAGGTGGCCAGGCCGTCCCCGACGAGCGAGGAGGAGTTGGGGTCCAGCGACATCGTCCCGGCGACGAACTCCTCGAGCCGGTCCAGCGCCTCGGGGGCGTGGACGAGGGCGTCGAGGTCGAAGTCCAGGGCGGTGGCGGCCGCGTCGAGCTCGTCGGTGACGAGGGCGTAGTCGTCGGTGAGCGGGAAGACGGTGCGGGAGGTCGAGTTCCACACCGACAGCGCGATCCGCTCGCCGTCGAAGCCCTCGACCATCTCGGAGAAGGTCTGGACGATCTCGGTGTCGAACTCGATCATCGAGCCGGACACGTCCAGGCACAGGACGATGTCGCGGGTGGCCAGGACCTCCGCGCGCACGTCCCGCTCGGCCGGGCGGGCGAGCAGCAGCGAGGAGCCGAGGGCCGCGACGAGCGCGAAGACACCCACCCCGCCGAGCGCGACCTGGTAGAGCCGCATCCGGCGGCGGTAGGTGGGCAGCCGGCGGAGGTAGGCGGTGTTGGCCACCCACCGCACCGACCTCGTCTCGCGGGAGTGCCGCGGCCGGAACCAGCCGAGGACCGCCGCGAGGACGACGACGCCGAGGACCACGGGGATGAGCCACGCCATGAGCATCACCACCGGCGGATCACCTCCCTGGCGCGCTGCACGGCCGTCTCGGCCTCCGCGTCGCTGCGCCGCGCGAAGGACGGCTCCTCCCACAGGTGCAGGAGGTCACCGAGCTGCGCCGTCGGGTCGTGGTCGGCGATCTCGCCGGCGGTCCACGAGCGCACGTCGCGCCCGATCCGCTCGGAGGCGAAGGAGCGCATGATGCGCGCGAGGTCGAGGTGCAGGGTGCGCACGTCGCGCTCCCCGCTGCGGTAGGCGGCGAGCGCCGCCTCGACGTCCTCCTCGTAGCGGGCGCGGCCGTCCCGGCTCAGCGGTCCCGGCTCGCGGGCACGGTCCGGGCGGCGGGTGGAGAGCAGCACGAAGGCGTACCAGGCCGCGACGGCGAGCAGCAGCACGCCGCCGAGGACCGGCACCCACGTGGAGTAGGCCTCGGGGGGCAGCAGGGTCTCAGCTCCGGACACGTCGCTGCCTCCGGAACAGGTCGAGGAGGGCGTCGACGACGTCGTCGGAGCTGGCGGCGACGACGTGCTCGACGCCGCGGCGCCGCAGCATGTCCCGCACCCGCTTCTTGCGGTTGGCCACGGCGGTGGTCGCCGCGGCGTGCAGGCGGCGGTCGCGCTGGAGGAAGGGCGGCAGCACGAGCCCGCCCTCGACGTCGGCGACGGCGCCCAGGCCGGGCGTCGTGGGCACGGCGTCGGCCACGGAGATGACCATGACGTCGTGCCGGGTGCGCAGGCGGCGCAGCGCGTCCTCGTCGCTGAGGGCGGGACGCGCCTCGTCGGTGATGAGGACGACGAGCGTGCGCCGGGTGGCCGAGGTGAGGATCCGGTCCAGGACGCGGGAGAGGTCCGAGACGGGCGCGTCCCGGGTGAGCTCGCCCTCGAGGAGGCGCAGCAGCATCTCCATGTGGCCGGTGCCGCCGCGGGCCGGGACCTGGGTGATGCGCCGCGAGTCGCCGGCCACCAGCCCGACGAGGTCCCCGCGGGCCCGCGCGAGGTAGGCGACGACGTCGGCGGCGAAGAGGGCGATCTCCGACTTGCGCTCCCCGCTCGGGGCGCTGGCGGCCATCGAGCGGCCGGTGTCCACGGCGAGGACCATCGCGAGGTTGGACTCGTGGACGAAGCGGCGGATGACCGGGTGACCGGTGCGGGCCGAGGCCTTCCAGTCGATGTCGCCGACGTCGTCGCCCGGGTGGTACTCGACCATGTCGTCGAAGTCCTGCCCGTGCCCGGTGAAGATCGAGCGGTGGTGCCCGTCGAGCAGGCCCGAGGCGCGCCGGACCGTGGGGAGGTCGAGGCGCGCGCGGACCTTCGCCAGCCGGGACGCGCTCGACATTACGGCGCGGGGACGGCGGCGAAGACGGCGTCGATGAGCGCCTCGGGAGCGACGTTGTTCGCCAGGGCGTCGTAGGTGCGCACGAGCCGGTGACGCAGGACGCTGTGGCTCAGCGCCTTGACGTCGTCGGGCACGACGTAGGTGCGGCCCTGCTGGAGGGCGTGGGCCTGGGCCACGCGCATGAGCGCGATCGCGCCACGCGGGCTCGCGCCCACCCGCACGTGCTGGGAGAACTTCGGCAGCGGCCGGGGCCCACCACCGCGCGTGGTGTTGACGATCGCGACGATGTACTGCTTGATCGACGCGTCGACGTACACCTGCGCGGCGAGGTGCTGGAGGAGCACGACGTCGTCCAGGCTGATGGGGTCGCTGCGCAGCGGCGCCTCGAAGGAGCCGGAGCTGATGCCGTCGAGGACGCTGATCTCCTCGGTGGGCGTGGGGTAGGTGAGGACCTCCTTGACGAGGAAGCGGTCCATCTGGGCCTCGGGCAGCACGTAGGTGCCCTCCTCCTCGATGGGGTTCTGCGTCGCGAGGACCATGAAGGGCGTGGGCAGCGGGAAGACCTCGCCGCCGATGGAGGTCTGCTTCTCCTGCATCGCCTCGAGCATCGCCGACTGCGTCTTCGCGCTGGAGCGGTTGATCTCGTCGAGGAGGACGAGGTTGGCGTGGACCGGCCCGAGCTGGGTGCTGAACTGGCCGGTCGCGTAGTTGAAGATCTGCGTGCCGACGATGTCGTTGGGCATGAGGTCCGGGGTGCACTGGATCCGGTGGAAGGTGCCGGAGACCGAGGAGGCCAGCGTCTGCGCGGCCGTCGTCTTCGCCAGCCCGGGGACCGACTCGAGGAGGATGTGCCCGCCGGCGAGCAGGGTGGACACGAGGGCCGTGCGCAGTGCCTCCTGGCCGATGACCCGCTGGCCGAAGATCGCGTTGACCCGCCCGAGCAGCTCCGCGGAGCGCTGGAGGTCGCCGTGCTCGATCGTGGCCGTGCTGGGCGCCAGCCCAGCGCCGCTCGGTGTCGTCATGGTTCCCCTGTCCTGGGGGCGACTGCTGCCGCCCGGTTCGCGCCGTGTACCCGCGCGAGTATGCCACCCGAGTCTGGATCTACCCTGGACGGGTGTCCACGCCCGCCCCAGCGCCCCGCCACCGTCCGGCCCTCGCCCTCGTCGGGGCCGCGGTCGCGGCGCTGGTGCTCGCCGTCGCCGGGCTCCTGTTCTCCGGCGCGGCCCAGCCCTCCGCCGTGCTCGACCCCGGCGCCGTCGTCCGCTGGGGCGTCCCGCTGGTCACCGTGGTCGCCGACGGTGCCGCGGCCGTGACGATCGGCGCGCTCGCCATGTGCGCGCTCGTCCTGCCGCACGCCGGACGCGGGGACGAGCGGCGCCGTCCGCGGGTCGCCGTCGAGGGCGCGGCGTGGTCGCTGGCCGCGCGGGTCGCCGCCGTCGCCGCCGTCGTGTGGACCCTGGCGAGCGTCGTGCGCATCGTCCTCACCTACGCGCGCACCTCCGGGCGCAGCCTGGACGAGCCCACCTTCGGTGCCGAGCTCGCCCAGTTCGTCACCGACATCCCCATGGGCCAGGCCCACCTCGTGGCCACGGTCATGGCCGCCGTGCTCGCCACGGTCTGCGTAGCGGTCGCGACGCCGACGGCGGCCGCCCTCGCCGGCGTCCTCGCCCTCGCCACCGTCGTGCCCATCGCCCTCACCGGTCACGCCGCCGGCGCGGAGGGCCACAACCTCGCCGTCTCGGCGATGTGGCTGCACATCGGGTCCATCAGCGTGTGGGCCGGCGGCCTGGCGGTGCTCTGCCTCGTCGCCCGGCGGCTCGGGGCCGACCGCGGGCCGGCCGTGCGGCGCTTCTCCACGCTCGCCGGCTGGAGCTTCGCGCTCGTCGGCGTCTCCGGCCTCGTCAACGGCGGGGTGCGCCTGGGGGCCCTCGAGGACCTCGTCAGCACCGACTACGGGCTGCTGCTCCTCACCAAGACGGTGATGTTCGTCGTCCTCGGGCTCGTCGGCTGGGTGCACCGTCGCAGCACCGTGCCGGCGGCCACGGACCGTCCTGCCGCGTTCTGGCGTCTCGCGGCGGGCGAGGTCGTCCTCGTGGGCGCCGTCATCGGTGTCTCGGTGGCGCTCGGCTCCTCCGCACCCCCCGTCCCACAGGACCCGGTGAGCCGGCCCACCCCGGTGCAGGAGATCACCGGCTACGCCGCTCCCCCGGAGCCGAGCCTCCTCGCGTGGTTCACCGAGTGGCGACCCGACGTGCTGTTCGGGATCCTCGCGGTCGCGGGCATCGGCGTGTACCTCGGCTGGGTGTATCGGCTGTACCGCCGCGGGGACCACTGGTCGCTGCCGCGCACGGCGTCGTGGGTGACGGGACTCGTGCTCTTCGCGTGGGTGACGTCCGGCGGGCCGTCGGTCTACGGCGTCGTCATGTTCAGCGCCCACATGGTCCAGCACATGCTGCTCGCGATGGTCGTGCCGATCTTCCTCGTCGTCGGCGCCCCGATCACCCTCGCCGTCCGCGCGCTGCCGGCACGCGACGACGGCTCGCGCGGGCCGCGCGAGTGGCTCCTCGCGACCGTCCACTCCCGCTGGGCGCGCTTCTTCGCCCACCCGGGGACGGCGGCGGTGAACTTCGCCGGCTCGATGATCGTCTTCTACTACTCGCCCCTCTTCGAGCTGGCGCTGAGCACCCACGTGGGGCACATCGCCATGGTCGTCCACTTCACCGCGGCCGGGTACCTGTTCGCAGGCGCCCTCATCGGCGTGGACCCGGGCCCCAGCCGCCCGCGCTACCCGATGAGGCTGCTCCTGCTCTTCGCGACGATGGGCTTCCACGCCTTCTTCGGGGTCTCGGTCATGCAGGCCACCACCCTCTTCGCCGGGGACCACTTCGGCCGCCTCGGCCTGCCCTGGGGCGTGGACGCGCTCGCCGACCAGGAGGCCGGCGGGGCGATCGCGTGGGGGATCGGTGAGCTGCCCACGCTCGCCCTCGCCGTCGCCGTCGCGATCGCGTGGGCCCGGGACGAGGAGCGCGTCACCCGCCGCACCGACCGTCAGGCCGACCGCGACGACGACGCCGCGCTGGCCGAGTACAACGCCCGGCTCGCGCAGATGGCCGGGCGCGACGGCGCCGCCCGCTGAGGGACTACCCCACCCACTCGCCGAGCTCCACGTCGCTGCCCTGGAGGCGCAGCTCGACGGCGTCCCGGCCGACCTCGAGGCGGGTGGGGACGAGCCCCTCGGGCAGGCCGGGGATGTCGATGCGGACGTCGCCGAGCAGGCCACCGACGACGTCGACGAGGTCCTGGGGAACGCTCCCGCCGCCCACCGAGACCTCCCCGAGCTCGAGGCCGATCGCGCCGTCGACGAGGACCGGGTCGAGCACCACGGCCAGGTCCAGGCCGGCCACCTCGACGCCCAGCTGCACGAGCCCGTCCGCCACGTCCACGCGCAGCGGGTCACCGGGCAGGTCGGCCGCGTCCCTGAGCGCCGACTGCAGGGTGGCGGCGGGCACCTCGGCGTTGATCTCGACCGTCTCCGCCGGGTAGGGCGCCTCCGGCGCGACGCCGCGCAGCGCCACCCGGACGTCGTGCAGCTCGAAGCCCTCGAGGAGGAGCGTCGGGGTGGTGCCGCGGACCTCGGCGAGCCGCCCGGCCACCACCTGGGTGAGGAACGGGAAGCCGTCGATCTCGACGTCGGCGTCCGGCGCCAGCTCGAGCTGCTCGCGGGCCTCCGCGAGGAGCCGGTCCTCGGTCCGGGCCACGGCCACGCGGTCGACCACCGTGCCGACGACCGCGAGCACGACGAGCAGGACGAGGACCACGGAGGCGAGGCGGCGCATGGGGACAACGGTACGGGCGCCGCAGGCCCGAGCCGACGCGCGGCGAGGCACGCCGCTGCCTACGGTGGGCCCATGGCCGCGGAGCGACCCGGCGCCCAGGAGTGGGTGCCCTCGGACGGTGACGTCGCCGCCCTGCGTGCCGCGGCGCCCGGCTGCCGGGGCTGCGAGCTGTGGGCCGACGCCACCCAGGTGGTGTTCTCCGCCGGCGAGGCCGGCGCACGGCTCATGCTCGTCGGTGAGCAGCCCGGTGACCGGGAGGACCGGGAGGGTCAGCCCTTCGTCGGGCCGGCCGGGCGGGTGCTGGCGGACGCGCTGGAGGCGGCGGGCATCGCCCGCGAGGACGTCTACCTCACCAACGCCGTCAAGCACTTCCGCTTCGAGGACCGCGGCAAGCGCCGCATCCACAAGAAGCCCGGGGCCGCGCACGTGGAGGCCTGCCACCCGTGGCTGGCGGCCGAGCGGGCCGCGGTGCGCCCCGCCGTCGTCGTCTGTCTCGGCGCGACGGCGGCCCGCGCCGTCCTGGGACGGGACGTGCGCATCGGGGACGTGCGCGGCGAGGTCCTCGACGGCGAGGACCTGCCGGTGCTCGTGACGACGCACCCCTCGGCGCTGCTGCGGCTGCGCGGGCGCGGCGGCTGGGACGAGGCCTTCGCCGAGCTGGTCACCGACCTGCGCGCCGCGAGCGCCGCGGCGGGAGGCTGACCGCCCCGACCCGAGGACAACGTGTGGACTTTGCGACCTCTGGGGTCGAAAGTCCACACGTTGCCGAGGCGAGTGGGCTCAGCCGCCCCAGGCGTGGCGCAGCGGGGAGGAGTCGAGGTCCTCGAGGATGGCGGCCACGGACCGGTAGACCGCCACGGCCCCCGCGTCCCGCAGCTCGCCCTCACCGACGCCGCCGGTGAGCACGCCGACGCACGGCACACCCGCCCGGGCGGCGGCCTCGACGTCCCACACGGTGTCGCCGACGAAGACGGCCCGCTCGGCCGGGACGTCGACCGCGTCGAGCGCCTTCTGCACGAGGTCCGGGTCCGGCTTGGCCTCCTCGACGTCCTGGGCCGAGGTGATGGCGTCGACGTCGTCTGACACCCCGAGGAGCCGCTCGAGGATCTCCAGCTCCGCGGGAGCGGCGGAGGTGGCGAGCACGACCTTCGTCCCGCGCTCCTTGAGCGCGGCGACGAGCTCGACGACGCCGTCGAAGCGGTGCACCTCCTCCGCGGCCTGCGCGTAGTACTCGGTGTGCTTCTCCTTGGCGGCCTCCCCCAGCTCGTCGACGCGGTCCCCGAGCAGCTCGGCGAGGAGCAGCTCCCCGCCCATGCCGATGGAGCGGTGGATGCGCCAGGCGTCGACCGGGTGCCCCACCTCGCGGAAGGCCCGGGCCCAGGTGAAGGTGTGGACGTAGTTGGAGTCGGCCAGGGTCCCGTCGATGTCGAGCAGGACGGCACCGGGTGCGTCAGTAGGCATGGACCCGTTGCTACCCCAGCCGGGAGCCGGCCGCATCCGCTCCGCTACTCCTCCGCCTCGTCGGCGGCGTCCAGACGCGTGCTCATGTCGCTGTACCAGGCCAGCGCGTCCATCCCCTCCAGGCCGAGCTCGCTGGCGACGGCGAGGAGCACCTGCTCCCGCTCGGCCTCGAGCGCGTCGCCGAGGGTGACGTCGGGGCCGGCGAGCGCCTGCTGCAACCGCCGGGCGAACCACTCGGCGACCTCCACCGCGACCGGCGAGGCGTGCTGCGCGGCCATGTGCTCACCCTCGACGAGCACGAGCTCGACCGCCTGCACGGCCCGGCGCATCAGCTCGTGGTCCTCCAGCCGCGCGCGCAGGTCCTCCGAGACCTCCTGGAGCGCACGTGCCCGGCTCTCCGCGCGGACGTGGTCGAGCAGCCCGGCCAGGTCCCCCTCGGGTGGCAGGCCCAGCCGCAGCTGGGCACGGCGCACCTCGCCCAGGCCGGGGATCGCGGCCACGGCGGCGTCGAAGACCGGCACGACCGCCTCGACGGCGGAGCGGGCGCGGGAGAGGTAGACCTCGCGCACGCCCTCGGTCAGCCGGTCCCAGGTGTCGCTGCCCGCTGCCTCCCGCAGCGCCAGGCGCCGCGCCGCCTCGGGGACGGCCTGGTCGACGACGTCGGCGAGCAGGTCCGCCGGGTCGTCGGTGCGGTCCTCGCGCGGCTCGGCGGCGAGCTCGGCCCGCAACCGGTCACGCTCCTCCCGAAGCCAGTGGATCTGGCGCTGCGCCGCGGACAGGGCACGCGCCAGCTCGACCTCGACCGAGCTCGCCGGCTCGGCGAGGAGCTCCTCCTGCTCCGGTACGCCGTCGTCGACCGCCACGAGGCCCACGCTAGCGGCCCCGGCATCCCCGCGACCGGGCAGACGCGGCGAGTCGCGCCTACCTCTTGGGTGTGTCGGCCGTCACCGATACTGTGCGAGGCAGCGTCGACGGCGCTGCCCCGGCGGGGGAGCCGGGGCCACGACACTGAGGGGGCTCCCGTGATCGAAGGTTGGACTCAGACATTGGGGGCCGGGCCGCTGCTGCTCATCGCAGCCGGCGCGATCGCCCTCATCCTCGTCCTCGTCATCGTCTTCAAGCTGCACGCGTTCCTCACGCTCATCCTCGTCTCGCTGCTGACGGCGTTCGTCACGGGGATCCCGGTCGGCGAGATCGTGCCGGCCCTCGTGACGAACTTCGGCGGCACGCTGGGGAACGTCGCCCTCCTCATCGCGCTGGGTGCGATGCTCGGCAAGCTCATCGAGCACAGCGGCGGTGCCCGGGTGCTCTCGGAGAAGATGGTGAGCATCTTCGGCGAGAAGCGGGCCCCGCTGGGGCTGGGCATCGCGTCCCTCGCCTTCGGCTTCCCGATCTTCTTCGACGCCGGCCTCATCGTCATGCTGCCGATCATCTTCGCCGTCGCCCGCCGGCTGGGGAACAACGTCCTGCTCTACGGCATCCCCGCCGCGACGGCCTTCTCGGTCATGCACGTCTTCGTGCCACCGCACCCCGGCCCGGTGGCGGCCTCCGAGCTCTACGGCGCCGACGTCGGCCTCGTGCTCGTCGTCGCGATCGTCCTCGCCTTCCCGGTCTGGTATCTCGCCGGCTACCTCTGGGGCACGTTCGTCGGCAGGCGAGTCGTCCTGCCCGTGCCCGCGCTCTTCGGCAGCACCGACGACGACCGCCAGGTCAACCCGCCGAGCGTCACGACCGTCGTCGGGATCCTGCTCCTGCCCCTCGTCCTCATCTTCCTCAACACGGGCCTGGACTTCCTCGGCACCGCCGGGGTCGTCGACGAGTCCGAGACCTGGGTCCAGCTCCTCGCGTCCATCGGCACCGCTCCGGTGGCCCTGCTCATCTCGGTGATCGTCGCCCTCTTCGTGCTCGGCAACCGTCGCGGCGAGCACGGCACCGCGCTGGAGAAGATCGTCGACTCGGCCCTCGGCCCGGTCGCCTCCGTCATCCTCATCACCGGTGCCGGCGGCATGTTCGGCGGGATCCTGCGCCTGTCCGGTATCGGCGACGCGTTGGCCGACGTGCTCGGGGACACCGGCATCCCGGTCATCCTCGCCGTGTGGCTCATCGCCGTCATCCTGCGCGTGGCGCAGGGTTCGGCGACGGTCGCCCTCGTCACGGCCGCCGGACTCATGGCGCCGGCCGTCGCGGCCGGAGGCTTCAGCGAGATGCAGGTCGTCGCGATCACCCTCGCCACCGCGGCCGGGTCCGTGTTCGCCAGCCACGTCAACGACTCCGGCTTCTGGCTGGTCGGCCGGCTCATGGGGATGGACGTCAAGACCACCCTCAAGACGTGGACGGTCCAGCAGACCATCCAGTCGATCGTCGGCTTCCTCTTCGCCCTCGCCGTCTTCGCGATCTTCTAGGGGCGGGCATGACCAGCACCCTGTTCGACCTCACCGGCCGGCTCGCGCTCGTCACCGGCTCCTCCCGCGGCCTGGGACTCGCGCTGGCCACCGGCCTGGCTCAGCACGGCGCCCGGGTGGTCCTGCACGGACGCGACCGTGAGGCGCTCGCCCGCGCCCGCGAGCAGGTCGCCGCGGCCGGGGACGGCGCGCAGGTGCCGGCCGTGAGCTTCGACGTCACGGACGCCGCGGCCGTGCGGGAGGGCGTCGCGACGCTTCTCGCCGAGCACGGCGTGCCCGACGTCCTCGTCAACAACGCCGGCATCCAGCGCCGCGCACCGTTCAACGATTTCGACCCGGGTGACTGGGACGACGTCGTGGCGGCCAACCTCAGCAGCGCGTTCTACGTCTCCCAGCAGATCGCCCGGGGGATGGCCGAGCGCGGGTCGGGCAAGGTGGTCAACATCGCCTCGGTCCAGTCCCAGCTCGCCCGGCAGACCATCGCGCCCTACTCGGCGACGAAGGGCGGGCTCGTCATGCTGACCAAGGGCATGGCGGCCGACCTCGCCCGCTTCAACATCCAGGTCAACGCGATCTCCCCCGGCTACTTCGCCACGGAGATGAACCGGGCGCTCGTCGAGGACGAGGACTTCACCCGCTGGGTCGTGGACCGCACGCCGGCCCGCCGCTGGGGCCGCGTCGAGGAGCTCGTCGGCACCCTCGTCTACCTGTGCTCGGACGCCGCGAGCTTCGTCTCGGGGCAGAACGTCTTCGTCGACGGCGGCATGACCGCCGTCGTCTAGGAGGAGGCCTCGTGCGCGCGATCGTCATCAGGGGCAAGGAGGACCTCAAGCTCGTCGAGGTCCCCACGCCCGAGCCCGGGCACGGTCAGGTCCGGCTCCGGATGGCCTACGCCGGCATCTGCGGATCGGACCTCCACTACTACGACGACGGCGCGAACGGGGCCTTCGTCGTGCGCGAGCCGCTCGTGCCGGGCCACGAGGTGTCCGGGACGGTGGACCTCGACCCCTCCGGCGAGCTCCCCGCCGGCACGCCGGTGACCGTCCACCCCGCCACCTTCGGCGTGGTGCGTCCCGGCGTCGAGGACCGCCCGCACCTGTGGCCGGGCGGGGCCTACCTCGGCAGCGCCTCCACCTGGCCGCACACCCAGGGTGGGATGAGTGAGTACCTCCTCGTCGACCGCTCGATGGTGCGGGTGCTGCCCGCCTCGCTGCCGCTGCGACGCGCCGCCCTCGCCGAACCGCTCGCCGTCGGGATGCACGGCGTCGCCCTGGCCGGCGGGGTCGAGGGACGGCGCGTGCTGGTCACCGGCGCCGGGCCCATCGGGCTGCTCACCGCCGCGGCCGCCCTCGCCGGGGGCGCCGCCGAGGTCACGGCCACCGACGTGCTGCCCGGGCCGCTCGAGCGCGCCCGCGCCCTCGGCGTGCACGCCACCATCGACGTGACTCGCGAGGACGTCCCGGCCGAGACCTACGACGTCGTCCTCGAGTGCTCCGGCGTGCCCGCGTCGATCAACACCGCCTTCCGCGCGGCCCGGCGGGCCGGGGTCCACGTCCAGCTCGGGATGGTGCCGGACGAGCCCACGGGCCTCAACCTCGCCCCCGTCATCTCCAAGGAGCTCACCGTCCACGGCTCCTTCCGGTTCAGCGACGAGATCGACGCGGCGGTCGCGCTGCTGGACGCGCAGCCGGGCATCGAGCAGGTCGTCACCCACGAGCTGCCCGCCGAGCGGGCGGTCGAGGCCTTCGCCGTCGCCCGCGACTCGCAGGAGTCCGGCAAGGTCCTCGTCACCCTCTGGCACGACTGACCCCCAGCCGAGTACGCACATCCGGTCACCTCGGACGGCCGGCACCCGCGCGCCCGTGACCGTAGGTGCGTACTCGCGGGGGAGGGGGACGGGACGCGGGCGGGGTGGCACGGGTCACGTGATAGGACAGGTCCGTGAGCGACACTCCTTTCCACGACCTCGACGACTACATCGCCCTGCCCCGCCTCGGCGGGCTGGCGATCTCCCCGGACGGGCAGCGGCTCGTCACCACGCTGAGCGCCCTGAACGAGGACCGCACCCGCTACCAGCCGGCCCTGTGGGAGGTGGACCCGGCGGGCGAGCGCCCCGCCCGCCGCCTCACCCACGGCCCGAGCGGGGAGTCCCAGCCGACCTTCACCGCCGACGGCGACCTCCTCTTCGTCGCCAAGCGCGGCACCGACGACGACGCGACGCCCGCCGTCTGGTCGCTGCCCTCGGCCGGGGGCGAGGCGAGCATGCTCGCCGCCCACCCCGGCGGGATCTCGGGCGTCAGCGCGGCCGCGCGCGCCGCCGTCGTCGTCGTCGTGGCGAACACGCTCCCCTCGGCCGGCGACGTCGACGAGGACCACCGCCTGCGCACGGAGCGCACCGAGCGCAAGGTGAGCGCGATCCTCCACAGCGCCTACCCGGTGCGGTACTGGGACCACGACCTCGGCCCGGACCTCCCCCGCCTCTACGCCGCCGAGCCGGCAGGCGACGAGAAGCGTGAGGACGACGCCGCGCCCCGCGGGAGCCACGCCCTGCGCGACCTCACCCCCGCCGCGGGCGGCGCGCTCACCGAGGCGTCCACCGACCTGGCGGCCGACGGCAGCTTCCTCGTCACGACGTGGAACGTGCCCGTGGCGCGGGGCGCCGTGCGCACCCAGCTGTGCCGCGTGGACCTCGCCGACGGCGCCCGCACCGTCCTCGTCGACGACACCGACGCGGAGGTCGGTGGCCCGCGGGTCAGCCCCGACGGCCGGCTCGTCGCCTACGTGCGCGAGGCGCTCAGCACGGCCGAGCAGGCGCCGCACATGTGGGTCGAGGTCGTCGACGCGACCGGCGGGCAGTCCCGCGCCCTCACCCGCGAGTGGGACCGGTGGCCCGCCCAGCTGCAGTGGCTGCCCGACTCCTCGGGACTGCTCGTCGTCGCCGACGACGACGGCCGCTCGCGCCTCTTCCACGTCGCCCTCGACACCGGTGCGGTCACCCGGCTCACCGACGAGGGCGCGCTCAGCGACGTCGTCGTCGCCCCGGACGGGACGGCCGCGTACGCGCTGCGCGCCTCGTACGAGTACCCGGCCGAGGTCGTGCGCATCGACCTCGCCGACCTCACCGGCCCGGTCGAGGTGACGGCGCTGGCTGGGCCAGTCGAGCGTCCGGCCCTGCCGGGCACCCTCACCGAGGTGGAGACCACCGCCGCGGACGGCGCGCGGGTGCGGGCCTGGCTCGCGCTGCCCGAGGGCGCCGGCCCGGACGCCCCGGCGCCCCTGCTGCTGTGGATCCACGGCGGACCGCTCGGCTCGTGGAACTCGTGGTCGTGGCGGTGGAACCCGTGGATCATGGTCGCGCGCGGCTTCGCCGTGCTGCTGCCGGACCCGGCCCTGTCGACCGGCTACGGGCAGGACTTCGTCCAGCGCGGCTGGGGCGCCTGGGGCGCGGCCCCCTTCACCGACCTCATGGCGGTCACCGACGCGGTGGAGGAGCGCGCCGACATCGACGCCTCGCGCACCGCCGCCATGGGCGGCTCCTTCGGCGGCTACATGGCCAACTGGGTCGCCGGGCACACCGACCGCTTCCGCGCCGTCGTCACCCACGCGAGCCTGTGGGCGCTGGACGCCTTCGGGCCGACGACGGACGCCGCCTGGTACTGGGGCCGGGAGATGTCCCCGGAGATGGCGCTGGCCAACTCCCCGCACCTGCACGTGGGCAACATCCGCACCCCGATGCTCGTCATCCACGGCGACAAGGACTACCGCGTGCCGATCGGCGAGGGCCTGCGGCTCTGGTACGAGCTGCTCGCCTCGTCCGAGCTGCCGGCGGACGAGAACGGCGCGAGCCCGCACCGCTTCCTCTACTTCCCCGACGAGAACCACTGGATCCTCACCCCGCAGAACGCCAAGGTCTGGTACGACGTCAACCTCGCCTTCCTCGCCGAGCACGTGCTCGGCGAGGAGCCGGGAGACCTGCCCCACACGCTCGGCTGAGCGCTACGCGGCTCCGTCCTCCAGCGCCGGAGCCGCGTAGGCTGCGGGCGTGAACCACGACGACCCGGACAAGGCAGTGCTGGCCTTCCTGACCACGCTCCTGGACGGGTCGCACCGCGCCACGCCCGACCAGCTCGCCGCCGTCGTCGCCGACGCGGGGCGGATGCTCGGCTGGGACCTCAGCGCCCACCTCGTGACCTTCGACCAGCGGTGGCTGGTCCCGCTCGGCGACGGGAGGGAGGAGCTCGGTCTCGACACCCCTGCCGGGCAGGCCTTCCGCACCATGCGGCCGGTCCACGACGGCGACACCTCCTGGGTGCCGCTGCTCGACGGCGTGGAGCGGCTCGGGACGCTCACCGCCGTCCGGCAGCCCGGCGGCCGGCGGCCGGCCGACCACACCGCCACGCTGCGGTGGGCGTCCCTGCTCATCGGTCACCTCGTGGCTGTCATGACACCCTACGGCGACAACATCACCCGGACCCGCGGCGGCGCGAGCCGCACCGTCGAGGCCGAGCTGCTGTGGAACCTGCTGCCGCCGCTGACCTACGCCTCGGACGACGTCGTCATCACCGGTCTCCTCGAGCCCAGCGAGCGCGTGGCCGGGGACGCCTTCGACTACGCGGTCCACGGCACGTGCGTCGACCTCGCCCTCTTCGACGGCGCCGGTCACGACCTCACCTCCGGGCTCCTCACCTCGGTGGTGCTCGCCACCTACCGCAACCAGCGACGGCGCGGGGCCGACCTCGGCGACTGCGCCCGCGAGATCGACCGGGTCCTCGCCGAGCAGACCGACTCGGCCGGGTACGCCACCGGCGTGCTCGCCCGGCTCGACACCGCCACCGGGGTGCTCCACTACCTCAACGCCGGCCATCCCCACCCGCTGCTGCTGCGCGACGGAAAGGTGCTGGAGGTGCTCGACCACTCCGGCCGCCCCCTGTTCGGGCTCGGCGGGCAGGAGGCGACCGCCGGAAGGGTGCAGCTGCGCCCCGGCGACCAGGTGGTCCTCTTCACCGACGGCATCACCGAGGCCCGCGACGACGCCGGGGTGTTCTTCGGCCTCCAGCGGCTCATCGACCTCATCGAGCAGCACGACTCCGTCGCCACGCCGCCGCCCGAGACGCTGCGGCTGGTGCTCCGCGACGTCCTGGACCACCAGCGCGGACGTCTCCAGGACGACGCCACCCTTCTCAAGATCCAGTGGTCGCCGGGGGGCGGCAGGGAGCTCCTCCCCGCCTAGCGTCTCTCGCGCGGACCGTCTAGCTCCAGACGAGGCCCATGTCGGGGTTCTCGAGCACCCGGGCCACGTCCGCCAGCACCCGTGCCCCGAGCTCGCCGTCGACGAGTCGGTGGTCGAAGGACAGCGCGAGCTGGGTGACCCAGCGGGGCTTGACCTTCCCCTTGTGCACCCACGGCTGCTTGCGGATCGCGCCGAACGCGAGGATCGCCGACTCCCCCGGGTTGAGGATCGGGGTGCCGGTGTCGATCCCGAAGACCCCGACGTTCGTGATCGTCACGGTGCCGTCGGTCATGTCCCGCGGCGTCGTGCGGCCGGCGCGCGCGGTGGCGGTGAGCCCGGCGATCGCGCCCGCGAGCTCGTGCAGGTCCAGCCGGTGGGCGTCCTTGATGTTGGGCACGACCAGCCCGCGGGGTGTGGCCGCCGCGATCCCGAGGTTGATGTAGTGCTTGTAGACGATCTCCTGGGCCTCGTCGTCCCAGGAGGCGTTGATCTCCGGGTGGCGGCGCACGGCGAGGAGCAGCGCCTTGGCGGCGAGGAGGAGCGGGGTGACGCGGACGTCGCCGAAGGCGCGGTCCTCCTTGAGCCGCGCGACGAGCTTCATCGAGCGGGTGACGTCGACGGTCTGGAAGACCGTGACGTGCGGGGCGGTGAAGGCGGAGTTGACCATCGCCTCGGCGGTCCGGCGGCGCACCGAGCGCACCGGGACACGGGTCTGGCGCCCGTTGGCGGAGACGACGCCGTCGGCCAGCCACGGCTTGTCGTCACCCGGGTAGGTGGCCAGCTCCTCCGCCTCGAACCGCTTGGCGTGGGCGAGGACGTCCTCGCGGGTGACGATCCCGCCAGGTCCGGTTGCCGCGACGGCGGTGAGGTCGACGCCGAGGTCCTTGGCGAGCTTGCGCACCGGCGGCTTGGCCAGCACGGCGGGCGAGACGCCCGCGCGGGCCGGCGTGTCCGCGCGTCGCTCCGCGGGGGCCGCCGGGGTGGCGGGCACGCCGGGGGCGGCCGACTCGTCCTGGGCGGCCGCCGCGCCGGCGACGGGGGCGGAGCGGCGCCGACGGCGGGCGGTGGAGCCCTCCTTCGTCCCCGAGCCCACGAGGACGTCACCGCTCGTCGAGGCCGCGGCGGGGGCGCCGTCGTCGGCGGCCGGACCGCCCGGGTCGACGTCGATGACGACGATCGGTGTGCCCACCGGGACCGTCTCGCCCTCCCGGACGAGGAGCTCGGTGACGACCCCCGCCCAGGGGACGGGCAGCTCGACGAGGGACTTGGCCGTCTCGATCTCGACGATCGTCTGGTTGACCTCGACCGTGTCACCCACGGCGACGCGCCACTCGGCGACGTCGGCCTCGGTCAGGCCCTCACCGACGTCGGGAAGCTTGAACTGCTGGTAGCTCGGCACGGGTCCTCCTAGTACGCCATGGCGCGGTCGACGGCGTCGAGCACCCGGTCGAGACCCGGGAGGTACTCCTCCTCGTGCGCGGAGGCCGGGTAGGGCGTGTGGAAGCCGCCGACGCGCAGGACCGGCGCCTGGAGGCTGTAGAAGCACTCCTCGGTGACACGGGCGGCCAGCTCGGCGCCGGGGCCGAGGAAGGTCGTGGCCTCGTGGGCGACGACGAGGCGACCGGTGCGACGCACCGAGTCGGCGACGGTGGTGACGTCGAGCGGGGACAGGGAGCGCAGGTCGAGGACCTCGAGCTCCTGCCCGTCGGTCGCGGCGACCTCCGCGGCCCGGAGCAGGGTCTTGACGGTGGGGCCGTAGCCCACGAGCGTCGCGTCGCGTCCGGCGCGCACGACCCGGGCGCCGTGGAGGCCGGTCGTGACGCCGGCCTCGCTGAGGTCCACGGGCGCCTCGACGTCGACGTCCTCGCGGTCCCAGTACCGAGCCTTGGGCTCGAAGAAGAGGACCGGGTCGGGCGAGGCGATCGCCTGCTGGATCATCGTGAACGCGTCGCTGCTCGTGGCGGGCGACACCACGCGCAGGCCCGGGGTGTGCGCGAAGAGCGCCTCCGGCGACTCGCTGTGGTGCTCGATGGAGCCGATCCCGCCGCCGTAGGGCACCCGGATGACGACCGGCACCTCGACCCGGCCACCGGAGCGGTAGCGGAGCTTGGCCAGCTGGGTGGTGATCTGGTCGAAGCCGGGGAAGATGAAGCCGTCGAACTGGATCTCGCACACGGGCCGGTAGCCGGCCATCGCCAGGCCGATCGCGGTGCCGATGATCCCGGACTCTGCCAGGGGCGTGTCGACGACGCGCTGGGAGCCGAACTCGGCCTGCAGGCCGTCGGTCACCCGGAACACCCCACCCAGGGCGCCGATGTCCTCGCCCATGAGGAGGACCGTCGAGTCGCGCCGCATGGCCGCGCGCAGCCCGGCGTTGACGGCCTTGGCGAGCGGGAGGGAGGTGGCGGTGGTCGTCGCCGTCATCGGTCGGCCTCCGCGAAGGACTGCTGGTAGTCGGTGAACCAGGCGCGCTCGGCCTCGACCTGGGCGTGGGCGGCGCCGTAGACGTGGTCGAACATCGCCTCCGGACCGACCGGCGTGAGGGCCCGGCAGTACTCGCGGGTCGACTCGCCGAGCTCGTCCGCGGCGGCCGTCACCTCGGCGAGGAAGTCGTCGTCGGCGTGGCCCTGGTCGGTGAGATAGGTGCGCAGACGGGCGATCGGGTCACGCTCGCGCCAGTAGTCCTCCTCCGCGCTCGTGCGGTAGCGGGTGGGGTCGTCGGCGGTCGTGTGCGCGCCCATCCGGTAGGTGTAGGCCTCGATGAGGGTGGGACCCCCGCCGCTGCGGGCACGGTCGAGCGCCTCGGCGGTGACCGCGTAGCTGGCGAGGACGTCGTTGCCGTCGACGCGCACCGAGGGGATGCCGACGCCCGTGCCGCGACGGGCGAGCGGGACGGTGGTCTGGCCGCTGGCGGGCACCGAGATCGCCCACTGGTTGTTCTGGCACACGAAGACGACCGGCGCCTGGGTCACCGCCGCGAAGACCATGGCCTCGTGGACGTCCCCCTGGGAGGTGGCGCCGTCACCGAAGTAGACGACGACGGCGCGGTCCCGCTCGGGGTCGCCGGTGCCGACGTCGCCGTCGCGCTGCGCCCCCATGGCGTAGCCGGTGGCGTGGAGCGTGTGGGAGCCGATGACGAAGGTGTAGAGGTGGAAGTTGTGGGCCGCCGGGTCCCAGCCACCGTGCTCGACACCACGGAAGACCCGCAGCAGCTCGCGCATGTCCATGCCGCGGGTGTGGGCGACGGCGTGCTCGCGGTAGGAGGGGAAGGCGAAGTCTCGCGGGCGCATCGCGCGGCCCGAGCCCACCTGCGCGGCCTCCTGGCCCAGGCTCGGCGGCCACAGGCTGAGCTCGCCCTGGCGCTGGAGCGCGGTGGCCTCGGCGTCGAAGCGGCGCGCGAGCACCATGTCGCGGTACAGGCCGCGCAGCTCGGCGGGGCCGAGGCCGGCGACCCAGCGGTCGTAACGACTGTGGTCGAGGCGACGACCCTCCGGGTCGAGAAGCTGGACGAGCATGTCGGGATCTGCCGGGCTGCTCGCCTCAGGCCGCGGTGTCAGCGTGTCCATGGTGGTGACCACCTCCATCGGTCCTGCCTCCTCTGCGCCCGGGGGTCGGCCCCGAACCTACGCCAGCGTAGGCTACGGAACCGTAACTTAGGCTTGTAGGGGGTCTACAGAACCGGGCGCCGGCACTTGTGCAGCGCCGGGCACCCGTTGTCGGAAGCGACAACGCCCCCGTCAGAGAGCGCGCGAGCGCTGCAGCGCGAGCCACTCCCCGGCCAGCCGCAGGACGAGGTCGTTGCCCTCGACCTCCCCGATGCTCACCCGCACGCCCTCGCCGTCGAAGGCGCGCACCATCGCCCCGGTGCCGGCCGCCTCACGGGCGAAGGAGGCGGAGTGTCGGCCGATCCCCAGCCAGTAGAAGTTCCCGTGGGACTCCGGGACGGTCCATCCCATCTCGCGCAGGGCGGCCAGCACACGACTGCGCTCGGCGACCACGCGCTCGCACCGCTCGGCCACGGCGTCGGCCTCTCGCAGGGCGGCGAGCGCGGCTGCCTGGGCGAGGGCATTGACCCCGAAGGGGGTGGAGGCCGTGCGCAGCCCGCGCGCGAGGCGCGGTCGGGCGACGGCATAACCCACCCGCAGGCCCGCCAGGCCGTACGCCTTGGAGAAGGTGCGCAGCACGAGGACGTTCTTGAACTCGGCCGCGAGCGCCAGCCCGTCCGCGGCCGCGCCGTCGTGGACGTACTCGACGTAGGCCTCGTCGACGACGACGAGCACCTCGCGCGGCACGCGGGCGAGGAAGGCGCGCATCTCGTCCTCGCGCACGACGGTGCCGGTGGGGTTGTTGGGGGTGCACACGAGGACGACCCGGGTGCGGTCGGTGACGGCGTCGGCCATGGCGGACAGGTCGTGGCTGCCGTCCTCACGCAGCGGGACCGGGACGCTGCGGGCGCCGGCAACCTGGACGGCGATCGGGTAGGCCTCGAAGGACCGCCACGCGTGGACGACCTCGTCACCGGGACGGCACGCGGCCTGGAGCACCGTCTCGAGGACCGCGACCGACCCGTTGCCGACGACGACGCGCTCGGCGTCGACCCCGACGTGGCCCGCGATGGCGGCGGTGAGCGCGGTGGCTGCCATGTCCGGGTAGCGGTTGAGGTCAGCGGCCGCGTCGATGACGGCGCTGAGCACCGCCGAGGACGGCGGGAAGGGGTTCTCGTTGGAGGAGAGCTTGTACGCGGACCGTCCCGCTGGCGGGCGCTGACCCGGGACGTAGGCCGGCAGGGAGTCGATGTCCGCGCGGAAGCGGAACGCTGGAGCCATGCCGCCATGATCGCACTCCCGCGGACGCCCCAGGCGTGACACCATCCCCGCATGCGATTCCTCGTGCGACTCGTCGTCAGCTCCGTGGCCATCTGGCTCACCTCCCTGCTCCTCGACGGGGTGTCCCTCACCTCGGCCGAGGGCTGGGACCAGGTGCTCGTCGTCGGCGCCGTCGGCCTGGTCTTCACGCTCGTCAACCTCGTCGTCAAGCCGGTGGCCCACGTCCTGGCCCTGCCGCTGACGATCCTCACGCTCGGCCTGTTCGTCCTCGTCGTCAACGCGCTCATGCTCCTGCTCACGAGTTGGCTGACGAGCTTCACCGACTGGGGCCTGTTCGTCGACGGCTTCTGGTGGGCGCTGCTGGCGGCGCTCGTCATCTCGATCGTCAGCGGCATCCTCAACGCGGTCGTGCCGGGCAAGGACTGACTCACCCCCTCTCCAGCGTGAAGCGGGTGGCCGTGACGCGGTCGCCCGGCCGGCCCGAGACGTCCGCGAGCCGCTCGGAGAGGTGCGTGACCGACCGCTCCTCGGCCTCCAGCGCCAGGTGGGCCGTGCGGGCGTACTCGGCGATCGAGTGCGAGTCCGTCGGCGGGACCTCCAGCCGGGTCACCCCGGTGGTGCCGGTGGCGAGCGAGCGGCTGACCGTCGTGCGTCCCTCCTCGGCCGGGTTGGAGGTGCCGTCGAGTCCGACGAAGGGGTCCTCGAGGTGCTCGAGGTGGAGCACCTCCGTGCCCACCGGGGTGGGAAGGTGGCCGACCGGTGATCCGGCGGTGACGACGGTGGTGATGGAGTAGCGCATCCGCACGAGCGGGTCGGCCGCGAGACGCATGGCCACCAGTCCGCCCTGGCTGAAGCCGACGACGGCGACCGCCTCCCCGGGCCGGACCCCCGCCAGCCGCAGCGCCTCCGCGGCCCCGATCTCGACGTCGCTCACCAGGCCTGCGTAGGTCTCGACGTTCGTGAGGTTGTCGACGGGGTTGCGGCTTCCGGGAGCCATCGCCTGCGTGCTCGGCAGGAGGAGGGTCCACGAGCGTGTGCCGTCGGCGTGGTCGACGCGCCGCACCTCGAGGGTGCCCGGGACGGCGCCGTGGTCCTGGTGGACGCTGTGGAGGCTGTCGACGACGGCGGGCAGGTCCGGGGCCGGGGACACCTCGCTGGGGCGGGAGACCGTGAGCGTGAGGTCGTCGGCGCTGCGCGGACGCCGGCCGGTGAGGGAGTGGAAGGCGGTGACGACCGGGATGACCAGCCGCTGGGCGCCCGTGAGCGTGGCCGGGTCGATCTCACGCCCGTCGTAGCTGAAGGGCCTCGGGGCGAGGAACCAGGGCACGACGTTCTGCCCGTGCTCCCCCAGCTCCCGGACCGCGACGTCCAGGGCGATGCCGTCCGGCGGGAGGTCGTCGTCGCCGTGGACGAGGTTGACGATCTCAGCGAGCGCGTCGGCGGCTCGGCCGAGCGTGCTCGTCGGCTCCATGCCCGGCAGCCGCCCCACGAGCGTGAGCCGGTCGGCGACGGCGAACACCGCCTCGTGGGGCACGAGGAGCATGCGGAGGAAACCGGTCCACGACGGCCCGGGCGCCTGGGCGCGGGCCGCGAGCTCGGCCTCCTCGTACAGGAGCCGGGCGTATCGCAGGGACAGGAGGAGCTCGAGGACCTCGTCGCCGAGCCGGCGCACGCCCCACCCGCCGTCGAGCGCGTCCTCGACGGCGGACTGTGCGGCGGCGGCGAGAGCCGGGGACCAGGAGGCGTCCAGGGCGAGGTCGCGCCGGGCGGCGGTGAGGGCGCTCTCGAGGTGGCCGACCTCCCCGCGCAAGCCGTCGAGCAGGGCGTCGATCGCCCGCAGCTCCTCGACGTCCACGCGGGTGGCGCCGACCCCTCCGCGCACGTGCACGGAGGTACGACGGCGGGCATCGGCCGCCGCGCCGTCGGCGTCATGGCTGTGGAGCAGGGCGGTCACTGGTCCTCCCAGGCCTCGGCGACCGCCGCGGCGAGGGCAGCGGCCCTCTGCTGGGCGGTCGCGAGGAGGTCGCCGAGCCGGTGGGTGTGGAGGAGCAGGTCCCCGAGCCGGGCCGAGAACTCGTCCGCGGCGGGTGAGTGCCACTGCTCGGGGTAGGCCGCGCGCAACGTGCCCTCGACAGCGCCGAGGACCCCCGCGGCGCTCACGACGCTCGCGCACCCGTCCCCCGCCCCGCCCCACCCCTCCACGACGACCGGGGTGCAGCTGCTCGTGCTCATCTCGCCCTCCTGCGGCTCGTCCTGCCCCGAACCTAGGGCCGGTACCGGACGGCGGTGCGGGCCGCCGTCGTCCGCTGGGGACGCGCCGGGCGCGGCGGTGGCCTGTTGCGCACCCGGTGGCCTTCCCCGGCGCCCCGGGCGAGAATGCGGCCATGTCGCGCTTCACCGTCTCCTTCGTCTGCACCGGCAACATCTGCCGCTCCCCCATGGGCGAGGTGATCCTCCGCGACCTCCTCGAGCGGGAGGGTCTCGCCGACCGGGTCCAGGTCGTGTCGGCGGGGACGGGAGACTGGCACGTCGGCGGGCCGGCCGACCCGCGTGCCGTCAGCACGCTCAAGCAGTACGGGCTGGACGGCGAGAGCCACCGTGCCCAGCAGTTCGCCCGGGAGAGCTTCGCCGACGTCGACCTCGTGCTCGCACTCGACCGGGGCCACGAGCGCGCGCTGCGCACCCTCGCCCCCACCCCGGAGGACGCGGACAAGGTCCGGCTGCTGCGCAGCTTCGACGAGAGCGCCGTCGCCACCGGCGAGCTCGAGGTGGACGACCCCTACTTCGGCGAGGACGCCGACTTCGTCAACACCTACGAGGAGGTGCTGCCCGCCTGCGAGGGCGTGGTGGCCCACCTCAGGGAGCAGCTGTCCCTCACCCGCTGAGCGCGGGAGCCGGGACGCCGCGTGGACGGGGCGGCTCGCGGCGCTCAGGCTCTGGGAGACTGGGGGCCATGAGCGAGCAGCCCAGCACCACGTCGTCCGCCAGCCTGTCGGCCGGAGCCGCTCCGGGGCGGCACCGCGTGTCCCTCGCGGACCTCGAGCCGCCGATCGCGCTCGGCCCGCTCGACGGGCGCTACCGCGGCGTCGTCGCCCCGCTCGTCGACCACCTCTCCGAGGCGGCCCTCAACCGGGCGCGGCTCGACGTCGAGGTCTCCTGGCTCGTCCACCTCACCACCTCCGGCGCGCTGCCGGGGGCGCCGCAGCTGAGCGACGCGGACGTCGCCTACCTGCGCGGCGTCGTCGACTCCTTCGGGGCGGAGGAGATCGCCGAGCTCGCGGAGATCGAGCGGGAGACCCGGCACGACGTCAAGGCCGTGGAGTACTTCCTCAAGCGGCGGCTGGCCGCGGCCGCCGAGGCCGTCGGCCCGGACAGCCCGCTGCCCGCCGTCGGCGAGATCGTCCACATCTTCTGCACGAGCGAGGACGTCAACAACCTCTCCTACGCCGTCACGATCCGCGACGCCGTCCGCCAGGTGTGGCTGCCCGCAGCCATCGCCCTCGTCGGGGACCTCGCCGACCTCGCCCGCGAGACGGCCGAGGTGCCGATGCTCTCGCGCACCCACGGCCAGACGGCGACCCCGACGACGCTGGGCAAGGAGGTGGCGGTGCTCGCCGCCCGCCTGCGCCGCCAGCTGCGCCGCGTCTCGGCGGCCGAGTTCATGGGCAAGCTCAACGGCGCGACGGGGACCTACGGCGCCCACGCCGTGTCGGTCCCGCAGACCGACTGGCAGGCCGTCTCGCGCTCCTTCGTCGAGGGCCTGGGCCTCACCTGGAACCCGCTGACCACCCAGATCGAGCCGCACGACTGGCAGGCCGAGCTCTACGCCGACATCGCGCGCTTCAACAGGGTGCTGCACAACCTGTGCACCGACGTGTGGACCTACATCTCCCTGGGCTACTTCCGCCAGCGCCTCGCCGCCCAGGGCTCGACCGGCTCCTCGACGATGCCGCACAAGGTCAACCCGATCCGGTTCGAGAACGCCGAGGCGAACCTCGAGGTCTCCTCCGCCCTCCTCGACACCCTCGGTGCCACGCTCGTCACCTCGCGCCTCCAGCGCGACCTCACCGACTCGACGACGCAGCGCAACATCGGCGTCGCCCTGGGGCACTCGCTGCTCGCCGTCGACAACGTCCGCCGTGGCCTGGCGGGGCTCGACGTCGACGCCGCCGCCATGGAGCGGGACCTGGACGACTCGTGGGAGGTGCTCGGCGAGGCCGTCCAGTCCGCCATGCGGGCGGCGTCCGTGGCGGGCGCCGAGGGCATGGCCGACCCGTACGAGCGCCTCAAGGAGCTCACCCGCGGGCGACGCGTGGACGCCGAGGGCATGCGCGGCCTCATCGCCGGGCTCGGGCTGCCCCGGGACGTGGAGCAGCGGCTCCTCGGGCTGACGCCGGCCACCTACACGGGGCTGGCCGCCGCGCTCGTCGCCCACCTCGACGACGTCGGCTGAGCAACCGCCCCCCCTTCTCGCCGAGCGCCCCTCCCCTTCTCGCCGAGCGCCCCTCCCCTCCTCGCCGAGCGCCCCTCCCCTCCTCGCCGAGCGCCCCTCCCCTCCTCGCCGAGCGCTGAGTTGCTCCTCCGTAACAACTCAGCGCTCGGCAGGAAAAGGGGGGGTGGGCGCCGGCGGGAAAGGGGGGGTGGGCGGCGGTGGGCGGTGGGGACCTTGGTCCGTGGGATTCGTCCGAATCGGCCCGGACGATGAACGGGTGAACCTCACCGAGACGCGACCGGGCCTACGGCAGATCCGGCACACCGACGGCTGGATCTTCGGCACCATGCTGCTGTCGGCCTGCCTCAGCCTCACGGCCTCCTTCGTGCTGTCCATCGACGCCGTCGTCCTCGCGGCCGACCCGCAGGCCCAGCTGACGTGCAACATCAGCTCCGTGCTCAGCTGCGGGGCGGTGGGAGTCTCCTCCCAGGCGAGCATCTTCGGCTTCCCCAACGCCTTCCTCGGGCTGGTCGCCGAGCCGGTGGTCATCACCATCGCGGTCGCCGGTCTGGGCGGGGTGCGCTTCCCCCGCTGGTTCATGTTCTCCGCGCAGGTCGTCTACACGCTCGGCGTGATCTTCGCCTACTGGCTCTTCTACCAGTCGATGGTCCACATCGGCGCCCTGTGCCCGTGGTGCCTGCTCGTCACGCTCTCGACGACGCTCGTCTTCGCCACCCTGCTGCACTACAACGTGCGCGAGAACAACCTCTTCCTCAGCCCCGGTGCCCACGCGCGGGCCCTGGCCTTCATCCGTGCGGGCTGGGACGGCGCCGTCGTCCTGGCCTGGGTGGGCGCCGTCGTCGTCACCATCATCCTCAAGTACGGCGCCGACCTGCTTCCCTGACACGTCCCTCCCGTGGCGGGAATACCCCTAGGGGGTATACCGTTGACGATGACGGAAGGGAGCATCACATGGCCGGCTACAGCGGCACCAAGGAGGACTACGCCCGGCGCCTGCGGCGCATCGAGGGCCAGGTCCGCGGCATCGCCCGCATGGTCGACGACGACACCTACTGCATCGACGTCCTCACCCAGATCTCCGCCGTCACCAAGGCGCTGCAGGCGGTCGGCATCGGCCTGGTCGAGGACCACCTCGGCCACTGTGTCGTCGACGCCGCCCGCTCCTCCCACGAGGAGGGCGCCGAGAAGGTCCGCGAGGCGAGCGAGGCCATCGCCCGGCTCGTCCGTTCCTAGTCCCCACCCACGAAGGAGACCCCCATGAGCACCGACCCGTCGCCCATCGACCGCACCACCGTCCTCGAGGTCGAGGGCATGACCTGCGGGCACTGCGTGTCCGCCGTGACGCGCGAGCTGGAGGACGTCAAGGACGTCTCCAAGGTCAGCGTCATCCTCCGCAACGGCGGCACCTCCGAGGTCACGGTCGTCTCCGACGCCGTCCTCGACGAGGACGCCCTGCGCGCCGCCGTCGACGAGGCCGGCTACACCGTCACCGCCGTCCGCGCCGACAACTGAGAGCACCCCACCACCGAAGGAAGGCGTCATGTCCTCCCCCACCACCAGCACACCGTTCGCTGAGATCGACCTCGCCGTCGAGGGGATGACCTGCGCCTCGTGCGTCGCGCGCGTGGAGAAGAAGCTCAACGCCGTCCCCGGCGTGAGCGCCACCGTCAACCTCGCCACCGAGAGCGCCCACCTCACCCTCGAGGAGAAGGTCCCGGACGGCGACCTCCTCGGCGCCGTCGAACGGGCCGGGTACGCCGCCACCGTCACCCGCCGCCGCACCGCCGACGACGACGCCACCCACCACGGTGGCCACGGCGACGGCGGTCACGACACCAGCGAGCACGCGCTCGCCGGGCACAGCCACGGCGCCGGGGACGACACCTCCTCGCCGGCCGAGCGGCGCCAGGCGGACCTGCGGCGCCGACTGCGCGTCTCGGCCGTGCTCACCGTGCCGGTGGTCGCGCTGTCGATGGTCCCGCCCCTCCAGCTCCCGGGCTGGCAGTGGCTCGTCGCGCTGCTGTCCCTGCCCGTCGTCACCTGGGCCGCCTGGCCCTTCCACCGTTCGGCGGCCAAGGCCGCGCGGCACGGTGCCTCGACGATGGACACCCTCGTGTCCGTCGGTGTCCTCGCCGCCACGCTGTGGTCGCTGTGGGCGCTGCTCCTCGGCGGCGCCGGGGAGATCGGGATGCGGATGACCCCGCACCTGTTCCCCCGGCAGGGTGCGCTGGGCGAGGTCGGGATGCCCGAGCTCTACTTCGAGGTCGCCGCGGTCGTCACGACCTTCCTCCTCGCGGGCCGGTACGCCGAGTCGCGCTCGCGCCGGCGGGCGGGGGACGCGCTGCGCTCCCTGCTCGCCCTCGGCGCCAAGGACGTCGCGCGGCTGACCGTGGACGACGCGGGGCGCCGCACCGAGGAGCGCGTGCCCGTCGAGCGCCTCGCCGCCGGGGACCTGTTCGTCGTCCGGCCCGGGGAGAAGGTCGCCACCGACGGCGTCGTCGTCGAGGGCAGCTCGGCGGTGGACGCCTCGATGCTCACCGGGGAGCCCGTCCCCGTCGACGTCGGCCCCGGGGACACCGTGACCGGCGCGACCGTCAACGCCTCCGGGCGGCTGGTCGTCCGGGCCACCCGCGTGGGCGAGGAGACGACGCTGGCCCGGATCGGCCGGCTCGTCACCCGCGCCCAGACCGGCAAGGCGCCCGTCCAGCGGCTCGCCGACCGCATCTCGGCCGTCTTCGTGCCGGTCGTCTTCGTCATCGCGATCGGCACCTTCGCGGTGTGGATGCTCTCGGGGGCCAACCTCCAGGCGGCGTTCACCGCCGCGGTCGCGGTCCTCATCATCGCCTGCCCCTGCGCGCTCGGGCTGGCGACCCCCACGGCCCTGCTCGTCGGCTCGGGGCGCGCCTCCCAGCTCGGCATCGTCATCAAGGGCCCGGAGATCCTCGAGTCCACCCGCCGCATCGACACCATGGTGCTCGACAAGACCGGCACGGTGACCGAGGGGCGCATGGAGCTGGCGGACGTCACGGGGAGCCGCGCGGAGGTGCTCCGGCTCGCCGGAGCGGTCGAGGCCGCCAGCGAGCACCCCATCGCCCAGGCCGTCGCGACCGGCGCCCGCGCCGAGCTCGGTGACCTGCCCGAGGTCACCGGCTTCACGGGCCACGCCGGCCGCGGGGTCAGCGGCACGGTCGAGGGCCACGTGGTCCTCGTCGGCCGCCCCGCCTGGCTCACCGAGCGCGGCGTCACCGTGCCCGACGGCGTGACCCGGGACCACGCGGACGCCGAGCGGACCGGGGCGACCGCCGTCGTCGTCGCCTGGGACGGCACCGCTCGCGGTGTCCTCGCCGTCCGTGACACCGTCAAGGCCACCTCGGCCGAGGCCGTGTCGCGGCTGCGGGAGCTGGGCGTGCGGCCGATGCTCCTCACCGGCGACAACCGGGCCACCGCCGAGGCCGTGGCCCGTGAGGTCGGCATCCCGGCCGAGGACGTCCTCGCCGAGGTGCTCCCCGAGGACAAGCTCGACGTCGTCGCCCGCCTCCAGGGCGAGGGCCGCGTCGTCGCGATGGTCGGGGACGGCGTCAACGACGCCGCGGCCCTCGCGCAGGCCGGGCAGCAGGGCCTGGGCCTGGCGATGGGCACCGGCACCGACGTCGCCATCGAGGCCAGCGACATCACGCTCGTCACGGGCGACCTCCGCGCCGCCCCGACCTCGATCGCGGTCTCCCGCGCCACCCTGCGGGTGATCAAGCAGAACCTGTTCTGGGCCTTCGCCTACAACGTCGCCGCGATCCCGCTCGCCGCGCTCGGGCTGCTCAACCCGATGATCGCCGGCGCCGCGATGGCCGCCAGCTCGGTCATCGTCGTCGGCAACTCCCTGCGCCTGCGCCGCGCGGGCTGACCCCCAGACACAAGCGCCGACAGCTGAGTTGTTCCTGGAACAACTCAGCTGTCGGCGCGTGAGGGGAGGGGTGACTCAGAAGGCGGGGATGATCTCTCCGGCGGGCCAGCGCTCGGTGATGAAGTCGCGGACGTCCTCGGAGTGGAGCGCCTCGTCGAGGGCGAGGACCGCCTCGTTCTCGGCGTCCTCGGCGCGCACGGCGAGGAGGTTGGCGTAGGGGTTGCCCTCACCGGACTCGAGGAGGATCGCGTCCTCGGCCGGGTTGAGGTCGGCCTCGAGGGCGTAGTTGCCGTTGATGACGGCCGCGTCGAAGTCCTGCAGGCTGCGGACGAGCTGCGCGGCCTCGAGCTCGGCGAGCTCGACGTTCTTCGGGTTCTCCGCGACGTCGAAGATCGTCGGGTCCTCGACGTCCTCGGCCAGCGTGAACAGGCCCTCGGAGGCGAGCAGCTCCAGGGCGCGCGCCTGGTTGGCCGGGTCGTTGGGCACGCCCACCTGGGCGCCGTCGGGCAGCTCGTCGAGGGAGGCGACGCTGTCGGAGTAGACGCCGTAGGGCTCGATGTGGACGCCCTCGAAGTGGGCGAAGTCGTAGCCCTTCTCGGCCACCTCGGCCTCGTAGTACGGCAGGTGCTGGAAGAAGTTCGCGTCCAGCTCCCCCTCGGCGAGCTGGACGTTGGGCTGGACGTAGTCGGTGTACTCGACGATGTCGAGGGTGAAGCCGGCGTCCTCGGCGAGGTTCTCCTGGACGAACTCGAGGATCTCGGCGTGCGGGGTGGGGCTGGCGCCGACGACGATCGTCGCGACCTCGCCCTCGGCGGCCGGGCTGGCGCCGTCGGTGGTGTCGTCCGCGGCGTCGCCGCAGGCCGCGAGGGTGAGGGCCGCGACGCCGGCGAGGGCGGCGATCCGCGTGGAGGTACGGGCGGTGGTCATGGGACTTCCTTTCGTGGGGACGCTCAGCGGTGGTCGACGAGTCGCGCGACCCGGTCACCGAGCATCTGGACAAGCTGGACGAGGACGATGATGACGACGACGGTCACGACCATGACGTCGGTCTGGAAGCGGTTGTAGCCGTGGTTGATGGCCAGGGCGCCCAGGCCCCCGGCACCGAGCGCGCCGGCCATCGCGGAGTAGCCGATGAGCGTGATGACGGTGACCGTGATGCCGCCGACGATCGCCGGCAGCGCCTCGCGGACGAGGACCCCGCCGACGATCGCGAGGCGGGAGGCGCCCACCATCTGCGCGGCCTCGACCTTCCCGGCGCTCACGTCGCGCACGGCCGTCTCGACGAGCCGCGCGAAGAACGGGACGGCGCCGAGGGTCAGCGGGACGACCGCCGACTCCCACCCGTAGGTGGTCCCGGTCAGCAGCCGGGTGAGCGGGAGGATCGCGATCATGAGGATGATGAAGGGGAAGGAGCGTCCGACGTTGACGACGACGGCGAGCGCCGCGTTGACCACGCGGCTGGGACGCAGACCCCCGGGACCCGTCGCGACGAGGGCCAGGCCGAGCGGCAGGCCGAGGAGCACGGTGAGCAGCGAGGACAGCCCGCTCATGTAGATGGTCTCGAGCGTGGCCTCGGGCAGCTGCTCGGTGATGACCCGGTTGGTCAGCGCGTCCTCGAGCCAGCTCATCACGCCACCTCCTCGACGTGGACGCCCACGGCGCGCAGGCGGGCCGCGGCGTCGGCGGCCGTCGCGGAGGGGACGACGACGCGCAACCGGCCGACCCGCCTGCCGGCGAGCGTCTCGATGGTGCCGGAGGAGACGTCGACGTCCTCGACGGCGGCCACCGCGGCCAGCACCCGCCCGGTGGGCACCTCGCCGGCGAAGGACACCTCGAGGGTGACACGCCCGGCGGCGGCCGGCTCCGGCGGCAGGGAGACGAGCGCGCGGGCCAGCCGCGAGCCGTGGTCCCCCGCGACCTCGGCGATGCTGCCGCTCTGCGCGACCCGCCCGCGGTCGAGCAGGGTCACCGAGTCGCAGACCTCGCGGACCACCCCCATCTCGTGGGTGATGATGAGGACGGTGAGGCCCAGACGGTCCCGGACGTCCCGGATGAGGCCGAGGATCTGGCGGGTGGTGTCGGAGTCGAGCGCCGAGGTGGGCTCGTCGCACAGGAGGACGGCCGGCTCGGCGGCGAGCGCCCGCGCGATCCCCACGCGCTGCTTCTGCCCGCCGGAGAGCTGGGAGGGGTAGGCGTCACCGCGCCCGGCGAGCCCGACGAGGTCGAGCAGCTCACGGACCCGCTCCGCACGCTCCCCGCGCGAGGCGCCCGCCACCCGCAGCGGGTAGGCGACGTTCTGCGCCGCGGTGCGCCCGTCGAGGAGGTTGACGTGCTGGAAGACCATGCCGATCCGCCGCCGCTGGCGGCGCAGCTCACGCTCACCGAGGCCGCTGAGCGCGACCCCGTCGATGGCGACCGTGCCCGAGGTCGGCTGCTCGAGGGCGGTGAGGCAGCGGATGAGCGTGGACTTCCCGGCGCCGGACTCGCCGACGATCCCGTGGACGCCTCCGCGCGGCACGTCGAGGTCGATCCCGTCGAGCGCGACGACCTGCTGCCCACCACGGCCGGGGTAGACCTTGCGCAGGCCGGTCAGACTGATCACGGGGGTCCCTCCATCGGTCCTGGCGGGAGCACCCGGTGGAACGGGTTGCTGCAGCGTCGACGAGCCAGGTCTCTCGGCTGCTCTGGATGGTGCCGCCACGGTAGGTTCGCCGCCTCCCCGCACCACCACTCGGTCCGTATGGTGAGACGCGGGCGTGGTGGCACGAGGACGGGTGGCTGCTATAACCGCCCCATGGAGACCACGCCCCGCCGGCTGCGCGCGGAGCTGTGGATCGTCCTGGGCCTGTCGCTGGGCCAGTCGGCCCTCTACGCCGTCGTCAACCTCCTCGCCCGGCTCACCGCCGAGACACCGCTGCGCGACCAGGCCACCGCGCTCAACCCCTCCCGCTCGCCGCGGCCCTACCTCGACCTCACCTACCAGCTCCTCAGCCTCGGCTTCGCGCTCGTCCCGGTGGCCCTGGCCCTCTTCCTCCTCAGCGAGCCCGGGCGCCGCGCCACCACCCGGATCGGTCTCACGTTCTCCCGCCCTGGCCGGGACCTCGCCGTCGGCGCTGGGCTGGCCGCGCTCATCGGCATCCCCGGCCTGGGCGTGTACGCGCTCGGCCGGGCGCTGGGCGTCACCGTCGAGGTCCAGGCCGCCACCCTGGACGCCACGTGGTGGGCCGTGCCGGTCCTGGTCCTCGCGGCGCTGAAGAACGCCCTGCTCGAGGAGGTGGTCGCGGCCGGCTACCTCGTCGAGCGGCTCGAGCAGCTCGGCTGGCGGGCCCCGGCGGTGGTCGCCGCGAGCGCGCTGCTGCGCGGCTGCTACCACCTCTACCAAGGCATCGGCCCGGGCCTCGCGAACGTCGCGATGGGCGTCGTCTTCGCCGAGTACTACCGGCGACGACGGCGGACCATGCCCCTCGTCGTGGCCCACACCCTCCTCGACGTCGTCGCCTTCGTCGGCTACGCCCTCCTGCCCACCGAGCTCCTCGCCGCCCTCGGCCTCACCTGAGCGCGGCTCCTGAGAGCCGCCCGCCCCACCGCCTACACTCGGGCGCATGACGGACCGGCCCGGTGAGCACACCCCCGTGGCCGACACCCCCACCCGGCAGGTGCCCCGCCGGAAGGTGCTCCTCGTCGACGTGCCCCAGGCACGCGTGCACCGCCCCCGCGACCTCCTCGAGCTCGTCCTGTCCGGGCTCGGCATCGGCGTCGTCCTGCTCCTGGCCGTGTACGCGCACGCCACGGCCATCGGCGTCACCGAGGACGTCCAGTCCGCGGCCGCGCTCGTGCTGCGCGAGATCCTCCTCCTGCCCGTCACGGTCCTCGAGGGTGTCGTCACCTTCTTCCTGCCGCTGTTCGTCATCGTCATGCAGCTCGTGCGCAGGCGGTGGCGGGCGGTCGCCGAGGCCGTCGCGGCCGCCGTCGTCGCCTGGGGGCTGACGACCGCCGCGGTGCTCCTCCTCGACGCCTACGCCCCCACCGCGCTGTCCGTGGGGCTGACGATCACCTCCGAGGGCGACGCGGTCATCGCGATGAACCCCCTCGTCGCCGCGCTCGCCGCCCTCCTCACCACCGTCGGCACCCGCGCGCACCGGCCCACCGTGCGCTGGTCGTGGAACCTGCTGTGGGTCGTCCTCGTCCTCACCGTCATCCGCGGTGCGCTCACCCTGCCCGGCGCCGTCGTCACCGTCCTCATCGGCCGCGCGATCGGGCTCGCCGGACGGTACGTCGTCGGGGTGTACAACGAGCGCGCCGAGGGCATCGCCCTGGTCCAAGGGCTGCGGCGTGCCGGGCTCGACCCCGCCCGTGTCGTGCGCCTGGACAGCGCGGGCGAGGACGTCCAGGCCTGGACGGTGACGACCAGCGCCCCCATCGGCTACACCGCGCGGCCCGTGGACCCGCTGGACACCGCGGCCGTCCCCAGCTGGCCCGGCGCCTCGGGGCGCCCGGCCGACTCGATCGTCCCCGACGTGCTCACCGACCCGCACGCCGTCGTCGCCGCCTCCGCCAGCCCCGACGGCGTCGCCCTCGACCCCGTCAGCGCCCACCGGGTGTACTCGGCGTGGGACGCGGAGGGCCGGCGCTGGTACGTCACCGTGCTCGACGGCGACCGTCAGGTGGTCGGCTACCTCGCCTCCCTGTGGGCACGCCTGCGGGTGCGGGGCCTGCACCGGCGCCGCGCGACGACGTTGCGCGACGCCGCCGACCGCGCCGCCCTCCTCGCCTACGCGACCGAGCGCGCCGGCGTCCACACCGCGCCGCTGGCCGGGCTGGCCGAGTCGCGGGACTCGGTCCTCATGGTCAGCGCCCACCTCGCCGGCGCCCGTCGGCTCAGCGACATCCCCGCCGAGGAGGTGAGCGACGAGCTGCTCGACGAGGTGTGGTGCCAGCTGTGCACGGCGCACGCGGCCGGCATCGCGCACCTCGACCTCAGTGTCGACGCCGTCCTGGTCACGACCGACGGTGAGGTCCTCCTCGTCGACTGGGAGAACGGGGAGATCGCCTCCTCCGAGCTCTCCCGCCGCCTCGACCTCGCCCAGCTCCTCGCGGCCACCGCGGCGAAGGTCGGTGAGGACCGCGCCCTCGCCAGCGCGGGGCGCTCCCTGGACAGCGAGGCGCTCGCCTCGGTGGCCCCGCTGCTCCAGCCCGTCGTCCTCACCGCGCACACGCGCGCCGCGGCGGAGCGCCCCCGCGAGCTGCTCAACTCCCTGCGGGCCCGGCTCGTCGACCAGAACCCGGCCGCCGACGTCGAGCCGATGCGGCTGGCCCGGTTCAGCATGCGCACCGTCGTCATGGTGACCATCGGCGTCGTCGCCGTCTGGTTGCTGCTCGGCACGCTGAACTTCGAGCAGGTCGTCGCCGCCACCCGCAACGCCAACCCGTGGTGGCTGCTCGCCACCTTCGGCTTCGGCGTGCTCACCTTCCTCGGCAGCGCGATGGGCCTGGTGGCCTTCGCGCCCGAGAAGCTCGGCCTGTGGCGCACCACCCTGGTCCAGGTGGCCGCGGGCGTCGTCGCGCTCGTCGCGCCGGCCGGGGTGGGGCCGGCGGCCCTCAACCTCCGCTTCCTCAACCGGCAGCGGATCGCCACCCCGCTGGCCGTGGCCACCGTCGCGCTCGTCCAGGTCTCGCAGTTCGTCACCACGGTGCTGCTGCTCGTCACGATGGCCCTGCTCACCGGCAGCGCCGGCACGCTCTCGGTGCCCTCGGGCGCCGTCAACGCGGTCGCGATCACCGCCGTCCTCATCGTCGTCGTGCTGCTGGCGGTGCCGCCCGTGCGCACGTGGCTGTGGCAGAAGGTCGGGCCCACCCTGCGGCAGGTGTGGCCGCGGGTGCTGTGGGTGGTGGGCAGCCCCCGCCGCCTGCTCGTCGGGCTGGGGGGCAACGTCATCATGACGCTCGGCTACGTCGCGGCCTTCGGCTCGGCCCTCGCCGCCTTCGGCCACAGCCTGCCGCTGACGACGCTGGCGATCACCTACCTCACCTCCAACACCGTCGGGGCGGCCGTGCCCTCCCCCGGTGGCATCGGTCCCGTGGAGGCCGCGCTGACCGGTGGGCTCACCGTCGCCGGCATCCCCGCGGGCGTCGCCTTCTCCGTGGCGCTCGTCTTCCGGCTGCTCACCTTCTGGATCCGCGTGCCGCTCGGGTGGGCGGCCCTGCGCCACCTCCAGCGCAAGGGAGCGGTGTGACCGCGCCGGTCACCACCACCCGTCGGGCACGGCTGGGGCAGCCGGAGGCGTGGGGCGTGGCCGTGGCAGGCGCCGCGCTCTACGCGCTCGTCGCGGTCCTCCAGTGGCGCCGGCTGGAGGCGCCGTCGTGGGACCTGGCGATCTTCACCCAGCTCGCCAAGGCCTACGCGGGCCTGGACGCGCCGATCGTGCCCATCAAGGGCGACGGCTTCAACCTCCTGGGCGACCACTTCCACCCGGTCCTCGTGCTCCTCGGCCCCGTCTACGCCGTCGCCCCCTCCGGGCTGAGCCTGCTCGTCGTCCAGGCCCTGCTCGTCGGCGTGTCCGCGTGGCCGCTGACGGCGCTGGCCGTGCGGTGGCTGGGGCGCCGGCCCGGTCTCGCGGTGGGCGCCGCGTACGTCCTGTCGCACGGCGTCCAGGGCGCCGTGCGCAGCCAGTTCCACGAGGTCGCCTTCGCACTGCCGCTCCTCGCCTTCGGGCTGCGGGCGCTCCTCGAGCGGCGGTGGCGGGCGAGCGTCCTGTGGCTGGCGCCGCTCGTCCTCGTCAAGGAGGACCTCGGGCTGCTCGTCGCCGTCCTCGGGCTCGTCATCTGGTGGCGCGGCGCGCGCCGGGCGGGCCTCGCCCTGGCGGGGTGGGGCGTGGCGTGGTTCGTCCTCGCGACGGCCGTCATCCTGCCGGCGCTCAACCCCCGCGGCCAGTACGACTACACCGACCGGCTCACGGTGGGCGACGTCGTCGGGGACCCTCTCGGCGCGCTCGCGGGCGTCCTCGGCCCGGGCGAGAAGGTCGTCACGGTGCTCCTGCTCGTCCTCGCGGCGGGCGTCGTCGGCGTGCGCTCCCCGATCCTCCTCGCCGCGGTGCCGACGCTCGCCTGGCGCTTCCTCGGGGAGGTGGAGTTCTACTGGACCTGGGTGTGGCACTACGACGCCGTCCTCATGCCGCTCGCCACCGCCGCCCTGCTCGACGCGCTCGGGCCGCGCCCCGCCGAGCCCGACCGGCGCCGGCCACCGCGGGTCGCCGTCGCGATCGGTGCCGCCTGGCTCGCCGTCGTGCTCACCGTCCCGGACCTGCCCGTCGTACGCCTCGCGAGCCCCGACACGTGGCAGGCCTCCCCGCGCACGGAGGCCGCCCGGGAGGTCGTCGGGACGGTGCCGCAGGGCGCCGTCGTCGCCAGCGACATCTCCCTCCTCGCGCGTCTCGTGCCGACGACGACGGCGCTGTGGTCCGGGACGGCCGACAACCCGGTCGCGGACTACTACGTCATCGACCGGCAGGGCGGGACCTGGGGAGGCGACCCGCCGGAGGACGCCGCGCGGTACGCCGAGGACAAGCACCCGGGGACCGACTACGAGCTCGTCCTGGACCGCGAGGGCTACCAGGTGGCACGCCGCGTCGGCTGACGCGGCGGGCCACGCGGCGTCAGCCCAGGAGCGCGGACGTGGCGGCGGCGCCGAGCGCAGCGGCCGCGACGGTGCCGAGGAGGCTGCCGAGGGCGTAGCCCGCCGCCCGCCCGGGCCGGCCGCGCTGGAGGAGGCGGACGGCCTCGAGCGACGCCGTCGAGAAGGTCGTGTAGCCGCCGCAGAACCCGGCCAGGGCGACGACGTAGACCTGCGGGTCCAGGGAGCCGGCCGCGAGCGCGCCGACGAGGCAGCCCGCGAGCAGGCTGCCGCTGAGGTTGACGGCGGTCGTCCCGCGCGGCACCCCGTCCGGCCCGCCGGGTGGGAGCAGGGAGTCCAGGACGTACCGGGCCGCGGCTCCGAGCGCGCCACCGAGGGCGACGAGCAGGATCATCGCGCCGCCCTCCGCGCCCCGACGACGACGCCCGCCCCGCACGCGACCAGCCCGGCGAGGACCGTCCCGAGGCCGTAGGCCCCAGCGCCCGCCCACTGACCGGCGTCGAGCCGGGCGAGCACCTCGACGGCGATGCCGGAGTAGGTGGTGAAGCCGCCCAGGGCCCCGGTGCCGAGCAGGAGCCGCACCCGGCGGCGGCGTCCCGTGTCGCGCCCACCGCGGGCGAGCCGCTCGAGGAGGAGCCCGAGGAGGAAGGCCCCGACGACGTTGACGGCGAGCGTCGCGGCCCAGCCGTGCGCGCCGGCCGCGCCGACGAGGAGGTGGCGGGCGACGGCACCGGCCGCGCCGCCGGCGGCGACCGTGGCCACCGAGCGGGCGTCCAGCTGCTTCATCAGGGCCGATGGTAGGGCGTCGGGCCCGCTCCCGCCGCGGGTCTGCCTAGCATGGGGCCATGACTTCGACCGTCGCTGCTCGTCGCACCCGCTCCGCCGTCCTCGTCCTGCTCGTCGTCCTCGGGACGCTCGGTCTCGGGACGGCGGCGCAGGCCCACGACATGCTCGTCGCCTCGGACCCCGCCGAGGGGACGGTCCTCGACGCACCGCCGGAGTCGATCACGCTGAGCTTCAACAACCCGCCGCTCGAGGTGGGCTCGGCGATCGAGGTCGTCGACGCGGACGGCACGACCCTCGCCGAGGGCGAGGGCACCGTGGACGGGACCGACGTCGTCCTCGCACTCGACTCCGCGCTGCCGGCCGGGCAGCTCGAGGTGCGCTGGCGCGTGGCCTCCGGCGACGGCCACCCCATCGACGGCGTCATCCCCTTCGAGGTGACCGAGCCCGTCGAGCCGGCCACCACGGAGGCCGCCGAGCCGGCCACCACCGAGCCGACGACCGAGGCGGCGGAGACCACCGAGGTGGCAGAGACGACGGAGGCGGCGGAGACGACGGAGTCCGGGGCGTCCGGGCTGCCCACGGCCGCCAAGGTCGCCATCGCCGTCGCGGCGCTCGGTGCGGTCGCCGCGCTCGTCGTCCTCATCGTGAGGCGGCAGCGCACCGACCGCCTGTGAGGAACGTCTCCGCCCGTTCCGCCACGGCCGCCGCGGGTCCGTGGGATACGTGAGATCCCCAGCAGGACGCCGAAAACGGGGCTCTCCACCGCCCTCCGCGACCGACGGGACCCCGCTGCGCACAGGCTTAACGTGTCTGCCATGACACGTCGACTCATCCTCCCCGCAGTCCTCCTGCTCGGTCTGACCGCCTGCAGCTCCAGCACGTCCGACGACGAGTCCACCCCGGCGGCCTCCGCGTCGCAGAGCCCCGAGCAGGTCGCCTGCGAGGGCTTCTACGAGGGCACCGGCACGCCGCTCGCCGAGCGCGCCGAGAGCGCCCGCACCGCCCTGTCCGGTGGCGAGGTCGTGGACGACGCCACCTACGTCGAGATCAACGCGCTCGAGCAGCGCCTCACCGAGCTCGGCCGCAGCGCCCCGGCCGAGATCGCCTCCCTCCTCGAGGACGTCAACACCCCGTTCACCGAGGCCGTCGCGGCCGTCAACGAGGCGCGCGACCAGGCCGACCCCGAGACCGGCGAGGTCACCTTCCCCGACCTCACGCAGGTCGACGTCGCAGGCTCCGAGGCCGCGCAGGGCGAGATCGACAGCGCCTGCTCCGCCGCCGGCTACGAGGCCTGAGCCGCCCCGCCCGGACGCGCCGCTGCCGCCTCGAGGACGTCCTCCCGCAGCCCGTCGGGCTCGCCGGGGTGGGCGATCGTCCAGGCGGCAGCGGCCGCTGCGTACTCCATGGCGGTGCGCGCGGCACAGCCGCGCGCAAAGACGTAGTGCGCCAGGGTGGCGGCATAGGTCGCCCCCAGCCCCGCCGGCCGTGGGCCCGGGCCCAGGTCCCGGGCTGGCACGTGCAGCACCTCCTCGGAGTGGTGCACCATCCCCACGGCCCCCCGGGCACCGAGGGTGAGGACGACGAGCCGGGCCGCTGAGCGGCGCCGCCACGTCCGGAGCAGCTGCTCCTCGTCGTGCCCGTCGTGGCCCATGACGAGCAGGTCGGCGCCGAGGTAGAGCTGCTGCTCGAGGAGGGGCGGCGCACTCACCGTCCCGAGCGCCGCGGCCACGGGCACGCCCGTGGCCTGCGCCGAGGAGACCAGCGCCGCCGTGGGGAGCACGCCGTCGACCATGACGAGGTCGGAGGTCGCCAGGGCCCCGAGGTCGAGGGCGACGTGGGCGCTGCGGGCCTCCCCGAGGTCGCGGCTGATCTGCCGCCGGCCGTCGCCCTCGAGGACGACGGCGCGGGGCGAGCGGGGCAGCGACCGCGGGCACATCGCCGAGTTGACGCCGTAGCGGTAGGCCGCGACGTCGACGGCCGCGGCCTCGGCGTCCTCCCCGAGCGGCGCGGCGAGGTAGACCTCGTCCCCCAGGGCCGCGAGCGTCCGGGCGGCGGCGAAGCCGGACCCGCCGACTGAGGCCGAGATCGGCACGTCGCGCACCGCCCGGTACTCGACCGGGAAGGTGTCGACGGGCAGCGTGACGACGGCATAGGCCATGCCGACGACGACCACTCTCATCGCTTCCCCCTCATACCCGCGACTCTGCGGACCTTCCCGCGAAGCCTAGCCGCAGCACCCGGCCGTGCACCTCGGGCGGAGGGACGATCGGGCAGCCCGGAGGGTGGACCGACGGGGACCGGGAGTGGGAGTGCCCGGTAGCTCTCAGGTACCGCCCTGCGCGGCGATCGCGGCCGCCTCCGCGGCGGCCAGCCGCGGGTCGAGGTAGCGCCCGCCGCGAACGCGGGGCACGAGGCCCGGGCCGAGCTCGTACAGCAGCGGGCGGGCGTTGGGGAGGTTGAGCTCGCGCAGCTCCGCGGGGCTGAGGTCGTCGACGAGCGCACACAGGGCGCGCAGGGAGTTGCCGTGGGCGACGACGAGGACGTGGCGGCCGGCGCGCAGCGCGTCGCCGAGCGTGCCCTCCCACAGCGGTCGCACCCGCGCGACGACGTCGGCGAGCGACTCCGTGGAGGCCAGCGCCTCGGCGGGCAGGGCGGCGAAGGGCGGCAGCGAGCGCCACAGCTCGACCGTGCGTCCGGGCAGGGGGTCGGGGCGGCCGTCGAGGGAACGGCGCCAGTGGAGGAAGAGCTCCCGACCGTGACGCTCGGCGACCTCCCGCTTGCCGTAGCCGCTCAGGGCGCCGTAGCTGCGCTCGTTGAGCCGCCAGTCGCGCACGACCTCACCGCCGACGACACCGGCGACGATGTCCGCGGTGTGCCAGGAGCGGACGAGCTCCGAGGCGAGGACGACGTCGGGGCGCCAGCCGGTGGCGTGCAGGCGGGCGGCGGCGTCGTGGCAGGCCTGCTCGCCGTGCGGGGTGAGACCGACGTCCAGCACCCCGGTGAACAGGCCGAGGGCGTTGGCGGCGCTCTCGCCGTGGCGGACGAGCACGAGCGACCCGGGGGCTCCAGTCATGGGAAGGTGCGCGTCAGCTGGGCAGACCGAGCTGGTTCGTGCCGAACTCGGTGAGGAAGCGGGGCCCGTTCGTCTCGAGCTCGCGGCCGTACGCGGCGCTCCAGTGGCTGTAGGGGCTGGTGGCGAGGGCGTCGTTGGCGAAGCGGGGGTCGTCGGTGACCTCGCTGCGGCAGAAGTCCGGGATGGCGAGGTCCGTGACGGGGCCGCCGCGCTCGCACTCGGCGACGACGAGGGGCTCGTTGCGGCCGAGGAAGGAGTCGATGACCCAGCCGTCGTCACCCAGCCACACCGAGTAGCGCAGCTTGGCCACGAGGTCACCGCCGAGGCGGACCATCGCCAGGCCGGCGGTGACGTCCAGCTCCCGTTCGGCCTCGTAGCGGGTGCCGCCGACGTAGGGGCCCTTGGCGGTGAGGGCGCAGAAGGTGAAGGAGCCGGCCGCGGCCTCGAGGAGCTCGCGCTCGTCGCCCCAGGTGGGCAGCGAGCCGGCGGGCGCGGGGCCCTGGAGCCGGATGCGCAGGGCGTAGCCGTCGGCGGCGAGGAAGTAGCTCTGGACGATGAGGACCGGGTGCGGCTCGCGCAGGGCCGCGGTCGGCAGCTCGGGGACGAAGAACTTCCGCTCGAACTCGAAGTCGCCGTCGCTCATGCCCTGACGGTAGCGCGAGCCGCCCCACGAGCCCAGCATTTGGCGCGGGGGCGCGGCAGTCGCCTGCCGCGCCCCCGTCCTCGTGCCGCCCGGCTCAGCGGGGCAGGATGGTCGCCAGGTCGATGCCGGGCAGGTAGCCGGTGTCGCCGCCGTACGTGGCGGTGAGGAGGGTGAGGAAGCGGACCGGCGGCAGCTGCACGGTCGCGGCACCGTCCTCGTCGAGCTCGACACGGTCGACGACGCGGAAGCCCGCGGTCACCGTGACCGAGCCGGTGGGCACCGGGGCGCCACCGCGGCCGAGGACCTCGACGCCGATCTGTGGGGAGCTGCCCCTGGGCACGCGGGAGTCGGCGTCGATGTCGACGCGTGGCAGCGCCGGCAGCACGACGTACGTCGCGGCACGGCTCGTCGAGCCCTCCACGGCATAGCTGCCGGAGTACCTCGCAGTGAGCCGGTGGGCGCCTGCGGCGAGGTCACGCGGGAGGGGCACCGTGGCGGTCGTCGTGCTGGAGTTCGGGTCACCGTCGAGCTCGCCGGTGCCGACGACCTCCCCGCCGGCGAGAATGTCCACGGTGCCCCACGGCGGTGCACTCGTCCCCACGACCGTCACCTCAGCCGTCGTCTCGTCCCCGTACGCGCCGAGAGCACGGGAGAGACGGAGGCTCGTCGTCGATGTCGACTTCACCACCTCGATCGTCACCGGCGCGGAGACCGACGGCTCCCACCGAGGGGAGTCCGGCGTGAAGACCGCGGTAAAGGTGTAGGTACCGGCGCGGAGCGCGGTGCCGACGGTGGCCTCCCCCTCCTGGACCCACAGCTCGGTGAGCTCCTCACCGTCGATCTGGAACAGCATGTCGCCGGTCGCCTCCGCCGGGTCGACCCTCGCCGTGAGGTACAGGTGCCCGTCGACCGTGGCGTCACCGTCGACGGTGAGGGTCGTCGTCGTCGGGACGGCGACGACCTCCGGGACGGTGACGTCCACGACCTGTGCCCGCTCGCCGTCGGTGTTGTGCGAGTGCAGGACGAGCAGCGGCCCGACGTCCGCCCCGGCCTCCGGCGAGCGGTGGACGGTGATGTCCGTGCCCGAGGGGTCGAAGACGTCGTTGAGCGCCCCGCCGCTGGTCCACAGGTCGGGGGCGAAGGGGTCGTAGGTGAAGGGCTCGACACCGTCGACGATGTTGAGGCCGTTCGGGGCGTACCCGGAGAAGGTCCAGACGCTGAAGGTCGGCACGACGCCCGGCTGGAACAGGCTCAGCGGGATCGGCGCGACGAGGACGTTGTTGTCGTAGACGGTCGTGTCGGCGTCGCCCCAGGCGCCGTTGACGGCGCTCTGGGAGTAGCTCTGCCCGGTCCTGGCGTCGTAGGTGTGGGCGATCGTCACGTCCAGCGTCGGGTCGAGCTTCTGGACGGCGGTCTGGATGTCCGGGATGCCGTCACCGGTGACGTCGGTGTCGATGACCGGGACGGTCGTCGTGCCGAGCGTGGGCCACTCGCCCTGGACGGCGATGCCGATGCCGAGGTAGCCGAGTGCCGGGTTGTAGCCGGCCTCCACCAGGCGCGGCGCCGTCGACATCGCGCCGACGTACCGGATGTCACCGGCGGCCACCTGGCTGGGGGAGGTGACGCTCGCGTCGGCGTCCTCGAGGCGCGGGCTCGTGGCGACGAGCTCGAGCACCGAGGTCAGCGAGGTCCAGCCGCCGGAGTCGACGTGGCGCCCGGTCAGCTCCAGGGGCGCGGTCAGCGCGTCCGCCGCGGCGAACTCCACGGGCTGGGCCGCGAGGTCGGAGACGAGACGCGGGGACGCGTGCACCGGGACGTGCAGGGTGGGTCCGGTGCCCGGGCGCGGCGGCTGGAGGACGAGCTGGCCCGACAGCGCCGCGACGTACTCGCGGGGCACACCGACACCGGAGTCCGCCGACTGCGTGGGGTCGATGTCCCGGGCGAGGGTCTCGGGGTCGGCCGTCAGCGTGACCGTGACGGTCCTGCTGCGGCCGGGCGGGACGGTGATCGAGGACGGCGTGGTCGTGACGGTCGCGCCGCCCGTAGTCGTGGCTGCCTCGAAGGTCGGGCGGAAGACGACGGGGCCACGGTTCTCGAGGTTCTCCACGGTCACCGTGCGGCGCAGCGTGACCGTCTCGTCGCCGACGTCGACGACCCCGAAGGCCACCGAGACCGCGTCCGGCGCGCTCGAGTCGTAGGCGATGACGCCGGTGCTCACGGCGGCGAGCGCGTCGACGCGGCCCGCACCCACCCGCTCGGGGCCGAAGACGGGGCCACCGGGGCCGGGCTGGGAGTACACCGGGTTGGTCGCCGTGTTCATGATGCCGGCCTTGACCTCCTCCGGGCTCCAGCCCGGGTTGGTGGCCCGCACGAGGGCGGCGATGCCCGCGACGTGCGGGGCGGCCATCGAGGTTCCCGACAGGGTGTGCGCCATGGTGCCGGCGCCGGCCGCGGCCGAGGAGATGCGGGTGCCCGGCGCGGCGACGTCGGGCTTGACGACGCCCAGCGAGCCGTGGGCGCCGCGCGAGGAGCCGGTGTTGAGGACGTCGGCGACGGACTCGTCGGTGACGAAGGCGGCGTCGCGGTAGGAGGGGCCCAGGCGCACGCTCAACGTGCCGGCCTGGACCTCCGGCAGGAGCCGGTCCGTGGCGGCGGCGGTGAGCTGGGCCCCGGGGGTCTCGGCGTCACCAGCGATGCCCGCGGTGAAGATCGCGTTCTCGGTGCCGATGAGGACACCGGCCGCACCGGCGGCCGTCGCGTTCGCCCAGCGGGCGCCGCTGCCGCACGCTCGGGTGTTGTCGTTGTCGTCCCAGTGCAGCCACACGATCGCGCCGACGATCTGCTCGGCGTAGTCGGTGAGCGGCTGGCAGCCGTCGACGCCGTCGCCCAGGTAGACGACGGGGCCCTCGGCGTCCTCGCTGCCCGCGTAGGAGACGGTGTTCTGGGCGGCGTGGCGACCGAGGAGGGACTCGTCCGCGGCGCCGGTGACCTCGACGGCGTCGAAGGTCATCGTGTCGGCGACGGAGTTGGCGACGGCGAGGGCGCTGCTCGAGTTGCCCGGTGAGCCGCCGACGTCGGTGACGTCGCCGGAGTTGCCGGCGGACATGACCGAGAGGGTGCCGAGGTCACTGAGCCGGTTGACGAAGAGGTTCTCGGGGTCGTCGACCGGGGCGGCGGAGGCGCCGAGGGAGAGGTTGACGATGTCGAGACGGTCGTTGAAGTCGAGGTCCCCGTCGGGGTCGGCCGCCCACTCCAGCGCGTTGATCGTCACGTTGGTGGACCCGCCGTGGTCGCCGAAGACCTTGAGGGCGTAGATGCCGGCCTCCGGCGCGGCCCCCGGGCCGACCTTCCAGTCGCTGATGTCCTCGAGGTCGCCGTAGTCGCCGCGGAAGGTCTCACCCTCCGCGGTGACGCCGTAGCCGGCGGCGCTGCCGGCGACGTGCGTGCCGTGACCGCCGTGGTCGCGGGTGTAGAGCCCGTCGATGGGGTTCGGGTCCGGCTGCGGCACGGTGGTGGAGCCGGGCAGGTCACCCGACGCGTCGTACAGGGTGCCGGCGAAGTCGTAGCCGCCGAGGAACTTGGCGCCGTCGAAGGTGCCCTCGGGCGCGGGGACGGTGCCGTCCTCGCCGTAGGCGGTGGCGTAGGCCTCCGCGGTGCCGGGCCCGCCGAAGTCCGCGTGGGTGTAGTCGACGCCGGTGTCGATGATGCCGATGCGCACCCCCTCGCCCGTCTCGCCGTAGGACTCCCACACCTCGGCAGCACGGGTGAAGACGTCCACACCCTTGTTCATCGGCTCCTTGAGCGGGACGAGGGCCACGGAGACGACGTCGTCGGACTCCGCGAGCTCGCGCACCTGGGCGGCGTCGCCCGTGACGATGGTGCCGGCGACGAGGTTGCTCGTCACCGACAGGCGCTGCGGCCCGGCGCTACGGGCGCGCGCACCGGCGCCGGCCTCGGCCGGGACGACGTCCTCCGCCAGGCTCTCGACATCCTCCGCCGCCTCCCCGGCCTCGGAGGTGGACCCTCCGGCCTCGACGACGTCGAGCGCCGAGGGCGCGTCGAGCCGGACGAAGGCGGTGACGTTGCCCTCGGCCGCCTCGAGCGTCTCGCCCACCTTGTCGGTGAGGTCGAGGCCCGGGAGCGGCTCGGGGCCCGCGGGACCGGCACCCGCGGGGACGGCGCCCAGCACCCCGACCGCCCCGAGGACGAGGGCACTGGCGGCTGCGGTCAGTGATCGACGCATCGACACTCTCATTTCGTCGTAACCACCCGCGACGACGTCGTCACGGGAGCACCGGGGTGGTGGCGGGGGACACGCTAGCGTCCGGCGCCGACATCGTCACCCAGCAGCGGTCGGCGGCGCCTGGTCACCGTCCTCGGCCGGGCGGGGCGTCACCGGGCGAGCGCCGCTCGTCGCCCCGGCGGTCGCGACCGCGACGAGCCCGATGCCGAGCAGCTCCAGCCAGCCCAGCCGCTGGCCGAGGACGAGCCAGCCCGCCAGGGCGGCGATGACCGGGTAGAGGCTCATCATCACGGCGAAGTTCCCCGCCGTCACCCGCCGCATCGCGGCCATCTCCAGCGAGTAGGGGACGACCGAGGAGAGCAGCGCGACGGCCGCGCCGAGGGCGAGCACACGCGGGTCGAGGAGGGCGCTGCCCGTGGACACCAGGCCGAGCGGGACGGCGACGACGGCGCCGACCGCGAGCGCCAGCGCCAGCCCCTGCGCACCGGTGAAGGCGCGCGCGACCCGGGCCCCGACGGCGATGTAGGCCGCCCAGGCGGTCGCCGCCCCCAGCGCGAGGAGCACCCCGACCGGGTCGAGCCCCGCGACGCTGCCGCCACCGAGCGCCGCGACCCCGGCGAGCGCGAGGACCGCCCACAGGAGGTTGCGCAGCCGGCGCCCGAGGGCGACGTAGAGGGTGAGCGGCCCGAGCACCTCAAGCGTCACCGCCGGACCCAGGGGGATCCGGTCGATCGCGTGGTAGAGCAGGCTGTTCATCGCGACCATCGCCAGCCCGAAGGCGACGACGAGCACCCAGTCTCGACGCGTGCGGCCACGGAGCGTGGGCCGCAGGAGGGCGAGCAGGATGACGGCGGCGAAGGTCAGCCGGAGGGCGACGACACCCGAGGGGCCCGCCGCGGGGAAGACGAGAGCCGCCACGGCCGAGCCGAACTGCACCGAGACGGCGGCGCCGAGCACGAGCGGGGCGGCCGGTCCGGGCAGCAGGGGGCGGCGCGACTCACTCACCGCTGCACCGTACTCCGGCTCCCCCGCCACCCCGCGTCGACGCTGCGGGTGCCCGCGCCGGGTCCTAGGCTGTGCGGACGACCGACGAAGGGGGGCGTCATGGCCGACCGACCCGAGGCCTCGGTCGCCGTCGGGGACCCGTACCGCCTGGACCCCGACGGCGTGCGCGAGCCGCCCACCACGTGGCGCGGCTCGCTGCGCTTCTTCGGTCCCGGGCTCATCGTCTCGGCCTCCATCGTGGGCGCCGGCGAGCTCATCACGGCGACGGCGCTGGGCGCGGAGGCGGGCTTCGTCCTCCTGTGGCTCGTCGTCTTCTCCACCCTCGTCAAGGTCGCCGTCCAGGTGGAGATGGCCCGCTACTCCATCGTCACCGGACTGGGCGGGATGGAGGGGTACACCCGGGTGCCGCCGCGGGTGGGGAACATCGGCTGGGTCCTCGTCATGTGGGCCCTCATGGCGATCTCCAAGCTCATCCAGACGGGCGGGCTCATCGGCGGCATGGCGGCCGCGCTGAGCATCCTGCTGCCCATCGGGTCCGGGCCGCTGGAAGCGACGTCACTGACGATCTGGGCGGTCGTCGTCACCGTGCTCGCCGTCGTCACCCTGTACTCCAACCGGTACGGGCTCATCGAGAAGGTCGCCGTCTTCCTCACGATGACCTTCGTCGTCGTCACGCTCGTCATCGCCCTGGGCCTGCCCGCCACCGAGTACGCGTACTCCGCGGGCGACCTCGCCTCGGGCCTGTCCCTCTCCCTGCCCGCCGGGGCGATCGGCGTCGCGGTCGCGATGTTCGGCCTCACCGGGGTCGGCTCGGAGGAGATCACCGCCTACACCTACTGGTGCCTGGAGAAGGGCTACGCCCGCTGGTCCGGTCCCAACGACGGCTCGGCCGACTACCGCCGCCGCGCCCGCGGGTGGATCGCCGTCATGCAGCGGGACGCGCTGGCCGCGTGGGTGATCTACACGATCAGCACGATGTCCTTCTACGTCATGGGCGCGGCCGTGCTGCACCCCCAGGGCCTCGCGCCCGAGGGCAACGACATGATCGAGGTGCTGTCCGAGACCTACGCGAGCGTGCTCGGCGACTGGGGGCGGGTCCTCTACCTCGTCGGGGCCCTCGCCGCGCTCGGCTCGACGATCTGGGCGGCCGTGCCCTCCTGGTCGCGGTCGTGGGCGAACGCGATGAGCATCGTCGGTGTCTACGACTGGACCGACGCCCGCAGGCGCAACGGGTGGATGCGCTTCTTCATCGTGGCGCTGCCCGTCGTCTGGCTGCTCACCTACCTGTGGATCTCCTCGCCGTTCATCATGATCCTCATCGGCGGGGTCGCCGGCGGCATCTTCCTCGCGGCGGTCGCCGTCGCCGCCTGGTACCTGCGTGCGCGCTACGTCGAGCCGGAGCTGAGGGGCGGGCGCTTCTCCGCGACGGCGCTCGCCGTCAGCGGGGTGGCGATCCTCCTCCTCGGCGTCTACTCGGCGCTCAGCGCCACCGGGCTCGTCTCGGTCTGACCGGGCCGCCGGTCAGGTGCGGCGTTCGTGGCGGCGCGGCTTGAGCCGGTCCGGGGCGTCGGTCGCCGGGAACCACTCACAGGTGAACCACCCGCGGTAGCCGAAGAGGAACCCGAAGTGCCGGTTGGTCACCCGGAGGTCGATGCGGAAGACGCCGGCGTCCTCGTCGAACCACTCGCGCAGGTGCGCGCGGCCGCTGAGGAGCATGGGGAAGCGGAAACCGAACGGGCCCTCGTAGAAGCGCTGGGCGTCGGAGGTGAGGACGAGTCGGCCGTCCTCCACCCGCAGGTCGAGGTCGACCGCGAGGTGCTGGTGGGTCCCGAGGTAGTCGACGATCCGCGCGCCGTCGAGCACCATGGTGGCGTCGAACCGTCGTCTGCGGCCCCGGACGTCGTACTCGCGGACGAAGGTCACCGTCTCGCGCCCGAAGGGGTCGGAGTAGGGGTAGTTCTCGATGACGAACGGCACGTCCGTGCCGACGTCGGGGATGAGGATGTTGCGCAGGCGCCCCACCTGCAGGAAGGGCACCGTCCACCACGGGCCGCGGCGGATCTCTGTCATGACCCCCCGCCCCACGCACGCCTCGCCACGGCTCAGGCCCACACCGAAACGGCGCTGGAGCATGGGGTGCAGCGACTCGAAGTCAGGACCCATGGCGCGCTGGAACAACGAGGTCACGGCGCACCCTCGGGATCCGGCAGGGCCGCGAGCGAGCTCGGCGCGGCCACGAGGTGGTCGTCACGCCGGCGCCCGCCGGCGGGTGCACGCAGGCACCGCGACGCCCGGGGCCGCTCGGGTCGCCACACCCACAGCACGCTGCGCAGCGGCCAGGCTTCGGGCGCCTCACCACGCTCGGCCCAGATCCGCAGCCGGTCGAAGCTCCAGGCGGTGGCCCAGCCGAGCAGCGGGCGCGCGACCCGGTCGAGGACCGGGCCCCAGCCGGGCACGTAGTCGTACCCGGTGACGAAGCGGACCCGCCCGCCGTCGGGGACGTACCGCCAGTAGCCCCGCCCGGACCGGATCGGTGAGAGCCGTTCGGAGGTGGAGAAGCGCAGCGCGGACGTCCGCGAACCGTCGGGCCGACGGGTCTCACCGATGCTCACGCCGTCACCCGCGACCGTGCGGAAGGGGACGCGGCGGGTGTAGCGGAACCGGGTGGCGCCGTCGACCGTGCGGGTGGTCGGCGTGATCCGCGAGAAGCGCACGTCCCACCTCACGTGCTCGTCGGGGTCCTGGGTGAGCGACCAGACCCGGTCGATCGACGCGCAGACCGTCGTCTCGACGTAGATGCCGCGTGCTGTCACGCCGACATGCTAGCGACGCCTCACCGTCCCGGGTCCGCCGCCCTCGCCAGGCGCGCCGACACCTCGCGCAGGTGGAGGCGCAGCGCCTGCGGCGACTCGACGACGAAGTCGGCCTCGAGCTGGGCGAGCGCGGACGCGAGCCACTGGACGCTGTCGCCGTCCAGCAGCAGTCGACAGCTCGTCGTGTCCACCGGCCGGACCTCCCCCTCGGCCGCCCAGCGCCGCATGACCTCGCTGTCGGCGGGCTCGCGGACGAGGACGACGGCCTTCTCCTGCCACAGGTCGCGCACCCGCCCGATGAGGTAGGAGCCGGCGTCGTCCCCCGGCAGCTGACGCGGGGTGAAGCGGCGGCCGAGCGGGATGCGCGGTCGGAGCCGGTCGACGCGGAAGGTCCGCCAGTCCTCCCGGTGCACGTCCCAGGCGACGAGGTACCAGCGGCCGCTCCAGGTGACCAGGCCGTAGGGCTCGACCTCACGCAGCGACTCCGTCCCGTCACCGCGCACGTAGTCGAAGCGCAGGCACACGTGGTCGCGGCAGGCGCCGGCCACCGTCATGAGGACCTCGGGCTCGACGAGCGCGGGACCGGGGAGGTGGACGACGCTCGCCCCCAGCCGCTCCACCCGCGTGCGGAGCCGGGAGGGCAGCACCTGCTCGAGCTTGCCCAGTGCCCGCTGCGCCGCCTCGCCGACGCCGTGGACGTTGCTGCTCGCCGCGGTGGTGAGCGCGATCGCGGCGGCGACGGCCTCGTCGCTGAGGAACTGCAGCGGGGGGAGCCGCCCACCGTCACCGAGCCGGTACCCGCCGCCCTTGCCCTTGACGGCGTGGACCGGGTAGTCGAGCTCACGGAGCTTGTCGACGTCCCGGCGCAGGGTGCGGTCGCTGACGCCGAGGCGCTCGGCGAGCTCCCTGCCCGGCCACTCGCGCCGCAGCTGCAGGAGGCTGAGGAGCTCGAGCATGCGCCGGGAGGAGTCCACGTCCACATCATGGCGGGAGCAGCGGACACTCCGTGTCCGGTACGCCTCCTAGCGTGGGGAATGCCCGTTTCGCCTGGAGGGACGTCCCATGGACCCGCACCTGCTCGACAGCTTCGCCGCCCACAGCGTCGGCACGACCCTCGACGACTTCACCCGCCGTCAGCGCGTCCCGGCCGACCGTGCCCGCCGCTCACCGACCCACCGGCACCGGGCCACCCTGGCCGTGAGCACGACGCTCGGGGTCGTCGCTCCGTCACTGACCGCCGTCGCGCTCGTCACCCGGTAGCGGCGGTGACTCACGACTCCCCGCGCAGGGCCGCCTAAGGTGGCCACATGGCAGCGCGCGAGCAGCAGCTCATCAACGAGCCCGAACGCATCCGCGCGCTCTCCCACCCCCTGCGGCTGCGCCTCCTCGACATCCTCGGTGAGCAGGGAGAGCTCACCGCCACCCAGTGCGCCGAGCTGACCGGGGAGTCCGTGGCGAGCTGCTCCTTCCACCTGCGCATGCTCGAGAAGTACGGGTTCATCGAGCGCGCCGAGGCGCGCGGCCGGGAGAAGCCCTGGCGAACAGTGTCCCGCGGCGGGTACGCGACGGAGATCGACCCCGAGGTCCCGGGCTCTGTCCAGGCGACCGCCGAGCTGGCCCGTCTCACCTTTCAGCAGCGCGCCCAGGGGCTGTGGGCGGCGGTGGAACGGCTCGGTGAGGAGCCGCCGGAGTGGATCGAGGCGACCCGGCTCATGGGCGGCAGCTTCTGGGCCACAGCCCAGGAGGCCGCCGAGGTGGCCGACCAGATCCAGGAGCTGCTCGGGCGCTTCGAGGAGCGTGACGACCCGGCGCTGCGCCCCGAGGGGGCGCGCCGGGTGCGCGTCATGTCGACGATCCACTCGGAGCAGCCCACGCGCGACGCCTGACGGCGCCGGCTCCCGGCCCCGCCGCACGCGGCCGGGGCGCTGACGCATGCCCTCCTCCGCTGCACAATGCCTCTTGCACAAGTTCTCTTGTGCAAGACTTCTTTAGGGTCTACTGTCGGTGCCACCAGCCCGAGAGAAGGACGGACCCATGGCCCGGCTCGACACCACCACCGTGCAGCGTCGTCGCGGTCCCGCTGCCCTGGAGCGGCGCGGCTTTCGGCAGCTGACGGTCGCGTGGGTCTTCACCAACGCGGCCGACAGCGCCCTGTGGTTGATGCTCGCCGTCTGGGTCAAGGAGCTCACCGGCTCGGACGGCGCCGCCGCCTCCGTCTTCGTCGCCCTCGGACTGCCGACGCTGCTCGCCCCCTTCATCGGGCAGCTCGCCGACCGGATGTCGCGCAGGACGCTCCTCGCCGCGGGCAACGGCCTCATGGTGCCGGCGGTCCTCGCCCTCGCCCTCGTCCGCGACGCCGGCGACGTCTGGCTGGTCTACGTCGTCACCGTCGTCTACGGCGCGATGGGCTACGTCACCGCCTCGGCGCAGTCCGGGCTCGTCCGCGACCTCCTGGACGACGACGAGCTGCCTGGCGGCAACGGTCTGCTCTCGACGGTGGACCAGGCCTTCCGGCTCGTCTCCCCGCTCCTCGGCACCGCGCTCTACGTCGCCGCGGGCCCGCTCGCCGTCATCGCACTGACCGGTACCTGCTTCGCGGTCACCGCCGTGCTGCTCACCAGGGTCGAGGTCCTCGAGACGCCGCCCGAGCCGCAGGCGGACGCCCGGTTCTGGCCCGAGCTGTCGGCGGGCCTGCGCCACCTGCTCGCCACCGCACCGCTCGGCGCCCTCACCGTCGCCCTCGCCGTCGCCACCGGGGCGACCGGGCTCGTCAACGTCGCGGTCTTCCCGCTCATGGAGCAGGGGCTGGGCGTGGACGCGGCCCTGCTCGGGGTGTTCGTCAGCCTCCAGGGCGTCGGGGCCGTCGTCGGTGGGCTCACCGCCGCCCGGGTCCTCACCCGCCTCGGCGAGCCGAGGGCCGTCGCCGCCGGGCTCGGGGCCATGGCGCTGGGCATGGTGCCCCTGCTCCTCGTCGGCGCCCTCGACGCGCCCGTGGCGGTGACGCTGGCCGTCGCCGCCGCCGGCCTCACCGTCCTCGGCCTCGGTGTCCCGTGGGCGATCGTCGCCTTCATCACCCTGCGCCAGCGGATGACACCGGCCCGCCTTCAGGGCCGCGTGTCCGCGGCGACGAACGTCGCCCTCAACCTCCCCCAGACGCTCGTCACGCTCGGCGCGGCGGCGGTCGTCGGTGTCGTCGACTACCGCGTGCTCGTCGCCGCCACCATCGCCGGCGTCCTCGCCGCCGGTGCGCTCGCCCTGCGTGCCGCCCGCCCGACCCACTGAAAGGAACCGTCATGGACCCCCACCTGCTCCACGACCTCGCCGCCCGCAGCTCGGGCCTGACGATGGCCGACTTCGCTCTCGTCCAGCGCCTCTCCCCGAGCCGGCCCCGCAAGCCGCGCACGACGATCGGCTGGCCCGGCCGCCGGCGCCGCTAAATCCGTTGTCCGGCGACGGGCTCGGCCACCAGGCTGGTGCCCGGCCCGGACCACACCCTGAGCACGCCCCAGGGTCCGACCAGGGTCACCCCGGATACCGACCGCCACCCACTCACGATTCGCTGGAACCATGGTGGACCTCATCACCGCGCTGCCCGAGGCCTTCAGCCCCGCGCTCCTCGCCGTCAGTGCCCTGCTCGCCCTGGCCGAGTCCGCCCTCGGCCTGGGCGTGCTGGTGCCCGGCGAGCTCGGGGTGCTCGTGCTCGGCGCGGCCGCGCGCACCCCCGTGCAGGTCACCCTCGCCCTTGTCGTCGTCACGCTCGCCGCCTCCGCGGCCGACCACATCGGCTACGTCGTCGGGCGCCGATACGGCACCCAGCTGCGCGGGTCCCGCGTCGTGCGCCGGATCGGCGCCGCGCACTGGGACGACGCGGCGCAGCTCGCCCGGCGGCGGGGCGCGACCGCGCTCGTCGTGAGCCGGCTGCTCCCCCTCGTCCGCACGCTGATGCCGGCCGCGGCCGGTGCCGCCCGGATGCGCTACGCCCGCTTCCTCGCCGGCTCGGTGGCGGGCAGCCTCCTGTGGGCCGCCCTGTGGCTGGGCGCCGGTGGACTGGCCGGCCAGGCGCTGCCGGCTGTCGCGACCTCCCTCGGCCGGCTGGGCTGGGTCGTGCTCGCGGTGATCGTCCTGGCCTCCGGGCTGCTCGTGCTGCGCCGCCGGGCCCGCACCCGCGCCGCAGCCGTCACCGTGCCCGAGCCGTGCCCGACCGAGCCGGTGCCCACCGGGCGGGTGCTGGAAGGAGTCTGCTGAGCTCAGTCGCCCGCGAGGGCGCGCACGAGCAGCAGCCCCGCGCCGCCGGCGACGGCTCGCCGCGCACCGGTCTCGCGGTAGCCGAGCCGCTCGTACAGGCGGCGGGCGTCACCGTTGTCCTCGGCGACGACGATCGCCGCCGCCGTTCCGCCGCGCCGGCGCACCCGCTGCTCGGCGGCCACGACGAGCAGGCGGCCGATGCCCTCCCCGCGCCGCGCCGGCACGACCTCGAGCGAGCCGATCTCGGCCACGGCGCCGTGACCGTCCACGGGCAGCCCGGTCCAGCGCACGACGGCGGTCCCCACCGGTTCCTCCCCGCACCGGGCGACGAGGAAGGTCCGTCGCCCGGCCGCGGCGTTGGCCAGCTGCTGCGCGTGGTTGCCGGGCAGCACCCGCTCCAGCAGCGGCACGTCCCCGGGCGTGGCGTCGCGGACCTCCACGTCCGCATCGCCGGTGTGCTCCACACCCGTCAGTGTGCCCCGTCCTTCCCCCACGTCCGCCCCGGCCGGTGTCACCCGCTGCAGCGGAGAGGCACCCTGGGCGTCATGGCGAACCTCGAGCGGCCGCGGCGGGCGGTCCCCGTCGACGAGCAGATCGGGCTGGCACTGCGGGCGTACCGCCGCGACCAGGGTCTGAGCCAGCGCGGCCTGGCAGAGCTGGTGGGCGTCCCGCAGCCGACGATCGCGCGCCTCGAACGGTCCCCGCTGGCGTCCTCGCTCCGCACGGTCACGAGCCTGCTCGCCACGGCCGGGTACGTCCTGGCCGTCGTCGATACGGACGGACAGCCCGTCGGCGCCTGGAGCATGACCGACCTGCGCGCGCGGGACCGCTCGGGCCGCCGGTTCCCGGCACACCACGAGGTGCGGTCGGTCAGGCCCGGGAGCCTGCACCCGCGCTGGTGGGTGTTCCACGAGGAGATGGGCACCGGAGAGTGCGGGCCGCAACCGACATGGACGGCCGAGGGTTCTCCCTTCCCGCGGTTCAGGCCATACCGGGGCGAACGGCTCACCTACGCCCCCGGCGAGGAGCGGCGCTGGCTCTGACGCGCTCCCGGGGCGGCCGGGAGGACATGTGGTCTCGAGACGTCCAGCTGAGTCACCCGGTGACTCAGCTGGACGTCTGCGAACAACGCTCCCCGGCCCGCCCGCCTCCCCGCCGCGGGCGGAGGGCTACCGGGTGACGGCGTACCGGGCGGTCATCGTGTGGCGCTCACCCGGTGCGAGGGTGATGGCGGCGTCGAGGGCGTTGGCCGTCTCGACGCACACCATCGTCGGCCACTCGTCGTCGCCGTAGTCGGGCATGGAGGCGGCCTTGTCCGTCCAGGGGTTCCACACGACGGTGTGGGCCGAGCCGTCCTTGTCGATCCCGATGCGGCGGCCGGCGGACTCGTCGACGACGACGGCGGTGCCCGCGCTGTCGTAGACGCGGTCCGTCTCGGCGGTGAAGGTGACGTCCCCGCGCTGGGTCTCCGGCTCGGGGCCCCCGTCGGCCGCCTTGTCGAGGTAGGTGGCGCCGTCGAGGCCCTGGACCGTCGTCGTCCGCACGTCTGCGACGGCGAGGTAGGTGTGGAGCGCCTCCTCGTAGGAGATCTCGCCCTCGCCGGTGTTCTCCACGGTCAGGGCCAAGGTGAGCTCGCGGCCGAAGGTGACGGCGTAGGTGGCGGTGAAGGGGTGCGGCCAGGCGGCGGCAGCCGGTACGTCGGCGACGTCCGCAGCGGTGAGCTCGAGGGTGAGCGTCACCGCGCCGTCGTCGTGCTCCTCCGCGGCGACGAGCCGCCACGGTGCCAGCCGCGCGAAACCGTGCGCGGGCGGGGCGAGGCCCGGCTCGCGACCGGTCCCGAACCACGGGAAGCAGATCGGCACGCCACCGCGGATCGCCTCACCGGGGCCGAAGCGGGCGGAGCCGCTCACCCACAGGACGGGGTCGGCGCCGGCGGGCGTCCACGCGGTGACGTGCGCGCCGTGGAGGTAGACCTCCCCGGTGGCGAGGGCCGTGGCCACCCGCAGGACGGGCAGGTCACCCTCCCCCTCGGCGGCGATGACGGAGTCGGGCAGCGCGATGCTCATGGTCGTGACGCTACCCGCGCCCTCCAGGTCGCCGCGCGCGTTGTCAGCCGCCCGCGGGCTCCTGCGTGCAGAAGCCCACGAGCTTGTGGCTGCCGTCGCACAGCGGCTTGATGGTCGAGGCCCCGCAGCGGCACAGTGCGACGGTCTTGCGGGTCCGGGGCATCGCCCGCCCCTCGACGTCGAGGATGGTCGCGTCCCCGCGCACGATGAGCGGACCGTTCGGGTAGGCGGTGATCGTCACCTCGTCGTCGTCGCGGCGCACGTCGTCGTGCCCCCTCACGCGGCCACGTCGTGGGCCAGCGGCCGGAGGAGGGAGGACTCCCCCGCCTTCCACGCCCGCAGCATGTGGTCGCCCATCGCGCCGTCGACGGCGAGGCACGCGGCGGCGCCGAACATGATGTCGGCGGTGAGCTCGGGACGGTCCTCGGCCAGCGCGCCGGCGAGGTCCCGGGCGGCGATCTGCTCGTGGACGGCGTCGGCCTCGACGTGCTCGTCGAAGTAGTGGGTGACCTCCTCGGGCATGCCGTGGCGGCGCATCCCGTCGGCGTAGAGGCGGCAGGGGATCGAGGCGGTCATCTCGTAGGCGGCGAGGTGCCCGACGATCGCGCCGAGGAATCGGCGGTTGAGCCCGAACATCGACATGAGGTTGAAGGAGGCGAGCGTGATCGCCGGGACGTGGTCGACGTAGGCGCCGTACTCCGCGCTCAGCCCCGTCCCGCGCAGGGTGGCGGCGTAGATGTGCTGGTGGACGCGATCGGGGTGACCCCCGCCGTACTCGTCGGCCTGGATCTCCACGAGTGCCGCCTTGGCACGACCGGTGAGCCGCGGGACCGCCCACGTGTGCGGGTCCGCCTCACGCAGCGTGTAGACGCTGCGCTGGACGAGCATCTCGATGATCTGCTCGTGGCTCGCCCTCCTGGCCACGAACTTGGCCAGCGAGGGGCCACTCGGCTCGGCCGTCAGCGTGAAGAGCGCGTCCGCGACGGCCGAGACCCGCGGCTCGGGGGCGGGCGGCACGAGCACCTGCTCGCGCAGCGCGGCCTCGAAGGCCTTCTCGAGGTCGGTCCGCAGACGCACGAGCTCGGGGCTCCACTCGTGCTCGGCGCCGAGCTGGTCGAAGGTGCCGTAGCTGAGCGCGTAGAGGAGGAAGAGGCTGAGCTGGACGTCGTCGTCGCGCACGGCGTCGGTGGTGCGGGCGCCCGCGGCGCGGCCCAGGTTCTCCAGCGTCCCCGGGTCCGCCCCGCGCAGCAGCACGTCGAGGAGGGTCGCGCTGACCTCGCCGCGGGGCGTGACGGGCAGCGTCGGTGCCTCCGCAGGCTCGACGGAGGCGTGCGACATGACGGCGCTCTTCACCTGGGGCTCTCCTTCGCGGGTCCACCGGGGCCCTTCCCGGTCGGTCCGAGAGTGCCACCGGTGCCCGCGGCCTGCATCTCGTGCCTCAACGGCCCGCGGCCCGCTCGGCCTCCCTCGCGACCGCCTCGGCGTCGAGGTCCGGGCGCCCGCCGAGCCTCGTCACGGTGAGCGCAGCGGCGGCCGAGGCCCACCACCCCGCCGTCTCCGGGTCCGCGCCGTCGAGCAGGGCACGCAGCAGCCCGGCGACGAAGGCGTCACCCCCGCCCGTCACGTCCACGGGCTCCTCCCCGAGCCGCGGGAAGACGCGCGCCCCGCCGCGCCAGGCGACGACGTTGCCCGCCTGCCCGGCCCCCAGGGCGACGACCCCCGGGCCCCTCGCGACGAGCTCACGGGCGGCGTCGACGACGGCGTCCGTCCCCTCGGGCACGCTGCCGACGTAGGCGGCGAGCTCGTCGTCGTCGGCGCGCAGCACCGACACCCCGTCCCAGACGTCGGCAAGCGCGTCCGGGTCGTCCGGAGCGCCGTCGAGGACGACGAGGGCACCGGCCGCGGCGCCCAGACGGACCGTCTCGGCGACGGCGTCGTCGGGCTGCTGGAGGTCGGCGACGACGGCGCGCGCGGCCCCGACGATCGGCGCGCCGGCCCTGACGTCCGCCGGGGTCAGCAGCGCCTCGGCTGGCACGTGCTCGAGGAGGCGGTGGGTGGCGTCGGCCTCGACGACGCCGACGACGAGCGGTGTGGTGCCACCCTCCCGGCGGACGACGCCGGAGACCTCGATCCCGTCCCGGCGCGCCTGGTCCAGGACGAGGTCGGCAGCCGTGTCCTGCCCCACCACGCCCACGAGCCCGGCGGACAGTCCGAGCTGGCGGGCACCGACGGCCTGGTTGGCGGCACCGCCGAGCGTCTCGATCCGCGTCCCCACCGGGACGGAACCGCTCGCCGGCAGCTCGTCCACGGTCATGACGATGTCGCGGCAGACCAGGCCCACGACGACGACGTCGACCATCCTCGCTCCCTTCCCGGGCGGCGCACGTCGCGCCCGCCCGGCCAGCGTGCGCCACGCCGCCGACGCTCGCCAGCGCGCGCGGGAAGCGGCCAATCTCACACCGCTCGGCGCCCCGGACGTGGAATCTGCGCGCGACCGCGGCCGTTGAGACAGGTGACAGCACGACCCGTACCCGGGAGGAGAACCGTGGCCCGCCGCAAGTATGTCGAGTTCGAGGACGACGACGGCACCATGCTGCGCTACGTCCAGCACCCCCACGGTGGTGGGCTCGTCGAGCGCGGCGCGAAGGTGCACCCGACGGCCTGGGTCTCCCCCACCGCCTACGTCGACCCCGGTGCCCGCGTCGGTGCCGAGGCGCACCTCGACGACGGTGCGTGGGTGGACCGGGAGGCCGTCGTCGCCGCCCGAGCCCGGCTCGGCAAGAACACCCACGTCGGCCCGCGGGCCGTCGTCGGGCGCGGAGCGCGGCTGCGTGACGGCGCCAAGGTCGCCGGCGAGGTGCGCGTGCCGGACTTCGCCGTCGTCGGCCCCGACGCCGTCGTCCACGCCGCCTGACCGCGACCGACCCCACCGTGCGGGGCCCGGGTGCTGCCCGGGCCCCGCACGTCTGTCACGGGACGATGCTGTGGTTGTCCCGGAAGACGTTGTCCGGGTCGTGGCGGCGCTTGATCGCGCGCAGGCGCTCCAGGTGCGCCGGCGGGTAGGCCTCGGTGAGCCGCTCCGGCCGAGGGTCGGTCTCGAAGCTCGGGTACAGCCCGATCGAGTGGTGGTGCATCCCGTCCCAGACGGCGTCGAGGTTGCGGCGGCTGGACCCGAAGGCGACGACCGAGAAGTTCGCCGAGCGGTGCGCGAAGGCGGTCGCGTCCGGCGCGACGTCCCCGGCGGCGCCGCCCGTCGCGCGGATCTGGAAGAAGAACGTGTGCCCGGAGCGGACCAGCCGCTCCGCGTCGGCCGCGAACTGCGGCGTCACGTGCTCGAGCAGCCCGGAGCGCGTCACCGGCTCGCCCTGTCCTGCGTGCGCGGCGTCTGGCGTCGCGACGACGGCGGCGTAGGGCGCGACCTGCACGGACTGGCCCACGAGCGGGGCGATCTGCGCGAAGGGCTGGAGCATCGCGAGGATCGTCGCGGGGTCGGCGGAGTCGATGACGGTCGTCGTCTGCGCGAGGACCTGCCCGCCCCGCGGGGCGCCCATCATGAGGAAGCTCGTCAGCTCGCGCGGCGCGGCCTCGACGGCGGCGCCCCAGCGGGTGAGGAACTCGGCGGTGTCGCTCGCGTCGAAGACGAGCTGGGCCACCCCGACGTCGCCGACCTCCGCCGCCTGCAGCTCGAAGGCGGTGACGACGCCGACGGTGAAGCCGGCGCCGCGCGCGGCCCAGAAGAGATCGGTGTTCTCGGCCTCGCTCGCCCGCACGACGCTGCCGTCGGCGAGGACCATCTCGACCGCCCGCACGTGGTCGATCGTCAGCCCGTGCGCGCGGCCGAGGAAACCGATCCCGCCGGTCGTCGCGAGCCCACCGACGCCCACACCGCCGTAGTCGCCGGAGCTGATGGCCCAGCCGCGCGGCTGGAGGGCGGCGGCGACCTCGCCCCAGCGGGCGCCGGGGCCGAGGCGCACGAGCCGCTCGGCGTCGTCGAGCACCTCGATGCCGTTCATCCGCGACAGGTCCAGGACGATGCCGCCGTCGTTCGTGGAGCGGCCGCTGACCCCGTGTCCGGCGCTGCGCAGCGAGAGCGGCACGTCCTGGGTGCGGGCGAAGCGCAGCGCCTGACCCACCTCCTCGACTGTGCCCGGGCGCAGCACGAGGCCGGGCGTTCCCTCGCGCAGGTAGGTCGAGCGGACGGCCGCGTACCGGGCGTCGCCGGGCTCGACGGCGTGGTCCGCGAGCGCCGTCGGGACGTCGTCGTAGGCGATGCGTGGCCGGCGGGCGGCGCGGACGGCGCTGCTGCGCGCGGGGGCGGGCGCGGTGCCGCGGCGGGCGCGCTCCCTCGCCACCGCCTCACGGAGGGCCTGGGCCAGCTCGCGGGCGAAGCGCTCGAGCACGGCGGCGTCGTCGGTCGCGAGGAGGAGGGTGCCGACACCGTCGTCGACGACGAGCCCGAGGAGGTCGTCGACAGAGCCGGCGACGTCCACGGTGAGCACGCGGCGGACCTCGCGCGGGTCGCGCCCGGCGGAGGTGGCGGCGACGTCGACCAGCGCGTTGCCGTCCCGCAGGGCCGCCGGGGACGTGGCGGGCGGCACGAGCCAGCCGTCGGCGGCGCGGCCGACGAGGTCGAGGGCGTCGCGTCCGCCTCCGCCGAGCCACACGGGGACGGTGTGCGCCGGCGCGGGCCCGCGCTGGGCGCCCGCGAGGCGGTGGTGCTCACCGCGGTAGGTGAGGGGCGTGGGGGCGGCGGCGTCCCAGGTGCCCCGCACGACGTCGACCGCCTCCTCGAGCGCGTCCACCGGATCACCGTCGAGGGCGAGGGTGACGCGTCCACGGCTGAGGAGGTCGAGGCTGGCGGTGCTGCGGGCGACGACGGCGGGCGTGCGGGCCGTGGCGTCGAGGGCGGCCGGGGCCAGGCCGATGCGCCGGGTGCGGCCGGCCACCCAGGACAGGAGCGTCCAGGCCTCGGCGCCGTCCGGGGCGTCGGGGAGCGCGACGAGGTCCAGGCCGAGCTCCTCGGCGAGGACGGCGAGCTCGACCGCGGCGGTGGTCGCGGGGAGGAGGACGCCGAGCTGGAGGGGGTGTCCGTAGTCCATCAGGCGCGCTCCGCCGCGACGAGCGCGCGCACGGCGGGGGCGATCTCCTGGCCGAGGACGGCGAAGGCGGAGGGGTCGTCGCCACTGAGGATGTAGGCGCTGACGCCGTGCTCGAGGGTGAGGGCGGCGAGCTGCTCGGCCCACTGCTCGGGCGGGCCGACGAGGAGCCGTGAGCTGCGCTGGGCGGTGAGCTGTCCCCCGATGTTGAGGAGGCGGCGTACGGCCCGGGGGTCGCGGCCGGCGGCCGTGGCCGCCTCGTCGATGACCGCGTTGCCGTCCGCGAGGTCCTGGAGGCCCTCGAGGTAGGCGAGGGACGGCAGCCAGCCGTCGCCCGTGCGCCCGATGAGCCGCAGCATGCGGGGCTTGAGGGCACCGACCCAGATCGCGATGTCGTGGGCGGGAGCGGGGCCCCGCTTGGCGCCGTCCAGGCGGTGGTGGTCACCCTCGAGCACGAGACGCTCGCGCGTGCTCGTGTCCCAGATGCCGCGGATGACGTCGATGCCCTCGCTCAGGGCGGTGACGCTCTGGCCGGGCGCGAGGCGGGTGCCGCCCATCGCCTCGATCGCGTCCCAGAAGCCACCGGCGCCGAGGCCGAGCTCGATCCGGCCCCCGCTGAGGATGTCGAGGCTGGCGGCAGCCCGGGCGAGCACGGCGGGCGGCCGCAGCGGCAGGTTCGCGACGTTCGGGGCGAGCCGGATCGTCTCGGTGCGGGCGGCGACGTAGGACAGCAGCGTCCACGTGTCGAGGAAGGAGGGCTGGTAGGGGTGGTCCTGGAAGGTGGCGAGGTCCAGGCCGGCGGCCTCCGAGGCCTGCGTCAGGGCGACGACCCTCTCGGGCGAGGCGTTGCTCGGGGTGATGAAGGAGCCGAAGAGGAGGTCGTGGCCGTAGTCCGTCATGCCGGGGCAACGCGGCTCCGACACCGCCCATTCCGCCGGTCGCCGGGGTGGTGAGCGGCGTCACCGCCCCGCAGGTCCGCCCGTGCGGGCAGCGCCGGCTCGGGCTCAAATGGGGGCATGACCTCATCTGGACCGGACCCGCGCGTCGGCGTCGTCGTCATCACCCACAACCGGCGCACCGAGCTGGACCGGACGCTGCACCTGCTGCGGGCGCTGCCCGAGGCGCCGCCGGTCGTCGTCGTCGACAACGGCTCGAGCGACGGGACGGCGCAGGCGGTGCGGCACGACCACCCGTGGGTGACGCTGCTGGAGAGCCGCCGCAACCTCGGTGCGGTGGGCCGCAACCTCGGTGTGCAGCTCCTCGACACCCCCTACGTCGCCTTCTGCGACGACGACACGTGGTGGGACCCGGGCAGCCTCACCGCCGCGGCCGACGCGCTCGACGCGCACCCGGACGTCGCGGTCCTCACCGCGCGGATCCTCGTCGAGCCCGCCGGGACGGAGGACCCGATCGTCGCCGAGCTGCGCGACTCCCCCGTCCAGGGCCGCCCGGGGCTGCCCGGACCGGCGCTCGGCAGCTTCCTCGCCGGCGCGTCGGTCGTGCGGCGCAGCGCGTTCGTCGGTGTCGGCGGCTTCCACCCGCGTCTGTGGCTGGGCGGGGAGGAGGAGCTCCTCGCCGCGGACCTCGCCGCCGTGGGCTGGGAGCTGTGCTACCTGCCCACCACCACCGTCCACCACCACGCCTCCACGGCGCGCGACACGACCAGGCGGCAGCGCGACGGCGTCCGCAACACCCTGTGGTTCACCTGGCTGCGCCGCCCGCTGCCCGCCGCCCTGCGCCGCACCGCGGTGGTGCTGAGCCAGCTGCGCTCGCGGACCGCGCTCGCAGGTGTGCTCGCCGCGCTCCGGGGGGCGCCCTGGGTGCTCACGGAGCGCCGGGTGCTGCCCGCCCACGCCGAGGCACGTTTTCGTGCGCTCGAGGACGCCCAGCGCGCGTCGACCGCCCGCCGGTACGGCTGACCGCCTGCCTCACAGTCAGCCGAGGATCGCCCGGGTGACGGTGAGCTGCTCGGCGAGGACACCGCCGATCGTCGTCTGGGTGTCGTCGACACGCTCGACGACGGCCGAGATCTCGGCGATCGAGGCGACCACCTGACGTACCTTGCCCTGGATCGCCCGCACCTTCTCGTCCACCTCCGTCGTGGCACGCGCGGTCTCCCCGGCCAGCTCCTTGACCTCGCCCGCGACGACGGCGAAGCCCTTGCCCGCCTCGCCCGCCCGGGCCGCCTCGATGGTGGCGTTGAGCGCAAGGAGGTTGGTCTGCGCCGCGATGTCCTGGATCGTCTTGACGACCTTCCCGATGCTCGCGCTGGACTCCCCGAGCCCGGCGACCTCGACGTTGACGCTGTCGGCGAGACGCCGTCCCTCCCCGACGACCGAGGTCGCGGCCAGCACGTTCTGCTCGACCTCACCGATCGAGGTGAGCAGGTCCTGCCCGGCCCGGCGAAGGCGGTCCGCCCCGGCGAAGCGCTCGAGCGCCTGGCCGAGGAGGAACGCCGTGTTGCGCAGTGCCGCCTCGCGCCCGGGCGAGAGCGCGACCGTCGCCGTCGTGAAGAAGTCCATCGTGCCGACGATGTCGCCGCCGACGAGGATCGGCAGGCACACCCCGGAACGCACGCCGGCACGCTTCGCGGCGGGCGCGCGCACACAGTCGGTGAGCTCGGCGAGGTCCTCGACGAAGACGAGGTCCCGCGAGCGCCACGCCCGTCCGGACAGGCCGACCCCTTCCCGGAAGGACGCGGCCAGGGTGACCTCACGGAACTCCTGGCCCGCGGTGCCCGACTCCTGGGCGAACCGCAGGACGCCCTCGGCCTCGTCGACCCGCCAGAACGACCCGTACACCCAGCCGAAGCCCGTCCGGATCGCGTCCAGTGCGCGGCTCAGCGCCTGCTCCTGGGTGGTGGCGGCGGACACGCCCCGCAGCACGCTGTGGACAGCCTCGATGTCCTTGAGGTCCTCGTTCTGCCGCTCCGCGGCCCGCACCCGCTCGATCGCCTGGGAGACGAGGACGCCGATGGTCCGCAGCGTGTCGAGGCGCTGCGCGGACAGCTCGAGCCGCTCGGTGGCGAAGAAGTCCATCGTGCCGGTGACCACGCCACCCTCGAGGAGCGGGAAGCACACGCCGCTGCGGACCCCGGCCCGCTGTGCGGCGGGTGCACGCACGCAGTCGGGCAGGTCGCCGAGGTCGTCGACGAAGACGAGGCTGCGCGCGCGCCAGGCTCGCCCGGAGAGGCCGACCCCCTCCCGGAAGGACGCGGACAGCGTGACGCTCCGGAACTCCGCCCCGGCGTCCCCGGACTCCTGGGCGAAGCGGAGCACGCCGGCGGAGTCGTCGATACGCCAGTAGGAGCCGTACGCCCACCCGAACTGCTCGCGGACCACGTCGAGCGCCGAGCTCACGGCCGCTGCCGACGTCGTCGCCTGCGCGAGGGCCGACACCACGGCGGTGACGGCCGCGACGTTGGCACGGGCCTCCTCGAGCTCGGGCGACACCGGCACGCTGTGGGGACGACGAGCCAGACCAAGCACCATGGGGCCCTCCGAAAGTAGGGAACTATTTCCTACTTTGGTAGGAGTGAGCGGTACGCTACGGCCTGCGTACGCACTGCACATCCCCACGTGACGGAGATCTCGCGGGTTCGGCGGCCGTCAGGCGCCCGGCGCCTCGAGGTGCACGGTCTTGAGGACCGTCATCTCGGCGAGCAGGTCAGGGCCGTAGCCGGCACCGGTGCCGCTGTCGCGGCGCGGGTCGGCGGAGCCGCCCGGCGCACCACCGAAGACACCGTTGACCTTGACCGTGCCCACCTCGAGCTCCTCGGCGGCGCGCAGCGCGTGACCGAGGTCCGGGGTGAGGACGGTCGCGGCCAGCCCGTACCGGCTCTCCCCCGCGAGGGACAGCGCGGTGTCGAAGTCGGGCACGCGCACGATCGCGGCCACCGGGCCGAAGGTCTCCTCGGCGACGGCGTCCGAGTGCGGTGCGCAGCCATCGAGCACCGTGGGGGCGTAGAAGCTGCCGGGCCGGTCGAGCGGCGCACCTCCGGTGACGCACCGGGCGCCGCCGTCCACCGCGGCACGCACGTGCTCCTCGACGACGGCGAGCTGGTCCGCGTCCACGAGCGGTCCGAGCGTCGTGGCCGGGTCCGCCGGGTCCCCGACGACGAGCGCGTCCGCGACGTCGGCGAGCTCGGCGACGACGGCGTCGGCGACGTCGTCGTGCACGTACACGCGCTCGACGGAGGTGCAGATCTGTCCGGTGTTGGTGAAGGCGCCCGTGGCGATCTGCTCGGCGGCCCACCGCGGGTCGACGCCGGAGTCGACGACGATCGCGTCCGCGCCGCCGTTCTCGAGCAGCACCTTCGCGCCGCGCGCGCCGGCGACGGCGGCGATGCGCCGGCCGGCCACCGTCGAGCCCACGTGCGCCACGAGGGCCACGCGCTCGTCGGCGACGACGGCGGCACCCGTCTCGCCGTCGCCGTTGACGACGTTGACCACCCCGGCGGGCAGCGCGTCGGCGACGAGGCGGGCCATCTCCCAAGCCGGCACCGCCGAGCGTTCCGAGGGCTTGTGCACCACGGTGTTGCCGGTGACGAGCGCGGCCGCGAGGAGGCCCGCCGCCGCCGGGAACGGGTCGTTCCACGGGGTGATGACCGCGACGACGCCCCGGGGCTCCCGGCGCACCACGTCCAGGGCCCCCGTCGCGCCGGCGAGCGTCCGGCCGGCCGCACCGAGACCGGTCGTCGCCGCCTCCTCCAGGAGGTCGGCAGCCACGGTGGCGGACTCGACCGACTGCCCGAGCAGCCGTCCGGTCGCGGCCGTGAGCAGCTCCCCGAGCCGGTCGGCGTCGGCGCGGACGGCCGCCGCGGCCGCACGCAGCGCCGCGGCACGCTCCGCGGGTGCGGTGCGACGCCAGGCGGTGCGTGCCCGCCAGGCGGCGTCGACCGCGGCGGTGACCTCCTCCACCGTCGCCGGCACGAGCGTCGTCACCGTCCCCGATCCGCTGGGGTCCTCCCGCTGCAGCCGCCGTGCCCCGGTGGCCGGCGAGACCCGTCCGTCCAGGAGGTGGAGAGCGAGCTCCGCGGTGCGAGCAGGGGCGGTCTGGGTGGTCGTCACAGTCGAGCCTCCATGTCGAGGTGCGAGAAGTACTTCTCTCGGGCAGCGTGAGCAGCGAATCACCTATAGGTGAGTTGGACCATCCAGGAGGTCACGCATGCGAGTTCTCGGGGTCAACGCGCTGTTCCACGACCCGTCGGCCACGCTCGTCATCGACGGCAAGGTGGTCGCGGCGGCGGAGGAGGAGCGCTTCAGCAGGCGCAAGCACGGCAAGCGGCCGGTGCCCTTCTCGGCGTGGGAGCTCCCGGAGCTGTCGATGCGCTGGTGCCTCCAGCAGGCAGGCCTGGAGCCCAAGGACCTCGACGCCGTCGCCTACTCCTTCGACCCCTCCCTCGCGCGCCCGGCTCACGAGATGGGCCTGGACGACCCGTGGGACCACCTGCGCCTCACCTACGCCGAGCGCGCCCCGCAGTTCCTCGCCGCCGCCCTGCCGGGGCTCGACCCGGAGAAGGTCGTCTTCGTCCCGCACCACGTGGCCCACGCCGCCTCCGGCGCCCTCGCCTCCCCGCACGCCAGCTCGAGCGTCCTCGTCCTCGACGGCCGCGGCGAGCACGCCTCCCACCTCGCCGGGCGCTACTCCGGCGGCAGGCTCGAGACGCTCGCCGGGCAGCAGCTGCCGCACTCCCTGGGCCTGCTCTACGAGTCGCTCACCGAGCACCTGGGCTTCCTGCGCTCCTCCGACGAGTACAAGGTCATGGCCCTGGCCTCCTACGGCAAGCCGCGCTTCCTCGAGGAGCTGCGCGAGACCATCCACGCCACCGAGGACGGCGGCTTCCTCGCCCCGGTCCCCGACTGGTCGCGGTGGGTGGAGCCGCGCATCGACGACGGTACGTGGGGCGGTCCCCACGCCGACCTCGCCTGCTCGGTCCAGGCGCGGCTCGAGGAGGTCCTCGTCGACCTCGCGAGCTGGCTCCACGAGCAGACCGGGGACACCGCGCTGACGATGGCGGGCGGCACCGCGCTCAACTGCGTGGCCAACTCCCGCATCTGGCGAGAGACCCCCTTCGAGGACGTGTGGGTGCAGCCTGCCGCCGGCGACGCAGGGACGTCCCTGGGCGCGGCCCTCCAGGTCGCCGCGGACCGCGGCGCCGAGCCGCGTCCGATCGCGGGGGCGGACCTCGGCCGCGCCTGGTCCGACGACGAGCTCGCCCGGTGGCTGACGACGGCCAAGGTGCCCTTCACCACCCCCGACGACCTGCCCGAGCAGGTGGCCGAGGTGCTCGCCAGCAACGGTGTCATCGCCTGGTTCGACGGGCGCAGCGAGTTCGGGCCGCGCGCGCTGGGCCACCGCTCCCTCCTCGCCCACCCGGGGCTGGAGAGGAACCTCGAGCGCATCAACGACGTCAAGGGCCGGGAGCAGTTCCGGCCGGTCGCGCCGATGGTCCTCGCCGACCGCGCCGAGGAGATCTTCACCGACGGCCCGATCCCCAGCCCCTACATGCTCTTCGTGCACACGGTCCGCCCGGAGTGGCGCGACCGCATCCCCGCGGCGGTCCACGTCGACGGCACCGCGCGCATCCAGACCGTCGACGCCGAGCGCCAGCCGCGCCTCGGCGCGACGATCGCGGCGTTCGCCGAGCGCACCGGCCTGCCCGTCGTCATCAACACGAGCCTCAACACGGCCGGACGGCCCATGGTCGACGACCCCCGTGACGCGCTCGAGCTCTTCGGCTCCGCGCCGGTCGACCTGCTCGTCCTCGGCCCCCACCTCGTCCGTCGCTCCGAGCTCTTCGCCACGCACGAGGCGGCCGGGGCGGCGGTGGAGGACGACGCCGCGGTGGCGGTCGCGTGAGCGGCTACACCGTCGTCGTCCCCACCGTCGGCCGCCCCTCCCTCCGGGAGGTGCTCACCGACCTGCTCGGTCAGGGCGGGCCGGCCCCCGAGCGGGTCGTCCTCGTCGACGACCGCCCGCTCGACCAGGCCGAGCCCCTCGACCTGCCGCCGGGCGACGTCCCGGTCGAGGTGCTGCGCTCCGGCGGGCGTGGCCCCGCCGCCGCCCGCAACGCGGGGTGGCGTGCCGCCACCACCGAGTGGGTCGCCTTCCTCGACGACGACGTCCGCCTCCCCGCGAACTGGTCCACCCGGCTCGCGGCCGACCTCGCGGCGTGCGGTCCGGAGGTGGGTGCCACGCAGGGCCGCATCACCGTCCCGCTGCCGCAGCACCGGCGCCCCACCGACTGGGAGCGCAACACCGCCGGCCTGGAGACCGCCAGGTGGGCGACGGCTGACATGGCCTACCGGCGCGCGGCCCTCGCCGCCGTCCACGGCTTCGACGAGCGGTTCCCGCGCGCCTACCGGGAGGACGCCGACCTCGCCCTGCGGGTCACCCGGGCCGGCTGGGAGCTGGTCCGCGGCGAGCGCGAGATCCTCCACCCGGTGCGGCCCGCGGACGACGCCGTCAGCCTGCGCATGCAGGCCGGCTCTGCCTCCGACTCCCTCATGCGCGCGCTGCACGGCCCCGGCTGGCGCGAGATCGGCGGCACGGGCCGCGGGCGCTTCCGCTGGCACGTCGCCACCGTCGCGGCCGGGTCCGCCGCCACGCTCCTCGCGGCCGCCGGTCGCCGGCGCGCCGCCGCCGCGGCGGCCGCCACGTGGGCGGGCCTGACCGCCGACTTCACCGTGCGCCGCATCGCGCCGGGCCCCCGTCCCGGTGAGGAGGGCTGGGCCGCCGAGTGGCGCCGGATGGTGTGGACGAGCGTGGCCATCCCCTGGTCGGCGGTGTGGCACCGGCTGCACGGAGCGGTGAGGTTCCGCGACGTGCCCGCGTGGCCGCCGCCGCTCCGCGCCGCCCTGCTCGACCGCGACGGCACGATCGTCGAGGACGTCCCCTACAACGGTGACCCCGCCAGGGTCCGCACGGTGACCGACGCCGCGGAGTCGGTGCGCCGGCTGCGCGCCGGAGGCCTGCTCGTCGGCATGGTGACCAACCAGTCCGGCATCGCCCGCGGTCTCATCAGCGCCGAGGACGTCTCCCGGGTCAACGAGCGTGTCCAGGACCTGCTCGGTTCGTTCGACGTCGTCGAGCACTGCCCGCACGGCCCGGGGGACGGCTGCACCTGCCGCAAACCCGGGCCGGGCATGGTGCTGCGCGCCGCCGAGACCCTGGGCGTGGCACCGCACGAGTGCGTCGTCGTCGGGGACATCGGTGCCGACGTCGGCGCCGCCCAGGCCGCCGGTGCCCGCGCCGTGCTCGTTCCGACGCCGGTCACCCGCACGGAGGAGGTCGAGCGTGCCGAGCACGTCGCCGCGGACCTCGCCTCCGCCGTCGACCTCGTCCTCACGATGGCGGGTGACGAGCGATGACGACCCTCGCCGTGCGCCTCGACAACGACGGCGACGTCCTCCTCACCGGGCCCGCCGTCCGGGCCCTCGCGGCCCACGACGACGTCGACCTCCTCGCGGGTCCGTCCGGCGCGGGGGCCGCCCGGCTGCTGCCTGGGGTGCGGGAGGTGCTCGTCGTCGACGCGCCGTGGTCGGGCTACCGGCCACCCGCCGTCGACCCGGCGGCCATCGACGGGCTCGTCGCGACGCTCGCGGCCCGCCGCTACGACCGGGCGGTCGTCTTCACCTCCTTCCACCAGAGCCCGCTGCCGATGGCGCTGCTCGCGAAGCTGGCGGGGATCGGGCACGTCTCCGCGACGAGCGTGGACTACCCCGGCTCGCTCCTCGACGTCCGCCACCAGCGCCCCGAGGGCCTCCACGAGGTCGAGGCCGCCCTCGACCTCGCCCGCGCCGCCGGCGCGCAGCTGCCGCCGGGCGACGACGGCCGCCTCGCCGTCCGCCGCCCCCTCCCCGACGCCACCCCCCTCCTCACCGACAGCGCCCCCCTCCCCGCCGAGGAACAACTCAGCGCTCGGCGAGAGGGGAGCCACCCCCTCCCCGCCACCCCCCTCCCCGCCGAGAGCTCACTTGTTACTGGCGGAGCCCCCCTCGTGCAGGAACAGCTCAGCGCTCGGCGACGGGGCGAGTACGTCGTGCTGCACCCGGGGGCCTCGGTGCCGGCTCGGGCCATCGCGCCGGAGCACGCGCGGGCGATCGCCGGCGCTCTCGTGGCGGCCGGGTGGGACGTCGTCGTCACCGGCGGGCCGGGCGAGCAGGCCCCCGCCGCCGGCCCGGGTGTCCACGACCTCACCGGCCGCACCGACCTGCCCCAGCTGGCCGCCGTGCTCGACGGCGCCGCGTGCGTCGTCGTCGGCAACACCGGCCCGGCGCACCTCGCGGCCGCCGTCGGGACCCCCGTCGTCTCCCTCTTCTCCCCGGTGGTGCCCGCCGAGCGGTGGGCCCCCTACGGCGTGCCGACCGTCGTGCTCGGCGACCAGCTCGCCGCGTGCGCCGACACCCGCGCCCGGGAGTGCCCGGTGCCGGGCCACCCCTGCCTCACCGGCATCCGTCCCGAGCAGGTCGTGGACGCCGTCGCGTCCCTCGCCCCCCAGGAGGTCATGGCGTGAAGGTCGCCGTCTGGCACGTCCACGGGTCCTGGCTGACCCCTTTCGTCACCGGTCCCGACGAGTACCTCATCCCGGTGCTCCCCGACCGCGGGCCCGACGGGCTGGGCCGGGCCCGCACGTGGGACTGGCCCGCCAACGCCCGCGAGCTCAGCCCCGCGGAGCTGCGGGAGGAGGGCTGCGACGTCGTCGTCCTCCAGCGGCCGCACGAGATCGCGCTCTTCGAGGAGTGGACCGGACTGCGCCCCGGCACCGACGTGCCCGCCGTGTACGTCGAGCACAACACCCCGAACGGCGACGCCGTGCGCACCCGCCACCCGCTCGCGGACCGCAGCGACATCCCGATCGTCCACGTCACCCACTTCAACGCGCTCGTGTGGGACTGCGGCCGGGCGCCGACGACGGTCATCGACCACGGCGTCCTCGACCCCGGGTACCTGTACACGGGCGAGGAGGAGCGGGTCGGCGTCGTCGTCAACGAGCCGGTGCGCCGGTGGCGGGTGGCGGGCACCGACGTCGTGCTCGACCTGTCCAGGACCGTCCCGCTGTCCGTGTACGGGATGGGGATGGCCGCGCTCGAGGAGCACGCGCCCGACCTGGCCGGGCACCTGCACGAGGACGTGCGGCAGTCCGAGATGCACCCCCTCCTCGCCCGGCAGCGCGCCTACCTGCACCCCTACCGGTGGACCTCGCTCGGGCTGTCGCTCATCGAGGCGATGACGCTCGGCCTGCCCGTGCTCGCCCTGGCGACGACGGCGGCCCCCGAGGCCGTCCCGGCGGACGCCGGCGTCGTGTCGGCGAACCCGCGGGTGCTCGAGGAGGCGGCGCTGCGCTGGCTCGCCGACCCCGACGAGGCGCGCGAGCGCGGCCAGGCCGCCCGCCGCCACGCCACCGAGACCTTTTCCGCCGCCCGCTTCCTCGCGGACTGGCAGTCGCTGCTCAAGGAGGTCGTCCGATGAGAATCGCCATGGTGTCGGAGCACGCCAGCCCGCTGGCAGCGCTCGGCGGCGAGGACGCCGGTGGACAGAACGTCCACGTCGCCGCCCTCGCGGCCGCCCTCGCCCGGCGCGGGCACGACGTCGCCGTCTACACCCGCCGGGACGACCCCGACCTGCCCGAGCAGGTCGAGATGCTGCCCGGTGTGCGGGTCGTCCACGTCCCCGCCGGGCCGGCGCAGGTGCTGCCCAAGGACCACCTGCTCCCCTACATGCCCGAGTTCGGCCGCTGGCTGGCCCAGCGCTGGGCGGGCGCGGACCGCCCCGACGTCGTCCACTCGCACTTCTGGATGTCCGGGCTCGCCGCTCTCGAGGCGGCCGAGCAGGTGCCCGTGCCGCTCGTCCACACCTTCCACGCCCTGGGCACCGTCAAGCGCCGCCACCAGGGCGCCAAGGACACCAGCCCCGCCGGCCGGGTCGCGGCCGAGACGCGCGTGGCCACCGAGGCGGACCTCGTCGTGGCGACGTGCAGCGACGAGGTCACCGAGCTCGAGGCGATGGGCATCGACCGGTCGCGGGTGCGCGTGGTGCCGTGCGGGGTCGACGTCCAGCTCTTCAGCCCCGACGGCGAGGCCCACCCCCCGCCCGGCGACCAGCCCTTCCGGCTGCTGTCCATCGGGCGGCTCGTCGAGCGCAAGGGCGTGGAGACGGTCGTCGCCGCGCTGCCGCTGCTGCCCGACGTCGAGCTGCTCGTCGCCGGCGGCCCCGACCAGTCCCACATCCGCACCGACCCGGAGGCACGGCGGCTGCACGCCCTCGCCGAGGAGCTCGGCGTCGAGAACCGGGTCCGGTTCGTCGGCTCGGTGCCGCGCACCGGCGTGCCCGCGCTCATCCGCTCCGCGGACATCGTCGTCGCCACCCCCTGGTACGAGCCCTTCGGGATCGTGCCGCTCGAGGCCGCCGCCTGCGGGCGCCCGCTCGTGGGCAGCGCCGTCGGCGGGCTGCTCGACTCCGTCGAGGACGGCCGCACCGGCTCCCTCGTCCCCCCGCGCGAGCCCGACGCGCTCGCCGCGGCCATCACCCGCCTCCTCGTCGACCCGGAGGTGCGCGCCCGCTACGGCGAGGCCGCCCGCGCCCGTGCCGAGGATCGCTTCAGCTGGGAGCGGGTGGCCGCCGCGACCGAGGCGGCCTACGCCGAGGTCAGCGTCGCCCGCACCACGACGTCCCGGAAGGCGGCGACCGCATGAGCGCCCAGCACTGGATCGACGAGCACCGGGCAGAGCTCGAGACCGCCCTCGGCTTCCTCCAGGACCACGCCGGCACCGTGGAGCAGTGGGCCGCCGAGCTCGCCGGGCGCCTGTCCGGCGGCGCGCGGCTGCTCGCGGCGGGCAACGGCGGCAGCGCCGCGGAGGCCCAGCACCTCACCTCCGAGCTCGTCGGCCGCTTCCTCCACGACCGACGCTCCTTCTCGGCGATCTCGCTGTGCTCGGAGTCCTCCAGCGTGAGCGCGATCGTCAACGACTACGGCGCGGAGGAGATGTTCGCCCGCCAGGTCGAGGGGCACGGGCGCCCCGGTGACGTCCTCGTGCTCCTGTCCACCTCGGGGAAGAGCCCCAACGTCCTGCGCGCCGCCGAGCGCGGCCGCGAGCTCGGCCTGACCGTCTGGGGCCTCACCGGCCCCGCTCCCAACCCGCTCGCCGAGCTGTGCGACGACGCGCTGTGCGTCGAGGCGCCCTCGACGGCGGCCGTCCAGGAAGGCCATCTCGTCGCCATCCACGCGCTGTGCGCCGCCCTCGACCGCCACCTCGGGGTGGGGGGCACGGCCGTCTCCTCCGAGGAACGGCTCAGCGCTCGGCGGGATGGTGAGGCACCTGCGCAGGACGGGTCCGGCCCGGAACAGCTCAGCGCTCGGCGGGATGGGGGTACGGGAGACTCCGCACCGCACGTCGTCGTGGTCGGGGACGTCGTCCTCGACGCGGACGTCGACGGTGAGGTCGTACGCCTGTCCCCCGACGCCCCCGTCCCGGTGCTCGACGTGAGCACCACGCGCCACAGCCCTGGAGGCGCGGGTCTCGCGGCGCTGCTGTGCACCGGCCGCGTCACCCTCGTCGCGCCGATCGCCGACGACGAGCACGGTGACCGGCTCGTGGCCGAGCTCGAGGAGCACCTGACGGTCCTGCGCCTGCCCCACGAGGGCGCCACCCGGCGCAAGACCCGCATCCGCAGCGGCGGCCAGTCGCTCGTCCGGGTCGACGACGGCGGCCCCGGCAGCCCCGGTGAGCACCTGCCCCTCGAGGAGGTCGCGCGGGTGCTCGCGAGCGCCGACGCCGTCCTCGTCTCCGACTACGGCGCGGGCACGACCCGCCACCCCGGTCTGCGCGAGCTGCTCGCCGAGGCCGCCCGCCGCACGCGGCTCGTGTGGGACCCCCACCCCCGCGGTGGCGACCCGGTCCCCGGCGCCGCACTCGTGACGCCCAACCTCAGCGAGGCCCGCTCCGCCACCGAGCGGCCCGACGCACCCGCCGACGTCGCCGCGGCGGCCCTGCGCACCGCGTGGCGGGCCCGCGGGGTGTGCGTGACCGCCGGCGCGGACGGCGCGTTCCTCGCTGCGCACGACGACGAGACGAGCTACGTCCCCGCGGTCGCCACCCACGGTGGTGACCCCTGCGGGGCCGGCGACCGGTTCGCCGCGAGCGCCGCCAGCGCCCTGGCCTCCGGCGCGCTGCTCTCCGAGGCGGTCGAGTCCGCCGTCGCCGACGCCTCCGCGTGGGTCGCCGCCGGCGGCGCCGAGGGCTTCCGCGGCCGCCGGCAGCCCGTCGGCGAGCCGGCCGAGACGCCCGCGGCGCCCACCGACCGCGGCGGCGTCCTCAAGGCCGAGCCGCACGCGCTGCGCGAGCTGGCCACGCGGCTGCGCGGGGACGGCGCGACCGTCGTCGCGACCGGTGGCTGCTTCGACATCGTGCACGCCGGGCACGTCGCGACCCTCCAGGCCGCGCGCCGGCTCGGAGACCGCCTCGTCGTCCTCATGAACTCCGACGCGTCGGTCACCCGCCTCAAGGGGCAAGGCCGGCCGGTCGTGCCCGCGGCCGACCGCGCCAAGGTGCTCGAGGCGCTGGACTGCGTGGACGCCGTCGTCGTCTTCGACGACGACGACCCGCGCGGCACGCTCACCCACCTGCGCCCCGACATCTGGGCCAAGGGCGGGGACTACGGCGGCAGGCCGCTGCCGGAGACGGAGGTCGTGCAGGCGCACGGCGGCCGGGTCGTCCTGCTGCCCTACCTGGGCGGCCGGTCGACGACATCCATCATCAACCGCTCCGAGCAGGCCGCCCAGGCCGCGGAGCACGCACGGTCAACGGGAGGAGCAGGGTGAACGCACGCGAGGTCGGAACTGTCTACGTCACCGGAGGGGCGGGAGGCCTGGGGGCCGCCGTCGTCGAGGCGGTGGCGGCGGCGGGCGGACGCCCGGCCGTCATCGACCGGGTGGCTCCCTCGGTGGACGTGCCGCACGCCGTGGCGGACCTCAGCGACTGGGACGCGGCGACGGCGGCGGTCGCCTCGCTCGTCGAGCAGGTCGGGCCGCCGACGGCGGTCGTCACGGCGGCGGGGACCGACGCGTGCGGGCCGCTGCTCGAGATCGACCCCGCGGACTGGCGTCGGGTCATCGACGTCAACCTCCTCGGGACGGTCGCCGTCGTGCGCGCCGCGCTGCCCCACCTCGAGGAGAGCCGCGGGACGGTCGTCACGGTCTCCTCCACCCTCGGCCTCAAGGGCGCCGACGCCGCGACCGCCTACTCCGCGTCGAAGTTCGCCGTCCGTGGCTTCTCCCAGGCGCTGGCCGCGGAGTACGCGGGGCGGGTGGGGGTCACCTGTCTCGTGCCCGGCGGGATGCGCACGGCGTTCTTCGACGGGCGCGACGAGCGCTTCAAGCCCGGCCCCGACCAGGACCTCAACGACCCCGCGCACACCGCGGGGACCGTCCTCATGGCGCTGCAGCAGCCGGTGGGCTGTGAGATCCGCGAGATGGTCGTCATGGCCTCCGGCGAGCCGTCGTGGCCCTAGCCGGCCTCGGGCCCGGCGACGTCCTCGTCCTGCGGGCGCTCGGCCTCGGTGACGCGCTCACCGGCGTCGCGGCGCTGCGCGGGGTCCGGCGGGCGTGGCCGGGCCGGCGGGTGGTCCTCGCCGGCCCCGAGGGCACCGGCGGGTGGTTCGTCCGGCTCGGGCTCGTGGACGGCGTCGTGCCGGCGACGGGCCTGGAGCAGCCGCTGGCCGTGGGCGGGACGGGTGGCCACGTGGCCGTCAACCTCCACGGCCGCGGTCCCCAGAGCCACCGGCTGCTCGCGGCGACCGAACCCTCGCGGCTGGTCGCCTTCGCCTGCGCGGAGGCCGGGCACCCGGCCACCCCCGACGACGTCGCCCCGGACTTCCGCGACGGGGAGCACGAGGTGGCGCGCTGGTGCCGACTGCTCACCGCCGCGGGGGGTGAGTGCGGTCCGGAGGACCTGCGCCTGCCGGTCGATCCGGCCACCGGCGGCGCCGGCGCCGTCCTGCTCCACCCCGGCGCGGCCTCCGGGTCGCGCCGCTGGCCGGCCGAGCGCTGGCGCGAGCTGGCGCGTCGGCTGGCCGGCGACGGGCACCGGGTGCTGGTCACCGGCTCGGCCGCCGAGGCGGCGCTGTGCAGGGAGGTGGCCGGCGACGTCGTCCAGTCGGTGGCCGGCGAGCTCGACGTGCCGGGGCTGGCGGCCCTCGTGGCCGGGGCGCGCCTGCTCGTGTGCGGGGACACCGGCGTGGCGCACGTGGCCACGGGCGTCGGCACGCCCTCGGTGCTCCTCTTCGGCCCGACCCCGCCGACGACGTGGGGACCGGCTCTCGACGTCGACCGCCACGTCGTCCTCTGGCACGGCGACGGCACCGGCGACCCGCACGCCGACGAGCTCGACCCCGCCCTGGCCGCCATCACGGTGGCGGAGGTGGAGCAGGCGGTCACCGGCCTCGTGGCCCGCCAACCCGCTCACTGACCTCCCCGCTTCTCCTCCGACCTCCCCCCTCACAGCACGCTGGCGTGAGGAGAACGGGGGAGGTCACCGGTGCGGGACCGGACGCGCGTGTGCGTACTCAGCAGCAGGCGGCGGGAGTGCTGCCGGCGTGCTGGGTGCGCAGGACGTCCCCGAGGGTGTCGAGCGCCTGCGGGACGACGGCGTAGTAGGCCCACCTGCCGCGCTTGTCGCGGGTGAGGAGGCCGGCGTCGGTGAGGACCTTGAGGTGGTGGGAGACGGTCGGCTGGGACAGGTCGACCGGCTCGGTGAGGTCGCAGACGCACGCCTCGCCACCCTCGTGGGAGGCGATGAGGGAGAGCAGGCGCAGGCGGGCGGGGTCGGCCAGGGCCTTGAACATGGTCGCGAGGTCACGCGCCTCCCCCTCGGCGAGCGGCTCGCGAGTGAGCGGGGCACAGCACGCGAGCTCGGGGGTCTGCGGAGTCGTCGTCATGGCCCCAGTGTCCCCCATCAATTGACGTCTGTCGATATGATCTGACATGCTGCCCTCGTCACATCGAGCACCATCAATGTGAGGGCGCCATCGTGCTCTCCAGGAAGGGGCCACCCATGCCCTCGACAACACCGACGTCGTTGCCGGTGATCGTGATCGGCGCTGGGCCGGTGGGCCTGGCAGCCGCCGCTCACCTCGTGGAGCGGGGCCTGGAGCCGCTCGTGCTGGAGGCCGGCGACTCGGTCGCCGCTGCGGTGCGGCAGTGGGCCCACGTCCGCCTGTTCTCGCCCTGGCAGTTCAACGTCGACGGCGCCGCCCGCCGCCTCCTGGAGGCGGAGGGCTGGCAGGCGCCGAGCCCCAAGCGCCTGCCGACCGGCGGTGAGCTCGTCAGCGACTACCTCGAGCCGTTGGCGAGCACGGCCGCGCTGCGCGGGCGGATCGTCACCGGTGCGCGCGTGGTGGCCGTGAGCCGCGACGGCCTGGACAAGACCCACGGCCGCGGCCGCGGCGAGCGTCCGTTCCTCGTGCGGGCCACCATCGACGGTGAGGTCGTGGACTACCGCGCCAGGGCCGTGATCGACGCGTCGGGGACCTGGACGCAGCGCAACCCGCTCGGCACGGCGGGGCTGCCCGCCACCGGTGAGGCCGACGCCGCCCCCTTCCTCCTCGGCCCCCTGCCCGACGTGCTCGGGCGGGACCGGGAACGGGCGGCAGGCCGGCACGTCGTGGTGGTGGGTGCGGGACACTCGGCGGCGAACACGCTGCTGTCCCTGGCCCGGCTGCGTCGTTCCGAGCCGGGCACCCGGGTGACCTGGCTGGTGCGCGGATCCTCGGTCGACCGGGCCTACGGCGGGGGTGACGCCGACGGGCTGCCGGCCCGTGGCATGCTCGGCTCGCAGCTGCGGCGGGCGGTGGAGGCCGGCGAGGTCGAGCTCATGCCCTCCACCACCATCACCGCCCTGCGACCGGCGGAGGACCGCCTGGAGCTGACGGTCGCCACGCCCCAGGGCGAGCGCCTCCTGGTGGTGGACGGGGTCGCGGGCGCGACGGGCTTCCGCCCGGACCTGGGGATGCTGCGCGAGCTGCGCCTCGCCCTCGACCCCGCGGTCGAGGCGCCCAGCCGGCTCGCTCCGCTCATCGACCCGGAGCTCCACTCCTGCGGGACGGTCCCCGCGCACGGCGCCGACGTGCTGGCCCACCCGGAGCCCGACTTCTACGTCGCCGGCACGAAGTCCTACGGCCGCGCCCCGACGTTCCTGCTGGCCACCGGCTACGAGCAGGTGCGCTCGATCGTCGCCCAGCTGGCCGGCGACACGGCCGCCGCGAGCACGCTCGAGCTGGAGCTGCCCGAGACCGGGGTGTGCTCCACCGCGACCCCGGTGGTGGAGGCCGACGGGAGCATGAGCATTGCCCCGGAGGCGGCCAGCGACTGCTGCGGGGCGCCGGCCGAACCCGCGCTCATCGGCTTCCCCACCGGCTTCGCCCACGGCCGCGGCGCCCTCTGACCCACGACACCACGACACCCCACGGACGAGCCCTGCCCTCCCTCGCGGCGGCAGGGCTCGCCCGTGCCACGGAAGGACACCAGACGGTGACACCCTCGCTCGACCTCCGACACGAGACCCTCGGCGCCCAGCCAGCAGCCACCTCCAGCCACGCGGTCGGGGGTGCGCCGTGCTGCTAGCCGTCGGGATCTTCCTCGCCACCCTCGTCCTGGTGATCTGGCAGCCCAAGGGCCTGGGCATCGGGTGGAGCGCCCTGGGGGGCGCGGTGGTCGCGCTCCTCGCAGGCGTGATCCGGCTCAGTGACATCCCGGTGGTGTGGGACATCGTGTGGAACGCGACGCTGACCTTCGTCGCGGTCATCATCATCTGCTCGATCCTGGACGAGGCCGGCTTCTTCGAGTGGGCCGCCCTGCACGTGTCCAGGTGGGCGCGCGGCAACGGCAGCGCCCTGTTCACCCTCATCGTCGTCCTCGGTGCAGCGGTGGCGGCCCTGTTCGCCAACGACGGCGCGGCACTCGTGATGACCCCGATCGTCTTCCAGATGATCCTGGCGCTGCGGTTCTCCCCAGCGGTGGCCTTCGGGCTGGTCATCGCCACCGGGTTCATCGCCGATACGACCAGCCTGCCGTTCGTGGTCTCCAACCTCGTCAACATCGTCATCGCCGACTACTTCGGCATCGGCTTCGCCCGCTACGCCCTGGTCATGGTGCCCGTGGCACTGGTCTCGTTGGGCGCGAGCCTGGTGGTGCTGCGCCTGTTCTTCCGCAGATCCATCCCCGGCCGCTACGACGTGAGCGCACTGCGCCGCCCGACCGAGGCGGTGACCGACCCGACGACGTTCCGCGCGGGCATCGTCGTTCTGGGCGCGCTGCTGGTCGGCTACTTCGCCGCCGACGCGACCGGGATCCCCGTGGCCGCGGTCGCCTCCCTGTGTGCCGTCGTGCTGGCACTTGTCGCTGCGCGCCGCCCGCGCACGTTCTTCCGGCGCACCGAGGTCCGTCCCGCCGCGACCGGCGACGACCTGGTGGCGGTACCGGTGAGCGGTGGTAGCCAGGCGGTGGCCGTTGCCGCCCCTTCTCCTGGCAGCGGGGCCTCGTCCGCCCGGACGGGAACCATCACCACCGCCAAGCCGACGATCACGGTGTGGTCGGTGATCAGGTCCGCGCCCTGGCAGATCGTGATGTTCAGCCTGGGCATGTACCTGGTGGTCTACGGCCTGCGCAACGAGGGCCTCACCGACTCCCTCGGCCAGGTCCTCGCGGGCATCGCCGAGCACGGTGGCCTGGCCACCGCGACCGGGACCGGGTTCCTCGTGGCGGGCATGTCCTCGGTGATGAACAACATGCCCACCACCCTCATCGCCGCCCTGGGCATCGAGGCCGCAGGGACCAGCGGGCTCACCGAGCAGATGATGGCCTACGCCGCCGTCATCGGCGCCGACCTCGGCCCCAAGATCACCCCCATCGGCTCACTCGCCACCCTGCTGTGGCTCTCCGTGCTGGACCGCAAGGGCATGCACATCAGCTGGGGCACGTACTTCAAGGTCGGCGTCGTCCTCACCATCCCTGTCCTCGCGGTCACCCTGCTCGCCCTCACCGGGTGGCTCACCATCCTCGGGCCGTGAGCCGGACTGGACAGCACCCTATCCAGTCAGTGATCATTGACTCAATGAGCACTGACAGGACGGATCTGGAGAGGCGGGCACGGCTGCACGCCGCGCTGGCCGACGCCGCCCGGCTGCGGATCGTGGACGTGCTGAGCCTGGGTGACGCCTCCCCCTCCGAGCTCGCCGAGATCCTCACCGCGCCGTCGAACCTGGTGGCCCACCACCTCGGCGTCCTCGAGCGCGAGGGCATCATCAGCCGCAGGCGGTCCGAGGCCGACCGCCGCCGCAACTACGTCCGGCTCGTCCCCGGCGCGCTCGACGGCATCGCCCCGCGCGACCAGCGGGCGGTGACCCGTGTGGTGTTCGTCTGCACCCGCAACTCCGCCCGCTCCCACCTCGCCGCGGCCCTGTGGCGCCGCGCGAGCACGGTGCCCGCCACCTCGGCCGGCACCCACCCCGCCGAGGCGATCCACCCGGTCGCCCTCGAGGTGGCCCGCCGGCACCGCCTGGACCTGCCTCGGGTCGCCCCCCAGCACGTCGACGGGATGCTGGGCGCGGGTGACCTGGTCATCAGCGTCTGCGACCGCGCCCACGAGGAGCTCACCACGCCCATCGACATCCACTGGTCGGTGCCTGACCCCGTCCCCGCCGGCAACGCCAAGGCCTTCGACGACGCCCTCGAGGACCTGTCCCACCGCGTCGCGGCCCTGGCCCCCCGCCTCACTCACACCCCCTGAAGGAGACCCCCGTGTCCGACCGTCCCAGTGTCATGTTCGTCTGCGTCCACAACGCCGGCCGCTCCCAGATGGCCGCCGGCTTCCTCACCGCCCTGTCCGACGGTCGGGTCGAGGTCCGCTCCTCCGGCTCCACACCCGCGGAGACGATCAACCCGGTCGCCGTCGAGGCGATGGCCGAGGTCGGGATCGACATCTCCGACCAGCGGCCCAAGATCCTCACCCCCGAGGCCGTCCAGGCCTCCGACGTCGTCATCACCATGGGCTGCGGCGACGCCTGCCCCTTCTACCCCGGCGTGCGCTACGAGGACTGGCAGCTCACCGACCCCGCCGGCCAGGGCATCGAGACCGTCCGCCAGGTCCGCGACGACATCCGTGGCCGCGTCGAGGCACTGCTGGCCGACCTGCTCCCCGCGACGGCGTGAACCCGATGATCGAGCTGACCCCCCTCACCACCGCCTCCGCGCAGGACGACCCGGGCCGCATGCACGAGGTTGTCATCGTCGGTTCCGGCCCGGCCGGTTACACCGCCGCGATCTACGCCGCCCGCGCCAACCTCGCCCCGGTCGTCATCGCCGGCGCGATCACCGCCGGTGGCGCACTGATGAACACCACCGAGGTCGAGAACTTCCCCGGCTTCCCCGAGGGCGTCATGGGCCCCGAGCTCATGGACAAGATGCAGACCCAGGCCGAGAAGTTCGGCGCCACCGTCATCTACGACGACGCCACCTCCGTCGACCTCACCGGTGAGGTCAAGACCGTGACCACCGCCGAGGGCGACACCTACCGCGCCCGCGCGGTCATCCTCGCCAACGGCTCGGCCTACAAGGAGCTCGGCCTGGAGGGCGAGAAGACCTTCGGTGGACGCGGGGTGTCCTACTGCGCCACCTGCGACGGCTTCTTCTTCCGCGACCAGCACATCGTCGTCGCCGGCGG
>NZ_UETB01000031.1 GCF_900116375.1 Georgenia satyanarayanai | reverse complement strand
CGGAAGACCTCGACCCCTACCCGGCCCCCGACACGCCACTTCGCGCTGGGCGCCCGGCCGACACCGCCTCTACACCCTCATTCCGGAAGAGCCCCTTATTGCGGTATTCGGGAAAGGAATTGTTGCGGGTCGAGTGCCGGCCGGTTCGACTCCAACATCCGTTTGCGGAACGAGTCGTCGATGCTGCCCACGTAAAGCCAGCCCATAAGGTGCTCCTCCTCGGCCAGGCCATGCGCCGCACGGACCTGGGTGCTGTTGGCAAGCAGACCAGTGCGCCACATGACGCCCCAGCCGGCTTGCCACAGCGCCAGTTCGAGCAGGTGGCCGGCCCCCACGGCAGTCGCGTGCTGCTCCCACGTGGGAACCTTCGGGTGGTCCTTGGGGCTCGCGACGATCGCGATCAGCAGTACGGCACGGAAGGGCTTGGGGTTGTAGTCGCCGGGTTGGCGCTCCACGCCTTCCGCGGCGTCCAGCGCCTCGGCCAGCTTTATCCGGTCGTTGCCGCGCAGCAGGATGAGCCGCCAGGGACGCAACGCCTTGTGATCGGCGACGGGCGTGACGGCCGCAAGCAGTGCAGCCAGCTCGGCGTCAGTCGGGGTCTCAGACCCTACTTTTGAGACCGATCGCCGGGTCGCCATGGATTCGAGCACCGGGTCAGAGAAAAACTTCACACTGCCATTGTCTGTCCGTCTCCCGCGGCTGCCAGGGGCGCTTAGGCAAGGCTTTCCTTCTTTGAGACTCCAGAGGACTCTCCGATAATATTAGATTATGAACCAACTACCTGACCATGGCCCTAATCCCTATGTCGTCAACATTGAAGAGGCCACTCTCGCCAACGACAATTTCCGGATCACCGTATGGACCGGTGAGAAGCTGCAGCTGACCCTCATGTCAATCCCCGTCGGCGGTGACATCGGGTTCGAGGTGCACCATGACACCGACCAGTTCCTGCGCCTGGAGCAGGGCCGCGGGCGGGTTCAGATGGGCTCCTCGAAGGATGACCTCACGTTCGACGAGGAAGTGAGTGACGACTGGGTCGTTCTGGTGCCGAAGGGCTCGTGGCACAACGTCACCAATATTGGCGACGAGCCGATGAAGGTGTACAGCCTCTACGCCCCGCCCCACCACGCTTACGGCACCGTCCACGAGACACAGGCGGACCAGGATCACTAGATTGGCCGAGATGCTCGGTCCGCGAGGCGTTGGCAGGCCACTGGCCCGTCCCCGGCGCTGGCCATTCGGCCCGCGAGGCGCTGGGCGGTGAGCAAGGCTGAGGGAGTCTATTCCGCGCTCGTGAAGCGGAACCCCGAGGCCGAGCAGCAGATGCCGGCCCAGGTGCGTCGCAATATCGCACCAAACGGGTTGCGCCTGGTGCTTGCCAATGCCCTGCAAGCATCGGGCGATCAGACAGTCAACGCGTCAACTGTCCTGCCATGGCTGTTCGCCGCGCTAGGCGTACCACCGGCACTGACCGGCGTGCTCGTTCCGATCCGCGAGTCCGGGTCGATGCTGCCGCAGGCTGCCCTCACCCCACTGGTGCTGCGGGTGCGTCACCGCAAGTGGATCTTCATCGTTGGCGCGTTCGTGCAAGCGGCGGCTGTCGCGGTGATGGCAGCCACCGCCGCGCTCGGCGCGGGCCTTACTGCCGGTGTGGTCATCGTGGCCGCCCTGGCGGTCTTTGCGTTTGGCCGCTGCCTGTGCTCGATCGCCTCGAAAGACGTGCAGGGCCGCACGATTCCGAAGGGGGAGCGCGGGCAGATCAACGGCCTGGCCACCACCGCGGCCGGGTTCGTGGCCATCACGCTCGGTCTGGGGATCCGCATCATCGGCGGGGAAGACCTCTCCGCCGGTCAACTCGCATGGCTGCTCGCCACCGGTGCCGCGCTATGGGTCGCCGTCGCCGCGGTCTACATCGGCATTCGCGAACCCTCAGGTGACGCCACACCGAGCGAGCCCGAGCCCAGAACATCGCAGGGGAAGACCAACAACTGGTTCACCCAAGCCATGAAGCTGCTGAGGGAGGACAAGCCCTTCCGGCACTTCGTCACGGTGCGCAGTCTGCTGCTGGTCTCCTCGCTGAGCCCACCGTTCATCGTGACACTGTCGATACAGACCGGTGCTGGCAGCCTCGCCGGTCTCGGAGGTTTCATCATCGCCTCCGGTGTTGCCGCGCTGATCGGAGGCCGCATCTTCGGCCCCGTCGCCGACCGGTCAAGCAAACGGCTGATGAGCATCGGCGCAGGTGCGGCCTCAGCGATCATCATCGCGACCGTGGCAGTCGTCGTCCTCCCCGGGTTCACCGGCGAGGGCCGGTTGGGCAACCTGCTGTTCATCGCTGCCTACTTCTCCATCACGCTCATGCACACCGGCGTACGCGTGGGACGCAAGACCTACGTCGTCGACATGGCCGAAGGAGACCAACGCACCAGGTACGTAGCGGTCTCGAACTCGGCCCTGGGGCTCATTCTGCTCATCGTCGGCGGTCTCAGCTCCCTACTGGCGATCATCCACATCGTCTGGGCACTACTGTTTCTGGCTCTTCCGGAATGAGGGTGTAGAGGCGGTGTCGGCCGGGCGCCCAGCGCGAAGTGGCGTGTCGGGGGCCGGGTAGGGGTCGAGGTCTTCCGAT
>NZ_UETB01000032.1 GCF_900116375.1 Georgenia satyanarayanai | reverse complement strand
CAGCATGCGCTGAACTATACAGCGAGGACTGAAGTGGTTTTACGCAGCCCGGAGTCGCTAAGCGTGCGAACGAGGCTGTGTCAGTTGGGGATCCCCCTGCGGCGCGTCACTGCCTGGCTTCCCGAGCAACGTGGGCGTCGCCGGGGCGGGTTCCTCCTACGGGACGGTCAACGCTCATGGAAGCTCCGACCTCCCCCTGCTCCCGCCCAAGAAGAGGCGCGGGTCGTGTGCCGAGGCGCCCCGGGGTCCTGACGACGTCGGAGCGGCCGACTACCAGACTCACCCGCGCGGTGCTACAGGCCGAAGGCGCCGCCCTCGAGCAGGATGACGATGCCGAGGCCGATGAGGACCAGCGGGAAGAGGATGTGCTCCCAGCGTTCGAGGACCTCGGCGACGGGCCGCCGGGTGGCGACGTACTTCGCTGCGAGGACGAGGAGGCTGACCAGGGCGAGGAAGACGAGGCAGTAGGCGATGATCGCGGTGGTGGACGCGGTGGCGAAGACGGGGACGTAGACCCCGATGTTGTCCCCGCCGTTGGCGAACGTCACGGCGGCCACGGTCAGGACTCCGACCTGCTTGTCGGCGACCTTGGCCTCCTCGTCGTCGTCATCGTCATCGCGGTTGCGCCACGCTCGCCATGCCGCGTACAGGCCCAGGGCGAGGGGGATGAGACCGAAGTAGGGCAGTGCGTCCTCGGGCAGGAAGGAGCGAGCCCCGAGGGAGACGACCACGGCGGCGAGCAGGATGCCTCCGAAGCCGAGGTACTGACCGAGCAGGATTTTGCGGGTGGTGCCCCGCTGGCCGGCGCCGCGGGCGTAGAAGAGGGACAGGATGATGATGTCGTCGATGTTCGTGGCCACGAACAGGCCGATCGCCTGCAGGATCGGGGTGAGCAGTTCCATCGGGTGCCTTTCAGGGCGCGCCGGACTGGCGGCGGTGGGTCAGGGGGGCGCGTTGTCCGTGGGTCAGCGTCCGAGCGCGGGCTGGTGAGCGCGCGCGTGCGGCGCGCAGGCCGTCGTCGCTTTCGAGCTCCTCGACGGGCGCGTGGGTGGTCGCGCTCATGCCACGGTCCCGCTCGGGCAGCAGCCGGGCACCGTGCAGGCGGCATCCACGCACGGGGCGTTCTCATCGACGGCCAACGTCACCTCGACCAGCGCGGTCATCGCCGCGGCCAGGTGCGGGTCGGCGATCTCGTACCGCGTCTGGCGCCCCTCGGGCTCGGCCACGACAATGCCGCAGTCCCGCAGGCAGGTCAGGTGGTTCGACACGTTCGACCGGGTCAGGCCCAGATCCCGGGCGAGCACCGCCGGGTAGCCAGGGCCCTCGAGGAGCGTCATGAGGATGCGGGAGCGGGTCGGGTCGGCCATCGCCCGGCCCAACCGGTTCATCACGTCCAGCCGCGAAGCAGTAGTCAGCATGCGCTGACCATACAGCACACACTGAGCTATCGAGCCTCTCTCCCAACGACCTCTGCCCGACCGCGGCCCTCTATGCAAAGCCACGATGACGCCGCAAGGCAATCCTCGCGCGGGACGACGTCGTGGAGCAGCGGGAGGACGGCGATGGAGGTGACGGGGCAGCCGGATCACCGCCGATACCGGGAGCTATGGTCAAAGGCATGACGCAGCGCCAGTCATCGCAGACTCGCCATGTACATGGCGAGCCGCGGCGCCACCGATGGGTCCTCGCGCTGGTTGGCTACTGGGTGCTGGGATCCATCGCGGGCGCTGTCTTGCCCTGGACGCTCCCCCTGCTTCCCGCGCTCCTGACTCCATCCACAGGACAGTTCGGGATAGACGAAACCGCGCTCCTGGCTGGCTCCATCGCCCTGGGCTGGATCATTTCCGTGCCGATCGCCACTGCCGTCGGAATAGCCCTCGGCCTCGCCTCAGCCATGAGCGCCCGGGTGACGAAGTTGTGGGCGCTCCGCCATCGACGGGGACGGTGGGCGAGGTACCTCGGCGGCCTTATCGCCGCTTACGCCGTCGTCGTAGCAGCTGTGTACGTCCTCGCCCCAACGGCCACGCAGGCCGTCACCTTCTACGCCGTGTGGGCTGCACTCCTCGCCGGTGGGTCATGCCTTCTCCTCGCTCGGATCGAGCGTCGGCGTGACCGCCAGGCCGCGCCTCTCTGACCGAGCGTTCACGCGGACCGCGGAGTCCAAGTAAAGGATCCGCCACCGGGACTGGGCGAAGGTCGCAGCGGTGTCGCGAAGCCGCTAGAGCTACAACCGGTCGGGTGAGATGTCGGGGCCCATGCGCTGT
>NZ_UETB01000002.1 GCF_900116375.1 Georgenia satyanarayanai | reverse complement strand
GACGCGGACACGGTGTTCACCTACGGCCGGGCCGGTGACGTCACCCTGACCGGTGACTGGGACGGCAACGGCACCGACACCCTGGCCGTCCAGCGGGGTCGCACGTACTACGTGAACAACTCCCTGCGTGGCGGGGACGCGGACACGGTGCTGACCTTCGGCCGCCTGGGCGACGAGGTGCACGTCGGTGACTGGAACGGTGACGGCACCGACACCCTCGGTGTCCGCCGCCCGGTCGGTCAGGCACCCGCCACGGCCACGGCCACCGGCGCCAAGGAGGTGACGAGCGCCGCCAAGGTCGCCTGACCGCAGCTCGAGAGACACCGACAGCCGGACTCCTCGCAGGAGGAGTCCGGCTGTCGGTGTCCTGGGCAGAACCGGCCGTGTGGGCTGGCACACTGCTGGCATGCGGCAGTACCCGAGCATCACCGACAAGCACCGCTCCTTCATCGAGCGCCAGCACATGTACTTCGTCGGGACGGCGGCGCGCGACGGGCGGGTCAACGTCTCGCCCAAGGGCCTGGACTCCCTGCGGGTCCTCGACCCCAACCGAGTGGCGTGGCTCAACGGCACGGGCAGCGGGAACGAGACGGCGGCCCACCTCCTCGACTCGCCACGGATGACCCTGATGTTCTGCGCCTTCGAGGGCAAACCGCTCATCATGCGGCTCTACGGCACCGCCCGTGCCATCCACGCGGGGGACCCGGAGTGGGAGGAGTCCCTCGCCCTGTTCCCGCCGATGAGCGGCGCCCGCAACGTCTTCGAGCTCGAGGTGGACCTCGTCCAGACCTCGTGCGGCTTCGGGGTGCCGCTCTACGACTACGTCGAGCAGCGCACGCTCATGCCCGCCTGGGCCGACAGCCGCGGCCCCGACGCGATCCGGGACTACCAGCAGCAGAAGAACCGCCTGAGCATCGACGGCCTGCCCACCGGTCTCCCCCTGGCCGAGGGCGTCTGACCAGCGGCCTAAACGGCCCGGTCGCCCGCCACCCGGGCGAACACCCACTCGTGGACGTCCTGCCACACCGTCCCCAGGCCCAGGGCGGCGCCGGCGGCGACCACCGCGCAACCGAGGACGAAGAGCGCCAGCAGCACGAGCGCCCGCCGCGACTGGTGCTCGTCCGGCTCGATCGCCACGGGGACCATCACGGCCTCCCCTCGGCCAGGACGCTGCGCAGCACCGTCCGGGACGTCGTGACCCCGAGGCGGACGAGGAGCACCCCGCCGACGATGCTCGCGACGATGACGAGGACGGAGACCGGCGCCGTGACGACGGCGATCCCCACGAGCGGGAGGACGAGCGTGCCGGACGCGGCCACCGAGATCGTCGTGATGACGACGAGCGGCTTCATGACGGTGCGGCGCTGGGCCGCGACCATCGTCGCCTCCGGCATGCCGAGCCGGTCGAGGCTGCGGTAGAGCTCGGCGCGGTCGAGGACCTCGGCGGCCTGGGTGACACCGGCGGAGGCCGCGACCATGAGGAAGCTCGCCAGGAGGGTGACGAGGATGCCCGTCTGGACGTCCACGACGAGGAGCTGGTCGTCGCGGCTGCCCATGTCGCCGGTCATCGCCATCGTCGCGACACCACTGCCGGCCACGACCGCGATGAAGCACGCCATGACCACCCCGCTGACCTGGCGCCACACCGCCTTGGGGGACTGCGCCATGCTGCGGGCGGCGAGCAGCTGCGCGGGGTTCTGCGCCCGCCGCAGCTGGCGGCGGGCGAGCACCGCGACGACCCACGGGCCGAGCACGTTGAGCACGGCCAGCACCGCGCCGAAACCGCCGAGGACGACCGCCACGAGGACGGCGAGGTCCGCGTAGCTGCCCTGCATGGCGACGGCGGCGACGCCGATGACGACGACACCGACGGCGGCGCGCACCCAGCCGACCTTGGGGGCGTCGGTCCGACGCCGGACCCCGAGCGGGGAGATGCTCACCTGCCGCAGGCCGACGACGGCGCTCACGGCGGCGAGCAGGACGACGGCTGCGACGGCGAGGGCGACGATCCACGGCGCCAGCCAGAAGGCGCTGCCGATCGGCTCGCCACGGAAGTGGATGAGCTGGACGAAGGGAGCGAGGAGGAGGTACCCGACGACGCCCACGACGGCGCCGGTGAGCGCGACCGCCGCTGCCTCCAGCACGGTCATGCGGGCGACCGTCGCCGTCGTCGCCCCGAGCAGCCGCAGCGTCGCGAGGCGGTCGTCCCGTCGCCGGGCCGAGAGCCGCGCGGCGGCACCACCGAGCGAGGCGAGCGGCACGACGAGGAGCACGACGGCCAGGGCCGCGAGGAGCTGGTAGGTCAGCGCGTAGTCGTCGTCCCAGCGCAGGAAGGACAGGGCGCCGGCGAGGACGACCAGGAGCAGCGTCGTCGTCGCGGCGAAGGCGACGACGGGCAGGACGAGGACGGCGGAGCGGGCGCTGCCCCGGCGGGCGAGGAGCACGCTGATCGGGAGCACCACACCGGTGCTGCCGCCGGCGGGCGGCGGGGCAGGGGGTTGTGTGGCCGTGGGGCTCGAGGCCGTCGTCGTGCTCATGAGCGCGAGTCCCCGACGACGAGGCCGTCCCGCAGCCGCAGCACCCGTGAGCACTGCGCGGCGACCGTCTCGTCGTGCGTGACGACGACGAGCGTGCGCCCTCCGGCGATGGTGGCGTGGAGCAGTGCCTGCATGACCTCACGGGAGGTGTCGCTGTCGAGGGCGCCGGTGGGCTCGTCGGCGAAGACGACCTCCGCGCCGGTCACCTGCGCGCGGGCGATCGCCACGCGCTGGGCCTGCCCGCCGGACAGCTGACCGATGCGGCGCTCCTCCATCCCGGCCAGGCCGAGGTGCCGCAGCCACAGGGCGGCGTGGTGCTCGGCTGCGGGCCGGGCCACGCCCTGGAGCATGAGGGCCAGGGCGACGTTCTCCACCGCGGTGAGCTCGGGGATGAGCAGGCCCTCCTGGAAGACGAAGCCGAGACGCTGGCGGCGCAGCCGGGAACGTTCGGCGTCCGACAGGGAGCTGACGACCACGGGGCCGTGGCTCGTGGAGAGCAGGACGCGGCCGCTGCTCGGCCGTACGATCCCGGCGAGGCAGTGGAGCAGGGTCGTCTTGCCGGAGCCGGAGGCGCCCATGATGGCGACCGACTCCCCGGCCCGGAGGTCGACGTCGACGCCGGCGAGCGCCGTCGTCATCCCGTAGGTCTTGGTGAGCCCCCGGGCGCTGAGGACCGGCGCCGCGACGGGGGCGGGCGGCGGCGGGGTGAAGGTGTGGGCGGTCATGGGTCCAGCCTCGGGCCGGTGCCACTCCCGTCGCGTCGGGCAGCGGACTGATCCTGCACCGGCGCCGTCCCCTCACGGGTGGAGGAGGGGTCCACCGGTGGGTGGACGCTGCGGATGCACCGCCGGCGGGACGGGCGGATGCTGGGAGCCCCGACGAGAAGGAGACGGCACATGCCCGGCAAGCAGGACCCCGGCCCCAGCGTCAAGGACTCCGAGCTCTACGAGTCCCTCCGCGACGAGGGCAACTCGAAGGAGAAGTCCGCCCGTATCGCCAACGCCGCGGCCAACAGCTCGCGCAGCGAGGTGGGGGAGAAGGGCGGGCAGTCCGGCTCCTACGAGGACTGGACGGTCGACGAGCTCCAGGACCGCGCCCGTGAGATCGGCGTCGACGGCCGCTCGAGCATGAACAAGGACGAGCTCATCAAGGCCCTCCGCAACCACTGACCGACCCCCCTTCCCACAGCCCGCGTCCCCCTCTCTTTGCGCCGACAGCGCGCGTCCCCCTCTTTGCGCCGACAGCTGAGTTGTTACTGCGCCGACCGCGCACGCTGGCGTCACACGTCAGCTGTCGGCGCAAGAGGGGTGGGGGCGTGGGTGACCTCACGTCGTCCGAGAAAGATGCATGCTGCATGTAAGAGTTAACCTGGGTCATCGTGACCGCTGACCAGCACGATGCGCTCGAGGGCCTCATCGACGCCCTGGCCGACCTCACCCGTCGGCACCGCAACCTCACCGTCCGTCTCTCCCGCGAGTCCGGGCTGCCCGCCTCCCAGGTAGCCGTCCTCGCCGTGCTCGCCCGGCTCGGTGAGTGCCGCATCGCCGAGCTGGCCGAGGAGCTGCTCGTCGACCCCTCCGTGGTGAGCCGGCACGTCAACCCGCTCGAGCAGGACGGCAGCGTCGAGCGTCGGCAGGACCCCGCCGACGCCCGTGCCGCGCTCATCCGCCTCACGCCCAGGGGCGAGGAGAAGCTCGCCCAGGTGCGCCGGCTGCGCCGTCGTCACCTCGAGTCCGCCCTCGCGGACTGGAACGAGGGTGACGTCGCCGGCCTCTCCGAGGTGCTCGGCACCGTCGCCCGCGTCCTCGGCGCGACCCAGGAGGTGGCCCGCTGATGGCCCTGCCTGACTGGGCTCCCGGCCGCCGTCGCACCGAGGAGGAGGAGGCCAAGCACCGCGAGATCATGAAGGTCTTCACCGGCCTGCTGCTCGCGCTGTTCGTCGCGATGCTCTCCGGCACGATCGTGGGCAACGCGCTGCCGGTCATCATCGCCGACCTCGGTGGCACGCAGCTGCAGTACACGTGGATCGTCACCGCGGCCCTCCTCGCCTCGACGGCAAGCACCCCGATCTTCGGCAAGCTCGCCGACCTCTTCGACAAGAAGAAGCTCCTCCTGCTCGCGATCGGGCTGTTCAGTGTCGGCTCGCTGCTCGCCGGCTCCGCGCAGAGCGCGAACACGCTCATCGCCTACCGCGTCATCCAGGGCGTGGGCATGGGCGCGCAGATGGCTCTCGTCCAGACGACGATCGCCACGATCATCTCCCCCCGGGAACGCGGGCGGTACAACGGCTACATGGGCGCCGTCATGGCGGTAGCGACCGTGTCCGGCCCGCTCATCGGCGGCGTCATCGTCGACACCCCGTGGCTGGGGTGGCGCTGGTGCTACTGGAGCGCCATCCCCTTCTCGCTCATCGCGATCTGGGTCCTCCACCGGCGTCTCCACGTGCCGGCGAGCACGCGCCGCACGCCGACGATCGACTACTGGGGCTCGGCCCTCATCGTCCTGTCGGTCACGCTGCTCCTGCTGTGGCTCTCCTTCGTCGACACGAGCTTCGCCTGGGTCTCGTGGCAGTCCGCCGCCATGGTCGGTGGTGCGCTCCTCGGGACGGTCGTCTTCGTCCTCGTCGAGCTGCGGGCCGCCGAGCCCGTCGTGCCGATGTGGATCCTCACCGAGCGCACCACCGCCCTGAGCATCGTCGCGAGCTTCGCCGTCGGCACCGTCATGTTCGCCGCCCCGGTCTTCCTCGGCCAGTACTTCCAGATCGGGCGCGGCTACGGACCCACGGAGTCGGGTCTGCTCATGGTCCCGATGATGCTCGGCGTCTTCGTCTCCTCCACCATCGCCGGCCGGCTCGTCAGCTCGGGCGGCACGTGGAAGCGCTACGTCGTCGGCGGCATCGCGATCCAGGCCGTCGGCGTCGCGCTCATGGCGACGATCGGGGTGTCCACGCCCCTGTGGGTGCTGGGCATCTACCTCGCGCTCATGGGCATCGGCCAGGGGGCCTCGATGCAGAACCTCGTCCTTGCGGTCCAGAACACGGTCGCGCTCAAGGACATGGGCGCGGCCAGCTCCGCTGTCGCCTTCTTCCGTTCGCTCGGCGGCGCGATCGGGGTGCAGGTGCTCGGCGCGGTGCTCTCCGCGCACATCTCCACCCTGCTCGTGTCCCGGCTCACCGCCGCGGGCATCCCGGCGGACGCCATGGGTGGCGGGGGTGGCAGCCTCGACGTCGGGGCCCTGCCCGACGACGTCGAGGCGATCGTGCGCAGCGCCTACGGCGACGGGATGGACCTCATCTTCCTCATCATGGGTGTCCTCGCGGTCATCGCGCTGGTCGCGGCCGTCCTCATGCGCGGCTCCACGCTGCGCGACACCGTCGACCTCGAGGTCAAGCGTGCCGTCGAGGACGTCAAGGGCGAGCTGCCCGTCGACGACGCCGCCGACACCGGCGACGACGAGGGGCCGGTCCGCAGGGCCGGCTAGGCCGAGCCCTGCTGCGCGGCCGCGAGCCGCGCCGCCGCCCACTCGACGGCGGTGCGTTCGTAGGTCTCGCGCGCCGGTCCCGGGGACAGCGCGAGGTCGTGGACCCCGCCGTCGATCTCGACGACGCTGACGTCCGGGCCCAGCCGCGGGGCGCGGTCGACCATGTGCTGGACGTCGAGGACGCAGTCGGCGCTCCGCAGCTCCTCCTCGGTCGGGGAGGACGGCGAGCCGGACCGGGTGGAGCAGCACAGCAGCACCGGCACGTCGACCGCCAGCCCTCGCGCCACGCGGGCGTGCTCGCGGCGCACGCTTGCGGCCATCCCCGCGCGCATCGGGAAGCCCTCGACCGGCTTCCACGCGAGGTCGTAGTCCCAGCCCTGCTCGCGCAGCCAGCGTCCGTACGGCTCGTCCAGGTGGCTGACGACGACGCTCGGCAGCCACGTGGCGAGCAGCCGGATGAGCCGGGTGAGGAGCACCCGCTCGGCCCAGGGCCCGTTGTGCTCGAGCCACGGGCTGTTGAGGACGACGGCGTCCACCTGCCCCGGGTGACGGTCGACCCAGCTCACCGCGACGAGACCGCCGGTGGAGTGGCCGAGCAGGACGACCTGCTCGTGCCCGTCGGCGCGGATCGCGTCGAGCGCGGCGTCGATCTCCTCGTCGTGGTCGCGCAGGTCGCGCACGTCCCCCGGCCGGGTCCGTTCACCCAGCGCGCGCCCGCTCATCCGCAGGTCCAGGGCGTAGAAGTCGATGCCCGCGGCCACCCAGCGCTCGGCGTGGGCGGTCTGGAAGAAGTAGTCGGTGAAGCCGTGGAGGTAGAGGACGGCCTGCCGGCTCGTGGTCTCGCGCCGGTGGACGAGCACCGCCTCGGGCTGTCCGTCGTAGCCGGGCGAGGGGCGAAGGCTGATGCGGCGCTGCACCCAGGGCTCGCCGAGGACGTCCGGGGTGGGCGGGGAGAGGGGGGCGGACATGGCCGCATCATCCCAGGCGGGCCGCCGTCGTCTGGGAGGATCGTGCCCATGCCTCGGGGGAGACGACAGGTCGGGTCGGTGGCGCTCGCGCTGGTGCTGCTCACCGGTGCGTGCGGTGGGACGCAGCAGGAGCCGGAGGATCCGCCGTCGTCGTCCGCGCCGCCCGCGCCCCCCACCGAGGAGGTGAGCATCTCCGACGGCGTGACGCTGCCGGAGACGCGGGCCGGCCAGGCCGCGGCGTGGGTGCTCGAGCAGCTCGCCGCGGACGAGGGCCCGAGCGCCGAGGAGGCGCAGGAACGCTTCGCGGACGCCTTCCTCACCCAGGTGCCCGCGCCGCAGGTTGCCGCCGTCTTCGCCCAGCTGCGGGCGGGTGGCCCCTACGTCGTCGAGGGCTACAACGGCACCGAGGACGCCGCACGGCTGCCGCTCGTGGCGGCCGACGGCCGCTTCCTCCTCCACGTCGTCACCGAGCCCGACGGCCGGATGGGCACCCTCTTCTTCGAGGCGACGCGCGCCGTCCCGGACGTCACCTCCCTGCGTGACCTCGACGACGCGCTCGCCGGCCTCGATGCCGAGACCTCCCTGCTCGTCGCCGACGGTGCCAGCTGCGAGCCGCTCCACGAGCGCGAGTCCGACGTCGCGCGGCCGATCGGCTCGATCGTCAAGCTCTACGTCCTCGACGCCGTCCGCCAGGCCGTTGCCGACGGCACGCTCACCTGGGAGGACACCCTCACGCTCACCGACGACCTGCGGTCCCTGCCCTCCGGCGTCCTCCAGGAGGAGCCCGCCGGTCACCAGGTCAGCGTCCGCGAGGCGGCCGAGCTGATGATCTCCGTCAGCGACAACACGGCCACCGACCTCCTCGTCGACGCCGTCGGGCGCGAGGCCGTGCTAACGGCGGTCGAGCGGCTGGGGCACCACGACCCCGCGCTGCTCACCCCGATCGTCACCACCCGCGAGCTCTTCCAGCTCGGCTTCACCGACCCCGACCTGCGTGAGCAGTGGGCCACGGCCGACACCGCCGGGCGGGAAGAGATCCTCGCGGGGCTTCCCGGGGGCGAGGTGGCGTTCGACCCCGCACTCGCCCAGGACGTCGTGTGGACCGATGATCTTGACTGGTTCGCCACGGCGCACGACCTGTGCCGCGCGCACGCGGCCCTGCAGGAGAGTGGCGACGAGACGGTGCTCGACATCCTCGCCCTCAGCCCCGGGATCGAGGTCCCCGAGGGCTGGGAGTACGTCGGCTTCAAGGGCGGCAGCGCGCCCGGTGAGATGGCAGGCTCGTGGTACCTGGGGTCGGCGGACGGCGAGGGGTACGCCGTCGTCGTCCAGATCGCGGCGACGGACGTGGCCGCGGTGCCCGACGCCGGGTGGATGGCCGGCGTCGTCGGCCAGACCGCCGAGGTGCTTGCCGAGGAGGAGTGACATGCGGCGCTGCTACGTGAAGGTCACCGGCCGGGTCCAGGGCGTGGGGTTCCGCATGGCCTGCGCCGCCCAGGCCGAGCGCGCCGGCGTGGCCGGCTGGGTGCGCAACCTGCCCGACGGGCGGGTCGAGGTCGTCCTCGAGGGTGAGGAGGCCGCCGTCGACCAGGTGCTGCGCTGGCTGCACGAGGGCCCGCCCGCGGCGCGGGTCGAGGACGTCGACGTACGGGTCGAGGAACCGCAGGCGGAGCAGGACTTCCAGGTGCGCTAGAGGCTCAGTGCTTCTGCGCGATGACAGTGACCGCGTACGGAACGCGGTCATCGCTCCAGGCGAAGCCGTAGCCCACGTGGGTGTACGTGTCGCTGAGCATCCAGGGGCGGTGACCGTCGGACTGGGTCCACCAGGTGTGGAGCCAGGTGAGCAGGGTGTTGAAGTTCATCGAGGCGCCACCGGTGTTGCGCACGATGAGCTCGCTGCACGAGCCCCAGGTTCCTGTGCTGTAGCCCCGGCAACCCACCTGCTGCGTCATGCGGGGGTTGTGGGCGCTGCCCATGCTGGCGGGCTCCCAGTCGGCGAGGTGGTTCGCCCACCCCTGGGCGACACCCTGCAGGTGGGTGTTGTACGCCACCGGAGGGAGACCGTTCGCCTGACGGAAGACGTTGAGCAGCGCGAACAGCGTGGTGCGGGCCGTCCCGGTGTCGCCGGCAGGCGGTGTCGGCGTCGGGGTGGGCGTCGGCGTCGGCCGCGGGGTGGGGGTCGGCGTCGGCGTGGGCTTCGGAGTCGGCGTCGCGGACGGCGTGGGGCTCGGCGTGGCGCTGGGCGAGGGGCTCGGCGCCGGCGTCGGGCTGGTCGAGGGGCTCGGGCTCGGCGACGGGCTGGTCGACGGGCTCGGGCTCGGCGTGCTGCCCTCCTCCGGAGAGGCGGGCTCCTCGGCCGACTCCTCCGGCGCGGGCTCCGGCTGCGACTCGGCCGGCATCTCCTGCACCGGCTCCTCGACCGGCTCCGGCTCGACGGGCTCTGCGGCCTCAGCCGGCTCCGTGGGCTCCTCGACCGGCTCGGCTGCCGGCTCCTCGGTCACCTCGGGCGCCGGTGCCGGCTCGGTGGTGGGCTCGGGCTCGGGGAGGGTCTCCTCACCGGCGTCGGGCACGAGGACGGGGCTGTCCCCGCCGGGCGTCGACACCGGGCTCTCGTTCATGACGACCGCGGGCGCGGCCTTCTCCGGGCGCTGCGCGCGCGAGGCGAGTGACTCCGTGCGGGCCTTGGAGACGTCGGCGGCCGCGGCCAGGGTGGCCTCGGCGGCGCGCTCCTGGGCGGCGTGGTCGGCGAGGGAGATCGTGATGTCCGCGCGCTCCGCCGTCGTCGTCACGATCGTGCCGCCGGTCATGTGCGCCGGCATGCCACTGGCCTCGAGCGGGAGGAGGACCCAGGCCGGCAGCGTCGGGGCTGCGGTGACCGTGCTCGCCAGCACCGTGAGGGTGAGGGTGAAGGAGGCGGCGACGGCGCCCACGCGTGAGGCGGTGCGGCGCGAACGGCGTGCGCCGGACCGTGCCTGTGCGTCAGATGCCACGACGGATCCTCCACCGCCTGCGCCCGACGGCGCCCCTGCCCATCACTAGCCGAGGCGTCGACGGAGGGAGGGTGCAGCGGGCCGTCGAGCCGTGTGTCCGCGCTCAGGGTAGTCCCGCCCGCCTCAGATGTCACATCAGTAACACGAGTAACACCCGTTGCGCCCGCTGCTGCACCCGCAATGCACTGTGCGCCCGCTCGGTGACCGTGCGCCCCGTAGACCGGGCGCACAGTGCACCGGACGGGCGCACAGTCGAGGATGGAGCGGGTCAGACCACGCCGTAGAGGCGGTCCCCGGCGTCGCCGAGACCCGGCACGATGTAGGCGTTCTCGTCCAGACGCTCGTCGACGGCGGCGGTGACGATCTTGACCTCACCGCGCGTGCCGACCGCCTGCTCCACGGTCCGCAGGCCCTCGGGCGCGACGAGCAGGCAGATGGCCGTGACGTCGCGGGCACCGCGCGCCAGGAGGTACTCGATCGCCGCGATGAGCGTGTTGCCGGTGGCGAGCATGGGGTCCAGGACGAACACCTGGCGGCCGCTGAGGTCCTCGGGCAGCCGGTTGGCGTAGGTGATGGCCTCGAGAGTCCGTTCGTCACGCTGCATGCCGAGGAAGCCGACCTCGGCCGTGGGCAGCAGGCGGGTCATGCCGTCGAGCATCCCCAGACCCGCGCGCAGGATCGGCACGACGAGCGGCCGCGGCGCCGCGAGGTGCGTTCCCGTGGTGCGCGCGACCGGCGTGGTGATCTCCACCTGCTCGGTCTGCACCTCGCGGGTCGCCTCGTAGGCGAGGAGGGTGACGAGCTCGTCGACGAGCAGCCGGAAGGTGGGCGACTCGGTGCGCTCGTCCCGCAGGACGGTGAGCTTGTGGGCGATGAGCGGGTGGTCCGCGACGTGCAGGCGCATGTGTAGAACGTACCGGTGCCTGGGCGAGGACGTGGAAGATGGGACCCATGGCACCGTGGACCGTGGCGATGAACACCGCCCTGGAGCTCGCCGAGCAGGCGCTCGCGGGCGGGGACGTGCCGGTCGGCGCCGTCGTCCTCGACCGTGACGGGCGCGTGCTCGCGACGGCGCACAACCGCTGCGAGGTCGACCGTGACCCCACCGCTCACGCCGAGGTCCTCGCCCTGCGTGCCGCGGCCGCCGCCACAGGGGACGTGCGGCTCGAGGGCTGCACGCTGGTCGTCACGCTCGAGCCGTGCACGATGTGCGCCGGCGCGGTGGTGCTCTCGCGGGTCGCGAGGGTCGTCCTCGGCGCCTGGGACCCCAAGGCCGGCGCGTGCGGCTCGGTGCGCGACGTCGTGCGGGACTCGCGGCTCAACCATCGCGCCGAGGTGGTCGGCGGCGTCGAGGAGGAGCGCTCGGCCCGCCTGCTCCGCGAGTTCTTCGCCGCCCGCCGCTGACCCCCGCCCGCCACCGGCAGTGACGAGGCCGTGGGCGACGGCTCAGCTGTCGAGGGGCAGGGGGCGCAGCGTCCGGGCGAGGTAGGGCAGCGCGACCGTCGTGCTCACCTCGACCTTCGCCGTCGCGAGGTCGTCGCCCCGGGTCGCGCCCCGGGTGAGGATGACCACGGGTTTGCCCGACTTGGCCGCCTGACGCACGAAGCGCAGCCCGGACATCACCGCGAGCGAGGATCCCGCGACGAGCAGGGCGTCGGCCTCCTCGACGATCGCCCGGGCGCGCTCCACCCGCTCCTTCGGCGTCGTCCCGCCGAAGAAGACGACGTCGGGCATGAGGGTGCCGCCGCAGCGGGGGCAGGGCGCGACCCGGAAGTCGGCGGTGCTCTCCAGGGCGGCGTCGGCGTCCGGGGCCACCTCGACGTCGTCGACGTGCCGCTCCCGCCAGCCCGGGTTGAGTGCGGACAGCGCCTGGTCGTGCGCCTCGCGGGAGAAGGTGCGCCCGCAGTCGCGGCACACCACCTGGTCGTAGCGGCCGTGGAGGTGGACGACGTTGCGCGAGCCGGCCTTGACGTGGAGCAGGTCGATGTTCTGGGTGACGATCCCGTTGACGGTGCCCTCGTACTCCATGAGCGCCAGGGCGGCGTGGCCGGCGTTGGGGGAGACGTCCCGCAGGTGGCGCCAGCCGAGGTGGTTGCGCGCCCAGTAGTGGCGGCGGTGGGCGTCCGTGGCGAGGAACTCCTGCAGCGTCATCGGGCGCCGCGGCGGCGAGCCGGGACTGCGGTAGTCGGGCACGCCGGAGTCGGTCGACAGCCCCGCACCGGTCAGCGCCGCGACCGTCGCCCCGGACAGGAGCTCGACGACGGGAGCCAGTGCGGCCGGGACGTCCGCCGGTTCGGGACGGGCGGCGTCGGCCGGTGGGGCGACGATGAGGGGGCGTTGCGAGTCCACCAGGCCGAGGCTAGCCCCGGCCCCACGGGTCCGCTCAGCCGGCGAAGGTGCCGATCTGCTCGCGCAACGACTGGACCATCGCCGCGAGCGTGGAGTGCTCGCCGGTGGCCGTCGTGATGGTGCCCACCTGCGTGTCCATCTCCCGCACCAGCTCGGCGATCCGGGCGATCGTCTCGCCGGCCTCGTGGGCGGACGCGATGGCGGCCTCCATCTGCGCGCCGATCCGCGCGGCGGACGTTGCCGTCTCGTCAGCCAGCGAGCGCACCTCGTGGGCGACGACGGCGAAGCCCCTGCCCGCGTCACCTGCCCGCGCCGCCTCGATGGTGGCGTTGAGGGCGAGCATCCGGGTCTGCGCGGCCACGGTGGTGATGAGGGTGACGGCCTCGGCGGTGGCGGCCGAGGCATCCTCGAGCTCGCGCATGGTGCCCAGGGCCGCATGCGCCTCACCGACGGCAACCGCCGTCGAGCTCGCCAGGCTGCTGGTCGAGGTCGCGACCTCACCGAGGTCGGCGGTGACCTGCGCCGACGCCGCGAGCGCGGAGTCGGCGAAGCGCGTCCGGGCGTCCACCTGCTCCGCGAGCCGGCGGGCACCGTCCTCCATCGACGCGCGGCCGGCATCGATCCGTGCGGCCCCCTCGCGGAAGCTGCCCGGCATGCCCTGCTGGAGGAAGCGGCGGTGGAAGCGACCGGACGCCGCGGCGGCGAGGGCCGCCTGCGACTCCCGGACGAAGGCGTCGGTGACGTCGAGGAGCCGGTTGACGCCGTCGCGCAGCGCACCGGTCTGGACACCGCCGCCCGGCACCCGGACCTCGAGGTCACCGGCCGCAGCGCGCTCGACGACCGCGATCACGGCGGCCTGGGCCGCGCGGCTGGCGGCGAGCTCCGCCTCCAGCTCGGCGATCCGTGCGGTGTCCTGCTTGCGGCTCATGCCTCTCCCTCCGCGACGAGCTCCCACACCAGCTCGTCGTAGGGTCGCCCGCCCAGCAGCTCCTCGAGCGCAGCCCGGGACGCCGCGGCCGCGTCCACGGCCCGCCGGTGCCCGGCCTCCGCCGCGCGCATGCGGGCGTAGAGGTGTTCGACCCGGGCCACGGCCGCGGGCGCGGGGGAGCGGCGGCTGGAGTGGTAGCCGACGACGGTGCCGCGCGTGTCGCGGGTGGGAGTGACGTGGGCCAGCACCCAGTAGTGGGCGCCGTCCTTGGCGAGGTTGTTGATGTAGGCGAAGATCTCGTCCCCGCCCTGGATGCTCTCCCAGAGCAGATGGAACAGGCCGCGGGGCGTCTCCGGGTGGCGGATGAGGCTGTGCGGCTGGCCGAGGACCTCGTCCTCCGCGTACGCCGAGACCCGGAGGAAGACGTCGTTGGCGTAGGTGATCCGCCCCCTGAGGTCGGTCTTGGAGACGATGATCTCGTCCTCGCCGAAGGTTCGCGCCACTCCCGTGGGCGTCGTCGCTCGCACTGGTCGGGCCTCCCTCTCCGGCGGACTGGTCCCCCGCCATGCCGAGACGATCGGACCGTCCGACCCCGTCCTGAGGGAAGCGACGTGAGGCGAGGCCCACAGGAGCCGACCTGCCGGGGATTCGTCGCATCGACGGGCGGGCCGGTACACTCGATCGCCGAGGTAGCGTGTCCGAGCGGCCGAAGGTGCAGCACTCGAAATGCTGTGTGGTGCAAGCCACCGTGGGTTCAAATCCCACCGCTACCGCCAGCGCGGCCCGGGTCCCCCAGCGGGGGCCCGGGCCGTTGCCGTTCCTCAGTGCGCGTAGCGCTGGACGAAGTTCGTCAGCACCTTCCCGGCGGCCGAGACGTCGGCGGCCGCGACCTCGCGGTGGACGGCGTCGAAGTCGTCGGGGTCGAAGTAGCCGGCGTGCCGGTAGACGGTCATCCGCTCGACCAGCGCCTCGAGGGTGAGCTCGGGGTGGAACTGGGTGCCGTAGAGGTTGGTGCGCACCCGGAACATCTGCACCGGGCAGTGCTCGGAGGTGGCGAGGATGACCGCGCTCTCCGGCAGGTGCGTGCAGGCCTCCTTGTGCCCGACGAAGGCCTGGAAGGACGTCGGCAGACCCTCGAGGACCGGGTCGGCGCGGCCCTCGTCGGTCAGCGTGATGACCGGCGCGCTGATCGGCTCGGCGTAGGTGCCGTCCAGGACGCCGCCGATGTGGCGCGCCAGTGTGCCGATGCCGTAGCAGGCACCGAAGAACGGGAAGTCCCGCTCGACGAGCACGTCGAGCAGCCCGCTCAGCTCGGCCTCCACACGGCGCTGGGTGTCGCTCTTGTGCTCGTCGGGGACCGAGCTGGTGAAGGGGCTGCCGCCGAGGATGATGCCGGAGTAGGCGTCGAGGTCGAGGTCCGGCAGCGGCTCCGACTCGAGCCGCAGCCACTCGAGCTCGCCCTCGGCGAGTCCGCCCAGCGCGAGCATCGACGCGTGCTCGGCGTCGGCGGCGTCGTCCTCGGAGCGGGTGGAGATGAGCAGGAACGGCTTCACGTCCGCAGGTTACCTGCGGGACGCGGCTCGCTCAGAGGAGTGTCCGCGCGGACAGGAACAGGAGGAACAGCCCTGTCCACACTGCGGTCATCGCGTAGCCGAGGGCCAGCGCGGCCACCGCCAGGCCGCGACCGCCGTCGTAGGAGGTCCGCAGCCGGTGCAGGCCCAGGTGCCCCAGGGCGATGGCGAACAGGCACAGCCCCGGCACGACCACCCCGAGGACCCCGAGCACCATCGCGGCGACCGCGACCCGGTCGTTGCGGTAGGCGGGGCTCTCGTACCCGGCTCCGCTCAGCACCCTGTCGCGGTGGCGCTCGCTCGTGCCGAACGCGGACGACGACGGCGTCACGGACGGCGACGGCGCCCGCGTGGCCCCGTAGGGATCGCCCCCCGGCCCCGCAGGACCGGCCGGGGCGTAGGGCTCCGCGCGGGGCGTGCCGTCGTCACGCCCGGGTGCGCGCCACTGACCGTCGTCCACGCGCCAAGGATTGCACGCTGGGACACGACCGGGGCGGGGGCCGCGGTGGCGCTAGTCTGCGCGGCGGCGTACACACCTGCGGAAGGGCACGGACATGGCGATCTGGACGGTTCACGGCGACGGGGTCCGAGTCGGGCCGGGCGAGGTGGTCGGCCCCCGCGAGCGGCTCAGCTGGCCGCGCACCATCGGGATCGGCGCCCAGCACGTCGTCGCGATGTTCGGCGCGACCTTTCTCGTCCCGCTCATCACGGGCTTCCCGCCGTCCACCACGCTGTTCTTCTCCGCCGTCGGCACCATCCTGTTCCTCGTCATCACCCGCAACCGCGTGCCCAGCTACCTCGGGTCGAGCTTCGCGTTCATCGCCCCCATCGGCGCGGCGACCGAGGTGGGCGGGATGTCGGCCGCGCTGGGCGGCATCCTCGTCGTCGGCGTGCTCCTCGCGCTCGTCGGGCTGCTCGTCCACGTCGCCGGGTCCCGGTGGATCGACGTCGTCATGCCCCCGATCGTCACGGGCACCGTCGTCGCCCTCATCGGCTTCAACCTCGCGCCGAGCGCCTGGAACAACGTGCAGCAGGCCCCGGCGACGGCGCTGGTGACCATCGCCGTCGTCGTCCTCGTCACGGTGCTGTTCCGCGGGATCCTCGGGCGGCTCGCCATCCTCGTCGGCGTGCTCGCCGGCTACGCCGTCGCCGTCCTGCGCGAGGAGGTCGACTTCACGCGCGTGGACGAGGCGGCCTGGTTCGGGCTGCCGACCTTCACCGCGCCGAGCTTCGACCTGTCCCTCATGGGCCTGTTCGTGCCCGTCGTCATCGTCCTCATCGCCGAGAACATCGGCCACGTGAAGTCCGTCGCCGCGATGACGGGCGAGAACCTCGATGACGTGACCGGCCGCGCGCTCCTCGCCGACGGCCTGGCCACGACGCTCGCCGGCGCCGGCGGCGGCTCGGGCACGACGACCTACGCCGAGAACATCGGCGTCATGGCCGCGACCCGCGTCTACTCGACCGCCGCCTACGGGGTGGCCGCCGTCGTCGCGCTCGTCCTCAGCATGTCCCCGAAGTTCGGCGAGCTCATCAACACCGTCCCCGCGGGTGTCCTCGGCGGCGCCGCGACCGTCCTGTACGGGATGATCGGCGTGCTCGGTGCGCGCATCTGGGTGCAGGCCAAGGTCGACTTCTCCGACCCCGTCAACCTCACGACGGCCGCCATCGCCCTCATCGTCGGCATCGCGAACTACACGTGGGTGGCCGGGGACCTGCGCTTCGAGGGCATCGCGCTCGGGACCGCCGCGGCTCTCGGGGTCTACCACGTCATGCGGGCCCTGGCCCGGTGGCGCGGCACCAGCGCGGAGCCGGCGAGCCCGGCCTCGGTGCCGGACGCCTCTCTCCGGGACTGAGCGGACGGACCGAGACCCGTCCCTGGCAGTGTCCTGATACGAAGTGCCGCAGGGTGGGGCTTGCCCGACACGTGTCCCGGCGTGTCGTGAGTGTGTCCCGGACTTCGGATCAGAACAGCGACGGCGGACGGCGGCGGGGGCTCAGCCCTCCTCCGGCGCCTCCTCGTCCTCGGCCGGGTCGCTCGGGACGGTGACGGGCGTGCAGCCCGGCGGCGGCGGGAGGGGCTGCTCGGGGTCGATGGCCGTCTCCTCGGGTGCCGGCACCTCGCTGAAGGACCCGCCGAGGACGACGTCGATGGTGGCGTCCTCGCGTCCGTCCAGCGTCACCGTGGAGCCGGGGACGATCTGGGCGACGGTGTAGGCGGCCTGCAGACCGCGCGGCCCGCTGACGATGTTGGCGACGCCCTCGAGGTCGCCGCCGTAGTTCGACTCCTGGGAGATGACGACGCCGTACTGGGCCAGGCCGCTGGCGGTGCGCGCGGCGAGACCGGTCTCGTCCGTCGCGTTGTAGACGTTCGCGGTGATCTCGCTGTAAGGCGCCGGGAGCGCGTCCGCGGGCGGGCAGGGCACGCTCGAGCGGGCCGCCTCGGTGGGCGCGGGGGAGCTGAAGGGGCGCGAGAAGGGGGAGGGGACCACGTTGCCCCACATCGCGGCGGCCACCAGCGCCACCGCGAGCATCGCGGTGATGAGGATCCCGAAGATCAGGGTCTGGCGCTGCTGGAGATGGCGGCGACGGGCGGCACGACGGCGCGCGGCCTCGGCTGGGTCAGTCGTCACAGAGGCCAAGGTAGTGCGTGGGGGCGTGGCGGCGTGAACCCGTCACGGCGCGGACGGCGCGTCCGGGAAGGTCAGCCGGTGGACAGGACCGTCCCGTCGACGTCCAGCTCGAGCACCCGGGCGTGGACGTGGAGGCGCTGCTGGAGGGCCGCGCGCAGGGCCCGGTGCAGGCCGTCCTCGAGGTAGAGGACGCCGCGCCAGGAGACCACGTGGGCGAAGAGGTCGCCGTAGAAGGTGGAGTCCTCCGCCAGGAGGTGGTGCAGGTCGAGCTCGCGCTTGGTGGTGACGAGCTCGTCCAGCCGGACCTGCCGCGGTGCCACCGCGGCCCAGTCCCGGGTGGTCTCCACACCGTGGTCCGGGTAGGGACGGCCGTCGCCGACTGCCTTGAAGATCACCAGTCGATAGTAGGGCGCGAGCGAGCCGGCCGGGAGAGGCGAACGGGCCCGCCGGCTCACCGGCGGGCCCGTTCCAGGGCGGAGGATGGGGGATTCGAACCCCCGAGGGCGTTAACCCAACACGCTTTCCAAGCGTGCGCCATAGGCCACTAGGCGAATCCTCCTGGCGGATCGAGGGTACCCGAGGACGGCCCCCGGATCGAACCGCCGGCGCCCAGGTGTGCGCCATCCCTCATCCGGGCCCTCGTCCGCGACCGCGGGTGGACCGGTCCGCGACGTCCGTTAGACTTGGCGGCGACCCCTCGTGCGGCGTCACCTCACTGAACTCCCCCAGGGCCGGAAGGCAGCAAGGGCAGGTGAGCTCTGGCGGGTGCGCGAGGGGTCCTCTCATGTCTGCACAGGGGGGCGCGAGGAAGGGTCCCGGGCGCCTAGAGTCGTCGGGTGAGCACCGCCCTGTACCGCCGCTACCGCCCCGAGACCTTTGCGGACGTCATCGGGCAGGAGCACGTCACCGACCCGCTGCGGGCCGCGCTGCGCTCGGACCGCATCACCCACGCCTACCTCTTCTCCGGCCCTCGCGGCTGCGGGAAGACGACGTCGGCCCGCATCTTCGCGCGCTGCCTCAACTGTGCCGAGGGGCCGACCGACTCCCCCTGCGGTGTCTGCCCCAGCTGTGTCGAGCTCGCGCGCGGCGGTGCCGGCTCGCTCGACGTCGTCGAGATGGACGCGGCGTCGCACGGCGGTGTCGACGACGCGCGCGAGCTGCGGGAGCGGGCAGCCTTCGCCCCCGCCCGCGACCGCTACAAGATCTTCATCATCGACGAGGCCCACATGGTCACCAGCCAGGGCTTCAACGCCCTGCTCAAGCTGGTCGAGGAGCCGCCGGCGCACGTGAAGTTCGTCTTCGCGACGACGGAGCCCGAGAAGGTCATCGGGACCATCCGCTCCCGCACCCACCACTACCCCTTCCGGCTCGTGCCTCCCGAGCGCCTGCAGTCCTACCTCGAGGAGCTGTGCACGGCCGAGGGTGTACGGGTGGCCACCGGCGTGCTGCCGCTCGTCGTCCGGGCGGGCGGCGGCTCGGTGCGTGACTCCCTGTCGGTGCTCGACCAGCTCATCGCCGGCGCCCAGGACGGCGAGGTCAGCTACGAGCGCGCCGTCGCCCTGCTCGGCTACACCCACGCGACCCTCCTCGACGACGTCGTGGACGCCCTGGCGGCCCGCGACGGCGCGAGCCTCTTCCGCGTGGTGGACCGGGTCATCGACTCGGGCCACGACCCGCGGCGCTTCGCCGAGGACCTGCTCGAGCGGATCCGCGACCTCGTCGTCATCGCCGTGTCCGGGGAGCACGCCGTCTCCGTGCTGCGCACGCTGCCCACGGACCAGTTCGAGCGCATGCGGGTCCAGTCCCAGCAGCTGGGTCCGGCCGAGCTCAGCCGCGCCGGTGACCTCGTCAACGACGCCCTCACCGAGATGAGCGGCGCGACCTCCCCTCGCCTGCAGCTCGAGCTCATGTGCGCGCGGCTGCTCCTGCCCGGCGCGGACGACGCCGCCCGCGGTCACGCCGCCCGCCTCGACCGCATCGAGCGCCACCTCTCCGGTGGTGGGGGAGCCCCGGCCGCTCAGCCGGCACCCGCTCCGGCCCCGCCCGTGCAGGCCGCGCCTGCTCCGGCGGCGCCCGTGCAGGCCGAGCCCGCGCAGCCCGCACCTGCTCCGGGGGCGCCTGCCGAGGCCGCGTCCTCTCCTGGGCGTGCCGCTCCGGCGCCCGCCGCCGCGCGACCGGCGCCCACCCCGGCGGCGGAGTCCGACCAGGGAGCGCCGAGCTCGGCTTCCACCGAGAGCGCCGCGGAGCCCGCGCCCCGGCCCGCGCAGGCGCCGGCCCGTCCGGAGCCCACCGACGGCTCCCACGAGGGCGACTCCCGGCAGGAGCCGAGGACCGGGGCCCAGGAGGCGCCGGCGCGTCAGGCTGGGGCCGAGCGCCCGCAGCAGGAGGAGCCCCGTGAGGCGGAGGGGTCCGCCCGTCCGGCTCCCGACCCCGCGCGCGAGCGGTCGGCGGCCACCGAGCAGCGGTCGGGACCCGCGCGGGAGCAGAGCCCTGCGCCCGAGAGTCCTGCCGCCTCCGCGCCTCAGCCTGACGAGCGCCACGAGCAGGCCGAGGCCCGGCCGGGCACGGGCTGGGGTGGCGCCGCGTCGGGTCCGCCCGCGACCCCCGCCCGCGGTGACGCGCCGAGCGCGAGCGCTGCGCCCGCTCCGGCCGGTGCGGACGCCGACCTCATCCGGCGCCGGTGGCCCGAGGTGCTCTCCACCCTCGCGCGCTTCAAGCGCACCACGTGGGCGCTCGTGTCCCAGAACGCCCAGGTCGGCGAGGTCTCCGGTGGGGTGCTCCACCTCGCCTTCGCCACCTCCGGCCTCGCGCACACCTTCGGCAGTGGTTCCCACAGCGAGCACCTCCAGCGCGCGCTGCTCGAGACGCTCGGCGTCCAGCTGCGCATCGAGCCGGTGCTCAGCCAGGCGGCCGAGGGCGGCAGGCAGGGGGAGGCGCCCTACTCCGCCCCCGCGCCCGTGGCCTCCACCGCGTGGGGTGCGCCCGAGCCGGACCCCGGCGCCGACGCATGGGCTGAGCCCGCGCCCGAGCCGCCGGCCTCCTCCTCCTGGGGAGGCGAGCCAGTCGCGGACACCCGGCCCCCAGCTGTCGGCCCCGACACCCGGGCCCCGCAGTCCGCCGCGTCCCCAGCCCCCACCGGCTCGCCGTCGCCGTCCGCTCCGCGTCGTGACGGGGCGAGCCCCGACGGGCGGCCGGCCGAGGCGCCGCGTGGTGCGCCGTCCTCGCCCAGCGCCCCCGACCCCGCGCCCGCCGCGCGGATCGCGCCCGCCGACGACGTCCCGAGCATGGACGACCCGGACGCCGAGCACTCCGGGCTCGTCGGGGCACCCCTCATCGAGCGCATGCTCGGCGGGACGATCATCCACGAGGAGTAGCCGCGCCGTCCCCCCGGTGTCACCGGGGGGACGTACGCTGTCCAGGTGTACGAAGGCGCGGTGCAGGACCTCATCGACGAGCTCGGTCGACTCCCCGGGATCGGGCCCAAGAGCGCCCAGCGGATCGCGTTCCACGTGCTCTCGGCAGAGGCCGCGGACGTCGAGCGGCTCGCGCACGTCCTCACGGAGGTCAAGAGCAAGGTCCGCTTCTGCGAGGTGTGCGGCAACGTGTCCGAGGGCACCCGCTGCCGGATCTGCCTGGACCCCCGCCGCAGCGACGACGTCCTGTGCGTCGTCGAGGAGGCCAAGGACGTCGTCGCCATCGAGCGGACCCGGGAGTTCCGCGGGAAGTACCACGTGCTCGGCGGCGCCATCAACCCGATCAACGGCATCGGCCCGGACAACCTCCGCATCCGCGAGCTCATGACCCGCCTGGCCGACGGCGAGGTCACCGAGGTCATCCTCGCCACGGACCCCAACATCGAGGGTGAGGCCACCGCCACCTACCTCGCGCGCATGCTCCGCGGCATGGGGATCCCCGTGTCCCGGCTCGCCTCCGGGCTGCCCGTGGGCGGGGACCTCGAGTACGCGGACGAGATCACCCTGGGCCGGGCCTTCGAGGGACGCAGGAGGATCGATGCCTGAGAACGAGACAGCGGAGGTCGCCGACCTCCACGCCCTGGCCGGCGCGATGGCGGCCGAGTCCGAGCGCTTCCTCGAGACGGTCACCCAGGTGGCCGCCGGCGGCCACCCGGACCTCGCCATCTCCCTGCTCCTCCTCGCGCTCTCCGACCTCAGCGCCGCCGGCGCCCGCCTCGGTGCCGTCACCGACGTCGTCCCGCCGCAGCGCTTCGAGCCCGACGACGGCGAGGAGCCCGACGCCGACCCGCTCCGGCTCGGTCTGGCGAACGTCTTCGAGGGCCTCGACGAGTACCGCGAGGTCCCCGACCCGCTCGTCGACAACGTCTCCGTCTCCGGCATGCTGTCCGCGGACGTCGCCGAGGTTGCCCTCGCGCTGCGCCGCGGCCTCATCCACCACCGCGCGGGGAACGTCATCGAGGCGCTGTGGTGGTGGCAGTTCTCCTACCTGTCCAACTGGGGTGACCGCGCGGCTGCCGCGCTGCGCGCCCTGCTGTCGGTGCTCTCCCACGTGCGTCTCGACGTGCCCGCCGACGTCGCCGCCGACGCCCAGTTCGACGCCCTCCACGCCGACGGCGAGGCCTGACCCCACGGTCCTCGCACGGGCCTCGCAGGCACCGTGCGGCAGGATGGGCGCGTGCCCCTCGAGCTGGACGTCCTCGGTCTCGTCCTCCTGATCCTCGCCGGCTTCACGGCCGGGTGGGTGGACGCCGTCGTCGGGGGCGGTGGCCTCATCCAGCTGCCGGCGCTCCTGCTCGTCCCCGGCATCAGCCCGGTCCAGGCGCTGGCGACCAACAAGGTCGGCTCGATCATGGGGACGTCGGTCAGCGCCCTCACCTACTACCGGCGAGTGGGCCCGGACCTGCGCACGGCGGCGCCCATGGCGCTGGCCGCGCTCGCCGGTGCCTTCGGCGGTGCGGTGCTCGCCGCGCAGATCCCCGGCGAGCTCTTCACCCCGATCATCCTCGTCGTCCTCCTCGGGGTGGCCGGCTGGACGATCGCCCGCCCGCGGATCGGCGCCCAGACGGACCTGCGGTGGAGCGGGCGGGGACACCACCTGGCGGCCGCGTCGCTCGGCCTGGGAATCGGCGCCTACGACGGGCTGCTCGGGCCCGGGACCGGCACGTTCCTCGTCATCAGCCTCGTCTCCGTGCTCGGGTACGCGTTCCTGCCGGCCTCCGCGCTGGCCAAGATCGTCAACTTCGCGACGAACGCGGGCGCGCTCATGTTCTTCGTGCCGCACGGTGCGGTGCTGTGGGGCCTGGGCCTGGCGCTGGGGGCAGCGAACCTCACCGGCGGGTACCTCGGCGCGCGGATGGCCGTGGCGCGGGGCAGCGGCTTCGTCCGGGTGGTCTTCCTCGTCGTCGTCCTCGCCCTCGTCGCGCGGCTGGGCTGGGACGTGCTCAGCGGGTGATCGTTGGCACAGTCTTTCCAGTCAGCGGACACGCAGATGACCGAGATCTGAGATCGATCTACACTGTGCTGCGTTCTCGGGGCCGCGCCCCTCCGGCCGGTTCCCCCTGTACCCAACCAGCGGAGCCCTCTCGTGCCCCTTGTCGTGCAGAAGTTCGGCGGATCCTCCGTCGCCGACGCCACCAGCATCAAGCGCGTCGCGAAACGGATCGTCGAGACCAAGGAGGCCGGCAACGACGTCGTCGTCGTCGTGTCGGCCATGGGTGACACGACCGACGAGCTGCTCGATCTCGCCGCGTCCGTCACCGCTAAGCCTGCCGAGCGTGAGCTGGACATCCTCCTCACCGCCGGCGAGCGCATCTCCATGGCGATCCTCGCGATGGCGATCTCCGAGCTCGGTGTCCCCGCCCGTTCCTACACCGGCCAGCAGGCCGGCGTGCTCACCGACGCCGCCCACGGCAAGGCCTCGATCGTCGGCGTCGTGCCCGAGCGCATCGCCCGCACCATCCAGGACGGCGGCGTCGCGATCGTCGCCGGCTTCCAGGGCGTCTCGGAGACCCAGGACGTCACCACCCTGGGCCGCGGCGGTTCCGACACCACCGCCGTCGCCCTCGCGGCGGCGCTGAACGCCGACGTCTGCGAGATCTACACCGACGTCGACGGCCTGTTCACGGCCGACCCGCGCATCGTGCCCTCCGCCCGCCAGATCACCTCGATCACCAGCGAGGAGACCCTGGAGATGGCGGCGCACGGCGCCAAGATCCTGCACCTGCGAGCGGTCGAGTACGCCCGCCGCTACGGGGTGCCCATCCACGTGCGATCCTCCTTCTCCTCCAAGAGGGGGACCTGGATCGGCCACGACGACTCCCAGAGCGAGGAGAGCAGCATGGAAGACCCGATCATCGCCGGGGTCGCCCACGACCGCAGCCAGGGCAAGATCACCGTCATCGGGGTCCCCGACGTCCCCGGTGCCGCGGCCCGCCTGTTCGCGGTGGTGGCCGGCGCCGGCGCGAACGTCGACATGATCGTCCAGAACGTGTCGTCCGCGGCCACCGGGCTCACCGACATCTCCTTCACGCTGCCCGAGGCCGACGGCGAGGCCACCATCGCCGCGCTGCGCGCCGCCGCCGGGGACCTCGGCTACGCCGACCTGCGCTACGACGACCAGATCGGCAAGGTGTCGCTCGTCGGTGCGGGCATGCGCTCCCACCCGGGTGTGTCCGCCAAGCTCTTCAACGCGCTCTTCGACGCCGGCATCAACATCGAGATGATCTCGACCTCGGAGATCCGCATCTCGGTCGTCACCCGCGCCGACGTGCTCGATGACGCCGTGCGCGCCGTCCACACCGCGTTCGACCTGGACAGCAGCGAGTCCGAGGCCGTGGTCTACGGAGGGACGGGGCGATGAGCACGCACGCAGCAGACCGCGCCGGCGTCACGCTGGCCGTCGTCGGCGCCACCGGTCAGGTCGGCGCCGTCATGCGCGACATCCTCGAGCAGCGCGACTTCCCGGTCGCGGCCATCCGCTACTTCGCCTCGGCGCGCTCGGCCGGCACGACCCTGCCCTGGAAGGGCCAGGACGTCGTCGTCGAGGACGTCGCGACGGCGGACCTCGGCGGCATCGACATCGCGGTGTTCTCCGCCGGCGGCGCCACCTCCAAGGAGCACGCGCCGCGGTTCGTCGCGGCCGGCGCGCTCGTCGTGGACAACTCCTCGGCGTACCGCAAGGACCCGCAGGTGCCGCTCGTCGTCTCCGAGGTCAACCCGCACGCGCTGGAGGAGATCCCCACGGGGATCGTCGCCAACCCCAACTGCACGACCATGGCGGCGATGCCCACGCTCAAGGTCCTCCACGAGGAGGCCGGCCTCAAGCGCCTCGTCGTCTCCACCTACCAGGCCGTGTCCGGCTCGGGCGTCGCCGGGGTGCGTGAGCTCGACACCCAGGTGCGTGCCGCCGTCGAGCAGGACACGACGGCGCTCGCGCAGGACGGCTCGGCCGTGACCCTTCCCGAGCCGCAGACCTACGTCGCCCCGATCGCCTTCGACGTCGTCGCCCTCGCGGGCAGCATCGTCGACGACGGGAGCGAGGAGACCGACGAGGAGCAGAAGCTCCGTAACGAGTCCCGCAAGATCCTCGACCTGCCCGGGCTCGCCGTCTCCGGCACCTGCGTGCGCGTGCCGGTGTTCTCCGGCCACTCGCTGTCGATCAACGCCGAGTTCGAGCGTCCGATCTCCGCCGAGCGTGCCCGCGAGCTCCTCGCGGACGCGCCGGGCGTCGAGCTCGCCGACGTCCCCACGCCGCTGGGGGCGACGGGCAAGGACGCGACCTTCGTCGGGCGCATCCGCCAGGACCAGAGCGTCGAGGACGGCCGCGGGCTGGCCCTCTTCGTCGTCGGGGACAACCTGCGCAAGGGCGCGGCGCTCAACACCATCCAGATCGCCGAGCTCCTCGCGGCGAAGCTCCTCGCCACCGCCTGACCCCACCCACCCCCACCCCCACCCCCACCCCACCCACCCGCCGAGTACGCACCAACGGTCACCAGCGGGCGCCTGTCGCGCCCGTGTGGTGACCGTTTGTGCGTACTCGGGAGGGCTAGGGCGAGAGGTGACGCTTCACGAAGTCGAGCTGGACTCGCATCTGGGCCACCCGCTCGGCCGTCACGTGGGAGCCGTGGCCGCCGCCGTACTGGTAGAGCTCGACGACCCCGCCCCGCTCCCGCAGGGCGCTCTCGTAGCGCTGCACCTGCCGCAGCGGGCAGCGCGGGTCATTAAGTCCTGCCAGCAGCAGCACGGGCGCCCGCACGGCGTCGACGTAGGTGATGGGGCTGGCGGCGGCGTAGGCCTCGGGCACCTCCTGCGGCGAGCCGCCGAGCAGCGCCCGGTCGACGGCCTGGAGGGTGGCCAGCTCGTCCTCGTAGGCGGCGACGTAGTCCGCCACGGGCACGTCGGCCAGGCCCAGCGCCCACCGTCCCGGCTGGGTCCCCACGCCCAGCAGGGTGAGGTAGCCGCCCCACGACGCCCCGGTCAGCACCGAGCGCCGCGGGTCCAGCGTCCCCTCGGCCACGAGGCGGTCGTGGACGGCCGCGATGTCGGCCAGCTCGGCCCGCCCGACGTCGCCCTCGATGGCGTCGCGCCACCGGGTGCCGTAGCCGGTCGAGCCGCGGAAGTTCACGCTGAGGACGGCGAAGCCGTGGTCCACCCACGCCGCCAGGGTGGGGGAGAAGGAGTCGGTGCGGTGGTCGGCCGGACCGCCGTGGACGTCGACGACCACCGGGTACGGCGCCGCGCCCGTCGAGGGCAGCCGCAGGAGCGCGTGGACGTCCCCGCCGGGCCCCGGCACGTCGACGTCGCGGACCCCGACGGAGGGGCGCGGACGAGGGCCCACCGGCGCGAGGAGGACGGCGCCGGTCCGGGTGGTGCGGACGCTGGGCGGCTCGGCGGCCGAGGACCACGAGTACCAGACCTCGCCGTCGGGGCGCGCCGTCGCGCCGTCGACGGTCCCGTCCGCCGGTCCGACGAGGGTGCTGCGCCCCGTGCGCAGGTCGTGGCGGTGCAGGCGTGTGCGCGCCCGGTGGTCGACGGCGAGCAGCACGGCGTCCCCGGACGGGAACCACGTGGCGTCGGCGACCTCGCCGTCGACGTCCAGGGCGAGCTCGCGCCACGCGCCGCTGAGCACGTCCCACACCGCCGCCCGCGGCGTGCCGGTGCGCTCGTGGAGGACGAGCAGGCGCGAGTCACCCGGCAGCGGCGGGAAGTCGAGCGCCCACAGCCCGCGCCCCGGGCCGTCGTCGAGCTCGGCGACGGTCGCGGCCGTGTCCGCCGACAGCACCCGCAACGCCGGGTGGCGGGGGTCGCCGCCCTCCGCGTGCCCGACGACGAGGAGGTTGCCGTCGTCGCTCAGCGCCGCCGCCTCGGCGTCGTGGTCCCCGGCGTACAGGAGCACCGGGGCGGAGGTCGCCGAGAAGGTGTCGAGGAAGACCTGGTGGATGGTCGTGCCGGCGTCCGGGTCGGTGCGCCCGACGACGCCCGTCCCGTCGCGCGAGAGGTGCAGGCCTGCCTGGTAGCCGGGCGGCAGGGGGATCGGTGTCTCGGTGAGCTGCCCGGGCGGGGAGCCGAAGGGCTGGCGCCGCCAGGTGCCCCACTCGTCGCCGTCGGTGTCGTCGAACCACCACAGCCACCGGCCGGCGGGGTCGATCGTCGCGTCGGTCGTCCCGGCCGCACGGTCCGTGGCCGCCACGAGACGGCCGGTGCTCGCCTCCCAGGAGTGCACCTGTGGGCGCCCGTCGACGGTCGCGACGACGCACGCGCGGTCCGGCGCGTCCGGCGCCCACTCGGGGACCTCGAGCTCGGGTGCGCGGAAGCGCTGCTCCCAGGCAGGGGGCGGCCACCCGCCCGGCGAGCTGCGCCCGGCGCGGGTGCGCGGGCCGCGGGAGCGTGACAACCTCGACATGCGCCCAGCGTAGGTCGGCGGCTCGCGCGTGAGACGGAATAGTTGACGGCGCCACGTGTTGACCCGCAGACAACCCCGATCGACAGGAGTGAGCATGGCAACCACCGACGTGACCGCGACGACCCTCGAGCAGACCATCACGGACAACGACATCGTCCTGGTGGACTTCTGGGCGGACTGGTGCGGCCCGTGCAAGCAGTTCGCGCCGGTCTACGAGAAGGCCTCCGAGAAGCACGAGGGGATCGTCTTCGCGAAGGTCGACACCGAGGCCGAGCAGCAGCTCGCCGCGCAGGCCGGCATCACCGCGATCCCCACGCTCATGGCCTTCCGTGAGGGCGTGCTCGTGTTCTCCCAGGCCGGCGCCCTGCCCGGCCCGCAGCTCGAGCAGCTCATCGACCAGGTCAAGGGCCTGGACATGGAGGAGGTCCGCGCCAAGGTCGCCGAGGCCCAGGCGGAGCAGCAGGCCTGAGACACCCCCGGCCGCGTCCGCGCCGTCGCCACCGGGCGGCGGCGGACGCTGCCACGTCCCCCGGTGAGGTGAGATGAGACGCGTGTCGTGGGCCGTGGCCTCGCTCGCGACGGTGGCCGCGCTGCTGGGGGCGGCCGCGCCGACTCCCATGCCGGAGCCCCGGGATCCCTGGGCGGCTCCCCGGATGCTCGGCGGAGCCCTCGTGCCGGGAAGCGGGAGCCAGGCCGGCCGCGGTAGCGAGGCCGACGGCGACCGCGAGCACTGGCGCCCGCCCGCCAAGTCCCCCACGCTCACCTTCCTCGCCGAGCAGGGTGGGCTGTGGCGCACCGAGGTGCCCCGCGACGCCGGCGGCCGCCTGCGCACCGTTCCCGGTGCCACCGCCGCCCCGCACGAGGCGGAGCGTGTCGTCAGCGTGCGCGTGGAGGTCGAGACCGGGCTGGGGGTGGACGGGCGCGAGTTCGCCCGCCAGGTCATGACCACGCTCAACGACCCCCGGGGGTGGGGCCACGACGGCTCGGTCGTCTTCGCCCGCACCGACGGCGAGGCGGACATCGACCTCACGCTCGCCTCACCGGCCACGACCGACGAGCTGTGCGCGCCCGTGGACACCGGCGGCACCGTCTCGTGCGGCCGGGTGGGCTACGCCGTCCTCAACGCGGTGCGCTGGGCGCAGGGCGCCGAGCCCTTCCTCGAGGCCGGTGGAACTGTTGCCGAGTACCGCCAGTACCTCGTCAACCACGAGGTCGGCCACGTGCTCGGCCACGGTCACGTCGGCTGCCCCGACCCCGGCGAGCGGGCCCCCGTCATGGTCCAGCAGACCCTCGACCTGGACGGCTGCCGGCCCAACGGTTGGCCCGCCGGCTGACGCCGCTGCATACGACGAAGGCCCGGAACCTTACGGTTCCGGGCCTTCTACCGGTCGGGGTGGCGGGATTCGAACCCACGACCTCCTCGTCCCGAACGAGGCGCGCTACCAAGCTGCGCCACACCCCGGTAAAGCCAGATCAGGATAGCGGAGCACGTGCCCGGGAGTGAAACCGCCAGCCCGCCGTGTGAGGCATGTCGCTATTCGCCGGCCACGAGCTGGAGGAGGCTGACCTCCGGCCGGCACGCGAAGCGCACCGGCGTGTACGGGGAGGTGCCCATCCCCGCCGAGACGTTGAGCCAGGCGGAGGACCCCCCGCCCGGCGCGTCGGGCCGCGGCCCGGGCCATCCGTGCAGACCGCTGGCGCGCTCCCGGTCGAGGTCGCAGTTGGTCACCAGCGCGCCGTAGCCGGGGACGCGGAGCTGGCCGCCGTGGGTGTGGCCCGCGAGGATGACCCCGCAGCCGTCGTCGGCCATCTGGTCCAGCACCCGCGTGTACGGCGCGTGCGAGACCCCGACGTGGAGGTCGCCGTGCTCGCCGTCGGGTGCGGGGAAGTGGTCGCGCTCGAGGTGGGGGTCGTCGACGCCGACGAAGGACAGCCGCTGCCCGGCGACGTCGAGACTCCCACGGGTGTTGGTGAGGTCGAGCCAGCCGCCCGAGCTCAGGACCTCGACGAGCTCGTCGGTGGGCAGCGTCTGCGGCTCGTCGCTCGTCGTGCTCCGCCGGGACGAGGGCATGAGGTAGCGGGCCGGGTTCTTCGGCTGGGGGGCGTAGTAGTCGTTGGAACCCAGGACGAACACGCCGGGGACGGTGAGCAGCTCACCCAGGGCGTGCGCCAGGGAGGGGACCGCGCGCTGGTGGGCGAGGTTGTCCCCGGTGGAGACGACGAGGTCCGGTTCGAGGTCCGCGAGCCGGCGCACCCACTCCTGCTTGAGCCGCTGCGTGGGCGTGAGGTGGAGGTCCGAGACGTGCAGGACCCGCAGCGGCCGGCTGCCGGGCGCGAGCACGGGCACCACGTGGGTGCGCACCGTGAACAGGCGCGTCTCCGTCACGGCCCAGGCGAGACCGCCGACGGCGGACAGCGCAGCGGTGCCCGCCAGTCGCCCGATCACGCTCAGCCCCGACCGCCACTCGTGTAGATGGTCACCGTCTCCCCGCGGCGGGCGCTGCTGCCCGCCTCGGGGACGGTGGCCACGGCCAGGCCCTCGGGCCAGCCGGAGTCGACCGGGTAGCCCATGGTGGTGTTGAAGCCGGCGTCCTCGAGCGTCTCGCGAGCGTCCTCGACCGTCTGCCCGCCGATGCTCGGCACGCGCAGGAACTCCCCGCGCACGACGCTGCTGTCAGCCTCGTCGAACTCCTCGATGGGCATGTCCTCGGTGGCCTCGAGCATGTAGTCCTGCCACGTCGGAGCGGCGATGAGTCCGCCGTAGACGCTCTCCACCCAGCGGCCGTTGATGATGATGTCGACCATGGGCTGGTCACCGTTCGCGTACCCCATCCACACGGCGCTGGAGATCTGCGGGGTGTACCCGACGAACCAGGCGTGCTTGGCGTCGTTCGCCGTGCCGGTCTTGCCCGCGGTCGGCCGGGGAGGGATGCGGGCGGGGGACCCGGTGGAGTCCCACTCCGGGCCCATGACCGCCTGCAGGGCGTGGGTGACGCCGTCGACGACGTCCTCCTCGAGCACCCGCTGGCAGTCCGAGGGCGGCACGGGGATCTCCTCGCCGTTGCGGTCCACCATGCTCGTGATGGCGACCGGCTCGCAGTAGACGCCCTCAGCGGCGAGGGTGGCGTAGGCGTTGGCCATCGACAGCGGGGTGACGGTGTTGGTCCCGAGCACCATGGCCGGGTTGGGCGTCAGCTCGGAGCCGTCACCGGTGCGCACCCCCATGTCGGCGGCGACGTCGGTGATGTCGCACAGGTCCATCTGCTGCGCCATGACGACGAAGGAGGTGTTGACCGACTTCCGCGTGGACTCGAGCACCGTCTCCACGCCGCCGCCGAAGCCCTCGAGGTTCTTCGGCTCGTAGTCCTCCGGGCCGGCGTAGTCCCCGCACGAGATGGTCCAGTCCTCGCGCGGGAACACGCGGTTCGCGGAGTTGACCCTGTCCATGAGGGAGTGGCCCTCGCGCAGCCACTGCACGAGGGTGAACACCTTGAAGGTGGAGCCCGACAGGAAGCCGGAGCCACCGCCGTGCGACTGGCCGACGTTGTAGTTCACCTGGGTGGCGCGGGGGTCGTCCTCGGAGGCCACCCCGTACCGGGTGTTCTGCGCCATCGCGTAGATCCGCCCGGTGCCCGGCTCGATCGAGGACAGCGCCATCGAGATGCCGGACTCGTCCTCGATGGGGATCGAGTCGGTGACGGCCTCGAAGGCCGCCTCCTGCTTGTCGGGGTCGAGGGTCGTGTGGATCTCCAGGCCGCCACGGTTGAGCAGCTGGCGACGGTCCTCCACCGACTCCCCGTAGGCCTCGTTCGTGAGGATCTCGTTGACGACGTACTGGCAGAAGTAGGCGGCGTTGCCGGCGACGGCGCAGCCGCGGGGTGTGTCCTGGACGTCGAGCATGTCCGCGATGGGGATCGCGACGGCCTCGTCGAACTGCTCCTGCGTGATGACGTCGAGGGAGCGCATCCGCGCGAGCACGGTGTTGCGGCGTTGCTCGGCGTTCTCCGGGTTGCTCACGGGGTCCCACTTGGCGGGGTTCTGGGTGATGCCGGCGAGCATCGCCGCCTCGGGGATGTTGAGGTCCGCGGCCGTCTTGTTGAAGTAGTGGTGCGCGGCGGACTCGATGCCGTACTGGGAGGGCCCGAACTGGGCGATGTTGAGGTAGCCGGTGAGGATCTCGTCCTTGGACCGCACCTTCTCCAGGGCGATGGCGAGCCGGGCCTCGCGCAGCTTGCGGGCGATGCCCGCGGCGCCGTCGGTCTCCGTGGCCGCCTGGTAGAGCTCCGGGTCGTTGGTGACCCGGCTCTCCTCGACCTGGATGTTCTTCACGTACTGCTGCGTGAGCGTCGAGGCCCCCTCGAGCTCGCCGCCACCCACGTTGCGGGCGACGGCGCGCATGATGCCCTCGGGGTCCACGCCGCCGTGGTCGTAGAAACGGTGGTCCTCGATGGCGACGACGGCGTCCTTGACGTGCTGCGAGATGTCCTCGAAGCCGACGACCACGCGGTTCTCCGCGAAGAAGACCGCCATCTCGTTGCCCTGGGCGTCGAACATGACGCTCTGCTCCGAGGGCTCGTCGATCTCGATCTCGGTGGGGATGTCGCTGAACAGGTCCGTGGTCGCGTTCCCCACGGCGCCGACGGAGCCGACGGCGGGCAGGAGAAGTCCTGCCGTCAGCACTCCTCCGGCCACGGCGATCAGCAGGAACGCGATCATCATGGCGACGAGCTGGACAGGGCGGACGGCGCGCCCGCGCGGCATGGGACGTGAGGCCATGGCTCCAGGGTACGGCGCCTGCCCCGAGCAGGGCCGTACGGTGGGGCAGGTCACGCGAGTTTGTCCAAGGATATGGACATCCGGCGTGCGACATGTGACGATCTCGCCAAGGTCACGATGACGTCATAGCTCTTCCAACTCTCCACAACGAGGGCTAGCGTCGGGACACAGACGAACGGCAATGATGCCGTGGGAACGCAGGAGGTGGGGCATGACCACTCACGAGGACCAGACGTGGGCCGCGCGCGCCGCGTGTCGGGCGATCGCGCCGGACGAGCTCTTCGTCCGCGGGGCGGCGCAGCGGGCCGCGCGGGAGCTGTGCTTCCGCTGTCCGGTGCGGATGGAGTGCCTGGCCGATGCACTGGACGCGCACGTCACCTTCGGGGTCTGGGGCGGGCTGACCGAGCGCGAGCGTCGCGCGCTGCTGCGCCGCTACCCCGAGGTGCACTCCTGGGCCGACCGTCTCAGGGACGAGGAGGACGAGATCATCGCCGAGCTCCGCGCCGACCGTGCGCCGCGCATCCTCGCCAAGATCCGGCAAGCCTAGGATGGCGGCATGACGACCTGGGAGTACGCGACCATTCCTCTGCTCATCCACAACACCAAGGCGATCCTCGACCAGTGGGGCGCCGACGGCTGGGAGCTCGTCCAGGTGGTGCCGGGTCCCACGCAGAACCCGGTCGCCTACCTCAAGCGCCCCAAGGCATGAGCGTCGCCCGGCGTCTCCAGGAGCTGGGTCTCTCGCTGCCGCCGGTCGTGCCGCCGGTCGCGAGCTACGTGCCTGCGGTCCGTCACGGTGACCTCGTGTGGACCTCGGGCCAGCTGCCCATGGTCGACGGCGCGCTGCCCGCGACCGGCAAGGTCGGTGACGGCGAGGGGCTCGTCCCGCCCGCACAGGCCACCGAGCTCGCGCGCGTGGCGGCGCTCAACGCCCTCGCGGCCGTCGCCGCGAAGGTCGGCAACCTCGACGCCGTCGTCCAGGTGGTCAAGGTGGTCGGCTACGTCGCCAGCGACCCGTCCTTCACCGGGCAGCCCGGCGTCGTCAACGGTGCCTCGGACCTCCTCGGCGAGATCTTCGGTGAGGCCGGGCGGCACGCGCGCAGCGCCGTCGGCGTCAGTGCCCTCCCGCTCGACGCGCCGGTCGAGATCGAGCTCGTCCTCGCCGTCGCCTGACACACGTCCGCACCCCCTCGCACACATACGCCGAGAGCTGAGTTGTTCCGCGGAACAGCTCAGCTCTCGGCGTATGGGGAGTGGGTGTGTGTCTGTACGTGTGCGGGGCGGGTCAGCGGGCGCGGCGCTTGAGGCGCTCGAGGTCGAGGATCTGCACGGCCCGGCCCTCGAGGCGGATCCAACCGCGGGAGATGAAGTCCGCCAGGGACTTGTTGACCGTCTCGCGGGAGGCGCCGACGAGCTGGGCCAGCTCCTCCTGGGTGAGGTCGTGGGCCACCCGCAGGCCGTCGGGGGTCTGCTCGCCGAAGCGGACCGACAGGTCGAGCAGCGCCTTGGCGACGCGGCCGGGGACGTCGGAGAACACGAGGTCCGCGAGGGCCTCGTTCGTGCGGCGCAGACGGCGGGCCAGCGCGCGCAGCATGTGCTTGGCCAGCTCGGGTCGCGTGTCGAGCAGGTGCATGAACGGGTCGTGCTGCAGCTCGAGCAGGCGGGCGGTGGCGACGGCGGTGGCCGTGGCGGTCCGCTCACCCGGCTCGAAGAGCGTGAGCTCACCGAGCAGCTCGCCCGGGCCGAGGATGGCCAGCAGGTTCTCCCGGCCGTCGGTCGAGCGGTGACCGAGCTTGATCTTGCCCTCGATGACGAGGAACAGGCGGTCGCCGGGGTCACCCTCGTGGAAGAGGGTCTCCCCGCGACGCAGGCTCACCTCGTGCATGGCCTCACGCAGGGCCGCTCGAGCGTCGTCGTCGAGGGAGGCAAAGAGGGGCACGGAGCTGATCGCGGAGTCGTCCACGTTTTGCTTCCTTTTCACGTCGGTGTCGGCGGCCGGGCCGGAGCCCATGGCGACCATCCTGCCACCGAGAGCAAGCTGCCGCCCGTAACCTGGGCCGGTGAGCACCGACCTGCCGCTCGCCGAGCGTGGCCCGGCACCCGCCGTCGAGGTCGACGACGTCCTCACCGCGGAGTGGCCCGACGCCCGCTGCGAGCTCGACTTCACCGCCCCCTTCGAGCTCCTCGTCGCCACCGTCCTGTCGGCCCAGACGACGGACGTGCGCGTCAACGCCGTGACTCCCACGCTGTTCCGGCGGTGGCCCGGACCGGCCGAGCTCGCGGCCGCGAGCCAGGAGGAGCTGGAGGAGGTGCTGCGGCCGCTGGGCTTCTTCCGGGCCAAGGCGACCTCGCTGCGCGGCCTCGCGGCGGCGCTGCTCGCCGACCACGGCGGGCAGGTGCCGGCCGACCTGGACGCGCTCGTCCGGCTGCCGGGGGTGGGCCGCAAGACCGCGAACGTCGTGCTCGGCAACGCCTTCGACGTCCCGGGCATCACGGTGGACACCCACGTCGGGCGGCTCGCCCGCCGCCTGGGCTGGACGGAGAACAAGGACCCGGTGAAGGTGGAGCGGGACATCGCCGACCTCGTGCCACCGGAGCGGTGGACCATGCTGTGCCACCGGCTGATCTTCCACGGGCGCCGCGTCTGCCACTCACGCCGGCCCGCCTGCGGCGCCTGCGTGTTCGCCGACGTGTGCCCGAGCTACGGGGTGGGGGAGACCGACCCGGAGCTCGCCGAGGGCCTGGTGCGCCGCCCGGGCTGACTCCGGTCAGTCCGGGAGGGCGGCGAGGAAGTCGAGGAGGAGGGCGGTGACGGCCTCGGGTGCCTCCTCGGGCAGCAGGTGCCCGGCGCCCGGGACGACGGCGGTGCGCAGCTGACCCCGCACGTGGGCCGGGTCCGCGGCATAGGCGGCGGCCGGGCTGAAGCGGTCGGCACCCCCGCGCACGCTCAGCACCGGCACGGTGACCGGGTGGGCCATGGCGGCGAGGTAGCGCCGGCCGTCCGGGCGCGGGGTCGAGCGCACGAGCCAGCGCAGGTGCTCGAGGCTCGTGTGGGCGACCGACGGGAGCCGGACCGCGGCCTGGTAGGCGCGCAGCTCCTCGGGCGGCAGCACGCGGCCGGGCGCCGAGAGGTCCGTGAGGACGCGGGAGACGAGGTCACCGCGGCGCAGCGCGTGCTCCGGGAACCACGGCACCTGGACGCGGGCGAGGAAGGCGCGGGCCCGCGGGCCGAGGTGGTTGCGCGGCCGCAGGAGCGGCACAGGGTGCGGGGCGCTGAGGACGGCGACGGCGCGGGTGACGCGGGGCTCGAGCACCGGCATCGACCACGCGAGCAGCCCGCCGAAGCTGTGACCCGCGACGACCGCCCGCTCGCGGCCCAGTGAGCGGATCACGCCGCCGACGTCGGCGGTGAGCACCGGCGTCGCGTGCCCGCCCGGCGGCTTGTCCGAGCCGCCGAAGCCGCGGACGTCCATCGCTGCGACGCGGTAGCCGGCGTCGGCCAGGGCCGTCAGCTGGTGGCGCCACGCCCACCAGAACTGGGGGAAGCCGTGGAGCAGGACGACGAGCTCACCGGCCTCCGGGCCGGCGAGGACGACGTGGAAGCGCGCCCCGTTCGCCGGCACGAACCGGTGCTCCCACGGTCCGTCCTGCCACACCACACCCTGCGCACTCGCCACGCGAGGAGCCTAGACGACGCTCCACCCCACCCCTGCGTCCCCCACACGTGAGCGCCGAGAGCTGAGTTGTTCCAGGAACAACTCAGCTCTCGGCGTGAGGGGGGTGGGGCTACTCGCGAGGGGCGGGGGGCTACTTCTGAGGGGCGGTGGGCTACTTCTGCATGCCGGCGCTGATCTGGGCCATGACTGTCGAGTCGGCCAGGGTCGTCACGTCGCCGACCTGGCGGTTCTCGGCGACGTCGCGCAGGAGACGGCGCATGATCTTGCCGGAGCGGGTCTTGGGGAGCTCGGGGACGACGAGGATCGAGCGCGGCTTGGCGATCGGCCCGATCTCCTTGGCCACGTGCGCCCGCAGCTCGGCGATGTGGTCCTCGGCGCTCGCCTCGCTGGCGGCTGCGGCCGCCTCGCCACGCAGGATGACGAAGGCGACGACGGCCTGGCCGGTCGTGTCGTCGCTGGCCCCGACGACGGCGGCCTCGGCCACCGTGGGGTGGGAGACGAGCGCGGACTCGATCTCCGTCGTCGAGAGGCGGTGGCCCGAGACGTTCATGACGTCGTCCACGCGGCCGAGGACCCACAGGTCGCCGTCCTCGTCCTTCTTGGCGCCGTCGCCGGCGAAGTAGATGCCGGGGAAGCGGGACCAGTACGTGTCGTGGAAGCGCTGCTCGTCTCCCCAGATGCCGCGCAGCATGGCCGGCCACGGCTCGGTGAGGACGAGGTAGCCGCCCGAGCCCGCGGGGACGGGCTCGCCCTGCTCGTCGACGACGTCGGCGCTGATGCCGGGCAGCGGCGTCTGGGCGGAGCCGGGCTTGGCGGCGGTGACGCCGGGCAGCGGGGAGATCATGATCGCGCCCGTCTCCGTCTGCCACCACGTGTCGACGACGGGGGTGCGGTCACCGCCGATGACGCGGCGGTACCAGACCCACGCCTCGGGGTTGATCGGCTCACCGACCGAGCCGAGCACGCGCAGGGAGGACAGGTCGAAGCGGCCCGGCTCCTCCTCGCCCCACTTCATGCACGTGCGGATCGCGGTGGGCGCGGTGTAGAGGAGCGTGACCTTGTACTTCTCGACGATCTCCCACCAGCGGCCCTTGTGCGGGGTGTCGGGCGTGCCCTCGTACATCACCTGGGTGGCGCCGTTGACGAGCGGGCCGTAGGTGACGTACGTGTGCCCGGTGACCCAGCCGATGTCCGCGGTGCACCAGTAGACGTCGGTCTCCGGCTTGAGGTCGAAGACGTTGCGGTGGGTGTACGCGGACTGGGCGAGGTACCCGCCGGTCGTGTGGAAGATGCCCTTGGGCTTCCCGGTGGTGCCGGAGGTGTAGAGGATGAACAGCGGGTGCTCGGCCTCGACGTCCACGGGCGCGAAGTCGGTGTCCTGGCGGGGGACGACCTCGTCCCACCACACGTCGCGGCCCTCGGTCCAGGCCACGTCCTGCCCGGTGCGCCGGACGACGAGGACCTTCTCCACCGGCGTGTCACCGCTGGCGAGGGCGTCGTCGACGGCGGGCTTGAGGGCGCTCGCCTTGCCGCGCCGGTAGCCGCCGTCGGCGGTGATGACGACCTTCGCCGACGCGTCGTTGATGCGGGTGTGCAGCGCCTCGGCGGAGAAGCCGCCGAAGACGACGGAGTGCGGGGCGCCGATGCGCGCGCAGGCGAGCATCGCGACGACGGCCTCGGGGATCATCGGCAGGTAGATCGCCACGCGGTCACCGGTCTGCACGCCGAGCTCGGCGAGGGCCGCGGCGGCGCGAGCCACCTCGTCGCGCAGCTGTGCGTAGGTGATCGTGCGGGTGTCGCCCTGCTCGCCCTCCCAGTGGATGGCCACGCGCTCGCCGTTGCCGGCCTCGACGTGCCGGTCCACGGCGTTGTAGGCGGCGTTGAGCCGGCCGTCACCGAACCAGCGCGCGCGTGGCGCGTCGGACCAGTCGAGGACCTCGGAGAAGTCCGTGGACCAGGTGAGCAGCTCGCGGGCCTGCTCGGCCCAGAACCCGAGGCGGTCGGCCGCGGCCCGGTCGTAGAGCTCCGCGGTCGCGTTCGCCTGGGCGGCGAACTCGGGGCTCGGCGGGAAGCGGCGCTCCTCGACGAGCAGGTTCTCCAGTCCGCCTGCCGCTGCGTCAGCGCTGGTGTGGTCAGCCATGATTCCTCCGGACGACGTCGTTCGTTGCCATTGCCGTGCCCCCGTATGGCCGGGATCACATCGGCGCACGTCCCCGAATGTACCGTCCGTGCGGCGTCGACGGGCGCGGCGACCAGGACGCCGGCGGCGGGCGGGACGGGCAGGCGTGGGGATGCTTCGGGGCACCCCACCGGGGGTCACGGGGCCGGGACCGGCGCGAGAGCGGGGCGCCGGCCGCCGACGGACGGAGCAACGGGCCGGTCGCGGGAGTCCCGTGGCCGGCCCGTTGACGTGCGCTCAGGCCTCGACGGCGGGGTGCACCTCGCGGCGGCCCTGACGGCGGGCGCCGTGGGAGACGACGCCGACGAGCACGAGGGCGACGCCGACGACGACGAGCCGACCCGTGCTGCCCGAGGCGACGAGGTGGTGGGCGACGTTGTCGCCGAAGTCGCCGAAGTCGCCGAGGTCCGCGAGCCACGACTCCACCGGCTCGAGGAGGTCCTGCGTCCACGCCGGCACGGCGAGGAAGGGCACCCCGACGACGATGACGAGCGCGCCGGTGACGATCGCGCCCACAGAGCTCCACCGGGCCGCGAGCAGGACGACGGCGAGGACGAGCAGGCCGCCGGCGAGCTCGAGCAGGGCCGCGACGTTGAGGTTCGCGGTGTCCCACGGGTTGCCCTGCGGGAGCGTGAGCCGTGCGCCGGCGTCGGCGAGGAGGTACCAGGCGACCGGCGTGAGGAGCAGGCTGAGCAGGATGGTGAGCACATGCGCCTTCGCCCGCGAGGGCGGGCGGGTGTGGGCGGTCGTGCCCTCCAGGAGGACGTCACGCTCCGGCCGGGCGCGCTCGTCCTCGGCCGGGTGCTCCGCGGGGCCGGCGGGGGGCGCCGGGGGAGCGGTGGCGCCGGCGGCGCCCGCACCCGCGGCCGCGCCCGTCAGCCACGGCGCGGGGGTGGTGGCCGTGCCGGTGTGCTCGGGCTCGGGCTCGGGCTCGGGCTCGACCGGACGGTCGCCCGTGAGGTAGGTGGCGCTGCGGTGCTCGGCGAGACCGGACCGCGGCACCGGACGCTCGGCCTGGTGCGTGCGCAGCACCTGCGTGCGGTCGGTGTCGCCGACGGCGGGAGGCTCCTCCCGGTCGGTGGTGGCGGTCGAGCCGGAGTGGCCGCCGGCCGCGTCGCCCGCGGCACGATGCTCGCCGTCCGCGGGGACCGGCTCGGCCGGGACCGGGTGGGGCTGGTCCTCCTCGCCCGGCGGCTCGGGCGTGGTCGAACCGGGGCGGGCGCCGTCGTCGGCGAGCCAGGCGGCGTCGTCGGCGGGCGGTGCGGGGTCTAGGCGCTGCGACCAGGGTGCGTCGGTCGGTGCTTGGACCGTGCTGCCGGCGTCCGCCGGTCCAGCGTCGGTGCTCGCCGGCTCGACCGGCTCGTCGGGGTTGTCGCGCTCATAGGGGTTGTCGGACACGTCGCCTCCTCGGGTCTGCGGTCCTCAACGTAGCGAGGCGTGAACGCCGGGCAGGGGGCGGCGCGCCGGTCAGCGCGCGGTGCGCCGCCACGTCCGCCACGCGAGGGCGGCGAGGAGGACGGTCCCCATGGCCACCGCCGCCGGCGCGCCCGGCCGGCGACGTGGTCGGACCGGCACCGGGCGGGTGAAGTCGCGCACGAGCCAGCCCTGGGCGATCGCGTGGCGGCGCAGGGCACGGTCCGGGTTGACGGCCACCGGGTTGCCCACCGCCTCGAGCATCGGCAGGTCGGTGACGGAGTCGCTGTAGGCGGTGCTGGCGGTGAGGTCGTAGCCGCGCTCGCGGGCGAGCTCGCGGATCGCCGTCGCCTTCGTCGGCCCGTAGGCGTAGAACTCGAGCTGGTCGGTGAAGCGGCCGTCGGTGACGACGGGCCGGGTGGCGATGACGTGGTCGGCACCGAGCAGCTCCCCGATCGGGCGCACGACGACCTCGCTCGACGCCGAGACGACGACGACGTCCTCACCCGCCGCCCGGTGCTCGGCGATGAGCTCGAGCGCCTCCCGGTAGACGACCGGACGCACGTGCGTGTCGACCGCCGCGGCAGCCACGGCCTCGGTGCGCGCCGCGTCCCAGCCGAGGGAGACACGTGCCAGGCGCTCCTTCATGCGCTCGGTCTGGTCGTGGTCGGCCCCGAAGGAGAGGTAGCCGAGCTGGGCGTACAGGCCGCGCAGCGCCCCGGCGCGGGTGAGCAGCCCGGCGGCGTAGAACGCCTTGGACAGCGCGAGGGACGAGGAGCCGGCGATGACGGTCTTGTCGAGGTCGAAGAACGCCGCCGGACGTCCCGGGGAAGTGTGTGGCACGAAGAACCTCCTGCCCCGACCCTAACGGCCCGGTCCGCGGGCGCCCCGAGGAGAGTCTGTCCGACAGGTGAGACGTGCGCTCGTCGTCGCCCGAGCGGGAGGGCTAGATTGCGCGGCACCACCGACGCCGGTGGCCTGACGACGAGGGGACCCGATGGCAGAGCGGACAGCGGCACCCGAACGTGAGCAGTGGACCGGCCAGTACGGCTTCATCCTGGCCGCGGTCGGATCGGCGGTCGGCCTGGGGAACATCTGGCGGTTCCCCGGTGTGGCCTACGAGAACGGCGGCGGCGCCTTCCTCGTCCCCTACCTCGTCGCCCTGCTCACGGCAGGTGTGCCGATCCTCCTGCTCGACTACTCCCTCGGGCACCGCTTCCGCGGCTCGGCGCCGGCGGTGTTCCGGCGGCTGGGGAAGGGCTTCGAGCCGCTCGGATGGTTCCAGGTGGCCATCTCCTTCATCATCGCCACCTACTACACCGTGATCGTCGTGTGGGCGATCAGGTACATCGGCTTCTCCGTCGACATGGCCTGGGGCGAGGACCCTGCGGCCTTCTTCACCGGTGACTTCCTCCGGTACAGCGGCGCCGGCCTGAGCACCGACTACGTCGGCGGGATCTTCTGGCCGATGCTCGTGCTGTGGCTCGTCGTCCTCGCCGTCCTCGCGCTCGGCGTCCAGCGCGGGCTGGAGCGGGCGAACAGGATCTTCATCCCGCTGCTCGCCGTCCTCTTCCTCATCATGGTCGTGCGGGCCCTGTTCCTCGAGGGCGCCGCCGACGGGCTCACCGCGTTCTTCACCCCGAACTGGGAGGCGCTGGGCGACCCGAACGTGTGGATCGCCGCCTACAGCCAGATCTTCTTCTCGCTGTCGATCGCCTTCGGCATCATGATCACGTACTCGAGCTACCTCAAGCGGCGGTCGAACGTCGCCCCCACCGGGTACGTCGTCGCCTTCGCGAACTCCTCCTTCGAGCTCCTCGCCGGCATCGGCGTCTTCGCGACCCTCGGCTTCATGGCCGCCCAGCAGGGCGTGGCGGTGGGCGAGCTGGAGAACCTCACCGGTCCGATGCTCAGCTTCGCGACCTTCCCGCAGATCGTCTCGATGATGCCCGGGGGACCGATCTTCGGGATCCTCTTCTTCACCTCGCTCGCGCTCGCGGGTTTCACCTCCCTCATCTCGATCCTCCAGGTCGTCTCGGCGGCCTTCCAGGAGAAGTTCGGGCTCAGCCGCGTCCAGGTCTCCCTGCTCATCGGTGGCCTCGCGGCGGTCATCTCGCTCGCGCTGTACTCCTCGACCTCCGGCCTGGCCGTGCTGGACACCGTGGACAAGTACACGAACGAGGTGGGCGTCGTCCTCTCCGCGATCGCCACCTGCGTCATCGTCACGCTGGGCGCCCGTAGGCTGCCCGAGCTGCGCGCCCACCTCAACGCCGTGTCGACCGGTCACGTGGGCCGCTGGTGGAGCGTGCTCGTCGGGGCGATCGTCCCCATCGCGCTGACCGTGATGCTCGTGACGAGCCTGAGCACCCTCCTCGGCGAGCGGTACGAGGACTACCCGTTGGCCTTCCTCAACATCGCCGGGTGGGGCACGCTCGCCCTCATGGCCGTCGCCGCTCTCGTGTACACCCTCATCCCGTGGCGCCGCCCCGTCGACGACTTCACCCCCGAACCGCTGTCAGCGTCCCAGGAGGCCCGGCGATGACCCCCCTCGCGATCGTCTTCATGCTGCTCGCCATGCTCATCATCTGGGGCGGTCTCACCGTCGCCATCGTCTTCCTCGCCAAGCACCCCCTCGAGGACGACGACGCTCCCGCGGGCAGGCCCGGCCCCTCCCGAGCGCCCCGGCGCTGAGCCACCGCCGGTCCCCAGGGCCGGCTCGCGGGCGACTCCTCCCCAGCCGAGGGCCGTGCCCGCCCCGACGTGCCCCGGCTTCGTCATCCTCGAGGTGAGAGGAGGGCGAGCATGGAGGCAGCGGTACGGGCGGTGCTCCGCTCGGGGGACCGGCACGTCATCGAGCGGGTGCGGCGACTGTGCGTCCTCGCGGGCGTGGAGCTGGACGTGCGCCCGCCCGGCAGCGATCCGCCGGCGGTGGCGGCGGTGCTCCTCGACGACCGCGGTGACGCAGCCGGCCCGGCCTGGCGTGGGACCGCGGCTGCCGGGGAGGTGCTCGAGCTCGGTGACGGCGGGCTGCACCTGCCCGCGGACGCCGAGGTGGTGCTCGACGCGCTCAGCCGCGCGGCCGCACCCCGCCGCGCTCGGGTGGTCGGGGTCGTGGGCGCCGTCGGCGGGGTGGGGACCTCCGCGCTCGGTGCCGTGCTCGCGCGGCTGGCGGTGGACGCCGGGCGGACGACGGCGCTGGTCGACCTCGACCCCGCGGGCGGAGGGCTCGAGGTGCTCCTCGGGGTCGAGCACGACCCCGGCCCGCGATGGTGCGACGTCCTCGCCGAGCGTGGCGGCTTCCCACCGGACCGGCTCATGGCCGCGCTGCCCCAGTGGCTCGGTGTGCGGGTGCTCTCCTCGGACGTCCGCGGGGGTGTGGCCGGCGGGCACCCGGTGGCGCTCGACGCCGTCGGCGCGCTGACCAGGGCGGCCGACGCCGTCCTCCTCGACCTGCCCCGCGCGGTGCTGGCGCCGGGCGCGGACCGGGAGTGGCTGGCGCTGTGCGACGAGACGGTCCTGCTCACCGCCTGCGACACCCGGGCGGCCGCTGCTGCCGCGGCGGCGGTGGGCGTCCTCGGTGAGGTACGGCTGGTGGTGCGCGGACCGGCGGCGGGCACCCTGCTGCCCGAGGACGTCGCCGACGTGTGCGGGCGCCCGCTCGCCGCGGTGCTCCGCCCCGAGCGGGCGTTCACCGCCGGTGTCGAGCGCGGCCTGTCCCCGGGCGACCAGCGACGGGGGCCGCTCCTCGCCACCGGGCGCCGCCTGCTGCGGACGGTGGGGCTGGGCCCGTGACCACGGTGGCCGACGTCCGCGCGGCCGTGGCCCGCGGCGGGGGCGAGGCCGACGGCGCGACGGTGAGCGCCGCCGTCGTCGCGGGCTCGGCTGTGCAGGGGTGGCGGGCGCTGCTCGAGCTCGACTCCCGCGCCCGGGCCGCGCTCGTGGGTGCCGGTGAGCTGCAGGACCTCCTCGAGGACCCGCTCGTGACGGACGTCCTCGTCAACGGGGCGCGGGGCGTGTGGGCCGACCGCGGCCGGGGGCTGGTGCCCGTGCTGCTCGAGCTCGGCGGTGAGGCCGAGGTCCGGGCGCTGGCCACGAGGCTGGCGGCGGCGTGCGGGCAGCGGCTCGACGAGGCGTGCCCGGTGGTCGACGGTGCGCTGCCCGACGGCACCCGCCTCCACGCGGTGCTGCCACCCGTCTCCGCCGACGGCACGCTCATCAGCCTGCGCACCCAGCGCGGGCGGGCGCTGACCGTCGAGGAGCTCGTCGCCGGTGGCACCGTCGCGCCGCCGCTCGCCGACGTCCTGCGGGGCCTGGTCACCACGCGCGCCAACGTCCTCGTCAGCGGCGCCGCCGGGGCGGGCAAGACGACGCTCCTTGCTGCGCTGCTGTCCACCGTGGGCCCGCACGAGCGCATCGTGTGCATCGAGGAGGCAGTCGAGCTGCGGCCGGACCACCCGCACGTGGTCCACCTCCAGGTGCGCCGGGCCAACGTCCAACGGGCCGGCGGCGTCGAGATGGCCGAGCTGGTCCGGGCGGCCATGCGGATGCGGCCCGACCGCCTCGTCCTCGGGGAGTGCCGCGGCGCCGAGGTGCGCGAGGTCCTCGGCGCCCTCAACACCGGGCACGACGGCGGCTGGGCCACCGTCCACGCCAACGCCCCGGCCGACGTGCCCGCCCGGCTCATCGCTCTGGGGTCCCTCGCCGGTCTCGGCGAGCACGCCGTCGCCGTCCAGGCGGTGAGCGCCCTGGACGCCGTCCTCCACGTCACCCGCACCGAGGGCGGGCGGAGGCTGACGGAGGTCGGCGTGCTCGCCCGCCGCGGGCCGGAGCTCGTGTGCGACACCGCGCTGCGCGTCACCGCCCGCGGGGAGGTGCGGGAGGGGCCCGCGTGGCCGGCGCTCGCGGACCGGCTCGACCAGCGGGAGCGGGCATGACCCTCCTCGTCCTCCTGGCCGTGCTCGTCGCCCTCGCGTGGGCTCCCGGACGACCGACCCCGCGCGTGCGGGACGGGCCGTGGGCGGGCCGGGTCCGGCGCCTGCTGCGCGGACGGCGGCGGGTGCGGCGGCTGGACCTCGCCGTCGTCGTCACCGAGGTGGCGAGCCGGCTGCGGACCGGCGCCACCCCGGAGGCTGCGTGGGCCACGACGGTAGGTCGGCTGCTCGGCCCGGCCGCGGTGGTCGACGGCGTCGGGCCGGGCGGCGCGGCCGGAGGCGAGGACGGCGTCCCGCCGGCGCTGGCCCGGCTCGTCACCCACTGCGCTGGCGATCCTGCGGCTGCCGCCGCGGTCCGGACCGTGGTCGCTGCCAGCCGGCTCACCCACACCCTCGGCTCCCCGCTGGCCGAGGTGCTCGACCGCTGCGCCGTGACGGTGACCGAGGCGGAGCAGGCACACGACGCCCGGAAGGTGGCCCTCGCCGGGCCACGCTCCACCGCGCGCATCCTGGCCGGGCTGCCGCTCCTGGGGCTGCTCCTCGGCGCCGGCCTCGGAGCCGACCCGCTCGGCTCCGCGACCGACGGTGGCTGGGGGACCGCCAGCGTGCTCACCGGGCTGCTCCTGCTCCTCGCGGGGCGGCGGTGGACCACCGCGCTCGTCACCGCCGCGGAGGCACCGGGGCACGCGGTGCGACGGCGCTCGCGGGCGGCGGCGCAGCGGTGAGCGCCGTTCTCGCGCTCGCGGCCGCGCTGGCCGTCGTGCCCTGGCTGCTGACGCGGCCCGGCGCCCCTCGCCCGGCACGCGGGAGACGACGGCGGCAGCAGCGCACCCCTGCCGTGGCCGACGCCGTGGTGCTCCTCGACCTCCTCGACGTCGCCCTCGCCTCCGGGGCCTCCGTCCCGGGGGCGCTGGCCGCCCTCGCCGTGGCGACGGCCCCCGACCCGGTCGCGGCGCAGCTGCGGTCCGCGGCCACGGCACTGCGCCTGGGAGCCACGTGGCAGGAGGCGTGGCAACCCTGCCCGCCGGTCCTCCGCCCCCTCGCGAGCGCCCTGGAGCCGGGCTGGACCGAGGGCGTGGACCCGTGCCCGCTCGTGCGCCAGGCCGCCGCCTCGATCCGCTCCCGCCGTCGCCAGGAGGCGCAGGAGGCCGCGGCGCGCCTCGGTGCGCGCCTCGTGCTGCCGCTGGGCCTGTGCTTCCTGCCGGCATTCGTCCTGCTCGCGATGGCTCCGGTGCTGCTCTCGGGCGTCGGGTCCCTGCTGGCGCGCTGAACCCCAGGTCCGGCTCACGAGAGCACCGTGCACAGAAGCGGGACCGGTCCAGACGGCGGGTGCGGGAGGCGACCCACAGTGGGTGGACCGGCTGACTCGCAGCCGGACCGACGAAAGGACAACCATCATGCGCTGGGCACGAACCGCACGTGTGTCGCTGCAGGCCCGCCTGCGGACACTTCGCCAGACGGCCGAGGCCGGTATGGCCACCGCCGAGTACGCCATCGCCACGCTTGCCGCGGCGGGCTTCGCCGGGCTGCTCCTCGTCATCCTGCGCAGCGCCGAGGTGCGGGGCTTCCTCCTCGGCATCATCCGCCAGGCCCTCCAGGTGGGATGACGTGGGCGGCGGGGCAGGACGTCTCCGGGTACGCCCCAGGGCCGAACGGGGCGCGGTGACGGCGGAGCTGGTGCTCGTCCTGCCCGCCGTCGTCATGGTGCTGCTCGTGTGCTGCACCCTGGGAGCGGCCGTCCTCGGGCAGGTGCGCTGCGCCGACGCCGCACGTGCTGCCGCCCGTGCGGCGGCGATCGGTGAGTCGGCGGCCGTCGTCTCGTCCGTCGCCCGTGAGCTCGCCGGCGCGGACGCCGAGGTGAGCGTCGAGACCGACGGCTCGTGGGTGGAGGTCGTCGTCTCCCGTGCGGTCGCCCCCGGGGTGCTGGGCGCCGGCACGCTGGAGGCGCGGGCCAGCGCCCGGGCCTGGGTGGAGCCGGGACCGTGAGCGGGCGGCGCCCCGGCTCCCCAGCGGCCGCAAGGCCGGGGGAGCGGGGATCGGGGACGGTCCTCGGGATCGGGGTGGTCGCCGTCGCGCTCGTCCTCCTGGTGGCCGTCGCGGCGCTCGGGCAGGTGGTCGCGGGCCGGGGGCTCGCCCAGGCCGCCGCCGACCTCGCCGCGCTGGCCGCGGCGGAGCGTCTGCACGTGCCCGGTGCGGGAGCCGGCGCCTGCGCCGTGGCCGCGAGGGTCGCGTCCGTGCACGGGACCACCCTGGCCGGCTGCGCCGTCGAGGGGACGGAGGTGACCGTCGAGGTCGCCCGTGACGTCGGCCCGGGGCTGGTGGCGCGGGCGGGCGCCCGTGCCGGACCTGCGCGGCGGGGTGGCCGGCCGTCCGCCGCTACTCGGGGCAGGCGGCGACGAGGAAGCGCAGCACGCGCACCGCCGCGGCCTTGTCGAGGGGGGAGTTGCCGTTGCCGCACTTGGGCGACTGCACGCAGCTCGGGCAGCCGTCGGCGCAGCCGCAGCCGGCCACCGCCCCGAGGGTGGCCTCCAGCCACTCCCGGGCGGCCCGGAAGCCGCGCTCGGCGAAGCCAGCGCCGCCGGGGTAGGCGTCGTGGACGAAGACCGTGGGCACGAGCGTGTCCTGGTGGACGGCGGTCGACAGACCGCCGAGGTCCCAGCGGTCGCAGGTGGCGACGATCGGCAGCAGCCCGATGGACGCGTGCTCGGCGGCGTGGAGAGCGCCGGGCAGCACGTCCGCGCCCACGCCGACCTCCGCCAGCGCCTCCGCGCTGACCGACCACCACACCGCGCTCGTCCGCAGGACGCGCTCGGGCAGGTCGAGGGGGTAGCTGCCGACGATCTCCAGGCCCGGCAGGCGCCGCCGGTCGAAGCCGGTCACCTGGGAGGTCACCTCCACCGCTCCGCGGGACCACCGCACGGTGGCTCCGCCGGGGTGGGGCCACCCGGCGTGCTCCTGCTCCTCGATGATCCGCACGGTCGTGGCGCTACGGGCCTTGGTCCGGTAGGACACCTCGGGCTCGGCGTGGACGAGGGCGACGTCGTCGGCGAGCGAGTCGACGACGAAGGTGCGGCCCTGGTGGACGTAGACGGCGCCCGGGTGAACCGTGCCGTCGGCACGCGCGCCGTCGACCGTGCCCAGCACCCGGCCGGTGCCGGCCTCGACCACCTGCACCGGCTGGCCGTGCCCACCGCGCAGGTCGGTGAGGGAGGAGGGCTGCTCGGGCCGGGCGAAGTTCCAGAACCAGCCGTTCGGGCGGCGGCGCAGGAACTCCTGGGCGGTGAGCAGCTGGAGCAGGGAGTCGTCGGTCAGCCCGAAGCGCGCCAGGTCCGCCTCGGTGAGCGGGACCTCCGAGGCTGCGGCGCACAGGTGCGGGGCCAGGACGTAGGGGTTCGCGGGGTCGAAGGTCGTCACCTCCACCGCCTGGCCGAAGACCGCCTCGGGGTGGTGGACGAGGTAGGCGTCCAGCGGGTCCTCCGAGGCGACGAGCACCGCGAGCCCGTCGCGCCCGGCGCGTCCGGAGCGGCCCGCCTGCTGCCACATCGACACGCGCGTGCCCGGCCAGCCGGTCATGACGACGGCGTCCAGGCCGGAGACGTCCACGCCCAGCTCGAGCGCGTTCGTCGTCGCCAGCGCGAGCAGGTCCCCCTCGCGCAGGGCACGCTCCAGGGAGCGGCGCTCCTCGGGCAGGTAGCCGCCGCGGTAGGCGGCCACGCGGTCGGACAGGCCGGTGCCGGCGAGCTGGTGCTGGATCTGCTCGGCCACCGCCTCGGCCCCGTAGCGGGAGCGGACGAAGGCGAGCGTCCGCGCGCCCGCCCGCACGAGACGGGCGACGAGGGCGGACGCCTCGCTCGAGGCGCTGCGCCGCGGGCCGGCGGCGTCGATCTCGGTCTGCTCCTCGGGCAGCGCGACGCCCTCGCCGGGCCACTGGCGCCCCTCCCGGGTGAAGCCGGGCTGCCACAGGACGATCGTGCGGGTGCCGCTGGGCGCCGTGTCCTCGACGACCGCGTGCACCTCGGCCGGGTCCACCCCGATGAGCCGCGCGCCGGTCGCGGCGGGGTCCCCCGTCGTCGCCGAGGCGAGGACCACCGTGGGCCGCGCGCCGTAGTGCTCGGCCACCCGCAGCAGGCGGCGCAGCACGAGGGCCACGTGCGCCCCCAGGACGCCCCGGTAGGCGTGGCACTCGTCGACGACGACGAAGCGCAGCCCGCGCAGCAGCCGCTGCCAGCGCCGGTGGCGGGGCAGCATCGAGAAGTGGAGGAAGTCGGGGTTGCTCAGCACGATGTCGGCGTGGTCGCGGGCCCAGTCGCGCTCGGCGAGCGGGGTGTCACCGTCGCACGTCGTGGCCCGCACCCCGCGCAGCGCCGCCGCGTCGAGGAGTCGCTCGAGCCCGGCGAGCTGGTCGGCGGCGAGCGCCTTCGTCGGTGAGAGGTACAGCGTCGTGGGGCGGCGGGCGTAGCCGGCGATCCGGCCGGAGCCCGGGCCCGCGGCCGCCTCGGCCCCTTCCCGCACGGCGCTGATCGCCGGCAGCCACGCCGCCAGCGACTTGCCCGAGCCGGTGGCCGTGGCGATGACGGTGTGCGTCCCCGACCAGACCGACTCGGCGGCCTCCACCTGGTGCTCCCAGGGCGCCTCGACCCCCATCCGGCGGTAGCCGGCGACGAGGTCGGCGTCCGCCCACACCGGCCAGCTGCCCGTGCGCCCCGGCCGGGCCGGGATGCGCTCGACATGGAGGAGCCGGTCGTCGCCCTCGCCGAGCTGGTGCAGGAGGGGGAGGAACTCGGTCACCCTGCCATCATCGCCCCGCGGGGGCCGCGAGGTGGAACGGGAACTGGACGGAGGGACGAGCGGGGTCGTCCGACAGCGCGATTCTCGCGTCCTCGCGGCCCGAAGTGCTCGGCAGGAGCCATACGACGTGCGTAGACTCCGGGCACGTCAAAGCGCGGCGGTTGCGCCGCATGAACGCCGCCGAGCGCTGACACTGCTGTGAGCGCCGGTGGGCACTGCCGAGGAGGGCGGATGCTCGAGCTGAGTGCATCAAGTCTGGTCATAGTCGGGGTCATCGCGGGCGTCGCGGTCATCGCGCTGGTCATCGCGGTGGTGCTGCGGGGGCAGGTGCTCGCGGCCGACGAGGGCTCGGTCCGGATGAGAGAGATCGCCCAGGCGATCCAGGAGGGCGCCCGGGCCTACCTCAACCGGCAGTTCCGGACGCTGGCGCTCTTCGTCGTCGTCGTCCTCGCCCTGCTGTTCCTGCTGCCCGGTGACGGCGGGATCAAGGTGGGGCGCGCCGTGGCGTTCGTCTTCGGTGCCGGGTTCTCGGCCGCGATCGGCTACCTCGGCATGTGGCTGGCCGTGCGCGCCAACCTGCGCGTGGCCGCCTCCGCCCAGCACCCGGGCGGCCGCCGGGAGGGCGCCCGGATCGCGTTCCGCACCGGCGGTGTCGTGGGCATGTCCGTCGTCGGCCTCGGCCTGCTCGGTGCGGCCGGCGTCGTGCTCATCTTCCAGGGTGACGCGCCGGCCGTGCTCGAGGGCTTCGGCTTCGGCGCCGCCCTGCTCGCGATGTTCATGCGGGTGGGTGGCGGCATCTTCACCAAGGCCGCCGACGTCGGAGCGGACCTCGTCGGCAAGGTCGAGCAGGGCATCCCCGAGGACGACCCCCGCAACGCCGCCACCATCGCCGACAACGTCGGCGACAACGTCGGTGACTGCGCCGGCATGGCCGCCGACCTCTTCGAGTCCTACGCCGTCACGCTCGTCGCCTCCCTCATCCTCGGCAAGGCAGCCTTCGGGGAGCAGGGCATCATCTTCCCGCTCATCGTCGCGGCCATCGGCGCCGTCGTCGCGGTGCTCGGCGTGGCCATCACCCGGGTGCGGGGCACGGAGGACGCGCTCACGACGATCTACCGCGGCTTCTACATCTCCGCGCTCGCCGGGGTGGCCCTCGCGGCGCTCGCGGCCTTCCTCTACCTGCCCTCCACCTTTGGCGCCATCACCGGGGTGAGTGAGGAGCTCGCCGACCACGCGGGCGACCCGCGGCTCATCGCCGCCGCCGCCGTGACGATCGGGGTCGTGCTCGCGGGCGTCATCCTGTGGCTGACCGGCTACTTCACCGGCACCACCTCCAAGCCCACCCTGCACGTGGCCAGCACCTCCCGGACCGGCGCCGCGACCGTCGTGCTGTCCGGCATCGGGGTCGGCTTCGAGTCGGCCGTCTACACCGCCGGCATCATCGCCGCCGCGATCTGCGGCGTGTTCCTCCTCGCGGGCGGCTCGGTGTGGCTCTCGCTCTTCCTCGTCGCGCTCGCCGGCTGCGGCCTGCTCACCACCGTCGGCGTCATCGTCGCGATGGACACCTTCGGGCCGGTGTCGGACAACGCCCAGGGCATCGCCGAGATGTCCGGGGAGGTCGACGAGGAGGGCGCGCAGATCCTCACCGACCTCGACGCCGCCGGGAACACGACCAAGGCCATCACCAAGGGCATCGCGATCGCCACGGCGGTCCTCGCCGCCACGGCGCTGTTCGGCTCCTACGCCGATGCGGTCGCCACCTCGCTGCAGGACATCGTGGACTCCGGCAAGGAGGTCGGCGGCGGGGTCATCACCTCGATGCTCGCCTACGACATCATCTCCCCGGTCACGCTCGTGGGCGTCATCCTCGGCGCCGCCACGGTCTTCCTCTTCTCGGGCCTGGCGATCGACGCCGTGACCCGCGCGGCCGGCGCGATCGTCTTCGAGGTCCGCCGCCAGTTCCGCGAGAACCCCGGCATCATGACCGGCCAGGTCCGGCCCGAGTACGGCCGCGTCGTGGACATCTGCACCCGCGACTCCCTGCGTGAGCTCGCCACTCCCGGGCTGCTGGCCGCCTTCGCCCCGATCGCGGTGGGCTTCGGTCTCGGCGTCGGTCCGCTCGCCGGCTTCCTCGGCGGGTCGATCGCCGCCGGCGTCCTCATGGCGGTGTTCCTCGCCAACGCCGGCGGGACGTGGGACAACGCGAAGAAGCTCGTCGAGGACGGTCGGTACGGTGGCAAGGGGTCCGAGGCGCACGCCGCCGTCGTCATCGGCGACACGGTCGGTGACCCCTTCAAGGACACCGCCGGCCCGGCCATCAACCCGCTCATCAAGGTGATGAACCTCGTCGCGCTGCTCATCGCGCCCGCCGTGGTCCAGCTCAGCGTGCCGGCCGACGCCAACCACGTCCTGCGGATCGGGATCGCCTCGGCGGCCGCCGCGGTGGCCTTCGGCGCCGTCATCGCCTCCCGGCTGCGGGCGGCGAAGGCGGACCAGGAGAACGAGGCCCGGGCCGAGGTCGCCTCCGCCCGGGCACGCTGACCGGGTGTCGCAGCCCGCACGCGCGCCCTTCCCGCACGCGTCGAGAGCCGGGTCTCTCCGGAGAACCCGGCTCTCGGCGTGGACCGGGGCCCGTCCCGCTGGGATCAGCTGTCGGCGGGAGGGGGGCCCAGTCGAGGGGACTCGCACCGGGCGAAGTCGCCGCTGCGACCCGCGTGGTAGGAGAACTCCCGGCCCTCGGCAGCGAGGACGAGACGGGCGCCGGGCACCTGGGCCTGGGTGTAGCTCATCCCCGGCTGCGGGCAGCCGAGCGCGCCGTCGGGCCAGGTGACGTCCTCGTGGCTCACCACGCTGACCGCGGCCGGGTCGAGGCCGAGGTGCTCGGCCAGGTCCGCGACAGCCGCCTCGACCTGCGGCGTGCGCTCCACGGCGGGGTCGGTGGTCGGCGGCGCGGTCGGGACCACGGTGGGCAGCTCGTGCGACGACGGCGTCTCCCCCGACGGCCCACCGGGCGAGGACTCGCCACCGCACGCGGCGAGGAGGAGGACGACGACGGCGAGGGCGGCGGTCCGCGCGCGGGTGGCCCTCACAGCCCCAGCCCCTCCCCGACGGCGACGAGCTGCTCACGCAGCGGCGCGGCCCGCTCGGCGAAGGCGCGCTGCGCGGCAACGTACTCCGCGCGGCCCTCGGCCGTCTCGATGGCGACCGGTCGGTATCCCAGGACCGTGACGTCGTAGGGGGAGGCCCGCATGTCGAGCACGCGGATGTCGCGGGCCAGCTCGACGCAGTCGAGGAGCAGCTCGCCGGGACAGGCGGGGCCGAGGGTGAGGGCCGCGCGCATGAGGTCCATGTTCGCGTGGAGGCAGCCGGGCTGCTCGAGCTGGGGCTGGGTCTCCCGGGTGGGCTGCAGCCGGTTGACCGGTCGCGCGGCGGGGGTGAAGAAGCGGAAGGCGTCGAAGTGGGTGCAGCGCACCGGGTGCGCCTCGACCACCTCGTCCGTCCCCCGGGGTCCCAGCCGCAGCGGGAGGTCGTGACGCCGTTCGGCCGCGGGCTGACGGTAGACCATCGCCCACTCGTGCAGGCCGAGGCAGCCGAGGTGGGCGGGCCGCGCGGCCGTGGCGCGCAGGATCGTGAGGAGCTGGCGCAGCGCCGCGCCGCGGTCGGCGACGAAGGCGTCCGCGTCGAGCCGCACCCCGCCGTCGGGCGTGCGCGCGTGCCAGCGCCACCCGGCCCGGGCGGCCAGCAGCTCGTCGTCGTCGGCGAGGAGGGTCACCCCGGTGCCGGGGTGCCAGCGGTCGAGCCGTCCGGCGCGGATGGCGTAGTAGTCGAAGAGGAAGTCCTCGACCGGGTGCTGCTCGCCGCGCGAGCGGCGTTCCCGGTGCGCGCCGGTGAGCGCCAGGGCGCGCTCCCGGTGGCGCGTCTCGCGCGTGAGCCACTCCGGCGCCGTGAGCGCCCGGGCCGCCACCGTCTGCACCGTCATGCCCCCAGCCTAGGCACCTCACCCCCGCGCGCCCCCCGCGCGCCCCTCCTGACGCCGAGAGCTGAGTTTTTCACCGGAACAACTCAGCTCTCGGCGGTGCAGGGGTGGTTACGGGGCCATCCGGCGGCGGTGGGCCAGGGCACCGGCACCACCGAGCACGGTGAGCAGGGCCAGGCCCGCCAGGGCCACCACCGGGGCACCGGTGGCGGGGAGCTGCCCGCCACCCGGTCCAGCGGTGGGCGGCGCGGTCGCGTCGGGGCTCGTGGGCGCCGTCGTCGGCGAGGGCTCCTCGGTCGGCTCCTCGCCGGGCGTCGTCGGCTCCGGCTCGGGCAGCGGCTCGGTGACGAGCCACCAGTTCTCGACGAAGAAGTCCGCCGGGTCGATGACACCGCGCTCCTGGGCCCACTCGATGAGGAGCTGACGGATCTCGAGCAGCTCGTCGTAGACGACGGGGGCGTCGGCCACGTGGGGGAAGGCACCGCCGCCGCTCTGCCGGTAGTTGTTCACCGCCATGACGAACACGTCGTCGTCGGCCACCGGGGTGCCGTCCGGGTGGGAGAGGCCGGTGATCCGCTCGCCGACGGGCTGGGAGATGTCGATGGAGTACTCCAGCCCGGAGATGACGTCGTAGTTGTAGTCCGGGACGCCCTCGGGACGGTCGGGGTAGACGGCGTTCGTCCCGGTCTCGGGGTCGAACTCAGCACCCTCCTCGACCTGATTGAAGTAGCGGGCCGAGTACTCGAGGTAGTCGCGCAGCTGCGCGCCGGTGAGCTCGACGGCACGCAGGGTGTTCTCGTAGATGTACAGGCCGGCGATGTCCCGGATCGTCACCTCTCCCTCGGGGAACACCGCGGTGCGCGAGAACGGGGACGCCTGCGAGATCACGGTCGCGTCCGCGTGCTCGGTGCCCTCCAGTGCGGCCTCGACGGTCGTCTGCTGGACGTGGTTGATGAAGTCGATGATCGGGGTGTCCTCGTAACGGGACGTGGCGGCGGGCAGCTCGGTGACCGACTGCGCGACGGGTGTGTTGACGTAGTCGACGGTGGCCGCGTGCTCGTCGGCCAGCAGCTCGACGAGCTCCGGGTCCTCCTCGGTCTTGGTGCCGTAGTGCGCGACGGCGGTCGGGGCCTGGCCCTCGGACCAGTCGACCTCCCAGCCGTCCTCACCCTCGGGAACGAGATTGAGCGTCGTCTCGGTGACCGACCGCGCCCAGGAGCTGGGCTGCGTCATGAGCACCGGCTCGCCGTCGACGTTCTCGAGCACCTGGGAGGGGATGTCCTGGTGGGTGTGGCCGGCGACGAGGACGTCGATGCCCGGCACGAAGTGAGCGATGTTGTTCGTGACGTCCTCGTGCAGCGCGGCGGGGTCGTAGTCCTCGTTCTCGACGTTGCCGAGCCCCGTGTGGGCGATGACGACGACGACGTCGGCCTGCTCCTCGACGACCGGCACCCACCGCTCGGCGGCGGTCACCATGTCCTGGAACTCCAGGACGCCCTCGACGTGCTGCTGGTCCCAGATCCGCACGCCCGGGGTCACCAGGCCGATGACGCCGACCGTGACGTTCTCGCCGTCGATGGTGCGCTCCACGAGCTCGTAGGGCTCGTGGTAGGGCTCGTCGGTGCCTGCGCGCAGGACGTTGGCACCAAGTAGCGGGAAGTCGAGGTCCTCCTCGTAGGCGTCGAGCATGTCGAGCCCGTAGTTGTACTCGTGGTTGCCGACCGTCTGGACGTCGTAACCGATGTGGTTGAAGGCCGCCGCCATCGGGTGCGTGCGCTCGTCGTCGAGCACCTCCTGGGCGCCGTCGCCCATGCCGTAGTAGTAGGTCAGCGGGGTGCCCTGGATGGCGTCGCCGTTGTCGACGACGACGACGGACTCCGCGCCCTTCTCCTCACGGACGTCGTCGACGACCGTCGAGACCCGGGTCAGCCCGAGCGAGTCGTCCTCGGGAAAGGGCTGGTTACGGAAGTAGTCCCAGTCGTAGACGTGACCGTGGACGTCGGTGGTGGCCAGCAGGGTGAGCTCGAGCCCGTCCGGCTCGACGGGCTGGCCGGCGGCGGGTGCGGCCGCCGCGGCCAGGAGGAGCGCCGCTGTCGTCGCGGCGGGAACTGCTCTGCGTGTGCGCAATGTGGTCCTTCCAGACGGGTGTGGACGTGTCCTGCCGCCGCACGGGCCGGTCGGGCACGCCACCGGCAGGCGCTCGAAGGCTAGCGCCCCGCTGTGACGCGGAACACCCCCGTACCCTCGGGTCCATGCCCAGCCCTCGCCCGCCCCGCCTGCCCGCCGCGCTCGCCTACGGCCTGCGCGCCGACCTCGCGGCCGGCTTCACCCGCGCCGCCGTCGACGACGCGCTCGGGCCGGTCGCCGCCGCGGCCCTGCAGCGGGAGGAGCCCGTCGCCGCCCGCCGCGCCACGGAGGGTGCGAGCGAGCCGGCGGCGGTCCTCGCCCGGCTCTTCCTCCTCGGCGTCCCCGTCACCCGGGCGGCACTGGACGCGGCCCTGCCGCGCACGACGACGGCGGGAGCCGCCGTCGTCGGTCTCGTCACCGCGGCGGGGGAGGCCCCCGACGACGAGGTGCGTGCCGCCGTCGACCTCCGGCCCTACGAGGCGAGCGACGCGGCCGGCGAGGCCCGCTGGTGGCTCGCCTCGGACCTCGGTGAGCTCGTGACCGGCCGCAGCCTCCACGCCGACCACGTCCTCGGGATCGGGGGCGCCTCCCTCACGCTGGCTCGTCTCACCGTGCGCGACCACCGGCCGCGGGTCCTGGACCTCGGCACCGGCTGCGGCGTCCAGGCGCTCCACGCGTCCCGGCACGCCGACCACGTCCTGGGCACCGACGTCTCGCGGCGCGCCCTCGACTTCGCCGCCTTCAACGCCGCGCTCGCCGGGACGCCGTTGGAGCTGCGCGAGGGCTCGCTGCTCGAACCGGTCGCCGGGGAGCGGTTCGACCTCGTCGTGTCCAACCCGCCCTTCGTCATCACCCCGCCGGCCGCCCACGCCGCGGGCCTGCCGGTCATGGAGTACCGCGACGGCGCGAAGCCCGGCGACTCGCTGGTCGCCGACCTCGTCTCCGGGGTCGGTGCGCACCTGGCGCCCGGGGGCGTGGCCCAGCTCCTGGGCAACTGGGAGCACCACGCCGGGGAGGACTGGCGCGAGCGGGTGGGCGGCTGGCTGGAGGCCGCGGGCACCGACGGGTGGGTGGTCCAGCGGGAGGTGCAGGACCCCGCCGAGTACGCCCACACCTGGCTGCGCGACGGTGGGCTACGGCCCGGCAGCGCGCTGTTCGACGCCGCGCTGTCCGCCTGGCTCGACGACTTCGCCGCCCGGGGCGTGGAGGCGGTCGGCTTCGGCTACCTCGTCCTGCGCCGCCCGGCCGAGGAGTCCCGCCCGCGCTGGCACCGCGTCGAGGACGTGACGACGCCGGTCCACGGCCCGCTCGGCGGGCACGTCGCGCACGTGCTCGCCACCCAGGAGTGGCTGGCCGCGCACGACGACGCGGCGCTCGCCGCGCAGCGCTTCCGCGTGCCCGACGACGTCACCGAGGAGCGCCACCTGCGCCCCGGTGAGCCGGACCCGCGCGTCCTCCTCCTGCGCCAGGGCGGCGGGTTCGGGCGCACCTACCAGCCGGGCACGCTCGTCGCCGGGGCCGTCGGGGCCTGCGACGGTGAGCTCACCCTCGGCCAGATCGTCGGCGGGCTCGCGGTCGTCCTGGACCAGCCGGCCGACGCCGTCGCCGCCGAGGTGCTCCCGGCCGCCCGCGACCTCCTCCTCGACGGCCTCCTCGTGCCCGCCGACGACTGACCGGGCGGCGGTGGACGCCGCCGGAGGGAGTACGTTCCCCGCATGGACCAGCAGGGCCCGTACACCTTCCGGGCGGTCAACCTCCAGGGGTGGCGCGACCTCACCTTCCTGCACTGGCCCTACGCGCCGGAGGTCGTGCAGGCGCTCCTGCCGGAGGAGCTGAGCGTCGAGACGGTCGACGGCCGCGCCTGGGTCGGCGTCGTCCCGTTCCGGATGGACCGCGTCCGGCTGCCGGGCCTGCCGCCGCTGCCGTACCTCTCCTCCTTCGCCGAGCTCAACTGCCGCACCTACGTGCGCCACGCCAACGGGACGAGCGGCGTCTGGTTCTTCTCCCTCGACGCGGCGCGGCTGTGGATCGTCGCGGCGGCGCGCGTCCTCGGGCTGCCGTACATGTGGTGCCGCGGCAGGGTCGACGGCGATGCGTCCGGCTCGGTCCGCTACCGCAGCGACCGCCTCCTGCCGGGGCGCGCGCCGGTCCGGGTGCGCGCCGAGGTCGAGGTCGGTGAGCCCGTCGGCGACGCCGACGACCTCGCCCTGTTCCTCAGCGCACGGTGGTGGGCCTTCAGCCGGCGGGCGGGCAGGCTGTGGCAGGTTCCCGTGGAGCACCCGGTCTGGCCGCTGCACGAGGCACGCGCCGTCGTCGTCGACGTCGACGAGCTCGTGCGCGCGGCGGGGCTGCCCGCGCCGACAGGTGCTCCGCTCGTCCACTTCTCCCCGGGGGTGGCCACCCGTCTGGGGCTGCCCCGAGCGAGCTGACCCCGGCACCCGCCAGTCCCATCGGGTACCGTCACCCCGACACGCCCCCTGTGGACAGAAGGAAGGTAGGCGGTGACAGGTTCCCGCAAGCTCGTGATCGTCGAGTCGCCCGCGAAGGCGCGCACCATCGGCGGATATCTCGGGCCGGAGTTCGACGTCGAGGCCAGCGTCGGACACATCCGCGACCTGCCTCAGCCCTCCGAGCTGCCCGCCGAGATGAAGAAGGGCCCCTTCGGCAAGTTCGCCATCGACGTCGAGGGCGACTTCGAGCCCTACTACGTCGTCGACGCGGACAAGAAGAAGAAGGTCACCGAGCTCAAGCGCGCACTCAAGGACGCCGACGAGCTCTACCTCGCCACCGATGAGGACCGCGAGGGGGAGGCCATCGCCTGGCACCTCCTCGACGTCCTCAAGCCGAAGGTGCCGGTCAAGCGGATGGTCTTCCACGAGATCACCAAGGAGGCCATCGCCCGCGCGCTGGAGAACACCCGCGAGCTCGACGAGCGCCTCGTCGACGCCCAGGAGGCCCGCCGCATCCTCGACCGCCTCGTCGGCTACGAGGTCTCCCCGCTCCTGTGGCGCAAGGTCCGCCCCCGCATCTCCGCCGGCCGCGTCCAGTCCGTCGCCACCCGGATGGTCGTCGAGCGGGAGCGCGAGCGCATGGCCTTCCGCGCCGCCTCCTACTGGGACGTCAAGGGCACCTTCACCGGCGACGACGGCGGTGGCACCCGTCCCTTCGAGGCACGTCTCGTCGCGCTCGACGGCGCGAAGGTCGCCACCGGCCGCGACTTCGGCGACGACGGCCTGCTCACCGCCGCGGCCCGCAAGAACCAGGTCGTCCACCTCGAGCAGGCCACCGCCACGGCGCTGGCCGAGGCGCTGGAGCAGGCACCCGCACGGGTCGCCTCGATGGAGACCAAGCCCTACACCCGTCGTCCCGCCGCGCCCTTCACCACCTCCACGCTGCAGCAGGAGGCGAGCCGCAAGCTGCGGATGAGCTCCCGGGAGACCATGCGCACCGCGCAGGGGCTCTACGAGAACGGCTTCATCACCTACATGCGTACCGACTCCTCGGCGCTGTCGCAGCAGGCGATCGCCGCGGCCCGGGCGCAGGCGACCGAGCTGTACGGCGCGGACTACGTCCCGGCCAAGCCCCGGTTCTACGCGCAGAAGTCCAAGGGCGCCCAGGAGGCGCACGAGGCGATCCGGCCCGCGGGCGACTCCTTCCGCACCCCCGCTCAGGTGGCCGGCCAGCTCACCGGGGCCCAGTTCCGCCTCTACGAGCTCATCTGGAAGCGCACCGTCGCCTCCCAGATGGCCGACGCCAGCGGCTCCACCGCCACCGTGCGGCTGCGTGCCGACGCCGCGCTGCCCGACGGCACCCGGAAGGCCGAGCTCAGCGCCTCCGGCACCGTCATCACCTTCCGCGGCTTCCTCGCCGCCTACGAGGAGGGCCGCGACGCCGAGCGCTACGCCGAGGCCGGCGCGCAGGACAAGGAGACCCGCCTGCCGCAGCTGTCCGAGGGGGACCCGGTCGGCACCGAGTCCGTCCGCGCCGAGGGGCACGAGACCACCCCGCCGCCGCGCTACACAGAGGCGAGCCTCGTCAAGGTGATGGAGGAGCGCGGCATCGGCCGTCCCTCCACCTACGCGGCGACGATCTCCGTCATCACCGACCGCGGCTACGTCGAGCGCCGCGGTCAGGCCCTGGTGCCCACGTGGCTCGCCTTCTCGGTGGTCCGCCTGCTCGAGGAGTACCTCCCGCGGCTCGTCGACTACGACTTCACCGCCTCGATGGAGTCCGACCTCGACCAGATCGCCGCCGGCCAGGAGGACCGGGTCGAGTGGCTCGCCCGGTTCTACCGCGGTGAAGGGGAGCGCGAGGGGCTGCGCACCCAGGTGGAGGGCCTCGTCGACATCGACGCCCGCGCCGTCAACAGCATCGACATCGGCGAGGGCATCACGCTGCGCGTGGGCCGCTACGGCCCCTACCTCGAGACCACCGAGGAGGAGGGCAAGCGCGCCTCCGTGCCCGACGACGTCGCCCCCGACGAGCTCACCGTGGACAAGGCCCGCGAGCTGCTGGCCGCCAGCGCCGAGGACGGGCGCGAGCTGGGGACCGACCCGGAGACCGGGCACACGATCATCGCCAGGACGGGCCGCTACGGCCCCTACGTCACCGAGGTGCTGCCCGAGCCGGAGGAGCCGGCGGCCGCCGAGGGCGCGAAGAAGCCCGCGAAGAAGAAGGCCGCCCCCAAGCCGCGCACGGCGTCGTTGTTCAAGACCATGCAGCTCGAGACGGTGAACCTGGAGGACGCGCTGCGGCTGCTGTCCCTGCCGCGCGTGGTCGGCACCGACCCGGAGTCCGGTGAGGAGATCACCGCACAGAACGGCCGCTACGGCGCCTACCTCAAGAAGGGCACCGACTCCCGCACGCTGCCCGAGGGCGAGGACCAGATCTTCGAGATCACCCTCGAGGAGGCTCTCGAGCTGTACAAGCAGCCCAAGCGGGGCCGTGGTGCCACCGCCAAGCCGCCGCTGCGCGAGCTCGGCGAGGACCCCGTCAGCGGCAAGCCCGTCGTCGTCAAGGACGGCCGCTTCGGCCCGTACGTCACCGACGGCACGACCAACGCCACCCTGCGCAAGGACGACGACGTCGAGACGGTCACGCCCGAGCGCGCCTACGACCTCCTCGCCGAGAAGCGGGCCAAGGCGCCGGCCAAGAAGACGACCACCCGCAAGACGCCCACCCGCAAGCCCGCCGCCAAGAAGGCGCCCGCGAAGAAGAAGGCCTGACATGGCGTCGTCCTCGCAGCCGACCGTCGACTCCCGGCACTTCGTCGTCATGGCGACGGTCAGCGGCCTCGTGCTCGCCGCCACCGTGCTGCTGTGGGTCGTCGACGTCGTGCCCTTCGGTGTCTTCCTGGGCGTGCTCGTCGCGGTCGCGGTGGCCCAGGCGGTCGTCGTCATGCTGCTCCTGCGGGGCGCGAGGGAGCGTGCGAGCCGCGCCGACCGCCTCCCCGGTGGCGCCTCGACCATCGGCCCGGACAGCCCGGGCGCCCGGTACGGCTACGACCCGATGGGTGACCTCGGCCAGGGCGGACGCCGCTAGCCTCCTCCCATGACCTCGACTCTCGAGCTGACCTCCGCCCCTGACCCCCTCGACGCGCCGCCGCTGCGCTGGGGCATCCTCGGCGCGGGCGGCATCGCCCGCACCTTCGCCCGGCAGGTGCCCGCTCACAGCAGTGGCCGCGTCGTCGCCGTCGGGTCCCGTGACGGCGCCCGGGCCGCCGCCTTCGCCGAGGAGCACGGGATCGACCGCTCCCACGCCGGCTACGACGAGCTGCTCGCGGACGGCGACGTCGACGCCGTCTACGTCGCCACACCGCACAGCGAGCACCGCGACCACGCGCTGCTCGCGATCGCCGCGGGCAAGCACGTGCTCGTCGAGAAGGCCTTCACCCGCAGCGCTGCCGAGGCCCGGGAGGTCTTCGCGGCCGCGGAGGAGCGGGGCGTCTTCGTCATGGAGGCCATGTGGACCCGCTTCCTGCCGCACGTCGTCGCCATCCGTGAGCTCGTGCGCAGCGGCGCCATCGGTGACGTCGTCGCGCTCCACGCCGACCACGGGCAGCGGCTGGACCAGGACCCGGTCGGGCGCCTGCTCAACCCCGCGCTCGCCGGCGGGGCCCTCCTCGACCTCGGCGTGTACCCGGTGTCCTTCGCCCACGACCTGCTCGGCACGCCGGACGGCGTCGTCGCCTCCGGCACGCTCACGGAGACCGGTGTCGACGGCCAGGAGACCGTGCTCCTGCAGTACGGCGCCCGGACGCAGGCCGTGTGCTCCTCGACGCTCTGGGCCGGCACCCCCTGCCGGGCCGCCATCAGCGGGTCCGAGGGCGTCATCACGATCGACGGGCCGTTCTACGGCGCGACGAGCTTCACCGTCACCCGAGGCGACGAGCAGGTCACCGTCCGCCCGCGCCACGAGGGCGGCTTCCAGTACGAGGCCGCCGAGGTCGCCCGGTGCGTCGCCGAGGGCCGCCGGCAGTCGGCGACGATGAGCTGGGACGACACGATCGCCGTCCTGGAGACGATGGACGAGGTCCGCCGCCAGCTCGGGGTCGTCTACCCCGGGGAGTAACAACTCAGCGCTCGGCGGGTGGGGGGCTGGTTCTCCCCGGGTGGGGGGCTGGTTCTCCCCCGGGTGGGGGCTGGTTCTCCCCGGGGTGTGGGCGGTGGGCCGGGGTGCCGGGGGCGCTCGTTAGGCTGAGGCGGTGACGACCCATGCACCGCCCCTGTTCATCGCCCTCGAGGGTGGGGACGGCTCGGGCAAGAGCACCCAGGCCCGGCTGCTGCGGGAGTGGCTCGAGGCCCGGGGGCGTGCGGTGGTCCTCACCCGGGAGCCTGGCGGCACGGACCTGGGTCGCACCCTGCGCCGTGAGGTGCTCCACGGCGAGGACCTCGACCCGCGCACCGAGGCCCTGCTCTACGCCGCCGACCGTGCCCACCACGTCCACACGCTCGTGCGGCCTGCCCTGGCGCGTGGCGCCGTCGTCGTCACCGACAGGTACATCGACTCCTCCGTCGCCTACCAGGGCGCCGGCCGCCGGCTCGGCCGCGAGGAGATCCGCGGGCTGTCGATGTGGGCCACCGGGGGCCTGCTGCCCGACCTCACCGTCGTCCTCGACCTCGACGCCGCCACGGCCGCCGCACGCCGCTCGGGCGAGCCTGACCGCCTGGAGCGGGAGCCGTCCGCCTTCCACGAGGAGGTGCGCGCCGGGTTCCTCGACCTGGCGGCCGCAGAGCCGGGCCGCTACGCGGTCGTCGACGCGTCCCTGCCGCCGCAGGACGTCCACCGCGCCGTCGTCGCGCGCCTCAGCCCGTTGCTGGGGGCCGACCGATGAGCGTGTGGGACGACGTCGTCGGCCAGCGTGAGGCGGTGCAGACCCTGCGCACGGCCGCCGAGGCGGCCCGCGGGATCGCCGCCGGGGGCGACTCGCGCGGGACGGGCATGACCCACGCCTGGCTCGTCACCGGCCCGCCCGGCTCGGGCCGGTCGGTCGCCGCTCGAGCCTTCGCCGCCGCCCTCGCCTGCACCGACCCCCTCGAGGTGGGCTGCGGACACTGCCACGGCTGCACGACCACCCTCGCCGGCACCCACGCCGACCTCCAGGTCATCGCCACCGAGCGGGTGAGCTTCCGCATCGAGGACATGCGCCCGATCGTCTCCGACGCCCAGCAGGCGCCCTCACAGGGGCGCTGGCGGGTCATGCTCATGGAGGACGCCGACCGCATGGTCGAGCGCACCTCCAACGTCCTGCTCAAGGCGATCGAGGAGCCGCCGCCCCGCACCGTGTGGCTGCTGTGCGCGCCGAGCCCGCAGGACCTCATCGCCACCATCCGGTCCCGCTGCCGGGCCGTCTCCCTGCGTGTCCCGGCCGCGGAGGACGTCGCCGAGCTGCTCGTGCGCCGCGACCGCATCGACCCGCGCATCGCCCTCATGGCCGCGCGCGCCGCCCAGAGCCACGTCGGGGTGGCCCGGCGGCTGGCCACCGACCCGCAGGCCCGGGAGCGGCGCCGCGCCATCCTCACCGTCCCGAGCCGCATCCGCGGCGTCGGTGACGCCGTCCTCGCTGCGGCGGACCTCGTCGAGCTCGCCCAGGCCGAGGGGAAGGCCGCCACGGAGGAGCGCGACGCCGCCGAGCGCGCCGAGCTGCTGCGCACGCTGGGCGCCGAGGGCGAGACCCGGCTGCCGCCCGCCGTGCGGTCCCAGGTCAAGCGCCTGGAGGACAACCAGAAGAGCCGTGCCACGCGCGCCCAGCGGGACGTCCTGGACCGTGCGATGGTCGACCTCCTCTCGCTCTACCGCGACGTCCTCGTCGTGCAGCTCGGCGCCGAGGTGCCCCTCGTCAACACCGACCTCGATGCGGAGGTGCGTGCCCTGGCCGGCGACTCCACCGCCGAGCAGACCGTGCAGCGGATGGACGCCGTGGGAACCGCTCGGACCCGCCTCGGGGCGAACGTCGCGCCCCTGCTGGCGGTCGAGGCGATGATGGTCGAGCTCCGTCCTCAGGCGGGCACGGCCCGCTTGTAGAGTGACGCCGGTGAGCCGGATCCTGCGCGCGAGCCTCGCGCTCGTCACCGTGACCGCCCTCGTCGCCTGCAGTGCGAGCGAGGACCCCGACGACGGCGCCACCGCCGAGGAGTCGCGCTCCCCGCGCACCGACGAGCCGATGCCGGAGGTGCCCGCCGGGCTCGAGGACGTCTACGGGCAGTCCCTCACCTGGGAGGAGTGCGGCAACGGCTTCGACTGCACCGACGTCACCGTGCCCCTCGACTGGGAGGAGCCCGACGGCGAGTCGATCACCCTCGCCGTCAAGCGTCGCGCAGCCGGTGACGAGCCGGTCGGCTCGCTCCTCGTCAACCCCGGCGGTCCCGGAGGCTCCGGGGTCCAGCTCGTCGAGTCCGCCCCGCTCATGTTCTCCGCCGACCTCCTCGACGGCTACGACATCGTGGGCTTCGACCCGCGCGGTGTGGGCGCCTCCACCCCGGTGGAGTGCGTGAGCGACGCTGAGCTCGACGAGATCCGCTCGGAGGACTTCGACACGAGCACCGAGGAGGGGCTCGCCGCGTTCACCGCGGCCGCCGACGAGCTCGCCGCGGCCTGCGAGGAGAACAGCGGCGAGCTGCTCGCCCACGTCGACACCGTCAGCGCCGCCCGCGACCTCGACGTCCTGCGCCACGTGCTCGAGGAGCCCCGCCTCGACTACCTCGGCTACTCCTACGGCACCCACCTCGGCGCCGTCTACGCCGACCTCTTCCCCGACAACGTGGGGCGGATGGTCCTCGACGGCGCGATGGACCCCTCGCTGGGCAGCGACGAGATCGTCCGGGGCCAGGCCAAGGGCTTCGAGCGCGCGATCCGCGCGTACGCCGAGGACTGCCTCGCCGGTGACGGCTGCCCCCTCAGCGGGGACGTCGACACCGCCGTCGGGCAGGTCCAGGACCTTCTCGAGCTGGCCTCCCACACACCGCTGGACACGGGAACCGACCGCGAGCTCACCGCCCCGCTCATGTTCTCCGGCATCATCATGCCGCTGTACGACGACGCGTACTGGATGCTCCTCACCTCCGCCCTGGACGCGGCGATGAACCAGCAGGACGGCTCCCAGCTGCTCCTCCTCGCGGACCTCGCCGCCGAGAGGGAGCAGGACGGCACGTACCTGACGAACTCGAACGAGGCGAACATCGCGATCAACTGCATCGACTACCCCGTCGAGGGCGGGACCGAGGACTGGCGCGAGCAGGCCGCCGAGCTGGAGGAGATCTCCCCCACCTTCGGGTCGGCCCTCGCCTACGGGGACGTCACCTGCTCCGCATGGCCGCACGAGCCGCGCGTCGAGCGGGCCCCGGTGGACGCGGCCGGCGCCGGGCCCATCGTCGTCATCGGCACGACCGGCGACCCGGCCACCCCGTACGCGTGGTCCGAGCAGCTCGCCGAGCAGCTGGAGTCCGGCGTGCTCGTCACCTACGAGGGTGAGGGGCACACGGCCTACGGGCGCGCCGGGGACTGCGTGACCGACGCCGTCGACCGCTTCCTGCTCGAGGGCACCGTGCCCGAGGACGGCCTCGTCTGCTGACTTTGGTTCACGGGGCTCACCCCGGTACAGTGGTCCGCGCTGCCCCGCGCGGGCTGCGCCGCCTTAGCTCAGTCGGCAGAGCGTCTCACTCGTAATGAGAAGGTCGTGGGTTCGATTCCCACAGGCGGCTCCACCCCCTCCGGCGGACGTACCATGACCATATGGACTACGTCGTGGCGCTGCTTCCCTCCATCGGACTGGCGATCATCTTCGTCGTCGTGCTGCGCGCCATTCTCTTCGCCGACCGTCGTGAACGAGCGGCAATTCGAGAACTCGAGAAGAAGATGGACAACTCGGCTTCACTCGTCGCACACGACGACATTCCCACGGAGCGTGACAATTCTGATTCGCGGAATTAGTGTGTGCGCATCGCTATTCGGCAGGGGGTAGCGGGAGCGAACATCGCTGCGGCCCTCAGGGGCTGAGAGGTACAGGAAGAGAATCAGATGGTGCAGAAGGTCATGGTCACTCTTATCGACGACGTGGACGGGACTCCGGCGGACGAGACGGTCCTCTTCAGCCTTGACGGTGTGAACTACGAGATCGACCTCACGACCGACAATGCCGCCAAGCTGCGTGACGCTCTCGCCCCCTGGGTGGGTCACGCCCGCCGGGCCGGCGGACGACGGACGAGCGGGGGCGCCCGCTCGGGGCGTCGCTCGAGCGGCGGCGGTGGGAGCAACGACGCCGCGAAGGTCCGCGAGTGGGCCCGCGCCAACGGTTACACGGTCTCCGACCGCGGCCGTATCCCGGCCGAGGTCACCGAGGCCTACGCCAAGGCGAACTGACGCGACAGGGCCACGGACCAGCCGGTCCGTGGCCCTCTCACGCGTCCACGGGACGAAAGGCACCGCGACGCTGCGGCCGCCATGGGTGATGATGGGGACATGACATACACCCTTGTGCTGCTCCGTCACGGCGAGAGCGACTGGAACGCGAAGAACCTGTTCACCGGTTGGGTGGACGTCCCGCTCTCGGAGAAGGGCACCGAGGAGGCGCTGCGCGGTGGCGACCTCCTCGTCGACGCCGGCATCGAGCCCGACGTCGTCCACACCTCCCTTCTCCGCCGGGCCATCATGACGGCGAACCTCGCGCTCGACCGCGCAAATCGTCACTGGATTCCGGTCAAGCGCCACTGGCGCCTCAACGAGCGTCACTACGGCGCTCTGCAGGGAAAGAACAAGAAGGAGATCCGCGAGGAGTACGGCGAGGAGCAGTTCATGCTCTGGCGCCGCTCCTATGACGTCCCGCCGCCGGCCATCGAGCCGGGCTCGGAGTTCTCCCAGGACACCGACCCGCGTTATGCCGGTGAGCCCATTCCGGCCAGTGAGTGCCTCAAGGACGTTCTCGAGCGCGCGCTGCCGTACTGGGAGTCCGACGTCGTCCCGGACCTCAAGGCCGGAAAGACCGTTCTCGTGGCCGCGCACGGCAACTCGCTGCGCGCGATCATCAAGCACCTCGACGGCATCGACGACGACACGATCTCCGGCCTCAACGTGCCCACCGGCATCCCGCTCCTGTACGAGCTGGACGAGGACTTCAAGCCGACCACCCCCGGTGGCCGCTACCTCGACCCGTCCGCTGCGGAGGCGGCGATCGCCGCGGTCGCCAACCAGGGCAAGTAGCACCAGGTACGACGAAGGGGGCCGGCCTCAGCCGGCCCCCTTCGTCGTACGTCAGCGCTCGCCGGCGGCGTCGTCGCGGGCGACGGAGTTCGTGAGGTCACCGGTGACGAGGTAGCTCGTGCGGCGGGCCACGGAGACGCCGTGGTCGCCGAAGCGCTCGAAGTAGCGGCCCAGGAGCACGCCGTCGACCATCTGCTGCTTGGTCATCTCGACCTCGGGGTCGAGGAGGATCGTGAAGGTCTGCTTGTGCAGGGCGTCCAGCGCGTCGTCGTCACGCTCGACGCCGGCGGCCAGCTCGAGGTCGCGGGTCGCGAGGAGGTCGCTGACCTGGTGGGCCACCTTCGTCGCGGCCTCGCCCATCTGGGCGAAGATCTCCTGCATGGCGGGGCTCGGCGCCACCTCGGGGTAGCGTCCACGGGCCACGTAGGCGATGTGGCGGGCGAGGTCGCCCATCCGCTCGATGGTCGCCGACATCCGCAGCGCCGCGATGACGACGCGCAGGTCGGTGGCGACCGGGGCCTGGCGGGCCAGCAACGAGATGCACTGCTCGTCCAGGCTGCGCTCGATCTCGTCGATCTGCTCGTCGGCACGGATGACCTGCTCGGCCAGCTGGAGGTCGGCGGTCTGCAGCGCGGTGGAGGCCTTCTCGATCGCGTCGATGACCAGCCGGCTCATCCGCTGGAGGTCCTCACCGACCTGGGCCAGCTCCTGCATGAAGATCTCGCGCACGTTCGCTCTCCTCGGTCTCGTCGTGATCCCACCGTAGCGTTCCAGGGGACGGTGAACGACAGGTGGCGTCTCGGTGAACGGCAGGGGGTCCGCCCGGACGGCGGGGCTCGCGGGCCCTGGAGGGGCTTACGCTCGGACACGTGGAGGGGATCTGGCCGATCGTCGTCGGCACACTGGTAGGGATCGCCGTCGGCGCCCTCGTCCGTGGCGTCCTCGCCGGGCGAGCACGCCGCGCGCCGGCCGTGGTGCCGAGCGCGGAGGGCGTGAGCAAGGACGCTCGGGAGATGCTGCGGGCGCTCACGTCCACGGTCCTCGTCCTCGACGCGAACGGTGGTGTCCTCCAGGCCAGCCCCTCGGCCTACAGCTACGGCCTCGTGCGCTCGGGACGCGTCGTCTCGCCGGCCGTCACCGAGCTCGTCGAACGCGTCCGCGCCGACGGTCTGCCGCACGAACGAGAGCTCAGCCTGCCGCGTGGGCCGCTCGCCGGCGCGGGGGAGATGATCTTCCAGCTGCGCGTCGTGCCGCTCAGCGAGGGCCGGGTCCTCGTCGTCGGGGACGACCACACCGCCTCCCGCCGGCTGGACCAGGTGCGGCGCGACTTCGTGGCCAACGTTTCCCACGAGCTCAAGACGCCCGTCGGGGCCCTCGCCCTGCTCAGCGAGACCGTGGAGGAGGCGGCCGACGACCCCGTGGCCGTGCGCCGCTTCACCGCCCAGATGCGGCGCGAGTCCCGGCGACTGACCGCGCTCGTCCAGGAGATCATCGACCTGTCCCGGCTCCAGGAGCCGGACGCTCTGGTGAACTCCGAGCTCGTCGACGTCGACGCCGTCGTCGCCGAGGCTGCCGACCGGGTGCGCGTCGAGGCGGAGTCGCGGCGCATCACCCTCGCCGTCGGCGGACAGGGCGGCCTGCACGTCTTCGGCGACGCCGATCTCCTCACCACGGCGGTGCGCAACCTGCTCGACAACGCGCTGCGCCACTCCGACCCGCTCGGACGCGTGTCCGTGGGCACCGCACGCGACGGCGACAAGGTGCGCATCGCCGTCGTCGACCAGGGCGAGGGGATCCCGGCCGCCCAGCAGGAGCGGATCTTCGAGCGCTTCTACCGCGGCGACCCGGCCCGCGCCCGCCGCACCGGCGGGACCGGCCTCGGCCTGAGCATCGTCAAGCACGTCGCCGCGGACCACGGCGGCGAGGCGGAGGTGTGGTCAAAGCCGGGTGCCGGCTCGACCTTCACCCTCGTCCTCCCGCTCGCCGACCCCCCGACGACGGCGTCCCCCACCGATCCCGCCCCGCCCCCTGCGACAGGAGTGCCGAGACAACCATGACCACGATCCTGCTCGTCGAGGACGAGGAGTCCTACCGCGAGCCGCTCACCTACCAGCTCGAGCGCGACGGGTACGAGGTCGTCGCCGTCGACAACGGCCTGGACGCGCTGTCCGCCTTCGACCGCGCGAGCCCCGACCTCGTCCTCCTCGACCTCATGCTGCCCGGCATGTCAGGGACGGAGGTGTGCCGCGAGCTGCGCCGGCAGGGCAACACGCCCGTCATCATGCTCACCGCCAAGGACGACGAGTTCGACAAGGTCCTCGGCCTCGAGCTGGGCGCCGACGACTACGTGACCAAGCCCTACTCCTACCGTGAGCTCGTCGCCCGCGTCCGGGCGGTGCTACGGCGGGGGAGCGAGGCCGGCAGCGAGGAGTCGGCGGGCGTGCTCGAGGTCGGTCGGGTGCGGATGGACGTGGGGCGCCACGAGCTCGTCGTCGACGGCGAACCGGTGCGGATGCCGCTGCGGGAGTTCGAGCTCCTCGAGGTGCTCATGCGCAACGCCGACCACGTCCTCACCCGCGGTCAGCTCATCGACCGCGTGTGGGGCGCGGACTACGTCGGGGACACCAAGACCCTCGACGTCCACGTCAAGCGGATCCGGGCGAAGATCGAGCGGGACTCGTCCTCGCCGGAGATGCTCCTCACCGTCCGCGGCCTGGGGTACAAGCTCGTCGCACCGGGGCAGACCCCGTAACCTGTCGTTCTGCTGCTGGACGCTCAGCGACACGACAGGGGACGGGATGATCAAGGGCACGGGACGACGACTCGCGGCCGGGGCGGCGGTCCTCGCGGTCGCCGCAACCGCGTGCGGCACGGACAGCACCTCGATCGCCGGTGCCGGCGCCTCCTCCCAGGAGATCGCGATGCAGGCCTGGCTGGCCGGCCTGCACGACCTGCGGCCCGAGATCCTCGCCTCCTACGACCCCACCGGCTCCGGTGCGGGCCGCGAGATGTTCATCACCGGTGCCGTCGACTTCGCCGGGACCGACGCCCACCTCGACGAGGAGGAGGCGGCGGAGGCCGAGGAGCGCTGTGAGGGCGGGGAGGTCCTGGAGCTGCCGCTGTACATCTCCCCGATCGCCGTCGCCTACCACCTGCCCGGGCTGGACGTGGAGCACCTCCAGCTCGCGCCCGAGACGATCGCCGGGCTGTTCGACGGCCGCATCGAGCGGTGGGACGACCCTGCCATCGCCGCGACCAACCCCGGCGTCGAGCTGCCCGACCTGCCGGTCGTGCCGGTCAACCGCTCCGACGACTCCGGCACCACCGAGAACTTCACCGAGTACCTCGCGCAGGCCGGCGGCGCGGCCTGGCCGCACGAGCCGAGCGGCACGTGGCCGCGCGCGGGCACCCACTCGGGGCAGCAGAACGTCGGCATGGTCTCGACGCTCGAGGCCGCCGAGGGGACCATCGGCTACGTCGACGCCTCCCAGGTGACCGAGGACCTCGGCACCGTCGCTGTGGGCGTGGGTGAGGAGTTCGTGCCGTTCTCCCCGGAGGCCGCGGCCGCCGTCGTCGACGCCTCCCCGCCCGCGGAGGGCGCGAGCGACACGCGGCTCATCATCGAGCTCGACCGCGCCACCGACGCCACGGGCGCCTACCCCGTCGTCCTCATCTCCTACACGATCGCCTGCACCCGCTACGACACCGAGGAGAAGGCCGAGTCGGTGCGCACCCTGCTCAGCTACATCGCCAGCGAGGAGGGTCAGGCGCGCGCCGCCTCACCGGAGGTGGCCGGTGCGGCGCCCATCTCCGCCGGCCTGCGGGAACGGGTCATGGCCGCCGTCGACCGGATCGAGGGACCGGCCGCCGGCTGACGCCGGTCACGGCACGTAGTCGGCGTACTGCGGGAGCGTCGAGTCGAGGACCGGCACGTTGGCCGAGACGGTGCCGTGGCCGGAGGCCTCGACGAGGCCCTCGGCGTTGGCGCCCGGCGGGACGGGGACGGACGGCACGACGACGATCTCGTCGACGCCCAGCACGACGTGGTCGGTGGCGGGGACGGGGACCTGGATGCCGCCGTCGCCGATGGTCAGCGACATGACGACGTCCTCCTCGGTGTCGTTGACGAGGCTGCCGAACACCTGGCCCTCGCCACCCTCCTCCTCGGACAGGACCATGAGGTTCTCGGCCCGGAGCTCCTCGGTGACCTCGACCCGCACACCGTCGCCCGCGTTGTACAGCTCGGCGGTCTGGATCGGGGTCATCACGCTGCAGCTGGCGACGAGCGCGGAGGCGCCGAGCAGTGCGGCGCCACGAAGCAGGTGGTGGAAGCGGGCCAAGACGGTCTCCTTCGTCGACGTGTCCCCCCAGGCTACCGGGCCGCAGGCCCCGTCCGCGCGGTCGCCCGCGCGATCCCGGCCACGCGCGGAGACCTGCCGGCCACGGGGCCGAGCCATTCCGCGGAACCCGCGGAATGGCGCCGTTTCCGCGTGCTAGAATAGGTACTCCTCGCGACCAAGGAGCATGACCACTATGACCTTCACCGTCGGTGAGACCGTCGTTTATCCCCACCACGGAGCCGCCCTCATCGAGGCGATCTCGAAGAAGGTCATCAGGGGCGAGGAGAAGCTCTACCTCAAGCTCCGGGTGGCCCAGGGTGATCTCACGATCGAGGTTCCCGCGGACAACGTCGACCTCGTCGGGGTCCGCGACGTCGTCGGCAAGGAGGGCCTGGAGCGGGTCTTCGAGGTGCTGCGCGCGCCCTACACCGAGGAACCGACGAACTGGTCGCGCCGCTACAAGGCGAACGTCGAGAAGATCGCGTCCGGTGACGTCATCAAGGTCGCCGAGGTCGTGCGCGACCTGTCCCGCCGCGACCAGGACCGCGGCCTGTCGGCCGGGGAGAAGCGCATGCTCGCCAAGGCCCGCCAGATCCTCGTCTCCGAGCTGGCCCTCGCCGAGCGCACCGAGGAGGACAAGGCCGAGGCCATGCTCGACGACGTCCTCGCCTCCTGACCCAGGTGCGTTGCGCCGCGGTCCTCACGGCTGCCGGCTCGGGCACCCGGCTGGGGCACGCCCTGCCCAAGGCCCTCGTCCCGCTCGGCGGGACCCCGCTCCTCGTCCACGCCGCGCGTGGGCTGGTCGCCTCCGGGGTGGTCGACGGCCTCGTCGTCACCGCCCCTGACGGTCATCTCGGGGAGGTGGCGTCCCTCTTCCCGGGGGGTCGCGTGCCGGGCAGCGACGTCCCCGTCCGGGTGGTTCGCGGTGGCGCGACCCGGCAGGCCTCCGTCGCCGCCGGCCTCGCCGCGCTCGACGACGTCGCCCCCGGCTGTGACGCCGTCCTCGTCCACGACGCCGCCCGCTGCCTCGCCGGGCCCGACCTCGTGCGCCGTGTCGTCGCGGCGCTGGAGGCGGGCCACCGCGCCGTCGTGCCGGGCGTGCCCGTGACCGACACCGTCAAGCGGGTGGTGGACCTGCCGGGAGGCGGTGCACGCGTCGTCGAGACGCCCGAGCGGTCCGCGCTGCGTGCGGTGCAGACGCCGCAGGGCTTCACCCGCGAGCTGCTCGAGCGGGCGCACCGGCTCGGTGCCGAGCGCGCCGCTGACGAGACCCGCGCCGTCTCGGACGACGCGGGTCTCGTGGAGTCGCTGGGCGAGGAGGTCCACCTCGTGCCCGGTGAGGCGGCGGCGCTGAAGATCACGACGGCCGCCGACCTCGAGCTGGCGGAGCGGTTGCTCAGCTCGTCCTGACGACCCGGGTTCCGCCGGCGAAGTTGTCGTGCCAGCCCTGCCGGGTGGCGGTGTTGTTGCTGATCGTCACGAGGATGGTGATGACAGCGGCCAGGGAGAGCAGGGTGCCCACCCACCCGAGCGCCGGGACGACGCCGATGATGCCGACGGCGGTCCACAGGTTTCGCTTGAGCGCCTCGGTCGTCGTGGGGTTGCCGCCGCCGGGTCCGACGGTCCTCACCTTGACGAGCATCTTGCCCAGCGTCTGCCCCCGGGCGGACTCGAGGAGCACGAAGTACCCGAGGGTGACCGCGGTGGTGACGACGGTGACGAGCGCCAACGTGCCGTAGTCGACCTGGCCGGTCATGAGGACGTTCGCGAAGGCGTCGGCGCCGAGGAGCCAGCCGATGATCCCGTTGACGACGGTGAGGATGATGTTGTCGATCAGCCGCGCGATGACGCGGGTGCCGAGATCGGCCGGCTGACCGGCGGTGGAGAAGTCCGGCACCTGCGGCGCGTAGTACGGCTGCTGGCCCTGCGGCTGCTGGCCGTGCGGTGGCTGCTGGCCGGAGTGCTGCTGCCCGTACGGGGTCTGCTGGCCGGAGGGCTGTTGCCCGGCCGGCGGCTGCTGACCGTAGGGCGGCTGCTGACCGTAGGGCTGCTGACCGTGGGGAGGTTGGCCGGCGGGCGGCTGCTGGCCGTAGAGGCCACCGCCCTGTCCGGGCGGCGGCGGGGGCGGCGGCGGGATGGAGCCCGGGCGCGGGGGGTTCTCGCCGGAGGAGGGGCCTCCGGTGGACGACTCGCTCATGTCAGGCCTTTCGCTGGATCGGGTCCCTGCCATGCTAGTGACCGGCGGCACACCGGTGGCCGTGTTGCTCGGCTACGGGAGCGCCCTTCCGTCACTCAGCGGGCGACGAGAGCGGTGGCGACGGCGAGCAGGCCCTCGCCGCGGCCGGTGAAGCCGAGCCCGTCCGTCGTCGTCGCCGACAGGCTGACGGGTGCCCCGACGGCGCGGGACATCGCCTCGGCGGCCTCCTCCCGGCGGCGGCCGATCCGCGGCCGGTTGCCGACGACCTGGACGGCGACGTTGCCGATCTCGAAACCCGCCTCGCGGACGAGGGCCGCGGTGGCGGTGAGGAGCTCGGCGCCGGACGCCCCCGCCCAGCGCGGGTCGGACGTGCCGAAGCGGGACCCGAGGTCGCCCAGGCCCGCTGCCGACAGGAGCGCGTCGCAGGCCGCGTGCGCGGCGACGTCGCCGTCGGAGTGTCCCTCCAGGCCGACCTCACCGGGCCACTCGAGGCACGCGACGTGGAGTGGACGGTCGCTGCCCTCGCGGGCGAAGGCGTGGACGTCGGTCCCGATCCCGGTGCGCGGCAGCATGGTCGCCAGGGTAGCGAGGCTCAGGCGGGCATCGGCTCGTGCAGGGCGCTCTCGCTGCGCACCTTCACGCGCACGGGCAGGAGCAGCAGCAGCCCGACGCTGAGCACCGCGACGATGCCGAGGATGCCCCAGTGCTCCGCGTCCGCCGCGCTCCGGCCGGTGACCGCGGCACCGACGGAGATCGCCAGCGCGAAGGACGCGGGCGCCAGGAAGCTCACCGCGCGGCCGGTGGTGGCGTACAGCCCGAAGAGCTCGCCCTCCTTGCCCTTGGGGATGAGCCGCGCGAGGAAGGTGCGGGAGGCCGACTGCGCCGGTCCGACGAAGATGCACAGCACGAGGCCGAGGGACCAGAAGACGACGGCACCGTGGTCGTGGAGGAGGAAGACGCCGATGCCGGCGAGGATCATGGCGACGAGCGAGCCGACGATGACCCGCTTGGGGCCGAGCCTGTCGTCGAGGGCGCCGAAGGCGATCGTGGCGACCCCCGCGACGAGGTTCGCCGCGACGCCGAAGACGATGACCTCGCCGCCGTCGAAGCCGAAGACCGTGGCCGCGACGACGCCACCGAAGGTGAAGACGCCGGCCAGGCCGTCGCGGAAGATCGCGCTGGCGCCGAGGAAGAACACGGTGTGGTGGTCCTGGCGCCACACGTTCCGCACCGAGCTGAGGAGCAGGCGGTAGGAGCCGACGACGCCGAGTCGGGGCAGTGTTCCGCGGGAGGAGCGGTCGTCACGGATGGTGAAGATGACCGGCAGGGAGAACAGCAGGGTCCAGCCGGCACAGATGAGCATCGCGACGCGCACGTCCATGCCGTTGTCCGACGTGATGCCGAAGAGGCCGACCTCCGGGCTGATGAGCCCGAAGTAGATGACGAGGAGGAGGACGATCCCGCCGATGTAGCCCAGCCCCCAGCCGAGACCCGAGATCCGGCCGATGGTCCGCGGCGTCGAGATCCCGTTGAGCATGGCGTAGTAGTTCACCGAGGCGAGCTCGAAGAAGATGTTGCCGACCGCGAGGAGCACCAGGCCGAGCCACAGGTTGCTCGGGTCCGGCGCGACGAGGAAGAGCGACGCGGAGATGACGACGACGACCATCGTGTTGACGGCCAGCCAGAAGGTCCGCCGTCCCGACCGGTCCGAGCGGAGGCCCGCCACCGGTGCGCACACCGCGATGAGCGCGCCCGCGGCGGCCAGCGCCCAGCCCAGCTTCTGCGAGGCGCCGGGCCCGAAGAGGTCGGCGTCGGTGATGTACACGGTGAAGACGAAGGTGGTGATGACGGCGTTGAAGGCCGCCGACCCCCAGTCCCACAGGCTCCAGGCGTAGACGGGCCAACCGAAGCCCTGGCGGCGCTGCGTGGGACGTGGTGTCACGGGCCGGGTGGTCACGGGACTGACGTTAGCGCCCCACGGTGACGTCCGGCACCGCACCGCGGCGTCCAGGCCCTGCGCCGGTAGCCTGGGGCACGTGAGCCTGCGACTTCATGACTCCGCCACCCGGTCGGACCGCGAGCTGGTGCCCCTCGTCCCCGGACGGGTGAGCATCTACCTCTGTGGCGCCACCGTCCAGGGGGCACCGCACGTGGGTCACCTGCGCTCGGGGATCGCCTTCGACGTGCTCGCCCGGTGGCTGCGCCGTCGGGGCCTGGAGGTCACCCTCGTCCGCAACGTCACCGACATCGACGACAAGATCCTCACCAAGTCCACCGAGGCCGGGGTGCCGTGGTGGGCCTGGGCCTACCGTTTCGAGCAGGAGTTCACCGCCGCGTACGACGCCGTCGGGGTCGGCCGTCCCACCTACGAGCCGCGTGCGACCGGGCACGTGACCGAGATGGTCGCTCTCGTCGACCGGCTCGTCGAGCGCGGGCACGCCTACCGGGGCGAGGGCGCCAACGTCTACTTCGACGTCCGCTCCTTCCCCGAGTACGGCGGTCTGACCCGCCAGCTGCTCGAGAACATGTCGACCCTCGACGAGGAGGAGGCCGGCGACAAGCGCGACCCCCGCGACTTCGCCCTGTGGAAGACCCCCAAGGACGGCGAGCCCGCCTCCGCCGCCTGGGACACCCCCTACGGGCGCGGGCGCCCCGGTTGGCACCTGGAGTGCTCCGCCATGGCGCACCGCTACCTCGGGGAGAGCTTCGACATCCACGGCGGCGGCATCGACCTGCGCTTCCCCCACCACGAGAACGAGGTGGCCCAGTCCCGTGCGGCCGGGTACGGCTTCGCGCAGCACTGGATGCACAACGCCTGGGTGACCGTGGGCGGGGAGAAGATGAGCAAGTCGCTGGGCAACTCGCTCGTCGTCTCCGCCGTCCTCGAGCGCGTGCCGGCGGTCGTGCTGCGCTTCGCGCTCGGCACCGTCCACTACCGCTCGACGGTCGAGTTCTCCGAGGACTCCCTCGCCGAGGCGACGAGCACGTGGGAGCGGCTCAGCGGCTTCGTCACCCGCGCCGTCGAGCGCGTGGGGCAGGTGCCCGCCGAGGAGGTGACGGGCCGGCCGATCTCCGCGCTGCCGCCCGCATTCGTCGCCGCGATGGACGACGACCTCAACGTGTCCGCCGCGCTCGCCGCCGTGCACGAGCAGGTGCGTACGGGCAACAACGCCCTGACCGCCGGTGAGGACAGCGTCGTGTGGCAGGCCCAGCTCCAGGTGCGCTCGATGCTCGACGTGCTGGGGCTGGACCCGCTCGCGGCGCCGTGGGCCACGGCCGCCGGCGCCGACGACGCCGCCCGCGAGGCGCTGGACGTGCTCGTGCCCGTCGTGCTCGCCGAGCGCGCGGACGCCCGCAGGACCAAGGACTGGGCCCGCGCCGACGCGCTGCGGGACCAGCTGCAGGCGGCGGGCATCATCATCGAAGATTCACCCGACGGTGCCAGATGGCAGCTGGGGACGAGAGGAGGCCGTTGATGGCCGGGAACTCCAAGCGCCGAGGCGCAGTACGCAAGGCCGGGTCGAAGAAGGGGGCGACCGTCGGCAGCGGCGGCAAGAACCGCCGGGGCCTCGAGGGGCGCGGGCCCACGCCCAAGGCCTCCGACCGGCCCTACCACCCGGCGGCAGCCCGCAAGGCGGCCGCCGAGAAGCGGGAGGGCCGCGGGGCGTCGGCGCGCAAGCCGGCGGCACGCCCGAGCAGCGGGCGCGAGCTCGTCGCCGGCCGTAACGCGGTTCTCGAGGCGGTGCGGGCCGGTATCCCGATCGACCACGTCTACCTCGCCGCCCGCGTCGACTCCGACGAGCGCCTGGGCGAGGTGCTGCGCACCGTCACCGCCCGCAACACCCCGCTCCTCGAGGCGAGCAAGAGCGACCTCGACAAGCTCACCGACGGCGGCAACCACCAGGGCATCGCCATCCAGGTGCCCCCCTACGAGTACGCCGACCCGGCCGACCTCCTCGGCCGCTTCCCGGGCAGCGCGCCGCTCATCGTCGCCCTCGACGGTGTCACCGACCCGCACAACCTCGGTGCGGTCCTCCGCTCCGCCGGGGCCTTCGGGGTGGACGGCGTGCTGGTCCCCGAGCGTCGCTCGGCCGGCGTCACCGCCACCGTGTGGCGGGTGTCCGCCGGCGCCGCCGCACGCGTGCCGGTGGCGCGGGCGACGAACCTCGTGCGGGCGCTGCAGGACTACAAGAAGGCCGGCTGCTTCGTCGTCGGGCTCGACGGGGAGGCGCCCACGACGGTGGCCGAGCTCGAGCTCGCCACCGAGCCGCTCGTCGTCGTGGTCGGGTCCGAGGGCAACGGGCTGTCGCGGCTCGTGCGCGAGACGTGCGACGCGATCGCCGGCATCGAGATCTCCTCGAGCGTGGAGTCCCTCAACGCCGCCGTGGCCACGGGCATCAGCCTCTACGAGATCGCCCGCATCCGCGCCACCCGCTGAGCCGCGCACGGCGGCCTGCCCGCAGACCGCCGCTGATCTGATCCGAAGTCCGCGACACGCGGACGACACGCCGGGACACCCGTCGCCCAGGCCGGGCACCTCCGGACCTTGGATCAGGTCAGCAACACCTCGGTTCCCTCACAGGAGCCGGTGGCGTGCGGTGCATCCACCGCCAGGGCTCCGGCTGCCGCGCGGTACGTCGGGCGAGGGCCACCGTTTGCCGGGTGGACGTGGTCGATCGGCTGTGGACGTACGGCGGGGCGGGCAAACGCTCGCAGGTCGCCCGCTCGCGGCCGGAGCAGCGTGCCGTCGCGGCGGCGGTCGCGGCCGGCGAGGTGCGTGAGCTCGGCGGGGGATGGCTGGCCGTGCCGCAGGCCGAGCCGTCCGTGGTCATCGCCCGATGCCTCGGGGCGGCGGTGACGTGCGTGAGCATCGCGCCCTTCTACGACCTGCCCGTCCTCTCCGATCCGGATCGCCCGCACGTCTCGCTGCCCCGCGGTCGCGGCATGCGGGAGGCCCGCCTGCCCGTGCGTGTGCACCGCGAGAGCGGCTGGACGGCGCCTCCGCCGACGGGCTCTCCGCTGGCGCCGCTGGCGGACGCCCTGGCGCGTGTGCTGCGCTGCAGGCCGGTCGAGGAAGCGGTGGTCGTCGTGGACGCTGCCCTGCGCAAGCACCTCGTGACGAGGCAGGAGGTCCGCCGCACGCTCGTCGGTCCCGGCAGCCCTGCGGCGCTGGCGACCCTGGAGCGCTGCAGCCCCCGGAGCAGGTCCGCGATCGAGAGCCTCGCACGGCTCGCCCTCGAGGACGCCGGGCTGGAGGTGTCCCCGGGCGTGGACATCGACGAGGTGGGCGAGGTCGACCTCCTGGTCGAGGGGCGCGTCGTCGTGGAGTGCGACGGCTTCGCCTACCACTCCGGGCGCAAGGCCTACCGGGAGGACCGGAGGCGCGACAGGGTGCTCGTCGCCAAGGGCTACCTCCCCCTGCGCTTCACCTGGGAGGACATCATGAACGATCCCACCGTCGTGGTGACCGGCGTGCTCCGCGCGCTCGGCAGGGCGTGACGCTGTGCTGATCCGAAGTCGGCCGAGACGCCGCCTGGGCGCCAGGTGTCCCGGCGTGTCGTGCGCGTGTTGCGGACTTCGGTGCGAAACGGCGACAGGCCCGCGGCGCGGCGGCCGTGCTAGAAGTCGTCGGGGCGGGGGACATCGGCGCCGAGGAAGGCGCGCTCGTCGGGGCGGTGGCGCAGGACGGCCTCGACGTAGGACTTCACCGCCTCGGGCAGCGGGACGTCACGCTGCTGCTGCTCGGAGATGAACCACCGGTGCTCGAGGACCTCGTGGAAGATCTCGGCGGGCTCGAGCTTCCCGCGCAGCTCGCGCGGGATGGCGCGGACGGTGGGCTCGAAGACCTTGGCCAGCCAGTCGTGCGCGACGAACTCCTCCTCCTCGCCCTGCCGGTCGGTCGCGGCACGGTAGGCGTCGAGGTCGTTGAGCATGCGCCGGGCCTGGTTCTCCTGGACGTCCAGGCCGGTCAGCCGCATCATCCGGCGGTGGTGGTGGCCGGCGTCGACCACCTTCGGCTGGATCTGGACGCTCGTGCCGTCGACGTCGGTCGTGATCGACAGCTCCCCGACGTCGTAGCCGAGGTCGTTGAGGCGGTCGATGCGGGCGGCGACCCGCCAGCGCTCGCCGGTGTCGAAGGACTCGGAGTCGGTGAGCTCGCGCCACAGCGTGGTGTACCGCTCGGCGATTCGGTTGCCGACCTCGATGGTGTCGACGTCCTCGTCGAGGATCTCCCCGGCCTGAAGGTCCATGAGCTCGCCGATGATGTTCGTGCGGGCGATGTCGAGGTCGTACTCGCGCTGGCCGATCGTCAGCTCGGGCTGGAACTCGCCGGTCTCGGCGTCGACGAGGTAGGCGGCGAAGGCGCCGGCGTCACGCCGGAACAGCGTGTTCGACAGGGAGACGTCGCCCCAGTAGAAACCGAGCAGGTGGAGCCGCACGAGGAGCACCGCCGCGGCATCGATGAGGCGGGTGGCGGTGTCCGGGCGCAGGTACTGGGAGAACAGCGCGCGGTAGGGCAGCGAGAACTGGAGGTGCTCCGTGACGAGCACGGAGTCCAGCGGCTCACCCTGCGGCGTGGCGCGGCCGGTGATGACGGCGAGCGGCTGCACCGACGGCGCGTCGAGCCGGTTGAGGTTGCGGAGCATCTCGTACTCGTGGAACGCCACGGTCTCGCCGATCTCCTTGACGGCGATGACGCGCCCGGAGAGCCGCACGAAGCGCACGACGTGGCGGGAGATGCCGCGCGGCAGTGCGGCGAGCACCGACTCGGGCCACTCCTCGAGAGCCACCTCCCACGGGAGGTCGAGGAGGGCAGGGTCGAGCCGCGCAGCGGTGATCTCCAGGGACTGTGCCATCAGCTCCGACTCCTCGTGACGTGCCGCAGGGGCGAACCCGACCGTATCGGGTCCGCCCCTGCGATGCGCTGGCGCGTCAGTTGGGCAGACGCTCGCCCGTGGACACGGCGAAGTTGTGCTGCTCGCCCGCGCGGATGCGGGCGTGGATCGTGTCGCCCTTCATCGGCACGTCACGCGGGTCGATGCGCACGATGATCTGCGAGTCGCCCGCGCCCGAGGTGATGTGCGACGCGAGCTCCTGCGAACCGGCCAGGCGGCCGTAGACGAAGGCGTCCGAGCCGAGCTCCTCGACGAGGTCGACGGTCACCGGGATCGCGCCCTCGGTGCCGGCGGACACCCGGTCCAGCGACTCGGGGCGGAAGCCGACGACGATCTCGCCCTTCTCGTCGCCGCTCATCGCGCTGATGGTCTCGCGGCTCAGCGGCATGCGGACGTCACCGAGCACGGCGGCGCCGTCCTCGATGCGGAAGGTGCCGAGGTTCATCGCGGGGGAGCCGATGAAGCCGGCGACGAAGACGTTCGCGGGACGGTCGTACATGTCGCGCGGGGTGCCGACCTGCTGGAGGACGCCGTCCTTGAGGACCGCGATGCGGTCGCCCATGGTGAGGGCCTCGGTCTGGTCGTGGGTGACGTAGACCGTGGTGACGCCCAGGCGGCGCTGCAGCGAGGCGATCTGCGTGCGGGTCTGCACACGGAGCTTGGCGTCGAGGTTCGACAGCGGCTCGTCCATGAGGAACACCTGCGGCTGGCGGACGATCGCGCGGCCCATGGCCACACGCTGACGCTGACCACCGGAGAGGGCCTTGGGCTTGCGGTCGAGGTACTCGGACAGGTCGAGGATCTTGGCGGCCTCCTCGACGCGCTGGCGGATCTCGGCCTTCGGCTTGCCGGCGATCTTCAGCGCGAAGCCCATGTTGTCGGCCACCGACATGTGCGGGTACAGCGCGTAGTTCTGGAAGACCATCGCGATGTCGCGGTCCTTGGGCTGGACGTCGGTGACGTCGCGGTCACCGATGAGGATCCGGCCGGAGTTGACGTCCTCGAGGCCCGCCAGCATGCGCAGCGAGGTCGACTTGCCGCAGCCGGAGGGGCCGACGAGCACGAGGAACTCGCCGTCGGCGACGTCGAGGTTCAGTGCGTCCACGGCCGGGCGCTCCGTGCCCGGGTAGACGCGAGTGGCGTTGTCGAACGTGACTGATGCCATGGTGGTGTACATCCCTTCACCGGCAGGTACGTGCCGGACGATCCGTTGTGAAGAGTGCAAGGTGTCTGCCTTGACACTGGCCCGACCGCGGGGATCGGCGACCACCGAGGCTGGGCTGGGGCCAGTGTGACACAGGAGGGGTGTCGGGCGGCACAGCCGCAGGTCCCGGTGTGGCCGGGCTCACACGGCCTCGCGCAGCTCCAGGAGGCGCAGGAGGACGGCGGCCATCTCCTCCGGGTCGGCGACCCGGTAGCCGGCCGCGGTCGTTCCGCCGCCCACCTTGATCCCCACGTCCTGCGGCTCCAGGACGGCGAAGGCGTCCTCGTCGGTGACGTCGTCCCCGGCGAAGAGCACCGCCTGGGGGGCGACGTCGGCGCGCAGCTCGGCCACGGCGTCGCCCTTGGTCGCGTGGACGACCGCCAGCTCGACGACGGACTTGCCCTCCTGCACACGCAGGCCCGGGCGGGTGGCCGGTCCGGCGAGGACGGCGTCGGTGAGGGCGGCGGCGTCCTCGGGAGTGCACTGCCGCGAGTGCACGACGACGGACGCCGGCTTGGTCTCGACCCAGGCGCCCTCGTAGCGGGCGGCGAGGTCGGTGGTCTCGCGAAGGGTCTCGGCGCGCAGGGCCGCCTGCTCGTCGGTGAGGGCGAGCGGCTCGGTGACGAGCTCGGGCAGCTGGTTGGGGGACAGGCCCACGTGCCCGCGCTGCGCGCCGTGGCTGCCGACGATGCGCGTGCCGACCGGGACCTCGGCGAGGGAGACCAGCGAGGTGGCCTCGCGTCCGGAGATGAGGGCGACGTGGACGCCGGGCAGGGCGTCGAGCCGGGCGAGTGCCTCGACCGCGGCGGGCACGATCCGCGACTCGGCGGGGTCGTCGACGAGCGGCGCGAGCACGCCGTCGAAGTCGAGCGCGACGAGGATCGAGGGCTGGGCAGCGAGCTCGCGCAACGCCTGGTCGAGGATCTCCTCGACGTGCTGGACGAACAGGGGGACGTCGACCCCGGGGCCGGGGACGCCCGGGTCGTGGCTCTCGCTCATGCCTCGCTCCTTCCGGTGGACAGGGCACTGAGGAAGTCCTCGGCCCAGCGTTGGACGTCGTGCTCGACGACGCGGCGGCGCAGTGCCCGCATCCGCCGTCGCCGCTCACGCGGCTCCATGCCGATGGCCCGCATGATCGCGGTCTTGGTGCCGTCGATGTCGTGCGGGTTGATGAGCAGCGCCTGGCCGAGCTCGTCGGCGGCACCGGTGAACTCGCTGAGCACGAGGACGCCTCCGAGGTCGCGCCGGGCGGCGATGTACTCCTTGGCGACGAGGTTCATGCCGTCACGCAACGACGTGACGAGCATGACGTCGGCCGCGAGGTAGAGGGCAGCCATCTCCTCGGCGGGGTAGGAGTGGTGCATGTAGTGGACGGCCGGCTTGCCCAGGACGCCGTAGTCGCCGTTGATGCGCCCGACCGTCACCTCGATCTCGTCGCGCAGCTGGCGGTACTGGTCCACCCGCTCGCGGGAGGGGCTGGCGATCTGGACAAGGGTCGTCTCGGGCGGGTGGGCACGCCCGTCGGCGAGCAGCTCGCCGAAGGCCTTGAGCCGGTGCCGGATGCCCTTGGTGTAGTCGAGGCGGTCCACGCCGAGGAGGAGGACGTCGGGGCTGCCGAGCTCCTGGCGGATCTCGACGGCGCGCTGCTGCACCGGCTCGCTCTGGGCGAGCTCGTCGAACGCCGCGGTGTCGATGGAGATCGGAAAGACGCCGGCGCGCACCCGGCGCTCGGGCCGCGACCACCGGGCGCCGACCGTGACGGCGCGGCCCTTGGTGGTGAGCGGCGTGAGGCGACGTACGGCACGCATGAAGTTCGAGGCGTCCGAGGAGCGCTGGAAGCCGATGAGGTCGGCACCGAGAAGCCCCTCGACCACCTGCCGCCGCCAGGGAAGCTGGCTGAAGATCTCGACCGGCGGGAACGGGATGTGGTTGAAGAAGCCGATGCGCACGTCGGGCCGCAGCATCCGGAGCACGGACGGGACCAGCTGAAGCTGGTAGTCGTGGACCCACACGGTGCCGCCCTCGGCCACCGCCTCGGCCGCGGCGGCAGCGAAGCGGCGGTTGACGGCGACGTAGGCGTTCCACCACTTGCGGTGGTACTCCGGCGGCACGATGACGTCGTGGTAGAGCGGCCACAGCGTGCCGTTGGAGAAGCCCTCGTAGTAGTCCGCGATCTCCTGCTCGCTCAGCGTGACGGGCCACACGCGGATGCCGTCGGCCTCGAAGGGGTCGAGGGACAGGTCGGGGCTGCCCGCCCAGCCCACCCAGGCCCCCTCGTGCTGCCGCATGACGGGCGCGAGCGCCGTGACGAGGCCGCCGGGGGAGCGGGACCAGTCGACGGCGCCGTCGGCGTCGAGGGTGATGTCGACGGGAAGGCGGTTGGCGACGACGACGATCGAGTGCTCACCGGCAGGCATCAGGTGCTCAGTCCTCCTAGGGAATCCTGCTGCCGAGGCTACCCGGGGCCGCGCGCAGCGGCATGGGGAGGACGGTGCCGGCGGCCGGCTGGGTAAGTTGTCGCCATGCAGGGGATCGACGGCTACCACCTCGTGCGGCGCATCGGCGCCGGCGGGATGGGCACGGTCCACGAGGCCCTCGACGCCGAGGGCAACCGGGTGGCGGTCAAGGTGCTCCACGAGTCGATCGCGGCCGACCCCGCGGCCCGCGACCGCCTGCGCCGGGAGGTCGAGCTCCTCCACCGCGTCCGCGGGCAGGGGGTGGCCCGGGTGCTGGACGCGGAGGTCGACGGCGTCACCGCCTTCGTCGTCACCGAGCTCGTCGACGGGCCCACCCTCGAGGACGACGTCCGCGAGCACGGGCCGCTGGACGCCGAGGAGCTCGGCGGGCTCGCCCACGGGCTCGCCGCAGGCCTGCGCTCCATCCACGCCGCCGGCGTCACCCACCGCGACCTCAAGCCGGGCAACGTCATGCTCGCCCCCGACGGCCCCGTCATCATCGACTTCGGCATCGCGCAGGTGGCCGACGACGTGCGCCTCACCCAGACGGGCATGGTCACCGGAACCCCGGGATACCTCGACCCGGAGGTCCTCGCCGGTGCCGACCCGGGGCCCGACGGCGACTGGTGGGCGTGGGCCGCCGTCCTCACCTTCGCGGCCACCGGGCGTCCCCCCTTCGGCCGCGGGACGATGCAGGCGGTGCTCGGCCGAGTGAGCACCGGCATCGTCGACACCGCCGGGCTGCCCGACGACGTCGCCGCGGCGCTCGCGGCAGCGCTGGACCCCGCGCCGGAGCGCCGCCTCCCGCCGGAGGAGCTGCTCGCCGCGGTCGACGGGGACTGGGACCGGCCCGCTCTCACCGCCCTGCTCGCCCCGCCGCCCCCGTCCGTCCCGCGGACCTCCGTGCTTCCCTCCCCTCGTCCGCCGTCGTCCGAGACGCGGGTGCTCCCGCCCGTGGTCGACGAGCCCTACCCGGGGATGCAGCAGCCGTGGCAGGCGGCGCCGCAGCAGGCGTGGCAGCCGGAGTCGCAGCGCCCCTGGCAGCCCGAGCCGCAGTACCCGGCGCCCGTGCAGCAGCACCCGCCGGTGCAGGCCCCGCCGGGATGGGGCTCCGCCGCGCCGCTCGAGCCCCCGGAGTGGGCCCGGCCGCCGCGGCGACGGACCGGCGCGGTGGCCGCGCTCGGCCTCGGGCTCAGCGCGCTCGCGCTCGTCGCGCCGGGATCGTGGCTGGTCGGGCTGGCAGCGCTCCTCGTCGTCCTCGGTGCGGTGGGACGGGGGACCCGGCGGCTGCGGGCGGGCCGGCTGCGGCGCGGCCCGCGGCGCTCCGACGCTGCGCGGGCCTGGCTCGGCGCGCCCGCCCACCTGCTGTGGGCGGCCGGCGCGGCGCTCCCGGGAGTGCTGCTCGCCGTCGTCGTCGCCGGTGGGGGCTGGTGGGCGGCGCACGGCATCGGCGTCGCCAGCGGCTCGGCCACGCCGGCGCTGACCTGGGCCGCAGCGGCGGCCGGGCTCGCGCTCGCGTGGGTCGCCCCGCCGTCCGCGTCCGCACGGGAGGGGGCGCGTGCGGTCCTCGGCGGGCTGCCGGTGCCGGCGGTGCGAGCGGTCGTCCTGGCGGCGCTCACGACGGCGGCGGTGCTGGGCGTCGTCGTCCTCGCCGGGAACGCACCCGACCCGGTGTGGTCCCCGCTTCCCGAGCCGGCCTGAGGCCGTCATCCGAGATCGTCACCGTGATGATCGCCACGCGGCGGGCGCGGCACGTACGCTGACCCGGTGCCCCACACCCGTCCGCTCGCGCGTCATGGCCTCGTCCTGGCCGTGGCCGCGCTGCTGCCTGCGCTCGCGGCGCTGCTCAGCGGCACGGTGCACGTCGCCCGGTGCGTGAGCGTGCCCGGCGGGATCGCGCACGTGGGCCTCAACCTCGCCCTGCTGCGCCCCGCGGCGGAGTGCCCGACGACGGGTGTCGCGCTGGGCGGGGAGGGCGAGCAGGTGCTCACCGCCGTCGTGCTGCTCACCGTGCCGATGCTGCTGCTCCACGCCGGCGTGCTCGCCGGCAGCTGGGGAGCGGGCGCCGTCGTGCGGCGGTCGCTGGCGCGGCTCGCCCGGCTCACGCCGTGGCGCCGACAGCCGGTGCCACGGCCGGTCGTCGTGCCCGCCCGCCTGAGCACCGCCGTCGGGACCCTCACGGTCCCCGCGTGGCGCACGCCCGCGGCCGTCCCGCTGCTGCGCGGACCGCCGGCCGGCCTGCCGGCCTGAGCTCTCCCTCCCGCCGCGGGGACGAGCGCGGCCGCACGGCGGACCGCCACACCCACGGGCGCAGCACGCCCACCCCAGACCAGGAGATCCCATGTCCAACGCCAAGGTGAACAAGCAGCAGGAGCGCCGCGACGCCGCGCGCGAGCAGGCCCGCAAGCTCCGCGAGGCGCAGCAGCGTCGCGAGAAGCGCAACCGCCTGCTCATCATCGCCGGCGTCGTCGTCTTCATCGCGATCGTCGCCGCCGCTCTCTTCGCCATCATCAACTCCCGCAACGCCGACCCGCTCGAGGGGGTCGACTCCCAGCCCGCCGGCGCCATCGAGAGCGGTGCGATCCAGGTCGGTGCCGACGGCGTCGGCTCGGTGAGCGAGGGCGCGCCCGTCGTCGACGTCTACCTCGACTACCTGTGCACCCACTGCTGGACCTTCGAGAACGTCAACGAGGGTGTCCTGGAGGAGCTCGCCGCGAACGGCGAGGCCACGGTGAACTACCACCCGATCGCCTACATCAGCGGCTCCGACTTCAACGTCCGCGGTGCGAGTGCCCTCGCGGAGGTGGCGACCCAGTCCCCCGAGCACTTCGGGGAGTTCAACAACCAGCTCTTCGCCGCCCAGCCCGAGGGGGGCGCGACCCCGCTGAGCAACGAGCAGATCGCCGACGCCGCCCGCGAGGTGGGCGTCCCGGAGGAGGTCATCGAGACCTTCGACGACGTCCGCTACAGCGACTGGGTCCAGGGCGCCACCGAGCAGGCGCGCCGCGACGAGATCGGCGGCACGCCCACCGTGCTCATCGACGGTGAGCCCTTCACCGGCTGGCAGCAGCCGGGCGGGCTGGCCCAGGCCGTCACCGACGCCGGAGCCTGACCCTGGCACCACGTCTGGCAGACTTCTCGGGGCGGGGCCCGTGCGGCCCCGCCCCGGTGGGCAGGTCCCGTCCCGTGGACGGGCCCCGCCCCCGCCGCCTTAGCTCAGCTGGTAGAGCACCCGCCTTGTAAGCGGACGGTCGTCGGTTCGATTCCGACAGGCGGCTCAGGACGTGACGTCAGATCCGCGTCGATGGTGTCTGGTGCCGTGCGCAGGTGGACGAGGAGCGACGTCGCACGGCGTGAATCCCGAGCACGGTGAGAGTCCTGGCTCCCACACGGTCGGGATCCGTCGGCCCTGACCGGCGTGAGAAGGCCCTCGCTGACAGCCCCGTGGCTGCCGCGAGGGCCTTCCTGCTCACGTGCACAGCAGCCGTGTTCTCAGGCCGCGGCGCGAGTACGGCGAGTCGCAGGTCGGCGCGTGTCGCGGCACGCGCGGAGGTCGCGACCGAGGTCCAGCGACGTTGGGGGAGGATGGGGGGGCCGCCAACCGAAGGGACTCATCCGTGGCCGCATGGTCGACACAGACCCAGCTGGGCAAGCAGCTCGGGCTGGACGCCCGCCAGGTGGGGACGAGGCTCACCGAGCTCGGGCTGAAGTCCGGCTCGACGGCCACGGAGTCCGCCGTGTCCCGGGGCCTGGCGAAGAAGACGGCCATGCGGGACGGCACGGAGTTCTACGTCTGGTCCACCGCGGAGGTCCTCGCCCTTCTCGGCGGCCCGCGGGAGACGGCGACGACCGTCACGCCGGCGACGACGGACCACTCGGCCTTCGACCTCGTCTACGCGACCGACGGCTCGGCCATCCGCAACCCCGGGCCCACGGGCTGGGCCTGGGTCAACCAGCGCACCGGGGAGACCGGCGCCGGCGGCCTGAGCCACGGCACCAACAACATCGGCGAGCTGCTCGCGCTGCGCTACGCACTCGAGCACGCCGGGCCCGACGGTGACCTGCTCGTCCGCGCGGACTCCAAGTACGTCATCAACATCGCCACCACGTGGGGACGCGGATGGCAGCGCCGCGGCTGGAAGAAGGCCGACGGCAAGGTCCCCGAGAACCTCGAGATCGTCCAGACGATCATCGCGCTCATCGACGCCCGCACCGGGCGCACCGAGCTCGAGTGGGTCAAGGGCCACGCCGGGGACCACTTCAACGAGATCGTCGACCAGCTCGCCAACGCGGAGGCGCGCGCGGCCGGGTGACACCCGCCAAGGCCTGCGGGTCACCCTCACGTGGGCATGGACCGGCCACGTCGCTTCTGCCGGGAGCCGTCCTGATCGTCCTGGCGCCCGCTGCACGCGGGGACACCGCCGGTGCCGGGTCTCGTCACAACCGCCACAGCATCATCGTCGACCAGTGCCGCTCGAGTGCGCTGAGGAAACCGGCACCCCAGCCCGTGGACCGGGCCTGTCGAGGCTCGCCGCCGCTCGGGGGCGGACCGGCTGGTGGTGGGTCCGGTGTCTCGGGTGGCAGCGGCGGTGCCACATCGGGCCGCTGGGTCATCACCATGCGGTTCACCCCTCTTGATCACACCGGCAAAACGGTATTGCCGGTGTAACACTGTGGTCCCACTCACGCACACCTGTCAAGCGCGTACGCTGGTGTACCTGGAGGTGTTTCCATGGACGACGAACAGGCTGTCCCGGCCGCGGTGCGGCTCGTACGCGACTTCGTCAACACGCGCGAGCCGCAGACCGACGAGGAGCAGCTGTCGACGCCCGGCAACGTGGCCGCCTGGTTCGCCGGCCGCGGCCTCCTCCCTCCGGGCGCGGGCATGACGACGACGGACCTGGACCGTGCCGTGGCCGTCCGTGAGGGCCTGCGGCAGGTCCTGCTCGAACATGCCGGGCACGACCCCGAGCGCATGCGCCTGGATCGGCTGGAGCACGAGCTGGCCGCCGTTCCGGTGCGCGTCACGATCGGTGTGGGCGGCCCCCGGCTCGTCGGCTCCACATCCGAACCATGGCACCTCGCGCTCGCCGGGCTCCTCGACGCCATCCGCTGCAGCGCCCAGGACGGCACCTGGCCCAGGCTCAAGGTCTGCGCGCGAGACACCTGCCGGTGGGCGTTCTACGACGCCTCCCGCAACCAGGCGCGGCGCTGGTGCTCCATGGCCGGTTGCGGCAACCACGTCAAGATGAAGCGCGCGTACGCGGTCCGCAAGCAGCGAACTGCCGGGGCCGCCTGACGATCCCCGCGCGGCGCGTCAGGCGGCCGCCCTCCTCGACGAGGTCTGTGATTCCCTGCGGCACACTGCGTCCGGTACCGGTGACCAGCCCGTGAACTCTTGCGGGCGGGTTCCTGAACGACGGCTCCTGGTCCCGTCCGGGCTCATAGCGTGGGTGGTGGCTCATCGGCACCGCACCCCGGAGACACGCATGACGGCCTTCCGCAAGGGGCACCTTGGCACCCCGCTCGCCTCTGACCTCGGCCGGAACCGCGACCGGGTGGAGCTCTCACGGTGAGGGTCGTCGCGCACCGCGGCAACTCGGCCGTCGCACCGGAGAACACCCTCGCAGCGATCGCCTCGGCGATGGCGTGCGGGGCGGACAGCGTGGAGATCGACGTCCGGCTCACCCTCGACGGCGTGCCCGTCGTCATCCACGACGAGACGCTCGACCGCACGACCGACGGGTCCGGACCCGTCTCGGCCACCCTCGCTGCCGAGGTCACCGCCCTGGACGCGGGCGCGTGGTTCGGGGAGACGTTCGCCGGCGAGCCCGTTCCCGTGCTCACCGACGTCCTCGACATGCTCGCCGCGGCCGGGGACGTCGAGCTACTCCTGGAGGTCAAGGGCGCCTGGGACGCCGACGACGTACGCCGGGTCACCGCCGCCGTCGCCGACCGCGGGCTCGGTGAGCGTGTGGTGGCGCAGAGCTTCTCGGTCGCGACAGTCGCGGCGCTCGCGGCCGTCGCCCCGGGACTGCGTCGCGGACTGCTCGTCACCGAGGCGGACGACGGCGTGGTCGGCCTGTGCCGGCAGCTCCGGGCGAGCGCCTGCAACCCGCACGGGGCGGCGCTGCGGGCGTGGCCCGAGCTCGTGGACCGGGCCCGTGCCGCGGGCCTCACGGTGACACCGTGGACGCTCAACCAGCCCGCGGACTGGGCCGCGGCCCGGGACTGGGGGGTGGACGGGATCATCACCGACCGCCCCTCGGAGCTTCTCGCCTGGACAGCCGCGCCGGCCGCCTGAGACGCACACGGGACGCGCCCGCCCAGCACCTTCGCATCTGGTCGGTCCGCCGACACTGCAGGCGCTCACGGTCGTACCCGAGGTCACCAGCTGCGACGTTCGGTGACGGTGGAGGCCGAGGCCGAGTTCGTCAGTCGCCGCTGCGGGCGGTGAGGACGAGGGGACCGCTGGGGGTGACGGCGATGGTGTGCTCGCTGTGGGCGCCGCGGGAGCCGTCGGTGCTGCGCAGCGTCCACCCGTCGGGGTCGGTGCGCAGCTCGTCGGTGCCCGCCATGAACCACGGCTCGATGGCGACGACGAGCCCGGGCCGCAGCCGCAGGCCGCGGCCCGCCCGGCCGTCGTTGGCGATGTGCGGCTCCCCGTGCATCGTCCGGCCGACGCCGTGGCCGCCGAACTGCACGTTGACGCTGTACCCGTAGTCGGCGGCGACGGCGCCGATGGCGGCGGAGATGTCCCCGATCTTGTTGTCGACGACGGCAGCCGAGATGCCCGCCTCGAGCGCCACCTGCGTCGCCTCGATGATCCGCAGGTCCTCGGGCTGCGGCGTGCCGACCACCACGCTCAGCGCGGAGTCGGCCACCCACCCGTCGACGCTCGCGGCGAAGTCCACCGACAGGAGGTCACCGTCGCGCAGGCGGTAGTCGTGGGGCAGGCCGTGGAGGACGGCGTCGTTGACCGACGTGCACAGCACGTAGCCGAAGGGCCGCGCCCCGAAGGAGGGGTGGTAGTCGATGTAGCAGGACTCCGCGCCCGCCTTGCGGATCATCTCGTGCGCCAGGGCGTCGAGGTCGAGGAGGTTGACACCGACGTCCGCGTGGCGGCGCAGCTCCTCGAGCACCGAGGCGACGAAACGGCCGGCCGGGCGCATGGCCTCGACCTCGGAGGGGCTCTTGAGCTCGATCACCGCCTCAGCGTACGACCAGGCCCCGGGGTGGGACGGTGGTGGGCGCGCGGGGAGGATGGGGTCATGCGCACCCTGGGGCTGGACGTGGGGACGACGAACGTCAAGGCGGTCCTCGTCGAGGTCGCCGGGCGACGGGCCACCGTCGTCGCCCAGGCGTCCGCGCCCACCCCGGCCGGCGGGGTCGCGCTCCTGCAGACCGTCGCGCGACTCGTCGGCGAGGTGGGCGCGGACGCCGCCGCCGCCGTCGGCGTGGCGTCGATGGCGGAGACCGGGGTGCCCCTCGACGACGACGGCGTCCCCGTGGGCGACCTCGTCCGCTGGGACCCGTCGCGCGCGCGGGACCACGCGTCCGCGCTGGCAGCGACACACGGTGCCGACGCGCTCTTCGCCGCCACCGGCGTGCGGCCCAGCGGCAAGGCGCCGCTCGCGGTGTGGGCGCAGCTGCGGGCCGAGGACCCCGACCGCTGGGCGGCCATGGCGCGCTGGGCGGGCGCCGCGGACCTCGTCGTCCTCGCCCTGACCGGCCGGCTGGCCACCGACCACACGCTCGCGGGCCGCACCATGGCCTACCGGCTCCCCGGCCCCGGGGAGCCGGTCCCCGAGACCTTCGACGCCGACCTCCTCGCGGCCGTCGGTCTGCGCCCCGAGCAGCTGCCCGACGTCGTCGCGCCCGGTGAGGCCGCCGGCCGTGTCCGCGCCGGCGGCATCTGGGGGCTGCGGGCCGGGACGCCCGTCGTCGTCGCCGGCCACGACCACCCCGTCGGGGCGTGGGCGGCCGGGGTGCGGGCGCCGGGGGACGTCGCCGACTCCGTCGGCACGGCCGAGTCGGTCGTCCGGGTCCTCGCCGCGCGCCCCGCCCCGGCCGAGGTGGCCGCGGCAGGGATGAGCCTCGTGCGCACGATCGAGGGCCGGTACGAGGCGCTCGTCGCGGGCTCGGCGACGGCGGGCGCGGTCCTGGCGTGGTGGGCCGAGCGCGTGGGCGGCTTCCCCGCCCTGGCGCCCCTCCTCGACGACGCCGCCGTCCGCCCCCGTGACGCGGGGTCGCCGTTTCTCCTGCCCTACCTGCGCGGGCGGCAGGCACCGAGCCCCGACCCGCGTGCCCGCGCCGTCGTCGTCGGCCCGGCGCACGACGACGTCGAGGCCACCGCCGCCGTCCTCGACGGCCTGGCGCTGCAGGCCCGGTGGATGCTTACCGCGCAGGCGCAGCTGGCCGGCGCGGACCCGGCCGCGGGGCAGGTGCACGTGCTCGGCTCAGCCACGGCGGGCGGCTCAGCCTGGCTGCGCGCGAAGGCGGCGGCCGGTCCGGCGACGCTCCGGGCGGTCGGGGAGCGGGAGGCGGTGGCCGTCGGGGCGGCCGTGCTCGCCGCCCACCGCGCCGGTCTGGGCGAGCCGCTCGTCCTCGCCTCCGACCCCGTGGCCGTTGACCGTGACTCGGTCTACGACGCCCTGCACGCCCGTTTCGTCACTGCCGCCCTGGGCGGTGCCTGAGCTCAGGCGAGGAACTCGAGCAGTCCCTGGTGCAGGGCAGTGCCACGGTTGTCGGCGGCGGTGCGACCGAGCCGCTCGAGCTCGAGCTCGATGACGGCGTCGGTGAGCTCGGCGTCCGCCTGGGCCATCGTGCCCATGTCCATGCCGCCGACCCTGGTGGTGCTCGTGCGGCGCCGCCCGTCGTCGAGGGCGATGATCTGGTCGACGAGCTCCCGCATGGCGGCGCGGTGGTCGAGGAAGATGTCCCCCCACGGGACGGGCGCGGTTCCCGCGATGGCGCGCAGGGAGGAGGTGGCGGGCAGACCGAGCACCTGGGTGGCGGCGGCGGCCTCCGCGGCGCGCGCGAGCTCGGCCGTCTGCAGCTGAGTGAGCGCGGTGTCGATCTCGCGGGCCGCGCGGGGCAGCTGCCTCGTGCGGCCCGTCTCCAGCAGGGCACGCTCGGTCTCCAGCCGGTGCAGCAGGAGCTCGAGCACGTCACGCTCGTGCCAGAGGAACTCGGAAAGCGCGCGCATGGTCACGCCCTTCTGATTCGGTATGAGCACGTCCGTCGGAGGGGACGTGCCCACGGAGGCGGAGGGTCTCCGGTGGTTGTCGAGGATATCCGCCGCCGCCGACACCGTCCTAGGGACGGCGTCGGTCGAGTCAGCGGGGGAGCGGCGCGCGCAGCGGCTCGTCGCTGTTCTCGAGGATGGTCTGCACCGCGGCCCCGGTCGCCAGGTCGACGAGCACCGGTGCGAGGAGGTTCGCCGTGGGGGCCTGCCCCTCACCGGGGCGCACGACGACGAGGACGGCGGGGTCCGTCGTCCCGAGCTCCTCGAGGACCTCCTCGGACACGCGCGGGGCGTACTCCGGGAAGTAGGGCCGCGGGTCGACGAGAAACAGGCGGACGCCGTCGGCGTCGACCGCCCGCAGCGAGTACAGCTCCTCGGTGACGGCGCTGAGCGCGAACTCGGTGAGCGGGCTCAGCCCCGGCGGCGGGGTGACGAAGTGGAGGGCGGCCTCGGTCTCGAGGGCCGTGGTCGTGGTCGTGGTCATGGTGTCCTCGCTCATCGCAGGAAGTCCAACAGGCTGGGCTGCAGCACCCGGGAGGTCGCCCCGAGTGCCGCCTGGTAGCCGACCTCCTGGAGCTCGAGGTCGACGATCGTCTTGGCGAGGTCCGCGTCCTCGACGGAGGACAGCTGGTTGGTCAGCGCGATCTCGCGCGTCTCGAGGGCATCCTTCGCCTGGAGGACCTGGTTGTGGCGGGTCCCGACGCTGCCGACCTCACCGAGGAAGGCGTTCATCCGGGTGTCGATCTCGGTGACGAACCGGCCGACGTCCGGGTCGCCGGCCTCCACCTTCGCCGCCACCTCACGCAGGAGGGTGAACACGGACATGCCGACCGGCTCCCCCGTGGCGGCGTCGCGGACCAGCTCGCCGTCGGCGTCCACGACGTCGACACCGAAGACCTCAGAGCCGGGGGAGTCGACCCGCACCTTCGTCGTGTCCGAGACCTGGCGCAGCACCTCCGCGCCGGGCCGGCCGCTGTAGGTGACGGTCCCGGTGTCGGTCAGCGTGAAGGCCGCCTCGGTCGAGGTGCCGGCGAAGACGGAGCGGTTGAGGTAGGTGGTGTTGGCGACCTCGAGCATGCTGTCCGCGGTCGCGCGCAGCTCGGAGGCGAGGGCGCTGCGGGACGCGGCGCCCTGGGACCCGGTGCTCGCGCCCTGGAGGGTGAGGTCCCGGGCGCGGCGCAGCTGGGTGAGGGCGTCGCCGAGGGCGCCGTCCACCGTGGTGAGCCAGCTGTCGCCGTCGGCGGTGTTGCGCGCGTGCTGCGCCGTCGTCCGCTGGTCCGAGCGCAGCCGCATGGCGTCCACGGTGCCCGCGGGATCGTCGGAGGGCTTGGTGATGACCTTGCCCGTGGTGAGGCGCTCCTGGAGTCGCGCGAGCTCGGAGAGGTTGGTCTGGAGCTGGTTGAGGGACGCTCGCTGGAGCCCCTGCTGGGTGACGCGGCCGATCATCGGATTACCTTCCCACCACGCCGGTGCGGTTGATCAGGGTGTCGAGCATCTGGTCGATGGTCGTGATGACCCGGGCCGAGGCCTCGTAGGCTCGCTGGTACATCACGAGGTTGACGCTCTCCTCGTCGAGGTCGACGGCCGTCTGTGAGAGCAGCTGCGACTCGGCGGTGGTCCGCGTGCTCTCGGCGGCCTGCGCCCGACGGTAGGCGGCCCCGCTGCTCACGCCGATCTGGGTCACGGCACTGGCCCACTGCTCGCGGGCGCTGCCGAGCTCGGCGATCCGCGCGGCCAGCGTGCCGTCGATCTCGCCCGGGTTGCCCGCGACCACCTGGTCGCGGGTGACGGCGACGCTCAGGGACAGGGCGGGCGGCGTGCCGGCGGGGGAGAGCGCGAAGAAGTCGCGCGAGCTGCCGTCGGCGCCGGGCACGGAGGAGTGCAGGGCGTTGACCTCGGTCGCCAGGGTGGTGGCGACCTCGTCGTAGGTCCGCGCGAGACCGGTGACGGGACCGTCGGGCGCGATCGAGTCGATGAGGCCGACGACGCGTCCTCCGGAGGAGGCGGCCGAGTTGCCGGTCGCGGCCCACACGAGGCGTGCCGGTCCGTCCTGGCTGCCCCAGCCCTCGGCGGGCTCGGTCCCCGCGGAGGTGAGGTTCGCAAGCGTGGCGCTGCCGTGGACGGCGACGGCGTAGGAGCGGTCACCGCGCACGAGCGCGTTGCCGCTGATCATCACGTCGACGCTCCCGTCGGCGCGCTCGCGGACCTCGCCGCCGACCATGGCGGCGAGCCCGTCGAGGAGCACGCCGCGCTGATCGATGAGGGCGTTGGCGTTGTTGCCCGACACCTGGGCGTCCCGGATGCGGCCGTTGAGGTCGGCGACGGCCACGGCGGCGGTGTTGACGTCCACGGCCATGGCGTCGGCCTGTGCGCGGGTGCTGTCCCACTGGTTGGCCGCGGCGCGGTAGCCGTTGGCGAGGGACGACGCCAGGGCGGTGGCGTTCCCGAGCAGCACCGACCGGGCCGCGGCGTCGTCGGGCCGGTTGGCGACGTCGTCCCACGAGGTGAAGAACGTGTCGAGGCCGGCCGCGAGGCCGTTCTCGCCGGGCTCCTTGAGCGTCGTCTCCACGAGCGACCAGCTCTGGGCCACGACCTCGAGCCGGGCGGTGGAGGAGGTCTGGGTGCGCAGCTTGGTCTCGAGGAAGATGTCACCCAGCCGGTCGATCGACGTGATGCGGACGCCGGTGCCCTGGGCGCCGGACGTCGCGAACATCGTCGGGCCGGTCGTGCCGGTGATGGCCTCCATGCCCGCGCGCTGGCGCGTGTAGCCGGCGGTGTTGACGTTGGAGATGTTCTGCCCGGTCACCTCGAGCGCGACGCGCTGGGCGGTGAGGGCGGTGAAAGCACCGTTGAGTGCGGAGAAGGAGCTCATGGGTGACCTCTCACAGAGACTTGTCGACGAGGTGGGCGTCGGCCATGCCGCGCGACGTGCCGCCGCGCTCGTCGTAGACGTCGACGCTCTCGTGGAGGGACATGAGCGTCTCCTGCGTCGCGTGGTGGCTGGCCATGAGGAAGTCGCGGTTCGTCTCGGCGACGGTGGCGATCTCCGTGGTGAGGGTGAGGAAGGCGACACGGTGCTCGAGGAGGATCCCGTCCCACGGCGCCGGGGCCGCGGTGGCGAGGTCGAGCAGGCTTGCGCCGTCGGCCAGGCCGAGCGCCGTGACCGCCGCCGCGACCTCGGCCGCACGGGCCAGCTCGGCCGTGCGGATGAGGGCGAGGACGTCGTCGACCTCCCGGACCGCGACCGGCAGCAGCTCGGTGCGCCCGGCGGCAAGGAGCAGGTGCTCGACCTCCAGCCGGTATCGCAGCGACTCCAGCAGGTCGCGCTCGCGCCAGAGGAGGTCGGAGAGGGAGCCGAGCATTGTCACTTCTCCGTTCGGGGCCGTTGCGTTCACCATCACGGTCCTGTCCATCGGCAGGGCCGTGGTCGGTGTGAGCGTTGGGGGCACAGTTCCTCCTTGCGACAACGACTCCTTCCTTGGGATGAGACGACCGTCACAGGGTGCGCAACGCGACTGCGGGACCTCTGACCTACTCGTGCGTCGATGCAGCGGGGCAGGACCGCTTCACGGGACGGGATGTGAGCCACATCACAATATCAACGCCTTGTACTTTCGTAGGAGCAGCCACCATGCTGACCGAGTAGTCGTCACCTGTCGGGGCAATCTCGCACCGAGATCGACAGGACGACCACATTCAACGATCACAACTGCAGGGGCCCGTTCGCATTGCGGCGGGTCCCGACCTGGGGGTACGACCATGGCGCTTGAGCGTCGCGAGCAGGACGAACTCATCGAGCAGCACCTCGCGCTCGTGGGTTACCACGTGAGTGAGATGATTCGACGGGTTCCGACCCACGTGCAGCGCGACGAGCTCGCCGCTGCCGGGTCCCTGGCGCTGGTCCAGGCCGCCCGAGGCTTCAACGCCGACCTCGGTGTCCCGTTCGCGCGGTACGCCTCCACCCGTATCCGCGGCGCGATCCTCGACGAGCTGCGCGGCATGGACTGGGCCTCCCGCGGCACCCGGCAGCGCGCCCGTCGCCTGGCCGAGCTGACCGAGCGCCTCACCGGCGACCTCGGTCGCGCCCCGCGCCCGGACGAGCTGGCGCAGGCGATGGGCGTGGGTGTCGACGAGCTGCGCTCGATCCGCGACGACGCGCAGCGCCGGGTGGTCTCCCTGGACGCCGACACCACCGACGCCACGGGCAGCATCAGCGACAAGGCCCCGAACCCGGAGGAGCGCATCGTCGTCGACGAGCGCCTCCGCTACCTCACCGCCGGCGTCGGCGAGCTGCCGGAGAACCTGAGGGCCGTCGTCCAGGGGATCTTCTTCGAGGAGCGCCCCGTCGCCGAGCTCGCTGCCGAGCTCGGCGTCACCCAGTCACGGATCAGCCAGCTGCGGACCCAGGCCCTGGGCATGCTGCGCGACGCGATGAACACGGCACTGGACCCGGAGCTCGCTCCGGTCGCTTCCGACGTGCCGGGTGTCGCCGAGAAGCGCCGTCAGGCCTACTACGCCGCCGTGGCCCAGCGGGCCAGCGCGACGGCGCTGCGGACGGTGGTCGAGGTCGCCACCCCTCCGGTGATCAGCGAAGCGGTCTGAGATCGGCTCAGGATCGCGCCACGCTGGTCGATGAGACGGAGGAGACCTCCCTCCAACCGTCGAGGAGACCCGCGTGGCGCGACAGCCTGACCCGACCATCTCTGCCGTCCTCATCGTCAAGGACGAGGAGGACTATCTCGCGCGCTGCCTCGCGTCGGTGCGGTGGGCGGACGAGATCGTCGTCTACGACACCGGCTCGACCGACCGGACCGTCGAGATAGCCCGGCAGTTCACCGACGCGGTGGTCGAGGGGTACTGGAACGACAACTTCGGCGAGGCACGCAACCGGGCGCTCGAGCACGCGACGAGCGACTGGGTGCTCATCATCGACGCCGACGAGACCTTCGAGGCGAGCGCCCGCTCCGTCCGCCGGGCCCTTCGTGAGGCGCAGGCCAACTTCCTCACCGTGACGATTGCGGCGCGGGTCCTCGCGCCCGGCGCCGCGGACTCCCCGGTTGCCTCGATCCGGCTGTTCCGACGTGCCGACGGGACCTATGCCGGCGCCCTCCACGAGCAGGTCGTCAATCGTCCCGGCCGTCCGATGGTGATCCGCCCGCTGGCCGGAGCGTCCATCCGGCACGCCGGCTACGCGGAGGGGCCAGAGGCGATGGCCGAGCGCGCCTACCGCAACCTCGAGCTCGCGCAGCAGGAGCTCGCGGACGCCAGACCGAGCCGTGACGAGCGCCCCGCCGAGTACGCCATCAAGCAGGCCAACCTGGCACGCTCGCTGAGCGCCGTGGGGAGAGCGGACGAGGCACTTGAGCTTGCTGAGGAGATCCACGAGGGCGGAGCGCTCGCCGACATCGCCATGGAGCTCCTCGCGGGAGCCATGGCCCTGGCGGCGGCACGCAAGTGCGGCAAGCCCGAGCTCGCGCGGACCTGGGTCGACCGCCTCGTGGCGGTCACGGGCAACCGGGTCTGGGCCGACATCGTCCTCATGCAGCTCGCCGTGACCGAGGGCTCCGCGGAGCGCACCCTCGATGCCCTGGACTGCATCCCGACCACGATGGTCGACGCCCTCGGTCGGCGCGTGCGGCGGGTCGACTACGCCCAGTACGAGGTGTGGGCGCTGTGGAAGCTAGGACGCCGCGCTGAGGCGCTGAGTGCGGCGGAACGTGCCGCACGGGCGGGAGTGCTGCCCGGTGGACCGCGGGAGCTCGTGACCTGGCTGGGCGAGGAGGGCGTGCGCGCCTTCGCCGGTGCGCTGCCGGACGACGTGTGGCAGGTGCTGGCCGTCGTGTGCACCCAGGACACCGGCGCGGAGGGGCGTGCCGTGCTCGACGCGATGGCGCAGGTGCGCCCCACCGACCTGGCCACCCTCCTGTGCGGGAGCCGGTTGAGCTTCCCGCACGACCTCGCCGGCCTCGAGGAGGCGGCGACATGGTCCGCCCGCCTGCGCAGTGCCGGCATGGCGGAGTACTGCCCGCTCGCCGCCACAGCGACGGACGCGGACGTGCCGGCGCTTCAGCGGGCACGGGCGGCCGCGCTGGCGCTCTTCGCGTATGACGACGCGCGCGCGCTCCCGGCGCTGGAGGCCGCCCTTGGCGCGGTCGCACCGGAGGACGAGGCCGAGCTCGCGGTCCAGCTCGACGTGCTCGCTCCCGGGCTCGTCTCCCACGCCTGAGAAACTCCCCGCTCGAAACTTCTCATCACCGCTGAGGGGCGTCCGATGAGTACGTGTGATCGCCCATGGAAGGGCGATCGAGACACCACACTTCAGGAAGAAGAGGAACAACCATGGCACTCTCCGTGCAGAACAACGTCGCCGCGATGAACTCGTACCGCAACCTGGCGAACACGCAGAACGACCTCAGCTCCTCCCTCGAGAAGCTGAGCAGCGGCTTCCGCATCAACCGCGCGGCCGACGACGCCGCGGGCCTGGCGATCTCGGAGGGCCTGCGCTCCCAGATCGGTGGCCTCAACGTCGCCGTCCGCAACGCTCAGGACGGCATCTCCGTCGTCCAGACCGCTGAGGGTGCGCTCACCGAGACGCACGCCATCCTCCAGCGGATGCGTGACCTGTCCGTCCAGGCGTCCAACACCGGTGCGCTCAGTGACACCGCCAAGACCAACATCCAGGCGGAGGTCGACGAGCTCGCCGCTGGTCTGGACGACATCGCCTCGCAGACCCAGTTCAACGGTCGCGCCCTGCTCGACGGCACCTACACCGACCAGACGTTCCAGGTCGGCGCCAACGCCGGCGAGGTCATCACCGTGAACATCGCCACCGCGATGAGCTCCACGGGCCTCGGCGTGGACGCCCTCGACGTCGTGACGAACGCCAGCACCGCCATCACGACGCTCGACACCGCCATCGACACGGTCTCCAAGGTCCGTGCCGAGCTCGGTGCGAAGCAGAACCGCCTCGACCACACCATCAACAACCTGCAGGTCTCGGTCGAGAACCTCACCGCGTCGGAGTCCCGTATCCGCGACACCGACATGGCCAACGAGATGGTCAGCTACACCAGCGCGAACATCCTCCAGCAGGCCGGCACCTCCATGCTGGCTCAGGCCAACCAGATGCCGCAGTCGATCCTCTCGCTGCTGCGCTGACCGCCGCCGGGCCTGGCCCGGTAGCACTGCACGACTGACCGGCGGCCCGCTCACTCCTGGGCGGGCCGCCGGCCGCATGCCCACCACACACGCACGGGAGGTCGCCGGATGACGATCGGCATCGACGGCATGGCCAGCGGTCTGGACACGACCGCCATCATCGACGGTCTGGTCAAGATCCAGGCGAACCAGCAGGTCCTGCTCAAGAACAAGTCGACGGTCGCCTCCACGCTGGTCCAGGCCCTCCAGGGGCTCAACAGCAGGGTGGCCTCCCTCGCCACGGCAGCCACCAAGGTCGCGGATCCCGCGTCCTGGGCGGTCACCAAGGCCTCGTCGTCGTCCGACACCGTCACCGTCGCCGGCTCCGAGTCCGCCAGGGCCGGCACCGTCGCACTCGAGGTCACCCAGCTCGCCTCCGGCCAGGTCTCGCTCCTCGACCCCACGAAGCTCCAGGCGGTCTTCACGCTCGGCACCGGTGGACAGACCTACGACATCACGCCGTCCTCGCCGAACCCGGAAGACGTCGCCGCCGCGATCAACGCGCTGGCCGACAAGACCGGCATCACTGCGACGCGGGTCCGTACCGGCGGGACCGACTCCAGCCCCACCTACAGCCTGCAGCTCACCGGGAAGACCGGTGAGGCCAACAGCTTCACCGTGCACGCCGGCACCGACACGTCCGTACCGGCCCTCGCCTCGGCCGACAACGCCATCGCCACGGCCAAGGACGCCACGATCGCGATGTGGCCGGGCTCGTCCGGCAGCTATGAGCTGAGCAGCGCGACCAACACCTTCACCGACGTCCTCGAGGGCGTCGACCTCACCGTCAGCACGGTGTCCTCGGACCCCGTGACGATCACCGTCACGACCGACGCCGACGCCCAGCGCAAGCTCGCCGACGAGCTCGTCGCCAACGTGTCCGTCGTGCTGTCCGAGATCGCCTCCCGCACGCGCACGACGACGGAGACCGACAGCTCCGGCAACACCGTCGTCACCGGCGGCCTGTTCTCCGGTGACTCCGCCATCCGCTTCCTCACCAACGACATCCAGGCGGCGATGACCAACCCGGTGAACGGGCGGTCCCCGGCCGCGGTCGGCATCACCATGGACCGCTACGGCGCGGTCACTCTCGACAAGGTGACCTTCGACAAGGCGATGGCGGAGGACCCCAAGGCGACGATGGAGACGATCCAGGCCCTCGCGACGCGGGTGGGCGAGGTGGCGGAACGCGCGTCCGACAAGACCGAGGGCTCCCTCACCGGGAAGATCACCTCCCAGGAGTCAGTCGTCCGGGACCTGGGGACCCAGATCGCCAAGTGGGACGAGCGGCTCAGCGCCCGGCGCGCGCAGCTCGTCGCGCAGTTCAGCTCGATGGAGGTCCGGCTCTCGCAGCTCAACTCCACGCAGAGCTGGCTGACCAACCAGATCGCCGGCCTCAACGCCAGCAAGCAGTAGGAGACATCGATGAACCAGGCTGCCCTGCTCGCCAAGTTCCGCCGAGAGTCGCTGTCCACCGCGTCCCCGGCGCAGCTTCTCACGATGCTCTACGACCGGCTGCTCCTCGACCTCGACCGAGCTGTCGTCGCCCTCGAGTCCGGCGATCGCGCCGCAGTCAACGAGCAGCTCGGGCACGCCCAGCAGATCATCCACGAGCTGCGCTGCAGCCTGGACGTCGACGCCTGGGACGGAGGTCCGCAGCTCCTGGAGATCTACAACTACCTCTACGCGGAGCTCGTCACCGCCAACGTCGCGCACGACGCCGCCAAGGTCACCGCCTGCCGCGCGCTCATCGTCCCTCTCCGCGACGCCTGGCACCAGGCTGCTGCCATGCCCGGTACCGCCACCGCCGCCGCCGTCGCCGTCGGCTGATGGACGTCACCGCCGTGGCGCCGGACGCCTTCCGTGCCCGCTGGGAGGCCGCGCTCACCGAGCTCGAGCTCGACGTCGCCGAGACCGAGGCGATGCTCGCGGGGGACCACGTCGCCCGGCCCGCCTCGCCCTGGACCCCGCCGTCCGACCTCGGGCCGCTGCCCGAGCCGCTGCGCGCGCGTGCCGAGCTGCTCCTCGAGCGTCAGGCGGAGGTTGCCCAGCGGCTGAGCGAGGCGCTCGTCCTCAGCCGACGCCAGGCGCGGCTCACCGAGGTGCTCAGGGCCGGCGGGCCCCGCCGCCCGGTCTACCTCGACGCCGCCGGCTGACCAGCGTCCGACAAGCACCGTGTGTCTTTTCGGGTTCTCATAGGACCCGAAAGACACACGGTGTTCTGGCATGCCCGCGGGCGGGCACGACAGGAGCGCCGACCGCCGGTGTCCCGGGGGCAGCGGGAGGCACCGGCCGTCGGCGTCCGGGGGCGTGCCCAGTCAGCCAGAGAGTCCGGTCGCGCTCAATGGGGAGAACTCCCCATCAATCCCTCACACGTCCCCGACGGCTGCCGATCAGGGATGGGTGAGCACGGATAGCTCGCCACCAGGCCACGGATCGGCCGCACGTACCGCAGTTTCACTAAGGGGTTAGACCCACGTGTTCGATTCAGTGACCTCCGTGGCGATGAAGAGCGCCCTCGACGCGCTCTCGCTGCGCCAGCGAGTCATCGCCGACAACATCGCCAACGTCAACACCCCCGGCTTCCTCGCCGGGCGGGTGCAGTTCGAGGACGCCCTCGCCAACGCGGTCCGTACCGGCCGCGACGCCGGCGTCGAGGCGAGCGTCGACCGCTCCCTCGAGCCGACGCGCGAGAACGGCAACAACGTCAACCTCGACACCGAGACGCTGGCGAACATCGACGCGAACCTGCGCTACCAGGTGGCGACCCGCTCCATCGACGGCGGGTTCACCGCCATCCGTACCGCACTCAGGAGCGCCTGATGACCTTCGACGCCATCGGCATCGCCTCGACCGGCATGACCGTCCACCGCAAGTGGCTGGACGCCGTCAGCGACAACCTCGCCAACGCCAACAACGCCAGCCCGACCGACGGCGCCGCCTTCCAGGCCCGCTACGTCGTCGCCACCGCGATGAGCTACGGCGAGCCCGCCGGCGCGCAGGTGGCCGGCATCGAGCTCGGCAACGCCGAGGGCCGCATGGTCCACGAGCCCGACCACCCCCTCGCCGACGAGGAGGGGTACGTGCGCTACCCCGACGTCGACATGTCCAGCCAGATGACCCAGCTCATCATGGCCCAGCGCGGCTACCAGGCCAGCGCGGCGGTCGTGGACCGAGCCCGGGAGAGCTACCAGTCCGCACTTCAGATCGGGAAAAACTGATGTCCGTCCCCGCGATCGAAGCCCTCACCAGCGTCGCGCCCACCGGCTACCTCGACGGCCTCGAGGCCGTCGACCCGGCCGCGAGCGACGGCAGCGCCTTCGGCTCTGCGCTCGCCTCGGCCATCGACGGCGTCAGCCAGAAGCAGGAGGTCTCCTCCGACCTCGCGCTCAAGGCCGTCACCGGTGACCTCGAGGACGTCCACGACTACACGATCGCCGCCACCGAGGCCGCGGTCGCCCTGGAGCTCACCGTCGCGCTGCGCAACAAGGCTGTCGACGCGTTCAACGAGATCATGCGGATGCAGGCCTGATGCCCGCCGCCGTCACCGGCGCGTTCGCGCGCCTGAAGGAGCGGGTGGGGGAGTTCAGCCTCCCCCAGAAGACGCTCGCCCTCATCGGGATCGCCGCCCTCGTCCTGGGCATCGTCGTCGCCACGTCGTGGGCCAACCGGCCGACGATGAGCCCGCTGTTCAGCGGCCTCTCCGGCGAGGACGCCTCCGCCGTCGTCGACCAGCTCACGGCCGCCGGCGTCACCTACGAGCTCACCGACGGCGGCGCCACGGTCCTCGTGCCCGCCGAGTCGGTCTACGACCAGCGCATCGCGCTCGCCGCCGAGGGGCTGCCCACCGAGGAGGGTGGTTACAGCCTCCTCGACGACATGGGCATGACGAGCTCGGACTTCCAGCAGCAGGTCAGCTACCAGCGCGCCCTCGAGGGCGAGCTCGCCAAGACGGTGCGCGCGCTCGACGGCGTGTCCACCGCGACGGTCCACCTCGCCCTGCCCGAGGAGAGCGTCTTCACCGAGACCGCCCCCGAGCCCACCGCCTCCGTCTTCGTCCAGGCGGAGACGGGCAAGACGATCGACTCCGGCTCCGTGCAGGCGGTCGTCAACCTCGTCTCCTCCGCCGTCGCGGGAATGGACCCGCTCAACGTGTCGGTCATCGACGCCGAGGGCGCCGTCCTCACCGCCTCCCCGGGCGGTGGCGGGCCCGACGGCGCCACCGAGTACGAGGAACGCGTCGCCGGACAGGTGCAGACCATGCTCAACCGGGTGGTCGGCGCCGGCAACGCCGTCGTGTCGGTCAACGCCGAGCTCGGCCGCGACCAGACCCAGCGCACGAGCGAGACCTTCACTCCCGCGGACGGCACCCCGCCGCTGAGCGAGTCCCGCAGCACCGAGGAGTACGAGGGCGGCGGCCAGGCCGTCGGCGGCGTGCTCGGCCCGGACAACATCGCCGTGCCCAACGGTGGGGAGGCCGGCACCTACACCCGCGAGGACGCGACGACGAACAACGCCGTCAACAAGGTCACCGAGCTGACGACCGTCAACCCCGGTGGTGTCACCCGCCAGTCCGTGTCCGTCGTCGTCGACTCCGTCGCCGCCGCCGGCATCACCGTCGAGGAGCTCGAGGACATCGTCGCCGTGGCGGCGGGCGTCGACGTGGCGCGTGGTGACCAGGTGGCCGTCGCGCAGATGGCCTTCGACACCTCGACGGCCGACGCCGCCCAGCAGGCGCTCGACGCCCAGGCGGACGCCGAGGCCGCTGCCGCTGCCGCGGCCCAGCGCGACGCCCTCATCCGCGGCGGGATCATCGCCGTCGTCCTCCTCGTCGTCCTCCTCGCCGTCCTGCGCCGCGCACGACGCGGTCGGGACCGTGAGGACATCGACCTCGGCGAGCTCGAGGTCAGCCAGCTGCCCGAGCCCGAGCCCCTCGAGCCGGACACCAGCTTCCTCGAGCCCGCCCCGGAGGTGCGCGCCATCGAGCCCGACGCCACCGAGGCAGCCCGCCTGGGCGTCGTCGCCATGGCCGACGAGGACCCGAGCGCGGTCGCCGACCGGCTGCGCCAGTGGATGGCGGTCAAGCAGTGAACCTCACCAGCCCGCAGAAGGCCGCCGTCGTGCTGCTCCAGCTCGGCCACGAGCGCGCCACCAAGGTGCTCGCCCTGCTCGAGGAGCAGGAGGTCGAGGAGATCTCCGCCGAGATCGCGCGGATGGAGACGGTGCCCTCCGCCATCGCCGACCAGGTCCTCGTCGAGTTCTACGACCAGGCCAACGGCGGCGCGCCCGTCGCCGGCCACGGGGGCCTCGAGTACGCCCAGCGCCTCCTCGAGGACTCCCTCGGCGCCGAGCGCGCCAGCCTCGTCATGGGTCGGCTCACCACCCTGCTGGCCGGCCAGCCCTTCGACTTCCTCCAGCAGGCCGAGCCCCGTCAGGTCCTGTCCCTCATCAACGGCGAGCACCCCCAGACCATGGCCGTGGTCCTCGCCCACCTGCGCCCCGAGCGGGCCTCGGCCATCATGGCCGGCCTCCCGCCGGCCGAGCGTGCCGACGTCGCGATGCGCATCGGCACGATGGAGCAGGCGAGCCCGGACGCCGTGATGACCATCGCCGACAGCCTCCAGCGGCGCGCCGGCCACGTGCTGACCGCCGGTGAGCCGACGACGGCGGTGGGCGGCATCCAGCCCCTCGTCGAGATCCTCAACCGCGCCGACCCGAGCACCGAGAAGCAGATCCTCGAGGAGCTCGGCCAGCGCGACGAGGCCCTCGCCGAGCAGGTCCGCAGCCTCATGTTCACCTTCGAGGACGTCATCCACCTCGACGACCGCGCCGTCCAGCTCGTCCTGCGCCAGACCGACACGAGCGGTCTCGCGCTCGCGCTCAAGGGCACCTCCGCGGAGCTCACCGAGAAGATCAAGCGCAACCTCTCCGAGCGCGCCCGCCTGGACCTCGTCGACGAGATGGAGATCGCCGGTGCGGTGCGCGTCTCGGAGGTCCACGACGCCCGCGGCGCCATCGTCAAGGTCATCCGCACGCTCGAGGAGTCCGGCCAGATCGTCGTGCGCCGGGACGCGGAGGACGAGTATGTCTCTTGAGGTCACCCAGGGTCCCGTGTTCACCCCGCTCCACGCCTCCCGGCCCGAGGCGGCGTCCGTGGCGGCCGGCTACTCCAGCGGGTACACCGCCGGCTGGTCCGCCGGTGCCCGGGCCGCCGCCCAGGACGCCGAGGAGCAGCGCCGCCGTGCCGCCGAGGAGCTGGCCGTCCGCGCCCAGCAGGCCGCGACCGCGGCCCAGGAGGCACTGAGCGTGCTGGCCCGGGCAGCCGAGGCCGCCCGCCACCGCGCCGCCCCCGTCCTCAGCGAGGCCCAGGGTGCGCTGACCCGCGCTGCCGTCGACCTCGCCGAGACCGTGCTGGGTGCCGAGCTCGGCGACGGCGACGCCTCCGCGCGGTCCGCGCTGCGCCGCGCGCTGTCGGTGCGCGACGAAGGCCTGGTCCGCGTCCGCCTCAACCCCGAGGACCTCGCCCACCTCACGGCGACCCTCGACTCCCTCCCGGCCGAGCTGGGCCTCCCCGCCGGCGTCGAGCTCGTCGCGGACCCCGCCCTCGGGCGCGGGGACGCGGTGAGCGAGCTCGAGGAGGGCTACCTCGACGCGCGCGTCGGTGCCGCTGTCTCCCGCGTCCGCGACGCCCTGGAGGTCACGGAGTGACCGTCCAGCTCGCCACGCCCACCGCCCGGCCCGCCGGACGCTGGCAGCGCGCCCTCACCGTCGCCCGCCCCCAGCGGGTGGGTGTGGTCCGCTCCGTCGTCGGGCTCACCGTCGAGGTGACCGGCCTGCCCCTCGCCGTCGGGGACCTCGTCGACATCGACGCCGGCGGCTGGACCGTGGGCGCCGAGGTCGTCGGCCTGGGCCGTGACTCCAGCCGCTGCATGCCGCTCGGACCGGTCGACGGGTTGCGCATCGGCGCCCCCGCCCGCTCCACCGGCCACCCGCTCACCATCGGCGTGGGCCAGGGGCTGCTCGGGCGCGTGCTCGACGGCCTGGGCCGGCCCATCGACGGCAAGGGTCCGCTGCGCGTGGAGGACTCCGTGCCCGTCACCGCGCAGGCCCCCTCCGCCCTCGAGCGTGCCCGCGTCGACCAGCCGCTGTCCCTCGGCGTGCGGGTCCTCGACACGCTCGTCACCGCCGGCCGCGGCCAGCGGCTGGGCCTCTTCGCCGGCTCCGGCGTGGGCAAGTCCTCCCTGCTGTCGATGATCGCCCGCGGCACCGACGCGACCGTCAACGTCATCGCTCTCGTCGGCGAGCGCGGCCGCGAGGTCCGCGAGTTCCTCGAGGACGACCTCGGCCCCGAGGGGCTGGCCCGCTCCGTCGTCGTCGTCGCGACGTCGGACGAGCCGCCGGTGGTCCGTCTGCGGGCCGCGTTCACCGCCACCCGCGTGGCCGAGTACTTCCGCGACCAGGGCACCGACGTCGTCCTCATGATGGACTCCCTCACCCGCGCCGCCATGGCCCAGCGCGAGATCGGCCTCTCCGTCGGTGAGCCGCCCGCCACCCGCGGCTACCCGCCGTCGACCTTCTCGATGCTCGCCCAGCTCCTCGAGCGCGCGGGGACCGGCTCGACCGGTTCCGTGACCGGCATCTACACCGTCCTCGTCGACGGCGACGACCACAACGAGCCGATCGCCGACGCCGCCCGCTCCATCCTCGACGGCCACGTCGTCCTGGACCGCAAGCTCGCCGTCACCGGCCACTTCCCCAGCGTGGACGCGATCGCCTCCATCTCGCGCGTCGCCTCCCGGGTGACGACGGCGGAGCAGCGGGCCGCGGCCACCGCCCTGCGCTCGGTCCTGGCGGCCCGCCGCCAGGCGCAGGACCTCATCGATGTCGGCGCCTACGTCGCCGGCTCCAACCCCCGGGTCGACGCCGCGGTCGCACATGCCGACGCGATCGACGCCTTCCTCCGCCAGGACGTCGCCGACACGGTCGACGCGGAGCAGTCCTGGGGCCACCTGAGCGCGCTCGTCGCGGGAATGGGAGTGATGTCATGAGGCCGTTCCGGCTGCAGAGCGTGGCCCGGCTGCGCCAGATGGAGGAGGACCGCGCGACGGCCGCCCTCGTGCAGCGCCGCGAGTTCCGACGGACCGCCGACTCCCGCACCGCCCAGGCGCTGGCTGCTCTCGACACCGCGCACCTGCCCACCGAGGTGGACGTCCTCAGCTGGCAGGCCGCCGTCGCCGCACGCGCCGCGGCCAGCGCGTCGGCCGTCGAGGCCGCGACCGTGGCCGAGCTCGCGCAGGCCGACGAGCAGACAGCGCAGGGGGAGTGGTCGGCGGCCCGCCGCCGCAGCACGACCATCGCCAAGCTCGCCGAGCGCCACCGCCTGGCCGAGCAGGACGAGGAGAACCACGCTGAGCAGGTCACGCTCGACGAGGTCGCCTCCCAGCGCATGCGCTCCCGGGAGGCCACCCGATGAGCATCGCCGCCGTGCAGGCCCGGATGGTCGAGCTGCAGAGCGCCATCAGCGCCGTCAGCCAGCCGCCCGCCACGCCCGCGACCACCCGGCCCGCCACCGACTTCGGCGGCGCGCTCGCGGCCGCGCTCACCAGCGAGACCACCACCGGCGTCTCCGCCTCGTCCGTCGCCTCGGCCCTCACGGGCGGGACGACGACGGCGGCCGCCCCCGCTGCCGCGGCCGGTGGCGTCGCGACCACAGCCGCGCCCGGCACGGGTGCCGCCCTCGTGGAGTCGGCCAAGAAGTACCTCGGCGTGCCCTACGTGTGGGGCGGGGAGAGCCTGTCCGAGGGTGGTCTGGACTGCTCCGGGCTCGTCCAGCTCGCGATGAAGGACCTCGGTGTGGACGTGCCCCGCGTGGCCCGCGACCAGATGAAGATCGGCACCGAGGTGCCCTCGATCGACCAGGCACGGCCCGGTGACCTCGTCGTCACCCGCGGCGGCGGCCACATCGGCATCTACGCCGGTGACAACAAGTGGATCCACGCCCCCTACCCGGGGGAGAAGGTCAAGCTCGCCGAGATGACGACTCCGCCCACGACCATCCGCCGCGTCCTGCCGACGGGGGCCTGATGAGCATCGCCATTCCCACCGCGCCCGCTCCGGCCCCGGCGGCCACCGGCCGTCCCGCGGCCGGCCGCAGCGGCAGCGGCGACGCCTTCGCCGCCAGCCTCGCGGCGGCGACCCTGCCCGACGACGCGGCTGGTGCCGACGCGCCCGGCGTCGAGCCCGCCACGGCGGTGCCGGGGGAGAGCAGCGAGGGCACCGAGGGCGCCGAGAGCACCTCGCTCCCGGTGCTCCCCGGGTGGACGGTCGGGACGGCGCAGGCCGAGGGCAGCACCGACAGTGTCGCCACCGCCACCGCCACCGCCACCGCCACCGCCGTGCCGGGGGCCACGACGGCCCCCACGGTCCCGGTGACTGCGACCGAGGCCCTCACCACCCAGGTGCCCGCCGGTGAGACTGCCGCACCTGCCGCACCTGCCGCTCCTGCCGCTCCTGCCGCTCCTGCCGCTCCTGCCGCTCCTGCCGCACCTGCCGCACCTGCCGCACCGGCCGATCCTGCCGCGCCTGCTGCACCCGCCACCGCCTCGGCCGCAGCCCCGGCAGCCGTCGAGGCCGTCGAGTCCGCTTCCGGCCCGCGCCCCGCGCACGGCGCCACCCCGGCCGTCCCCGGAGAGGTGCGCGCCATCGGCACCCTCCTGACGGACCCCCAGCCCTCAGCGGGCGCGGCGCAGGTGACCTCCGGCCCTCCCGCCGTCGTCGCCGCGCCCGCCGAGCCCGTGGCAGTCGCGTCCACGCCGACCGCCGTGCCGACTGCCGTCGCACCGGCCGCGGTCGTGCCGCCCGCGGCCGGCGAACAGCCGCGGACGGCGCCCGAGGGGCCCACGCTCGCCGTCGAGGGCACCCTCCGGGTCGACCAGCCGGCGCGGACGGAGGGGGGCACCCGTGCCGAGCAGCCCGCCGCGCCCGCGCCTGCTGCCCCGCCGCAGCAGCCGCTCGGCACGCAGCTGGCCTCTGCCCTGTCCCGCCTGCGCACGGCACCCGAGGGGCACCACACCCTTCATGTGCGCGTCGACCCCGAGGACCTCGGGCCCGTCCGGGTCTCGGCCCACATCGGCGCCGACGGCGTGCGCATCGAGCTGCACGGCATGACCGACGCCGCCAAGGACGCCCTGCGCGGGGCCCTGCACGACCTGCGCCGTGAGCTGGCCGCCACCGGCCTGCGGGCCGAGCTCGACCTCGGGTCCGAGAGTGACCAGCGCAACCCCGCCGAGCGACCCGCCGCCCCCGCGCGGGACGGCGAGCGTCTCGCCGCCGCCACCGCCACCGCCACGGCCGACCCGGCCCCCGCCCCCACCACGCCCGTCCGCCACGGCGGCCTGGACCTCCTCGCCTAAGGAGCACGACCATGCCCATCGACCCCGTCTCCGCGGGCTACACCCCGACCCCGACCAGCCCGGCCGCGTCCGCGCCGGCGGCGAGCGGCCTGAAGAAGGACGACTTCCTCCAGCTGCTCGTCACCTCCCTGCGCTACCAGGACCCCTCCGAGCCGCTCTCCACGAGCGAGCTCATGGCCCAGACGACCCAGCTGTCGACGATGGAGCAGCTCACCGAGCTCACCACGCTCACGCAGGAGGCCTTCCACCTGCAGATGCGCAGCTCGGCGACCGAGCTCGTCGGCAAGGACGTCAGCTACCTCGACGGTGACGGCGTGCGCCACAGCGGCGTGGTCAGTGCCGTCGACTTCTCCAGCACCCCTCCCGGCGCCGTCATCGGCGACGCCGTCGTCCCGATGAACCTGCTCGCCACGGTCGGTGCCCTGCCGTCCGCCACCCCGCCCGCCGGCGGGACCCCCACCGACCCCGCTGCCTGACCCGAAGGACACCAGACCATGCTTCGCTCACTCTTCTCCGGCATCTCCAGCCTCCGCTCCCACCAGACGATGCTCGACGTCACCGGCAACAACATCGCCAACGCGAACACCACGGGCTTCAAGGCCTCCCAGACGCGCTTCGAGGACACCCTGTCCCAGATGCTCAACGCGCCGGGCGCCCCGCAGGCCGACAACGGCGGCACCAACCCGGCGCAGGTGGGCCTCGGTGTGCGCGTGGCCGGGATCAGCACGAACTTCACGCCCGGCGCCGCCCAGCAGACCGGCCGCAGCCTCGACATGATGCTCAACGGTGACGGGTTCTTCGTCGTCAGCTCGGGCGGCGAGCAGCTCTACACCCGCGCCGGGGCCTTCACCCTCGACGGCCTGGGCCGGCTCGTCACCTCCTCCGGCGCCCAGGTCATGGGCTGGGCGGCTGACGCCGACGGCGTCGTCAACGCGAACGGACCGCTGTCCAACCTCTCGCTGCCCGTGTCGACGACGATGGGCGCCCGTGCGACGAGCACCGTCACCTTCACGGGCAACCTGCCCTCCGACGCGGAGGTCGGCACGAGCCTGCTGCGCAGCATCGACGTCCACGCCGCCGACGGCGCCGCCACCTCTCTCGACGTGCGCTACACCCTGCGCGCCAGCACGCCCGGCGCGACATGGGACGTCCAGGTCATGGACGGCGACACCGAGCTCGGTACCGGCAGCATCGCCTTCGACGCCCGGGGCGGCCTGCAGGACGTCACGGTCCCGCGCGTGACCGTCGCCGGCGCTCCGATGGACCTCGACATGAGCGGGCTCACCGGGTTCGCCTCCCTCACCACCGTGGAGGCCGCGAGCCAGGACGGTCAGGGCGCCGGCGTCCTGCAGTCCTTCTCGATGAACGCCGACGGCACCCTCATGGGCTCCTTCTCCAACGGCCTCAAGCGGGCCGTCGGCATGGTCGCCGTGGGTAGCTTCGCCAACGCCGAGGGCCTGGAGAAGGTCGGCGGCTCGATGCTGCGCGCCAGCGTCAACTCCGGTGACGTGGCGGTGGGCGCCGCCGGCGACGGCGGCCGGGGCACGCTGACCGGTGGCGCGCTGGAGATGTCGAACGTCGACCTCTCCCAGGAGTTCACCAACCTCATCATCGCCCAGCGCGGCTTCCAGGCCGGCTCCCGCATCATCACCACCTCCGACGAGCTCCTCCAGGAGCTCGTCAACCTCAAGCGCTGACGTCCGACGGGCCCGGACCCCTCAAGGTCCGGGCCCGGTGGCCGATAGGCAGTGTGCAGGGCTCATGGATGGGCCCGAAGTAACCAGGATGGAACCGACCCGTGATCACCGTGACCCGTCTGACCGGACAACCGTTCGCGATCAACCCTGATCTCATCGAACGGATCGAGTGCACTCCCGACACGATCCTCGTGCTGATGGACGGCACGCGCTACCTCGTGGCGGAGACGATGCCGGACGTCGTCGCGATGGTCCAGGAGTACCGCGCCGGAGTCATCTCCCGTGCGCTGCAGCCGGCGGAGCAGCCCCCCGCGGCCCGCCCCGAGCTGCGTCCCGTCGTTCCCCTGCCGACTCGACCCCAGGGAGAATGATGGATCCGGCAACTCTTCTCGGGCTCGCCATCGCGTTCGGTGGCGTGTTCGTGCTCATGAGCGCCGAGGGCGTCCACCTCTCGGCCATCCTCCTGCCCGGCCCGCTGGCGATCGTGTTCGTCGGCAGTCTCGGCGCCGGGATCGCCGGCGGCGCGCTGCGCGACGCCGTGCACGCCTTCAAGACGCTGCCCAAGGCCTTCACCGCCAAGGCGCCCAAGCGCGGGGCCACCATCGCCGCCGTCGTCACCCTGTCCGACCGGGCCCGACGCGAGGGCCTGCTGGCCCTGGAGGACGCGGCTCAGGACGTCGAGGACGAGTTCCTCCGCGACGGGCTGATGGCCGCCATCGACGGCGCGGACCCCGAGGACCTGCGCACCATGCTCGAGGACCGCATCGACACCAAGCGCGCCCAGGACCGCGTCGCCTCCGGCTTCTTCAACTCCCTGGGCGGGTACGCGCCGACCATCGGGATCATCGGCACGGTCATCTCGCTGGTGCACGTGCTCGAGAACCTCTCCGACCCCAGCCACCTGGGCCCGATGATCGCGGCGGCCTTCGTCGCGACGCTGTGGGGCATCCTCTCCGCGAACCTCATCTTCCTGCCGATCGGCAGCCGCCTCAAGCGCATCTCGGACCTCGAGTGCGCCCAGATGGAGATCAGCCTCGAGGGGCTCCTCGCCCTCCAGGCGGGCGCCAACCCGCGCACCGTCGGTGAGCGCCTGCGCAGCATGGTCCCGGCCAGTGAGCTGGTCGACGACGACGCCGGGCAGGCGGCGTGAGCTCGCGCCGCCGCCGGGGCGGCCACGAGGAGGAAGAGGAGGAGAACTCCGAGCGCTGGACCGTGAGCTACATGGACATGGTCACGGTGATGATGTGCCTCTTCATCGTCCTGTTCGCCATCAGCCAGGTCGACCAGGTGAAGTTCAACGAGCTGCGGGAGTCCCTCGCCGCCGGTTTCGGGGACGCGTCCGCCTCCGTCTCCGTCGTCGACGGCTCGAGCGGAGTGCTCGACGGCGCGGACACCCCGTCGGTCGACGTCGCCCCGGTCGACGGCGCGGCCGGCATCTCCCCGCTGGACGGCAACCCCCAGCAGCTGGCGCAGGCGGAGGCCCGAAACCTCGACGCGGTCCGCGAGAGCATCCGCACCGAGCTGGAGAGGGCAGGGCTGGAGGACGAGGTCCGCTTCGCGATCACCGAGCGCGGCCTCGTCATCGGCCTCGTCAGCGAGAACACCTTCTTCTCCCCGGCGAGCGCGGCCATGCCGCGTACGTCTCTCGAGGTCGTCGACACGATCGCCGCGACCCTGCGGCCGCTGGACAACGACATCCTCCTCGAGGGCCACGCCAACCCGCTGCCCTACACCGAGCCCTACGAGACCAACTGGGAGCTCTCCGCGGACCGCGCCACCAAGGTGCTGCGCCGGATGGTCGAGCACGAGGGGATCGCCCCCACCCGGGTGCGCGCCATCGGCTACGGCGACGCCTACCCGGCGGCGGAGGGCCCCGACGCCCTCGACCTCAACCGGCGCGTCGACGTCGTCGTCCTGAGCAACGAGCCCGAGACGGTCCGCACCCTGCTGCCCGAGGCCGCACACGACATGGAAGGAGCCTGACATGGCCGAGAAGCGCGTGATCGGGGCCCAGTCCCGCAAGATCGGAGGTGGGCAGGCCGCTGCGGCGCCCGCACCTCCGGAGCCGGAGGCAGCCCCCCGCCGGGGGCGCGGCCGGCTGCTCATCGTCCTGGCGGCCGTCCTCGCCGTCCTCGCCGCCGGGGCCTTCGTCTTCCTCCGCCCCACCGAACCGGCCGTGCCCGCGGAGCCCGAGGTGGGTGACACGGTCACCATCGAGCCACGGAACATCAACCTCGCCGACGGCCACTACCTGCGGCTCGGCTTCGCGATCGAGCTCGTCGCGGAGGTCGAGGAGGTCGCGACGGCGCACGCGACGGACATCGCCATCGCCCTGTTCACCGGCCGGACCATCGCCGAGGTCAACGACCCCGAGCGGCGCGAGGAGCTGAAGTCCGAGCTGTCGGAGCGGCTCGTCGAGGCCTACGACGGAGAGGTGCTCACGGTCTACTTCACCGACTTCGTCACGCAGTGACACCCCGCGCGCCCGGCGGCTGACGCCGGGCGCGCGGTGACTCCTCAACATCGGCTGGGCGCCGCCGATGGGGACATACGTGACGGTTCCCCACTCTCCCCACGCCGACGGTACGGTCGTCTACGACTTCCGCCGGCCGATGACACTGGCGCGCGAGCACGCGCGCACCCTCGAGGTCGCGCTCGGCACCTTCGCGCGCCAGTGGTCCAACCAGCTGATGGCGCGCCTGCGTGTGCCCACCCAGGTGTCCCTCGACACGGTGAGCCTGAGCACGTACGACGACTACGTCAGCGGCCTGCCCTCGCTCACGACGCTCGTCGTGTGCGCCGTCGGCCCCAACCGGCGCCCGGCCATCATGCAGTTCCCGCTGGAGACCGCGCTCACCTGGGTCGACCAGATGCTCGGCGGCCCCGGGAAGCCCGGCGCCGTCCCCACCCGGGAGCTCACCGAGATCGAGCAGGCGCTCCTCGGTGACCTCATGCTCCGTGTGCTGGGCGACCTCAACTACGCCTTCGAGGGGATCATCCCCATCGACGTGCAGCTGCGTCACATCCAGCACTCCCCGCAGGTCCTCCAGCTGATGACGGCGACGACGACCGTCATCTCCGCGCGCTTCGACATCTCCGCCGGTGAGCAGCACGCCACGGCGTCCCTCATGGCCCCGGCCGAGGGCATCATCGCGGCGCTGCGCGAGAGCAACGCCCCCGACCAGCGCAGTGCCGCGCAGGAGGTCGCCGAGCAGCAGCAGCGCGAGCTCCTCGACCGCGCCGTGCAGAACGCGCCCGTCGAGGTCGCCGTCCGTCTGGCCGCCGTGCCCGTCCACCCCAGGGAGGTCGTCCACCTCGCCGTGGGCGACCTCCTCCCGCTTCACCACCCCCGTACCCAGCCCATGGACGTCGTGGTCGGTGACCGCGTCCTCGCCCAGGCCGTCGCAGGGACCAACGGCTCCCGCCTCGCCGGGCTGGTAGTCAACGTCAAGGAGAACTCATGAGCACCACCACCGTCGACACCCACGCCGTCGCCGAGGAGCTCGCGCGGCTGCTGCCCTCGTCGCAGCCGCTCGTCGCCCGCCCCGCCGAGGCCGGTGAGCGCCCGGCCCCCGAGGCCGTCGCGGTCGTCGCCAGCTTCGTCGGGCAGGGCAGCGCCGAGCTCGTCGTCGTCGCCGAGGAGGCCGTCGCGGAGGCGATGGCCGGCGCTGCGGCGCTGACCCTCGCCGAGGCGCTGCGTCCCGCCCTCGAGGCCGCCTCCCAGCAGCTCGGCGCGGGCGTGCTCAGCGCCGCCGAGGAGCGCCCCGCCGGGGACGCGCTCACCGGTCGTGACGTCCAGCTCTTCGCCCTCACCTCGGGCAGCGGTGTCCAGGCCTGGTTCGGGATCCGCACCGTCTCCACCGTCGCCCCGGTGAGCAGCGCCCCGCTCACGCCGGGCAGCATGCGCGTCCTGTACGACGTCGAGCTCACGCTCACCACCGAGATCGGCCGCACCCGTATGCCGCTGCGTGACGTCCTGGCCCTCACCCCCGGGACCGTCCTCGAGCTCGACCGGGCCGCCGGCAGCCCCGCCGACGTCATGGTCAACGGCCGCCTCGTCGCCCGCGGTGACGTCGTCGTCGTGGACGAGGACTACGCGGTGCGCATCACCGAGATCGTGTCGGAGACCGCGGCCCAGTGAGCGACACGCTCGAGCTCGCGCTGCGGGTCACGGTCTCGCTGGGACTCGTCCTCGCGCTGCTGTGGTTCCTCGCCCGGCGGATGGGCGCCGGTGGGGGCGCCGTCCGTCGGCTGCCGATCACCGTCCTCGGCCGGCAGAACCTCGGACGCCGTTCCGGCATCACCGTCGTCGACGTCGCCGGGCGGACCCTCGTCCTCGGTGTCAGCGACACCGAGGTCCGCCTCCTCACCGAGCTCGAGTCCGCCCCCTTCGTCCTCGAGGACGACGGCGTCCAGGGCCCGGAGTCCTCCGTGCCCGCGCCGATCTCCACCCCGCCCTCCGCCCTCGGCGGCTCCGTCCTGTCCCCGACGGCGTGGCGCACCTCGTGGCAGGTCCTGCGCAGCCGGGTGCGCCGATGAGCGCCGCGGTCTCCCGCCCCCGCGCGGCCTGGCTGCCGCGGGTCCTGGCGGTCCTCGTCCTCGTCGCGGCCGCGCTCGTCCTCGGCACCTCCCTCGCGCACGGCGCCCCGCTGCCGCCCGACGACCCCACCGCGCCGGCAGAGCCGACCGAGCCGGGCCTGGGCATCGACGTCGACGTCGCCGGGAGCACCCCCTCCACGTCGATCATCGCGCTCCTCGCGCTCACCCTGCTCGGTGTCGCGCCGTCGCTGCTCCTCATGATGACGAGCTTCACGAAGATCTTCGTCGTGCTCGCCCTCACCAGGAACGCGCTGGGGCTCCAGGGCGTGCCCCCCAACCAGGTGCTCGCCGGGCTCGCGCTGTTCCTCTCGATCTTCATCATGTCCCCCGTGCTGGGTGACGTGAACGGCGCCGCGGTCCAGCCCTACCTCGACGGGCAGATCGACTTCGCCGCCGCCCTCGAGGCGGCCCAGGTGCCGCTGCGGGAGTTCATGGTCGGCCTCACCCGGGAGGAGGACCTCGCGCTGCTCACGCGCGCCGCGGACATGCCCAACCCGGAGAGCGCCGAGACCGTGCCCATGCAGACGCTCATCCCCGCGTTCATGCTCTCCGAGCTGCGCGCCGCCTTCATCATCGGCTTCGTCGTCTTCGTGCCCTTCCTCGTCATCGACCTCGTCGTCGCCTCCGCGCTCATGGCGATGGGCATGATGATGCTGCCGCCCTCGATGATCTCGCTGCCCTTCAAGATCCTGCTGTTCGTCCTCGTCGACGGCTGGGGCCTCATCATCACGCAGCTGGTGGGGAGCTACTAGTGGACACCGCAGGCGTCATCGACATCGCCACCCTCGCGCTCGGGCTGGCCGCCAAGCTCGCCGCCCCGCTCCTCGTCACCGCGCTCGTCGTCGGCTTCGCCGTCTCCCTCCTCCAGTCGGTCACCCAGATCCAGGAGATCACCCTGAGCTTCGTGCCCAAGGCGATCGGCGTCGCCGTCGCGATCGTCGTGTGCGGCAACTGGATGATCTCCGAGCTGGTCGTCACCACCCACGAGCTCTTCGACCGGATCCCCGGTCTGCTGGGCGGCTGAGGCGTGGACGCGGCACTCGTGGTGCTCCCCGTCATCCTCGCGGCCGTGCGGGTGACCGTCTTCCTCGTCATCGCCCCGCCCTTCAACCACCGGGCGATCCCCGGGACCGTCAAGGCGATGCTCGGGGTGGGGCTGGCCCTGGCGCTCGCCTCCTCCATGACCGTGCCGGTCGAGGTGACCGCCGCGACGCTCATCGCGATGGCGCTGTCGGAGGCCGTCACCGGCGCCGGGCTCGGCGTCCTCGTCTCGCTCGTCTTCTCGGCGGTCCAGTCCGCCGGGCGCCTCATCGACATGCTCGGCGGCTTCGAGCTCGGCCAGGCGCTGGACCCCATGACGATGACCAGCAGCGGCCCCTTCGGCCGCTTCTACCAGCTCATCGCCGTCGTCCTCCTCTTCGTCTCCGACGGCTACCAGCTCGTCGTCGGTGGGCTGGCCCGCAGCTTCGACGCGCTGCCCCTCGGCGCCATGCTGGATCTCGGCGCCCTCGCCGGTCAGCTCACCGAGGGCGTGAGCCAGCTCTTCCTCGCCGCCATCCAGGTCGCCGGGCCGCTCATCGCCGTCCTCTTCCTCGCCGACGTCGGACTGGGCCTGCTCACCCGCGTCGCCCCGGCCCTCAACGCCTTCGCCCTCGGCTTCCCGCTCAAGATCCTCATCACCCTCACGCTCGGCTCGATCACGCTCGCGGCGCTGCCCGGCGTCGTCGACTGGCTCACCGACCAGGCCATCCGTGGCATCGGGGAGGTCGTGCGATGAGCAAGACCGCCGGTGAGAAGAGCGAGAAGGCCACTCCGGAACGGATGAAGAAGGCCCGCAAGGACGGGAGCCTGGGCAAGTCCCAGGACCTCACCGCGTGGGTCGTCGTCGGGGCGGGCGTCCTCACCATGCCCATGGTCGTCGCGCGCGGGTCGGACGCCGCCGCAGGTCACGTGCTCGGGCTGCGCGAGGTCATCGCGGCGCCGGAGCCGGCCCTCGCCGTGCGCGCGCTGGGGGAGGGGCTGCTCAGCGCCATCATGGCCGTCGCGCCGCTCCTCGCCGTCGCCGCGCTCGCGGCCGTCGCCGCGGGCGTCGCGCAGGGCGGGGTGCACATCTCCACCAAGAAGCTCAAGCCCCGCTTCGAGCAGTTCAACCTCGCCAAGGGGGCCAAGCGGCTCTTCGGCCCGCAGGCGTGGTGGCAGGGCGTCAAGGCGTTCCTCAAGACGCTCGTCGTCGGCGCCGTCCTGTACTCCGCCGTCGTCGGCCTCATCCCGATCGTCGCGCAGTCCGGCCAGCTGTCGGTCATGCAGATCCTCGGCGAGGTCGGCTCCCGGATCCAGACCCTCCTCACGTGGGGCGTGGCCGCTGGCCTGGCGCTCGCCGCCGTCGACCTCCTCGTGGTCATGCGCCGCAACCGCAAGACCACGCGCATGTCCAAGCAGGAGGTCAAGGACGAGCACAAGCGCTCCGAGGGCGACCCGATGATCAAGGGCCAGCGCCTGGCCAAGGCCCGCGCGATGAGCCGCAACCGCATGCTCGCCGCCGTGGCCGACGCCGACGTCGTCGTCGTCAACCCCACGCACGTCGCCGTCGCGCTGCGCTACGAGCCCGGCAAGGGCGCCCCACGCGTCGTCGCCAAGGGCCAGGGCCACCTGGCCGCCAAGATCCGTGAACGCGCGGCCCAGCACCGGGTCGCCGTCGTCCAGGACATCACGCTGGCCCGCACGCTCAACGCGATGTGCGAGGTCGGCCACGAGGTCCCCGACTACCTCTACGAGGCCGTCGCACGCGTCCTCGCCTTCGTCATGTCCCTGCGCCGTCGTGGCGCCGCCACCGGGACCCACCGCATGCCCCAGTCCAGGAAGGACAGCCGATGAAGAACGGCAAGGTCACCCAGTTCGCCGCCCCGGCCGCCGTCGTCGGGATCATCATGCTGCTCGTCATCCCGCTGCCGGCGCCGCTGCTCGACCTCCTCATCGCGGTCAACATCATGGGCGCGATGCTCGTGCTGCTCACGACGATGTACATCAAGAAGTCCCTCGACTTCTCGATCTTCCCGGCGCTCGTGCTCGTCATGACGCTGTTCCGGCTCGGACTCAACGTCGCCTCCACCCGCCTCGTGCTGCGTGACGGCTACGCGGGTGAGGTCATCAACGCCTTCGGGCACATCATCGTCGGCGGCTCGATCGTCATCGGCCTGGTCATCTTCCTCATCCTCGTCGTCATCCAGTTCGTCGTCATCACCAACGGCGCCGGGCGCGCGGCGGAGGTCGGGGCACGGTTCACCCTCGACGCCATGCCCGGCAAGCAGATGGCTATCGACGCCGACCTCAACGCCGGCGCCATCGACGACGACGAGGCCCGCCGCCGCCGCGCGGAGGTGGCCTCCGAGGCCGACTTCTACGGCGCGATGGACGGCTCCGCGAAGTTCGTCAAGGGCGACGCGATCGCCGGCATCATCACCACGGTCATCAACCTCGTCGGCGGGTTCGTCATCGGCATGGTCCAGCTCGGCATGAGCGCCGGCGAGGCCATCGAGACCTACTCCCTCCTCACCGTCGGTGACGGCCTCGTCACCCAGATCCCCGCCCTCCTCATGTCGGTGGCCACCGGCCTGGTCGTCACGCGGGCGACGTCGGACTCCGACATGGGCACGATGGCCACCTCCCAGCTCGCCCAGTCGCGCACGGCCCTGATGATCGCCGGGGGCGCTGCCGTGGTCCTCGCGCTCGTGCCCGGCATCCCCAAGATCCCCTTCATCCTCGTCGGTGCGGCCCTGCTCCTCCTCGCCCAGCGGATCAAGGCCAAGGAGACGGAGGTCGCCGACGCCGAGACCGCCACCGAGACCGCCGCGGCGCTGCAGCCCGTTGCGGAGACGCCCGAGGCGCTCATCGAGCAGATGCGCGTCCACGCGCTCGAGGTGCTGCTCGCCCCCGACCTCGTCGACATGGTCGGCGGGTCGGCCGACCAGGACCTGCTCGGGCGGGTCCGGGCGCTGCGCCGCAAGACCGCCCTGGAGATGGGGTACGTGCTGCCCCCGGTGCGCACCCGGGACTCGGTCGACCTGCCCGCCGGCACCTACGCCATCCGGCTCTCCGGAGTCGAGGTCGCGCGCGGCACGGCACCGCGCGGGCGCGTCCTCGCCCTCGGCGAGGGCCTCGAGGGGCTGCCCGGCAGCACCGTCGTCGAACCGGTCTTCGGCCTGCCCGGCAAGTGGATCCCCACCGAGCTGCGGCACAGCGCCGAGATGGCCGGGGCTACGGTGGTCGACCGCGTGTCCGTCCTCATCACCCACCTCTCCTCGGTGGCCTCCACCCACGCCGACCGGCTGCTCGGCCGCGAGGACGTGCGGGTGCTCGTCGAGGGGCTCAAGCAGACCAACCCCTCGGTGGTCGAGGAGCTTGTTCCCGCCGTGCTCAGCCTCGGTGAGGTGCAGCGGGTCCTCCAGGGGCTGCTCGCCGAGCAGGTGCCGATCCTCGACCTGGGCCGCATCCTCGAGGCGCTCACCCTGCGGGCGAAGGTCTCCACCGACGCGGAGGGACTCGTCGAGGCGGCGCGCCAGGCGGTCGCGGACGTCATCGTCGACCGGCAGCGCGAGGGCGGCGTGCTGCGCGTCCTCACCCTCGAGCCGGCCACCGAGCAGCTGCTCCTGGAGTCCCTGCGGCCGGGGGAGGGCGGCACGCAGATCTCGCTCGCGCCGGACCGGGTCGAGGGCCTGCTGGCCTCGCTCCGTGCCCAGGTGGAGACGCTCGAGGCGACCGGCCGCCAGGCGGTCCTCGTGTGCTCGCCGGCGATCCGCCCGGCGCTGCGCCGGGTGGCGGGACTGGCGGTCCCGCGCCTTCCCGTGCTGTCCTACACCGAGGTGACGGGCACGTCGCTGACCATCGAGACCGTGGGAGCCGTGGGTGTCGGACAGGCGATTGCTGCTTGACGGTCCCGACCTGACCGAGCTCCTCGCGCGCGCGGGGCAGCTCGGCGGCCGGGTGGTGCGCGCCCAACGGCTGCGCAAGGGCCTGCTCATGCGCCAGTGGTACGAGGTGACCGTGGCGGTGCCCGACCCGCAGGTCGCCCCGCCCACCCGGCTGGCGGCCCGTCGGGCACCCGCGCCGGCGCGGCCGGTGGCACCTCCCGCGGGCATCGGCGACCTGCTCGGCGCCGCCGAGGCGGCCGAGCGGATGGAGTCGGAGGCCAGCAGGGCGGCACGCGCGGCGGGCGCCAGGTCGGCCAAGAGCCAGCGCGGACGGTAAGGTCGAGCGCGTGCTGGTACTGAGCCGCAAGGTCGGCGAGCAGATCGTCATCGGCGAGGACATCGTCCTCACCGTCGTCGATGTGCGCGGCGACACGGTCCGGCTGGGCATCGCCGCCCCGCGGCACGTGACGGTCAACCGGGCCGAGGTGCTCCGCGCCGTCGAGGAGGCCAACCGCGACGCGGCCCGCGCAGGCGACGAGGACCTCGATGCACTCCGTTCCCTGCGCCCGCCCACGACCGAGGGCTGAGCGCCAGGCTGCCCGTCGGCCGAGCCGAGTGAGGTTGCCGGCAACCGCTCAACACCGGGCGTGTCCTGCCGAAGGTTCTTGGGTGTGCGCAGGAAGCGCACGAAGCGCTGCGTGGCACCGGCGAGATCGTCAGGACGGGCACTGGTCGACGATGGCCGGACCGGGTCGGTGAGGTCGCCGACGGCTTCCTGACGGGTTCTCGGTGGTGCCGGGCCGCCCGGACGCAAGGACACCCGCATGGTCGCGTTGGCTGCCGAACGCTCGAGCACTCCCCACGAGCACGCCTCCCGTCACCCCTCGGTGCCCGCGGCGCCGACGCCACGGCGGCGTCGCCGCTTCGCCGACACACGCATCGGCACCAAGTTCGCCGTGCTCGTCGGGGTGGTCGTCCTCTCCCTCGGCGGGCTCCTCACCGCGACGGTCGTCGGCAACGCCAGCGTCGAGCGCGCCAGCGCCCGGGTGGCCCTCGAGGAACGCATCCAGGAGAGCGTGCTGCTGCTCGACACCCGCGCCAGCGAGCTCAAGGTCAGCGCCTACATGGTGCTGGTTCGTGACGACCCCGAGGAGCAGGTCGTCGCGCTCGAGGAGGACACCGCCACGGTCGAGGAGCTCCTCGGTCGGCTGACGGCTCTGCCGCTCGAGGGGGCGCGTGCGGCGGAGGTGAGGGACCTGGAGACCGCCTTCCGCGAGTACCTCGCGACGACGGCGGCGTTCATCGACGACGCCATCGCCGACTCGGCGGGCACGGCATCACGCTGGGAGGAGATCCAGGCGGCCAACGCCCTGACCGACGACGCCGTGGCGGCCGTAGCCGACGGGGCCGCGGCCGACACGGCCGCCGCGGGGGAGGACCTCTCCGACGCGATGGTGACGGCACGGTCCGTCAGCCTCGCCGTCGCAGTTGTCGGTCTGGCCCTCGTCCTCGGTATCAGCTGGCTCACCCAACGCTCGGTGACCCGCCCCGTGGGCCGGATGCACACGGCGCTCCAGGCGATGGCGGCCGGGGACCTGACCGTGCGCGCGGGGGTCGACAGCGCCGACGAGGTCGGTCAGATGGCGCAGGCACTGGACACCGCACAGTCGAACCTCCGGGCGCTCGTCGGTGAGGTCTCCGGGACGGCGCAGGCGGTGGCAGCGGCCGCTGAGGAGCTGTCGGCCGGCGGGAGCCAGCTCGGCTCGACCTCGGAGGAGACCTCGACCCAGGCAGGTGTGGTGGCAGCCGCCGCCGGGCAGGTGTCGAGCAACGTGCAGACGGTCGCGGCTGGGGCCGAGCAGATGGGAGCCTCCATCCGGGAGATCGCGCAGAGCTCGAACGACGCGGCCCGGGTCGCCCACCAGGCGACCGGGGTGGCGGCGGCCACGAACGAGACGGTGGCCAAGCTGGGAGTGAGCTCCCAGGAGATCGGGGACGTCGTCAAGGTCATCACCTCGATCGCCGAGCAGACCAACCTGCTGGCGCTCAACGCCACGATCGAGGCCGCGCGCGCCGGCGAGGCCGGCAAGGGCTTCGCGGTGGTGGCCGGGGAGGTCAAGGACCTCGCTCAGGAGACGGCCAGGGCCACCGAGGACATCGCCCGGCGGGTGGCCGCGATCCAGGTCGACACCGCCGGCGCGGTGGACGCGATCGAGGACATCTCGCGCATCGTCGGACAGATCAACGACTACCAGCTCACCATCGCCTCGGCGGTGGAGGAGCAGACGGCGACGACCAACGAGATGGCGCGCAGCGTGACTGAGGCCGCGACGGGCTCCGGGGAGATCGCGACGAGCATCACGGGGGTGGCCACCGCCGCGGTGACGACGACCGAGGTCCTCGGCCAGCTCAACGGAGCGGCCGACGAGCTCGCCCGGATGTCAGCCGACCTGCAGGCCCGCGTCGCGCAGTTCACGCACTGAGCCGGAGACGTTCCTCGGGACGGACGTCTCACAACGGCGGCGCCCCTGCCGACGGGTGGGGTGTGCGCAGGATGCGCACGGCCGTCCCGCGTCACCGCGACTGCCCGGCGCCGTGGGCCGAGCCCACGGACCGCCGGTGCCCCCTGCAGGACGGCCACGGACCCACAAGGAAGACCGATGTCCACAGAATCCCTCGCCCCCGCCACGAGCCGCCGCTCCCTCCGGGACGCCTCCGTCCGCGTGAAGATCGCTGCTGCCGTGGGCGTCGTCGCCCTCGTCGCCCTCGTCATCGGGGTTCTCGGTATCGCCCAGGTGCGCAACCTGGCCACGGCACAGACCGAGATGTACGAGCAGCGGGTGGAGCCGCTCAACCACCTGTCCGATGCTCGAGCGACCTTCCAGGGCACGCGGGTGCGGGTCAACGCGCTCCCTCTGCGGGATGACAACGAGTTGGAGGCCCAGCTCGTCGAGATCGCCGAGCGTGAGGCGGAGGCCATCGGGTCCCTGGAGGCCTACGGTCACTTCTTCGAGGACCGGGGTGACCTCGACGCCATGATCGCCGGAGTGCAGGCATTTCACGACGAGGTCGGCGGACCGTGGGCCGACGTCGTGCGGACGGGTGATCCCGCCGCCATGAACGCGTACTACAACGAGACGCTCGAGGTCGTCGGAGCGGACACGGCGAACCTGATGGCCGCCGCGGCCGACGACCAGGTCGAGCGCGCCGCCGCGGACCAGAGGGCCGCAGACGCGCGCGCGGCGACCACCCAGACGCTCCTCGTCGTCGTCCTCCTTGTCGGGCTGGCCCTCGGCATCGCCGTCGCCCTCGGCGTCATCCGCCAGATCATGCGGACCGTCGAGACGGTCCGCGCCGCGGTCGAGGCGCTCGGCAACGGCGACCTCACCGCCGAGCCCCAGGTGCGCACCCGCGACGAGCTCGGCCAGATGGCCGAGCACCTCGCCCGCTCGATGCGCCAGCTGCGCGGCACCGTCGGCGCGGTCAACGAGGCCGCCGTGACCATCGCCTCCGGCGCCGAGGAGCTGGCGGCGTCGACCACGCAGGTGGTCGCCGCGTCCGAGGAGACCTCTGCCCAGTCCGGCGTCGTCGCCTCCGCTGCCGAGCAGGTCAGCCAGAACGTCCACACCGTGGCGGCCGGTGCGGAGCAGATGGGCGCCTCGATCCGCGAGATCGCCCAGAGCTCCAGCGAGGCGGCCGCCGTGGCCGCCCGGGCCACCACCCAGGCCGCGGTGACGAACGAGACGGTGCAGAAGCTGGGCGCCTCGTCGATCGAGATCGGCAACGTCGTCAAGGTCATCACGACCATCGCCGAGCAGACGAACCTGCTCGCGCTCAACGCGACCATCGAGGCCGCGCGGGCCGGTGAGGCGGGCAAGGGCTTCGCCGTCGTCGCCGGGGAGGTCAAGGAGCTGGCCCAGGAGACGGCCAAGGCCACCGACGACATCGCCCGCCGTATCGAGGCGATCCAGCACGACACCGAAGGAGCCGTCGGCGCCATCGGGGAGATCACCGAGATCATCGGCCAGATCAACGACTACCAGATGACGATCGCCTCGGCCGTCGAGGAGCAGACCGCGACGACCAACGAGATGTCCCGCAGCGTGACCGAGGCCGCGACCGGGTCCACCGAGATCGCGGGCAACATCACCGGCATCGCGTCCGCCGCGGCCGACAACAGCGGCACGATGACGCAGATGAGCACCGCTGTCGCGGAGCTCGCGAGCATCTCCGAGGGCCTGCGCGCCCAGGTGTCCCAGTTCCGCGTCTGAGTCACCCCTCCGCCACGGGCGGGCCCGCCACCGGCGGGCCCGCCCGTGGCATTTCACGCCGACGTCTCACAAACGCCGCGTGGGCACCGATGGAGAGGGAGTGCGCAGGAAGCGCACAGACCGACACGGATGCATGGAGGTCCGCCGGTGGATGGCATGGATGAGATCGTCCACGAGTTCCTCGTCGAAAGCTACGAGAACCTCGACCAGCTCGACCAGGACCTGGTCGCGCTCGAAGGCGCCCCGACCTCGCGCGAGCTGCTGAGCAGCATCTTTCGCACGGTCCACACGATCAAGGGAACGAGCGGCTTCCTCGGCTACTCGAACCTCGAGAGGGTCTCCCACACGGGTGAGAGCCTGCTCGCCGAGCTCCGCGACGGCGCCCGCCGCATGGACCAGGCGACCACCGACGTGCTCCTCGCGCTCGTCGACACGCTCCGCGCGATCCTCGCCTCCATCGAGGCCGGCCGCGGCGACGACCACGACGTCGAGCCCACGATCGCGCGCATCGTCGCGGTCCAGGAGGGGCAGACGCCGCCCGAGCCGGAGCCGGTCGCCGTCGTCGAGCCGGAGCCGGTCGCCGTCGTCGAGCCGGAGCCGGTCGCCGTCGTCGAGCCGGAGCCGTCCGCCGTCGTCGAGCCCGAGCCGGTCACGCCGGAGCCGGAGCCGGAGCCCGCCGCGGAGCCGGCCCGCAAGGTCATCGGCAAGCGCCGCGCCACCGAGGCGCCCGCTGCCACCCCCGCGCAGCCGGCCCCCGCCGTCCCGGCCCCCGAGCAGGCCGAGGCCCAGCCCGAGCCCGAGCACCACCGCAACGCGGCCGAGAGCTCCATCCGCGTCGACGTCGAGCTGCTCGACAGCCTCATGCGCCAGGTCGGCGAGCTCGTGCTCGTCCGCAACCAGTTCGACCGCCTCTCCGACCGCGGCGAGGACGCCGAGCTCGCCCGCTCCGCCCAGCGGCTCAGCCTCATCGCCACCGAGCTGCAGGAAGGCGTCATGAAGACGCGCATGCAGCCCATCGAGCACGTGTGGAACAAGATGCCGCGCGTCGTGCGCGACCTCGCCTCCATGCTCGGCCGCAAGGTGTCGCTGTCCATGCTGGGCGGGGAGACCGAGCTCGACCGCTCGCTCCTCGAGGCCGTCAAGGACCCGCTCACCCACCTCGTGCGCAACGCCGTCGACCACGGCATCGAGGCGCCCGCCGAACGCGTCGCCGCGGGGAAGCCCGAGAAGGGCCAGGTCACGCTGCGCGCCTACCACGCCGGTGGGCAGGTCATCGTCGAGATCGCCGACGACGGCCACGGGATCGACCCCGACGCCGTCGCGGCCAGCGCCGTCCGGAAGGGGGTGCGCACCGAGGAGCAGGTGCGGGCGATGAGCCCGCAGGAGATCTACGAGCTGCTCTTCCTGCCCGGCTTCTCCACCGCCAAGGCGGTGACCAACGTGTCCGGCCGCGGCGTCGGCATGGACGTCGTGCGCACGAAGATCGAGGCCATCGGCGGCTCCGTGGACGTCGACTCCCAGCCCGGGGCCGGCACGACCTGGCGCCTGCGCATCCCGCTCACCCTGGCGATCATGCCCGCGCTCACCGTCACCTGCGGTGCCCGCACCTTCGCCATCGCCCAGACGAACCTCCTCGAGCTCGTCGCCGTCGAGTCCAGCCAGCTCGAGTACGTCGGCACCGCGCCGGTCTACCGGCTGCGCGGTGCGCTCCTGCCCCTGCTCTCGCTCGCCGAGGTCCTCGGCATGGAGCAGCAGGAGCAGGCCTCGCACACCATCGCCGTCCTCCAGGCCGACGAGCAGCGCTTCGGCCTCCTCGTCGACCGGGTCCTCAACAACGAGGAGATCGTCGTCAAGGCGCTGTCCTCGCGGATCAAGCAGATCGGCCTGTACTCCGGTGCCACGGTGCTGGGCGACGGCGACATCGCCCTCATCCTCGACATCCAGGCCATCGCCCGCCGCGCCCTCATCGGTGAGCTGGGCCAGCTGGTGCGCGCGAGCAGGGGCCCGGAGGTCCGCGCGAGCGGCACGGAGCAGCAGCTGCTCGTCGTCGCCATCGGCGAGGGCCGGCGCGTGGCCATCCCGCTCGCGGACGTCACCCGCCTCGAGCGGATGCCCGCCGACCGCCTCGAGCGCGTCGGGAGCCGCGAGGTCGTCCAGTACCGCGGCGACCTCCTGCCCGTCGCCCGTCTCGACCGCGTGCTGGGCGCCATGAGCTACGACCAGCCCGAGGAGCTCCTCGTCATCGTGCTCACCTCCGGTGGTGTGACGGTCGCCGTCGTCGTCGGCGAGATCGTCGACATCGTCACCGACGACCCGGCCAGCCACAGCGGGCTCGAGGACACCGGGCTCACCGGCTCCACCGTCGTCAAGGACCGGGTCACCGAGCTCCTCGACGTCAGCGACCTGCTCCACGCCGTGGGCATCGCCCCCTTCGACACCTCCGCTCTCGACGAGGACCTGGTGAGGATCTGATGAGCACCCAGTACGTGACCTTCACCCTCGGTGACAACCTCTACGGCATCGGCGTCGGGCAGGTGCAGGAGGTGCTGCCCTACCGGGCGACCGCCAGCGTGCCCCTCGCCTCCGAGGAGGTCGCGGGCCTCGTCAACCTCCGCGGCCAGGTGGTCCTCGCCCTGGACCTGCGCACGCGGCTGGGCCTGGCGCCCCGCGAGGCGAGCGAACCGATGATGGTCGTCGTCAAGCTCGGCGGGGAGCCCGTCTCGCTCCTCGTCGACGCGATCGGCGACGTCGCCGAGGTCGACGACGCCCAGTTCGAGGCCCCGCCCCAGACGCTCACGCCCGAGCTCCGCGAGGTCATCCGCGGCGCCTACAAGCTCGACGGCCGCCTCCTGCTCGCCCTCGACGTCGACGCCGTCACCGCGGCCTGACACCGACCCCCCACTTCTGGAGACTTCCATGGCCCTCCTCGCCCCCGAGCGGACGCGACCCGCACCGGCTCCGTCGCCGGTACCGGTCCAGCGCCCCACCGAGCCCCTCCCCGCCCCCAGCCGTCGACGCCGCATCAGCGACGTCTCGCTGCGCAAGAAGATCATCGGCAGCTCCCTCGGAGCCGCCGCGCTCGTCCTCAGCCTCGCCGGCGTCGCGGTCTGGGGCACCCTCAGTGCCGCGGACTTCGCGACCGAGACGCTGGAGCGTGACGTGCGCTCCGAGGAGGTCACCGGGCAGATGCGCCTGGCCTTCTCCCAGGCCCAGTTCCTCGGGGCGGCGAGCCTCCTCGTCGCCACCCCGCAGGACGCCCAGTCCGTGCTGGAGGAGCGCGATGCGCACCTCGCCGAGCTCACCACCCTCGCCGAGGAGTACCGTGCCGAGCTCGCCCCGAACGCCGAGGCGGCAACCCTCGTGGCCGACGTCGAGACCGCGGTCGAGGACTACCTCGCTGCGGCAGCGGCCACCGGTGAGCTGATCAGCAGCGGTGGCGGTCCCGGGGTCGACGAGCTGGTGGCCGAGATGGACGCGCAGGCTGCGCTCATCGCGGAGGACCTTGCCCGCGTCGCCACCATCCACGAGACGACGTCCGCGGCCGGCCTCGAGGAGATGGAGTCCACGGCGACGACCGCCATCGTCTCGGCCGTGCTGTGGGCGGCCATCGGTGCGGTCGTCATGGTGACCGGTGGCGTGCTCATCGGCCGCCGCGTCTCCCGCAACGCCCTCCAGCTCGTCCGGACGTCGACGGCGATGGCGGCCGGAGACCTGACGACCGCGACCGACATCACCGACCGGGACGAGCTCGGCCAGGTCGCCGAGGCGCTCGACGCGGCACAGCACAAGCTGCGCGAGCTCGTCGCCGAGGCCTCCGGCACCGCGCAGGCGGTCGCCGCCGCCGCGGAGCAGCTCTCGGCGAGCAGCGGCACGCTGCGGGCCACCACCGAGGGGACCTCCTCGCAGGCCGGCGTCGTCGCCGCCGCGGCCGAACAGGTCTCCGGCAACGTCCGGACCGTCGCGGCCGGCGCGGACGAGATGGGCGCCTCCATCCGCGAGATCGCCCAGAACGCCGCCGAGGCTGCCGACGTCGCCGCCCAGGCCACCGGCGTGGCCGAGACGACCAACGAGACGGTCGCCAAGCTCGGCACGTCCTCCCGCGAGATCGGTGAGGTCGTCAAGGTCATCACGACCATCGCCGAGCAGACGAACCTGCTCGCGCTCAACGCGACCATCGAGGCCGCGCGGGCCGGTGAGGCGGGCAAGGGCTTCGCCGTCGTCGCCGGGGAGGTCAAGGAGCTGGCGCAGGAGACCGCGCGGGCCACCGAGGACATCGCCCGCCGGGTGGACGCGATCCAGGTCGACACGGCCGGGGCGGTCGACGCCATCGCCGAGATCTCCCGGATCATCGGCGCCATCAACGACTACCAGCTGACGATCGCCTCCGCCGTCGAGGAGCAGAACGCCACGACCGACGAGATGTCCCGCAGCATCACCGAGGCCGCCACCGGCTCCGGGGAGATCGCCGGCAACATCACCGCCGTCGCCGCCTCCAGTGCCGCGGCCAACGACACCCTCGTCCAGCTGACGGCTGCGGCCCAGGAGCTCGCGGGGATGTCCGCCAGCCTCCAGAACCGCCTCGCCCAGTTCAGCTTCTGATCGGAGCTCCCATGTCCACCGCCCCCGTGCCCGCGCCTTCCGTGCGGCTGCGTCGCACCGGCGTCGCGACCCGGCTGTACGTCGCCTTCGGCGTCGTCGCGCTGTTCGTCCTCATCGCGGCCGGCATCGGCTACGGCGCCGTCTCGCAGCAGCGCGAGCAGTCGGAAGAGCTGGCGCGTGCCGAGTCGATCGCCCAGCTCGCCGAGGAGGCGCGTTTCCAGATCGCCGACGCGACCGGCTGGCAGGGGCTCTACCTCAGCGACGTGGCCGTCCTCGGCACCGAGGTCGGCCTCGCCGCCGACTCCTTCAACAGGGCGGGCATGGCCGAGTCGCGGCGGGCCGTGGAGGCCTGGCTCGACGAGCTCGACACCGTGGACCTGCGTCCCGCGGAGCAGGAGATCTTCGGTGGGCTCCGCCCGGCCTGGGACGACTTCTTCTCCTGGGACGCCCAGGTGGTCGAGTGGCTCGCCCTCGACACGCAGGAGGGCCGCGAGACGGCGCTCCAGTCGATCAACGACGGAGAGGCGGGCGCGGCCTACTCCACCGTGCTCACCATCGCCGACGAGGCGCAGGCGCTCGCGGAGGAGCAGGTCGCCGCTGCCCAAGACGCGCAGGCCGAGGGTCAGGCGACCGCGGTCAAGCGGCTGGTGGCCACCGGTGCCATCGGCATCGTCCTCGCGGCGCTCTTCGCCGGTCGCACCACCCGGCTCCTGCTGCGCCGGATCGCGCGCCTGCGGCACGTCGCCGACCGGCTGCGGGCGGGGGACCTCACCGCGCGCAGCGAGCTCACCCGCACCGACGAGCTCGGTGACGTCGGTGCCGCCCTCGACGAGGGGGTGGCCGCCGTCCGTGACCTCGTGAGTGCGGTCGGGGACTCCGCGCACCGGGTCTCCGGGTCCACCGGGGAGCTGGAGGCGCGCACGCAGCGCGTGGCCGGCGAGGTCGCCCAGACCTCCGCCCAGAGCGCCGCCGCCGCGGCCGCCGCCGAGCAGGTCTCCGCCAGCGTGCAGACCGTCGCGGCCGGGGCCGAGCAGATGGGTGCCTCCATCCGCGAGATCGCCCGGACCGCGGGGGAGGCGGCCTCCGTCGCCTCCCGCGCCAGCACCGTCGCGCAGTCGACGAACCGTACCGTCGGCAAGCTCGGCACCTCCTCCCAGGAGATCGGCGACGTCGTCAAGGTCATCACCTCGATCGCCGAGCAGACGAACCTGCTCGCGCTCAACGCGACCATCGAGGCCGCGCGGGCCGGTGAGGCGGGCAAGGGCTTCGCCGTCGTCGCCGGGGAGGTCAAGGAGCTGGCGCAGGAGACCGCGCGGGCCACCGAGGACATCGCCCGCCGGATCGAGACGATCCAGGGCGACGCGGGCGCCGCCGTCGGCGAGATCGACGAGATCGCCCGCATCGTCGGGGCCATCAACGACCTGCAGCTCACCATCGCCTCGGCGGTGGAGGAGCAGACGGCGACGACGAACGAGATGGGCCGAGGGCTGTCCGAGGCGGCCGCCGGCTCGGGAGAGATCGCCCAGAACGTCACCGTCCTCGCGTCCGCCGCCGAGACCCTCGACTCCGTCCTCGGCGGGATGAGCGCGGAGGTCGGCGACCTCGCGGGCATGTCCACCGAGCTGCGCGACCGCGTCGCCAGATTCGCCTACTGAGCACCGGCCGTGCCCACCACACCCACCCGCGTCGCCGCTCCGGCGCCGCGCCCGACGACCGAGAGGGGGAACCCCGCGTGAGCGTGCGAGTTCTCGTTGTCGACGACTCCGTCGTCATCCGCCGCCTCGTCACCCAGGCGCTCGCCGCCGACCCCACGATCGAGGTCGTCGGGGTCGCTGCCAACGGACGCCTGGCCCTCGGCAAGGTCGAGCAGCTCGCGCCCGACCTCGTCACCATGGACATCGAGATGCCCGAGCTCGACGGCATCTCCACGGTCCGTGCGCTGCGGGCCGCCGGCCAGCGGATGCCGATCATCATGTTCTCCACGCTGACCGAGCGCGGCGCTGCCGCCACCCTGGAGGCGCTCGCGGCCGGCGCGACGGACTACGTCGCCAAGCCGTCCGGCGTGGGAGGCCTCCAGGAGGGGCTGCGGCGGGTGGCCGAGGAGCTGGTCCCCAAGATCCATGCCCTCGTCCCGGGCCGGCGCCGCACCGAGCAGCTCACCGCGGCCCGGACCACGACGGCGGCGACCGCGACGGCGGCGCCCACCCTGACCGGCCGCGGACCCGTCCGCCTGCGCGCCCTCACCCCGCGGACCACGCCGGTGCGCGCCGTCGTCATCGGGTCCTCCACGGGCGGGCCCGCCGCCCTGGCCGAGCTCGTCGGCGGGCTGGGCGAGGCGCCGCCGGTGCCGGTGGCCGTCGTCCAGCACATGCCTGCCGTCTTCACCCGCCAGCTCGCCGACCGGCTCGACCGGATCGGGCCCGCGACGGTCGTCGAGGCCACCGACGGCGAGGCACTGCTGCCCGGGCACGTCTACGTCGCTCCCGGTGGACGCCACCTCCTCGTGGCATCCGAACGAGGCGGCCTGCGGGCCCGGCTCACCGACACCCCGCCCGTCAACTACAGCCGACCCTCCGTGGACGTGCTCTTCCGCTCCGCCGTCGCCGCGCTCGGCGGGGAGCTGCTCGCCGTCGTCCTCACCGGTATGGGTGCCGACGGCGCGGCCGGCTCCGGCCAGGTGGCCGACGCCGGTGGCACCGTCCTCGTCCAGGACGAGGCGACGTCCGTGGTGTGGGGGATGCCCGGAGCGACTGCGGTCGCCGGGCACGCCCACGCCGTCCTTCCACTACCGGAGATCGCCAGCGCAATGAGACGAGTCATGGGGGAGGCACGACGATGAGCGTGTCAGCAGAGACCTTCGGGTACGTCGCGGACCTCGTGCGCACCCACAGTGCGATCCAGCTCGCGCCCGGCAAGGAGTACCTCGTCGAGAGCCGGCTGCTGCCGCTCGCGCGGGCGAAGGGCCTGACCGGGCCGGCGGCCGTGGACAGCTACGTGCGCGACGTGCGTCGCAGCCCCGACCGTGGTGAGGTCACGCGCGTCGTCGAGGCGCTCACGACCAACGAGACCTCCTGGTTCCGGGACTCCTCGCCGTTCGCGGCCCTGCGTCAGCACATCGCGCCGGCCGCACGGGCCCAGAACGCCGGGCCGCTGCGGATCTGGTCCGCGGCCTGCTCCACCGGCCAGGAGCCCTACAGCATCGCGATGACCCTGCTCGAGTCCGGCGAGCGCCGGTTCTCGGTGCTCGCGACGGACCTGTCGAACGCCGTCCTCGCGCAGGCGCGGAGCGGGCAGTACAGCCAGCTCGAGATGAACCGTGGCCTGCCCGCGGCCATGCTCGTGCGCTACTTCGAGCGTGCGGGTGCCGGCTGGGGTGTCAAGGACGAGCTGCGCCGCGCCATCACCTTCACCCAGCACAACCTCCTCCAGCCGCCGCCGGCCGGTGGCCCGTTCGACGTCGTCTTCCTCCGCAACGTCCTCATCTACTTCGACGCCGCGACCAAGCGGGACATCCTCTCCCGCACCCGCCGGGCTATGCGGCCAGGCGCATTCCTCGTGCTCGGTGCCGCCGAGTCCATGGTGGGCATCGACGACGCGTGGGAGCGCGTCCCGACCGCTCAAGGTTCCGTCTACCGAGTGCCAGGAGGCATCTCATGAGAGCTCTCGTCATCGACGACTCGCGCGCGATGCGCCGGATCGTCTCACGCCTGCTGCAGGACCTCGGGTACACCACCGACGAGGCGGGCGACGGTGCCGAGGCGCTGGCCCTCCTGGAGGCCGACAGCGACTACGACCTCGCCTGCGTGGACTGGAACATGCCCGTCATGGACGGCCTGTCCTTCGTCTACGCCGTCCGCCAGCGCCGTGAGTGGCGCGGCATCACGCTCATGATGGTGACGACGGAGTCGGAGCACGGCCAGATCGTGCGTGCCCTCGCCGCCGGCGCCCACGAGTACCTCATCAAGCCGTTCACCCCGGACGCGCTCAAGGGCAAGCTGGAGATGCTCGGGCTCGTCCCCGCCAAGGAGACCGCATGACCGCCACGATGGCAGACCACGTCGTCACGATCGCGCAGGACATGTTCACCGCGATGATCGACGGAGAACCGGGCCTGCTCACCGACCGGGCGGACGACGTCGTCGTCCTCACCGAGCCCGTCCGCGCCTGGGTGGAGATCGAGGGCGAGCTGCCCGTGCGCACCGTCGTGGCCACCGGCCGCGACACCGCCGACCGGATCGCCCGTGCCCTGCTCGACATGGGGCCCGGTGAGCCCGTCGCCGTCCAGGACCTGCGCGACGCCCTCGGGGAGATCGCCAACGTCATCGGCGGCAACCTCAAGGGGCTCATGACAGGCAGCAACGCGCTGAGCCTGCCCGTCGTCAGCCTCGACGACACCCAGCCGGCTGGGGACCTCGTGTGGGAGCGCTCGCTCCGCTGGCACGAGGCACCCCTCGTCATCTCCGTCTGGGAACCCGACACCACCACCGACGCAAAGGAGGACACGCAGTGAGTCTGCGAGTCATCGTCGCCGACGACAGCAAGGTCATGCGGCAGATCGTCATCCGTACGCTCCGGCAGGCCGGGTACGGCGACTGGGAGGTGACCGAGGCGACCAACGGTGCCGAGGCGCTCGAGCTCGCGCTCGCCCAGCAGCCCGACCTCGTGCTCTCGGACTGGAACATGCCCGAGATGACCGGCATCGAGCTGCTCCGGGGGCTCAACGCCTCCGGGAGCGAGGTCCCGCTCGGCTTCGTCACCTCCGAGGGCTCCCCGCAGATGCGGGAGCTGGCCGAGAGCGAGGGCGCGCTGTTCCTCATCGCCAAGCCCTTCACGCCCGACGCGTTCCGCTCGACCATCGACCCCCTCCTCGCATGAGCGCCACGACTCCGCTCCCGCCGCTCAAGGAGCTGCGCGACCTCTTCACCATGCTCGTGGGGCGCGACTGCGAGATCGCCCTGGCCGAGGAGTCGGTCACCCCGGCGACCGAGCCGGGCGTCGTCGTCGGCGTCTACGTCACCGAGTTCCTCCGCGGTGAGGCGCTCGTGGCCGTGGACACGCACCTCGCGGCGGCCCTCGGTGGAGCCATCGCGCTCATCCCCGCCGCGGCCGCGCAGGCGTCCCTCGGCCCGCTGCAGGAGACCCTCCTCGAGAACGTCACCGAGGTCCTCAACGTGACCTCGGCGCTCTTCAACGTCGGCAGCGCGCCGCACCTGCGCCTGGAGTCCGTCCACGACTCCGGTGCCGGGCCGCTCCCGGCCGACGTCGCCACCTGGCTGCGCAGCTACGGCCCCCGGCTCGACACCACCGTCGAGGTACAGGGCTACGGCGGCGGTCTGCTGTCGGTGGTGCTGCGGTAGCGAGCCTGCGCTAGGAGGTCTCGACGGTGACCGGCTCCGGGTACTTCGCCCGGCGCAGGTCACCGGAGGACTGTCGGCGCAGGCGGCGCTGCACCCAGGGCAGCGCGTAGGCCTGGGCCCAGCGCGCGTTCCCCCGCCACCGGTCGGCCCGCGCCTCGGGCGGCAGCGGCGAGAGCGGGTCGTCCCACGCGTCGTGGTCGGGCGTGAGGCCCAGGCCCACGAGGGCGGCCTGGGCCACACGCTCGTGGCCCGCCGTCGACAGGTGGATGCGGTCCTCGGCCCACATGCGCCAGTCCTGGATGGCCCGCATCCCCCACAGGTCGAGCACGTGCGCGCCGTGGCGGTGGGCGATCGACCAGAGCCCCGTGTTGAGGACGGCCACCTTCGCCCGGGTGAGCCGGATGACCGGGGCACCTGCGGGATCCGAACCGGTGACGAGCAGGACGTCGGTGCCGGCCGCGCGCAGCCCCGCGACAGTGTCCTCGAGCGACCGGAGGAGGGCGTCGACGTCCGCCCCCGGGCGCAGGATGTCGTTGCCGCCCCCGGTGATCGACACGAGGTCCGGGCGCAGGTCACGCGCCGTGGGCAGCTGCTCGCTGAGGATCTGTCTGAGCAGCCGGCCGCGGACGGCGAGGTTGGCGTACTCCAGCGGAGGCTGCCCTGCTGCGGTGCGGCGGCGCGAGAGCGCGCTCGCGAGCAGGTCGGCCCAGCCGCGGTGGCGGCCAGGGTCGGTGGGGTCGGGGTCGACCATGCCCTCGGTGAGGGAGTCCCCGACGGCGACGTAGCGGGCCCAGGGCGGGGCAGTGGTGTCCTGCGTGCTCACGTCTCGATCCTGCCACCACGGGCGCGCGGCGTCAGGGCAGCGCCCAGCGGACCGGGCGGCCGCCCTGCTCCTCGAGCAGCGCGTTGGCACGCGAGAAGGGGCGCGAGCCGAAGAAGCCGCGCGACGCCGACAGCGGGCTCGGGTGCGCCGAGGCGACGACGGGCACGTCACCCAGCAGCGGACGCAGCGTCTGGGCCTGGTTGCCCCACAGGACCGCCACGAGCGGTGTCCCGCGCCCCACGAGCGCCCTGATCGCGTGCTCGGTCACCTCCTCCCAGCCCTTGCCGCGGTGGGACGCGGGCTGTCCCGGCTGCACGGTGAGCACGCGGTTGAGGAGGAGCACGCCGTCGTCCGCCCACGGGGAGAGGTCACCCGTCGACGGCGGGGGCGTGCCGACGTCGTCGACGAGCTCGCGGAAGACGTTGACGAGGCTGCGCGGGATCGGGCGGACGTCGGGCTGCACGGAGAAGGACAGACCCATCGGGTGGCCGGGGGTGGGGTAGGGGTCCTGGCCGACGATGATGACGCGCACGTCCGCGAAGGGCCGGGTGAAGGCCCGCAGCACGTCCGAGCCGGCCGGCAGGTAGCCGCGGCCGGCGGCAACCTCCGCGCGGAGGAAGCCGCCCATGGCGTGGACCCGGTCCTCCACGGGCGCCAGCGCCCGGGCCCAGCCGGGGTCGAGGATGTCGGCGAGCGGAGTCACGCCGGCAGCCTAACCGGGTGGCCGGCTCCACCCCGTGGGAGTAATGACACGGGTGTCATTCCGCCCTAGCATGGGGTGGTCGCGGCGCCGACTCGACGCGCCGGACAGGAGGAGGAGACATGGACACCGCTTACGCGCTGGGTCCGCAGGCCGCGCTCGGGGACACCGAGCGCGAGATCCTCGCCTTCGAGCGGCAGTGGTGGAAGTACGGCGGCGCCAAGGAGACGGCGATCCGTGAGCTCTTCGGGATGAGCGCCACCCGCTACTACCAGGTGCTCAACTCCCTCATCGACACCGAGGCCGCCCTGGCGACCGACCCCATGCTCGTCAAGCGGCTCCGCCGGATGCGCGACGCCCGCCAGCGCGAGCGGTCCGGGCGCCGCCTGAGCCCCTCCAGCTGAGCGTCCCGCCGCGGGCCGCGTCCGCGAACGGTTAGCCTGCTCGCGTGAGTCAGTATCCCGAGGACGAGTTCGACGTCGCCGGCCGTGATCGCGGCCCCCAGGGCGTGCACCGCGAGCCGCGGTCCCTCCTGCGCACGCTGGCGCCCTTCCTTGCCGTCATCGTCATCGTCCCGCTCCTCGCGTGGGGTGCGGTGAGCCTGCTCGGCGGTGGTGACGCCGGCCCCGGGGCCGACCCCGCGCCGGTCGAGACCACGACCGAGTCCGCCGAGCCCTCCGAGGAGCCCACCTCCGAGGAGTCGACCGACGAGGAGACCTCGCCCGAGGAGCCCACCTCCGAGGAACCCGGCGACGAGGAGACGACGCCGGAGGAGGAGACGACCGAGCCCGACGACGATCCCGTCCTCACGACGTCGATCTCCGTGCTGAACGGCGCGGGCATCAACGGCCTGGCGGGCGACGTGGCCGCCGAGCTGGGCGAGGCCGGCTTCACCACGGTGGGCGCTGCCGACTACGGCGCAGGCTCCCCGGACGTCACGACCCTCTACTACCGCAACGCCGACCTCGCCCCGACGGCGGAGGCCGTCGGTGAGCTCCTCGGCATCGACAACCTCCTCGAGGCGCCCTCCGCGACGCAGAACGTCGAGATCGCCATCGTGCTGCGGGGCGACTTCGCCGGCCGTTGACCTCCGTCTCACCGGACATTGACCGTGAGGAGCCTCACACCTAGGGTGGGGGCCGTTCCTCCACAGCGTTGTGGGGATCGCCGGGCCGGCGGTTCTCGCGACCGCCGGCCCGGCCACCTCGGCAGCGAGCCGCCCGAGTGCTTGCACTCTCGGGTGGAGAGTGCCAAGATCGAGTTAGCACTCTCGTGCTGAGAGTGACAACTGACTCGGGCCGCTCAGTGAGGTCCGCGGGCCGGCGGGACGTGACCGCCCGGCGCGCAGGCCGTCCGTCGCGGGCACTGGCCGACCCAGCCACGCTACAAGCGGAGGATCTATCCCCATGGCAAAGATCATTGCCTTTGACGAGGAGGCCCGTCGCGGTATGGAGCGCGGGCTGAACCAGCTCGCCGACACCGTGAAGGTCACGCTCGGCCCCAAGGGCCGCAACGTCGTGCTCGAGAAGAAGTGGGGCGCCCCCACGATCACCAACGACGGCGTGTCCATCGCCAAGGAGATCGAGCTCGAGGAGCCCTTCGAGAAGATCGGCGCCGAGCTGGTCAAGGAGGTCGCGAAGAAGACCGACGACGTCGCCGGAGACGGCACGACGACGGCGACCGTCCTCGCCCAGGCGCTCGTCCGCGAGGGCCTGCGCAACGTGGCCGCCGGCGCAAACCCCATCGCGCTGCGCCGCGGCATCGACAAGGCCGTCCAGGCCGTGACCGAGCAGCTCTTCGCCCAGGCGAAGCCGGTTGACTCCAAGGACCAGATCGCCGCCACCGCCGCGATCTCCGCCGGCGACCCGGCCATCGGCGAGCTCATCGCCGAGGCCATCGACAAGGTCGGCGCCGAGGGTGTCATCACCGTCGAGGAGTCCCAGACCTTCGGCCTCGAGCTCGAGCTCACCGAGGGCATGCGCTTCGACAAGGGTTACATCTCGCCCTACTTCGTCACCGACGCGGAGCGCCAGGAGGCCGTCCTCGAGGACGCCTACGTGCTGCTCGTGGAGTCCAAGATCTCCAACGTCAAGGACCTCCTGCCGCTCCTGGAGAAGGTCATCCAGTCCGGCAAGCCGCTCGCGATCATCTCCGAGGACGTCGAGGGCGAGGCCCTGGCCACGCTCGTCGTCAACAAGATCCGCGGCACCTTCAAGTCCGTCGCCGTCAAGGCCCCGGGCTTCGGCGACCGCCGCAAGGCGATGCTGCAGGACATGGCCATCCTCACCGGTGGCCAGGTCATCTCCGAGACCGTCGGCCTCAAGCTCGAGACCGCCGACCTCGACCTCCTGGGCCAGGCCCGCAAGGTCGTCGTCACCAAGGACGAGACCACCATCGTCGAGGGCGCGGGCAACCCCGAGCAGATCGAGGGCCGGGTCGCGCAGATCCGCGCCGAGATCGAGAACTCCGACTCGGACTACGACCGCGAGAAGCTCCAGGAGCGCCTCGCCAAGCTCGCCGGCGGCGTCGCCGTCCTCAAGGCGGGCGCGGCCACCGAGGTCGAGCTCAAGGAGCGCAAGCACCGCATCGAGGACGCGGTCCGCAACGCCAAGGCCGCCCAGGAGGAGGGGATCGTCGCCGGTGGTGGCGTCGCCCTCATCCAGGCCGCCAAGGACGCCTTCGAGGGTCTTGAGCTCGACGGCGACGAGGCGACCGGCGCGAACATCGTCAAGGTGGCCGTCGACGCCCCGCTCAAGCAGATCGCGGTCAACGCCGGCCTCGAGGGCGGCGTCGTGGCGGAGAAGGTGCGCCACCTGCCCGCGGGCCAGGGCCTCAACGCCGCCACCGGTGAGTACGAGGACCTGCTGGCCGCCGGCATCGCCGACCCGGTCAAGGTGACGCGCTCCGCGCTGGAGAACGCCGCCTCGATCGCGGGCCTGTTCCTCACCACCGAGGCCATCGTGGCCGACAAGCCGGAGAAGGCCTCGGCCGCTCCGGCCGGCGGTGACGACATGGGTGGCATGGGCGGGTTCTGATCCCACCCGGAGGCTGACTGGCCACGCCGGTCCGGTCACCGCCCAAGCAGAGCGCCGAGAGCCGGGCCCCTCCTCGGAGGGGTCCGGCTCTCGGCGTCCTTGGGGGCGGGCGGGCTCGGGGTGACAATGAGGGCGGGCGGTGCACCGGCACCACCCGCGAGGACGGAGGCGGAGCGTGGCGGTCCTGGTCGACACCCCGCGCTGGCCCGCGCACGGCACCCTGTGGGCGCACCTCGTCTCGGACACCAGCCTCGCCGAGCTCCACGCCTTCGCCGCCCGCTGCGGCGTGCCGCGACGCTCCTTCGACCTCGACCACTACGACGTCCCAGCCGCCCGGCACGCCGAGCTCGTCGCCGCCGGCGCGCAGCACGTCGAGGGGCGCGAGCTCGTCCGTCGCCTGCGCGCCAGCGGGCTACGCGTGCGCGCCACCGAGCGTCCTGCCCGCACCGAGCTCGCCCGGCGCTGGGCCGAGCTGCTGCCCGCCCACCCCGCGGTGGGGGAGGAGCTCGCCGTCCGCTGGAGCGAGCCGCACCGGGTGTACCACGGGGTGGAGCACCTGCTCGCCGTCCTCGACCGCCTCCGGCTCCTCGCCGATGGCGGTGAGCGGGTGAGTCGCGCCGTCGTGCTGGCGGCGTGGTGCCACGACGCCGTCCACGACGGCACCACGCCCGCCGACGAGGAGGCCTCCGCCGCGCTCGCCGCCAGGCTGCTCGGCCCCGTCGTCGGTGCCGACGACGCCGTCGAGGTGGCCCGCCTCGTCCGGGTCACCGCCGACCACGTCCCCAGCCCTGACGACGCACCCGGCCGGGTGCTGTGCGACGCCGACCTCGGGGTGCTCGGCGGCGCGCCCGAGGACTACCGCCGCTACGCCGAGCAGGTCCGCGCCGAGTACCGCCACGTGCCCGAGCCGGACTTCCGGCGCGGGCGCGCGGCCGTGCTCTCGTCCCTGCTCGACCGTCCGCGCCTCTACGTCACGCCCACCGGGGCGCGGCTGTGGGAGGAAGCCGCGCGCCGCAACGTCGGCGCCGAGCTCGCCCGGCTGCGGGCGGGGTGACTCAGCGGGCGAAGAGTCCGTGGGCGCTGGTCTCGGCGTCCGCGTAGGTGCGGGCCGCCAGGTCCAGGGCCTCGGTGATCTGGGCGAGGGACTGCTCGACCACCTGCTGGGTGGCGCGCCACTCCTGAGCCACACCGGCGAAGCTCTCGGCGGCCGCGCCGCTCCAGGTGCTCTGCAGGTCCAGCAGCTGCGTCATCATCCCCGCGACCTCCGCGTGGATGGTGCCGGCGCTGGTCCGGGCGCGTGCGGCCGCCGCCTCCACCTCGACACTGTCGACCTCGAACCGGGTCATGGTGCTCTCCCTCCGTCGGCCGCACCCTCGTGGTGCGGCGCTGAGGACGACGCTAGGAGCGCGGCGGCTTGGGCGGTGGCCGGAAGAGCGCGCTTGGGGACGGCGCCGCCTCGTCCGGGTGCTGTGCGGCAGCGCGCTCGCGCCGCTTGCGCCGGATGCGGCGCCGCAGCTCGAACTCCGGATCGCGCTCGATGCCGGACCGTCCCCGCTCGCCGTCCCCGGGCGGGTCCGCCTCGTCCGGGGTGGCAGCGGAGCGGGGAGTGCCGCCACCCGGCGCGGCGCCCGGGGCAGGTGGGGCGGCCGGCTGCGGCGCGGGGGCCGGCGCATCGCGCGGGTCCGTCGTCGCCCCGGCCGGACGGGCCGCGGGGGCGGCGGGGGAGGCAGGCGCCGCGGGGCCGCGGCTCGGCCAGCTCGTCGCGGTCCCCGAGCGGGGGGAGCACTCCTCGGCCGGGTACTCCGTGCCGCCCAGCTCGGCGAGCCGGGTGCGCAGGTGGCTGAGCTCGGCCGTGAGGTTCTCCCGCGCCGGCTCCTCCCACGCCAGGCTGAACGGGCTGACGAAGAGTCGCCGCCGGCGCAGCAACCGGGTGAGGATCGCCAGCCGCGAGGCGACGTAGTCGGGCTCGGGGATGTGGGCGTACTCCTCGCGGATCGCACGCTTGTAGGCGGCGTAGCGCTGCGGCTCGACGGCCAGCGTGCCGAGGTCGGCGTCGCACAGGGCGAGCGCGTCGACGTCGTGCTCGTCGGCGTCGTGCCGGGCGAGGGCGCGGACCAGCTCCTCGACCCGCTCGGTCACGGCGTCGGGGACACCCAGTTCAGTCAGCTGCTCCCGGGCCAGCTCGGCACTCGCCACCTCGTCCTCCCCACCGCGGCGCGCGTAGGCGACCTGGGCGGAGCTGTTGAAGACCGCGCCGTGGTACCAGGCCGCCAGACGGACGACGTCGGGCACGTGCGTCTCCTCGGCGAGCTCCTCGACCCGGGCGAGCACGTCGATGAGGTGGCGAAGGTTGTGGAAGCGGCGCTCCGGCTCCTGCCAGCGCTCCACGAGCTCACGCGCGGTGCGCTGGATCTGCTCGCGCGGGGCGGTCGCCCCGACGGCGACGGCGCTGCGCACGAACGCGGAGACGAGCCACTGTGGCGCGTCGGCGAGGCTCACCCGGCCCTCCCCTCATCGACTGGTCATCGTAGACCCGTCCGCGGGGTGCGTCAGCCCGGACCCGGGTACGAGTGCCGACGGGCGGGGATCACGTAGCCTGGCGGGATGCTGGACAACGTGCCCGCGACGGTCCTCACCGTCTCCACCCGGTGCAGCCGGGGGGAGCGCGCGGACGAGTCGGGCCCCCTCGCGGTGCGCCTCCTGGCCGACCTGGGCTGCGCCGTCGGGCCGGCGCGGATCGTCCCGGACGGCGAGGAACCGGTCCGCGAGGCGCTGCAGGCGGCGCTGGCCGACGGCGCGCGCGTCGTCCTCACCACCGGCGGCACGGGCGTGAGCCCCACCGACAGGACACCCGAGGCCACCGGCCCGCTGCTCGAGCGCGAGCTCGCCGGCGTCGCCGAGGCCGTGCGCCGCCACGGCACCACCCCCGCCGCCGTCCTCAGCCGCGGGCTGGTCGGGACCGTGGGCGGCGCCGTCGTCGTCAACGCGCCGGGCAGCACGGGTGGGGTGACGGACACGGTCGCCGTCGTCGGCCCCCTCCTCGGCCACATCCTCGACCAGCTGGACGGGGGCGACCACTGATGGGGGAGGTCGTGCTCACGGCGATGAGCGCGGAGCCGCTCGACCTGGCCGCGCACCTCGCCGCCGTGTCCACCTCCGCCACGGGCGCCGTCGCCACCTTCACCGGGCAGGTCCGCGACCACAGCCCCGACGCCGCCGGCCCGGTCGTCCGGTTGGAGTACAGCGCCCACCCGGACGCCGCCCGGGCGCTCGCCGAGATCGCCGGTGAGGTCGCCGCCGCCCACGACGACGTCCGCGTGGCCGTCACCCACCGCGTCGGTGTCCTCGACGTCGGGGACGTCGCCATCCTCGCGTGTGCCGCCAGCTCCCACCGCGACCTCGCCTTCACCGTCTGCCGCGAGCTCGTCGAGCAGGTCAAGGCGCGCCTGCCCGTGTGGAAGAAGCAGGTCCTGGACGACGGCAGCCACACCTGGGTGGGATCGGCATGAGCGTGACGATCTCCCCCGAGCTGCGTCGGCCGCTGGTCGACCGCTTCGGCCGCGTCCACACCGACCTGCGCATCTCCCTCACCGACAAGTGCTCGCTGCGGTGCACGTACTGCATGCCCGCCGAGGGGGTGCCGTGGCTGCACCGCGACTCCATCCTCACCACCGACGAGCTCGTCCGGGTGGCGGAGGCCGCCGCGGCGCTCGGGATCGCCACCGTCCGGCTCACCGGTGGGGAGCCGCTGCTGCGCAAGGACGTCGTCGACGTCGTCGCCCGGCTGGCGCGGATCACCGGGCCGGACGGGCCGCTCGAGCTGTCGATGACGACGAACGGCCTGCTGCTGCCCAAGCTCGCACCTGGGCTGGCGGCCGCGGGGCTGCGGCGCGTGAACATCAGCCTCGACACGCTGCGCGCGGAGCGCTTCCACGAGCTCACCCGGCGCGACCGCTTCACCGACGTCCTCGACGGCATCGAGGCCGCCCGTGACGCCGGCCTGGCGCCGCTCAAGATCAACACCGTGGCGATGCGCGACGTCAACGACGACGAGATCGTCGACCTCGTCCGCTTCGCCGCCGAGCGGGAGCTCGAGCTGCGCTTTATCGAGCAGATGCCCCTGGACGCCGGTCACGTGTGGTCGCGGGTGCGGATGGTGACGGGGGAGGAGATCCTCGAGCAGCTCGCCACCGAGTTCACCCTCACGCCGCTGCCCGGCCGCGCCTCCGCGCCCGCCGAGCGTTTCCTCGTCGACGACGGGCCCACCACCGTGGGGGTCATCCGCTCGGTGACCAAGCCCTTCTGCGGCACCTGCGACCGCGTGCGCATCACCGCCGACGGTCAGCTCCGCAACTGCCTGTTCTCCCGTGAGGAGTCCGACCTGCTCACCCCGCTGCGCGAGGGTGGCACCGACGACGACCTCGCGCGCGTCCTCCACCGCTGCATCGCCGGCAAGCTGCCGGGTCACGGCATCAACGACCCTGGCTTCCTCCAGCCCGACCGTCCCATGAGCGCCATCGGCGGCTGACCGCCGCCGCGACCGCCATCCTTGCGCCCCCTGGGTGCACCGTGCGCCCCGTAGACCGGGCGCACGGTGGACAGGGAGGCGCAAGGTGCGAGAGAGGTGGCGTCCGCCGCCCGACCCAGCGCCGTCCGCCGCCCGGCCCAGCGGCGTCCGCCGCCCGGCCCAGCGCCGACCTTGCGCCTCTTGGGTGCACTGTGCGCCCGGTAGACCGGGCGCACAGTGGACGAAGAGGCGCACAGTGCGAGGAAGGGGGCGGTCAGCCGCCGGCGAAGGGGGGCAGGACGTCGACGACGTCGCCCGCGCCGACCTGGGCGTCGTTGTCGCTCCGCACGCCGTTGACGAGGACCGAGCAGCGCTCCATCACCCGGGCCAGGCGCTCGCCGTGCCGCTCGGCCAGCGCGGCCCGCAGCTCGCCCACGCTCGCCGGCTCGACCGGCTCCTGCTCGCGTCCGGCCGCCTCGGCGGCCGCCGCGAAGTACCGCACCGTGCTCATCGTCCGTCCTCCTCGCGGTGCCACTCGCCCGAGCGGCCACCGGACTTCGACACGAGCCGGACGTCGGTGATCGTCACCGAGCGGTCCAGCCCCTTGACCATGTCGACGACGTTGAGCGCCGCGACGCTCACCGCCGTCAGCGCCTCCATCTCCACCCCGGTGCGGTCGGCCGTGCGGACGGTGGCGGTGATCGCCACCCCCTCGTCGTCGATCTCGACGTCCACGGCGACGCCGTGCACGCCGATGACGTGCGCCAGCGGCAGCAGCTCGGGGGTGCGCTTGGCGGCTGCGATGCCGGCGACCCGCGCGACGGCGAGGACGTCGCCCTTGGGGGCCGTCCCCTCACGCAGCGTCCGCACCAGCTCGGGGGAGCAGCGCACCCGGCCGGCCGCCGTGGCGGCGCGGACCGTCGGGCTCTTCTCGGTGACGTCGACCATGTGCGCGTGCCCGCGCGCGTCGAGGTGGGTGAGACTCATGTGCCCAGCGTCTCACCGTTCCCCGCGACGGGGCACGGGACGCTCGACGCGCCCGCGGCGTGCCGCACCCTCCTACAGTGGGGCCCATGCCCCTTCCGCCGCTCGTCCCGCCGGGCCCGCCGCTGGAGCGGGAGCAGGTGCTGCGCTACTCGCGCCACCTGCTCCTCGAGCAGCTGGGCGAGACCGGGCAGCGTCGGCTGCGGGCGGCCCGGGTGCTCGTCATGGGCGCCGGCGGGCTCGGCTCCCCGATCCTCCACTACCTCGCGGCCGCCGGTGTCGGCCACCTCGGGATCGTCGACGACGACGTCGTGGAGGCGACGAACCTGCAGCGCCAGGTCCTCCACACCACGGCGGACGTCGGGCGACCGAAGGTGGACTCGGCCGCCGAGCACGTCCGGGCCCTCAACGCCGACGTCGCCGTGACCCGCCACCACCTGCGGCTGGACGCGACGAACGCGCGCGAGGTGATCGCCGGCTACGACCTCGTGCTCGACGGCACGGACAACTTCCCGACCCGCTACCTCGTCGCCGACGTCTGCGCCGACCTCGGCCTGCCGCTCGTGTGGGGCTCGATCCTGCGCTTCGACGCGCAGGTCGCGGTGTTCTGGTCACGCCCGCCCCGCGAGGCCGGCTACCCCGCGGTGACGCTGCGGGACCTCTTCCCGGCGCCGCCGCCACCGGGTGCGACGCCGTCGTGCGGGCAGGCGGGCGTGCTCGGGGCGATGTGCGGGCAGGTCGGCTCGCTCATGGCGGCCGAGGCCGTCAAGCTCGTCACCGGCGCCGGGGAGCCGCTGCTGGGAAGGGTCGCCGTCCTCGACGTCCTCGCCGCCCGCTGGAGCGAGCTGCCGCTGCGCCCACGGCCCCGTCCCAGTGCCCCGTCCTCGCGCGCCGAGCTCGGCTACGACCCCCTCGGGCTTCCCGTGACCGCCCACGCCGCCGCCGTCCTCGCCGCCGAGCCCGCGCCCGCCGTCGACGACGACGGTCCCACGCTCACCGCCCGCGAGCTGGCCGAGCGGCTCGCCGCTCGGGAGCGCGGGGAGGACGACTTCGTCCTCCTCGACGTCCGCGAGCCCACCGAGCGGGCGATCGTCCAGATCCCCGGCGCGGTCACCGTCCCCCTCGAGCGGCTCGTCGCAGACCCGCGGGCGGCGGAGGCGGCCGGGGTCGGGCCGGGAGCCGCCGTCGTCGTCCACTGCCTGTCCGGTGGCCGCTCCGCGCAGGCTCAAGGCATCCTGCGCGGGGCCGGGTACGCCGACGTCACCAACCTCGCCGGCGGTGTCCGCGCGTGGGTGGCGGACGTCGACCCGAGCCTGCCGGTCTACTGAAGGGGCTGCCCGTGATCACCGTCGAGGAGTACCAGGAGCATGTGCTCGGCCGGGTCGAGCCGCTCGCCCCGCGGCGCGTGCCCGTCACCGAGGCCCACGGGCTGCGCCTGGCGGAGGACGTCATCGCCGTGCTGGCGGTCCCGCCCTTCGACAACTCCGCGATGGACGGCTTCGCCGTGCGGGCCGCCGACCTCGTCGGCGCGAGCGGGACCGCACCGGTCGCGCTGCCGGTCGACGGGGACGTCCCGGCCGGGACGACACGGCCCGTCACGGTCGGCCCGGGACGGGCCGCGCGGATCATGACCGGTGCGCCGCTGCCGCCCGGCGCGGACGCCGTCGTGCCCGTCGAGCTCAGCGACCAGCCGCCGGGCGCCGCCGCGCTCCCCGCGCGGGTGCTGCTGCGCCGCGCGCCCGAGGCCGGCGCGCACGTGCGCCGCCGCGGGGAGGACGTCCGCCCCGGTGACGTCGTCCTCGGGGCCGGCACGGTGCTGGGTGCCACCCACCTGTCCGCCGCCGTCTCCGCCGGCCACGGCGAGCTGCTCGTGCGGCCGCGCCCCCGGGTGGGGGTCCTGGCCACCGGGGACGAGCTGTGCCCGCCGGGCGTCGACCCTGGCCCGGGCCGGATCCCCGACTCCAACAGTGTGCTCGTCGCCGGCCTCGTGCGGGAGGCGGGCGGCGAGCCGGTGCCGCTCGGGTCGGTGGGCGACGACCCCGAGGCGCTGCGCGCCGTGGTCGCGGCCGCACTGCCCCGCCTCGACGCGCTCGTGACGTCCGGCGGCGTCAGCGTGGGCACCAAGGACGTCGTCAAGGCCGCCCTGTCCGGCGAGCTCGACTTCACCACCGTGGCGATGCAGCCGGGCAAGCCGCAGGGCTTCGGGCTGCTCGAGGGCCGGGTCCCGGTCTTCGCGCTGCCCGGGAACCCGGTGAGCGTCATGGTCTCCTTCCACGTCCACGTGGCTCCCGCGCTGCGGCAGCTCGTGGGCCGGCCAGCCCGCGTGCCGCTCGGGACCGCGCGCGCCGCCGTGGGTTGGCGTTGCCCGCCCGGCCGGCGCCAGTACCTGCCGGTGCTCGTCGACGACGGGCCGGTGGCGTCCGTCCGTCCCGCCGCCGCGGGCGGCTCGGGCTCCCACCTCGTCGCCTCGCTCGCGGCCGCCCAGGCGCTCGCCGTCGTCGCCGAGGACGTCGACGCCGTCGCCCCCGGGGACGAGGTCGGACTGCTGCAGTGGCCCTAGACCACGACGCCGTCGTGCTGGCCGGGGGAACCGGCCGGCGGTTGGGTGGGGCGCTCAAGCCGCAGGTCGAGGTGCTCGGACGGCGCCTGCTCGACCACGTGCTCGACGCGACGGGGGACGCGAGCCGCGTCGTCGTCGTCGCCCCGGAGGCGGTGCCGGTGCCCGACGGCGTGGCCCGCACCCTCGAGGACCCGCCCCACGGCGGGCCCGTCGCCGGGATCGTCGCCGGTCTGCGGGCGCTCGGGAGCGGAGCCCCGCTCGTCCTCCTCCTCGCCTGCGACCTGCCCGGTGCCTCGGCCGCCGTGCCCCGTCTGCTCGCCGCGGCGGAGGAGAGTGGCGCCACGGACGCGGACGGGTTGGTGCTCAGTGACGACGGGGGGCGCGAGCAGTGGTTGCTCGGGCTCTACGTGCGCTCCGCGCTCGAGGCCGCGGTCGCGTCCGTCGCCGCCGCTGGCGGGGTGCGCGGCGCGCCCGTGCGGGACCTGGTGGCTCCGCTGCGGCTCCTCGCGATCCCGGCCGCCACGGGTGAGGTGCGCGACATCGACACGTGGGCGGACCGCGACGACTACCTCCGGGAAAATACCGGGACAAATACCACCGGCCACCCGGACGAATGAACCTTAAAGTCATGCCCGTATTGCACAAGTAGAACCCTCGGCAATCCCGGCGGCAACACTCGACGAACCTGTGCATAATCGGCTCGGGGGCAGGGTCGCGCGGCCCGCCCGGACGGGAGGGCACGTGAGCAGGGACGACGTCGCAACGGAGCCGACGACGGGTGGCGCCCGCTCACCGGCGCTCATGCTCGCCCTGGCCACGGGCGGCTTCCTGGTGAACTTCTGGGCCTGGAACCTCATCGCACCGCTGGGCAACACCTACGGTGGGGAGCTGGACCTCACGGCCTTCCAGGTGTCGGTCGTCGTCGCCGTCCCGGTCATCGTGGGCTCGTTGGGACGAATTCCCGTCGGTGCCCTCACCGACCGTTTCGGTGCGCGGGTGATGTTCCCCGCCGTCAGCCTCGTGACGATTGTCCCGACGCTATTCGTCGGTTTCGTCGCGAACAGCTTCGCCATGCTCATCATCGGCGGGTTCTTCCTCGGGATCGGCGGCACGGCCTTCGCCGTCGGGGTCCCCTTCGTCAACGCCTGGTACCCACCGGCGCGTCGCGGCCTGGCCCTAGGGATCTTCGGGACGGGGACCGCGGGCACCGCCGTCGCCGCCTTCACCACCGTCGGCATCGCCGACAGCTACGGCCGTCCCGCGCCCTACGTGCTCGTCGCGGTCGTCCTCGCCTTGTACGCCGCCGTCGCCTGGGTCGTGCTGCGCGACTCGCCCGCCCGCCCGCCGGCCGCCACGGGCTCGATGCTCCGCCGGACGTGGACCACCCTCAAGATCCCCGCCACGCTCCAGCTCTCGCTCATCTACGCCATGGGATTCGGCGGGTTCGTCGCCTTCAGCGTCTACCTGCCCACGTACCTCATCAACGACTTCGGCCTCGACCGCTCCGACGCCTCCTTCCGGACTGCCGGCTTCATCGTGCTCGCCGTCGTCGCCCGGCCCGTCGGCGGCTGGCTGTCCGACCGCTTCCACCCGGTCCCGGTCCTCACCACGTGCTTCGTCGTCGCCGGCGCGATGGCGGTGCTGGCCGCCCTGCGCCTGGAGCTGCTCCCGGCGGGCACCGTCGCCTTCCTCACCATGGCCGCCACCCTGGGCGCGGCCTCCGGGGCGTGCTTCGCCCTCGTCGCGCAGGTCGCACCTCCCGGCACCGTCGGCTCGGTGACCGGCATCGTCGGTGCGGCCGGTGGCCTCGGCGGCTTCTTCCCGCCGCTCGTCATGGGCGCCGTCTACGGCGCCACCGACGCCTACACCCTCGGCTTCGTCCTCCTCGCCATCAGCGCGCTGGGCGTGGCCGCCTTCTGCTGGTGGCCCGTTCGTCGAGCCTCCCGACAGACCACGGAAAGGACCACGCGATGACGACGACGAGACCGGAGAAGCCGCAGACGGCCGCCACCGACGCGCTGCTCAGGCTCGGGACCTTCCTGCGGCGCGGGGAGGCCTCGGAGGACCTGTCCCGGCTCTTCCTCAAGGGCGGTCGGCAGGGGGACTCCTTCTACCGGGACCGCTGGAGCCACGACAAGGTCGTCCGCTCCACCCACGGCGTCAACTGCACCGGCTCCTGCTCGTGGAAGGTCTACGTCAAGGACGGGATCATCACGTGGGAGGCGCAGCAGACCGACTACCCGACGACCGGGCCGGACAAGCCGGAGTACGAGCCCCGCGGCTGCCCCCGCGGCGCCGCGTTCAGCTGGTACACCTACTCGCCCACCCGGGTGCGCTACCCCTACGTGCGCGGCGCGCTGCTCGGCATGTACCGCGAGGCCAAGGCGCGCCTCGGTGACCCGGTGCTCGCCTGGGCCGACGTCGTCGAGGACCCCGAGCGCTCGCGCCGCTACAAGCGCGCCCGCGGTCGCGGCGGCCTCGTGCGCGCCCAGTGGGAGGAGGTCATGGAGATCATGGCCGCCGCCCACGTGTACACGACCAAGCAGTACGGGCCGGACCGGCTGGCCGGCTTCACCGTCATCCCCGCGATGTCGCAGGTCTCCTACGGCGCCGGCACCCGGTTCCTGTCCCTCATGGGCGGCAACATCCTGTCCTTCTACGACTGGTACGCCGACCTGCCGATGGCCTCCCCGCAGATCTTCGGGGACCAGACCGACGTCCCGGAGTCCGCCGACTGGTTCGACGCCGGCTACCTCATCATGTGGGGCTCGAACATCCCCGTGACCCGCACCCCGGACGCCCACTTCATGGTCGAGGCCCGGTACAGGGGCCAGAAGGTCGTGGGCATCTCCCCGGACTACGCGGACAACACGAAGTTTGCCGACGAGTGGCTCGCCGTCCACCCCGGCACCGACGGCGCCCTGGCGATGGGGATGGGGCACGTCATCCTGCGCGAGTTCCACGTCGAGCGGCCCGAGCCGTACTTCACCGACTACGTCAAGCGCTACACCGACTCCGCGTTCCTCGTCTCCCTCGAGGAGCGCGACGGCGCCTACGTCCCGGGCAAGTTCCTCACCGCGGCCGACCTTCCCGAGCACGCCGACGCCGAGAACGCCGCGTTCAAGACGGTCATGCTCGACGACGGCGGCACCCCCTTCGTCCCGAACGGCACCCTGGGGGACCGCTTCGGGGAGGCAGGCAAGGGTCGCTGGAACCTCGACCTCGGCGGCCGGGACCCGGTGCTCTCCGTGCACGACGGCGACGGCGGGCGTGCCGTCGAGGTGCTTCTCCCGCGTTTCGACGTCGTCCCCGGCGCGGAGAGCGGCGACACCGGCCTCCACGTCGGAGGCACCGGCGTGCTGCGCCGCGGGGTGCCGGTCCGTGAGGTCGGCGGCCGCCTGGTCACCACCGTCTTCGACCTGCTCCTCGCCCAGTACGGCGTGGACCGTCCCGGCCTCCCCGGCGAGTGGCCGGCCGGCTACGAGGACGCGACACAGCCCGGGACCCCGGCGTGGGCGGCGGAGCACTCGGGCGTCCCGATCGCCGCGATCATCCGGATCGGGCGGGAGTTCGCGGACAACGCGCGCCGCTCCAAGGGCCGCTCGATGATCGTCATGGGCGCCGGCACCAACCACTACTTCCACTCCGACACGATCTACCGGGCGATGATCGCTCTCGTGCAGCTCACCGGCTGCCAGGGCGTCAACGGTGGGGGCTGGGCGCACTACGTGGGCCAGGAGAAGGTCCGCCCGATCACCGGCTTCCAGCAGTACGCCTTCGGCCTGGACTGGCAGCGTCCCACCCGCCACATGATCTCGACCGCCTTCTGGTACCTCGGGACCGAGCAGTGGCGCTACGACGGCCTGCCCGCACAGACGCTCACCTCACCGCTCGCCTCCGGCAAGCTCGAGGGGATGACGACGGCGGACACGCTCGTCGAAGCGACCAAGCGCGGCTGGGTGCCGAGCTTCCCCACCTTCAACCGCAACTCCCTCGACCTCACGGACGAGGCACGGGCCGCGGGCAAGGAGGTCGCAGAGCACATCGTCGACGAGCTGCGCGAGGGACGGCTGAAGTACGCCGTCGAGGACCCCGGCGCCCCGGAGAACTTCCCGCGGGTGCTCACCGTGTGGCGCTCCAACATCCTCGGCTCCTCCGGCAAGGGCAACGAGTACTTCATCAAGCACCTCCTCGGTGCGGAGTCCGCGGTCCGCAACGAGCAGTCCCCGCCCGGGCGCCGGCCGGCGTCGATGGTCTGGCGCGACGAGGCCGCCGAGGGGAAGCTCGACCTCCTCACGACGATCGACTTCCGCAACACCTCGACGACGATCTACTCCGACATCGTCCTGCCGGCCGCCACCTGGTACGAGAAGCACGACATCTCGACGACGGACATGCACCCCTTCGTCAACTCCTTCAACCCGGCCATCTCCCCGCCCTGGCAGACCCGGACCGACTTCCGGATCTTCCAGGACCTCGCCGCGAAGGTCTCCGAGCTCAGCGTCGGGCACCTCGGGGCCCGGCGCGACGTCATCGCCGCGCCGCTCAACCACGACACCGCCGACGCCCTGGCCACCCCCCACGGTGCCGTCGCGCCGCTGGAGGAGACGCCGCTCGTGCCGGGCGTGACGATGCCCAAGCTCATCACCGTCGAGCGCGACTACACCAAGACCCTGGCGAAGTTCAACGCTCTCGGCCCGCTCACCGACACCCTCGGCATGCAGACCAAGGGGGTGAAGTTCATGCCCGACAAGGAGGTCGCCGAGCTCGCCGCCCGTAACGGGCGCGTGGTCTCCGGGATCGCCAAGGGCCGCCCGTCGCTGGACAAGGACACCAAGGCGATCGAGGCGATCCTCGCGCTGTCCGGCACGACGAACGGGCGCCTGGCCACCCAGGGTTTCGAGGACATGGAGAAGCGCACCGGGACGAGGCTGGCGGACCTCGCCGCGGAGTCGGAGTCGGTCCGGGTGACCTTCACCGACGCCCAGACCCGGCCCACGAGCGTCGTCACCTCCCCGGAGTGGTCCGGCTCGGAGACCGGCGGCCGGCGGTACACCGCGTTCTCGACGAACGTCGAGCGGCTCAAGCCCTGGCACACGCTCACCGGGCGCATGCACTTCTACCTCGACCACGACTGGATGGAGGAGATGGGCGAGACTCTGCCGGTCTACCGCCCGCCCCTCGACATGCACCGGCTCTACGGTGACGCCGTCCCCGGGGACACCACCCCCACCGGGGACCCGGCGGCCGCCGGGCACGCGGAGGTCGCCGTCCGCTACCTCACGCCGCACTCGAAGTGGTCGATCCACTCCGAGTACCAGGACAACCTCTTCATGCTGTCCCTCTCCCGCGGCGGCTCGAACATCTGGATGTCCCCGCAGGACGCCGACAAGATCGGCGTGCGGGACAACGAGTGGATCGAGGCCTACAACCGCAACGGCGTCGTCGTCGCCCGCGCCGTCGTCTCCCACCGCATGCCCGAGGGCACGGTCTACATGCACCACGCGACCGAGCGCGTCGTCGACGTCCCGGTTGCCGAGACGTCCGGGCAGCGCGGCGGCATCCACAACTCCCTCACCCGGGTGCTCATGAAGCCCAGCCACCTCATCGGTGGCTACGCCCAGCTGGCGTACGCGTTCAACTACACCGGGCCCACCGGCAACCAGCGGGACGAGGTGACGGTCATCCGCCGTCGCAGCCAGGAGGTGCAGTACTGATGAAGGTCATGGCGCAGATGTCGATGGTGATGAACCTCGACAAGTGCATCGGGTGCCACACGTGCTCGGTCACCTGCAAGCAGGCGTGGACGAACCGGACCGGCACCGAGTACGTGTGGTTCAACAACGTCGAGACCCGTCCGGGCCTCGGGTATCCCCGCACCTACGAGGACCAGGAGGTCTGGGAGGGCGGCTGGACGCTCAACCGTCGCGGGAAGCTCAAGCTCAAGGCCGGTGGCCGGGCGAAGAAGCTCGCGACGATCTTCTCCAACCCGAAGATGCCGACCATCCACGACTACTACGAGCCGTGGACCTATGAGTACGACATGCTGCTCAACGCGCCCGCGGACTCGCGGCACACGCCCGTGGCGCGTCCGAAGTCGCTGCTCACCGGCGAGAACATGGACATCAAGTGGTCGGCCAACTGGGACGACATGCTCGGCGGCTCGACCGAGACGATGGCCGACGACCCCGTGCTCAAGAAGATGAACACGCAGGTGAAGGCCGAGTTCGAAGAGACCTTCATGTTCTACCTGCCGCGGATCTGCGAGCACTGCCTCAACCCCTCGTGCGTGGCCTCCTGCCCGTCGGGCGCGATGTACAAGCGCGCTGAGGACGGCATCGTGCTCGTCGACCAGGACCAGTGCCGCGGCTGGCGGATGTGCGTGACCGGCTGCCCGTACAAGAAGGTCTACTTCAACCACCAGACCGGCAAGGCCGAGAAGTGCACCATGTGCTACCCGCGCATCGAGGCCGGCCTGCCCACCGTGTGCGCGGAGACCTGCGTGGGCCGGCTGCGCTACATCGGCCTCGTCCTCTACGACGCCGACCGCGTCGCCGAGGCCGCCGCCACCCCGAACGAGCACGACCTCCTCGCCGCCCAGCGCGGCGTGTTCCTCGACCCCTTCGACCCCGAGGTCGTCGCCGCCGCCCGCCGTGAGGGCATGCCGGAGGACTGGATCGAGGCCGCCCAGAACTCCCCGATCTGGAAGCTCATCACGGACTACGAGGTCGCGCTGCCGCTCCACCCGGAGTACCGCACGCTGCCGATGGTCTGGTACATCCCGCCGCTGAGCCCCGTCGTCGACGTCGTCACCGCCTCCGGCAACGACGGCGAGGACGCGGCGACCCTGCTCACGGCGCTGTCGACGATGCGCATCCCGCTCGAGTACCTCGCCGAGCTCTTCACGGCCGGGGACCCCGCCCCGGTCGAGCGGGTCCTCCGGCGGCTGGCCGCGATGCGCTCCTACATGCGCGACATCAACCTGGGCGAGGAACCGAACGAGGGGATCGCCGCCGCCGTCGGGATGACGGGCGAGGAGATCGAGGCGATGTACCGCCTCCTGGCGATCGCCAAGTACGAGGACCGCTACGTCATCCCGTCCGCCCACGCCGAGATCAGCCGTGAGCTCGAGGAGATGGCCTGCTCGCTCGACGTCCACGGCGGACCCGGGATGGGGGGCGGCGGACCGTTCGGCACAGGCTCCGGACCCGACGTGCCCGCCACCGTGGAGAACTTCCACGCGCTCAAGGACCGCCAGACCTCGCCCTACTCGCCCTCGACGCCGGGGCGGACCAACCTGCTCAACTGGGACGGCCGCGGCGCGAGCGGGCTGTTCCCGCCTCGCGCCGACGAGAGCGAGGACGAGGTGAGCGGCTCCGCGAACGTCGCCGTCGCCATCGACGACGCGCCGTCGGAGGGCGGGGAGGACCTCCACTCCGGCGACATCGACTCCGGTCCCGCCGTGTACGACGAGGACCCGTACCCGGCGGGTGACCCCGGCCCGGAGGCGGGCGGCACCGACCGGGTGCGTGGCCGGACGCCCGGCGACGAGCCGCGACCGGGGGAGGGCCCGCGATGAGCGGCTTCATCCGTGCCCCCGAGCTCACTCCCCTCACGCCGGTGCGGCTGGGCGACCGGGACCGCGCCGTCGCGCACATGGCCGCCTCGATCCTCCTCGACTACCCGACGGCGGGGCGGCTGGCCGCGTACGCCACGGTGCGCGAGGCCGTGGCCGGGCTCCCGCAGCCTGTGCGGCAGCGGCTGTGGGGGTTCCTGGACCACGCGGCCACCGCGGGGGACGAGGCGCTGGCGCAGGACTACGTCGCGACCTTCGACCTCAAGCGCAAGTGCTCGATGTACCTGTCCTACTTCCTCACCGGGGACACCCGGAAGCGGGGGACGGCGCTCGTGCGGTTCGTCGAGGCCTACCGGGCCGCCGGCTGGGAGGTCGACCGGCCCGAGCTGCCCGACTTCCTGCCGCTCGTCCTGGAGTTCTCCGCCCGGGGCGACGCCGAGATCGCCGGCGGCCTGCTCGGCTCCCACCGGCAAGGGATCGAGGTGCTGCGCTCGGCGCTCACCTCCATGAGCAGCCCGTGGGCCGCCGTCGTCGAGGCCGTGTGCCTCACCCTGCCGCCGGTCACCGACGAGGTCCGCGACCGGTACCTCGAGCTCATCACGTCCGGACCGCCGACCGAGATGGTCGGCCTCAACGCGCTCGGGCCGCTCGAGCCCTACTCACCCGGCGGCGCCGCACAGAAGGAGGTCAGGGCATGAACGGGCTCAGCACGATCGCGTGGGTGGTCTTCCCCTACGTGTCGATGGCGGTCTTCGTCGTCGGCCTGCTGTGGCGCTACCGCTACGACAAGTTCGGCTGGACCACCCGGTCCTCCGAGCTCTACGAGCATGCGCTGCTGCGGCTCGGCTCGCCGCTGTTCCACTTCGGCATCCTCTTCGTCGCGGCCGGTCACTTCATGGGCCTGCTCATCCCCAAGAGCTGGACCGAGGCCGTGGGGATCGGGCAGGACTTCTACCACTTCATCGCCACGTACATGGGGGCGCTGGCCGGGATCATGACGATCGTCGGCCTGTCGATCCTCATCTACCGGCGCCGCAAGACCGGGCCGGTGTTCCTCGCGACCACTCGCATGGACAAGTTCATGTACGTCCTGCTCGCCCTGCCGATCCTGCTGGGTATGTGGGCGACGGTGCAGAACCAGATCGTCGCCGGCGGTCACGGCTACGACTACCGCGAGACGATCTCGCCGTGGCTGCGCTCGCTGTTCTACTTCCAGCCGCAGCCCGAGCTCATGGCCGACGTGCCCGTCCAGTTCAAGCTTCACATCGTCGCGGCCTTCCTGCTCTTCCTCGTGTGGCCCTTCACCCGGCTCGTCCACGCCTTCTCCGCACCCGTCGGGTACTCGACCCGGCCGCTCGTGGTGTACCGCTCGCGTGGCTCCGTGGCCCGCGGCACGCGCGAGCCGGGCCGTGGCTGGGAGCCCGTGGGCACCCCGCAGGACCGCAAGCGCCGCAGCAGCCCCACGAGCACCGAGCTCTGAGCCAGTAAAAACTCAGCGCTCGGCGCAGAGGGCGGCAGCCCCTCCGCCCCCCCCCCCCCCCCCCCCCCCCCTTTCGCCGAGCGCTGAGTTGTTACCCCCGCCCCCTTCCGCCGAGCGCTGAGTTGTTACCCCCGCCCCCTTCCGCCGAGCGCTGAGTTGTTACGGAGACAGGCTGGAACGTGTGGTGGCTTGCAGTCGCAGATGCGGCGGTATGCTCGCAAACATGCCGCAGTATCGGATCGGTTCCGCCGCCTCGCTGCTCGGCGTCAGTGACGACACGGTGCGCCGGTGGGTCGAGGACGGACACCTCGCCGCCGGCACCGACGATGCCGGGCGCAAGGTCGTCGACGGCGCCGAGCTGGCCCGCTACGCCCAGGAGCTCGCCGAACGACGCCAGCTGCCGGACGTCGGCGGGGTGACCAGCTCCGCTCGCAACCGCTTCACCGGGCTCGTCACCAGGGTCCGGGCCGACGGTGTCATGGCGCAGGTCGACCTCCAGTGCGGGCCCTTCCGGGTGGTGTCCCTCATGAGCGCCGAGGCGGTCGAGGAGCTCGGACTCGAGCCCGGATCGCTCGCCTCCGCCGTCGTCAAGGCCACGACCGTCATCGTGGAAGCACCCCGGGAGAACCGGTGACCCGCGGACGGGGCCTCGCCGCCGCCGTCGTCGTCGCGCTGGGCCTGGGCGCCTGTGGAGGGGCGGACGCGGGGAGCGCCGCAGCGCCGGACGAGCGCCTCACCGTCCTCGCCGCGGCATCCCTCCACGGCGTGTTCGAGGACCTCGCCGAGGTCTTCACCGAGCAGCACCCCGGCGCCGAGGTGGCCTTCTCCTTCGCGGGCTCCTCCGACCTCGTCGCGCAGCTCGACGCCGGTGTTCCCGCGGACGTGCTCGCCACCGCGGACGAGACAACGATGGCACGGGCCGTCGCGTCGGGGACCGTCGCCGAGGAGCCGGAGATCTTCGCGCGCAACGTGCTCACGCTCGTCGTCCCGAGCGGAAACCCGGCCGACGTGACCGGGTTGGACGGAAGCCTCGAGGACGTCGCCCTCGTCGTCTGCGCGCCGCAGGTGCCCTGCGGCGCCGCCACCGCCACGCTGGCCGGCCTGCACGGCGTCTCGCTCGCACCGGTGAGCGAGGAGGGCAGCGTGACGGACGTGCTCGGCAAGGTGACGAGCGGGGAGGCGGACGCCGGGCTCGTCTACCGGACCGACGCAGCCGCCGCGGGGAACGCCGTCGAGGCGGTCCCCGTCGCCCGGGCTGGAGAGGTGCTCAACCGGTACCCGGTGGCCGTCACCGCCGACGCCGCCGACCCGGAGCTGGCCGCTGCCTGGGTCGACCTCCTCCTCGGCCGGGAGGCCCAGCAGGTGCTCGACGAGGCCGGGTTCCTCGCGCCATGACCGTCACGCGGGACCGGCCCTCCGTCCGCCGGGTGCCGGGTGACCTCACCGGCGGCCTGCCGCGCTGGGCCCTCGTGCCCGCCGCCGTCGGCGTCCTGCTCATCGCCCTGCCGGTGCTCGGCCTGGTGCTGCGCGTGCCGTGGGGGCAGCTGCCCGAGCTCCTCACCTCCGAGGCCTCCCTCGCGGCGCTCGGTCTCAGCCTGCGGACCTCGGCCGCCGCCACCCTCCTCGCCGTCGTGCTCGGGGTGCCGCTCGCCCTCGTGCTCGCCTGGTCACGCCTGCCCGGTGCCCGGGTGGTACGCACCGTCGTCCTCCTGCCGCTCGTCCTGCCGCCGGTGGTGTCCGGCCTCGCGCTGCTCACCACCTTCGGCCGCCGCGGCCTGCTCGGGCAGTGCCTCGAGGTGCTCGGCATCGACATCGCGTTCTCGACGACGGCGGTCGTGCTCGCCCAGGCCTTCGTCGCCCTGCCCTTCCTCGTCATCGCCGTCGAGGGCGCCGCGCGGACGGCCGGGCGTCGGCACGAGGTCGTGGCCGCCACCCTCGGCGCCCGACCGACGACCGTGCTGCGCCGCGTGACGATCCCGCTGCTCATGCCCGCCCTCGGCTCGGGGACGGCGCTGGCCTTTGCCCGCTGCCTCGGGGAGTTCGGCGCCACGCTCACCTTCGCCGGCTCCCTCCAGGGTGTCACCCGGACCCTGCCGCTGGAGATCTACCTCCAGCGCGAGACCGACCCCGACGCCGCGATAGCCCTCTCGCTCGTGCTCGTCGTCGTCGCGGCGGGCATCGTCCTGCTCACCCAGCGCCCGCGGCGCGGTGGGGCGGCCTCGTGAGCGCGCCGGCGCTCAGCGTCCGCGCGGCCGTCCCGGAGCGGGACGTGGAGATCGAGCTCACCGTCCCGGCGGGCCGGGTCCTCGCGCTGCTCGGGCCCAACGGCGCGGGCAAGTCCACGGTGCTCGGGCTCGCGGCGGGCACGGTGCGGCCGGCCGACGGCGAGGTCCACGTCGCCGGGCGGCGGGTGGCGGGGGAGGGGGCCTGGGTGCCGCCGCACGGCCGCCGGATCTCGCTCCTCGCGCAGGAGCCGCTCCTCCTGCCCCACCTCGACGTCCTCGCCAACGTCGCCTTCGGGCCCCGGGCCCGCGGAGTGGCACGTCGCGCGGCCGACGAGGTGGCACGGACCCGGCTGGCGGAGGTGGGCGCGGAGGCGCTCGCCGAGCGGCGGGTGCACCGGCTCTCCGGCGGGCAGGCGCAGCGTGTGGCCCTCGCCCGGGCGCTCGCACCGGACCCGCACCTCCTGCTGCTCGACGAGCCCCTCTCCGCCCTCGACGTCGACGCCGCGGCCCAGCTGCGCCAGGTCCTGCGCGCGGCGCTGCGCGGCTCCGGACGGGCCGCCGTCGTCGTCACCCACGACCTGCTCGACGTCCTCGCCCTCGCCGACGACGTCGTCGTGCTCGAGGCCGGCCGTGTCGTCGAGCAGGGGACGACGGCGGAGGTGCTCGGCCGGCCGCGGTCCGGCTTCGGCGCGCGGCTCGCGGGGGTCAACCTGCTCCTCGGTGAGCGGGTGGCGGCGGACGCTGTGCGCGCCGGCGACGAGGTCGTCCACGGGCTCGCGAGCGCGCAGCCGGCGGCGAGGACCGGGCGCGCCGCCGCCGCGTTCTCCCCGCGCGCGGTGGCTGTCCACCGGACCGCCCCGGGCGGCAGCCCACGCAACGTGCTGCCGGTGCGGGTGACGGGTCTGGAGCAGCAGGGAGCCCTCGTCCGGGTGCGCGGGGAGACGGCGTCGGGCACCCGCCTGGCTGCGGACGTGACCCCGGCGTCCCTCAGCGTCCTGCGGGTCGGGGTGGGCGACGACGTCGTCCTCGTCGTCAAGGCGGCCGAGGTGGAGATCTACGACGCCTAGCCACTCGGTTCGCGAATCGCGCCACAAAGGGACTCATCAGGCAGTGAGCGAGCGCGAGGCTTCGCGTGATGCCGGCGATCCACGGCCCGTCCGGCCGTGGTTGTGGCGCGATCCGCGCGGCCCGTCTCTAGCGTGCCGATTGCCTCCGCTCGAGGACGGCCCTGACGGCAGCGACGACCACCCCCGGATCATTCATGATGTCCTCCCAGGTGAACCGCAGGGTGACGTAGCCCAGTGCGGCGAGAGCTCGGTCGCGGCGGCGATCCTCCCGGTACTCGTGCCGGCCCGAGTGGTAGCTGAACCCGTCACACTCGACGACCACCTTCCCGGCCACGACCAGGTCGACCTCGCCGACGCCCCGGATCGGGACACCTGCCTCGACGCTGTACCCCGCGGCACGCAGGGCGAGCCGCGCCAGCGTCTCGATCGCCGAGCGGCTGCGACCGTCACAGCGGTGGAGCGCCGTCCGTGCCCGGAGACTGCCGGGCCCTCCAGACTGCGGTCGATCTCCTCCACGGTGATCAGTCCGCGGTTCAGCGCGGAGTCGACCACGGTGACGGCCTCGTCCTCCGGGCAGCAGCGTAGGACCCGGGCGAGGACCTCGACCAGTGGTGCTACGGGCGGAACACGGCCGGACGGGCGGGTCCAGCTCGTCTCGCGGTGCACGACGACCGCGCGGCGGAGAGGGACTGGACGCGCGCCTCTGGCGCGCGGAACGGCCATGTGGACGCGCTCGGGAACTCTGAGCTGCTGCAGCGCGTAGAAGGGTGCCGCGCTGACACAGGTGATGGTGCCGTTGAACCGGCGGGCGGCAACGACGGCCGCATCGGCGTCCACGGCGGCGACCCAGCCACCTCCGAGGTCACGCAGCGTCTCGAGGGCCACAGCCTCCGCGAGCGCGCGTCGGTCTGCTGCCGAGCCGACCAGCTCTGAGCGGCGCGCGACGCCGCCCAGTTCCAGAAGCCTGGTGACGACGTCCATGGGGGAATGGTCGGTCTGGCGCCGACGACAGGTCGGGGGCGAGCGGCGGACTGTGGGTGGCGTCGACATGGGTGCTCACTGTGGACGGGCGACCCACGGTCCGGTCCAGGGCCCGGCGCCGACTTCCGAATCCCGCCACAAAGGCGGACCGAACGCCCGCAGGAACGAGCTCACCACGGCGTGTCGTCGGCGTGTCGCGCTGATGCCAGGACCGTTTGTGGCGGGATCTGTCAGGCGACCCGTCAGGACGGGATCGTGTCGGCTGCCGGGAGGGTGATGCGGACGGTCGTGCCGCCCCCGGGGGTGGGCAGCACCCGCGCGGTGCCGCCGTGCGCGGCGACGAGGGCCGAGACGATCGCCAGGCCGAGGCCCGAGCCGCCGGAGGAGCGGGCCCGGGAGTCGTCGAGGCGGTAGAAGCGCTCGAAGACGCGCTCGGCGTGCTCGGGCGAGATGCCCGGACCGTGGTCGCGGACCTCGACGACGACGTCGCCGCCCTGGCGCCCGGCCGCCACCTCCACGGACGTGCCGGCCGGGGTGTGCCGCACGACGTTGCCGGTGAGGTTGGACAGCACCTGGCGCAGGGCGTTCTCGTCGCCGAGGACGACCATCGCGTCCGGGCTGGGGATGCCGTCCGCCAGCGGGACGAGCGTCGCGGTGCGCCCGGGATCGAGGGCGCGCAGGTCGGCGACGGCGTCGTGGGCGAGGACGGCGAGGTCGACGGGCTCGCGGGCGAGGCGGCGGCCCTCGTCGAGGCGGGCGAGCTGGAGGAGGTCGGTGACGAGCCCGCCCATGCGGCGAGCCTCACCCTCGATGCGGGCCATCGCGGCGGGCAGCTCGGCCTCGGGGATGGCACCCATCCGGTAGAGCTCGCCGTAGCCGCGGACGGTGGCGAGCGGGGTGCGCAGCTCGTGGCTGGCGTCGGAGACGAAGCGCCGCATCCGGCTCTCGGAGGCGGCCTGGGCGGCGAAGGCCTGCTCGATCTGCGCGAGCATCGTGTTGAGCGAGTGCGACAGGCGCCCGACCTCCGTGTGCGGGTCGGTCGCGGGCACCCGCTGGGAGAGGTCCCCGGCCGCGATGGCGCCGGCGGTCTGCTCGATCTGCCGCAGCGGGCGCAGGGCCCGCTCGACGGCGAACCAGCTGAGCGCGGCCCCGAGCAGGATGATGAGCACGCCCGAGACGACGATCGTCCGCGCCACCTGGTAGGCGGTCTCGTCGGCACCCTCGAGCGGGAGGGCGACGGTGAGGGTCGTGCCGGCAGGGGCGTCCTGGACGCCGTAGGTGACGGCGCGCCACCGCTGGCCGGGCTCGTCGCTGCGCACGGTGTAGGCCTCCCCGAGGGTCGACACCGTGTCGGGGAGCTCGGGCCTGCCGAAACGGGGCAGGGTCCACTCGGCGACGATGGTGACCGGCGTGGCGCCGGGGAAGCCCAGGCTGAGGAAGTAGTCGGACGGCATGACGGATCCGGCGTCCGGGTTCGCGGCAAGCTGCTCGAGGGTGTCGATGTTGACGTTCCGTGCCGCCGTCGCGATCTGCTCATCTGTCTGCTCGAGGAGGTAGGCGCGCAGCAGCGTGCCGGTGGTCGCGCCCGCGACGGTGAGTCCCAGCCCGAGCACGACGACGACGATGAGCACGAGCCGGCCGCGGATCGGGACCGCGCTCAGGCGCTCGTGCAGGGTCATCCGGTGGGCTCGCGGAGCATGTACCCGACGCCGCGGCGGGTGTGGATGAGGGGGACCGGCTTCTCGCCGTCGGTGCCGCGGCCGTCGACCTTGCGGCGCAGGTAGGAGATGTAGGACTCGACGATCGCGCCGTCGCCGCCCCAGTCGTACTCCCACACGTGGTCGAGGATCTGCGCCTTCGACAGCACCCGGCCGGCGTTGACCATGAGGTAGCGCAGGAGCTTGAACTCGGTGGGGGACAGCTCGATGACGTGCCCGGCGCGGCGTACCTCGTGGGCGTCCTCGTCGAGCTCGAGGTCGGCGTAGCGCAGCACGCCCTCGTCCGGCTCCTGCTGCTGGGTGCGCCGCAGGATCGCCCGGATGCGGGCGACGACCTCCTCGAGGCTGAAGGGCTTGGTCACGTAGTCGTCACCGCCCACGGTGAGGCCGGTGACCTTGTCGGACATGTCGTCGCGGGCGGTGAGGAAGAGGACCGGGGTGTGGTGTCCACGCTCGCGCAGGCGGCGGGTGACGGTGAAGCCGTCCATGTCGGGGAGCATGACGTCCAGGACGATGAGGTCCGGCTCGGCCTCCACCGCGAGGTGGATCGCCTCGTTGCCGTCCGCGGCGGCGACGACCTCGAAGCCCGCGAAGCGCAGCGACGTCGTGAGGAGCTCACGGATGTTCGGCTCGTCGTCGACGACGAGCAGGCGCGCCTGGTCCCCGGTCATGCCCCAAGTCTGCCGCCCTTCCCTGGAACTTTCCTGAAAGCCCCATGAACACCCCCATCCCGCCGAGCGCTGAGTTGTTACGCCTCCCCATCTCGCCGAGCGCTGAGTTGTTATGCCTCCCCATCCCGCCGAGCGCTGAGTTGTTACGCCTGCAGACCCCAGTCCTGGCGGCGGAAGTCGATCGAGATGCCGAGCAGCTCCATGACAGCGCCCTCGAGCTGGGGAGAGCGTCCGAGGATGTCCGCCGCGGTGGCGGGGAGGACGCGCCAACGCCAGCGTCTGCGTATGTCCTTTCTGCGCGCCTCGTCGCGCTCGCGGTCGGCTACTGTCCGGAGGTGGTGCTCGGCGCCGTCGTACTCGATGCCAACGAGTGCCTCGAGGATCCCCATGTCGAGTCGATAGACCTCCCTGCCGTCCGCGTCCCGAAGACTGACCTGGACGGCTGGTCGGGGGAGGCCGGCCTCGATGAGGCGCAGGCGGCACCACGACTCAGGGACTGACTCCGTTGCGGGTTCGCACAGGTCGATGACCTCACGTGCCCGCCGGATGAAGCGGTGACCAGCCAAGCGGCCCGCCGCCTCGGCGAGCTCAGTGACGGTCGTCAGTCCGGCATGGGCCAGCGCATCGACCGCGCCGAGCCCGATGAAGCGAGGACGCCAGCGAGCGAGGTCCAGGCCTGTCCGAGTCGCCGTGGTACAGGCGATGCCGTTGATGACGACGATGTCGTCCGGGGGCAGCGCGCTGATGAAGGCGTTGACGCCGGGGTGGCGAGGCCGTATCCCGTCGAGGGGCACGAGGCACTCGAGCTTGGGGGCGCTCCGCCACCGCTCGGGCGGGCGGACGTCGAGGCCGAGCATCCAGGCCGCAGACTCGCGGGCGACCGCAGCGCCCCGGGGAAGAAGAAGGCCGACGGCGACCACGCGAGCATCGAGGTCGTCGACCAGGTGAGCTGGCAGGTAGACGCCGCGATGTGGGCGCACGAGCTCCCCTGCACGGCAGCGCTCGACGAGGTCGTTGGCCGTCAGGCCGTGTCGTCGGGCGTGTTCGTAGGTGAATGGTTCAGAGATGACGTCCATCGGTGAACGGTGGCAGCAACCGTCGAACCGGTCTCCGCCGTCTGTGAGGACGCGGGGACTTCGGGCGTGAGGCGCGAACTGTGGAGCACTGCTCCCGACACGTCGTCCCCGCGGAGTGGTTCAAGGAGTAACAACTCAGCGCTCGGCGGGTGAGGGGGAGGAACGTGGGGGCGGAGGAGTAACAAGTCAGCGCTCGGCGGGTGAGGGGGCGGGCACGTGGGGGCGGAGGAGTAACAAGTCAGCGCTCGGCGGGTGAGGGGTCGGGCACGTGGGGGCGGAGGAGTAACAACTCAGCGCTCGGCGGGTGAGGGGAGGGCGCGAGGGGGGCGGGAGGAACAGCTCAGCGCTCGCGAGAGGGAGGGCGCCGGGGGTCAGCGGGCGTCGTGGGTGAGGCGGCCGGCGAGGAGGGTGGCGGCGACGGGGACGGTACGCAGGTCGGTCGTCAGGGGGTCGGCGTCGAGGAGGACGAGGTCGCCGGGGTGGCCGGGGGCCACGGTGCCCCAGCCGTCGGTGCTCGCGGCCAGCGCCTCGGCGGGCGTGAGGCACTGGGCGGGGGTCCACGCCGGGCGCTCGTCGGCCGTGCGGGTGACGGCGGCGGCCATGGCGAGCCACGGGTCGAGCGGCGCGACGGGGGCGTCGGAGCCGAAGCGCAGCTCCGCGGCGGCGTCGAGCAGGTCGCGCAGCGGGAAGGTCCGCTTCGCGCGTCCGGGCCAGGCGGCCTCGACGAGGTCGCGGTCGTCGAGCAGGTGCGCCGGCTGCACGCTGGCGGCCACCCCGAGGGACGCGAATCGCGGCACGTCGGCCGCGGCGACCAGCTGGGCGTGCTCGACGGTCCCGCGGGCGCCCGTCGCCTCGTAGGCGTCCAGGACGATCGTCACGGCTGCGTCGCCGATCGCGTGGACCGCCGTGCTGAGACCCGCCCCGGAGGCGCGCGCCATGAGCTCGCGCAGCTCGCGTGCCGGGACCGTCTGCTCCCCGTGCCCCGCGTCGGTCCCGGCGTCGGCGCCGACGGCGGTGTAGGGCTCGTGGCAGAAGGCGGTGCGGGTGTTGAGCGCGCCGTCGGAGATGACCTTGAGGGGGCCCATGGTGAGCAGGCCCGGGCCGCCGGGCAGCGGGTCGCCGGTGCGCAGGCCGGTGGCGAGGACGTCGTCGAGGTCGTCGACGTAGACGCCCGTGCGGACCCGCAGCGAGTCGAGGCCCGCCGCCACCCGCTCGGGCCACACGCGGTGGTTGGCCGCGAACTCCATGTCGACGACGCCGACGACCCCGCGTCCCGCCGCCGCCTCCATCGCCGCGCGCAGCCCACCGTCACCGGACTGCGGCAGCCGGCCGATGGCGGCGAGGACGTCGAACCACTCGTGCTCGCGGATGAGCCCGTCACGCGGGGTCAGCCCGAGCTGGCGCATCGCCGCGCTGCTCAGCCACCCGCAGTGGACGTCACCCGAGACGAGGACCACCGGCACACCCGGTGCCGCCCGGTCCAGCGCCGTCGTCGTCGGCAGGTCGGGCCACAGCGCGTCACGGAAGCCGTAGCCCTCGACGAGCGCACCCGGGGAGGGCGGTCGGGCGGCGACGGCCGCACGCACCGTCTCGACGGCCTCGGCCGCGCTGCGCGCCGTCGTGAGGTCGATCCGGGTGAAGGACCGTGCCCACTGGCTGCTGTGGACGTGCTGGTCCCACAGCCCGGGCGCGAGCCACCGGCCGTCCGCGTCGAGCTCCTCACCCCCGGGCGCGAGGTCCGGCCCGACCTCGACCACACGCCCGTCCACGACGCGCACGTCGACGACGGCGCTGCCCGGGGAGGAGGCGCCGCGGCGGGAGGCGACCGGCACGAGCCGCGCCCGCCGCACGAGCAGGCTCCTCACGGTCAGAGGTAGCGGCTCGGGTCGAAGCTCCCCAGCGGGATGATCCGCACGCGGGGCAGCGGCGTCTGAAAGGCGCCGAGGTCGTCCTCGAGGTCGAAGATCCGCAGGCCGCGTGCGGTGAGCTCGGTGAGCTGGTGGTTGACGAACTCGCGGAAGCAGATGACGCCCACCTGGCGGCCGGCGTCGACGAGCCGCTCCACCTGGGGGAGGAAGTCGCCGTCGTGGCTGGCGAGGAGGATGTCGCCCTCGGGCAGGTCCGCGATCGCCTCGAGGGTGCGCTGGATACCGATGTCGACGACCTTCTCCGAGGAGAGGCCGGACAGCGGGATCGGGTGGAAGCTCATGGCGAGCAGCGCCTGGACGAAGCTCATCGGCATCTGCCCCGAGCTCGCGTTGAGGAAGAACAGGCCCTTGGCCGGCTGGTCGAAGGCGGCGTGGGCGAAGTCGAGGATGCGGTCCCAGCGCGGGCGCTCCTCGGGCGCCGGGCGCCGGCCGAGGACGCTCATCCCCAGGGTGGCGTCGATGTTCTCACCGTCGATGAGCAGGTACGTGCGCGGCGCGTCGGGCATGGGGTCACCTTAGCGACGAGTGGACGACGACGGCGGCTGCCGGGCCGCGTCACGGCCGAAAACGGACGTGGGGGCCCGGGTCCGTCACGGACCCGGGCCCCTACGCGGTGGTGCGGCCGGTGCGTCAGGCCTCGATCTGGCCCGTCGTCCTGCCCTGCTTGAGGGCGGCGAGGCGCAGCTCGACCTCGCTCTTGGTGCCGTAGTCCTCGAGCTCGGCGAACTGCGACTCGAGGGAGCCGGCGTTGAGCTCGGCGTGGCCGGCGACGCGCGCCTCCTCCTTGCGGACCTGCTCCTCGAAGCGGGAGATCTCCGTCGTGGGGTCCAGGACGTTGATCGAGGAGATGGCGCTCTGCACCTTGCCCTGGGCCTCGGCGGTCTTGGCGCGGGCGACGAGCTGGTCGCGCTTGGACTTCAGCTCCTCGAGCTTGCCGCGCATCTGGGTGAGGCCGGTCTTGAGCTTGTCGACCACCTCGTTCTGCGAGGCGATCATCGGCTCGGCGTCACGGGCCTCCTGCTCGGCGGCGATCTGCTTGGTGATGGCGATCTTGGCGAGGTCGTCGAAGCGCTGGGCCTCGGCGGCGTTGCCGGCGGTCCGCATCTCGTCGGCCTTGTTCGACGCGGCGAGGGCCTTGTTGCCCCAGTCGCGGGCCTCCTCGAGGTCGGCAGCGTGGTCCTGCTCGGCGAGGCGCAGGTTGCCGATCGTCACGGCCACCGCCTCCTCGGCCTCGACGATGGAGTTCGTGAAGTCGCGCACGAGCTGGTCGAGCATCTTCTGCGGGTCCTCAGCGCGGTCGATGAGCGCGTTGATGTTCGCCCGCGTCAGCTGGGCGATGCGCCCCAGGATGCTCTGCTTCTCGGTCATGGTGCTGCCCTTCGTCGTGTGGTCCTGATGGATTCTTGCAAAAGCCTGCCGTGCCGGGCGCGCGTTCAGAAGCGGCCGCCGCCTCCGCCGAAGCCGCCGCCTCCGCCGAAGCCGCCCCCACCTCCGCCGAAGCCGCCCCCACCGCCGAAGCCTCCGCCCCCGCCGAAGCCGCCGCCGCCCCAGCCGCTGTGCCTGTTGCCGCCGCCGAGGAGGATGCCGCCGAGGATGAGGGAGCCGACGTCGACGCCGCCTCGCTGCCCGCCGTAGCCACCGCCGAAGCCCCCACCGAACCCGCCGAAGGAGTTGATGTCCCGCTCGGCGAGCTGCTGGGCGGCCGCGATGCGCTGCTCGGCCTGCTGGACGAGGGCGAGGGCGCGCTCGGGGTCGCTGTCGGCGAGGTCGGCGGCCTGCTCGGCGAGCCGGGTGGCCTCGGACAGCCGCGTCCGGGCCTCGCTGCCGACGGCGCCGCGGCGGGTGCGGACGAAGTCGGAGACCGCTCCGATGCGGGCGTTGACGGCGTCGAGGCGGTGGGCGAGCTGGGTGCGGGCGCGCTCGCGGCGCTCGTCCAGCTGCCGGGATGGCGCCAGTGCGGCGTCGAGCGCGTCCTCGGCGGCGGTGAGCCGCTCGAGGGCGGCGAGCGGGTCCCCGCCCTGCCGGGCCTGGTTGCCCTGCTCGATCGCGGCGCGGGCCTCCGCCACGCGGGGCGCGACGACGCCGTCGTCGGGCGCGAGACGGGCGGCGTCCTGGATGTCGGAGCCGATGGACGCGAGGGCGGCGTCCAGGCGCTGGCCGGCCTGGGCGAGGTCGTCGCCGGCGCGGTCGACGGCGTCGAGGAGGGAGGCGGCCTGCCCGATCGCCTCCTGGGCGGTGTAGGCGGCGGCGACAGCGGCCGCCCGGTCACCGGCGTCGACGTGGCGGCGCCCCTCGGCGATGGCCTCCCGCGCCCCCTCGAGCAGGCCGGTGGCCTGCTGCGGGTTCTGCGAGATCGAGGTGAGCGCGGAGGCGGGGTAACGGGCGGCGAGCCCGTCGAGGACGACGCGCGCGGTGGGCAGGCGGCCCTCGACCTCCCCGGCGCGGATCTCCATCTCCCCGAGCACTTGCGGCGCCCGGGACTGCATGTCGCGCAGCTCGGCGAAGTGTTCCGCCTGCTCCTGGAGGGTGGTGGCGACGTCGTCGCAGAGGGTGAGGATCTCGGCCATCATCGTGCGGGCCTGGGGCTCGGTCTCGGGCTGGTCGTCGTCGAGGAGCTGGCGCACGTGGAAGGCCCGCGCGGCCTTCGTCCTGGCCTCGGCGAGCGCGTTGCTGAAGGGGTCGGTGGCCTGCAGCCCGAACTGGGCGCGGGCGAAGCCGAGCTCCTCCTCCGAGGACCGGATCGCGTCGTCGACGGCGACGAGCGCCGAGCCGGCCCGCTTGTTGAGCTCCTCGGTGGGCAGGCGCAGCGGGTGGTCGGCCGGCAGCTCCTGGCCGCGCGGACCGCGCGGGGCCCCGTCCCGCTTGCCACGGCCGCGCACCCAGGAGAAGAGCGCGATGGCCGCGATGACGAGCAGACCGATGAGGAAGATCGTGCCGAAGCCGATCCCACCGCCGCTGCTGCCGCCCGTGTCACCGACCTCGCCGCCGTCCTGCCAGTCACGCAGTCCCTCGGCGGCCGCCACGGCCGCACCGGCCCAGTTGTCCTGGCCGAGCTCGGGCTCGACCAGCTGGGAGCGGATCTGGGCGTAGCCCTCCTCCGACACCACCGCGGTGCCCCCGCCCAGGAAGTAGGCGCGGTCATCGACGGCGACGGCGAGCAAGGAGTCGTCGCTGCCCATGGTCGAGGTCTCGAAGGTCTCCTGCGCCCAGCTGTCGGCGCTCATCCCGTCGAACTCGTCGACGAAGACGACGAAGAGGGAGATGCCCGTGTCCTGCTGCAGCTCGGCGACGGCGTCCTCAACCTCCCCGGCCTCGCCACCGAGCACACCGGCGTTGTCGGTGACCCGCTCCTCGAGGTAGAGCGGCGGCTCGGCGGCCGCCGGCCCGGCGACGAGGCCGAGGAGGACGAGGAGGGGCGCGACGAGGGCGGCGCGCAGGCGCCGGGAGGAGGTCTGGCTCACCCTGCGATCTTCGCTGCACCGTCGGCGCAGCGCAATGTCCTCACCTGGGCCGGGCGATCGGGAGCTTGGTCCCCACGGCCTCACGCTCGTCCAGGACGGCGCGGCGGAAGCGGACGAGCTTGGCCGGGCGACCACCGGTGGACGTGTCCACCTCACCGGTCTCCTCGACGAGTTCCTGCTGCTCGACGAGCCGGCGGAAGTTCTGCTTGTGCAGCGGCTGCCCGGCCACCGCCTCGACCGTCGTCTGCAGCCGGCCGAGCGTGAAGCTCTCCGGCAGCATCTCGAAGACGACCGGCCGGTACTGGATCTTGGCGCGCAGGCGGCTGATGCCCGTGGCGAGGATCCGGCGGTGGTCGCGCTGCATCGGCAGGCCCGGCGCGCCGGCGCCGCCGTCCGCCTCGGGCACGAGGCCGGCCTCGTAGAGGAGCTCGTAGCGCTGGAGGGCCAGCTCGGGCAGCCACGGGTGGTCCTCGAGGCCGAAGGTCACGGCCGCGCGGAGGCGGCGCCGCTGGGCCAGCTTGTCGTCCGCCGTCGTCGTGGCCCACCGCTCCAGGGCGGGGGCGAGGACCTCCCCGATCACGCCGTCGCCCACCCGCTGGTCCTCCCAGGGGAAGTACTCGAGCCAGCTGCGCCAGCCCGGGGTGACCGCGGAGACGGTGGTGAGGCCGAGGTAGGAGATCGCGAGGACGGAGCCCGGCCCGCGGCTGCGGTCGGTGAAGGTGTAGAGCTGCTCGACGTAGCCGAGCTCGTACCCGGTCTGGCGGGTGACCCACGAGCGCATGCCGGCCTGCATGGACCCGCCGCCGGGCTCGAGCGGGCCGGAGGGCAGCAGCCGGCCGTCGGCGGTCGTGAGGACCAGCGGGACGTCGTTCTGGACCGCCGTGATGACGGCGACGAGCTCGGCGCTCACGCGCTCCTCGTCCACCTGGCCTCCCGTCGTCGTCATGTCGGCCCCCATCATGCCGGGTCGGAGGAGGACGACGTCGGTCGAGCGGGTGGGTCGGTGCGTCGCGCTAGCCTGACCGCAGCCCGTGACTGGAGGAGGAGCTCGATGGTGGACGTGGTGCGGTGGGGCGTGCTCGGTGCGGCACGGATCGCGGAGAAGGCGGTCATCCCCGCCATCCGGCGGGCCGGTGCCGGTGAGGTCGTGGCGGTGAGCTCGGCCAGCGGCCGGGCGCAGGACTACGCCGAGCGGCTGGGGATCGAGCGCCACTACGGCAGCCACGAGGAGCTCCTCGCCGACCCGGACGTCGACGCCGTCTACGTCCCGCTGCCCAACACCGAGCACGCGCGGTGGACGATCGCGGCCGTCGAGGCCGGCAAGCACGTGCTGTGCGAGAAGCCCATCGTCCAGGGCGTGGCCGAGCTCGACGCCGTCGAGGGGGCCGCCCGGCGGGCGGGCGTGCAGGTCGCCGAGGCCTTCATGTACCGCTACCACCCGCAGCTGCAGCGGGTGCGCGAGATGCTCGAGGCAGGCGAGATCGGTGAGCTCGTCACCGTCGAGTCCTCCTTCCACTTCGTCCAGGCGCGCACCGAGCCGCTCGACATCCGGTTGCGCCGCGACCTGGGCGGCGGCGCCCACAACGACATCGGCTGCTACCCGGTGGACCTCCTCGGTTGGCTCACCGGCGCCGAGCCGGACGACCTCGGCGTGGTCGCGACGGTCGAGGAGCCGGGCGGGGCGGCCACCCGGGTGTCGGTCGCCGCGCGGTACGGGGCGGTGACGGCGAACCTCCACTGCTCCTTCGACGCGGCCTTCCGCGCGGAGGCGAGGCTCATCGGCAGCGCGGGCGCCATCCACCTGCCGGACGTGTTCCGGGCGGACCAGCGGGGAGGTGTCGCGCGGATCGTCGTCGAGCGCGACGGGGCCGCGCCCGCCGTCGTCGAGGTCGAAGGGGACCAGTACGGCACGGAGGTCGCGCGCTTCGCCGAGCGGGTGCGTACCGGTACGACCGACCCGGACGACGCCGCCCTCTCCCGCCGCACCGCCGCCACCCTCGAGCGCATCACCCAACTCGCCTACACCTGACCGCCCCCGGTCGCCCCGCCCCCTCTATCGCCGAGCGCTGAGTTGTTACGGCCTCTCCGTCGCCGAGCGCTGAGTTGTTACGGCCTCTCCGTCGCCGAGCGCTGAGTTGTTACGGCCTCTCTATCGCCGAGCGCTGAGTTGTTACTCAGGGCCCAATTCCCTCGGGCGCCCATCTCGCGACCGAGTGGATGGGGCGCTTCGTGGTCCCGCGGCGGTCGTAACAACTCAGCGCTCGGCGGAATGGGGGAGTGACTCTGCTGGCGGTGTGTCGTAACAACTCAGCGCTCGGCGGATGGGGGATGACTCGCCTCGGCTGGTGGGCGGGCGTAACAACTCAGCGCTCGGCGAAGGGGGTGGGTCAGCTGTCGGCGGGCAGCGCGGTGTCGGTGAGGTCCTCGGCGTCGACGATCCGGTAGGAGTAGCCCTGCTCGGCGAGGAACCGCTGCCGGTGCGCGGCGAACTCCTGGTCGACGGTGTCGCGCGTGACGACGGTGTAGAAGTGCGCCGTCTTGCCGTCGGCCTTGGGCCGCAGCAGGCGCCCCAGCCGCTGCGCCTCCTCCTGCCGGGAGCCGAAGGACCCGGACACCTGCACCGCGACCGAGGCCTCGGGCAGGTCGATGGAGAAGTTCGCGACCTTGGAGACGACGAGCACCGGCAGCTCACCGGCGCGGAACTGCGCGAACAGCTGCTCGCGCTGGTTGACGCTCGTCGCGCCGGTGATGACGGGGGCGTCCAGGCGTGCGGACAGGTCCTCGAGCTGGTCGAGGTACTGCCCGATCACGAGCACCTGCTCCCCGGGGTGCCGGCGCACGATGTCCTCCACGACCCGCTCCTTGCCGCCGGCGGTGGCCGCCAGCCGGTAGCGGTCCTCCGCCTCGGCGGTCGCGTAGACCATCCGCTCGCTGTCGGGCAGGGTGAGCCGCACCTCGGTGCACTCGGCCGGCGCGATGTAGCCCTGCGCCTCGATGTCCTTCCACGGCGCGTCGTAGCGCTTGGGGCCGATGAGCGAGAAGACCTCGTCCTCCCGGCCGTCCTCGCGCACGAGCGTGGCGGTGAGCCCGAGCCGGCGGCGGGCCTGGAGGTCCGCCGTCATGCGGAAGATCGGCGCCGGGAGCAGGTGGACCTCGTCGTAGAGGATGAGGCCCCAGTCGCGGGCGTCGAGCAGCTCGAGGTGCGGGTAGAGGCCCTTCCGCTTCGTCGTCAGCACCTGATAGGTCGCGATCGTCACCGGCCGCACCTCCTTGCGTGCCCCGGAGTACTCCCCGATCTCGTCCTCGGTGAGGGTGGTGCGGCGCAGCAGCTCGTCGCGCCACTGGCGGGCCGAGACGGTGTTGGTGACGAGGATGAGCGTCGTCGTCGCCGATCGGGCCATCGCACCTGCGCCGACGAGGGTCTTGCCCGCCCCGCAGGGGAGGACGACGACGCCGGAGCCGCCGTGCCAGAAGGTGTCCACGGCCTCCTCCTGGTAGGGCCGCAGCGCCCACCCGTCCTGTTCGAGGGCGATCGGGTGCGCCTCGCCGTCGACGTACCCGGCGAGGTCCTCCGCCGGCCAGCCGAGCTTGACGAGCACCTGCTTGACCTGGCCGCGCTCGCTCGCGTGGACGACGACGGTGCTCGGGTCGAGCCGCTCACCGACGAGACCGGCCATCTTCCTGGACCGCAGCACCTCCTCGAGCACGGCGTCGTCCGTGCTCTCCAGGACCAGCCCGTGGGCCGGGTGAGCGACGAGACGCAGGCGCCCGTAGCGGTCCATCGTCTCGGCGACGTCGACGAGCAGGGAGTGCGGCACGGGGTAGCGCGAGAAGTCGATGAGCGCGCTCACCACCTGCTCGGCGTCATGCCCCGCGGCGCGCGCGTTCCACAGCCCCAGCGGCGTGAGCCGGTAGGTGTGGATGTGCTCCGGGGCGCGCTCGAGCTCGGCGAAGGGGGCGATCGCGCGGCGGGCGTCCCGGGAACGGGGATGGTCGACCTCGAGGAGCAGGGTCTTGTCGGACTGGACGATGAGCGGGCCATCAGGCATCCGACAATTGTCCCGCGGCCGTCGCCTCCCGTCACCCGGCCAGGTGGTGAGTTGACCGACGTTATGGCGCCCGAGAGCGTCACCGGACCTACCACTTGCGACGTTGAGGGGGGGGGTCAGTCGGAGACGGCGCTGATGCGGTGGATGGCGACGACGAGCTCGGACTCGCGGTCGAGGTCGATCATCCGGACGCGCCCGCCCTCCACGCTCACCGGGCGCACGCGTCTGCGCTCCGGCTTCCCGCTCGCGCCGATGAGGACGACGCGGACCGTGCTGCCGCTGCTCGCGGCCTCCCGGAGGGCCGCGACGGTGTGGACCGGGTCGGTCGCCGGGAGGTCGTCGCGCTGGTCGGCGCGCTCCTGACCGGAGCGCATCCGACCCACGAGCCGTTCGAGGGCGACGTCGTCGGGACCCTGCACCTGGACCTCACCGGCCCGCCGCACGCGCGGTGCCGTGCGGACACCGCGCCGGGCCTCGGTCCGCCCGGTCACCGCCGCGCCACCGGGCCCCTCGAGCACCGGGGCGGCCCCGGTGCGGCGCAGGGTCTCGAGCAGCTCCCCGGGCAGGGCGCGGCTGACGAGCGCCGTCGGTGCGATCTCCCGCAGGCCGAGGGTGGCCAGCCGCGGGTCGGCGAGGAGGGCTCGGGTGGTGGGCTCGTCGGGCGTGCGCAGGTAGCTGCCCGCACCGCCCACGCGCAGCCGCCCGTGCCGCCGGGCGGTGTCCCCCACGAGGTACTCCAGCGCCTGCGGCAGCGGGGTCCGCGAGACCGCGGCCAGCCGCTCGAGCAGGTCCGGCGCCTCCGTGCCCGCGTCCAGCGCCCGTCGCACCGACTCGGCGGTGAAGCGCACCGTGAGGGCCGCACCGCGGCTCTCGACGTCGGCCACCTGGTCGAGCAGCTCGGCGAGCTCACGCGTGGGGCGTCCGGGCACGACGGCGGTGAGGTCACCCTGGACGAGGATCTCGCCCACCGGCTCGGGCAGGTCGTGGGCCAGGGCGGCCGCGACCTCGGCCGGCTCCGCCCCGGCGGCCAGGGCACGGCCCGCCGAGCCGAGCGCCCCCGCGCCGGTGAGCCCGAGCAGCTCGGTCTCGGCGAGGACGGCCGCGACGCTCGCCTCGGGCGGCGTCGCGCGCGGCGCCTGCCAGCGCAGCACGGCGTGGACGTCGGTGGGGGCCGGTGCCGTCCCGGCGGGCAGGGAGGCGAGCACGGACAGCACCCGACGGCGCAGCCGCGCCGCCCAGCCCCGCTCCAGGCCCGGGCCGAGCGCCGCACGCAGCGTGCCGCGGTCGTCGCGGGTGCCCACGAGCCACGGCATGCGCGTGGAGGCCAGCCAGCCCTCGGCGAGCGCCACCCACCGGTCGGCGAGCTCGTCCTCGGCCCAGTCCGCTGCGGGGGCGGCGGGCCCGAGGACCGGGCGCTCGCCGTCGTCGTCGGGCCCGACGAGGCCCGCCATCGCGGCGATCTCGACGATCTCCGCCGCCTGCTCCGGGGTGGTGGCGAGGTCACCGGCGAGCCGGCGGAGCTCTCGCACCCCCAGACCGCCGCTGCGCAGCGCGGGCGCGGGCTCCTGCGTCCACTGCCGGACGACCACACCCACGAGCCGGACCAGCTCCTCGGCGGCACGCGTGGACTCGGCGGCGACGACGGCGGCCGGCCGGGTGGGTGCTTCGACCTGCGGCGGGTGCGGGTGGGGCTCGGGGTGGGTGCGCCCGGCCCGCGCGGCCAGCCCGGTCTCCAGCGGCAGTACCACCTGGGTGGCGCCGAGCCGCTGGAGGACGCCGTGGTCGAGGAGCCAGCGCGTGGCGCCGGCCGGCTCGCCGCTCGTCACGCCGACGGGCGTGCCGGTGACGAGCGCGTCGAGCACCCGGTGGGCGGCGGGAGGGGCGTCGGTGAGCACGGCGGTGAGCGCCTCGGGCGTCGTCACGGGCGTGTGCACCGTGTCGAGCGCCGCGAGCGGCGGCCCGAGCCGTGCCGGGTAGGGGCCGAGGGCCTCGTGCAGCGCGAGGACGGGCAGGCCGCCGACGACGAGCAGCAGACGCTCCAGACGCGCGTAGGCCTCGTCGACGCTCGCCGCCGCGGCCCGGTCCTCGGCACCCGTGGCGGCCCGCACGGCCGCCGCGTCCACCGGTCCCAGCCCACCGAGCGCGCACACCGACTCGGCGACCTCGAGGACGTGCTGGTCCAGACCCGCGAGCACCCGCTCGACCGAGGGCCGGGAGCAGGCGCGCGCGGCCAGGGCGGTGAGCGTCGTGGGCGGCGGCACGGGCAGGTCGGGGCGGTCGCGCAGGAGCGCGACGACGTCCGTGTCCTGCCGCCGGGCGAGCTCGGTGACGACGTCGGCCAGCCGGGCCGTCCCGCCGGTGGTCACGGGGTGGTGCCCTCGCTCTCGCCTGTGCCGGTCCCGCCGTCGTCGGCGGTGCCGGCGGGGGCCGGCGGGAGGTCGGGGTTGCCGAGCGCGTGCCACACCTGGGCGAGGGGGAGCACGCCCTGGGGACCGGACGGGTTGACCACGAGCGCCTTGGCGCGGTTGGCCACGACGAGCTGGAGCAGCGCCCCGGCCGGGAGCCGGCGGGCGCCGAAGTCGGGGTTGTAGGCGGCCACCTCGACGGGGGAGGTGAACGCGAGGAGCACGGGCTTGCCGTCGGTGCGGTCGCGCACGAGGACGGGCCCGGCGCGCCCGTCGGTCTCGGTGTGGGCGATGAACAGCTGGGTCCCCGGCTCACCCAGCGCGGTGACGAGCTCCTGGGCGGTGTGCGGGCCGGCGAGGAGGTCCTTGACGGCGCTCGCGCTCGGGGCGGCGAGGGCGAGCTCGACCTCCTTGCGGCCGATCGCGCAGGAGGGGCCGTTCGGGTCGATGAGGAACCAGCCCAGCTCCTCGGCCTTGCGGAACGTCTCGAGCAGCGCCACGCCGGACTGCGCGATGCCGGTGACCCGCTCGTCGGTCGGGGCGGCCTTGCCGCGGAACTCCGCGAGGGCCGCGTTGCTCGTGAACGCCGCGAGGGCACGGCTGCCGTCCGGCGCCGTCAGCGTGGTGAGACGCAGCTCGGGAGCCGGGGTGCCCGGCGCGGGCAGCTCCGACCCGGTCGCGTCCACGACGAGCTTCCCGCCGAGGGCCTGGCGCAGCACGTGGAGCATGCGCCGGGGGCCGGGGTCGGCGGCGAACTCGGCGACGGCGGTGCGCACGAGCGCGTTGTCCGGGGGCGTGGCCGGTGCCGGCGGGGGGACGACCTCCCCGAGCCGGGCGCTGTCGAGGACGACCTCCAGCTCCCCGGGCACCGAGCAGTAGTAGAGGAGCAGGCGCCCGTCCTCGTCGAGGAGGTCGGCGGGCTGCGCCTCGGTGAGGAGGTGGACGCGGGCGTCGGGGACCGCTCCGGTCGGGGCGCCCTGACCCTGCTCGACGACGGCGAGGACCTGACCCGCGTCGCGCGACTCGCCCAGGCGCACGATCCACGTGCCGCGGTCGTCGATGAAGGTGAGGGGGACGCCCACGGTCTCCAGCACGTCGAGGAGCCGCAGCGAGCCGCCCAGGCGGAGGCGCCGCCGTCCGGGTCGGGTGCCGTCGGCGAGCACCGGGCCGTCACGGTCGACGACGATGTCGAGGACCTCGGGGCGCGGACGGCCCCCGGGCTCGGCGATGCTCGCGACCGCCGCCCCCTCCTCCTCGGCGACGGCGGCGCCCGCACCGGCCGTCGTCCCCTCCGCGCCGCCCGGCCCGGGGACGGCGAGGCCGGCGTCGGTGATCCGCTGAGCCATCCAGCCGGGCACGGCGTCGGCGCGGCGCGGGTAGCGGGTGAGGTGGTGGACGAGGTCCGTCGCGTCGAGGGGCTCGTCGCCCTCCCGCCAGGGGGAGGGCTCGCCGTCGCGGTTGAAGCGCCCGGTCACGGTGAAGGTGGGCTCGGGCCAGCCGGTGGCGCTCAGGGTGAGCGCGGCCTCGATCCACGTGCCCTGCTCGGGCTGGGCGTTGAGGTCCTGCAGTCGTCGGGCCAGGGTGTAGGGCGGCTGGTCGGCGGTGAGGCGGCCGAGGCGGGCGGTGCGCTCCTCGCCGCGGACCTCGACGACCCGGAAGGACACGACGTCGCGCAGCGGTCGCAGCTGCATGTGCAGCTCGTCCCAGCCGGGCTCCGCGGGGAAGCTGTCGACCATCCAGCGGGCCAGCACGCTGAGGACCTCCTGCTGGACCGGGTCCGGGGACTGCTGGCTCATCTCTCGCCCTTCGCTCGCTCGGTGCGCCGGGACCTCCCGGCCCCGTCCTCCACGGTATAGCCCGGTGGCGCCCCGGCGATCGCCGGACGTGGATCGGGCCCTGCGGGGGCGCGGGGGCCGGTAAACTGGTGGTTCCTCCCGGCGGCACCGTGCCGCCTCCTCCGCCCCCTGCACCGCCCAGAGAGGTCCCATGCCCACCGGCAAGGTCAAGTGGTTCGACGCCGACCGTGGTTTCGGCTTCATCACCGCCGACGACGGCACCCAGGTCTTCCTCCACGCCTCGGCGCTGCCGGCGGACAACCCGAACCCCAAGCCCGGCACCAAGGTGGACTTCGGTCTCGCCGACGGCCGCAAGGGACCCTCCGCGCTCTCGGTGCGTCTGCTCGACCCGCCACCCTCGGTCGCCAAGGCGCACCGCCGCCCGGCCGAGGACATGGTGCCGATCGTCGAGGACCTCATCCGTGAGCTCGACCGTGCCTCCGGAGAGCTGCGCCGCGGCCGGTACCCCGAGAAGGGGCGTGGCGCGAAGCTCGCCCAGGTGCTGCGCGTCCTCGCGGACCAGTTCGACGCCTGAGCCACGGCAACTAGGATCAAGTCGTGACTGGACCCGCTGTGCTCGTGCCCCGCACCGCCCCGCCCGCCAAGGAGGCGGTGCTGGCCGGGGCCGTCGACCTCGCTCGCGACGCCGTCGTCGCCGACGTCGGTGAGGCGCAGGTCGGTGAGCACGCGGGCTACGTCGTCGAGGACTCCCGCCTCCTCACCCACGTCTTCGCCTCCCTGCTGCCCGGCTACCACGGCTGGTACTGGGCGGTGACGCTGTCGCGGCCGCCGCGCGCTCGCCGGGCCACGGTCGTGGAGGTCAACCACCTGCCCGGCTCGCAGGCTGTGCTCGCGCCCGGCTGGGTGCCGTGGTCGCAGCGGCTGCAGCCCAGCGACGTCGGCCCCACCGACGAGCTGCCCTACATCGGCGACGACGAACGGCTGGACGCCGCGTACGAGGCCACCGGCATCGACGCCGACGTCCTCGGTCCCGAGCTCGCCTACGAGGTGGGCCTGGGCCGGGAGCGGGTGCTGTCGGCCGAGGGCCGCAGCCGGGCCGCGACCCGCTGGTACGAGGGGGAGCACGGCCCCACCTCCAAGGGCGCCCGCGCCGCCGCGGCCCCGTGCTCCACCTGCGCCTTCTTCCTCCCCCTGGCCGGCTCCCTGCGCCAGGTCTTCGGGGTGTGCGCCAACGAGTGGTCCCCCGACGACGGCGGCGTCGTCAGCCTCGACCACGGCTGCGGCTCCCACTCCGAGACGGGCGAGCGCCACCGGCCCAGCGACTGGAACCCGACCGCGCCGGTCATCGACGAGCTCCAGCTCGACGTCGTCTCCGTCGCGCAGCCGCACGACCCGCCGGCCGGTGAGCCGCAGACGGGGACCACGCCCGACGCCTCGTGACCGCACGCGCGGCCGGGCGCGGGGAGCCCATGTTCCCCCTGCGTCCCGTGGTGCTGGGCGCGTTCGTGCCCTCCCTGGTCTTCGAGATCGGCATCGGCGCGATGCTGCCGATCGTCCCGCTCACCGCGACGGGGCTGGACGCCTCGCTCGCCGTCGCCGGCTTCATGGCTGCCCTCCTGCCGATCGGCCAGCTGCTCGCGGACGTGCCCGCCGGGGCGCTGTCCGCCCGGCTCGGTGACCGTGGCGCCATGCTGCTCGCGGGTCTGGTCGCCGCCGTCGGCTTCGTCGGTCTGGCGCTCGCGCCGAACCTCGCGCTCCTCGCCGTCAGCGTCCTCGTCATCGGCGCGGCCAACGCCGTGTTCAACCTCGCCCGGCACGCCTACCTCACCGAGATCACCCCGCCGCTGCGGCGCGCCCGCGTGCTGTCGACGCTCGCCGGTGTGCACCGCATCGGGCTGTTCATCGGGCCCTTCGCGGGGGCGGCCGTCATCCACGGCGCCGACGTGCGCGCCGGCTACTGGCTGGCGCTGGGCACCACGCTCGTCGCCACCGCCGTCATCGCGGCGGTGCGCCCCGAGAGGGCCGACGGCGCGGGTGCGCGACCGCGACGGGACGCACCGCCGCGGCGGTCGATGCGCTCGGTCCTCGTCGAGCACCGCCAGGTCTTCGCCACCCTGGGGGTGGCGGTGCTCCTCGTCGGTGCGGTGCGCGGGGCCCGCCAGACGGTGCTGCCGCTGTGGACCGAGCACCTCGGCCTGGACCCCGCCGTCACGAGCGTCGTCTTCGGCATCGCCGGCGCCGCCGACATGCTGCTCTTCTACCCGGCGGGCAAGGTCATGGACTCCTTCGGCCGGCTGTGGATCGGGGTGCCCGCCATGCTCACCATGGGCGTGGCGATGGCCCTGCTGCCGCTGACGACGACCCTCGGTCCCGTCGTCGCGGTGGCCGTGCTGCTCGGCCTGGGCAACGGGATGAGCTCGGGCATCCTCATGACGCTCGGGGCGGACACCGCCCCGCCCGGGGAGCGCGCCCAGTTCCTCGGGATCTGGCGTGTCTTCCAGGACGGCGGGGCAGCGCTGGGCCCGCTCGTCGTCTCCGGTGGTGCGGCGATCGGCTCCCTGGCCGCCGGCATCTGGGTGATGGCGGGCGGTGGCGGGCTCGCGACCGCCGCGCTGGCCCGGTGGGTCCCGCGCTGGTCGGTCCACGCCACCCGGACCACCCGCCGCCGCGCCGGCCTCCTGTAGCCCGGCCCGGCCCCCACCGCATCCCAGGCCCGCTACCCACGTCACCCCACCCGCGTCACCCCTACCCGCGCCGAGAGCTGAGTTGTTACTCGCCGGGCCCCGCCCCGTGGCGGGCAGCGGGGCGCTGGGGGAGTAACAACTCAGCTCTCGGCGACGGGGTGGGTCGCCGGAGGCGGGTTACCGGGTGATCTCGGTGCGGGTGAGGCGCGGGTCCTGCGGACGGACCTCGTGGACCCCGCCGACGAGCTCGACGGAGGACTCCGTCTCCCGCTCCGCGCAGCTCGGCCCGACCCACAGCTCGACGGTCCCCGGCTCCACGACCCGCACCATGCGGCGGTCGCTGAAGGCGAGGCGCGTCGTCGGGACGGTGAGGTGCACGGTGGCCTCCTCGCCGGGCTCGAGGTCGACGCGGCAGTAGCCGAGGAGCTGGGCGACCGGGCGGGTCACGGTGCCGACGACGTCGCGGCCGTACAGCTGGACCACGTCGGTCCCCGCTCGCTCGCCGGTGTTGCGCACCCGCACGGACACCTCGACGCTGCCGTCGGTCGCCACCTCGGGCGACGCCACCTCCAGCCCCGACCTGGTGAAGGTCGTGTACCCGAGCCCGTGGCCGAAGGGGAGGGCCGGGGTGGGGTCGAGGTTCGTCGTCGAGGACGGGCCGGTGAGCGCCGGGTGCAGGTAGGAGTAGGGCTGGGAGCCGGCCGACCGCGGCATGCTCACCGGGAGACGGCCGGAGGGGTTGACCCGACCGGTGAGGACGCCGGCCAGCGCGGCGCCGCCCGCCTCGCCCGGGAAGAAGCTCTGGACGACGGCGGCACACCGCTCCAGCGCCCAGTCGATGACGTAGGGGCGGCCGGTGAGCAGGACGAGCACCACCGGGGTGCCCGTGGCGAGCACCGCCTCGACGAGCTCACGCTGCACACCGGGCAGCTCGAGGTCGTCGCGGTCGCAGCCCTCCCCGACGGTCCCGCGCCCGAAGAGCCCGGACTGGTCCCCGACGACGACGACGGCGACCTCCGCCTCCGCGGCCAGCGCCACCGCCTCGGCGATGCCCGAGCGGTCGTCGTCGTCCACGGCGCACCCGGCGGCGTAGGCCGCCTCGACGCCCTCGGTGCGCAGCGCCTCGAGGACGGTGGGGGCGGGGATGCCGTCCTCCGTGCCGGGGTGCTGCGGGATGACGTGGTTGACGAAGGAGTAGCAGCCGAAGAGGGCCGGCACCCGGTGCGCGTTCGGGCCGACGACGGCGACGCGTGCCGGGGAGGCAAGCGGGAGGGTGCCGTCGTTGCTCAGGAGCACGACCGACTCCTCGGCGAGCCGCTGCGCGAGGGCGCGGTGGTGCGGCGGGTCGAGGTCGATGTCGTCCGCGGGGGCGTCGGCGGAGAAGTCCGCGTCGAGAAGGCCGAGCTCCTCCTTCTGGCGCAGCACGCGCAGCACCGCCCGGTCGACGAGCTCGACGGGCGTGCGGCCGTCCTCGATGCGTTCCCGCAGCGGCGCGAGGTAGGCGTTGCCGGTGGGCAGCTCGACGTCGATCCCGGCGGCGAGGGCCAGCTGGGCCGCGTGACCCGGGTTGGCCGCCACCCCGTGCAGGAGGTGGAGGAAGGCGACGCCGAAGTAGTCGGCGACGACGGTCCCGTCGAAGCCCCACTGCTCACGGAGAAGACCGGTGAGGATCTCCGGGTCGGCGGCGACGGGCACGCCGTCGATCTCCGTGTAGGCGTGCATGACCGAGCGGGCGCCGCCGTCGCGCACCGCCATCTCGAAGGGGGGCAGGAGGACGTCGGCGATCTCGCGGGGCCCGGCGTGGACCGGGGCGAGGTTGCGTCCGGCGCGGGAGGCGGAGTAGCCGACGAGGTGCTTGAGGGTGGCGTGGATGCCGGTGCTCTGCAGCCCGCGCACGTAGGCGGTGCCCACGGTGCCGACGAGGTAGGGGTCCTCACCGATGCACTCCTCGACCCGACCCCAGCGCGCGTCGCGCACGACGTCGAGCACCGGCGACAGGCCCTGGTGCACCCCGAGGGCCACCATCGACTCACCGATCGCGGCCGCCATCTCCTCCACGAGCGCGGGGTCGAAGGCCGCGCCCCACGCCAGCGGCGTCGGGAAGGTCGCCGCCCGCCAGGCGGCCACACCGGTGAGGCACTCCTCGTGCGCGATGGCGGGGATGCCGAGGCGGGTGTTCTCCACCAGCCAGCGCTGGGACTCCAGCAGGGCGCGGCGACCGACGGACGGCTCCACCGGGTGGGTGCCGAAGACCCGCGTGAGGTGGCCGAGCCCGTGGCGGGCGAACTCGGTGAAGCGGGGAGCCTCGTCGAGCATCGCGTCCTGGAGCGGGGCCACGACCTCGCCGTCCGCGCCGGCGCCCACCCACAGGCCGACGATCTGCGCGAGCTTCTCCTCGAGGGTCATCGAGGCGAGGAGCTCGCGCACGCGGGCGCTCGCGGGCTCCTGGTGGGCGCCGGGAGCCAGGGTGTCCGGCTGGGCGGGGACGGTGTCAGTCACAGGTGGTCCTTCGATCGGGCCCGGCTCGGCCGGGACGGGGTGGTGCCGGCCTCAGCCCTTGACGGCGCCCTGGAGGCCGTTGACGATCCGCTTCTCCGCCGCGAGGAAGAAGACGAGGGCGGGGATCATCGCCAGGGAGGTGAAGGCGAGGACACCGGCGGTGTCCTGCGCGTGCTCGGTGGAGAAGCTCGCCACACCGAGCGGCAGGGTCTGTGCCGCGGGGTCGTTGAGGACGAGGAGCGGCAGCAGGTAGGCGTTCCAGGACGCGACGAACGCGAGGACGCCGACGGTCACCATGCCGGGGCCGGACAGCGGCAGCAGGATGCGCCAGAAGAAGCCGATGCGGCTGGCGCCGTCGAGCAGCGCGGCCTCCTCCAGCTCCTTGGGCAGCGCCATGAGGAAGGGCCGCAGGATGACGACGGTCATCGGCAGCGCGAAGGCCGCCTGCGGCAGCGCCACGCCCCACACGCTGTTGGTCAGACCCAGGTCCCGCACCATGAGGAAGAGCGGGATGATCGCGACCGTCAGCGGGAAGAGCAGGCCCAGCACGAACACGAGGAAGAGCGCCTCGCGGCCCTTGAAGGTGTACCGGGCCAGCGGGTAGGCCGCCATGATCCCGAACACGGCGACGACCGCCGTCGTGATGAGCGAGACGATCGTGGAGTTGAGGGCGAAGCGCCAGAAGCTCGAGGACGTGACGACGTTCGTGTAGTTGGTCAGCACCCACGGGTCGGGCAGGCTCACCGGGTCGGCCGCGAGCTGCGCGTTGCTCCGGAACCCGCCGAGGACGGCGTAGACAACGGGGGCGAGCGTGGCGGCGACGACGACGAGCGCGATCGCGTAGACGAGCGGGTTGCCGCCGGCGAACGCGTTGCCGCGTCGGCGACGCCCGGGCTCGGCCTCGGTGGTCTCCTCCGGCGGGGAGACGGGGACCACGGCGGTCATCGGGTCACCTTCTTCCGGCTGGGACGGGGCACGTCGGTGTCGCGCCGCAGGATGAGGCGCTGGTAGGTGAGCGCGAGGACGAGGGAGATGACGAAGAGGAGGACGGCGACCGCCGAGGCGTAGCCGTACAGGCTCCGGTTGGTTCCCTGGTTGATGAGGTAGATCGCCATCGTGATCGTCGAGTTCGCCGGCCCGCCCTTGGTGAGGATCCACACCATGTCGAAGAGCTGGAGCGAGCCGATCATCGAGAGGAACCCCCAGGTGCGGATGGTCGGTCCGAGGAGGGGGACGGTGATGCGCCGCTGCACCTGCCACCACGAGGCGCCGTCGATCTGGGCGGCCTCGTAGAGCTCGGGCGGGACGCCCTGCAGACCGGCGAGGAAGAGGATGACGGCCAGGCCGAGGTACTTCCAGGTGAGGACGACCATGACGGTGTAGAGGGCGACCTCCGGGTCCCCGAGCCACACCTGGACGGCGCTGCCGAGCCCCACGGCCTCGAGAGCGGCGTCCACCGGTCCGTTCGGCTGCAGCAGCATGAACCACACGACGCCGGCGACGACCTCCGCCAGGACGTAGGGGACGAAGATGACCACCCGCAGGAAGGAGCGGCCCCACATCTCGCGGTTGAGCAGGAGCGCGACACCCAGCCCCAGGGGCAGCTGGATGAGGATCGACAGGACGACGATCGTGAGGTTGTGCATGACCGCGTCGGTGAAGATCTGGTCCTGCAGTGCGCGGGTGTAGTTCGCCAGGCCCACGAAGTCGTCGAGCGGTCCCAGGCCGTTCCAGCTGAATGCCGAGTAGCGCACCGCCTGGGCGACGGGCACGACGACGAACAGCGCGAACAGCGCCAGTGCCGGTCCGACGAAGAAGGCGATCTCCAGGCGCTTGCGCCACCGGCCGGAGAGGCGGGACGGGCCGCGCCCGTCCGGCCGTCCCGCCGGCCGTGCGGGGGCACGGCCGGCGGGACGGGGCTCCGGCAGCGTGGCAGCGGCGGCACCCGGTCGGGTCACGTCGTCTGCCACGTCACTCATCCCAGGTCTGCCGCGGCCTGGATGGCGTCGACGATGCCCTGCGCGGAGGACTGGCCGGCGAAGACGAGAGCGATCTCGTCGTTCATCGCGCCACCGACGTTCTCCCCGAAGGCGGTGTCGAAGTAGAGCTGGACGAAGGGGGCCTCGTCGCGGAAGGCGAGGAGGTCGGCCAGCGCCGGGTCGGACACGGAGTCGATCGCGGCCGGGTTGGTCGGCAGGCCCATGTCGTTCTCGGCGAAGGTCTGCTGGACCTCGTCGCTGAGCAGGTAGGTGATGAAGTCGACGCAGGCGTCGGGCGCGTCGTTCGAGCACGCCCACGCGTCACCGCCGCCCAGGGCGGCCTCCGGGTCGCCCTGACCGCCCTCGACGGCGGGGAAGGGGAACCAGCCGGTCTTGTCGCCCAGGCCCTCGTTGTCCTCGGTGAGGCCCTGCATGACGCCGGGCTCCCAGTGGCCGGCGAGCTCCATCGCGACCTGCTCGGTCGCGAGCAGGCCGGACGCGGAGGTCGGGCCGGTCTGGGCCGGGGTGGCGAGGAAGCCGGTGTTGAAGGGCTCCGTGGCCACGAGCTCCTCGAGGTCCTCGCCGGCCGCGACGAAGCACGGGTCGGAGAAGTCGAGGGAGGTGACCGCGTCGGTCAGCACGTCCTGGCTGCACTCGCGCAGCGCGAAGTAGTACCAGTAGTGCGCGGCGGGCCACTTGTCACCGGCGCCCACGGAGATCGGCTCGATGCCGGCACCCTTGAGAGCGTCGACGGCGGCGTCGAACTCCTCCATCGTCGCGGGCGGCTCGGTGATCCCGGCCTGCTCGAAGAGGTCCTTGTTGTACCAGAAGCCGACGACGCCGACCGAGAAGGGCAGGGCGTAGACGCGGTCGTCGTTGGTCCAGCCGTCGACCGACGAGCCGAGCTTGTCGATCGTGTCCGCGGCGACGTCGGTGAGGTCCTTGGTCAGGCCGGCCTCGACGTGCGAGGCCAGCTCGCCGCCGCCGCGTTCCATGTAGACGTCGGGCGTGTCCCCGGTCTGGAAGGCGGCGTCGAGGCGGGTGAGCATGTCCTCGTGCGCGAGGGGGGTGATCTCGATCGTGACCCCGGGGTTGTCCTCCTCGAAGTCCGCGGCAACCTGCTCGTAGACGCTGACACCGGGCTCGTTGTTGGAGTTGTGCCACCACGTGAGGGTGACCGAGTCGCCGTCGCCGCCGTTCCCGGTGGCATCGGGGTCCTCGCTCTCGCCACAGGCGGCGAGGAGGAGCGCGGCGCTGAGGCCAAGCGCGGTCATGCTGACTACTCGTCTGTGAAGCATGTGGAGAATCCTTCAGTCGTCGTCGACAGGGTGGCGCCAGCGTGGCAGGGGCGCGGCGGGCGTGTCAATCGTTATCGATAACGTTTTAGTAGCGGTAGAGTCTCCAGGGTGAGCGAACGGGTGACCATCACGGACGTGGCGCGCAGTGCCGGCGTCTCTGTCGCGACCGTGTCCAAGGTCATCAACGGCCGGTACGGCGTCGCCGCCGCGACGAGCGAGCGGGTGCAGGAGGTCATCTCCCGGCTCGGGTACGAGTCCTCGCTGGTGGCGCGCAGCCTGCGAAGCCGCCGCACCAACGTCATCGGGATCCTCGTCGCCGAGTTCGAGCCCTTCAGTGCCGAGATCCTCAAGGGTGTCTCGGCCGCCGTCGCGGCCACGGGCTACGACGTGCTGGCCTACTCCGGCACCGCCCACGCGGGAAGCGACGTCGGCTGGGAGCGACGCTCGCTGTCCCGGCTGAGCGGCACCCTCATCGACGGCGCCGTCATCGTCACCCCGACCGTCGTCGAGGTGCGTGATGACGTGCCCGTCGTCGCGATCGACCCGCACGAGGGCCCCGCCGGTATCGCGACCGTCGACGCGGACAACGACGCCGGTGCCGTCCTCGCCACCGAGCACCTCATCGCCCTCGGCCACCGCCGCATCGCTTTCCTCGGCGGCCGCACCGACCTGGAGAGCTCGCGGCTGCGCGAGGAGGGCTTCCGCAGCGCGATGGCGGCAGCCGGGCTGCCGGTCGACCCACGGCTCGTTCGCGTCGGTGGCTACCGGCGCGAGAGCGCCGACCAGCCCGCGCACGAGCTCCTCGGCCTGGCCGACCGTCCCACCGCCGTCTTCGCGGCCAACGACCTCATGGCGATCGCGACCATCGACGCCGCCCGCGACGTCGGGCTGCGGGTGCCGGAGGACCTGTCCGTCGTCGGCTTCGACGACGTCCCCGAGGCCGTCGCCGCCACGCCGCCCCTCACGACCGTGGCCCAGCCCATCCAGCAGATGGGTGCCGAGGCCGTCGGGCTGCTCGTGCGCCTCATCGCCGGCGACGACACCGCCCGTGCCCACGTGCGCCTGCCCACCCGGCTCGTCGAGCGCGGGAGCACCGCCCCCGCCCCGTAGCCGCGGGCGGCGCTACCGCCCGCGGCGGGCGGCGCGGCGCTGCTGGGCCACGCCCCAGAGCATGCCGAGGAGGCCCACGGCGATGCCGGTGAGGCAGATGGCCACCACGCCGTCGAGGTGGCGGCCGGTCGCCTCGAGGACGAGCACGACGACGAGCCCGACCGCCCACGCGATCGTGCCGGCGAGGAACATCGTCACCGTGTTGACGCGCATCGGCGGCAGGTCCTGCGAGCGGGTCTCCGGGATGCGCATGGCTCGATGGTAGGGGACCGGACGGCCGCGGACGGGCGCCGGGCAGCCGCCGAGCGGTCCGCCGTCGTCGCCTGCGGAGTGAGCACGCACGACGGCCGGCGGCGCGGTTCTGGCACCATGCGGCCCATGTCCACACCGGCGCCGGCGCGCACGCAGAACCCCAGCTGGATCGACCGATACTTCCGCATCTCCGAGCGCGGATCGACCATCGGCCAGGAGATCCGGGGAGGCATCGTCACCTTCTTCGCGATGTCCTACATCCTCGTCCTCAACCCCCTCATCCTCTCCACACCGGACTCCACCGGCGCCTACCTCGGCGGCGGCACCGACGAACCGAACTTCGCCGCGGTCGCCGCGGGCACCGCCCTCGTCGCGGGCCTCATGTCGATCCTCATGGGCTCGGTGGCGAAGTTCCCCCTCGCCGTGGCGGCGGGCCTCGGGATCAACGCCCTCCTCGCCTACACCGTCGTCGGCATGCCGGGGATGACGTGGGCCGACGCGATGGGGCTCATCGTCCTCGAGGGCATCCTCATCCTCGTGCTCGTCCTCACCGGGCTGCGCGAGGCCGTCTTCCGGGCCGTGCCGCAGCAGCTCAAGGTCGCGATCTCGGTCGGCATCGGCCTGTTCATCGCGCTCGTCGGCCTCGTCAACGCCGGCATCGTCCGGCCCGGCGGCACGCCGCTGCAGCTCGGCGTCGACGGCTCGCTCGTGGGCTGGCCCGCGGTCGTCTTCGTCGTCGGCCTCTTCCTCATCATCGTCCTCATGGCGCGGGGCGTGCGCGGCGCGATGCTCATCGGGATCGTCGCCGCCACCGTGCTGGCCGGCATCATCGAGGCCGTCGCGCACGTCGGGACGCAGGCGGAGGGGGCCGCGGGCGGCTGGGGGCTGACGGTTCCCGCGATCGAGGGCTCGGTCGTCGCGGCGCCGGACTTCGGCACGCTCGGCCAGTTCTCCCTCTTCGGCGCCTTCGGCAAGATCGGTGTCGTCGCCGCGCTGCTCCTCATCTTCTCGATCCTGCTCGCCGACTTCTTCGACACGATGGGCACGATGGTCGCCATCGGCGCCGAGGCCGACCTGCTCGACGAGAACGGCAACCCGCCCAGCACCCGGCAGATCCTCGTGGTCGACTCGGTGGCCGCCGTCGCCGGTGGCGCCGCGGGCGTCTCCTCCAACACGAGCTTCATCGAGTCCGCTGCGGGCGTGGGCGACGGCGCGCGCACCGGTCTGGCCTCGGTCGTCACCGGCGTCGCGTTCCTGCTCGCCGTCTTCCTCGCGCCGCTCGCCGAGTTCGTCCCCTACGAGGCGGCGACCCCGGCGCTCGTCATCGTCGGCTTCCTCATGATGCAGCAGGTCACCGAGATCAGCTGGCGGGACATGGCGATCGCCATCCCGGCCTTCCTCACCATCGTCCTCATGCCCTTCGCCTACTCCATCACCGTGGGCATCGGCGCCGGCTTCGTCGCCTACGTCGTCCTCGCCGCGGCGCGCAAGGGCGGGGCCCGCAAGGTCCACTGGCTCATGTGGGTGGTGGCGGCGCTCTTCGTCGTCTACTTCGCCCTCGGGCCCATCCAGCAGGTCCTCAGCGTCTGAGCCGTCCCTTCCTCCTCCACCTCTCCACCCTGCGCCTCTCGGTGCCACCGTGCTCCCGGTCTACCGGGAGCACGGTGGCGCGAGGGGCGCGCAGTGCGTGTGGGGAGCATCCGGCGCGCCTGGTCGCCTGTGGCACATGTCCGGAGCCGGCCCGGCGCTCGGAGAGCGCTCCTCATGACCATGCGCCCGCCGGTGCCACCATGCCGCCGATAGACCGGGCGCATGGTGGACCAGCGGGCGCAGGGTGCGAGGGTGGCCGCGGGGAGGGGCCGGCCTCAGCCCCAGAGGCGGCGGGTGGCGATCTCGGCACCCGCGGCGAGCGTCTCGAGCTTGGCCCAGGCGATCTGCGGGTGGATGCGGCCGCCCAGGCCGCAGTCCGTGGACGCGATGACGCGCTCGCGGCCCACCCCGGCGGCGAAGCGCTCGATCCGGTCGGCCACCAGCTCGGGGTGCTCGACGACGTTCGTCGCGTGGGACACGACGCCCGGCAGGATGAGCTTGCCCTCGGGCAGCTCGACGTCCTGCCACACCGTCCACTCGTGCTCGTGGCGCACGTTGCCCGCCTCGAAGGAGTAGGCGCCCGCGTTGATGTCGAGCATGGTGCTGACGATGTCGGCCATGGCGATGTCGGTGGTGTGCGGGCCGTGCCAGCTGCCCCAGCACAGGTGGAAGCGGATGCGGTCCTCGGGCAGGTCGCGCAGCGCGTAGTTGAGCGCCTCCACGCGTAGCCGGGTGAAGGCGACGTAGTCCTCGACGCTGGGCTCCGGGGTGATCTGGTCGAAGTTCTCCGCGATGGAGGGGTCGTCGATCTGGAGGACGAGCCCGGCGTCGATGATCGCGCGGTACTCCTCGCGCAGGACGTCGGCCCACGCGTAGACGAACTCCTCCTCGCTCGCGTAGTAGCGGTTGGTGATCCGGGAGGCGCTGCCGGGGGACAGGGCGGTGATGAACCCTTCCTCGGCGCCCGTGCGCTCCAGCGCTGCCGTGAGGTTGGCGATGTCCGCGGCGATCGCGTCCTGGCCGGTGTAGCTGAGCGGTCCGGTGCAGGAGGGGAAGGGGCTGGCCTTCGGGTCTCCGGTGAAGATCCCCGACGTCGGGTCCGCGTACGCCTCGGCGAACAGCGCCCGGTCGCGGCGGTGGAGGAAGCCGGTGAGGCGGGTGTCACCGGGCGCGGACCGGACGTCGGCCGTGGCCCACGAGGCGTCGTCGACGATCTCCAGGCCGCCGGTGCGCTGGAAGGAGTAGGACCACCACGCGCCGTAGTCGACCGGCGAGCTCATCGCCTTGCCGTACTCGCCGTCGCCCACGACGTCCACGCCGGCGGTCAGCTGTCGCTCGACCAGCCCGGTCACCTCGCCGCTGAGGAGCTCGGCGAAGTCGTCCGGGCCCTGGCCCGCCTGCCGGGCGGCGTTGGCCTCGAGAAGCTCGGGCGTGCGCGGCAGGCTGCCGGCGTGGGTGGTGAGAATGCGGTCGGCGCTGGAACGCACGGGTACCTCCGGGTCGTGGACGGGCGCTCCCATGCTCGCACCAGGGCCGCCCCGAGCGCCGCGTGTCCGCGTGCCGGGCGTCGTCGTCGCCGGTGTCTTGGCAGGTGAGAACGACGGCGTGGGCGACCTCACCGACGCTTCTGTTTCGTTCGCACAACTAACGATCTAGAATCGGACACATGCCAGACACCTCGCCCTCGACGACGACGGCGAGCCGCACCCGCCAGCACCCCGACCTCGCCACGGAGCTGCGCGTGACGGTCCTGCGACTGTCCCGCAAGATCCGTTCCGCCGCCGTCGTGGGGGAGCTGAGCGAGGCCCAGTACTGCGTGCTCGCCGGCCTGACCCACCACGGACCCTCGACCCCGCGTGCCCTCGCCGAGCGCGACGGCGTGCAGCCACCCACCATGACGCGCACCATCGCGGCGCTGGAGAGCGCCGGGCTCGTCGCGCGCAGCGCCCACCCCACCGACGGGCGGCAGGTGCACATCGAGCTCACCGAGGACGGTGTCGCCGTCGTCGACGAGACCCGCCGCCGCCGCACGGAGTGGATGGAGGAGATGCTGCGCCACCTCACGCCCGAGGAGCGCGCCACCGTGGAGGAGGCCGTCGCGATCCTGCGGCAGGTGGCCGACGTATGAGGTCCACCTTCGACTCGCTCAAGTTCTTCAACTACCGGCTGTGGTTCGCCGGTGCCCTCGTCGCGAACGTCGGCACCTGGATGCAGCGCGTGGCGCAGGACTGGCTCGTGCTCACCGTGCTGTCGAACGACTCCGGCCTGGCCGTCGGCATCGTCACCGGCCTGCAGTTCCTGCCGATGCTCCTGCTCAGCCCCTTCGGCGGCCTGCTCGCCGACCGGCTCCCGCGGCGACAGCTCCTCATCGGCACCCAGACGGCGCTCGGTGTGCTCGCCGCCGGCCTCGGTGTGCTCGTGCTCAGCGGCCACGCGGAGCTGTGGCACGTCTACGTCTTCGCGCTGCTCCTCGGCATCGTCACGGCCCTGGACAACCCGGTGCGCCAGACCTTCGTCGCCGAGATGGTGCCGCCGGCCAGCCTGCCCAACGCGGTGGGCCTCAACTCCGCGTCCTTCAACGCCGCCCGCCTCATCGGCCCGGGCATCTCGGGCCTGCTCATCGCCGTCGTCGGCCCGGGGTGGATCTTCATCATCAACGCGCTGAGCTTCGCCGCGACGATCTTGTCGCTCACGCTCATGCGGCGCGACGAGCTCAACGAGATGCCGCACACCTCACGCGGCAGGGGACAGATCCGCGAGGGGCTGCGCTACGTGCGGGGACGCAGCGACATCGTGACGATCATGGTCGTCGTCGGGGTCGTGGGAGCGCTGGGACTCAACTTCCAGCTCACCAGCGCCGTCATGGCCCGGGAGGTCTTCGGCAAGGGTGCCGGCGAGTACGGCGTGCTCGGCTCCATCCTGGCGATCGGCTCGCTGGGCGGGGCGCTGCTCGCGGCGCGCCGCAAGCGGCCCCGCGTGCGTCTCGTGCTCGGCGCCGCGTTCGCCTTCGGTGTCGCTTCCGGGCTCATGGCCATCATGCCGACCTACGAGCTGTACGCGCTCATGACCATCCCGGTGGGCTTCGCCTCCCTCACGATGATGACGGCGGCCAACGCCACCGTGCAGATGTCGACCGACCCGGCCATGCGGGGGCGGGTCATGAGCCTGTACATGATGGTCTTCCTCGGCACGACCCCGATCGGCGCGCCCATCGTCGGCTGGGTCGCCGAGACCTTCAGCGCCCGGTGGGCGATCGGCGTCGGGGCGATCTCGGCGATCGCCGTGTCGATGGCCGCAGCGGTGTGGGCCAAGCGGCACTGGGACGTGGAGGTGCACTACCGGCTGCGCCACCGTCCGCACCTGCGGATGGTCGGCCCCTCCGAGCGTGCCCGCTCCCGCGAGGAGGCCAAGGCCCGGCTCGGTGCCCAGGACGCCCAGAACGCCACCGGCCTCGCCTGACCGCGCCCCCCACACTCCGCAACTGGTGGGCCTTCCGACATCGAACGCGCGTGCGCCGTCGTCGACGTCACCACTCGCGACGTTGGGGGGCGGGTGAGGTCAGGACTGGTAGGCGCCCTGCCAGACACTGTCGAACGGGGTCTTGGCGCTGACGCGGGCGTGGATGCCCGCCGTGACCAGGGCCTTGGCGGTGCGGACGGCGTCAGGGACGCTCGCGCCCTTCGCCAGCTCCGCGGCGGTCGCGGCGGCGAGGGTGCAGCCGGCGCCGGAGACACGCTCCTGGCCGACCTTCGGCTCCGACAGGATCGTCACCTCCTCGCCGTCGAAGAGGACGTCGACGGCGTCGTCCCCGGGCAGCTCGACGCCGCCCTTGGCGAGCACGTACCGCGGCCCGAGGGCGTGGATCCGGCGTGCGGCCTCGACGAGGTCGTCGACCGCGGCGATCTCGTCCATGCCGGACAGCGTGCGCGCCTCGAACATGTTCGGGGTGACGACGGTGGCCAGCGGGAGCACCTGCTCACGCAGCGCGGTGTCGGTGTCGAGGGCGGCGCCGGGCTCCTGGCCCTTGCAGATGAGCACCGGGTCCAGGACGACGTGGCGCCACGGCTGGGCGCGCAGCGCCTCGGAGACGACCTTGATCGTCGCCGGGGTGCCGAGCATCCCGATCTTGACGACGTCGAGGTCGTGGGTGGCGGTGGCGGCCTCGATCTGGTCGGCGATCACCGCGGGGTCGACGGGCACGAAGCGGTGAGCCCAGTCGTTCTTCGGGTCGAAGGAGACGATGCAGGTGATCGTCCCGACCCCGTAGACGCCGAGCTGCTGGTAGGTCCGGATGTCGGCCTGGATACCTGCACCGCCGGTGGCCTCGGATCCGGCGATGACGAGGGCGAGCTGGGTCACGTTCTGCTCCCGTACGTGAGGAAAAGGACCGACCCAGGGTATGCCGCCGCGCGACGCGGCGGCACCCCGTGTCAGGCCTTTGCCCGGTACCGCCGCAGGGCCAGGCCGGAACCGAGGAGGGCGAGAGCCGCGAGCACCGCGACGCCCACCGGCGCTCCCGTGCTCGGCAGGCGACCGGGGCCCGGAGCGGCGGACGGGCTGGGCCGGGGGGTCTCCTCGTCGCCCGCGCCGCCCGTGCCGTCACCCTCCGGCGGAGCGGTGGGCGACACGGAGGGCTCGGGGGTCGGCGTGGGCGTGGGCGTCGGCTCCTCGGTCGGGTCCGGTGTGGGCTCGGGCTCGGGCTCGTCGGTCACGACAGTCCCGTCCTCCCCGAGGGTGAGGACGACCTCGTCGTCGTAGGTGCGCCGTTCCGTCCCGAGCACCGACAGGTCCTCGTCGAGCAGCGGGAAGGAGTAGACGGGGGTGAGGGTCATCGTCGCCGCGACGCCCGGCTCCGCGCTGCGCTCGAGGTTGACCTCGAGGTGCCCGTAGTGCTTGCCGCCGTCGACGAGCCGCTCACCGTCCCAGACCTCCGGCTCGGACTGGTCGGCGGACCAGACCCGGTAGGGGTTGTAGCCGAGCAGCGGCTCGGACAGCAGGTTGCCGTTCTCGTGCCGCTCACCGCGCAGCCCGTCCCCGGCGACGCCGACGTCGTAGTAGTGGATCCCCTGGCCGTCACCGTCGACGTCCACCCAGGAGCGCTCGAACATCTCCGAGTGGCCCGAGATCACGGCGGCGACCCCGTACTCCTCGAACATCTCGCTGTAGACCCGCATGGGCGTGCCGCCCTGCCCCGAGGACTCCTCGTGGTTCATCGGCAGTCCGTGCTCACCGGAGGAGTACGGGGCGTGGTGGAACTGGATGACGACCACCTGGCCACGCTCGCGCGCGTCCGCGAGCTGTTCCTGCGCCCAGTCCCACTGCACCTCGCCGGGGTTGTAGGGCGACAGGTCCGTGCCGCCGCCGGCCTCGTAGGCGGTGGAGGTGTAGCTCGACTGCGTGTCGGTGCCGGGCCCGGTGAACTCCTGGCCGGTCAGGCGCTCCTCCTCGGGGTAGTTGTCCCGGTGGTCGTCCGGCAGCCCCTTGGTGGAGTCGAGGGTGAGCACGGTGAGCGGGCCGTAGTCGAGGCGGTGGTAGTTGCTCTGGTGCTCGGGGGTGCCGTTGGCGGGCGGCGTGAAGTAGCTCCGGTAGGACGCCCGGCCGTCGATGACGGCCGGGATGGTGTACCCGCCGTCGGAGGCGCCGTAGGGCTCCCAGTTGCCCAGCGCGGTGACGACCGGCCGGCTCTGGGCGGTCTGGCCGACGTCCCCGCTGAGGTGGCGGAACCACTCGTCCCAGGCGGGCTGGAAGCCGCCGCCCTGGACGAGGTCGCCGGCGAAGAGCATGAGGTCGGGGTCGCGCTCGGCGACGATGCCCATGTTGTAGGCGAAGCCCTCGTCCTCGGTGAGCGCGTAGCGCAGGATCCGTTCCCCTTGGCGGTCCTCGGCACCGAAGGTCTGCGCCCACCGCGAGTCGGTGGCCGAGGGGCGCTCGCCGCCCTCGGCGACGGCGCCGGGAACCCACTCCCGGTGGGTCACCCGCCCCGCGGGCTCGGTCTCCGAGTCCGACATCGCCGTGAAGCGGATGTGGTCCCAGTCCTCGCGGGTGGGGGCCGTGGTCAGGGTGCTGCGGACCTCCGAGTCCCCCTGCCGCACCGTGTACTCGTACTCCGTTCCCGCCTCGAGGTCCTCGACGAGCACCTGGTGGCGGTAGCTGCGGCCCTCACGGAACCACTCACCCCACTCCGGGTTGTCGACCGCCTGCTGCCGGTTGTTGTCGGTCCAGTCGAGGTGCTCCTGGAGCTGGGGCGTGGAGGTGACCGCCTCGCGGCCGGGCAGCAGGAGCTCCCCGGGCTCCTCCTCCCAGGAGAACCAGGTGACGAGCATCGAGCCCGGCGTGGGGTTCTGGAGGTAGGGCTGGACGCGGAAGTCGTCGGTGGCGGCGCTCGCGGGCACGGCGAGGGCCGACACCGCGAGGGCGGCTGCGGCACCGAGGGCGCACGCGCGGGCGAGGCGGGACTGTCGGACTGTGACCATGGGCACATCGAAGCAGACGGGACCGACATCCACGTGTCGGGACGGTGGACGCACGGTGTCTGGCCCCGGTGGGAGATCTTGAGGGAGTCCTGAGGTGACCAGGAGGTGAGCGCAAGGACCCGTTGAGGTCACCGGCAGACAGTGGCTGCAGCGCCGGACAACCCGGCCCCCAGACCGGAAGGACGCCACCATGGCCCGCAGCACCACCACCTCCCGCCTCGCCTCCACCACGTGGAAGGCCGTCGCGGCCACCGCCGCCGGTGTCGTCCTGCTCGGCGCGGGCGGCGCGACCTTCGCCGAGTGGTCCGACTCCGAGGCCGCCGCGACCGACACCGCGATCACCTCCGGTGTCCTCGACCTCGCCGCCGGTGAGGGCCGCTGGACCAACGTCGTCGGCGCCGACGTCACGGCCGCCGTCGCGGACGGCAGCTACCTCGTCGTCCCGGGCGATGCCCTGACCTACCGCGAGACGATGACCGTCGACGCCCGCGGCGACCTTCTGCGCGGCACCGTCGCCCACAACCTCACGGGCCTCACCGGCGATGCCGAGCTGCTCGCCCAGCTCGACGCGAACGCCACCATGAGCCTCAACGGCCAGCCCGTCGAGGGCAGCTCGACCACCGTCGTCGCTGAGGACGAGAAGCAGGACCTCGACGTCGCCGTCACCGTCTCCTTCGACGAGAGCACCGCCGGACTCATTGGCCAGGGCCAGAGCGTCACGCTCGGTGGCCTGGACATCACCCTCACCCAGGCGCGCGTCACCGGCGAGTGACCCGGCTCCACCACCCGCACCGCCCCGCCCCACCAGCGACCAGGAGACCTCGATGAGCACCGCCACCGCCACTCCCGCCCGGCACCGTGTCGAGCCAGCCCCCCGCCGTCCCGGCGTCGTGCTCACGCTCGTCACCCGGGTGCTGCCCGGCGTGCTGCTCGTCGCGCTCCTCGCCCTGCTCGGGGCGCTCATCCTGGTCCCCCGGCTGCTGGGGTGGGCACCGCTCACCGTCCTCAGCGGCTCCATGGAGCCGACCATCCCGACCGGCAGCCAGGTCGTCATCTCCCCGGTCGCCGACGTCGAGTCGCTCGAGGTGGGGGACGTCGTCACCGTCATGCCCTACCCCGACGACCCCACCCTCGTCACCCACCGCATCGTCGCGCGCGCCGAGACCCCGGCGGGCCCGACCTTCACCACCCAGGGCGACGCGAACGACGTCGTCGACCCGTGGGAGGTCACCGAGACGCAGCTGCGCGGCGAGGTCCGCTACTGGGTGCCCGCCGCCGGCTACCTCGCCACCGCGCTGTCCGCCCACACCAAGGCGATCGGCACGGCCGTCATCGCCGCCGCACTCTTCGCCTACGCCGCCCTCCAGGTGGTGCGCGCCGGGCGCGAGCGCCGCACCGACGAGGACGCCGTCCTCGGCCCCGTCGTCGACCGTGAGCGCCTCACCCGCCTGGAGGACGAGGTCGGCCACGAGGCCGCCGTCGGGATGGTCGAGCGCTTCGTCGACATGCTCCCCACCCGCGTCGCCCGTCTCCACGAGGCCGTCACAGCCGGTGAGGCCCCCGAGCTGCGCGACGCCTCCCTCAGCCTGGGTGGCACGGCGTCGATGCTCGGCGCCGACAAGCTCGCCGAGGTGGCTGCCACGTGCCGCGCCGCGGACGCCGCCATGGCCCGCGAGGTCCTCGCCGAGCTCGACCGGCTCGCCGACGCGACCGGGCGCGAGCTCGTCGCCGCGCAGCGGGCCTAGCGCCGGGCGAGGATGATCGGCGCGGCCGTGCGGGGGTGGGGCAGGACCTCGACGGCGTGCTGGTAGACGCTGGACAGCAGCTCCGGCTGCAGCACCTCACCCGGAGCGCCGACCGCGGCCACCCGGCCGCGGTCGAGCACGGCCACGCGGTCCGCGTACCCCGCGGCCAGGTTGAGGTCGTGGAGGACGACGACGACGGCGTCACCCGCCGCCGCACGGTCCCTCGCCAGGCGAAGGACGAGCTCCTGGTGGTGGAGGTCGAGGGCGGCGGTCGGCTCGTCGAGGAGGACGACGCCGGCGGACTGGGCGAGGACGCGGGCCAGGGAGACCCGGGCCTGCTCACCGCCGGACAGGGAGCTGAAGGTGCGGTGGGCCAGCGCCGTCGTCTCGGTCAGCCCCATCGCGTGGGCGACGGTGGCGGCGTCGTCGTCCTCGCGGGGGGTGCGCGACCACGGGGCGCGGCCCATCTCCACCACCTGCCGGCAGGTGAAGGGGAAGGAGAGTGTGCCGCGCTGGACGAGGACGGCGCGGCGCATGGCGGCCTCCGTCGTCGTCCACCGGTCGAGGGGGCGGCCCGCGAGCGTGACGGTGCCGCCGGCCGCGACGTCGCCGCTGAGGACCCCCAGCAGCGTGGACTTGCCGGCCCCGTTGGGGCCGACGAGGGCCACGACCTCGCCGGCGCGGACGCTCAGGCTCACGTCGTCGAGGATGGTGGCGCCGCCGAGGGCGACGCGGGCGCCGTCGACGGCGAGGGCGACCTCGCCCCGCTCGAGCGGCTGGGGCAGGCGCGGACGGCGCGGGAGGAGCCTCATGCCCACCCTCCCTGGGTGCTGCGCATGCGGCGCATGAGCCACAGGAAGAACGGTCCGCCGACGACCGAGGTGAGCATGCCGAGCGGCAGGTCGGCGAAGGGGATGGCGGTGCGCGCGACGAGGTCCGCCACCGTGAGGAGCAGCGCGCCGCCGATCGCGCTGGCCGGCAGCAGCAGACGGTGGCCCGGCCCGGCGACGAGCCGTACGAGGTGCGGGACGACGAGCCCGACGAAGGCGATGACGCCGGCGAAGGCGACGCCCGCGCCGACGAGGAGCGCGATGACGACGATCGCCACGACCCGCAGCCGCTCCACGTTGACGCCGAGGTGCCGGGCCGAGCGGTCCCCGAGCGCGAGGAGGTCGAGCCGGCGTGCGAGGAGGAGCGCGACGACGATCCCGACGACGACGAAGGGCGTGACGACGGCGACCGCCTGCCACCGGGCACCGCCCAGGCTGCCGAGCTGCCAGAAGACGATCTGCTCGCGGGCGGTGGGGCTGGCGATGAAGGTGTTGAACGCGACGACCGCCGAGGCGATCGCCGTGACGGCAACACCGGTGAGGATGAGGGTGAGGGCCTCGGTGCGCCCGCCCGAGCGGGACAGGCCGTAGACGAGGAGCGTGGTGACGAGCGCGGCCAGGAAGGCCGCGAGCGGCACCGTCCACGTCCCGAGGACGTCCAGCCCGGTGACGATCGCGAGGCTCGCACCGACGGCCGCGCCGGGGGAGACACCGATGATGGCGGGCTCGGCCAGCGGGTTGCCGAACACGCCCTGCATGAGGGCACCGGCCACCGCGAGCGCCGCCCCGACGGCCACGGCGAGCGCGATGCGGGGGAAGCGCACCTGCCACAGCGCGGCGTCGCCCTGCGGGTGGCGCGGGCCGGTGACGGAGTCGAGCGGGAGGTCGACGTGGAGGCCGATGCCGCCGAGGAGCCACTCGAGGGCGCCGTCGAGGCGGTGGAGGACCGAGCCGGCGACCTCGCCCGGGGGGATGGCGAGCTGCCCCGCACCCGCGGCGACGACGCACACGGCGACGAGCGCGAGCGCGGTCCCGGTGAGGAGCCACCAGCCGCGGCCGCGGCCGACGGGCGCGGTGGGGGCCGCGGGGGCGGCGACGGCCGCGCTCACTCGTAGACCGCCTCGGCCAGGGCGGTGACGACCCGGCCGGTGCGCGGTCCGAAGCTGAGGAGGACGGTGTCGTCCATGTCGACGACCCGGCCGTCGGCCACGGCCTCGGTCTGCGCCAGGCCGGGGACGAGCGTGAGGCCCTCGGCGCCGCCCACGGACTCGAGGCCGGCGCTCATGAGGAGGAGGACGTCGGGCTGGACACCGATCATCGTCTCGGCGCTGATCTGGGTGAAGGGCCGCTCCAGGCCCGCCTCGGTGCCGACGTCGCGGGCACCGATCGCGCGGATGAGGGAGTCGGCGCCGGAGCCCGGCCCGCCGAGGAGCTGGACCATGCCGCCGCGCAGGTAGAGGAAGGCGACGGCGGGGGACCGGGCGCCCGTCGGGGCGTCGTCGAGCGCGGCGGTGATCTCCTGCTGGGTGCGCTCGACGAGCTCCTCACCGGCGTCCGGGACGCCGAGGGCGCCGGCGACGGCGCGGATGTGGGTGGGGATCGTGTCCATCGAGCGGGTGTCGTCGAAGAAGATCACCGGGATGCCGGCGTCACGCAGCTGGAGCTGGACGTCGGTGGGGCCGATGGTCCTGTCGGTGAGGACGACGCTCGGGTCGAGCGCGAGGATGGCCTCGGCGTTGAGGTCGTGCGCCCCCGGCGTGACCACGGGCAGGTCCGCGGCCTCGGGGAAGCCGGTCGAGGTGTCGCGCCCGACGACGCTGTCCCCCAGCCCGAGGGAGAAGACGATCTCGGCGAGCGTGCCGTAGAGGTCGAGGGCGAGGACCCGACTGGTGTCGGTGACCTCGACGACGGCCCCGTCGCAGGACTCGACCGTGACCGGCAGCTGCGGCGGGACGCCAGTGGTCACCGGGTCGATGGTGTCGTCGGCCACGACGGCGCTGGTCGGCGCGGTGAGCAGGTCTGCGTCACCGCTGCCGGTGCGCTCGGGCAGCGGCTCGCCGTCGTGGTCGTGGGTGACGGCGAAACCCTCGACCGGGTCCCCACAGGCCACCACGGGCTCGCCGGCGGGCGCTTCGCTCACCGCCGGAGCTGTGACCTCCGCCACGGGCGTCTCCCCGGTCGGCTGCGCCCCGCAGGCCGTCAAGGCCAGTGCGGTGGCGGCAACGGCGAGCGCGAGGCGCGCGGGAAGGCGAGTCATGTGGTTCCTCGTGAAGGGCTTGTGGCACGGATGCGGTGAAGCGGTGGTGGACAATTTACGTGACGCACCCGTAGCGTAATCGCTCGTTAGGGTTGCCTAACCTAAGTGTGCCACGAGGAGAGAGATGTCACGGACACCTGAACGTGCTGGCCAGGGCCAGATCGGCGGCCGCGCCCGCGGCCGTCTGCTCGCCGTCACGACGGCCGGGAGCGCCCTCGTGGGCGCCCTGTTCGTCGCCGCGCCGGCCGCCGCCGGCACCGCCAGCGGCCCCGACGGTCAGCAGGTGACCGTCCAGCCCTCGAGCGGTCTGGACCCCAGCGGCCAGCAGGTGAGCGTGAGCGGCTCCGGCTTCGACACCTCCAAGGGCATCTACGTCGCGCTCTGCGTCGACAACGGCGCCGGTCAGCAGCCCGGGCCGTGCCTCGGAGGCGTGGACATGGAGGGCGCCGGCGGCGCCTCGGCGTGGATCTCCTCCAACCCGCCCGCGTACGGCGAGGGGCTTGCCCAGCCGTTCACCGGGTCCGGGGGTCGCGGTTCCTTCTCCGTGACCCTCTCCGTGTCCGCCGCGGACTCCTTCACCGACTGCCTCGACCCGGCCGTCGCCCCCAACGGGTGCGTCATCGGCACACGGGCCGACCACACCCGTGGTGGTGACCGCTCGGCCGACGTCCGTGTCCCGGTGACCTTCGCCACGGGCGGCCCCGCCACGGGCGCCGACGCCGCAACCACCGGGAACGCCTCGGGCTCGGGCTCGGGTGGCGCCGCCGCCACCGAGGCGGACTCCGACGGCTCGCTCGCCACCACCGGCGTCACGGTCGGCGTGATCGCCGGCGCCGCCGCGCTCCTCCTCGCCGCGGGTGTCGCGGCACTCCGCCTCCGCCGTCGTCACTCCGCCTAGACAGGACCCCGATGAGCACCACGACCTGGCGCGCCCGCGCGCGCCGCACCCTCGCCGTCGCCACGACGACGGCGCTCGCCGCCGGCGCCGTCGTCGTCGGCACCGGCACGACGGCGCTCGCCGCCGAGCCCGCCGCGACCGTCGAGTCCGGCAGCGCCCAGTGGGGCGTGAAGGAGTCCTTCCGTCGATACCTCACCTCCCCCATCGCCCACGGCGCGGTGACGCCCGTCGCGCCGGCCGAGCAGCTCACCGACGGTCGTCTCGCCCTCGTCGCGGAGAGCGGCACCGTCGAGGGGACGTCGGCACAGGTCGACCTCGCCGGTGGGGTGTCCTTCGCCGGCCACGACATGGGCGAGGGGCCGGTCCTGGAGATCCACCTCTCCGACGTGCAGGTCGTCATCGACGGCGACGAGGGCGCGCTCCTCGCCGACGTCACGTCTCGGGAGTTCATCGACACGAGCACGCGCGGCGAGCTCGTCGAGTACGCGGACGTCGAGCTCGGCGCCATCGACCTCAGTGCCGCCCCGCTCACCGTCTCGGGCACCACGGCGTCGGTGTCCGGTGCCGCCGTGACGATGACGGAGGCGGGCGCGCCCGCGTTCGGCAACTTCTACCCCGCGGGCACCGCTCTGGACCCGCTGAGCTTCAGCGTGGAGCTCGAGCCCGCCACCGTGGCCCCGCGGGTGACGGTGCAGCCGCAGGACGTCTCGGTGGAGGCCGGCGAGGACGCCGTCTTCAGCGCGGCCGCGACCGGCGCGCCGGAGCCCACCGTCCAGTGGCAGACCCGCGCCGGCGCGGACGCCGAGTGGCAGGACGTCGCGGACGCGACCACCACCGACCTCACTCTTCCCGCCGTCACCGCGGAGCAGGACGGCACCCAGGTGCGCGCCGTCTTCAGCAACGGCACCGAGCCGGACGCCGTCACCGACACCGCCACCCTCACCGTCGCCGCGGCACCGGGGGAGCCCGAGGAGCCGGTCGAGTGGGAGCCGGCGGTCGAGGTCCTCGCCGCCGACGGCGTCACCCCGGTCGGTGACGCGGAGCTGACGTACGGGGACACGGTCGTCGTCCGAGGCAGGGGCTTCGACCCGGCGGCCAACGTCCCGGGGGCCCACCCCCCGCTCCCGCAGGACGCCCCGCAGGGCGTGTACGTGGTCTTCGGCAGCTTCGCGGACCAGTGGCAGCCCTCGCAGGGCGTCGCGAGCTCGGCTCGCGTCATCGGTGACCAGCGCTGGGCACTGACCGATGAGGTGTTCGACGGTCTCTCGGACGGCATCCAGGGTGCTCTCACGTCCCAGCGGGTCGTCATGGGCACGGACGGCTCGTTCACGGCCACGCTGACGATCAAGGAGTCCACCACCCGGCAGGGCGAGGCCGTGGACTGGCCGGAGGACGGCACCTTCGGTGTCTACACCTACCCGGCCGGTGGCGCGGTCAACCCCGACCAGGAGCTCGCGGTGCCGCTCACCGTCGTCGAGGAGCCCACCGAGCCGGAGCAGCCGGTGGAGTGGGAGCCGGCGATCGAGGTGTTCGCCGGCGACGGCGTCACCCCCGTCGGCGAGACCGAGCTGACCTACGGGGACGCCGTCGTCGTCAAGGGCACGGGCTTCGACCCGGCCGGCAACGTCGGCGGGCGCGGTGTGCCGATCCCGAGCACCCTGCCGCAGGGCGCCTACGTCGTCTTCGGCAGCTTCGCCGACGAGTGGCGCCCCTCGCAGGACGCGCCGAGCACCAACCGCGTGGTCGGAGCCCAGAAGTGGGCGCTCGCCGAGGGCGTGCTCGACCAGGTGCCTGCGAACTACCAGGGAGCGATCCGCAGCCAGTGGGTCGACATCGCCGAGGACGGCTCGTTCACTGCCGAGCTGACCCTGGGCGGCCTGGGCAAGGCCTGGCCCGAGGACGGCACCTTCGGTGTGTACACCTACGGCGCCGGCGGTGTGAAGAACGCCGACCAGGAGCTCAGCGTCCCGCTCAACTTCATCCCCGAGCCGCAGCTCGAGGTCCTCACGGCCGCCGGCACGCCCGTCGCCGACTCCCAGCTGGTCGAGGGAGACACCGTCGTCGTCAAGGGGACCGGGTTCGACCCCGCCGGGAACGTCGGTGGGCGCGGCGTCCCCATCCCGGCGGACCTGCCGCAGGGCACGTACGTGGTCCTCGGGAAGTTCGCCGAGCAGTGGCAGCCGTCGCTGGACGCGCCGACCTCCGCGCGCGTCGTCGGTGACCAGCGCTGGGCGCTGGCCGAGGACGTGCTCGACCAGGTGCCGGCGAACTACCAGGGCGCGATCCGCCGCCAGTGGGTCGACATCGCCGAGGACGGCTCCTTCACCGCCGAGCTCACGGTCACCGAGCCGGACGCCGGCTGGCCCGACTCGGGCGCCTTCGGCGTCTACACCTACGCCGCCGGCGGTGCCAAGAACCCCGCGCAGGAGCTCTCCGTGCCCCTCGACGTCGTCGCGGAGCGGACTCCGACCCTCGAGGTGACGCCCACCGAGGACATCACCGTGGGGACGGTCGTCACGGTCGAGGGCACGGGCTACGCACCGAACCGCATGATCTCCGTCGCGTTCACCCCCGACGAGACGAAGAACGCGGAGTTCGGGTGGCCCGAGGGCTGGCTGCAGCACGAGACGGTCAGCACGGACGCGCTCGGCAGCTTCAGCCACGAGGTCACCGTCCACGGCTGGGTCACCGGTACCGGCGACGACTGCAGCGAGGTCCGGTGCTACCTGGCCACCTTCAGCTCCGCCCAGCTGGCGGATGCCACGCCCGTCGACCACCGCGCCGACCGCAGCCAGGACGTCTTCGTCCCGGTCACCTTCGTCGCCGGTGCGGTCGAGCCGCAGCCGCAGCCGGACGCGCCGTCCGTCAGCGCCACCCCCGACCCCGTCCGCCTCGGTGAGAACCTCGGCATCGCCGGCGCCAACCTGCCCGCGGGCGACGTGACGGTCCAGCTCGCGCCGAGCACCGTGCCGGCCGCCGGCCACCTCGACTGGGGCGTCAAGGAGTCCTTCCGTTCCTACGTCTCCAGCCCCGTCGCCGACGGGGAGGTCACCACGGGCGGCGGCGTCACCGAGAACGACGACGAGACGTTCCGCTTCCCCGCCGCCCTCGCCGCGCAGGACGCGGCGGCCGGGACCGCGCTCGTGAGCTTCGACGGCAGCGTCGGGTTCCAGGGCCACGAGATCGACGGCGTTCCCGCCCTCGACGTCCTGCTCGAGAACCTTCGCGTCCAGGTCACCCCGGACTCGGCGGTCCTGCTCGCCGACGCGACCTCGCGCGAGTTCGCCGGTACGTCGAGCACGGGTGAGCTCGTCGAGCACGCCGACGTCGTCCTCGCGACCCTCGACCCGGACGCCTTCTCCGTCGAGGGCAGCACGGTCGCCGCGGACGGGGCCGCAGCGACGCTGACAGCCGCGGGGGTCCCCGCGTTCGGGGGCTTCTACCCGGCCGGCGAGGTGCTCGACCCCGTGAGCGCCGCCGTCGAGGTCGGCGGTGCCGTGCGGGCGGCACTCTCGCTCAGCACGGCCGAGCCGACCGAGATCGGGGTCGTCGAGGTCGGTGAGGACGGCGTCCTCGAGGCCGGGTGGTACGTCCCGAACGACTTCCCGGTGGGTGGCTATGCCGTCGTGCTGCGTGACTCGGCGGGTGCCGTCCTCGCCGCGGAGCAGCTCACCGTCCTGGCCCCCGAGCCGGGGGAGCAGCCCGGTCCCGACCAGCCGGGCGAACCGGAGGAGCCCGCACAAGGGGGTGTCGTCGTCGAGCCGGACCCGGTGGTCCAGGGCGCGACCGCCCGGATCTCGGGCAGCGGCCTCGAGCCCGGCACCCGCGTGGGCGCCGTCGTCGACGCCGCCGGAGCCCCCGGCAGCCTCGAGTGGGGGGTCAAGGAGTCCTTCCGGTCCTACATCACCGGCCCCATCGCCCACGGCTCGGTGACCGTCACGGCACCGGCCGCCGAGACCGGGAGCGGCTACGCCTTCGGTGACGGCCGGGGCAACGGGGACGCGACCGACGGCACCGCCCACTTCGGCGGCCAGGTGACCTTCGCCGGGCACGAGATCGGCGGCACGTCCCAGCTCCAGATGACGATCACCGACCCGTCGGTCGTCATCGAGGGCGGCGAGGGCTACCTCGTCGCGGACGTCACCAGCCGCGCGCTCGAGGGTGACGGCGTGGTCGACTACCCGCGGGTGCGCCTCGCCCAGCTGGATCTCGACGGCGTCGCGGTGAGCGGTGGTCGGCTCGTCGGCACGGACGTGCCCGCGCGGCTGACGGCCGAGGGTGTCCCGGCCTTCGCCGACTTCTACGAGGCCGGCGACGCGCTCGACCCGCTGACCTTCAGCGTCCCGGTCTCGGAGGGCGAGCTCGACCTCCGCGAGCTCGACGTCGCCGAGGGCGTCGTCGGGGAGGACGGCACGGTCGAGCTCACCTGGACGGCCCCCGCGGACCTCGCCCTCGGTACGCACCGCGTCGACCTCGTGACCGACGGCGAGTCGGTGGCCGACACGACCTTCACGGTCGTGGCCGCCGGTGCCGGCACGGACACCGACGACGACGGCGCAGGCCCCGGCACCACCGCCGGTGGTCCCCGTGGCGACAACCTCGCCCGGACCGGCGCGGAAGCGGCGGCCCTGACGGCCCTGGCCGCCGCCGTCGTGCTCACCGGCCTCGTGCTCGCCACCCGCAGGCAGCGCGCCTGACCCGACGGGGCCGCACCCGGGTGCGGCCCCGTCGCTCGGAGCCGAGCACGACCGAGCCCCGCGTGGTCATCCACGCGGGGCTCTGCCGTGGGGTCGGAGGCTAGGCGGAGTGCCGGCCGCCGAGGGCGGCGAAGAGGGCCGTGCTCAGCTCGAAGGCGACGTTCGACTCGTCCACGGCCGTCTCGATCTCCAGCGGGCTGAGCGCGAGGGCGTCGAGCTGCTCGCGGTACTCGTCCTTGAAGACCTTGGGCTTGGCGATCCCGGTGAAGGTGTAGAACGCCACGCCCTCCTCACCCAGCCCGTAGTGGCGCTGGACGAGCCGCTTGATGGCCTGGCCGCCCGACAGGTCACCGAGGTAGCGGGTGTAGGCGTGTGCGGCGTAGCGCGGCAGGTCTCCGGCGACCTGCGCGATGCGCTCGGCGTACGCGCGCGCCGCGGGGAGCACGTCGATGCGCTCGCGCCAGTGCCCGCCGTACAGGTAGGCGAGGTCGGCCTCGATGGAGGGGGTACGGGTGAGGTCGGCGAAGACGAGGTTGGAGCCGCGCGGTGCGCCGACGAGCTCGGCACCGGCCGCCTCGAGAGCGACGTAGATGCCGTACTGCTGGGCAGCGAGGTCGGCGTAGGCGCCCCGGTCGAGGCGCCCGTGCATGAGGTCGGTGATGAAGGGGACCGACTCGGCGCGCTCGTGGGCGGCGCGCGTGCGCTCCCGCAGCTGCGCGGAGAGGGAGTCGGTGACGAGGGACGGCGCGCTCATGGAGGGCTCCTTCGATGTCGCGCGGTGAGGTGAGCCTTACCTTAGCCGACTTTCGTTACACCCATGTTGCGCAATTCATCTGACGAAGGGATGGCGGAGCCCAGGTGGCCGAAGGAGCGGGCGAGGGAGGGTCAGAGGGCGGCGACGACGTGGTCGACGCACGCGGTCAGGGCGCGCACGTCGTCGGGGTCGACGGCGGGGAACATGCCCACGCGCAGCTGGTTGCGACCGAGCTTGCGGTACGGCTCGACGTCGACGACGCCGTTCTCCCGCAGCACCGAGGCGACCTTCGCGGCGTCGATCTGCTCGGCGAGGTCGATCGTGCCGACGACGGGGGAGCGGTGCTCGGGCACCGTGACGAAGGGGGTGGCCCAGTCCCGCTCGGCCGCCCAGCCGTAGACGATCTCGGCCGAGCGTGCGCTGCGTCCGGCTGCCCACTGCAGCCCGCCCTGGTCGCGCATCCAGTCCAGCTGCTCGGCCATGAGGACGAGCGTGGCGATCGCCGGGGTGTTGAGCGTCTGGTCCTTGCGGGAGTTCTCCACCGCGGCGGGCAGGGACAGGAACTCCGGCACCCAGCGGCCGCTCGCCGCGACCTCCTCCACCCGGGCCAGCGCCGCGGGCGACATGACGGCGAACCAGAGCCCGCCGTCGGAGCCGAAGCTCTTCTGGGGGGCGAAGTAGTACACGTCGGTCTGGTCCAGGTCGACGGGCACCCCGCCCGCTGCGGAGGTGGCATCGACGCAGACGAGGGCGCCGTAGTCGGGCACCCGCTCCACCGGGGCGAGGACGCCGGTGGAGGTCTCGTTCTGCGGCCACGCGTACAGGTCCACGCCGTCGACCGGGCCGAGGGTGGCGAGCGCGCCGGGCTCGGCGGTCTCGACGTGCGGGTCGGCGAGGAAGGGGGCACGGCGGGTGACCGCCGCGAACTTCTGCCCGAACTCTCCGAAGGCGGCGTGGGCGGCGCGCTCACGGACCAGGCCGAGGCTCGCGGCGTCCCAGAAGGCGGTCGACCCACCGTTGCCAAGGATCACCTCGTAGCCGTCTGGCGCCCCGAGCAGGTCGGCCACACCCTCGCGGACCCGGCCCACGAGCGAGCGCACCGGCGCCTGCCGGTGGGAGGTGCCGAGGAGCGTCTCACCGACGGCGGCGAGCGCCGCGACGTGCGAGGGGCGGACCTTGCTCGGGCCGCAGCCGAAGCGGCCGTCCGCGGGCAGGAGCTCGGCGGGGATCTGGATCGTCATGGCCAGATCCTCCCATCGCGCGGCCCGTCACCGCCCCCGTCGTCCATCGTCGTCGTCCACCTTCGCAGTTGGTGACTTCGAGGACGCCAGGCAAGCGCTTGCTGCAGCGCTCGACTCACCACGTGCGCGGATTCTCCGGGGGTCAGGGGGCGGGGTGGAGGGAGCGCTGGGCCTCGAGGATGTGGGCGGACCAGCCGGCGGTGCGGCCACAGATGATGAGGGCGTTGAAGAGCCGGGCCTCGAAGCCGACGTGGTCGAGCAGGAGGGCGCCCCAGAAGTTGACGTCGGCCGTGGCGGGACGTCCGGTGGTCTCGGCGATGAGCTCGCGCCCGGCCGCCTCGATGGCGAGCCCGGCGGTGAAGAGACGCACGTCGAGCTGGCGGCACACCTCCCGCAGCATGGCCGCCCGTGGGTCCTCGTGCCGCGCGCCCAGACCGGGCACCAACGCCTGCTCGCGCAGGGCGTCCGCGACCGCCGTCGTCGGTGCCACGCCATCGTGGACGCGGACCGCCACCCGGCGAGCGCGCGCGGCGGCACCGGCCTCCAGAGGACCACTGACTCCCGCGACCGCGCCCGCGAGGCAGGCGCCGACGTCCGCGCCCGTGCCCGCGGCTGTCGCAGCGATCCGGGTCGAGGGGGAGTCGGGGCCGTCCTCCGCGACGATCGTCCACAGCGCGTCCAGCGCCCGGGCGTGGTCGGCCTGGGCGTGCCCGCTCCACCGGATGAGGAAGCGCTCGGCCACCGAACGGCCCTGCTCGACCTCCCGCTGCGGGACCATCGCCAGGTCCGGCCCGCGTGCCGACTGGGCGACGAAGGACAGGGCGAGGACGGACGCGCGGGCGAGGTCCTCGCGGGCGCGCGCGGGGCTGATGTCGAGCAGGGGGCGGAAGCCCCACACCGGCGCGAGCTGGGCGATGGCGCTCTGGACGTCCACCCGGGTGTCTCCGGTGCGCACGGGCAGGGGGAAGGGCTCCGCCGGTGGCAGCGCGGGGGACTCCTCGCCGTCGACCAGCAGTCCCCACACGGACTCGAGGTGCCGGTCGAGCAGCCCGGAGACGGGGCGGCCGCGGTAGAGCGGCTCGCCGCCGGGTCCCAGGGAGTAGATCGGCGGGTTCGGCGTGGTGTGCATCACGCCGATCGTAGGCGCTCCGTGCTCATGCCCCGTCCGGGTCCTCCCCCGAGGGCAGGTCGGTGAGCATCCGGAGGAGCAGGACGCGCAGCTGGGTGGTCTCCGAGGCGGTCAGCGAGCTGCCGATGAGCGCTTCCACCGACTGCGTCCGGTCCAGCGCCGAGAGCGCGTCGCGCCCCGACGGCGTCAGGGTGACGACGTGCCGTCGGCGGTCCTCCGGGTGCGGTGCGCGGGTGATGTGGCCACTGGCCTGCAGGCCGCGCAGGACCCGGCCGATGGTCTGCTCGGTGACGTGCATCTGAGCGGCGATCTCGCGCTGGGACAGCGAGCCGCGCGCGAGGACCACGAGCACCGGCACCGACGCGTGGCTCAGGCCCCACTGGCCGAGGTAGGCGTCCCACGCGCGCTCGACGCGACGGGCGGCCGCGGACAGCAGCCGGCCCGTGGGCCACGTCTCCGGCGGCGGGAACGCGGCCCCGTCGCTGCGCGTCGGCTCCTCCTGCACTCCGGGTGAGCGGTCCGGCTCTCGGTCGGTCACGGCGTCCTTCCGTCTCGGGTTGCGCGCCTGGGGCTGCTCGATCATATTGCTAAGCGTGCTTAGTGTTAAGGGTGGGCGGCAGGCCCCCAGTCACCGTAGGTCCGACGGTCGTCGTGGCGCGGTGCTGCGCGCGCTCCTCACCGTTCTCGTCCTCCTCGCCTGGCTCGCCGTCGGTGGGCTCGGCGGCATGGCGCAGGGCTCGCTCTCGGAGGTGCAGACCAACGACCAGGCGGCCTTCCTCCCCTCGAGCGCCGAGTCCACCCGCGCCGACGAGCTCGCCGAGGAGTTCGCGGGGGACCAGCCGCTGCCGGCGCTGCTCGTCGCGACGCCCTCCGACGGCGGCGACCTCACCCCCGAGCAGCTCGCGGCGGCGGAGGAGCTCGCCCAGCAGGTGCCCGAGCTCGAGCTCGGGGACGGCCGGACGCTCGGTGACGTCCTCGAGGGGCCGATCCCGGTCGTCCCCGCCGAGGACGGCCAGGCCCTCCTCCTGCCCGTCTCGATCAACGGGGACGAGGCCGAGGAGAACGTCGGGGACACGGGGGAGCGGACGGGCAACGTCGTCGTCACGGAGCTGCGCACCCTGGCCGCCGACACGCTCGTCGACGCGGACCTCGACACGTGGGTGACCGGGCCCGCGGGCTTCGTCGCGGACCTCGGTGCCGCGTTCGGCGGTATCGACGGTGTCCTGCTCCTCGTCGCGCTCGTCGTCGTGCTCGTCATCCTCGTCGTCGTCTACCGCTCCCCGCTGCTGCCCTTCACCGTGCTGCTCACCGCGGTCTTCTCCCTGTGCGCCGCCGCCCTCGTCATCAAGCCGCTCGCGGGCAGCGGCGCCCTCCTGCTCAACGGTCAGAGCCAGGGCATCCTCTCGATCCTCGTCATCGGCGCGGCCACCGACTACTCCCTGCTCCTCGTCGCCCGCTACCGCGAGGAGCTCACCCGCAACGCCGAGCCCCGCCAGGCGATGGCCAGGGCGTGGCGCGCCTCGGTCCCGCCCGTCCTCGCGTCCGCCGGCACCGTCATCGCCGGCCTGCTGTGCCTGCTCCTGTCGGACCTCGGCTCCAACGCGAGCCTCGGGCCGGTCGGCTCGATCGGCATCGCCGCCGCCGTCCTCGGCGCGCTCACCCTCCTGCCGGCGCTGCTCCTCGTCGCCGGCCACCGCTCGCGCGCACTCTTCTGGCCGCGCAAGCCGCAGTACCGCCCGGACGCCGCGCCGGCCTCGGAGGACTCCTCGCGCCTGTGGGGCCGCATCGCCGCGGCGGTCGGTCGCCGCCCGCGCGTCATCTGGGGCACGACCGCCGTCGCCCTCCTCGCGCTCGCCGCCTTCCTGCCGACCCTGCAGGCCGAGGGCACCGGCGAGGGTGAGGTCTTCCTCAACCCGACGGAGGCGGTCGAGGGCCAGGACGTGCTCGTCGAGCACTTCGACGCCGGCCAGGTCCAGCCGCTCGTCGTCATCACCGCCGAGGACACCGCCGAGGACGCCGTCGAGGCGGTCGAGGGAGTCGAGGGCGTCGAGAGCGCACAGGTCGTGGCCGACGACGACGGCGCCCCCGTCGTCGTCGACGGACGGGTCGAGATCCAGGCCGCGACCACCGCGACGTCCGAGAGCCAGGAGGCCACGGTCGCGGCCGGCGAGGTCCGTCAGGCGGTCCGCGACGTCGACCCCGACGCGCTCGTCGGTGGGGCGGCGGCCCAGCGCCTGGACACCCAGGAGACGGCGGAGCAGGACCTGCGCACCATCGTCCCGCTCGTCCTCGCGGTCATCTTCGTCATGCTCGTCATCCTGCTGCGCGCGATCGTCGCGCCGCTGCTCATCCTCGCCGTCAACGTCCTGTCCTTCGCGGCCACGCTGGGACTGTCGGCGATCTTCTTCAACCACGTCCTCGACTTCCCGGGCGCCGACGCCTCCGTCCCGCTCTTCGGCTTCGTCTTCCTCGTGGCGCTGAGCATCGACTACTCCATCTTCCTCATGACCCGCGTGCGCGAGGAGTCGCTGGAGCACGGCACCCGCAGCGGCGTGCGCCGAGGCCTGACGATGACCGGCGGCGTCATCACCTCCGCCGGCCTCGTGCTCGCCGCCACCTTCGGTGCGCTCGTCGTCATCCCGCTGCTCTTCCTCGTCCAGCTCGCCTTCATCGTCGCCGTCGGCGTCCTCATCGACACCTTCATCGTCCGCAGCCTCCTCGTCTCCGGGCTCGTCCACGACATCGGCCGGACCGTATGGTGGCCCTGGAAGGCGCGCGTGCCCGAGGACGAGGACGACTCGACGGCGACCGCGAAGGACACGACGGCGGTGGGGAGCAGCGCATGAGTGAGGACCGGTCGGCGCTCGTGCGCCACATCGTGGTCACCGTCGCCTACGTCGTGTGCGTGGCCGGCTCGCTCGTCGGGGTCGGACTCTTCGGTGGCACCCCCATCGCCGAGGCCGCCGGCGGCGTGCTCGCCGCCGACTCCACGCACCTGGCCCCCGCCTCCTCGGCGTTCTCCGTGTGGAGCGTCATCTACGGCGGCCTGGGCCTGTACACGGTGTGGCAGTGGTGGGACCGCACCGACCCACGCCGGATCGCCTGGCTCGTCGTGGCCTCCCTCGTGCTCAACGCCGCCTGGATCCTTGCCGTGCAGGCCGGCCAGGTGTGGCTGAGCGTCGTCGTCATCGTCGCCCTGCTGGGCGTGCTCGCGCTGACCTTCCAGCGGCTGCTCGCGGTGCCGCCGCGCAGCCGGGTGGAGGCGGTGGTCGCGGACGGCACCCTCGGCCTCTACCTGGGCTGGGTGAGTGTGGCGACCTGCGCGAACACCGCCGCCGCGCTGCTCGACAGCGGCTTCACCGGTGGCGGCGCCCCCGAGTGGTGGGCCGTCGGCGTGCTCGCCGTCGTCGCCGTGGTCGGGGTCGCGCTGGCCCTGGTCGGCCGCGGACGGCTCGCGCCCGCCGCCACCATCGTGTGGGGACTGGGCTGGATCGCCGTGGCCCGCACCTCCGGCGCGCCGGAGTCCACCACCACTGCTGTCGCGGCGGTGACGGCGGCCGCCGTCGTCGCCGTCGTCACGATCGTCGTGCGGCTGCGCACGGGACTGGACACTCGAGTGGGAAGACAGGAGACCGCCACATGACCGCCTCGACCGACGACCTCGTGACGCTGCTCGCGGAGGACGGCACGGCCATCGGCACCGCCCCGCGGCCGACCGTGCACACCACGGAGACCCCCCTCCACCTCGCCTTCTCCTGCTACCTCACCGACGCCAGCGGCCGCCTCCTGCTCACCCGCCGGGCACTGAGCAAGAAGACGTGGCCCGGGGTGTGGACCAACTCCTTCTGCGGGCACCCGCGGCCGGGCGAGGACCTCACCGAGGCGATCACCCGCCACGCCCGCCACGAGCTCGGCCTCGAGGTCACCGACGTGCGCCCCGCCGTCCCGGACTTCCGGTACCGCGCCGTCGACGCGTCCGGCGTCGTGGAGAACGAGATCTGCCCCGTCTTCGTCGCGACGACCACCCAGGAGCCGGAGCCGAACCCGGAGGAGGTCGCCGAGCACCGGTGGGTCGACCCCCGCGAGGCCGTGCAGACGGTCGAGATCGCGCCGTGGGCCGTGAGCCCGTGGATGGTCGAGCAGGTCGAGCGTCTCGTGGCCGCCGGTCACCTGCCTGAGAGCGCCTCCGGATGAGCGCCCCACCGCGCGAGACGGTGGACACCGCCCCGGTGGACGCCGCGCTCGCCGGCTTCTTCGCCGACGGCACCCGCCACCTCGTGGGCGCGGAGCACACGCAGCTGTGGGCGGCGCTCCGGGACGCCTCCGCGGGCGGCAAGCGCCTGCGGCCCATGCTCTTCCACAGCGTCTACCTCGCCCTGGGCGGGCGGCAGACGGACGTCGCCGCCCGGGTGGGGGCCTCGCTCGAGCTGCTCCACACCGCGCTCGTGGTCCACGACGACGTCATCGACGGCGACACGGTCCGCCGCGGCCGGCCCAACGTCGTCGGCACCTTCGCCGCCGACGCGCGCGAACGCGGCCACGACGCCGAGCGTGCCACCCACTACGGGCAGAGCGCGGCCATCCTCGCGGGCGACCTCGCCCTCGCCGGTGCCGTGCGCGGCATCGCGCTGTGTGGTGCGCCCCCGGACACCGTCGAGCGGATGCTCGACCTCCTCGACCGCGCCCTGCACCTGAGCGCCGCCGGGGAGCTCACCGACGTGCGCCTGAGCCTCGACGGCGAGGCCGACATCCCCGCCGTCATCTCGATGGAGCACCAGAAGACGGCGGTGTACTCCTTCGAGCTGCCGCTCCAGCTGGCCGCCGTGCTCGGCGGGGCGGACGCCGAGCACGAGTCCGCGCTCACCCGGTTCGCCCGCCTGCTCGGCATCGGCTACCAGCTGCGCGACGACCTCGACGGCATGTTCGGGGAGGAGTCGGCCACCGGGAAGAGCACGGTCTCCGACCTGCGCGAGGGCAAGTGCACCCCGCTCATCGCCTTCGCCCGGACGACGCCCGCCTGGGCCCACATCCACCCCTACCTCGTCTCCGGCGTGATCGACGACGCCGACGCCGCCCGGGTGCGCACGCTCCTGGAGGAGTGCGGGGCGCGCGCCTACGTCGAGGGCCTCGCCGCAGACCTCGACCGGGAGGCGCGTGAGGCGGTCGCGCACCTGCCCGAGGCCCGGCTCCTGGACGAGTGGGCGCGAACCGTCTCCCGCGGCGCGAGGGCGGCGTGAGCCGTCCGTCCCGCCGGCCGGCCGCGGCCTCCCGGTACGACGACGTCGCCAGCCGCAGCGCCGCCGTCGTCATCGACGCGTACTCCACGTCCTTCGGCTGGGCGTGCCGCCTGCTCGCTCCCGGCGACCGCGAGCACGTGCGCAACATCTACGCGCTCGTGCGGGTGGCCGACGAGATCGTCGACGACCCCGACCAGTCCTGGTCCGCCGCCGACCGCGGCGCCATGCTGGACGCCCTCGAGGAGGACACCGGCCAGGCGCTGGCCAGCGGTCGCAGCGCCAACCTCGTCGTCCACGCCTTCGCCCGCACCGCCCGCCGCTACGGCATCGGGCCCGAGCTCATCACCCCGTTCTTCGCCTCGATGCGAGCGGACCTGTCCGTCGACGAGCACGACGAGGCGAGCCTGGCCGAGTACGTCCACGGCTCGGCGGAGGTCGTCGGACTCATGTGCCTGCGTGTCTTCGTCGACGGCGACGACGCCACCTACGAGCGCCTCGCCCCCGGTGCCGGCCGCCTGGGCGCCGCCTTCCAGAAGGTGAACTTCCTGCGCGACCTCGGCCAGGACCACGACGCGCTGGGACGCACGTACTTCCCGGGCCTGGACCCGGCGGCCTTCAGCGACGCGCACCGCGACGCGCTCCTCGACGACATCGACGCGGACCTGGACGCGGCGGAGCTGGCCCTGGTCCAGCTGCCCGCGAGCAGCCGCCGGGCCGTGCGCGTGGCCCACGGCCTGTTCAGCGAGCTGTCCCGGCGGCTGCGGGAGACCCCCGCGGCGCAGATCCGGACCGAGCGTGTGCGGGTCCCCGACCCGGTCAAGGCCCGCATCGTGCTGCGCGGGACCCTCACGGGAGGACGTCGATGACCACCGCGCCGGGGACGCGGGCCGACGCGCCCACGGCCGTCGTCGTCGGGGGCGGGATCTCCGGGCTGGCGACGGCCGCGCTGCTGGCCCGCGACGGCTTCCGCGTCGACCTCCTCGAGCAGCGCGAGGAGGTGGGCGGTCGCGCGGGCAGCTGGAGCGCGGAGGGCTTCCGTTTCGACACCGGCCCGTCCTGGTACCTCATGCCCGAGGTCTTCGACCGGTTCTTCCGGCTGCTCGGCAGCTCCAGCGCCGAGCAGCTCGACCTCGTCACCCTCGACCCGGCCTACCGGGTCTTCTACGAGGGGCACAGCGAGGCGCTGGACGTGCTGCCGGACCGCGAGGCGAACCTTGCCGCGTTCGAACGGGTCGAGCCGGGGGCCGGGCGCCGCCTGGCGCAGTACCTCGACACGGCGCAGGAGACCTACGACATGGCGCTGCGCCACTTCCTCTACACGAGCTTCACCTCGTGGCGGGACCTGGCCGTGCCGGACGTGATGCGCCGGGTGCACCGGCTGCTGCCACTCCTGGGCCGCTCGCTCAAGGCGCACGTCGCCGCCAGCTTCACCGACCGCCGGCTGCGCCAGATCCTGGGCTACCCCGCGGTGTTCCTCGGCTCCTCGCCCGACCGCACGCCGAGCATGTACCACCTCATGAGCGCCCTCGACCTCACCGGCGGCGTCCAGTACCCCCAGGGCGGCTTCACCCGGCTCGTCGAGGCCGTCGCCGGGCTCGCCGAGCAGCAGGACGTCACCGTCCGCACCGGCGCCACCGTCACCGCCGTGACGACGGAGTCCGGCCCCACGGGCAGGCGCCGCCCACGGGCCCGCGTGACGGGGGTCCGCTACCGCGACGCCGCCGGCATCGAGCGCCGCCTGCGGGCCGACGTCGTCGTCGCTGCGGCCGACCTCCACCACGTGGAGACCGAGCTGCTCCCGCCCGCCGTGCGCGAGCGCCCCGCCCGCTGGTGGGCGCGCCGGGACCCCGGCCCCGGCGGCGTGCTCGTCTACCTCGGGGTGGACGGCCGCCTGCCCCAGCTGCCCCACCACACCCTGCTCTTCACCGAGGACTGGGACCGCAACTTCCGCGACATCCGCGAGGGCCGGGTCCCGCGGCCGGCCTCCGCCTACGTGTGCACCCCCTCGCGCACCGACCCGGGTGTCGCGCCCGAGGGTGCGGAGAACGTCTTCATCCTCGTCCCGGTCCCGGCCGACCCCTCCCTCGGGCGCGGCGGGATCGACGGCGGCGGTGACCGCGCCGTCGAGGAGATCGCCGACGCCGCCATCGACCAGCTCGCCTCGTGGACCGGCATCCCGGACCTGCGCGAGCGCATCCGGGTGCGCCGGACGGTGGGACCCGGCGACTTCGCCGCGGACCTCAACTCCTGGCGCGGGGGCATGCTCGGGCCGGCCCACACGCTGCGGCAGAGCGCCTTCTTCCGGCCGGGCAACGCCTCGCGGACGGTGAGCGGCCTGTACTACGCCGGGGCGAGCACCATCCCCGGCATCGGCCTGCCGATGTGCCTCATCAGCGCGGAGATCGTGCGCGACCGGGTGCACGCCGAGATGGCACTGTGGGACTCGTGATCGCTCTCGCCTACCTCGCGGCGCTGCTCGTCCCGCTCGGCTGCATGGCCCTGCTCGACGCCCGCTTCCGCCTCGTCCTGTGGGCCGACGCCCGGCGTGGTGCCCTCGTCCTCGCCGTCGGCGTCGCGTTCTTCCTCCTGTGGGACGTCGCCGCGATCGTCTCCGGCTTCTACCACCGCGGGGAGAGCGAGGCGATGACCGGGATCATGCTCGCCCCTGAGCTTCCCCTGGAGGAGCTCGTCTTCGTCACCTTCCTCTGCTACCTCACCCTCGTGCTCCACGGCCTGGTCCTCCTGCTCCTGCGCTCGCGCCGGCGACGGACGGCGGAGGTGGGCTGAGTGAGCTACCTCCTGCTGGCGGGCCTCTTCCTCGTGCCCGTCCTCGCCACCGCCGTCGTCGCCACCCGGGTGCGGCGGCTGGGCCGGCGCTGGTGGGCGGCGACGGCGATCACGCTCGTCGCCCTCGGTGTGCTCACGGTCGTCTTCGACAGCCTGATGATCGCCGCCGACCTGTTCCGCTACGACGAGTCCCAGCTCACCGGCGTCCGGCTCCTCCTCGCGCCCGTGGAGGACCTCGCCTGGCCGCTCGCCTCGGTGCTCTTCCTCCCGGCGCTGTGGGAGCTGCTGCGCCCCCACCGGGCCGAGGAGGAGCGGGCATGACCGCCACCTCCACCGGCGCCCTGCGTCAGCTCCTCGGCTCGTCGCGGCCGGTCAGCTGGATCAACACCGCCTACCCCTTCGCGGCGGCCTACCTCATGGCGGGCGGCGGCGTGGACCTCGCGCTCGTCGTCGGCACGCTGTACTTCCTCATCCCGTACAACCTCCTCATGTACGGGGTCAACGACGTCTTCGACTACGAGTCCGACCTCCGCAACCCCCGCAAGGGCAGCATCGAGGGGATCGTCCTCGACCGCCGCTGGCACCGCACGACCATCTGGGCGTCGGTGCTGAGCAACCTGCCCTTCGTACTCGCCCTCGTCCTCCTCGGGTCGGCGGCCTCGACGGCGGTGCTCACCGTGAGCGTGCTCGCCGTCATCGCCTACTCGGCCCCCGTGCTGCGGTTCAAGGAGCGGCCCGTCCTCGACTCGCTCACCTCGAGCACCCACTTCGTCAGCCCGGCGGTCTTCGGGCTGGTCCTCGCGGGCGGCTCCCCGGTGGGTGGCGCGCTCGCCGCACTCGTCGCGTTCTTCCTGTGGGGCATGGCGTCCCACGCCTTCGGGGCCGTCCAGGACGTCACCGCGGACCGGGAGGCAGGCATCGCCTCCGTCGCGACCTGGCTCGGCGCCGCCCGCACCACCCGCCTGGCCATCGCGCTGTACGCGGCGGCCGGTGTGGTGGTGCTGGGGACCGGGTGGCCCGGCGCGCTGGCCGCCGTGCTCGTCGTCCCGTACGTCATCTCCATCTGGCCGTTCCGCTCCCTGCCCGACGAGCGCTGCGAGGAGGCCAACGCCGGCTGGCGCCGGTTCATCTGGTTCAACCTCGGCACCGGGTTCCTCATCACCCAGCTGCTCATCGCCATCGCGTGGACCCGCTGATGCCCGACGAGCACCAGCCCCGCCCCGCCACGCCGGCCGGCGTGCTCCTCACCGTCCCGGGTCCGCGTCCCGCGCGGGTCGCGGCGCAGACCGTCGCGGTCCTCGCCGTCCTCAGCGTCCCGGCGGCGCTCGCCGTCGACGTCGTCGCCGCGGCGGTGGCCCTCCTCGTGCTGGGCGGCGTCACCGTCGCGCGGGTGCTCCTCCTGCCCGCCACCCTCCAGGCGCTGCTCGGGGCCGCGCTCGTCGCCGCCGGCTGGGCCAGCGCCGTCGGGCTCTACGAGACGGTGCGCTGGGTCGACGTGCCCGCGCACCTGTTCGTCAACGGACTCATCGCCGCCACCCTCGGCATCGTCATCCTGCGCGGCGGGCTGCTCGCCGATCCCGCCACCCGCGCCGGCCGCGCCGGCATCGCGCTCACGACGGCGAGCGTGGGCGTGACGCTCGGCGTGCTGTGGGAGATCGCCGAGTGGGCCGGGTACACGTACGTCGACGAGTCGGTCTACGTGGCCTACGGCGACACGATCGGTGACCTCACCGCCGGCGGGGTGGGCTCGGTCGTCGCGGGGCTGCTCGTGGCCCGGTGGGCACGGTGAGCCCGCTGAGCGTGAGCGTCGTCATCCCGGCACGGGACGACGCGCCGGCCCTCGAGCGCTGCCTGGACGCCCTGGAGCGGCAGACGCTCGCGCCGCTGGAGGTGGTCGTCGTCGACAACGGCTCCCGCGACGCGACGGCGGAGGTCGCCCGCCGGCACGGCGCACGCGTCGTCACCGAGCCGCGGGCGGGGATCCCGATGGCCGCCGCCGCCGGCTACGACGCCGCACGCGGGGACCTCATCGCCCGTCTCGACGCCGACTCCCTGCCCGGCCCCGACTGGCTCGAGCGCGTCACCGCCGCGATGACCGACCCCCGCCGGGACGCCGTCACCGGCGTCGGGAGCTTCTACGAGCTGCCCCGCGGCGGCCGGCTCGTCTCCGCCGTCTACCTCGGCGCCTACTACGGGTTGTGCTACCTCGCGCTCGGCCACCACGCGCTGTGGGGGTCGAGCATGGCGGTGCGCCGCTCCAGCTGGCTCGCCGTGCGCGCCGCCGTGCACGACGACGACGCCGAGCTCCACGACGACCTCGACCTCGCCTTCGCGCTCGGTCCGCGCCGCCGGGTGTGCCTGGACCGGACGATCGTCGTCGGCGTCTCGGCGCGCAGCCTCGTGGGCCTGGCCCAGCTGCGGCGCCGCTTCCGGCGGGCCTTCCGCACGCTGGCCGTCAACTGGCGGGTGGCGCCGCCGTGGACCCGGTGGGCGGTGCGCCTCGGGCTGCCCGCCAAGGACGGGACGGCATGAGGGTCTGGTCGGTCCATCCGCGGTACCTCGACCGGCAGGGGCTGGTCGCGTGCTGGCGCGAGACGCTGCTGGCGCAGGCGGTGCTCGCCGGGCGGACCAAGGGCTACCTCAACCACAGCCAGCTCGTCCGTTTCCGGGCGACGGCGGACCCGGTCGCGTCGGTCTGCGCCTACCTCGGCGTGCTCGCCGTCGAGGCCGACGAGCGGGGCTACCGCTTCGACCGCAGCCGGATCGACCGGCCCGTGGCGCTCGACGCCGTCGTCCCGCTGCCGGTGACCGAGGGGCAGGTCGCCTACGAGTGGGCCCACCTGCTCGCCAAGCTCGCCGAGCGCAGCCCGGACCGCTACGCCCTCGTCCGTGACGTCACCGACGTCGCGGTCCACCCCCTCTTCGTCCCCGTCCCCGGCCCCGTCGAACCCTGGGAGAAGACCTGAGCCGGCTTCCCCCTCCCGCCCCCTCTCGCTCGGCGAGAGGAGTGGCTGGGAGGGGCACCCGTCCCCGCCCCCTCTCCCTCCCGCCCCCCTCTCCCTCCCGCCGAGCGCTGAGTTGTTACCCGTAACAACTCAGCGCTCGGCGGGAAGGGGGTGGGGGAGTGGGCGCCGCTGTCTCAGGACGGCCACGGGGGTCAGCGGGGCGGCCTATCCTCATGAGGAGGAGCGAGAGATGGGCAGCGACGTATGAGTGACCTGATCGACACCACCGAGATGTACCTCAAGACGGTCTACGAGCTGGAGGAGGAGAGCGTCGTGCCCATGCGGGCGCGCATCGCCGAGCGCCTCGGACACTCCGGCCCGACGGTGTCCCAGACGGTCGCCCGCATGGAGCGCGACGGGCTGCTCCACCTCGAGGAGGGCCGGCGCATCCGCCTGTCCGAGCTCGGCCACGAGCGGGCCACCCAGGTCATGCGCAAGCACCGCCTCGCCGAGCGCCTCCTCACCGACGTCATCGGCCTGGACTGGGAGTACGTCCACGAGGAGGCGTGCCGCTGGGAGCACGTGATGAGCGAGCAGGTGGAGCACCGCCTGGTCGCGCTCCTCGACCACCCCCACCACGACCCCTACGGCAACCCCATCCCCGGCCTGGCCGAGCTCGGGGAGCACAGCCTCGCGCCCGTCGACCCGCCCCTGCAGCCGCTGGCGGCGGTTGCGTCGGAGAGCCAGGTCGTCCTGCGGCGTATCGGGGAGCCGCTCCAGGTGGACGTCGAGCTCCTCGCCCGCTTCGCCGAGGCGGGGGTGCGTCCCGGTTCCCTGCTCAGCGTCCAGCGTGGCGCCGGCTTCGTCTCCCTCCAGGCCGAGGGCTCCGACCTCGTCCTCGACGTCGCCGAGGACGTCACCAGGCACCTCTTCGTCGACGACTGAGAAGCCCGGATTTCCGCGGTATTCGCTGCCCCACAGGTGTGAGTCGCGACACGACGGTCACATGCGTCGTAACCAGAACGTGACAATTGGCGACGCGCTCGGGTAGTGTCCGACTCGCTCCTCACGCCCTCCAGTGATGAGCCCATGGACGGAGCCCAACCCTGCCGCCGCCCGTGGTCCCAGAGAGTGACCGTCGGCAGGGGCGGGGGAACCACGTAGTGGCGGTCGGCTCCGGTCGGCCCCTAGGGGTGAAGCCCGTCCGAGAGGACGGGCCGGGTGAACTCCCATCCGAACCCGACAGCTCACCTCGTCGGCAACACAGGAGAGGCAGTTCGTGACCGCAACTATGCCTGGGGCGCGCCACCGCGCAGCGTGCCGTCCCACCACCCCCTTCACCACCATCGGCCAGGCCGTCGCCGGCCCGGCAGCTCGCCGCGGCATGCTCGTCGCCGCGTCCTCGGGGCTGGCGCTGACCATGGCGGCCAGCACCGCCGTCGCCGCGCCGGAGGGCTCCTCCCTCCCGCAGGTCGACGTCTCGGCGCTCTCGAGCCAGGCCCGCACGGCCCTGACGGTCAACCCGACCGTCTCCGTGCCCGCCGACGTCGAGTTCGCCGTCGCCGACGTGGCCGTGGCCGCGACGCCCCCGAAGACCACGGTCGCCGAGGACTCCGACCCCATCGCCGAGCACGTCGCCGCGGAGGAGGCCGCCGAGGCCGCCGCCACCGCCGCCGCCGAGGCGGAGGCGCTCGCCGCCGCCCGCTCCACGGAGACGGCCTCCCGCAGCGGTGCGTCCTCGACCTCTGCCTCCACCGCCGCCGTCGCGGAGGAGAGCGCCACCCAGGCCGCCCCCGCGCCGGCCGCCTCGGGCAACGCCATCGTCGACATCGCCTACCGGTACGTCGGCACCCCGTACGTGTGGGGTGGCGCCAGCCCGTCCGGCTTCGACTGCTCCGGCTTCACCTGGTACGTCTTCCAGCAGGCCGGCATCAGCATCCCGCGCAGCTCCAGCGCGCAGGCCGGGGCCGGCACCGTCGTCTCGGCCGCCGAGGCCCGGCCCGGTGACCTCGTGTGGTGGCCCGGACACATCGGCATCTACCTGGGCGACGGCCAGCACATCGCCGCCCGCAACCCCTCCAAGCCCCTGCAGGCCGGTCCGATCTCGCACGTCGGCCGCGGCGCCCCCACCTTCATCCGGGTGGGCTGAGCCCAGCACGCTTGCCCCGACGGGCCCGCACCGACTCGGTGCGGGCCCGTCGTCGTCCCTGCCGAAGCGCCGACACGCCGCGCCTGAGAGAGCACAATGGGGACAACGACTCCCGATCTGGAGGGTGACATGCCCCGCGAGAACGTCGTCATCGTCGGTGTGGACGGATCCGAGACCAGCACGGCAGCACTGGACTGGGCCGCGGCCGAGGCCCACCGGCTCGGGTGGCGTCTGCACGTCGTGTGCGCCTACGCGGTGCCCGCCTTCACCGTCGCGTCCCTCGACGGCGGCTTCGCGGCCGTCGACGACTCGGCCATCCAGGCCGGCGCGCAAGCGGTCCTCGACGAAGCGGTCGAGCGGGTCGGCGACGAGCTGGAGGTCACCTGCGCCCTCGAGCTCGGGGACCCGACGGGCGTGCTCGTCGAGCTCTCCCGGCAGGCGGGTCTCGCCGTCGTCGGCACCCGCGGCGGCGGCGGCTTCACCGACCGCCTGCTCGGCAACGTGTCCTCCTCACTGCCCGCCCACGCGCACTGCCCCACCGTCGTCGTGCCCCGCACACCCGAGGGGCAGCCGGGCTTCACCCCGGTGCGCCGGATGGTCGTCGGCGTCGACGGCTCGGAGTCGGCGACGATCGCCCTGCGTCGCGCCGTCGACGAGGCCGCCCTGTGGGACGCCCACCTCACCGCCGTCGCCGCCGTCCCCATCGGTGGCGGCTCGGGGTCCCTCGCCTGGCTGCCCGCCGCCGTCGACCGTGACGACGTCCTCGCCGACGTCAAGGTCGGCCTCAGCGTCGCCGTCGAACGGGCCGTCGACGGCCGTGAGGTCCGCATCAGCCAGCACGCCCTGGACGGCAACGCCGCCGCCCTGCTCGCCGAGTTCTCGACGGCGGTCGACCTCGTCGTCGTCGGCTCTCGCGGCCGTGGCGGTTTCGCGGGGCTCCTCATGGGCTCGACCAGCCAGGCCGTGCTCCACCACGCCGTGTGCCCCGTCATGGTCGTGCCCGCCCGCTCCGCCCGCGAGGAGGCCGGCCCGGCCGACGTCCCCTGGCGCCGCCGGTGACGTGTCGAGGGTCACGCGTGCCGCGCCGCCCGTGACCTCGGGCCTGCTTAGGCTCTAGGCACACCCGAGACGAAAGGGGCTGCCGTGCGGCCATCCCGCCACGCCACGCCTCGGCACTTCCTCATGTGCCGACCGACGCACTTCACCGTCAGCTACGAGATCAACCCGTGGATGCACCCCACCGTGCCGACCGACACGGATCTGGCGGTCGCGCAGTGGCAGGAGCTCCACGACACCTACGTCCGCCTCGGGCACCGCATCGAGCTCATCGACCCGGTCGAGGGCCTGCCGGACATGGTGTACGCCGCGAACGGCGGGCTGGTGAGCGACGGTGTCATGTACACCGCGAAGTTCACCTACCCGCAGCGCATGCCCGAGGGGCCCGCCTACGCGCAGTGGTTCACCGACCACGGCTACCGCGTGCACACGGCGACAGAGACGAACGAGGGCGAGGGCGACATCCTCACCGTCGGTGACTACGTCCTCGCCGGCACGGGCTTCCGCACCTCCACCGCCTCGCACACCGAGCTGCAGGAGGTCATCGGCAAGCCCGTCATCACACTGCGCCTGGTGGACCCGCGGTTCTACCACCTCGACACCGCGCTCATGGTCCTCTCGGACACGGAGATCGCCTACTACCCCGAGGCCTTCAGCGAGGGCAGCCGCCGGGTGCTGGAGCGGCTCTTCCCCGACGCCATCGTCGCGACCGAGGCCGACGCCGTCGTCCTCGGGCTCAACGGGGTCAGCGACGGCCGCCACGTCATCCACAACCCGCGGGCCACCGACCTCGCCGCGGCGCTGTCCGAGCGGGGCTTCGAGCCCATCGGCATCGACACCTCCGAGCTCCTCAAGGGCGGCGGCGGGGCCAAGTGCTGCACGCTGGAGATCCGCGCCTGAGTCGTCGCGCCCGTCAGCCCGGCCAACCGGCCTGACGGGCGCGCTCGAGCCACCCGGGGTCGAGGGGCGAGGACGGCGCGTCGGCGACGACGTCGAGCACGCGCCTCGCGTCCTCCGCGTCGACGACGCCGTCCCACAGGGTGGCGAGCACCGAGCGGGCCTCCTCGGCGGCGGACAGGAGAAAGCTGCGGGCCGCCTCGATCGCGGCCAGGGTCTGCGCCGCGCCGTCGGCGTGCTCGCGCAGCGCCCGGGCGACGTCGTCGACCCGGTCCGCGCCCCGGGTCGTCGTCGCGGCGTGGTCGAGCAGCGTGGCCTGGTACTCCTCGGCGGCGGGCGAGCGCCAGCCGATGGTCTCCCGCAGGGCGAGGAGGTCAGCACCCAGCTCGCGTGCCTGCACGCCGACGTCGTCCATCTGCCCGGCGAGCGCGTGCAGCTCCTCCGGGGTCTCAGCCGGTCCCACGGTGCTCCTTCCGGTCGGTCACGGTCGCCAGCCCGGGTCCGCGGCGGGCGGCCCGAAGCGCTCGAAGAGGCCGGAGGGGCCGGCCCCCTGGTGGGTGAAGCCGAGGTCGCGGGCGTCCAGGGCGACGCCGTCGGGCGCGGTGAGGACCGTGCTGACGTCGGTCGGGACGAAGGCCGCGGTGTCCCACCCCGCGTGGACGATGGCGTCGAGGACCGTGAGCCGCTCGCCCGGGTCCGTGCTCGACGTCGTCGCGTCGATCACGACCTGCCGTCCCCACGTGGGCCCCGAGCGCACCTGGACCCGCGCGGAGGTGACCGTGTCGAGGGCGGTGAGCTCCTCGGTCAGCCGCTCACCCTCCTCGGCGAGGTCCGGGCCGGGGTCGGGGGCCGCGGTGTCGGCGCCACCGTCGTCGGCGCAGGCGGGGGTGAGGAGCAGGAGCGCGAGGGCGCCGCAGGTCAGCAGCCGCCTCACCGGTGCTCCTGGCGCACGTCGTACTGGAAGACCTGCGCGTGACCGCCGCGCACCTGGGCGAACTGCTCCTCCAACCCCTGCAGCGCGAGCGCGAGGGCGGGGTCCTCGGCCGCCTGCGCGCTGACGAGCGCGGCGGTGTCGGCGTAGACGCGGCCGCCGTGGGCGGAGATCGGTGAGCCCGCGGTGACCCCCTCCGCGCCGTCGACGTCGCGGGTCACGGTGGTCCAGCCCGGGACACCCGGGTTGGGGCTGCCGTCGAGGCGAGGGACCGGGTCCTGGACGTGCTCGATGGACAGGACGGCGACGTCGTCGGGGATGTTCGTGCCGGCGATCGGTGACCCGCCGGTGACGACCTGCGTCACGTGCAGCCCGGTGCCCGGGTCCGCCGCGAGCGCGGCGGCGACGATCCCGCCCTGGCTGTGCCCCGCGAGGGTGACCGGTTGGGCCTGCAGCTCGGCGAGCGGGACGCCCTGCTGGGCAGCGACCTCGCTCATCGCCTGGTGCACCGCCTCGAGCACGGCCGCCTCCATCGCGGTGTCGTGGCCCGCCATGAGGCTGAGGTTCGTCCCGAGGTTGGAGGGGTTGCTCCCGGACTCCGGCGCCCAGTCCTGGGTGCCGGGGATCTCGACGATCCAGCTGTGGCCGCCCCCGCCGTCGGGCACGGCGGTGACCCGGACCTCCGAGGCGTCACCGTCACCGAGCCGGCCGATGGTGCCGAAGAGCGCGGCGAGGCTGTCTGCTGCGGCGCCGTCCGGTGCCGGGTCCGGGGTCACCACCGGGTCGCCGTCGGCGAAGAGGCCGAGCAGCCCACCGGCGCCGATGACGCCGGCCACCATCTGCTCGTAGCTCAGCGGCACCGGGGGAAAGGTCCACGGCGTGAGGACGCTGAGGACGAGCGGCACCTCGGTGCCGAGCATCCACGGGAGGCCGGCGATGATCGAGTCGGTCACCCACGGCTCGTCGTAGAGCCCACCGAGCACCGTCTCCGCGGGGTCCTCACCGACCTCGTCCAGCCACGCGGCGAAGGCGTCAAGGGTGAGCGCGTCGGCCAGGGCCTCGGGCAGCGCGTCGAGGAGGAGGGAGGTCACCGCGATCCCGCCGGCGGTGAGCAGGCCCGCGTGGAGGACGACGACGCCCGTCACGCCTCGTCCCAGGTCGGCCAGCCGTGCGAGGGCGGCATCGACCTCCTCGTAGGCGGTCGCCGAGCCGCGCAGGAAGACCGCGGCGGCCTCGTACTCCAGGGCGACCCACGCCAGCCCCTCGGGCGGCAGCTGTGCCTGGGCCACCTCGGCGAGCACTCGCCCGCCGGTCACCGGCGAGAGCACCTGGGAGGACAGCACGGCCTCGTGGGTGGCCACCGCGGCCACCCGCCATGCCAGCTCCCGGGCGGCGTCGCCCTTGTCGTCCAGCACGTCGGCCGTGGCGCGCATGTCCTCCACGCGCGCGAGGATGCCCGCCGCCCCTCCGGTGACCGTGAGGGTCACAGCACCTCCTCGGCGTGGAGAAGGCCGGTCAGTGCGGTGAGCAGGCCGTTGCGGACACGCAGGAGGTCGGTCCGGCGCAGCGTGACGCCGTGCGTCGTCGCGTCGACGAGCTCGACGACGTCCGCCTCCGTCCACAGCCACACGCCGTGGAAGGCGAGTGCGCCGTCGTCGTGACGGCGGGCCGCACTGACGCAGGCACCTCCGGTGAGCTCGGTGGAGACGGCGCCGAGCACGGACAGGGCAGAGGCCGGCAGGCCCGACAGGTGCAGGGCGACGTCCTCGCGGCCCAGCCGCAGCGCCTGCGCGATGGCGGCGGACTCGGGCCAGCCGACACGCACGGGCGAGCGGTCGGCGGGCGGACCGCCCACGTGGTGGGGCAGCGCGTGCATGACCTGCGCCAGCAACCCCCCGGCCGCGGACAGGGAGACCTCGACGACAGGTTCCTGCTCGAGCACCGTCCCCCCACCCGGGGTGCGCACCCGGCGGCGACGGCGGGCGAGGGCGGCCGTGCGCCCGGCGCTCCACGCGACGGACTCGTTGACGACGACGTCCCCGGACCAGGAGGAGACGTCGACGCGGACGTCGGACTCGAGCAGCATGAGCATCCCGAGCACGCACGACGGCGTGAGCGCGGTGACGTCGTCCCGGCGGGGAGTGTGGGTGGCCAGGCCGCGCAGCTGGAGGCTGGCCCAGGCGCGTGCCCGCTCGTCCGCGGTGAGCGGCTCGTCGGGATCGAGGCCGAAGGCCTCGGGCGCGAAGCCCACGGGCGTCACCGCAGCGGGCACGCGTGAGAGGAGGGCCCGGCGCAGCACCGTCCACTCGGCCACGTCGAGGCGGAAGTGGGCCACCCTGCTGCGAGCCTGGCGCCCCTGCTGGACCGTCTGCGCGGACATCGCGTCCCCCCTTCTCGCGCCGGGTGAGCCGCCGGCGCCTCACGCTCATCCTCACGGGCCGGGACGCCCGTGAACATGGGGAGAAGTGCCCATCGCGGCCGCCATCGGGATGATCCCTACGGTGCGCGGTCCTGCGAAGGGGGGAGCCCACGAGTCTCATCCCACGGCGGTGCGCTCGGCCGGTCGTCCGGGTGGTGGGACGGGCCCCTGGGCGGCGGGACCGGGTGCGCGCTGCGTGGTTAGCATCGCCGGGAACCATCCAGAGCAGCCGAGAGACCTGGCTCGTCGACGCTGCAGCAACCCGGCCCACGGGTGCTCCCGCCAGGACCGATGGAGGAGCCATGACGACGTCCACCACCCGCCCCGCCTGTCCCGGCCCCGGGGGGTACCCGGAACCGGACCCCACGTGGGGCAGCGCGACCCACGCCGTCCACGCCGGGCACGAGCGCACGGAGTTCCACGAGACCTCCGAGGCGCTCTTCCTCACCCAGGGCTTCGTCTACGCGGCCGCGGCCGACGCCGAGGCGGCCTTCGAGGGGGAGGCGGACCGCTTCACCTACAGCCGCTACGAGAACCCCACGGTGCGCACCTTCGAGGAGCGGCTGCGTGCCCTCGAGGGCGCCGAGGCCTGCGCCGCCACGGCCACCGGGATGTCCGCCATCTTCTCCACGCTCGCGGCGCTCGTGCGCAGCGGCTCGCGGGTGGTCGTGGGCCGGGCCGTGTTCGGCTCGACGATCACGCTCCTCGAGGACATCCTCGGCGGCTGGGGTGTGGTCACCGACTACGTCGACGCGCACGACCTGGAGGACTGGCGCCGCGCGCTGGCCACCCCCGCCGACGTCGTGCTCTTCGAGACGCCGTCCAACCCGATGCAGGACATCGTCGACGTCGCCGGGGTGAGCGCACTCGCCCACGCGGCGGGCGCCGTCGTCGTCGTCGACAACGTCTTCGCCACCCCGGTGCTGCAGCGCGTGCTGCCCCAGGGGGCCGACATCGTCGTCTACTCGGCGACCAAGCACATCGACGGCCAGGGACGGACGATGGGGGGCGCGGTCCTCGGCAGCCGGGAGTTCGTCGAGGGGCCGCTGCGACTCATCCTGCGCAACACCGGTCCGACGCTCAGCCCCTTCAACGCCTGGGTGCTGCTCAAGGGGCTGGAGACCATGCCGCTGCGGGTGCGAGCCCAGAGCGACGCGGCCCTCGAGCTGGCGCGCTGGCTGGAGACGCTGCCGCGGGTGGGCTGCGTGCGCCACCCCTTCCTCGACTCCCACCCGCAGGCGGCGCTCGCCCGCGCGCAGATGAGCGGCGGGGGCAGCGTCGTCACCTTCGACGTCTCCGTCGGCGGCAGGCCCGCGACCCGTGAGGAGACCTTCACCTTTCTCGACGCGCTGCGACTCGTCCTCATCTCCAACAACCTCGGCGACGCAAAGTCCATGGTCACGCACCCGGCGACGACGACGCACCGCCGGCTCGGTCCTGACGGCCGGGCCCGCGTGGGCATCAGTGACGCGACGGTGCGGCTGTCGGTGGGGCTGGAGGAGCCGGCAGACCTGCGCGCCGACCTCGCCCAGGCGCTCGCCGCGGTCCCAGCGGCCTGAGGGCGGCGCCGTCCCGGACCGCGCTGCGCCACCCGCCCGCTGCCGCGCTGCGCCGCCCACCCGCGGAGTGCGTGGGGTACGGGCGTGGCATGCGGGCGTGAGGCGGCCGGCGAGGGCTGGGGAGAGCGTCAGCTGCGCCGGCGGCGCTCGCGCCGGACGGACCGGTCGATGCGCCACAGCGCCAGGGCGGTCATCGCCTCGAGGGAGGGGCGCAGCAGCGCCGCCGTGAACCGGCGGGGGAGCGGCCCGCGCAGGTGGACGCCCTCCTCGGCCCAGTCGACGACGGCACGCGAGGGGCCGTCCGGCCGCACCGTGATGACGACCTCCCCGAGCAGCAGCGGCCCGGTCTTGACCAGTCGCAGCTCCCGGGGCGGGTCGGCGTGGGTGACCCGCATCCGGTCGACGAGCACGAGCGCGGAGCGGCCCACCACGTCGTCACCCGCGCGCAGCGCCCGGGCCGGGGCGTCCACGCGGGTGAGCGGGATCCAGCGGCCGTGGTGCCGCACCGCGGTGACGACGGCATAGGCCCACTCCTGCGGCAGGTCGAGCGTGCGGCTGGCCATGCGCCGAGCCTATGTGCGTCCGGCCCGGCCCGCCGAGTACGCTGGACCAGCCCCGCCTCCGTAGCTCAGGGGATAGAGCACCGCTCTCCTAAAGCGGGTGTCGGCAGTTCGAATCTGCCCGGAGGCACCGCTCCACCACGATGTCAGGCTCCCCCTTGGGCGTGAGGCAGATCACACGGAACTGTACGGAGGTCGGGTCTTGCGCTCCGACCAAAGGTGGAGCAGGATACTGCTCATAGGGCGTGACGCCTGCCCCCCGTGTGCGTCACGCCCTATCTCTATGCCCAGGCAGATCCCGCCGCTCCGGCGGGTCGTACGGACCGGCGGCGTGGCGCTGGTTAGCGTGGGGTGATGACCCCTTCACCGCTCTTCGCCCGGCCTCCCGCGGGGCCCCGCCGCAGCGGCGGACCGGGTCCCGTCGGCGTCGTCGGCGGCCGCTCCGAGAGCGGCGAGCCCGACGCCGGCACCAGTGACCGGGCGCGCACCGTCGAGGACGCCGCCCAGCAGTGGCGCGAGCGTCTCGTCGCGCTCAGCGGTGCCAGCGCCCTCTCGGACGTCACCATGCTCGGCGAGGCGGTCATCGACCTCACCGCCGCCCACCCCTCCGGGATCGCCCAGCTCTACTCCGGCCGCGCCACCCGGCTGTCCAACCTCGTGCGCGAGGGCGGGGCGCTCGTCGCTGCCCGCCGGTCGGCCCGCACCGTCGTCGCCCGCACCGACGAGCTCGCCCAGCGCTACGGGGTGGCCCCCACCTACCTCGCCGCCGGCATCGCCACGTGGACCGAGCTGCCGCCGCCCGCCCCCGTCACGGACGACGACGACGGCGGGGAAGACCCTGCCGAGGAGGCCCCCGCGACCGCCGAGCCGCGTACCGTCCGGGCGCCGGTGCTGCTGCGCCCCGTGCGCCTGGCCCCGCGCGGCGGGCAGGTCGCCGACCTCGACCTCGAGCTCGAGCCGGCCGTCGACCTCAACACCGTCCTCGTGCGCGCGCTCCGCTCGCGGGGCGTGAGCGCCGACCTCCACGCCATCGCCGCCGGCGCCCTCACCACCGACGGCTTCTCCCCGCGCGCCGCGCTGGGGCGGATCTCCTTGCTCGGCGAGGAGCACCTGCCCGACTTCACCCTCGAGGAGCGGATCCTCATCGGCCCCTTCGTCCACCCGGGCCAGGTGCTCGTCGAGGACCTCGAGGCCATGCACGACGACCTCGTCGGTCACGACGTCGTTGCCGCGCTCGCCGGGGACGAGGAGGCGCGCGCCGCTCTCGACCGGGCCCTGCCCGAGCGGGCCGGCGCCGACCGTCAGCCCCAGGCCGAGCGCGGCGTCGGGGACCTGGACCCCGACCAGCAGCGGGTCATCGAGGCCGTCGCCGCCGGTACCGACGTCTTCATCGACGCGCCCCCCGGCGCCGACGTGCCGGCGACCCTCGCCGCCGTCGTCGCGGACGCCGTCGCCTCGGGTCGCCGGGTGCTCTACGTGCCCGGCACGCGGCGCGTGGGGCGGGCGCTCGTCGAGGAGCTCGACCGGCTCGGCCTGCGCGAGCTCGTCCTGGACCTGTCCACCGACACCGGGTGGCGTGCCACCGCCCCGCAGGAGCTGCGCGCCGGGCTCGCCGCCGAGGAGCCCCCGAGCGAGGTCGACACGGTCCGCGCGGTGCGCGCCGAGCTCGTCTCCGTGCGTGAGCGGCTCGCCGCCTACGTCAGCGCCCTGCACGCCGCGCGCCAGCCCTGGGGCTGCTCGGCGCACGCCGCCCTGCTCGCCCTCGCCGAGCTGACGGCCGCCCGGCCGGGGCCGCGCACCGAGGTCCGGCTCCCCGCCGGCACGGTCCGCGAGCTCGCCGGTGACCGCCGTGAGCACGCCCGCGAGCGTCTGGTCCGCGCCGCGTCGCTCGGGGCCTTCGACCTGCGCCCGCACGACACACCCTGGTACGGCGCGCGGCTCGACAGCGCCGACGCCGCCGTCCAGGCCCTGGAGCGCACCCAGCGGCTCACCGGCACCGAGCTGCCACGGGTCCTCGCGGACGTCGAGCGCACCACCCGCGAGACCGGCCTCACCGAGGCCGGGACCCTGCGCGGGTGGCTCGAGCAGCTCGAGATGCTCGACGGTGTCCGCTCCGCGCTCGACGTCTTCGTCCCGCAGGTCTTCGAGCGTTCCGCCGCCGACATGGTCATCGCCACCGCCACGCGCGCGTGGCGCAAGGAGCACGGCGTCACGATGTCGTGGGGCACCCGGCGGCGGCTGCGCAAGCAGGCCAAGGACCTGCTGCGTCCCGGCCGTCCCGTGACCGATCTGCACGCCGAGCTCGTCCACGTGCAGGAGCAGCGCGAGGTGTGGCGCCGCCACTGCCCCACGGGCGGCTGGCCCCGACTTCCCGAGGCCCTGTCCGAGATGGCTCGCCACGCGCGCGCCGTCGAGGCGGACGTCCTCGCCCTCCAGGACGTCGTAGGCCCCGGCGCGGGCAAGCCCGACCTCCTCGAGCTGCCGCTGGCCGACCTCGCCGCGCTCATGGCGGCCCTCGGGGGCGACGGCGAGGCGGTCCGCCTCATGCCTGAGCGCACCGCGGTGCTCGCGGACCTCGAGGCCCTCGGCCTCGGCGAGCTCGTCGCCGACCTCACCGAGCGGCGTGTCGTCGCGGCCCTCGCCGGCGCGGAGCTCGACCTCGCCTGGTGGACCTCGGTGCTCGAGGAGATCCTGCGCACCGACCCCGCGCTCGCCGGCTACGACGGGCCGGGCCTCGTCGCCCTGGCCGAGCGGTTCCGCGAGCTCGACGCCTCCCACGTGCGCACGCTGCCCGGCCCGGTCCGCCGAGCGGTCGTCCGGCGGCTGCGGGCCCTCGTGCGCGACCGCCGTGACGAGGCCGCGCAGCTGGAGGCCGAGCTCGGCACCGGCGTCGACCTGCGGCGCACCTACGCCCGCCACCCCGAGCTCCTCGGTGCGGTCCGGCCCGGCTGGGTGGTGCCACCCGTGCTCGTGCCCCAGCTCCTGCCGCCCACGCGCAGTGTCGACCTCGTCATTCTCGACGGCGTTCACCACCTGCCCACCGAGCAGGCCGTCGGCGCGATCACCCGCGGCGGCCAGGTCGTGCTCGTGGGGGACTCCCGCCGCGGCGGTGACGGGCTCGTCTCCGAGCTCGCCCCGCTCCTGCCCGTCCTCACGCTGCCGACCGACCGCGCGGAGCGCGAGGAGTCGATCGCCGCGTTCCTCGCCCGCCACGGGTACGAGGACGTCATCCAGCCCGTCCCCGACCCGCCGTCGCCCGGCCGCATCACCCTCGAGCTCGTCGAGGGCTTCGGGATGCCCGCCCCCGGGGTGGACGCCGTCGAGAGCGTGCAGGCGGAGGTGGACCGCGTCGTCGACCTCGTCATCGAGCACGCCCTGACGACCCCCGAGCAGTCGCTCGCCGTCGTCGCGCTCAATGCCCGGCACGCCGACCGCGTGCGCGAGGCGGTCATCTCCGCCGTCTCCGGCTCCTCGGCCGTGGCCCGCTTCTTCGCCGCGGACCGCGAGGAGCCCTTCGTCGTCGTCGACGCGGACGGCGCCGGCGGGCTCCGGCGCGACACCGTCGTCCTCACCCTCGGCTACGCCAAGACCCCGCACGGACGGGTGCTCCACAGCTTCGGCGCGGTCAGCGGCACCGACGGCAAGGCCTGCCTCATCGACGCGCTCGACGCCGTCCGGGAGCGACTCGTCGTCGTCTCCTGCCTCAAGCCCGGCGACATCGACCGCAGCCGGCTCCACACACCCGGCCCGCTCCTCCTCGCCGACCTCGTCGACTGGGCCGCCGACCCCCAGCCCCCGCAGGACGTCGACGGCGTGGGTGCGGCGCCCGACCCGCTCCTCGTCGATCTCGCCGAGCGGCTGTGGCGGCTGGGCCTGACGGTCGTGCCGCAGTACGGCGTCGCGGGCGGGGTGCGGATCCCGCTCGCGATCGGGCACCCCGACCTGCCCGGTGAGCTGCTCGTCGCCGTCCTCACCGACGACGCCGCGTACGTCGCCGAGCCCAACCTGCGCCGTCGCGAGCGGCACTGGGTGCAGCGGCTGGTGTCCCGCGGCTGGCGGGTGCACATGGCCTTCTCCACCGCCGTCTTCACCGACCCGCAGCGGGAGGCGGAGGCGATCGTCGCGCTCGCGCTCGACGTCGTCGACTCCCGACGGCGTGCGGCCGACCCGGTCCGCCCGCCGGCGGCGGCGCTGCCGGTCGAGGTCGCCGACACGGACGAGGACGCCGCGCCGGAGGAGCCGGTGGCGGAGACCGGTCAGCCGAGTGCCACCACGCCGGAGCCGGACCCGGCACCGGGGGCGGAGGAGCCCGTCGCGGCGGAGGCCGAGCCGGACGAGGAGCACGGTGAGGACCCGACGCCGTCCGAGCGTGGCCCGCGCCCGCCGGTGACGCCCGGTCTGCCCGTGGGGGCGTACTCCGACGACGAGCTCGACGACCTCGCCGCGTGGATCGCCACCGACAGCGCCGAGCGTGACGAGGACGCCCTCGTGGAGGCGCTGCGCGAGGAGCTTGCGCTCACCCGCCGCGGGGTCGAGGTGGACGCCGTCCTGCGCGCCGTCGCCGCGCGCCACCGCTGATGGCCCGCCGCGGCGGGCACCGGCGCGTGGTGGCCCCGCCCACCCGTCTGGGAGCGAGCGAGGAGGGCGCGCTCGTCCCCACCGAGCCGGCGCCGCGGCCCACCACGCACGCACCGGACGAGCAGGCGGCGGTGCCGCGGCGCCCAGCGGCGGAGCCCGTCCTGCCGAGCCGGTCCGCCGAGGACACCGACGCGGCCTGGGGCGAGCTGCCCGAGCGTTCGGACGACGCCCGCTACCTGCGCGACAAGCCGCCCCACTGGCAGTAGCGCGCTACGGGCGGCCGCTCTGCGCCTTGAGGAGGTCGCGGATCTCCTGGAGCAGGAGGACGTCCTCGGCAGGGGCCTCCGGCTCGGGCTCGTGCCCGCGCTTGCGCCGCTCCTGGAAGGAGTTCATCGGGACGACGAAGATGAAGTAGACGACGGCGGCGGTGATGAGGAAGACGACGACGGCGTTGATGATCGCGGCAAGGTCGACGAACGTGTCCTCCCGGCCCGCGATGATGGGGAAACCGACGGTGCCCTCGACCTGAGTGCCGCCGATCGCGTTGACCACCGGCGTGATGATGCTCGTGACGACGGTGTTGACGATCGTCGTGAAGGCCGAGCCGATGACGACCGCGACCGCCAGCTCGATGACGTTGCCGCGGGTGATGAAGTCCCTGAATCCCTTGAGCACGGCCTAGCTCCTCCCAGCCCGGGTCCCTCCCGGCGCACCGCACCCTAGCCCGTGGCGGCTCGTTGCGGCACGCGCGGGAGCGCGTCCGCGCGGGTCGGTCGAGCACCCAGCTGAGGGCAGGAGCAGGGTCCGGAGCCACGAGATCGAGCGTGAGATCGACAGGCCCGCCCCTAGCCGGGCAGGACCACGCGCAGCGGCGCCCACGCGCTCGCTCCCACCACCTCGGGGGCCGCACCTCGCGGGACTGCGACGAAGACGAGCGACTCCGGCTCCTGCCCGCCGAGAAGGCCACCGCCCCCGCCCTCCTCGAGCGCCACGACGAGCGCGCCCGCGGCGACCACCTCCGCCCCGCCCTCGCTCGCCGCGGCGTCCGCCGTCGCCGCGAGCAGGTCCACCCGGTCCCCGGGCCGGAGCGTCCGGGCCACCGCGGCGTCCGCCAGCCGCACGGGCACGACCACGTGACCGGGGGCGGTGCCCGTCGCCAGGCCCGGACCCACGAGGACCTCCGCCGCGAGCGGGAACCCGGCCGGCAGCCCGACCGCCAGGCGTTCACCGACCGCCTCCGTCGGGGCCTGCAGCATCCGGGCGGCCACCAGCTCGCGCGGCAGCTCCACGCTGAGGACGTCGGTCGCCTCCAGCGGCGCGCCCGCAGGCACGTCCCGTGCCAGCACGAGGACGGCCACGGTCGCGGGCGCCGGGGGCCGCACCTCCTGCACCACCACAGCCACCGCGCACACGGCGCCCACGGCGAGCAGGGCGTGTCGCCAGCGCCACAGCACACGGCGCACACGCACCCGGCGGCGGCGTGACGGGGGAAGGGGCGGGGAGGGCATGAGCCGACGGTAGGAGCGGCCCCCGACGGCGGTCCGACGGGCTGGTCCCGCCTGTGGACGGGTGGTGCGCCACCGGAGCCGGGGGAGGAGCGACGGCGCGGACAGACCGCCGTCGTCGGTGGTTGCGGTTACCCTCGGCAGGTGCGTGGCTTCCACCTTCTGCAGCGCCTGGCGATCGTCGTCGCGGCCGTCCTCGTCGTCGTCCTCGTCGCCGGCGTCGCGCTCGCGGCCGTCCTGGTGCGCCGACCGCTGCCCGACTACGGGGGCGAGACCACCCTGCGGATCCTGTCCTCGGAGGTGGAGGTGCTGCGCGACGAGCGGGGGGTGCCGCACATCTACGCGGACACCGACACCGACCTCGTGCGTGCCCAGGGCTACGTCCACGCCCAGGACCGCTTCTTCGAGATGGACTACCGGCGCCACGTCACCGCCGGCCGTGTCTCCGAGCTCGTCGGGGAGAACGAGAGCGCCCTGGCCGCGGACCAGGTCATCCGCACCCTCGGCTGGCGTCGCGTCGCCGAGCAGGAGTGGGACCTCCTCAGCGAGGAGAGCCGCGCACTGTTCGAGGCCTACGCGGAGGGTGTCAACGCCTACCTCGACTCCCGCGAGGCAAGCCAGCTCGGTGTCGAGTACACCGTCCTCGGCCTCGTCACCGACCTCGGCGACGTCGCGCCGTGGACCCCGATCGACTCCCTCGCCTGGCTCAAGGCGATGGCCTGGGACCTGTCCGCGAACAACGACCAGGAGCTGGGCCGCGCCACGGCGGTGCGCGCCCTCGGTGGCGACATCTCCCGCGTCGGGCAGCTCTACCCCCCGTTCCCCGAGACGCAGAACCTCCCGATCATCCCGCCGCCGGACGCCACCGAGCCCGAGGCGAGCGTCGAGGACGCCTCCTGGCCTGCGCCCACCGGCGCCATCGACGCCGTGGAGAGCGCCTACGCGGCGGTCCGCGCCACCCCCCGCCTCCTCGGCGAGGGCGAGGGGATCGGCTCGAACTCCTTCGTCGTGTCCGGGGAGCACACCGCCACCGGCTCGCCCGTGCTCGCCAACGACCCGCACCTGGGCATCAGCGCCCCGGGCATCTGGCACCAGGTGGGCCTGCACTGCCGCGAGGTCACCACCCTGTGCACCTTCGACGTCGCGGGCTTCGACTTCGCCGGCATGCCCGGCGTCATCATCGGGCACAACGCCGAGCTGGCGTGGGGGCTGACGAACCTCGGCGCGGACGTCGTCGACTTCTTCCTCGAGCGCGTGTACGACGACGGCACCTACCTCCGCGGGGGCGAGCGCGTCCCGCTGACACGGCGCACGGAGACCATCGCCGTCAACGGTGGCACGGACGTGTCCCTCGCCGTCGCGTCCACCGCCCACGGGCCGATCGTGTCGGGCGTCCTGCCCGAGACGGCCACCGCGAACAGCTCCCCGGTGCCCGACGGCTCGCCCTCGCCGGGATTCGGCGGCTACGCCGTCGCGATGTCGTGGACGGCGCTGACCCCCGGCCGGACCGGGGACGCGATCTTCGCGCTCAACCGCGCGACGAACGCGGAGGACGTCGCCGCGGCGGCCGCGCTCTTCGAGGTGCCCGCGCAGAACATCGTCTTCGCCACGACCGACGGTGACATCGGTTACCAGGCTCCGGGCCGCATCCCGGTGCGGCAGGACGTGCCCGACGGTCCGGTCCCCTCCGACGGCAGCTGGCCCCGACCCGGCTGGGACGGGCGCTACGACTGGGCGGGCTACGTGCCCGCCGCCGACATGCCGCGCGCTCTCAATCCCGAGGAGGGCTTCATCGTCGCGGCCAACCAGGCCGTGCGCCCCGCCGGCCAGGGGCCCTTCCTCACCGGTGACTGGGACTACGGCTTCCGCTCCCAGCGGCTGCGTGAGCTCATCTCCGGCGCCATCGCCGACGGCACCGCGATCGACGCCGAGTGGGCCAACGAGGCGATGAACGACGAGGCCAGCGCCTACGCCGAGCACATCGTGCCGGCGCTCCTGGACGTCACGGTGCAGGACCGTTTCGTGCGCGAGGCCGTCGACCTTCTCGAGGAGTGGGCCGAGGAGGGCTACCACCAGAGCGGGGACTCCGCGGCCGCGGCCTACTTCGCCGCCGTGTGGTCCAACCTCCTGGACCTCACCTTCGCCGACGACCTGCCCGCCACGCTCGCCCCCGACGGCGGGAGCCGCTGGCTCGTCGTCGTCGACCGGCTCCTCGAGGACCCGACGAGCACGTGGTGGGACGACCGGCGCACCATCAACCTCGTCGAGAGCCGCGACGAGATCCTGCTGCAGGCGCTCGTCGCCGCCCGCAACGAGCTCACTCAGACGCTGGGCAAGAACCCCGCCGACTGGCAGTGGTCGCGGCTGCACGTCGCGGCACCTGAGCACCCGGTCCTCGGCGACGACGTGCCGGCGCCCGTCTCCTGGTTCGCCAACCCCAGCCCCAGAGGCGTGGGCGGCGGCTCGAGCATCGTCAACGCGACCGGCTGGAACGCCAGCGCCGAGGTGGACGGGCGACGCGACTACCGGGTGACGAGCGTGCCCTCGATGCGCATGGCCGTCGAGCTGGGCGACCTCGACCAGTCCCTGTGGGTCAACTTCACCGGTGTCTCCGGGCACCCGGCCGACGACCACTACGACGACCAGTTCGGCGCCTGGGCCGCCGGGGAGACCTTCCCCTGGCCCTTCACGCGCGCCGCGGTCGACGAGGCCGCGACCAGCACCCGCACCCTGCGCCACCCCGGCTGACCCGCGCCGCGGGCGCCCGCGCGTCCCCCAACGTCGCAGGTGGTCAGCTGGGCGACGCCCTGAGGCGCCGAGGCGTCGTCGGACCCACCAGCTGCGGAGCTCTGGGCGTGGCGGTGCTCAAGGGGTGGTGTGGGCGAAGGGGGAGCCGTCGATGAGGAACCAGCGCTCCTCGGTGATGACGGCGTCCACCGGGATGTCGTGCGCGGCGCGCGGCAGGGGCGCATCGACGATGAGCTCGGCCTCGTGGACCATGGCGAGCACCGGGGTGTCGGGCGCGCGGTGGAGCAGTGCGCGGTCGTACCAGCCGCCGCCCTGGCCCAGCCGGATCCCGTCCTGGTCGACAGCGAGCGCCGGGGCGATGACGACCTCCGCCTCGGCGAGCGCCTCCGGCGGGAACACCTCACCCGCGGGCTCGAGCGGGCGGCCGGGCGCGCGCTGGGCCAGCTCCTCGCGGCTCGTGTACTCGCCCCAGCAGCGTGCCAGGCCCGGTCCGAGCACCGGCAGGAGCAGCCGCACCCCGCGCTCGTGGAGGGCGTCGATGAGCAGACTCGTGTCCGGCTCGGTGGACGCCGAGACGTAGGCGGCGACGCAGCGGGCGTCGCCGACCGCCTGGACGCCGTGCTCGGCGAAGGTCGCCGCGGCCTCCTCGCGCTGCCGGGGGGAGCGTGCCGCGCGAGACGTCCGGACGGTCTCGCGCAGGGCGTTCTTGGCGTCCTCCAGCTCCAGTCCGGTCGTGCTGGGGAAGCGGATCGCCGTCGACATGTGTGCAGTCTTCCACGCCGGGGCCGCCGCGTGGCAGTGCCGCGCCTCCCTCCGGCGGACCTGACCCGTGCTCGGTAGCCTTCGACCATGACAGAGCAGAACATCACCCCGGTCCGCAAGGCTGTCGTCCCCGTGGCAGGGCTCGGCACCCGCTTCGTGCCCGCCACCAAGGCGGTGGCCAAGGAGATGCTGCCGGTCGTGGACCGGCCGGCGATCCAGTACGTCGTGGAGGAGGTGGCGGCGGCGGGCATCGAGGACCTCCTGCTCGTCACGGCGCGCGGCAAGTCCGCGATCGAGGACCACTTCGACCGCAACGTCGAGCTCGAGGCGGCGCTGGAGGCCAAGGGCGACGACGACCGTCTCGCCGAGGTCCGCCGCCCCACCGCGCTCGCCGACATCCACGCCGTCCGCCAGGGCACGCCTAAGGGCCTGGGCCACGCCGTCCTGTGCGGCCGCGAGCACGTGGGCGACGAGCCCTTCGCCGTGCTCCTCGGGGACGACCTCATCGACGCCCGCGACCCGATCCTGCCGACGATGATCGACGTCCAGCAGCGCCTGGGCGGCTCGGTCATCGCGCTCCTCGAGGTCGAGCCCTCCCAGATCAACCTCTACGGCGCCGCCGCCGTCGAGCCCGTCTCCCTCGCGGGGATCCCCGACGGCGACGTCGTCACGGTCACCGAGCTCGTCGAGAAGCCCCCCGTGGAGGAGGCTCCCTCCAACCTCGCCCTCATCGGCCGCTACGTCCTGTCCCCGGCCGTCTTCGACGTCCTGGAGAAGACCGAGCCCGGACGCGGCAACGAGATCCAGCTGACCGACGCGCTGCAGACCCTCGCCCGGATGCCCGCGAGCGAGGGCGGCGGCGTCCACGGCGTCGTCTTCCGCGGCCGCCGCTACGACACCGGCGACAAGCTCGACTACCTCAAGGCCGTCGTCCAGCTCGCCGTGGACCGCGAGGACCTGGGGCCGGACTTCTCCGCATGGCTCGAGCAGTTCGTCGCCGGCCGGCACGTCGAGCTCAGCTCCGACCCCTCCGCGAGCCACCCCCGGTGAGAAGCGTCCAGGAGCACCTCGCCGCCTGCCTGGCCGCCGTCGGCCCACAGCCGCCCCTCGAGGTGGTCCTCGCCGACGCCGTCGGCTGCGTGCTCGCCGAGGACGTCCTCGCGCCGCGCGACCTGCCCCTCGCGGACGTCGCGGCCCTGGACGGCTACGCGCTGCGGGCCGGTGACGTCGCCACGGCCGCGCCGTCGTCGCCGGTGACGCTGCGGGTGCTCGACGAGGTCCGCGCCGGCAGTGTCGAGCGCACCCGGCTGCCCGCCGGTGCCTGCGTGCGCATCGCGTCCGGTGCACCGCTGCCGGTGGAGGCCGACGCCGTCGTGCCGGTCGAGCGGACCGACCGCGGCACCGCGAAGGTCGAGATCCGCACCGCTGCGGCGGCCGGTGAGAACGTCAACCGGCGCGCCCAGGACGTGCGCGCGGGGGAGGTGGTCCTGCCCGCGGGGGAGCGGGTCGGCGCCCGCCAGGTCGCGCTCCTGTCCGCCGTCGGCCGCGGGCGGGTGACGGTGCACCCGCGCCCGCGCGTCGTCGTCGTCTCCGTCGGTGACGAGCTCGTCGAGCCGGGCCAGCCGGCCGCCGCCGGGCAGGTGTACGACGCCAACGGGCACGCCCTGGCCGCCGCGCTCCATGACGCCGGCGCGGCCACCTACCGGGTGGCGGCGGTCCCGGACCAGCGCGGGCCGCTGCGCGAGACCCTCGAGGACCAGCTCGTGCGCGCCGACCTCGTCGTCACCACCGGCGGGCTCAGCCACGGCTCCAACGACACCGTCAAGGAGGTGCTCGCCCCGCTCGGGACGGTCCGCTTCGACAACGTCGCCATGTGGCCCGGGCGCCAGCTGGGCCTGGGCCACATCGGTGACGGCACCCCGATCTTCGCGCTGCCCGGTCATCCCGTGGCCGCGCAGGTCGCCTACGAGGTCTTCCTCCGGCCGGCGGTGCTCTCGATGGCCGGTTACACTGACCTCTACCGCCCCACCGTGACGGCGACGGCGACCACCGGCTGGTACTCCCCGTCCGGACGGCGCGAGTTCGTCCGCGTCACGCTCGCCGGCTCCCCGCGCGAGGGCTATCGCGCCACACCCGTCGGCTCCCCGAGCACCCTCCGCCTCAGCGCGCTGGCCCGCGCCAACGCGCTGGCCGTCGTGCCCGAGGACCTCACCGACGTCACCGAGGGCACCAGGCTCTCGTGCCTCCTGCTGGACGCCTGATGCTCGAGCACGAGGGCGTCCGGCTGCGGCTCCTGCGCTACGGGGACCGCGCCGCGTGGGAGCGGGTGCGCCGGGAGAACGTCGACTGGCTGCGTCCGTGGGAGGCGACCAGTCCCGTGCCGGCGCCGCCCGTGGGCTTCCGGGACTACGTCGCCCAGAGCCGCCGCCAGGGCAGACGGGGGGAGGCGCTCACCTTCGTCATCGAGGCCGACGGCGAGCTCGTGGGCCAGCTGTCGGTCTCCTCGATCGTCCTCGGGGCACTGCGCGGCGCCTCCATCGGCTACTGGGTGAGCCAGGACGTCGCCGGGCGCGGGATCACCCCCACCGCCGTCGCGATCGCCGTGGACTACTGCTTCACCGTGCTGCGGCTGCACCGCATCGAGATCAACGTCCGGCCGGAGAACACGGCCAGCCTGCGAGTGGTGGAGAAGCTCGGGTTCCGCGACGAGGGGATGCGCGAGCGCTACCTCCACATCGACGGCGACTGGCGCGACCACCGCACCTTCGCGCTCGTCGCCGAGGACGTCCCCGAGGGGCTCCTCGAGCGCTGGACCCGCACGCGCGGGAGACACGCCGCCGACGATCCCGACGGTGGTCCGCCGCCCGGATAGTTTCGTGCCTGTGGATGTTCAGGGGTGGGTGGTCGTCGGACTGGCCCTCATCCTGTTCGGGTACCTGGTCCCTCATCTCGTGCACAGCCGCCACCAGCTGGCGGAGTCACGGGTGGAGGACCGCTTCTCCGGCACGCTGCGCGTGGTGACCACCGGGGCGACGGCGAGGCGGTCGTCGGTCGGGGAGCACCACGGCACCCGGGAGAGCAGGCCGTACCTCCACGATCCACGACGACGAACGGAGGCACCCGCCGTGAACAGGCCCACCACCCCCAGCGAGCGGGCCGCCGCCGAGGCGCGGCGACTGGCCCAGCTGCGCGCGGCGCGCGCTGCCGAGATCAGCCGTCGCAAGGCGGCCGCCCGGCGCCGGCTCGTCCTCACGGTCGTGCTGCTCCTCGCGAGCGTCGGCGGCTGGCTCGGCTTCGGCCTCAGCAGCCTGCCGATCGCGCTCGGTGTGGTGCCGACGGTCCTGCTCGCCGGCGTCCTCGTCCTGGGTCGCCGCGCCGCGAAGGTCGCCGCTCGCCGCAACGCCGCCGACCGCGCCGCCATGGCCCGCCTCGCGCCGCAGCCCGCTCCGCGCACCCGCCTCGCACCTGCTGCCCGTCCGGCCGCGGCGCCGGCCGGCGGCAGCCCCGCTGCGGGTGGCGCGTCCGCCGCCGCGCACGGCGAGGCCCCCGCGGAGGACGCAGCCACCGCAGAGCCCGCCGAGGCGCCCGTGGCCGAGGAGCCGTCCGCGTCCGACGAGAACCCGGCACCCGCCGTCGTCGCGGAGGTGGCCGGCGTCGCGCCGGCCGGGCAGTCCGGGACGCGCAGCTGGACGCCGGTCCAGGTGCCGGTCCCTACCTACACGCTCAAGGCCTCCGCCCCGCGCCGGGACATCGCCCCCTACGAGGCGCCCGAGCCGCAGCCCGTGGCCGAGGAGGCGCCCGCGGCGCCCGCAGCTCCGGCCGAGCCCGTGGTCGTCGTCTCCGGGCTGGCCGGCTCGCCCTACGCCCCCGTCGCCGACCCGGAGCCGGAGGCGGCCCCCGCGGCCGACGCGCTGCCGGCCCGAGGCCTGGACCTCGACTCCGTCCTCGCCCGCCGTCGCGCCGTCGGCGCCTGAGCCCCACCCTTCGCGAGTACGCACATACGGTCACCGCGACCGCCCCGTGGGGCGGCGCTGGTGACCGTATGTGCGTACTCGCCGGGGGGTGGGGGTGGGGGTGGGGGAGCTCAGATGGCTTCGCGGACGGTGGGGCAGCTCATGCACCGGGGCCCGCCGCGGCCGCGGCCGAGCTCGGAGCCGGGCACCTCGATGACCTCCACGCCGTGGGAGCGCAGGTAGGCGTTGGTCGTCGTGTTGCGCTCGTAGGCGACGACGACGCCGGGCTCGAGCGCCAGGACGTTGCACGCGTCGTCCCACTGCTCCCGCTCGGCGCTGAGGGAGTCCTGCGCGGGGGTGAGGATGCGCAGGGAGTCCACGCCCAGCGCCTGGGCGATCGAGGTGTGCATGTCCTCGGGCGGGTGGTCGGTGACGACGATCTCGCCGTCGGCGTCCCCGGGCGTGATCCGGTAGGACGGCAGCGCGCCGAGGCCGGCGTACTCGGTGAAGGTGTGGTCGTCGACCATCGTCATCACCGTGTCGAGGTGCATGAAGGCCCGCTCGTGCGGCAGCGCCAGCGCCACCACCTCGGTCGCTGACCCGGTCTCGAAGAGTCGCTGCGCCACCCGTTCCACGCCCTGCGGCGTGGTCCGCTCGCTCATCCCGACGAGGACCGCGCCGCGACCCAGCACGAGGACGTCCCCACCCTCGACGTTGATGCCGGTGCGTCCGCCGGCCCCGCTCCACAGGTGGAAGTCCACACCCCTGAAGTCGGGGTGGAAGCGGTAGACCGCCTGGTAGTGGAGGGACTCACGCAGCCGGGAGCGTTTGCGCATGTTGCTCACGCCCACGCCGTCGTACACCCACGCGGAGGCGTCGCGGGTGTAGAGGTGGTTGGGCAGCGGCGGGACGACGAACTCGTCCGCGCCCAGGACGTGCAGCGCCACGGAGCGTGGCTCGTCGATCCGCTCGAGGAGCTCGCGCTTGGTCAGGCCGCCGACGAGGAGGGTGGTGAGCTCGCCGTCGTCGAGGGTGTTGACCATGTCGAGGACGGGGCCGACGCCCGCGGCGCCGAGGAGCGCGGGGCCGAAGGTCTGCTCGACGATGAGGGACCGTGCCGCCGGGACGGCGAGGGTCTCGCGCAGCAGGTCGGTGAAGTAGCGGACACGCACGCCCTGGTCACGCAGCGCGCTGGCGAAGGCGTCGTGCTCCTCCTCGGCGCGTTCCACCCACAGGACGTCGTCGAAGAGCAGCTCCTCCCGGTTCTGCGGGGTGAGGCGGCGCATCTCGGGGCCGGGCCGGTGGAGGATCACCTCGTGGAGGCGGCCGACCTCGGAGTCCACGTGATAGGTCATGGCGTCCTCGGCGTCGGGGTCAGGGGCGTCCCTCAACGTACTGCGCGGCGCGGTGCCCGGCCCGCCGATCCTGTGACCCACGTCAACGCGGCGCCGGGTTCACTCCCTCCCGACGGCGGTGCTAAAGTTGGCGGTGCTCGCAGAGCATGGGGCTATGGCGCAGTTGGTAGCGCGTCTCGTTCGCAATGAGAAGGTCGGGGGTTCGAATCCCCCTAGCTCCACCCGGTGAAGGCCGCTGAGCCGCACGAGAGTGCAGCTCAGCGGCCTTCTGCTTTCCCTCAGCGCGCCCGGCGGGCGGCCTCCCGTCAGGTCAGGGCCGCGCGTGCCGTCACGGCCGCATCGGCGTCAGCCGCCACGAGGTGCGCGTTGATGTGCGCCCCGGCCATGGCTCCCGCGGCGGCCGACGCCCCCACCTGGGCCATCGGGTCGGTGAGGTTGCCCGCCACCCACACGCCCGGCACCTCGGTGGTGCCGGCCATGCCGGAGACGACCCTGCGGCCGATCCCGCCGGGCAGCTCCTCCACCGCGAGCCCGAGCGCCTCCAACCCCTCCAGACGCGGCTGCAGCGCGGTGCCCACCGCCAGGACGCGCCGGTCCACCACGGCGCCGCCGGCCAGCAGAACGCCCGCGATCGCGCCGTCGATGTCTGCGACGACCTCCGTGACCGGTTCCTCGACGACCCGCACGTCCAGCGCCGCGAGCCGCGCCCGTGCCTCGCCCTCGAGCTCGGTGCCGCGGGTGAAGTAGACGAGGTCGTCGGTCAGCTGGCGGAAGAGCAGCGCCTGGTGCACGGACGCCGGCCCGACGGCGAGGATCCCGATCGGCTCGTCGCGCACCTCCCAGCCGTGGCAGTAGGGGCAGTGGACGACGCCGTGGCCCCAGTGGTCGGCGAGGCCCGGGACGTCGGGGAGCACGTCCCGCGTCCCGGTCGCCACGAGGAGGCGGCGCGCCGTCAGCTCCCGACCGTCGGTGAGCGTGACGGCGAAGCGCAGGTCCCCCTCGGGGGAGGACTCGGTCGGGGACGCGGCGGCGACCGTCCCGGTGACGACCGCGCCGCCGTACCCGCGGACCTCCTCGCGGCCGCGCCGGTAGAGCTCGGCGGGCGGCGTCCCGTCGAGGCCGAGCAGCCCGTGGACGGCCTCGGCGGGAGCGTTGCGCGGCGTCCCGCCGTCGACGACGACGACGGCCCGGCGCGAGCGGGCGAGCATGAGCGCCCCGTTGAGCCCGGCGGCCCCGCCGCCGATGACGACGGCGTCCACGGTGCGGTCAGGCAGGGTGTCGGCAGACATGTGGCTCTCCTTCGGTGGGCCCCGGCTGGGCCCTCTGGCTCGACCGTAGCCACGCCTTGCGTGCCGGGCATAGCATCGTGCTCATGACGCAAGAGATCGGTGCCGTGGAAGGCCTCGTGCGCAAGCGGGTGCGCGCCCTTCGCCTGGCCCACGGCTGGTCCCTCGACGAGCTCGCCCGCCGCGCCACCCTCAGCCCCTCCACGCTCTCGCGCATCGAGAACGGCCAGCGTCGTCTCGCGCTGGACCAGCTCGTCGCCCTCGCACGCGCGCTCGACACGACCCTGGACCAGCTCGTCGCGAGCGACGTCGAGGACGTCGTCGTGAGCCCCGTCGTCGACCCCCACGGCTGGCGGCGCTGGCCCGTCCGGGCCCAGCCCGGGCTGAGCGTCGTGCGGCAGCGGCTCACCGTCCCGCCCGACCCGGCGAGGATGCGCGCGCATGCCGGTCAGGAGTGGCTCGTCGTCCTGTCCGGCACCGCCGTCCTCCTGCTCGGTGAGCGGCGCTACCGGCTGGAGGCGGACCAGGCGGCCGAGTTCCCCACGATGCTGCCCCACGCGCTCGGGTCCGAGCACGGGCCGGTCGACGTCCTGGCGATCTTCGACCGCGCCGCGCGCCGCGACCATCAACGGACCACGACGGACTGAGCCGGCGCCGGGGACGGCATCGTCGTCGCGGCCGACGGGCGGGCTGCGGGTGCCCGTGCCAGCCTGGACCGACACGTCCGTACGGCTGGGGGCAGCGAGTCGGACCGTGGGCCGCCCGGAGGGACGCGGTTCCGCGCCGCGGGCTCGTCCCCCGGAGAGGAACAGCGATGACCGACGACGAGCAGCGCGACGAGCTCACCACCCGCCAGGGCCACCCGGTGGCCAACAACCAGCAGACCCGGACGGTGGGCTCCCGGGGCCCGGCGACCCTCGAGAACTACCAGTTCCTCGAGAAGATCTCCCACTTCGACCGGGAACGGATTCCCGAGCGCGTGGTCCATGCCCGCGGCAAGGTCGCCTTCGGGTACTTCGAGGCCACCGGCCAGTGGGGCGACGAGCCGATCGCGAGGTACACCCGCGCCACGCTGTTCCAGGAGGCGGGCAAGCGCACCCCGCTGGCGATCCGCTTCTCCACCGTCATCGGCGGGCGGGACTCCTCCGAGACGTCGCGGGACCCCCGTGGCTTCGCCGTGAAGTTCTACACCGAGGACGGCAACTGGGACCTCGTCGGCAACAACCTCGGCGTCTTCTTCATCCGCGACGCCATCAAGTTCCCCGACGTCATCCACGCCCTCAAGCCGGACCCCGTGACGTTCCGGCAGGACCCGGGCCGGATCTTCGACTTCATGTCGCAGACCCCCGAGTCGATGCACATGCTCGTCAACCTCTTCTCCCCGCGCGGGATCCCCGCCACCTACCGCCACCAGCAGGGCTTCGGCGTCAACACCTACCGCTGGGTCAACGCGCAGGGCGAGAGCGTCCTCGTCAAGTACCACTGGATGCCCCACCAGGACGTCCGGTCGCTGACCGAGGAGGACGCCGCCGCCATCCAGGCCCACGAGACCGGGCACGCCTCCCTCGACCTGCACGACGCCATCGACCGTGGTGACTACCCGAAGTGGGACCTGCTCGTGCAGGTCATGTCCGACGACGAGCACCCCGAGCTTGGCTTCGACCCGCTGGACGACACGAAGGTGTGGCCGGAGAACGAGTTCCCGCCCCGGAAGGTCGGCACGATGGTGCTCGACGAGAACGTCACCGACCACCACACCCAGAACGAGCAGATCGCCTTCGGCACCGGCGTGCTCGTCGACGGCCTGGAGTTCTCCGACGACAAGATGCTCGTGGGCCGGACGTTCTCCTACTCCGACACCCAGCGCTACCGGGTGGGCCCGAACTACCTCCAGCTGCCGGTCAACTCCCCGAAGGTCCCGGTGCGCACCAACCAGCGCGACGGCCAGATGGCCTTCTACCAGGACCCCACGGGCAACCCGCACATCAACTACGAGCCCTCCCACGACGGCGGACTGCGCGAGGCCACCATCCACGCCCGCGAGGAGGAGGTCGGCCCCGAGCTGCGTGGGCGCCTCACCCGGGCGCAGCTGGAGCGCACCAACGACTACGAGCAGCCCGGCCAGCGCTTCCAGCTCATGGAGCAGTGGGAGCAGGACGACCTGGTCACGAACTTCGTCGACAACATCGGCCAGGCCTCCCGCGGCGTGCAGGAGCGCATGGTCTGGCACCTCTTCATGTGCGACGACGAGCTCGGCCGCCGCGTCGGGGAGGGGCTGGGCATCACCGCCGACGACGTCCGTCACCTCGAGCCGTTGCCTCACCAGCGGCTCACGGAGGAGGAGCTGGAGCGGGCGCGCAACCTCGGCAGCAACGGTCCACGCGACGTGAGCGGGCTGCAGATGACGCACACCGTGCCCGACGCGCGCGGGCTGCCGACCGAGGCCGCGTAGCGCAGATCGGTGCAGGGGAGGCCCGGAGCTCCTGACGAGCTCCGGGCCTCGCTGGTGTGACTCCTGGTGCCTACCTGCCGGCGTCGTGCCGGTCCGGATCGGCGGCCTTCTCCGCCGCGACCGACGGCAGCATCCGCTCCGGCAGCTGCTCGACGGGGACGAGCACCATGTCCTCGATCTTCCAGTCGAGCGCGACGACGGCCCGGCGTGCCTGGGTCAGCTCGGCGAGCGTGGGGGTGTGGCCCGGGACCGGGACGACGAAGGACTCGACGTGGAAGACGTGGCCCTGGTCGCGCACGCGCGAGCGCGCCGTCGCGACCCACGGCACCTCACGGAGGCGTTCGTCGATCTGCCCGATGAGCGGGTGCGGGTCGTGGCCGTCGTAGGTCTCGGCGCGCGCGTCCATGAGGGCGCTGATCGCCACACGCATGTTGCTCACGCCGTCGTGGAGGATGCTGCCGGAGATGAAGAGGGCGGCGGCGGCGTCTGCCCACCACAGGCCCAGGCCGATCCCCACGATCCCGATGATCGCGCCGACCGCGGTCATCCAGTCCGCCTTGTTCATGTCCGCGTCGGCGTACAGGACGCGGTCGTGCAGGCTCTTGGCGAGCGGCATCTTCGCCCGGCCCAGCAGCACGGGCGGGACGGCGGTGTAGGCAAGGACGGCGATCATCAGCCAGCCCGACCACACCACGTGGCCCCCGATCTCGATGAGCCCGACCGGTGGGTGCTCGGCCTTGACCAGGCTCGACGCGGAGTCGAAGACGAGGAAGGCGCCCATGGCGAGCAGTGCCGTCGCCGCGACGAGGTGCCCGATACCCACCGCCCGGTGGTAGCCGTAGGGGTGCTCCGACGTGGGCGGCTTGCGGGTGCGGTGCACCGCCAGGAGGAAGGCGATCGGCGGGATGAAGGACAGCAGGTCCTCCGCCCACGCCGCCTTCATCGCCTGGGAGCTGCCCATCGCGAGGTAGACGGCGGTGACCGCGGTGACCAGGAAGGCGATCGTCAGCCACGCCAGCCGGACCGCGCGGCGCAGGTGGGCCTCCTGCTCCTCGGGGAGCTCGGTGCGTCCGAACGCGGTTCTCACAGGTCCTTCTCCAGGAGGAAGCCCTCGAGCTCGACGAGGAACGCGTTCTCACCCATCGGTGCGGCCATCACGTGGAGCTCCTTCGCGCCGTCGGGGCCGGTGGTCTCGGTGTACCGGTAGGTCAGCGCCGCCTTCTCCGCCCACGGGGACCTCGCGCTGAGCCCGCCGATGACGAGGTCCAACTCGCCGCGCTCGAGCTGGCCGATGAGCTCCTCCTCGCCCCCCGCGGCCCACTGCACCTGCGCGTCGATCGTGCGGGCGAAGTCCTCCACGAGCTCCACCTCGGTGCCGGCAGGCTCACCGCCGGGCCCGTCCGGCAGGTCGGTCCACGGCGGGCTGGGTGAGACCCCGACCCGCAGGATCCCGCCGGTCACGCGGTCCAGGGTGCCGTCCGGGTCGGTCGGGATGGTGGCCGAACAGGCCGTCAGGGTCGCCAGCAGCGCCAGGCACGAGATCGCTCTCCTCACCAGCGTCAGTCAACTCCAGAACGCCGCGTCCGCAACCGAGCCGGGTGACGGCTGGGGCTGAACCCGTCTCGGGGGCAGGCGTTGGTTGTGCGTGCGTAACGTTAGTGACTAACATTGCGGTGTGGATCGATGGAGCCGGACGCACGAGGCCGTGCAGCGCGCGGCGCTGGAGCTCTTCGCGGAGAAGGGCTACGACGCGACGACCACCGCCCAGATCGCCCGCCGTGCCGGGGTGAGCGAGATGAGCCTGTTCCGCCACTTCGCCACCAAGGACGCGCTCCTCCTCGACGACCCCTTCGACCCGCTCATCGGGGAGGCGGTCGTCGCTCGGCCGGCCGACGAGACGCCGATGCGGGCGGTCGTCGAGTCGGTCCGCGAGACATGGGCCGAGCTGAGCGACGAGGTGGTGCCCGTGCTGCGTCAGCGCCTGCGCATCGTCGCCGAGGCGCAGAGTCTGGACGGGGCGCTCGAGCGCAACAGCGCCGCGACGGCCACCGTCATCGCCGACTCCCTCGTGTCCCGCGGCGTCCAGCGCGACGCGGCCCGGGTGGCGGCCGCCGCCGTGATCGCCGGCCTGAGTGCGGCCCTGCTCGAGTGGGCCAGGAACGGCGACCGCCGGCTCGACCAGGCGCTCGACGAGGCGCTCGACGTGCTCGGAGGTGCATCGGCGTGCTCCGACTCGACGACGTGAGCTGCCGGTTCGGGGACGTTCGCGGACTCGCCGGTGTCACGCTCGACGTCCCCGCAGGGCAGATCGTCGCGCTCGTCGGGATGAACGGGGCGGGGAAGACCACGCTCATGCGGCTCGTGCTGGGGATGCTGCGGCCCGAGGAGGGCACGGTGCGGCTGTTCGGCCAGCCGCTTGCGACGCTGCCCGTGACGCAGTGGCGACACGTCGGTGCGTTCGTCGAGGTGCCGCTCGCCTACCCGGAGCTCACCGTGCGGGAGAACCTGCGGATCGCGGGCCTGCTGCGGGGCACCGAGCGGGCTCGTGTGGAGGAGGCGCTCGACCAGTGGCGCCTCGGCCCGGTCGCCGACCGCCGCTATCGCCGTCTGTCCCTGGGCAACAAGCAGCGTGTCGGCCTCGCCGCGGCGCTCCAGCACGATCCGCGGCTCGTCGTCCTCGACGAGCCCACCAACGCGCTCGACCCGGCCTCGGTCATCATGCTGCGTGAGTACCTCGTGCGGCGCGCACGGGACGGTGCCGCCGTCCTCGTCAGCAGTCACCACCTGGACGAGGTGGCGCGCATCGCCGACCGCATCGTCGTCGTCAACTCCGGTCGGCTCATCGGTGAGCTCGACCCGGCGGCGCCCGACCTCGAGCGGCTCTTCTTCGCCCAGGTCCTCGCTGACGATGCACAGCGGGAGGAGCAGGCATGAACGCGGCAGTGCGCAGCGAGGCGCTCAAGCTCGTCAGGTCACCGGTCGGCACCATCGCCACCCTCGCCCTCGTGGTGGGCACGCTCGTCCTCCTCGGCGGGATCACCGCGGCACTGGCCAGCGGTAACCCCGAGCTCACGGCGAAGGTGGGGGTGGGCGCGACCCTGGACTGGGCGGGGCTGCTCGCGTCGGCCGCGCAGATCACCTCTGCGGGTGGGCTGCTGGGCAGCGGCGTCGTCCTCGCCTGGCTGTTCGGCCGCGAGTTCACCGACGGCACGGTCGTCGCCCTCTTCGCGCTCCCCGTGGGGCGCGGTCGCATCGCGCTCGGCAAGCTCGCCGTGTACGCGGTCTGGCTGGTGGGCGTCAACGCCGCCCTCACCGTCGGGCTGCTCGGGCTGGGCGCGGCGCTCGGCTACGGCGCCCCGTCCGCCGACACGTGGGCGGGGCTGGCCCGCCAGCTGGTCCTGGGCGTGCTGGCCGGTGCCAGCGCCACGCCGGTGGCGTGGGTGGCGACGGTGACGCGCTCCCTCCTGGCCGGCGTCGGTGGCGCCATCGGCCTGGTCGTCGTCACGCAGGTGGGCGTGCTGGCGGGCGCCGGCGGGTGGCTCCCGCTCGCGGCGCCGGCGCTGTGGGCGATGAGCGAGGGCACCGCCGTCACCGTCGTCCAGCTCGGTCTCACGCTCGTCGTGGCGGCCGCCTTCGCCTGCTGGACGGCCGTGAGCTGGCAGCGGATGCAGGTCCGCCGTTAGCCGGGCGGGGTGCTGCGTGACGCTACCGCTCCGTGGGTGAGCCCTCGGCGAGGTCCGGGCTGCGGTCCGGCTGGTAGACGCACAGCCACAGCGCACCGGGCCGCACGGTCGCGGTGAGGGTACGCCGCGGCTCGATGACGTCGCCGTCGAGCTCGCAGGGCTGCTCGCGGTCGCTGGTGACCGTGATGCGCGAGCCCCGGAGCACCTCCATCCGGCGCACGCGGTCGCGTCGGCGCAGGACGTCCCAGGCCAGTGTCATCCAGTCCGAGAGGTGGCGTGGGCTGAGGACGGCGACGTCGAGCTGGCCGTTGTCGGGCTCGGCGTCCGCGAGGAGGCGGACGCCGCCCTGGAGGCGGCCGACGTTGCCGATGACGACGGTGCGGGCGCGCCGCCGGAGGGGCGGGTCGTCGTCGATGCGGATCTCCACGCGCATCGGGCGGTCGCGCAGGTGCTTGAGTGCGGACAGGACGTAGGCGGGTGAGCCGATGCGGGCCTTGAGGGTGGTCGAGGCGTCGTCGAGCAGCTTCGCGTCGAAGCCCATGCCGGCCATGACGGCGAAGAGCCGGCCCTCGACCTCCCCGAGGTCCAGGAGGTGGCGGCCCCGGTCGACGGCGAGCCGGACGCCCTCGGTGGGCTCGTCGGGCAGGCCCAGGTTGGCCGCCAGCAGGTTGCCGGTACCGGCGGGCAGCACCGCGAGCGCGGTCTCCGTGCCGGCGAGGCCCTCGATGCACGAGCGGACGGTCCCGTCCCCACCGCTGACGAAGACGACCTCGCAACCGGCGTCGACCGCGTGCCGGGCCTGCCCCGCTCCGGGGTCCTCCGGTGTCGTCTCCAACCACAGCGGAGCGGGCCACGCTGCCTCGGCCAGCGCTGTCTCGATGGTGGTGCGTAGCCCGTCGAGGTCCTCCACCCGTGCCGGGTTGACGACGACGGCCGTCCGGAGCGGGCCGTCGTGCGTGACGCGCTGCCGGTCGGCGGGATCAGTGCTGTCGCTCAGCACCTGACCCCGCGTCGAGTCGAGTGCTTGAGCGTCCGGGGTGGGGGGCATCTCGCCAGTATGTGCGCCGAGGGGTGCCGGTGCCCGCCGGCATGGTCAGCGCGGCCGGTGCTCCTCCTGCGTGCGGTCGAGCCGCTCGTCCATCCCGATGCCCACGAGGTCGTAGTCGTCCGGCTCCTGGCCCTGGCGCTCGCGGATGCGCCACCGCATGAGGCAGAGCATCGCGACGTCGGTGTCGGAGAAGGCCGAGCCCTCCTCGTGGACGAGGATCCCGCGCGTCACCCAGCCCAGGGCTCGTCGGTCCTCGCCGTGGTCGGCCCACACGTCGGCCATGTACTCGTAGGTCGCGGCGTCCGCCGGCCGGCTGCGGCGCAGCTGGGTGTCCAGCACGAGCGCCTCCTCGGTGTCACCGCGCTCGAGGAGCAGGGCCATGAGGTGGGAGCGGGGGTCGAGCTCGCTCATGCCCTCGGCGAGGACGGCACGGCGGTAGACGGCCTCGGCGGACTCCGGGTCGCCGGCGAGCTCGAGCTGCTCCCCGGCCGCCGTGAGCAGCTCGCGAGGGGAGAGCTCGTCCCGGGGGTGCGGCTCGTCGCCCCACTTGATGAGCCGCTCCGCCACGCGCCGGTGGTCGGGCGTGGAGAACTCGAGCTCGTCGACATCGTCCTCGGTGATCGGAGAGCGCATGCGCCCGAGTCTACGGAGCACGTCGCGCTCGTCGCACCGTGTGGGTCCCGGGTCCTGACCGGCAGCGCACGAGGCGCCGACGACCGTCCTCGGCCGCAGGGCCTGGTGCTACGGGCGGGTCCGCTCGAGCACCCCGCGGACGAAGGCCGCCTGGCCGGCGTGCTCCAGGCAGTCGTCGACGACGCTGACCAGTCGCACCCCGAGGGTGACCGGCGGGTCCCACGCCTCGTCGACCACCCGGTCGAGGTCCTCGTCGCGCAGGCCGCCGAGGAACTCGAGGGTCCGCGCGTGGACGGCGTCGTAGTAGGCGAGGACGAGCTCGGGACCGAAGTCGCGCACCTGTCCGACCTCCTCCGCGCTGTGCCCGTAGCCGATGCCGGTCACGGGCAGGTCGAAGCGCCCCTCCCAGCCCTCGGCGGTCCACAGCTCGTCCCGGCCGGCGACGTCGGCCACGTGGTCGTCCTGCACCCGGGTGAGGTGCCACAGCAGCCAGCCGATCGAGTTGGCCTCCGGGTCCAGGCGCTCGGCGAGGACCTCGGCGGTCAGCCCCTCCCCGGCGCGATGGACGGCCTCCTGGACGCGCGAGAACGCGTCGAGGAGCAGGTCGACGGCGGCACTCACGACGTCTCCTCCAGCAGGCCCTGCTCGGTGAGCCAGTCGGTGGCGATGGTGGCGGAGTCGAGCTGCTCGCCCACGCTGCGGGCGTTGAGCGCGATGAGCGCCTCGGTGGTGAGCGCGGCGCTGACCGGGTCGAGCAGCGGCGCCAGCTCCTCGGCGCGGTCGGCTGCCACCAGCGGGACGACGTTCTGCGCGAGGATCATGCTCTCCGGGTCCTCGAGGGTGACGAAGTCACCCGAGGCGAGGTCCGGGTCGGCGGTGTAGATGTCGCCCATCGTGATCGTGCCGTCGCGGATCGCGTCCTTCGTCAGCGGCCCGCCGCTGTCGCCGATGGCGAGGAACTCGACGTCCACGCCGTAGAACTCGCGCAGGCCCTCGGGGCCGTAGGGGCGGCTCTCGAGCTCGGCGTTGCCGCCGATGGTGATCTCGCCGTCGTAGCCGGCGAGGTCGGCGAGGCTCGTGATGCCGTTCTCGGCGGAGAACTCCGCGGTGACGTTGTAGGAGTCGGCGTCCTGCGCCTCGGCGTACTCGAGCACCGCCAAACCCTCGGGGAGTGCGTCGGGCAGCTCGGTGGCGACGTCCTCCGAGCTGCGCGCCTCGGTGTCGGGCACGTAGAACTGCAGGAGGTTGCCGGTGTACTCCGGCAGCACCTGCACCTCCCCGCCCTCCATCGCCTGGAGGTAGACGTCGCGCTGGCCGATCTGGAACTGCCGGGTGACGTCGAGACCGGCGTCCTCGAGCACCTGGGCGTAGATCTCGGCGACGATCTCGTTGGAGTAGTAGGCCTGGGAGCCGACGACGACGGCGCCGGCCTCCGTCGTCGTGCCCTCGCCGGTGGGCTCGGCGAGGGGGTCCTCGGAACCGCAGGCGGCGAGCGTGAGCGCGGTGACGCCGGCGAGCAGCGCCAGGCGGGTGGTCTTCATCGGTGTCCTTCCGTCGACGGGTTGAGCCTGCCCTCTTCTCCCGCCACGCGCACCGCGAGACGGGAGAGCATCGCGAAGACGACGTCGACGACGACGGCGAGGGCGACGATGGCGATCGCGCCCCCGAGCATCTCGTCGTAGCGCCGCAGGGAGATCCCGCGCTGGACGTAGATCCCCAGGCCGCCGAGCCCGACGTAGGCGGCCAGCACGGCAGTGGCGACGATCTGCAGCGCCGCGCTGCGCAGCCCGCCGACGAGGAGCGGCAGCCCGAGCGGCGCCTCGACCCGGAGGAGGACCTGCCACGGCGTCATGCCCATCGCCCGCGCGGAGTCGGTCACCGCGCCGTCGACGTTCTCCACGCCCGCGTAGGTGCCGGCGAGCACGGAGGGGACGGCGAGGACGACGAAGACGACGGTCGCGGCGAGGTCGGCGTCCCCGACACCGACGAGCAGCGTGAGGACGGTGAGCAGGCCGAGGGAGGGCAGCGCGCGGCCCGCGCCGGCGACCGCGACGGCGAGCTGCCGGCCGCGTCCGGTGTGGCCGACGAGGTAGCCGAGGGGGATCGCGACGGCGGCTGAGACGGCGAGGGCGAGCAGGGTGTAGAGGAGGTGCTCACCGGCGCGGTCGAGGACGGTCGTCCCGGTCCACTGCTCGGGCGCCGTGAGCCAGGCCCAGGCGTCGGCGAAGAGCCTCATCCCGCCCCTCCCGCGGTGAGCTGGACCCGGCGGCCGGCCCGGGGCGGGCGGCGGTTCCACGGGAGCAGCAGGCGGCCGAGGAGGACGAGGAGCAGGTCGAAGACGAGCGCGACGGCGACGGTCGCGACGATCCCGGTGACGATCTCGGCGACGATCCCGCGCTGGAGGCCGTCCATGAAGAGGTAGCCGAGGCTGCGCGTCCCGACGAGCACCCCGACGGTCACGAGGCTCACCGTGCTCACCGCGACCACACGCAGGCCCGCGAGCAGCACCGGCCCGGCCAGCGGCAGGTCGACCGCCCAGAAGCGGCCCCAGGCGGAGTAGCCCATCGCGGTGGCCGCCGAGCGGACGGCCGGGTCGACCGCGGCGAGGGCGTCGGCGACGAAGCGGACCATGAGCGCGACGGCGTACACGGTCAGCGCGATGACGACGTTGAGCTCGGACAGGAAGCTGATCCCGACGACCGGCGGGATGAGGACGAACAGGGCGAGGGAGGGGATCGTGTAGAGCAGCCCGACGCCCGCGAGGAGCGGGCCGCGTCCGCGTCGCCACCGCCACGCGAGCACCCCGGGCGGCAGCGCGAGGACGAGCCCGAGGACGATCGGGAGGACGCTGAGGCGGGCGTGCTGGACGACGAGCTCGGTGACGAGCCCGGTGTTCGCGAGGAACCAGTCCATCAGCGGGTGGCGTCCAGCACCCCGGCGGGACGGCCGTCGGCGTCGACGGCGATGCGGCGCCCGTCCTGCTCGACGACCGTGAGCCGCCGCCGACCGCGGTCCGCGCCGATGAAGCTCGCGACGAAGTCCGAGGCGGGCACGGCGAGGATCTCCGCGGGTGTGCCCTGCTGGGCGATCCGGCCCCCCTGCTCGAGGATGACCACGCGGTCCCCGAGGCGGAAGGCCTCGTCGATGTCGTGGGTGACGAAGACGACCGTCTTGGCCAGCTCGCGCTGCAGGCGCAGCAGCTCGTCCTGCAGCTCGGTACGCACGATGGGGTCCACGGCCCCGAAGGGCTCGTCCATGAGGAGGATGTTGGGGTCGGTGGCCAGCGCCCGGGCCACCCCGACGCGCTGCTGCTGCCCACCGGAGAGCTGGCGCGGGTAGCGCTCCGCGAGGTCGCGGTCCAGGCCCACGGTGTCCATGAGCTGCAGACCGCGCTCGCGGGCCGTGGCCCGGGGGACCTTGTTGAGCCGCAGGACGGTGACGACGTTGTCGAGCACCCGCCGGTGGGGGAGCAGGCCGGCGCTCTGCATGACGTAGCCGATGCCACGGCGCAGCTGCACCGGGTCGCGCTCGCGGACGTCGGTGCCGTCGATCTCGACCGTCCCGGCGGTCGGGTCGACCATCCGGTTGATCATCCGCAGGACGGTCGTCTTGCCGGAGCCCGAGGATCCGACGAGGACCGTCGTGCGGTGGGCCGGGATGACGAGGTCGAGCGCGGAGACCGCCTCGGCGTCGCCGAAGCGCTTGGTCACCGTGCGGAACTCGATCATCGGACTCCTCCGTCGGGTTCGGACGACATGGCCCCGAGCCTATGGCGCGGGACGATGTCCGACCGGACGGGACTCAGTGTGGACTTTTCGACCTCTGCGGTCCACAAGCCCACACCGCAGCGGCCCCGGTCTCCCGGACGCGGCTGCGCGCCGCCACTCTGGCCGCGCCCGACAGACCGGGCGTAGGGTCGCAGGACACCACTGGGCCTGCCGAGAGGGTTACCGAGATGTCCGAGACCTACGACGTCGTCGTCATCGGCGCAGGGCCGGTGGGGGAGAACGTCGCCGACCGAGCGGTCCAGGGTGGGCTGAGTGCCGTCGTCGTCGAGGACCGCCTGGTGGGCGGGGAGTGCTCGTACTGGGCGTGCATCCCGTCCAAGGCACTCCTGCGCCCGGCGGAGGCGCGGCGTGCGGCGCTCGCCGTCGACGGTGCCCGGCAGGCCGTGACCGGGGACCTGGACGTGGCAGCGGTGCTCGCCCGCCGCACCTCCTTCACCAGCGACTGGGACGACGCCGGGCAGCTGACGTGGCTCGAGTCCGCCGGCATCGACCTCGTCCGCGGGCGCGGTCGGGTGAGCGGGGAGCGGCAGGTCACCGTCACGACTCCCGACGGCGAGGAGCAGGTCCTCACCGCACGTCACGCCGTCGCAGTCTGCACCGGGTCGCGCCCCGTGGTCCCCGACATCCCCGGGCTGCGGGACGCGCGGCCGTGGACCAACCGCGAGGCCCTCGAGGCGACGGAGGTGCCGGACAGTCTCCTCGTCATCGGCGGGGGCGTGGTGGCCAGCGAGCTGGCCGGCGCCTTCGCCGACCTGGGCGCCCGCGTGACGATGCTCGTGCGCAGCAGCCTGCTGTCCGGCTACGAGCCCTTCGCGGGTGAGATGGTCGGCGCGGCGCTGACGGAGCGCGGCGTGGACCTGCGCGTCGGTGTCTCGGCCACCTCCGTGCGGCTGGTCGGTGAGGAGCGGGAGGTCGAGTGCGACGACGGCACCACCGCGCGCGTGGCGCAGATCCTCGTCGCCACCGGCCGTGAGCCGCAGCCCGACCTCGGTCTGGAGTCGGTGGACCTCGACGGCGGGTGGCTGCCCGTGGACGAGACCCTGCGCGTGCTGGACGGCGACGGTCAGCCGGTCGAGTGGCTCTACGCCGTCGGCGACGCGAACCACCGCAGCCCCCTCACCCACCAGGGCAAGTACCAGGCCCGGGCGGCCGGCGACGTGATCGCGGCGCGGGCGCAGGGCCGCCCGGTCGACGACTCCCCGTGGGGCGTGCACGTCGCCACCGCCGACCACCTCGCCCCCACCCAGGTCGTCTTCACCGACCCGCAGGTGGCCTCGGTGGGGATGACCGCCGCCGCGGCGCAGGACGCCGGGATGGACGTGCGAGTGGTGGACCACGACCTCGGTGCGGTGTCCGGCGCGGCGATCCACGCCGACGGCTACACCGGCCAGGCGCGGATGGTCGTCGACGAGGAGCGGCGCGTCATCGTCGGCATGACCTTCGTGGGCCCGGACGTCGCCGGGCTGCTGCACTCGGCGAGCATCGCCGTCGCCGGCGAGGTGCCGCTCGAGCGCCTGTGGCACGCCGTCCCGGCGTTCCCCACGATGAGCGAGGTCTGGCTCCGCCTCCTCGAGTCCTACGGCCGCCCCCTCCCTTCTCGCGCCGAGCGCTGAGTTGTTACCCCCACTCTTGCGCCGAGCGCTGAGTTGTTACTGAGGAACAACTCAGCGCTCGGCGCGAGAAGGGGGGCGGGCAGGGCAGGGAGCGGACTTTCCGCCCCGCGCCGTGCGCACCGGGCCCGAGTGTGGGCAGGATCGGTGCGGGACGACAGAAGGAGTGGTGACTGGTGACCGAGCCGGACTGGGTGGAGCACGCGGTGCTCTGGCACCTGTACCCCCTGGGCTTCCTGGGCGCCGAGCCCACCCGGGCCGAGCACACCGGGGACATCACCCACCGGCTGCCCGGCCTCCTGCCGTGGCTCGACCACGCCGTCGAGCTCGGGGCCTCCGGCATCCTGCTCGGACCGGTGTTCGACTCCGTCACCCACGGCTACGACACCACCGACCACCTGCGCGTGGACCCGCGGCTGGGCGACGAGGACGACCTCGTCGCGCTCATCGAGGCGGCCCACGCCCGCGGGCTGCGCGTGGTTCTCGACGGCGTCTTCAACCACGTCGGCCAGGACTTCGCGCCGTTCCGGCAGGCGCTCGCGGAGGGCCCGGCCTCCGACGCCGCCCGCTGGTTCCACCTCACGTGGCCGGACCCCGACGCACCCGACGGCGGCGGCACCCCCACCCACGAGGACTTCGAGGGCCACTCCGCGCTCGTCGCGCTCGACCACGCCGAGCCGGCCGTCGCCGCTTACGTCGAGCACGTCATGACGTACTGGCTCGACCGGGGTGCGGACGGCTGGCGCCTGGACGCCGCCTACGCCGTCCCACCGTCGTTCTGGAAGCCCGTGCTCGACCGGGTGCGCGAGCGCCACCCGCAGGCCTACGTCATCGGGGAGGTCATCCACGGTGACTACGCGGCGATCGTCGCCGAGTCCGGGATGGACTCCGTCACCCAGTACGAGCTGTGGAAGGCGGTGTGGAGCTCCCTCAACGACGGCAATGCCTGGGAGCTGGAGCACGCGCTGCGCCGCCACGCCGAGTTCGCCCGGGCCTTCGTGCCGCAGACCTTCGTCGGCAACCACGACGTCACCCGCATCGCCAGCCGCCTCACCGACCCGCGCCACCTCGACCACGCGCTCGCGGTCCTGTTCACCGTCCCCGGCACGCCGTCGGTCTACGCCGGGGACGAGCACGGCTTCACCGGCGTCAAGGAGGACCGCGCGGGCGGCGACGACGCCGTGCGGCCCCCGTTCCCCGCCTCACCCGCGGAGCTGAGTCCGCTCGGCCGCCCGGTCTACGAGCGCCACCAGGAGCTCATCGGCCTGCGCCGCCGCCACCCGTGGCTGCACCGCGCCGACCTCGAGGTGCTCCACGTGTCCGACCCGCTCCTCGTCTATGTCGTCCGCGGCGGTGGCGAGGCGCTCGTCGTCCTCCTCAGCACCGACGACGACGGCGTGCGCTGGGGCCTGCCCGCCGGCGTCCCGGCCGCGGGGGACGCTCCCGTCACCCTGCTAGCCGGCACCGGCGCCATGGACGACGGCGGACGGACAGTCGTCCTGCCCCCGCACGGCTGGGCCGTGGTGAGCTCCGCCTGACCGCCACCCGCCACCGCCACCGCCACCTCGCCGAGTACGCACCTACGGTCATCTCAGCGGCCGGTCTCGGACCCTGGCATGACCGTCGGTGCGTACTCGCGGAGGGGCAAGTGTCGGCTCAGCCGACCCAGGTGCGGACGAAGGCGTTGCTGAACGTGCGCCGCGGGTCGTGCGAGCGCACGACGTCGAGGAAGTCCTCGCGCCGGGGGTAGAGGGACCGGGCCCGCTCGGGGTCCGCGCGGAACTGCTTGCCCCAGTGCGGGCGCCCGCCCAGCACCCCGAGAGCGTCGTCGATGACCGGCAGCGCCGCGCCCACCCGCTCGATGTCCCGCACGAGCGTGAAGTGGACCGCCACGCAGGGCTGGTTGTACATCGGGCTCATCCAGGCGGTGTCGGCTGCGATCGAACGCACCTCGCACACCTGCACCAGCCCGGCCAGCGGCTCGGCGAGCCCCGCGAGCGCCCGCAGCGCCAGCCGGGCGCTGTGCCGGGGCACGAGGTACTCGCACTGGATCTCCGCGCCCGCGCTGGGCAGCTGGTCGGCGCGGAAGTGGGGCAGCCGGTCGCTCGCCGGCCCGGGCACGCCCTGCTGTGCCGTGGCGTTGCCCGGGTCGATGCCCGGGATCGGGTGCGCCTCCGCGGTGAGCGCGGGGCCACCGAGCACGTCCGCGGGCGCCGGGCCCTGCGCCGTCGTGCGCTTGACCCACACCGTCTCGAACGTCGGCGTGCGCAGGGTGGTGAAGCAGCTGACCGAGTAGCCCAGGTCGCTGACCTCGTCGAAGGCGTCGGCGAGCTCGCCGAAGCCGACCGGCCCGTAGACCGTCTGGGCCACCTCGAAGGCCGGGACGGTCTCGAGGGTCACCCCGTGGACGAGCCCGAGGGCGCCGAGGGAGACGGTCGCGGCGTCGAAGGTGTCGCCGTCGACGTCGCGGTCCAGGGTGCGCAGGGAGCCGTCGGCCGCGACGAGCTCGAGACGCGTCACGGCGGAGGCGAGCACCGTGTTGCCGACACCGGAGCCGTGCGTCGCCGTCGCCACCGCTCCCGCCACCCCGATGTGCGGCAGGGAGGCGAAGTTGACGAGCGTGCGCCCCCGTTCCTCGAGGAAGAGCGCGAGGTCGGCGTACCGCGTCGCGGCCGCCACGCGCACCCGACCGGTCAGCGGGTCGAGCTCCGGCTCCGGACCGCTCTCCTCGCCCTCGGTGAGGAGCCGCGGGTGGCGGTAGGCGAGCCGGTCCAGGCTGACGAGCAGGCCCTCGGAGTCGGCGAGGTCGTTGAAGGTGTGCCGGGTGCCGAGCGCGCGCACGTGGTCGGCGTGCGCGACGGCGTCGGCCGCCTCCTCCAGGGAGCGGGGCCGCACCAGCGTGCCCGTGTAGACGTGGTTGCCTGCCCAGTTGATGTTCGTGGCCACGCCTGAGCCTCCCACGGCGGGGTCAGGCCGCGCGCTCGAGGCCGAGGAGCAGCTCCTTGGCGGGCAGGCCGCCGAGGTAGCCGCCCAGGCCGCCGTCGCTGCGCACCACCCGGTGGCACGGCACGACGATCGGCAGCGGGTTGGTCGCGCAGGCGGTGCCGACGGCGCGCACCGCCCGCGGGCTTCCCACGAGCCCGGCGACCTGCGCGTAGCTCTCGGTGTCCCCGTAGCCGATCGTCGCGAGGTGCTCGAGCACGGTGCGGCGGAAGCCGCGGGCGAGCGCGAGGTCGACCTCGAGCGCGAAGTGGGTGCGGGCGCCGGTGAAGTACTCCTCGAGCTGGCGGGCCGCGGTCTCCAGCCGGCCCGGGGCGTGGAGGATGCGGGGGCTGACCTTCTCGGAGAGGGCGGTGAGGACCCGCTCGTGGTCCTCCCCGGCGAAGGCGACCCGCACCAGTCCACGCGGGGTGGCGGCGAGCAGCAGCGGGCCGACGGGCGAGTCGACCGTGCGGTAGGCGACGTCGAGGACGCCCTCGCGGGCGGCGTCGTCGGCCAGGCGGGCGTGCAGGCGCTCGAGCTCGGCGGGCTCGGTAGGCGGGAACAGGGCACTCATCGGCGGTCTCCTCTGCTGGGGGCGCCGTAGCGGCGGCGCAGGGCGGTCATGCCGTCGGCGGCGGCGCGCCGGGCGGCGTCGGTGGTGCCGCCGACGATCGCCGCGACCTCGGCGTAGGGCAGGCCGGCGAGGTGGTGGTAGGCCACGGCCAGGCGCTGCTTCTCCGGCAGCGCGGCGACGGCGGACCACACCTCGGCCGCGTCGCCCGGCTCACCCCCGGCGGCGGCCCGCTCGGGCAGCGCCGGGACGGGCACGGGCCGGCGGGCACGGGCCCGGAGCTGGTCGAGGGCCTTGCGGTGGGCGATCGTCACGAGCCACGCCTCGACGTTCGCGCCCGCCCCGAGGTCCGGGTAGGCACGCAGGGCGGCGAGGAAGGTCTCCGACCACGCGTCGTCGGCGTCGTCGGGGCCGACGACGGCGCGGCACACGCGCAGCACCGTCGCACCGTGGCGGGCCACGACCTGCTCGAAGGGCGGGTTGGTCATCATCACCCCGTAGACGCTGCGGGCGGGCGGAACGTGAGATCAGATCCAGGAGCCGAGCCACATGCGGGCACGCCACATGTCGTAGGACAGGGTCTGGCCGGTCCACACCGGCCAGAACCACAGGAGGGCGGCGACCGCCGCGACGCACACGACGGCGAGGAGGACGTGGCCGAGCCGGGTGCTGCGGGCGGGCGCGGGAGCGTCGTCGTCGGCGACGGTGGTGGCGACGGCGGTGGCGACGGGCGAGGCGGCGGGACGGGACAGCCACGAGTCGTCGGTGAGCGGCGCGGACGGGCCGCCGTCGTCGTCCTCGTCGGGCACCTCTCCGGGCCGGCGGGCGGGACCGTGGAGGGGAGGCAGGAGCCCGCCCACCCACGCGACGGCGACGACGAGCGCGAGGGCGACGTACGGGGCCAGCGCGATGGAGTAGAAGGTGAAGATCGTGCGGTGGGAGTAGGTGAGCCACGGGAGGTAGACGGCCGCGTAGCCGGAGAGGACCACCCAGGCGCGCCAGTCGCGGCGTGCCACGGCCATCCACAGGATCGCGACGAGCGCGAGGAGGCCGAGCCACCAGACCACCGGGTTGCCGACGGAGGAGATCGCCTGGACGCAGCGGTCGGCGCCGCAGTCACCGGGCACGGGGCTCTCCCAGTAGAAGGACGTGGGCCGCAGCTGGAGGAGCCAGCCGGCGGGATGGGCCTCGTAGGAGTGCTCGGAGTCCAGGCCGTTGTGGAAGTCCCAGGCGCGCAGGTGGTACTCCCACAGGGAGTTGAGCGCGTCCGGCAGCCAGGAGCGCGCGACGGTGCCGGTCTCGGCGACCTGGTCCGCGGCCCACGTCCGCAGGTAGGCGCTCGGGCTGGCGAACCACGACGCCCACCCGGCGACGTAGGTGAGCAGCGCGACGGGCACGAGCGCGAGGAAGGCGGGCACCCCGCCGCGGAAGACCCCCGCGCCGAACCACAGCCGCGCTCCCACGGCGCGGCGGGCGCACAGGTCCCACACGACGACGAGGATCCCGAACACCGCGAGCGCGTAGATCGCCGACCACTTGACCCCGCCGCCGAGCCCGAGGAGCACCCCGGCGAGGACGAGCCACCAGCGCATGCCGGTGCGCGGGCCCCAGGGGTCGGAGAGGCGGCCGTCACCGCGCGCGGCGAGGTCGGCCGCGGCGGCGTGGGCGAGGCGCCGCCGGGACTGCTCCCGGTCGAGGAGGACGGCGGCGAGTGCGGCGACGACGAACAGGCCGAGGAAGACGTCGAGCAGCCCGATGCGTGAGCCGGTGAGGTGGAGACCGTCGACGGCGAGGAGGAGGCCGGCGGCGCAGCCCAGGAGCGTGGAGCCGGTGAGGCGGCGGCCGATGCGCGCGACGATCAGGACGGTGAGGGCGCCGGCGACCGCGGCGGAGAAGCGCCAGCCGGCACCGTTGTCCGCACCGAACAGGCGCAGCCCGATCGCGATGAGCCACTTGCCGATCTGCGGGTGGACGACGTAGTCGGCGTCCGCGGTGAGGTCGGAGAAGTCGCCCTCCCGGAAGCGGGCGTTGATCTCCTCGTTCTCCCCCTCCCACTCTCCCTCGTAGCCGAGGGTGAGCAGGGAGTAGGCCTGCTTGACGTAGTAGGTCTCGTCGAACATCAGCCGGGTCGGGTGGTTGAGGTCGACGAGGCGGAGGACCGCGGCGATCGCCGTGACGATCAGCGGGCCGAGCCAGCCCCACAGCCGGTCGGTGGGACCGGGGCGCAGGAGGCGGGAGGCGAGGTCCGTCTCGATCTGCGCCGCGCTGCGGTGGTCCGTCCGCTCGGGCGCCGCCTCCGCGGTGGCGACCGGGCCAGGGCGGTCGGTGTCGTCACGCGGCGCTGTCACGGTGGTGAGTGTAGGTCGTCGCCGGTGGGCCACACTGGGCAGATGAGCGAGCCGGTCGAGGAGCACGAGAACGACGGCGCCGTCACCGCCGACGACGACGCGACCTCCGCCGTCGGCGGCTCGCCCTGGCGCGGGGAGGGCGGGCAGATCGTCCTCGCCGCCACCCCGATCGGCGACGCCGGTGACGCGCCGCCGCGCCTCGTGCGCGCGCTGACGGAGGCGGACGTCGTCGCCGCCGAGGACACCCGCCGCATGCTCGCCCTGGCCAAGCGCCTCGGGGTGTGGGTGGGCGGGGAGATGCTCTCCTTCCACGAGCACAACGAGCGCGAGCGGGCCCCGCGCCTGGTGGAGGAGGCGCGCGCCGGGCGCCGGGTGCTCGTCGTGTCCGACGCCGGCATGCCCTCGGTGTCCGACCCCGGCTACCGGCTGGTCGACGCCGCCGTCGCGGCGGACGTGCCGGTGAGCGTGCTGCCCGGGCCCAGCGCCGTCCTCACGGCGCTCGCGGTCTCCGGGCTGGCGACCGACCGCTTCAGCTTCGAGGGCTTCGCGCCGCGCCGGCCGGGGGAGCGTGACCGGGTGTTCGGCGCGCTGGCCGACGAGCGCCGCACGATGGTGCTCTTCGACTCCCCGCACCGGGTGGGGGAGACGCTCGAGGCGATGGCGCGGGCCTTCGGTGCCGAGCGCCGCGCCGCCGTGTGCCGCGAGCTGACGAAGACCTTCGAGGAGGTGCGGCGGGGCACGCTCGCCGAGCTCGCGGAGTGGGCGGCTGGGGGAGTGCGGGGTGAGGTGACGGTCGTCGTCGCCGGGGCGGAGCCGCGCGAGGCGCGGCTGGAGGACCACGTCGGGGACGTCGTCGCCCGCGCCGCTGCGGGTGAGCGTCTCAAGGACGCCGCAGCCGCCGTCGCCGCCGAGACCGGCCTGGGCAAGCGCGACCTCTACCAGGCCGCCCTAGACGCCCGCCGGTAACAACTCAGCTCTCGCGCACCCGGGGAGTAACAACTCAGCTCTCGCGCACCCGGGGAGTAACAACTCAGCTCTCGCCGCGGGGGTAGTGGTCCTGCGGGGGTAGTGGTCCTGCCGCGCCGAGAGCTGAGTTGTTACCGACAGACACAGTGCACGTGTCGTCGCGCTGGGTCAGCGCACGACGACGACGGGGACCTTCGCCTCGCGGATGCATGCCGCGGCCGTCGAGCCGACGAGCATGTCCGCGATCTTGGACCGCCCCTTGGAGCCGACGACGAGGACGTCCGCGCCGGCCGCCGCCGACAGCAGGGCCTTGCCAGCCTTCCCGAACGCCGTGTGCGCGTGGACGGTGACGCCGGCGTGCTCAGCGGCCGCAACCTCCGCGCGGCGACGTGTCTCGGCGAGCGTCGCGTCCTGCATCTCGACGATCGAGGGCGTCGTCCCGAAGGGAGCGTCGGGAGGCCGCACCGCCGTCGGGATGCTCCAGGCGCGCACGACGTGCAGGTCGGTGCCACGACGAGCCGCCTCACCGACCGCGTAACGCAGGGCCTGCTCGGCGCAGGCCGAGCCGTCGTCACCCACCAGCACCCCGCCGTCGAGCTCCACGGCCGTGTGGATGCCGGCCATGGTCCAGCTGTGGCGCGCGTCGTCGTCGGCCATGCCTCAACTCTACGACCGGGCCACGCGGCGGTCACGGGAATCGCGTCCGTGGAACGATGGGACTGTCCGCCCTGTGTGAGGAGGCCCCATGTCCGAGCGTCGTGCCCTGCTCGTCGTCGACGTCCAGCCCACCTTCTGCGAGGGTGGCGCGCTGCCCGTGGAGGGAGGCAACGCCGTCGCCCAGGCCATCGCCGAGTACGCCGCTGCCCACCGCGAGCGGTACGCGCTCGTCGTGACGACGCAGGACTGGCACATCGACCCCGGTCGCCACTTCGCCACCCCGCCCGAGGAGCCCGACTACGTCGACACCTGGCCGCCGCACGGCGTGGCCGGGACGGCGGAGGCCGAGCTGCACCCGGCGCTCGCGGGCCTCGCCCCGGACGCCTCGGTGAGGAAGGGCCAGTACGCGGCCGCGTACTCCGGCTTCGAGGGCACCGACGGCGAGGGGCGCACGCTCGCGCAGCTGCTCGACGGTGTGGACGCGGTCGACGTCGTCGGGCTCGCCGAGTCGCACTGCGTCAAGGACACGGCGCTCGACGCGGTGCGGGCGGGCATGTCCGTTCGGGTGCTCAGCGACCTCACCGCGCCGGTCACGGCCGAGCAGGGTGAGCTCGCCCGGGCGCAGCTGCGCGAGGCGGGCGTGGAGCTCACGCCCTCGCGCTGACCCCTACTCGTGGGCCGCCGCCCGCAGCTCCTCGAGCTGCGGCACCGCGTCCGTGGGGATGCACGGCAGCGTCCGCGAGGAGCCGTCGGTCAGGTGCATCTCGACCTTCGGGTCGGTCCACTCGCTGTGGACGGCTCTGACCTCGTCGACGGCGGACCACGGGACGTGTCTGGTCCTCACCCCGCCGCACACCTCGACGCCGTCGACGTCGGCGACCGTTCGGGCGCGCCCCGCGACGATGTTCATCGCCGGGATCAGGACCAGCAGGAGGTAGGCGACGCGGGGGAAAGAAGCCACGTCGTCGCAGGTGAGGGTCCAGGTGAAGAGCAGCAGCAGGACGACGAAGCCGATCTGCTGTACACGGAGCTGCTTGCGGCTCGATACCCGCCACTCGACCCGTCGGTCCACCGTGACCTCTTCCTCGTCGACGTTGACGCGCACATCGTCGTACGGCGCGCGGCGCGCGGCGCGCGGCGCGCCGCGAGTCGCGCCGGGAGGGATCCAGCTGTCGGCGGTAAGTGCGCTGTCGGCGGGAAGTGCGCTCTCGGCGGGAAGTGCGCTGTCGGCGGTCGGGCTGGAGGGGTGCGTCGCCGTGGCAACTAGGCTGGCCCCATGACGAGCATCCTCTCGGCGGTGGCCTGGCCCTACGCCTCCGGCCCGCGCCACATCGGGCACGTGGCCGGCTTCGGCGTTCCCTCCGACGTCTTCTCCCGCTACATGCGCATGGCGGGCCACGACGTCCTCATGGTCTCCGGCACCGACGAGCACGGCACCCCGATCCTCGTCGCGGCCGACGCCGCCGGCGTCTCCGCCCGTGAGCTCGCCGACCGCAACAACCGCCTCATCGTCGAGGACCTTGTCGCGCTCGGACTGTCCTACGACCTGTTCACGCGCACAACGACGCGCAACCACTACGCCGTCGTCCAGGAGATGTTCCGCGCCGTCCACGAGAACGGCTACATGGTCGAGCAGACCACCCAGAGCGCGATCTCCCCGTCCACCGGCCGCACGCTGCCCGACCGCTACATCGAGGGCACCTGCCCCATCTGCGGCTACACCGGTGCGCGTGGCGACCAGTGCGACAGCTGCGGCAACCAGCTCGACCCCACCGACCTCATCGACCCGCGCTCGCGGATCAACGGCGAGACGCCGCAGTTCGTCCAGACCCAGCACTTCTTCCTCGACCTGCCCGCGCTGGCCGAGGCGCTCGGGGAGTGGCTCGACGGGCGCGAGGCCTCGGGCACGTGGCGCCCCAACGTCATCCGCTTCTCCAAGAACATCCTCGCCGAGATCCGCCCGCGCGCGATGACCCGCGACATCGACTGGGGCATCCCCGTGCCGCTGGACGGCTGGCGCGACCAGCCCACCAAGCGGCTGTACGTGTGGTTCGACGCCGTCATCGGCTACCTGTCCGCCTCGGTCGAGTGGGCCCGCCGCAGCGGCGACCCCGACGCGTGGCGTCGCTGGTGGAACGACCCGGAGGCCCTGTCCTACTACTTCATGGGCAAGGACAACATCGTCTTCCACTCCCAGATCTGGCCCGCCGAGATGCTGGCGCACAACGGCCAGGGTGAGCGGGGCGGCAAGCCGGGGGAGTACGGCGACCTCAACCTGCCCACCGAGGTCGTCTCGAGCGAGTTCCTCACCATGGAGGGCAAGAAGTTCTCCTCCTCGCGCGGCGTCGTCATCTTCGTGCGTGACGTCCTGGAGCGCTACCAGCCCGACGCGCTGCGCTACTTCATCTCCGTGGCCGGCCCGGAGAACCAGGACAGCGACTTCACCTGGGCGGAGTTCGTGCGCCGCACCAACGGCGAGCTCGTCGCCGGCTGGGGCAACCTCGTCAACCGCACCGCCTCGATGATCCACAAGAACATCGGCCACGTCCCGCCCGCCGGTGAGCTCACCGACGCGGACCGCGCCCTGCTCGACCAGGTCGAGGCCGGTTTCACCACCGTCGGCGACCTCATCGCCCGCCACCGCCAGCGCGCCGCGATCTCCGAGGTCATGCGCCTGGTGGGCGAGGCGAACAAGTACATCACCGACATGGAGCCCTACAAGCTCAAGGACGAGTCCCAGCAGGAGCGCCGGGCCACGATCCTCCACGTCGCCGCGCAGGCGGTGAGCGACCTCAACGTCATGATCAGTCCCTTCCTCCCGCACAGCGCCAACACCGTCGACGCCGTCATCGGCGGCACCGGCGACGTCGCCCCGCTCCCGCGGGTGGAGGAGGTCGAGGACCTCGACGGCGGACCGGGCTACCCCGTCATCACCGGTGACTACACCGGCGTGCCGGCCTGGGGGCGGCGCCCGGTCCGGGTGGGGGAGCCGGTCGCCAAGCCGGTCCCCGTCTTCACCAAGCTCGACGAGTCCGTCGTCGAGGAGGAGCTGGCCCGCCTCGGCGTCGACGCCTCGTGAGCCCCCGCGAGCGCGGCTGGCCGCCACTCCCCGAGGCGCTGCCCGCCGCCGTCGTCGACAACCACACCCACTTCCCCGTGGGCGCGGACGAGGACCCGGGTGTGCGGGACGGCAGCGAGCCGCTCAGCACGGCCGAGCACCTCGAGCGGGCGGCGTCCGTGGGCGTCACCCGCATGGTCCAGGTGGGCTGCGACCTCGACACCCTCGCCGGCAGCGTCGCGCTCGCCGAGGAGCACCCCCAGGTCGTCGCCGCGCTCGCCATCCACCCCAACGAGGCGCCGCTCCACGCGGGGGTGCGCGAGGTGGCACCGGACGGGCTGGACCCCGCCGTCGCTCGCCGGCACGAGACGTCCCTGGACGACGCCGTCGCCCGGGTCGCCGAGCTCGCCCGCCACGAGCGCGTGCGGGCGATCGGGGAGACCGGTCTGGACTTCTTCCGCGGCGGTGAGCAGGCTCGGCAGGTGCAGCGCAGCGCCTTCCGTCAGCACATCGCGCTGGCCAAGGAGCTGGGACTGGCCCTGCAGATCCACGACCGCGAGGCGCACGAGGACGTCGTCGAGGTCCTCCTCGCGGACGGCGCGCCCGACCGGACCGTCTTCCACTGCTTCTCCGGCGATGTCGACCTGGCACGTACCTGCGCCGAGCAGGGCTGGTACGTCTCGGTCGCGGGGCCGGTGACCTTCAAGGCCAACGACACGCTGCGCGCCGCCGTGCGCGAGGTGCCCCTCGAGCTGCTCCTCGTCGAGACGGACTCCCCCTACCTCACCCCGGCCCCCTACCGGGGCCGCCCCAACGGCCCTTACGTCATGCCGCTCACCGTGCGGCGCCTGGCCGAGGAGACCGGCACCGAGCTGACCACCCTGTGCCACCGGCTGACGGCGAACACCGAAGCGGTCTACGGCACCTGGTAGTCGACCTCTTTCGCCACTCCAGTCACATCAGTAACACCAGTACCTTTCCGCACCAGCATGCGGATTGGCTGCCTTCCCCATCAGGTCACGAATCGGTTACGGTCTACCGCAGGTCAGTCACCACCCGGCACGTCTCGACGAGCCGGGTGCCCTCCCTCCAGACAGGACCATGCTGTGTCAGATGCCGTCAGGCGTGCGCGTCACCGCGAGGTGGCGGCGCCCGCTAACCACGTCCGCACCGTCGCCCGGCGCGGTCTGCACGCCGCCGTCCTCGCCGTCATCGCCGGCGGCACCGCCGCCTTCGCCGGCACCACCGCCCCGGACGCCTCCGCCCCGGACCCGGTGGTCATGGCGGGCACCTCCATCGGCGACGGCGCGGTCGACCGTGCCGTCGCCGGCCTCGCCGCCTCACGCTTCGAGGCTCGGACCCCGCTCGAGGGGGTGGCCGTCGAGCTCGTCGTCGACGGCGAGTCCCAGGAGCTGACCACGCGGGCCGCGACGGTCGCCGAGCTCCTCACCAGCGCCGGCGTCCTCGTCGACCAGGACGACGTCGTCTCCGCGCCGTTGTCCACCCCCGTCGGCGCGGGCATGACGGTGGAGGTGACGACGGTCGACGTCGTCGACGAGCACGTGACCGACACGGACGAGCACGAGACGGTCGAGGAGGAGGACGACTCCCTCCCGCGCGGTGAGCGCGAGGTCGTCACCGAGGGCGTCGACGGCGTGACCGCCACGACCTACCGCATCACCATGACCGGTGGTGAGGAGACCGGCCGCGAGGTCGTCGCGCGCGCCGTCGTCTCCGAGCGTGTCGACGAGGTCGTCAAGGTCGGCACCGCCGAGCCGGAGCCCGAGCCCGAGCCTGCCGCGCCCTCCGCGAGCGGCTCCGCGCCCGCCTCGGTGCCGCCTGCGGTCACCCCCACCGGTGGCAGCCCCAAGGCCATCGCCGCCGAGATGGTCGCCGCCCGGGGCTGGGGCACCGACCAGTACAGCTGCCTCGAGACCCTCTGGCAGCGGGAGTCCGGCTGGAACCCCACCGCCGAGAACCCCAGCTCGGGCGCCTACGGCATCCCGCAGTCGCTGCCCGGCTCGAAGATGGCCTCGGCCGGCTCCGACTGGCGCACCAACCCCGCCACCCAGATCACCTGGGGCCTGGGCTACATCAGCGGCCGCTACGGCACCCCGTGCGGGGCCCTGGGCCACAGCAACTCCCACGGCTGGTACTGAGCAGCTGCGCGGCGTATCACGCGGTGAGTGACCTCACGTAGACCGCCGCGTAACGATTGGATTACAGTCATCTGCGGGCCTCAACGGGTCCCGTGTCGCCCCAGGTGACGCACACAGCCGGATCAGACCCCTCCCGCGGCGCTCGAGCCGTGTCGGTCAGGCCGCCCTCGGGCGACCGGCCCTCGTCTGTGCCGGGACGCGCAACCCTAGGAAGTCCGTGCTCTCTCACGACACGCTCGACCAGAACCCCTCCACCCCTCCCGCTGACGCAGCGCCCCGGCGCCGTCGCCTCCGCGCCGCGCTCGCCACGGTCGGTGCCGCCGCCCTCGTCACCGGTGGCGGCGTGGCCGTCGCCTCGGCCCACAAGACGGTCGCGCTCGACGTCGACGGCGTCGAGCAGACCGTGTCGACCTTCGCCGGCTCCGTCGAGGGTCTCCTCGACGAGCACGACGTCGCCGTCGGCGAGCACGACGCCGTCGGTCCCGAGCTCGACGAGACGCTCGACGACGGCATGCTCGTCGTCGTCCGCAGCGCCCGGCAGATCCGGGTCGACGTCGACGGCGAGCAGCGCGCCATGTGGACGACCGCCCAGACCACCGGTGAGGCGATCCAGTCCTTCGGTGAGGCCGGGCGGCAGATCACCGTCGCCGCCTCCCGCTCCAACGACGGCGGTCGCGAGGCGCTCGACATGCCGCTCGTCGACGGCGCACCGGTCGAGGTCGTCGCCGACGGCGAGACCCAGCGCGTGACGCCCGAGGGCGAGGCGCACCTCGACGAGGTCCTCGAGCTCGCGGGCGTCACGGTCGGCAAGCTCGACGGCGTCGTCGTCGGCACGGGCGAGGGCGGCGTCGTCTCCGTCACGGTCACCCGCGGCACCCACGCCCTGGAGACCGACACCGAGGCCGTCCCCTTCGAGACCACCGAGCGCGAGGACGACTCCCTCTACGTCGGGGAGCGACGGGTCGTGCAGGAGGGTGCCGAGGGGCGTCGTGTGCGCGCGAGCCTCGCCGTCCAGGTGAACGGCGAGGAGCGCGTCTCCGAGGCGAGCAGCTACGTCACCGTCGTGGAGCCGGTCGACGAGATCGTCGCTGTCGGGACCAAGGAGCGCCCCGTCGCCCCGCAGCCCTCCGCGCCCTCCCGTGGCTCGAGCGGTGGCAGCAGCTCCGCTGGTGGCAGCAGCTCCAGCAGCTCCGACGAGTCCAGCAGCGGCGGGTCGAGCAGCTCCGAGGAGTCCAGCTCCGGTGGCGCCCCGTCCAGCGGTGTCTGGGCCTCCCTCGCCCAGTGCGAGTCCGGCGGCAACCCCTCCATCGTCAGCAGCAACGGGCTCTACCACGGTCTGTACCAGTTCTCCGTGGGGACCTGGCAGTCCGTCGGTGGCTCCGGTCTCCCCTCGCAGGCCTCGCCCGCCGAGCAGACCAAGCGCGCCCAGATGCTCCAGGCCCGCTCGGGCTGGGGTCAGTGGCCCGCCTGCTCCGCCAAGCTCGGCCTGCGCTGACACCACACCTCGCGCCGACAGCACCGTCCCTGCCAGCAGGCAGGGGCACGCTGTCGGCGCGAGGTCGTTCCCGGGTGCGGCAGCGGCCGGCCAGGCGCCCGCTAGGCTCGACGCCGTGAGCCACGACCCCGCCCCCACGCCGGCCGACCCCCTGCTCGGGCCCGCCGACGTCCGCGCCCTGTCCGGGGCGCTCGGGATCCGGCCCACCAAGACCCTGGGCCAGAACTTCGTCATCGACCCCGGCACCGTCCGCAAGATCGTCCGCACCGCGGGGGTCACGGCCGGCGACGTCGTCGTCGAGGTCGGCCCCGGGCTCGGCTCGCTCACCCTCGCGCTCCTCGAGACGGGCGCCCGCGTCGTCGCGATCGAGATCGACCCCCTGCTCGCCGAGGCCCTGCCCGCCACCGTCGCCGCCCGGCTGCCCGAGGCGGTCGACCGGCTCCTCGTCGTGCGCTCCGACGCCATGGACGTCACCGAGCTGCCGGCCTTCCCCGGTGAGGGCCCGGCGGAGCCGGGCGCACTCGTGGCGAACCTGCCCTACAACGTCGCGGTGCCGGTGCTCCTCACGCTGCTCGAGCGGCTGCCCAGCCTGCGCACGGGCCTGGTCATGGTGCAGGCCGAGGTCGCCGACCGGCTTGCCGCACCGCCCGGGTCCCGCACCTACGGCGTCCCCTCGGCCAAGGCCGCCTGGTACGCCCGGGCGCAGCGCTCGGCGACGATCGGGCGCACCGTCTTCTGGCCGGTGCCCAACGTCGACTCCGCGCTCGTCCGCATCGAGCGGCGCGACCCGCCGTCGAGCACCGCGAGCCGCGAGGAGGTCTTCGCCGTCGTCGACGCCGCCTTCAGCCAGCGCCGCAAGACGCTGCGCTCCGCCCTCGCGGCCTGGGCCGGGTCAGCCGAGCGGGCCGCGGCCGCCGTCACGGCCGCCGGCCTGGACCCCACCCTGCGCGGCGAGCGTCTCGGCATCACCGACTTCGCCCGCATCGCCGAGCACCGCGGGGCCGGCGCGTGAACCACCCGCCCGGTGCCGTCTGCGTCCGCGCCCCCGGCAAGATCAACCTCGCCCTGCGCGTCGGCGCCCCGGACGAGGACGGCTACCACCCCCTCGCCACCGTCTTCCAGGCCGTCAGCCTCCACGAGGACGTCATCGCCACGCGCGCGGACGCGCTGAGCCTGACCGTCGAGGGCCGCGACGCCGAGCGCGTGCCCACCGACGACTCCAACCTCGCCCTCCGCGCCGCCCGGCTGCTCCAGGAGCACACCGGCATCACCGCCGGGGCCCACCTCCACATCGTCAAGCAGGTCCCGGTGGCCGGCGGCATGGGGGGCGGCTCGGCCGACGCCGCCGCCGCGCTCCTCGCCTGCGACCAGCTGTGGGACGCCGGGCTCGACCGCGAGCAGCTCGTCCGGCTCGCCCGCCGGCTCGGGGCCGACGTGCCCTTCGCGCTGACCGGCCTCACCGCGATCGGCTCCGGCCGCGGCGACGTCCTCACCTCCGCCATGGTCGGCGGCAGCTACCACTGGGTCCTCGCCGTCCAGGACACGGGCCTGTCCACCCCCGAGGTCTTCGCGGCCTTCGACGACGACGGCGGAACCCACGCACCCGCCCCGCACCTGGACGACGCGCTGCTCGTCGCCCTGCGCGGCGGGGACCCGCTCGCGCTGGCCCGCCACCTCGTCAACGACCTCGAGGAGGCCGCCCTCGACCTGCGTCCCGAGCTCGGTGACGTCATCGCCGCGGCCGACCGCGCCGGCGCGCTGGCCGCCGTCCTGTCCGGCTCGGGTCCCACGGTCGCCGCGCTCGCCCTCGACGAGCGGCACGCCCGCTCGGTGGCCGCCGTCGTCCAGGAGGCCGAGGTGGCCCGCGAGGTGCTCGTCGTCACCGGTCCCGTCCCCGGCGCCCGCGTCCTCGAGCAGGTGTCCGGCTCCTAGCCGCCGCGTGCCCGCGGGCCCGCGGGCCCGCGGACAGGTAAAGTGTCTCGCGGCGTGCCGGGAAGTCTGGTCGGCGGGCGGTCCGTCGACCGCTCCTTCTCTTGCCCGACCTCACGACAGGACCTCATGCCCTCCTCCGTCACCGCCGCACTCCGGTCGCCCCGCGCCGGCGCCCTGCTCCTGCTCGTCGCGGCCGTCCTCGGCCTCGTCGCCGCGAACTCCCCGCTCGGCCCCTCGCTCGGCGAGCTCCAGCACACCTACCTGTCCGTGCCGGGGACGGCGATCAGCCTGAGCGTCGGACACTGGATCAGTGACGGGCTGCTCGCCGTCTTCTTCTTCGTCGTGGCCATCGAGCTGCGGCACGAGCTCACGGCCGGTGAGCTCAACAGCCCCTCCAAGGCCATGCGGCCGGCCATCGCGGCGATCGGCGGCGTGATCGTCCCGATCGCGGTGTTCCTCCTCGTCGCCGCCGGCTCGGGCCTCGAGAACGGCTGGCCCATCCCGACGGCCACGGACATCGCCTTCGCGCTCGGCATCCTCGCCGTCTTCGGCCGCGGGCTGCCCGCCCGACTGCGCGTCTTCCTCCTCGCCCTGGCGATCCTCGACGACATCATCGCGATCCTCATCATCGCCGTCTTCTTCACGAGCGACCCGAGCCTCGGCCTCATCGCCGCGGCGGCTGCCGGCACCGTGGTCTTCGCGCTGCTCAGCCGTCTCCTCGGCGGACGGGCGCGGGTGCTCGTCGGCGTCCTCATGGTCGTCGTCGCCCTCGTCACCTGGGGCCTGGTGGTCCTGTCCGGCGTCCACGCGACGATCGCCGGCGTGGCCCTCGGGCTCGCGATGGCGTCCCGTCCGGCGGACCGCACCCGGCACGCCCTCGAGCCCTTCTCCAACGGCGTCGTGCTGCCGCTCTTCGCCTTCTCGGCCGCCCTCGTCGTCATCCCCTCCGTCCCGCTGAACGAGCTCTCCCCGGCGTTCTGGGGCATCGTCCTCGCGCTGCCGGTCGGCAAGATCGTCGGCATCATGCTCGGCGGCTGGCTGGGGGCCCGGTTCGTGCGGGCGGGCGGGACCACCCTCGGCGGTATGGAGCTCCTCGCGGCGGGAGCCCTCGGCGGCATCGGCTTCACCGTCTCCCTCCTCATGAACGAGCTCGCCTACGCCGACGTCACCGAGGTCGCCGACGAGGGCACCCTCGCCGTGCTCGTCGGCTCCGGCATCTCGATGGTCATCGCCGCCGTCGTCGTCAGCCGCCTCGCCCGCAGCTACCGGAGGCGAGAGGCCATCACCGGGGCCTGAGGCCGGGGGCCCCGCGACGGGCACCTACCCTTGACGGGTGGCACATCTTCTCGGGGCCGAGGCCCTGCACCTGGAGTACCCGACGCGAGTCGTCTTCGACTCCGTCAGTCTCGGCGTCGACGAGGGCGACCGCATCGGCATCGTCGGCCGGAACGGGGACGGCAAGTCGAGCCTCCTCGGCATGCTCTCCGGACGGATCGAGCCCGACGGCGGACGTGTCACCCGCCGTGGTGGCGTGCGGATGGGCGTGCTCGACCAGTCCGACACCCTCGACCCCGCGCTCACCGTGGGCCACACGATCGTCGGCGACCGCCCGGAGCACGAGTGGGCCGGGGACGCCCGCGTGCGCGACGTCATCGACGGTCTCGTCTCGGACCTCTCCTGGGACGCCGCGGTCGGCACACTGAGCGGTGGGCAGCGCCGCCGAGTCGCCCTCGCCACCCTCCTCGTGGAGGACTGGGACGTCATCGCCCTCGACGAGCCCACCAACCACCTCGACGTCGAGGGCATCAGCTGGCTCGCCGCCCACCTCAAGCGGCGCTGGACGGCCAGCGCGGGCGGCCTGCTCGTCATCACGCACGACCGCTGGTTCCTCGACGAGGTCGCGACGACGACGTGGGAGGTGCACGACCGCGTCGTCGAGCCCTTCGAGGGCGGCTACGCGGCCTACGTCCTCCAGCGGGTCGAGCGCGACCGGCAGGCGGCCGTCATCGAGGGCAAGCGGCAGAACCTCATGAAGAAGGAGCTCGCCTGGCTGCGTCGCGGCGCCCCCGCCCGCACCTCCAAGCCCAAGTTCCGCATCGACGCCGCGAACCAGCTCATCTCCGACGTGCCGCCGCTGCGGGACCGCACCGAGCTGTCGCGCCTCGCCACCGCACGCCTGGGCAAGGACGTCGTCGACCTCCTCGACGTCTCGGTGTCCTTCGACGGCCGGGAGATCCTGCGCGACGTCGAGTGGCGCATCGCCCCGGGTGAGCGGACAGGGATCCTCGGCGCCAACGGTGCCGGCAAGTCCACGCTGCTGGCGCTGGTCGCCGGCACGCTGGAGCCCACCTCGGGCCGGGTCAAGCGCGGCAAGACCGTGCGACTGTCCATGCTCGACCAGCAGTTCACCGAGCTCCAGGAGATCGCCGGCGACCGCGTCCGCGAGGTGCTGGCCCGCACCCGCACCAGCTACGTCGTCGACGGCAAGGAGATGACGCCGGCCCAGCTGCTCGAGCGGCTCGGCTTCGCCCGCGAGCACCTCTCCGCCCGGGTGGGTGAGCTGTCCGGCGGGCAGAAGCGTCGCCTGCAGCTGCTCCTCATCCTGCTCGCCGAGCCCAACGTCCTCATCCTCGACGAGCCGACCAACGACGTCGACACCGACATGCTCGCCGCGATGGAGGACCTCCTCGACTCGTGGCCCGGCACGCTCATCGTCGTCTCCCACGACCGCTACCTCCTCGAGCGGGTCACCGACCAGCAGTACGCCGTCATGGACGGGCGGATGCGCCACGTGCCGGGGGGTGTGGACGAGTACCTCGAGCTGCGCCGTCGGCAGCAGGACGCGTCGACCGCCGCCGCCGGCGGCGCCACGGCCGCGTCCGCGCCGGCCGGCCAACCCAGCAGCGCCGAGCTGCGGGCGGTCCGCAAGGAGATGGCGGCGGCCGAGCGGCGGCTGGAGAAGCTCTCCGCGCAGGTCGAGCGGCTGCACACGCAGATGGCCGCGCACGACCCCGGTGACTACGGCGGGCTCACCGCGCTCGGGGAGGAGCTGCGCACCCTCGAGGCGCAGGTCGCCGAGCAGGAGGAGCGCTGGCTCGAGCTGTCCGAGCAGGTCGGGTAGCCGGCACGAGAAAGGGCTAGGACGACGGCGGGGGTCGTCCTAGTCTCTGAGCCTCGGACCGAACTGGAATAGGGGTCGACGATGACAGCCCTCGCCCACCTGGAGCGGGCCCTGACCGGCCGGCTCCACCGTCCCGACGCCGACGGCTTCGCCGAGCTCACCGCCCGGGAGTTCGCCGCCCTCGACGACCCGCCCGCCGCCGTCGCGCAGGTGCGCACGACGGCGGAGGTCGTCGCCGCCGTCCGCGGCGCCCGAGAGGCGGGCCTCTCCGTCGCTGTCCGCAGCGGCGGCCACAGCTACGCCCACCACAGCGCCGGTCCCCGCGGCCTCGTCCTCGACGTGCGCGGCCTGGACTCCGTCTCGATCGACCCGGACGCGCTCGTCGGCCACGCCGGCGGCGGTGCGACCGCCGGCGCGTACAGCCGCGCGGCGGGGGAGCACGGGCTCGCCACCGGGTTCGGGGATGCCGGGACCGTCGGTGTCGCGGGCATCGCCCTCGGCGGCGGCATCGGGTTCCTCAGCCGCCGGGACGGGCTCACGGTCGACAACGTCCTCGCCGCCGAGGTCGTGCTCGCCGACGGGAGCGTCGTCACCGCGGACCCGGAGCACCACCCGGACCTCTTCTGGGCGCTCCGGGGCGGGGGCGGCAACTTCGGTGTCGTCACGAGCCTGACCCTCCGCCTGCATCCGACGTCGGCCGTCACCGGCGGGATGCTCGTCCTCGAGCCCACCCCCGAGCGCCTCGCCGCCGCCAATCAGGCGGTCCTCGACGCTGCCGACGGGCTCAGCGCGATGATCAACCTCCTCGTCGCCCCGCCCGCGCCGTTCCTCCCCGAGTCGCTGCACGGCAGACCGATCATGCTCGTCCTCGTGTGCTGGTCGGGCCCGGAGGCGGACGCGGCCGAGGCGCTCGCACCCCTCCGGGCGCTCGGTCAGCCGCTCGTCGACGACATCGGCCCCCGCGCGTACGCCGACATGCTGCAGGGCCCGCCCCGGTCACCCCAGCCGCTGCACCCGGTGATGCGGACCGGCTTCACCGACCGCCTCGACGAGCAGTGGGCCGCCACCGCCATCGAGGCGGTGACGACCGCGAGGACGTTCACGGCCCTCAACCTCCGCCCCATGGGCGGGGCGATCGCCCGCGTCCCGGTGGACGCGACCGCGTTCGCGCACCGGCACCACGCCGTCATGGCGTCCGTCGCCGCGCCCACGCCGGACGTCACCGCCCTGCCCACCGCACAGGCGTGGGCCGACGCCACGGCGGGGTCGCTCGGCCTGGTCGGCGCGGGGTACATGAACTTCATGTCGGAGAGGACGGCGGACGACGTCGTCGCGGCCTATCCCGGCGGGATCCTCGAGCGGCTGCGGGAGGTCAAGCGGACCTACGACCCGGGCAACGTCTTCCGGTACAACCACAACGTCACGCCCGCCCCGGCGGGCCCGGGCGGCTAGGAGTCCAGCGGGAGCAGGAGCCGGCGCAGGAGACTGGTGAGGAGCTCCGCCTCCTCCGGCTCGAGCTCGGCGAGCAGCTGCTGCTCGGAGTCGAGGAGGTCGGCCATCGCGGCGTCGACCGTCTCCTTGCCGCGGGGGGTGAGGCGGACGAGGACGACGCGACGGTCCGTCGCCCCGACCGCGCGCACGACGTACCCGTGGGCGACCATCCGGTCGATGCGGTTGGTCATCGTTCCCGAGGACACGAGCGTCTCGTTGAGCAGCCGCCCCGCGGTCAGCTCGTAGGATGCGCCGGCGCGTCGCAGCGCGGACAGGACGTCGAACTCCCAGCCCTCGAGCGCGTGGTCGATGAAGACCCGACGGCGGGCGAGGTCGAGCCGGCGCGAGAGGCGTGAGACCCGGGAGAAGACGTGCAGCGGGCGAGGATCGAGGTCGGGGCGCTCCCGGCCCCACGCCGCAACGATGCGGTCGACCTCGTCCTGACCCTGGAGCATGCCCCGAGATTACTCGACATCGAGATAAATCGGTGGAGGCGCTCACACCCCCGTTCATGCGCGAGAGCCGGACTCCTCGGGCAAGGAGTCCGGCTCTCGACGGTGCGGCGGGGGTGTCAGCCCCGCAGCGCGTCCGTCAGCTTCATCCGCCCACCGGTGTGGAGGACGCCGCGGCGGTAGACGCGCCCGGCGATGAGGACGAGCACCGGGATCGCCACGAGCGCGATGCCGATGGACAGGAGCATCTCCCACGTCTCGACACCGCCGAACACGTGACGCACCGGCATCATGAAGGGGGAGAAGAACGGGATCTGGGACAGGACCCGGACCACGGTGCCGTCCGGGTCGGACGTCACCATGAACATCGCGAGGTAGTACGGCACGAACATGAGGAACATGAGCGGCGTGGTGACCGCCCCGATCTCCTCCTGCCGCGAGATGAGCGCCGCGAAGCCGCCGAAGAGCAGCGAGAACACGGTGAAGCCGAGGAAGAACCACAGGAGGACGAGCAGCAGCGTCCCGCCGAGGTCGATCTGGAAGCCGTCGAGGAGGCCGGTGACCCAGGCGGGGACGGCCGCGGCAGCGCTGAGCACGACCACCTGGACGAGGCTGACGATCCCGATGCCGAGGATCTTGCCGGCGAGCAGCTCGGAGGGCCGGATCGTCGCGAGCAGGATCTCCACCACGCGGGAGGTCTTCTCCTCCACCACGCCCATCGCGATGAGGGAGCCCGAGCCGATGAGGGCGAAGAGGAGCAGCGAGATCGCGAGCACGGCCACGAGGTACTGCGGTCCGAACTGGTCGGCGTCCTCGTCGGTCTGGACGCTCGCGACCTGCGGGCCGGCCGTCGCGAGCGCCTCGTTGAAGGCCTGCGGGTCCCCACCGAGCTCGCTCACCTGGGTGGCGAGGACGTGGGCCTGGACGGCGCTGGTGACGACGGCGAGGAGCTGCTGGTCGGCGTCCTCCTCGACGAGCATCTCCGGACGGGCGGGGTCCCCGCCGAGGAAGGCGTCGAGGTCCTCGGCCAGGCGCGGCTCGGCGTCGTCGCGGCTGAGCTCCTCGACGTCGACCGTGGTGTCGAGGGCCAACCCGGCGGCGACGAGCTGGGGCTCGAGCTCGGCGGTGCCGCTGTCGAGCGCGACGGTGAAGTCCGCGGCGTCGTCGCCCTCCCGGCCGGCGAAGTAGTCGAGGACGAAGATCCCGACGACGATGACGGCGGTCATGATGGCCAGCGAGATGAGGTTCGACTTCGTGAAGAAGCGCGCCTTCACCTCGCGGCGGGCCACCATCCCGACGTTGGCGAGGGTGGAGTTGCGGCTGGTGCGGTCCTTCGTGCTCATGCTGCGTCCTTCTCCTCGGTCTCGCTGACGACGCCACGGAACAGGTCGGCGAGCGACGGCACGACCGGCCCGAACTCGCGCAGCTGTCCGGCGCTGGTCGCGGCGGCCAGCAGCGGTTGCTCGACCCCTGCGTCGTGGCCGGTGAGCTCGACGACCACCTCGCGGCCGTCGTCGGACAGCACCCGGGCCCCGGGCACCGTCCGTGCCCACCCGGCCGAGGCGCCGTCCACGACAGCCCGCCAACGCGCGTTCGGCGTGCGGCGCAGCTCCTCCTTCGTGCCGACGGCGACCATCTGCCCGGCGCGGACGATGCCGACGCGGTCGCACAGACGCTCGACGAGGTCGAGCTGGTGGGAGGAGAAGACGACGGGGACGCCGGCGGCGGCGCGCTCGGCGAGGACGCCGCTCATCACGTCGACGGCCACCGGGTCCAGCCCGGAGAACGGCTCGTCGAGCACGAGGATCTCCGCCTCGTGGACGAGTGCGGCGGCCAGCTGCACGCGCTGCTGGTTGCCCAGGGAGAGCTTCTCGACGTCGTCGTCGCGGCGCGCGGCGACACCCAGGCGTTCGGTCCACTGCTCCATCGAGGCGGTGGCCTGCTTCTCGTTCATACCGTGCAGCCGCGCGAGGTAGACGAGCTGCTCGCCCACCTTCATCTTCGGGTACAGGCCGCGCTCCTCGGGCATGTAGCCGACGCGGCGGCGCATGTCGAGGTCGAGGGGCTGCCCCTTCCAGCGCACCTCGCCGGAGTCGGCGGCGAGCACGCCGAGCGCGATGCGCATCGCCGTCGTCTTGCCGGCTCCGTTGGAGCCGACGAAGCCGAAGATCTCCCCGGCCCCGACGGAGAAGGTGAGGTCCGTGAGGGCGCGGAGCGAGCCGTACGCCTTGTTGAGGTGGTCGAACTCGAGGTGTGGCATGGCCTCTTCCGTGATATCCGGGCGCTGTTCGGCCCGAGTCTAGGGGACCGGTGTGACGCCCGGAACGTGCGGCTCAGGTCGCGGCAGAGTCCGGCAGGCCGGTGAGGCGCGGGTGCTTCTCCAGGGACTGCAGGCCGTTCCACGAGAGGTTGACGAGGTGCGCGGCGACGGTCTCGCGATCGGGGCTGCGTGCCTCGAGCCACCACTGCCCGGTGAGCGCGATCATGCCGACGAGCATCTGCGCGTAGATCGGTGCCGTGCTCGTGGGCAGCCCACGACGGCGGAACTGCTCGGCCAGCAGGTGCTCCACCTGTGTCGCGACGTCCCCGATGAGCGAGGAGAAGGTGCCGGTGGCCTGCGCGACGGGGGAGTCGCGCACGAGGATGCGGAAGCCGTCGGTGTTGAGCTCGATGTACTCGAGCAGGGCCAGCGCCGTCCGCTCGACGATCCGCTTGGGGTGACCGCCCGTCTCCAGTGCGCCGCTCAGCGCCGCCAGCAGCTGCTGCAGCTCGCGGTCGACGATGACGGCGTACACGCCCTCCTTGCCGCCGAAGTGCTCGTAGACGACAGGCTTGGAGACCTTCGCGCGGGACGCGATCTCCTCCACGCTCGTGCCCTCGAAGCCCTTCTCGGCGAAGAGCTCGCGGCTGACGTCGAGCAGCTGCTCGCGGCGCTGGCCGGCGGTCATCCGGGCGCGGGACGTGCGAGATCGGTCACTGGTCACCCGCCCATCATGCCTGCCGGGGCGGGGACCGGCCGAGGACGTCCGCGACGGCCTGGCACACTAGGCGCTGCGCCGCTCCGCGACGCGATCCGCCCTGGTGTAACGGCAGCACACAGGCCTTTGGTGCCTTGAGGTCCGGGTTCGAATCCTGGGGGCGGAGCCCCGCGGACGGTCCCCGCAGGCGGGGAACGGCGGGTCCGTGCGTCTCGCGCCGGGATAGAGTGGTGAGCGCACGAAGCCCGGGGACAACCCCGAGCAGGACCCGACGAGGGAGCCGACACGCGTGAGTGCCCAGCCAGCCGCCGTCATCGTCCTTGCCGCAGGTGAGGGCACGAGAATGAAGTCCCGGACGCCGAAGGTGCTGCACCGCATCGCCGGCCGCAGCCTCCTCGGCTTCGCGCTCCGCGCCGGTGCCGAGCTCGACCCGCGGCGCCTCGCCGTCGTCGTGCGCCACGAGCGGGACACCGTCGCCGCGCACGCCGAGGAGGAGCTGCCCGGCGTCGTCGTCGTCGACCAGGACGCCGTGCCCGGGACTGGCCGCGCGGTCCAGTGCGCGCTCGGGGTCCTCGACGGGCTCGAGGAGGCCGGTGCGGCGCTCCTGTCCGGCGTCGCCGCGTCCGGCGGCGGACGCCTCGAGGGTCCGGTCGTCGTCACCGCCGGGGACGTGCCCCTGCTCGACTCCGCCACCCTGCAGCAGATGCTGGCGGCGCACGAGGCCGACGGCAACGCCGTCACCCTGCTCAGCACCCGCCTGCTCGACCCCTACGGCTACGGGCGAGTGGTGCGCGACGAGAGCGGCGACGTCGTCGCGATCGTCGAGGAGCGCGACGCCACCGCCGAGCAGCGTGAGATCGACGAGATCAACGCCTCCGTGTACGTCTTCGACGCCGACGTGCTCCGTGACGCCCTCACCCGCGTGGACGACGCCAACGACCAGGGCGAGGTCTACCTCACCGACGTCGTCGCCCTCGCCCACGGCGACGGCAAGCGGGTGCGTGCGCTCGTCGTCGAGGACGAGTGGCTCGTGACCGGCGTCAACGACCGCGCCCAGCTCGCGGCGATCGGCGCCGAGCTCAACCGCCGTGTCGTCGCCGAGTGGATGCGGGCCGGCGTCACCGTGGTCGACCCCGCCACCACGTGGGTCGACGTCGAGGTCCGCCTCGGCCGCGACGTCACCATCCACCCCGGCACCCAGCTGCACGGCTCCACGACCGTCGACGACGGCGCGGAGATCGGTCCCGACACCACCCTGCGTGACGTCGTCGTCGGCGCCGAGGCGACCGTCGTCCGCACCCACGGCTTCAGCGCCACCGTCGGCCCGCGCGCCACGGTCGGCCCCTTCGCCTACCTGCGCCAGGACACCGTCCTGGGCGAGGGCGGCAAGATCGGCACGTTCGTCGAGACCAAGGACGCGCAGATCGGCGCCGGCTCCAAGGTCCCGCACCTGTCCTACGTCGGTGACGCGGAGATCGGGGAGGGCACGAACATCGGCGCCGCCTCCGTCTTCGTCAACTACGACGGCGTGAAGAAGCACCGCTCGAAGGTCGGCAACGGCGCGCGCACCGGCTCGGACAACATGTTCGTCGCGCCGGTGACCGTCGGTGACGGCGCCTACACCGGTGCGGGCACCGTCCTGCTCAAGGACGTCCCGCCGGGCGCGCTGGCCGTCAACTCCATGACGCAGCGCAACATCGAGGGCTGGGTGCTGCGGCGCCGGCCCGGTACGCCCTCCGCGGAGGCCGCGAGCAAGGTGCTCGGGGCCGACGAGGATCGTGAGCTCTCCCCCCAGGCACGGGCCGAGCTGGCCCGCGGCAACCACGGCACCGCCGTCCCTCGCGACGGCGACGCCCCCTCCGACACGACCGGGAGCAGCACCGAGCGATGACAGGCATCACCTCACGCGGCGAGAAGCGACTCGTCCTTGTGTCCGGACGTGCGCACCCCGCCCTGGCGAGCGCCGTCGCCGAGGAGCTCGAGACCGAGCTCGTCCCCACCACGGCGTACGACTTCGCCAACGGTGAGATCTACGTCCGCTTCGAGGAGAGCGTGCGAGGCTCGGACGCCTTCGTGCTCCAGTCGCACACGGCGCCGATCAACCAGTGGCTCATGGAGCAGCTGCTCATGGTCGACGCGCTCAAGCGTGCCTCGGCCAAGCGCATCACGGTCATCGCGCCCTTCTACCCCTACGCCCGGCAGGACAAGAAGCACAAGGGCCGCGAGCCCATCTCCGCGCGCTTCATCGCCGACATGTTCAAGACCGCCGGCGCGGACCGCCTCATGTCGGTGGACCTCCACGCCGCGCAGGTGCAGGGCTTCTTCAACGGGCCCGTCGACCACCTGTGGGCGATGCCGATCCTCACCGACTACGTGCGTTCACGGGTCGACACGAGCAACGTCACCGTCGTCTCCCCGGACGCCGGCCGCATCCGGGTGGCCGAGAAGTGGGCCGAGAAGCTCGGCGGGGGACCGCTCGCCTTCGTCCACAAGACCCGCGACATCACCAGGCCGAACCAGGCGGTGGCCAACCGCGTGGTCGGTGAGGTCGAGGGGCGCACCTGCGTGCTCGTCGACGACCTCATCGACACCGGCGGCACCATCGCCGAGGCCGTCAAGGTGGTCAAGGCCGCCGGGGCGCGGGACGTCATCGTCGCCGCCACCCACGGCGTGCTGTCCGACCCGGCCGCGCAGCGGCTGAGCGAGTGCGGCGCCCGGGAGGTCGTCATCACCGACACCCTCCCGATCGACGTGAGCAAGCACTTCCCCCAGCTCACGGTGCTGCCGATCGCGCCGCTCCTCGCGCGTGCGATCCGTGCGGTGTTCGACGACGGCTCGGTGACCAGCCTCTTCGACGGCAACGCGTAGGGCCTCCGGCGTCCGCGGCCCTCCCGGACCGCCTCCGAGAAGCCGCCGTCCGTCGGAGGCCGCCGTCCTCCTCCGGATCGAGTGCACGCGAAAGTGACGGCCGCGGGTCTCGCGACACCCGCGGCCGTCACTTTCGCCTGCGCTCGCGGGTGGGGGGCCTACGGTCGCTGCCCGGGTGGGGACGACCGACCGGGGTGATCCACAGCGACGGAGAGTGGCCAGGGCTCCACAGGACCGCGCTGCCTCCGCGCCGGGTGGGCGGGTGGTGCCCGACTCTGGCTCGATGAACCAGCCGCCTCCCACTCTGATCCGAACGCGCCAGGCTGTCTCGCGAGGTGTCGACCCCAGGAGGAACGCCTCCCAGTACGTCAAGGTCCGGCACGGGACCTATCTGCCACGTACGGAGTGGGAAGCGGCCGGGAAGGAACGGCGGTACGAGCTCTACGTCCGGGCAACTGTCGAGTCCCTGAAGGTCTCGGCGCCCCTGGCCCGCGAGTCCGCAGCGGTCCTGCTCGGGCTTCCCATCGTCGGTGGGTGGCCGACGGTCACCCATGTCGTGGAGGAAGCGGGATCCGGAGGTCGTGGCAGCGCCCACGTGGCGCGCCACGGGACCCGGTACGTGCCCGAGGTCATCCTCGTCGACGGCATCGCCGTGACATCGGCACCGCGCACCGTCGTGGACCTGGCACGGGTGCGGAGCTTCGCCTCCGGACTGGCGAGCGCCGATTACGCTGTGAGGCACGGCCTCGTGACGACCGCGGAGCTCGAGGCCGAGGTTGAGCGGCTCGCCGGGACACGGGGCATCCAGCGTGCCCGTGCCGTCGTCGAGCACGCCGACGGACGCGCAGAGTCCGTCGGTGAGTCACTGAGCCGCGCGCAGATGATCACCTTGGCGGTGCCCCTACCGGTGCTGCAGGAGGAGTTCTTCGACGAGAACGGCTTCATCGGACGCACCGACTTCTGGTGGCCGGAGCTCGGCCTCTGCGGAGAGTTCGACGGCTTCGTGAAGTTCGGACGCGAGCTTCTGGGCTCCGACGAGGATGCGCGCGAAGCCCTCTGGAAGGAGAAGCAGCGCGAGGACCGGTTGCGCCGGGCGGGGAACGACATGGCGCGCTGGACCTGGGACGAGGCCTATCGCCTCGAGACGTTCGCGCGCCTGATGGCATCGGTCGGCCTCGTCCCGGGCGGCGACCGCAGGTGAAGCAGCCGAGCGCGCCGGCGATGCGGGTAGCGGTCGTCACGTTCACCTGCGCTCGATCGGGTGGTTGCGCGTCGGGTATCATCGACAGGTTGCCTCGGCGAGGGAGTTCGGACACCGGCTCCGTGATCGACGCGGTGGCGCCTCCGGGTGCCGCGTGTCCTCCCGTGCCCTGGCGCTGCCGCCGTACCGACGCCCAACAGGAGATCCCCGTGGCCGACACCCATACCCTCAACGCCTCGACCCGCACCGAGTTCGGCAAGGGCGCCGCCCGCCGCACCCGCCGCGCGAACCTCATCCCGGCCGTCCTCTACGGGCACGGTGAGGCCCCCCAGCACCTCGCGCTCGAGTCCCACGCGACCTTCCTCGCGCTCAAGGACAACGCGAACGCGCTGCTCACCCTCGTCATCGACGGCAAGAAGCAGACCGCCCTCGCCAAGGACGTCCAGCGCGACCCGGTCCGCCGCACGATCGACCACGTCGACCTCGTCATCGTCCGCAAGGGCGAGAAGGTCACCGTCGAGGTCCCGGTCCACGTCGTCGGCGAGTCCGCTCCCGGCACGATCCACCAGGTCGAGCTGCAGCACCTCACGGTGACCGTCCCGGCGACGAACATCCCCGAGATCATCGAGGTCTCCATCGAGGGTCTCGAGGACGGCGCCATCCTGCGCGTCAGCGACATCCCCCGCCCCGAGGGCGCGACGATCGACGTCGACCCGGAGCACGAGGTCGTCATCGTCTCCACGCCGCGTGCGTCGGCCGACGACCTCGCCGCCGACGAGGCGTCCGCCGAGGCCGGCTCCTCCGCCGGCGCGGACTCCTCCGAGGCCTGATGCCCTGAGCCCACGTCACGCCCGGCAGGGCGTGACGTGGGCTCACGTCTGTGCAGGGAGAGACATGAACGACACCTGGCTCGTGGCCGGGCTCGGCAACCCCGGCCCGAAGTACGCCGGCAACCGGCACAACGTCGGGCGGATGGTCATCGACCTCCTCTCCCGCCGTGCCGGCAGCTCGCTCACCAGCCACAAGGCGCGCGCCCACGTGGCCGACGCACGCCTCGGCGTGCTTCCGGGTGGGGCGCCCGGACCGCGGGTCGTCCTCGCCATCCCCGGCACGTACATGAACGTCTCCGGCGAACCGGTCAGCGCCCTGCTCCGCTTCTACGACATCCCCCCGGAGCGCCTCCTCGTCATCCACGACGAGCTCGACCTGCCGCCGAGCACGCTGCGTCTCAAGCGCGGCGGCGGCGAGGGTGGGCACAACGGCCTGCGGTCCATCTCCGCCTCGACCGGCACCCGCGACTACGTGCGCCTGCGCGTCGGCATCGGCCGACCGCCGGGCCGGATGGACGCCGCGGACTTCGTCCTGCGCGACTTCTCCCCTGCCGAGCGGCCCGAGCTCCTCGTCACGCTGGAGGAGGCGGCCGACGCCGTCGAGCACGTCGTCACCGAGGGTCTGGAGAAGGCACAGCTGCGCCTCCACACCCCCTGAGGCTCACTCGAAGCGGGAGGTGTCTCCCGCGCCGGCACGCACCACCTCGGGCGTGCCGCCGGTGAGGTCGACGACGGTGGTCGGCTCGACCGATGCCACCGGTGCGTCGACGACGACGTCCACGAGGTGCCCGATCTCGTCGTTGACGACCCAGCCCTCCGACATCGTCTCCGCGCTGCCCGGCAGGATGAGCGAGGAGGTGAGCATCGGCTCCCCGAGCTCGGACAGCAGCGCGAGGGGCACCCGGTGGTCCGGCACGCGCACGCCGACGGTGAGCTTCTTCGGCTGGAGCATCATCCGGGGCACCTCCTTCGTCGCCTTGACGATGAAGGTGTAGGGACCGGGCGTCAGCGACTTCACCAGCCGGAAGGCGGCGTTGTCGAGGATGACGAAGGTGCCCGCCTGCGCGAGGGTGGCGCACATGAGGGTGAAGTGGTGCTTGTCGTCCAGCCGCCGGATCGTGCGGATCCGGTCGAGGGCTTCCTTGCTGCCCAGCCGTGCGCCGAGCGCGTACCCGGAGTCGGTCGGGTAGGCGATGAGGCCGCCGTCGCGCAGCGCCTCGGTGACCTGCGCGAGGCGGCGCGGCTGGGGGTCCTGGGGGTGGAGCTCGATGTAGCGCGCCATCGGCCCAGTGTGCCGCACCTCGGCTCGGCCGGCAGCGGAACGGCACGGCTCACCGGGAGACGGGCGGCGAGCCGCCGTAGAATCGGAGGGTCCCCCGCTCCTGCCAGGATGCGGGGCGCCTGTGCTGCCCACCCGCGAAGGACCCATGCGACTCACCGGACTCATCCCTCCGCTCCTCGCCGACCCCGCCTTCGCCCAGGCGGTCGCCGCGGCCGCGCACGGCGGCGAGCGGACCGTGAGCATCCCGCTCGGAGTCCGTGCTGCCCTCGTCGCGGCGATCACCGAGCGTGAGGGGCGCACCGACCGGCCCGTCGTCGTCGTCACCGCCACCGGCCGTGAGGCCGACGACGCCGCTGCCGCCGTCCGTAACTTCCTTCCGGCCGACGACGTCGCCGTGCTGCCCTCGTGGGAGACCCTCCCGCACGAGCGGCTCTCCCCGCGCAGCGACACCGTGGCCCGCCGCATCGCGGTCTTCCGCCGCCTCGCCCACCCCGGCACCGGCCGCACCGGCCCGATCCGGGTGCTTGTCATGCCGGTGCGGGCGCTGCTCCAGCCGGTCATCAAGGGGCTCGGCGAGCTGCAGCCGGTCGAGCTCGAGGTCGGTGACGAGCACAGCCTCGAGGACGTGGCGGCCGGCCTGTCCGCGGCGGCCTACTCGCGCGTCGACATGGTCGAGGCCCGCGGCCAGTTCGCCGTCCGCGGCGGCATCCTCGACGTGTTCCCGCCGGCCGAGGACCACCCGATGCGCGTGGAGTTCTGGGGTGACACCGTCGAGGAGATCCGCTGGTTCTCCGTCGCGGACCAGCGCAGCCTCGACGTCGCCGACCACGGCCTGTGGGCGCCGCCAGCGCGCGAGATGCTCCTCACCGGAGCGGTCCGCGCCCGCGCCAAGGCACTCGTCGCGGAAATGCCCGGCGCCGCGGACATGCTCGAGCGGCTGAGCGAGGGCATCGCCGTCGAGGGGATGGAGTCCCTGGCCCCGCTCCTCGTGGACGGCCTCCAGCCGGTGCTCGACCTCGTCCCCGACGACGCGCTCGTCCTCATGTCCGAGCCCGAGCGCATCCGCCGCCGCGCGCACGACCTGGTGTCCACCACCGAGGAGTTCCTCGCCGCGGCCTGGGCCTCCGCCGCGGCAGGCGGCACGACGCCCGTCGAGCTGCGCAGCGCCTCCTTCGCGACGCTCGAGGACACCCACGACCTCGCCCGCGGCCGCGGGCTGGGCTGGTGGGACCTCACCAGTCTGTCCGCCGAGATGCCCGACGCCCCCGACGACGACGGCGCAGCGGGCGAGGACACCGCCGCCGTCGCCGCCCGCGACGTCGAGCCCTACCGCGGCGACCTCCCGCGCGCCCTCGCCGACCTGCGCGCCCTCACCCAGGACGGGTGGCGGCTCCTCGTCACCACCCAGGGGCCCGGCCCGGCCCGGCGCATGGTCGAGCAGCTCGCCGACGCCGACGTCCCCGCTCGCCAGGTCGAGGACGTCGTCGAGGAGCCGCCCGCCTCCGTCGTCCTCGTCACGCCGGCGTCCGTCCCGCGCGGCTTCGTCGCCCCCGGGCTGCGGCTCGCGATCGTCACCGAGTCCGACCTCACCGGCCGCGCGGGGACCTCCACCCGCGACATGCGCAAGATGCCCTCGCGGCGCCGGGGCGTCGTCGACCCCCTCGCCCTGCGGCCCGGCGACTACGTCGTCCACGAGCAGCACGGCGTCGGGCGTTTCATCGAGCTCATCCAGCGCACCGTGGGCCGCGGGAAGGAGGCCACCACCCGCGAGTACCTCGTCATCGAGTACGCGTCCTCCAAGCGCGGTCAGCCCGGGGACCGGCTCTTCGTGCCGACGGACTCCCTGGACCAGGTGACGAAGTACTCCGGCGGGGAGGCGCCCAGCGTCAACAAGATGGGCGGCGGGGACTGGGCCAAGACGAAGAGCCGTGCCCGCAAGGCCGTCCGTGAGATCGCCGCCGAGCTCATCCGTCTCTATGCGGCGCGCGCCTCGACCAAGGGGCACGCCTTCGGCCCCGACACCCCGTGGCAGCGTGAGCTCGAGGACGCCTTCCCCTACGTCGAGACGCCCGACCAGCTCGTCACCATCGAGGAGGTCAAGGCGGACATGGAGCGGCAGATGCCGATGGACCGCCTCCTGTCCGGTGACGTCGGCTACGGCAAGACGGAGATCGCCCTGCGTGCCGCCTTCAAGGCGGTCCAGGACGGCAAGCAGGTGGCCGTGCTCGTCCCCACGACCCTGCTCGTCCAGCAGCACTTCGACACATTCTCCGAGCGTTACGCCGGGTTCCCGGTGGAGGTGCGCGCCCTGTCGCGCTTCCAGACCGACAAGGAGGCCGCCGAGACCCGCGAGGGCCTGAGCGCGGGCACGGTCGACGTCGTCATCGGCACCCACCGCCTCCTCACCGGGGAGGCCCGCTTCAAGGACCTGGGGCTGGTGATCATCGACGAGGAGCAGCGCTTCGGCGTCGAGCACAAGGAGACGCTCAAGCAGCTGCGCACCGACGTCGACGTCCTCGCGATGAGCGCGACCCCGATCCCGCGCACCCTGGAGATGGCGATCACCGGTATCCGGGAGATGTCGACGCTGGCGACCCCGCCGGAGGAGCGCCACCCGATCCTCACCTACGTCGGCCCCTACGAGGAGAAGCAGGTGGCCGCCGCGATCCGGCGCGAGATGCTGCGTGAGGGGCAGGTCTTCTTCGTCCACAACCGGGTCTCCTCGATCCAGCGGGCCGCCTCGCGCATCTCCGAGCTCGTGCCGGAGGCCCGGGTGGCCGTCGCCCACGGGCAGATGGGCGAGCACCAGCTGGAGAGGGTCATCCAGGACTTCTGGAACAAGGAGTTCGACGTCCTCGTCTGCACGACGATCGTCGAGACCGGCCTGGACATCTCCAACGCCAACACCCTGCTCGTCGACCGTGCCGACACCTTCGGCCTGTCCCAGCTCCACCAGCTGCGCGGCCGGGTGGGGCGTGGCCGTGACCGTGCCTACGCCTACTTCCTCTACCCGCCGGAGAAGCCGCTCACCGAGACGGCGCACGACCGGCTCACGACCATCGCCGCCCACACCGAGCTCGGGTCCGGCATCCAGGTCGCGATGAAGGACCTCGAGATCCGAGGGGCGGGCAACCTGCTCGGCGGGGAGCAGTCGGGCCACATCGCCGGCGTCGGTTTCGACCTCTACATCCGGATGGTGGCCGACGCCGTCGCGGAGTTCCGCGGGGAGAAGGAGCAGGAGAAGGCCGACGTCCGCATCGAGCTGCCGGTCGACGCGCACGTGCCCCACGACTACATCGAGCACGAGCGGCTGCGTCTGGAGGCGTACGCGAAGATCTCCGCCGCTGACGACGACGCCGCGATCGACGCCGTGCGCACCGAGCTCGCCGACCGGTACGGGCCCGTCCCGGAGCAGGTGGAGCGGCTGTTCGCGGTCGCGGCGCTGCGGACGCGGGCCCGCGCGGTGGGCCTGAGCGACATCACCGCGCAGGGCAGGTACGTCCGCTTCGCGCCGGTCGAGCTGCCGGAGTCGGCCCAGCTGCGCCTCAAGCGCCTCTACCCGGGCACCGTGCTCAAGCCGGCCGTCCGGACCATCCTCGTCCCGTTCCCGACGACGGCGAAGGTGGCGGGCAAGCCGCTGCACGACGCCGCCCTGCTCGTGTGGGCGGGGGAGCTCATCGAGGCGGTGCTCACCTCCTCGGTCGCCGCCGCCGCCCAGGTCGCCACCTCCACACCCTGACCCCACCCCGCTCTCGACACCACCGACGGCTGAGTTGTTCCAGTAACAAGTCAGCTGTGGGCGCATGGGGGCGCGGGGGTGGGCGCATGGGGGCGCGTCTGTGGGCGCTTGGGGCGCGGGGGGCGCAGGGGACGGTGACGGCGTGGCAGCCGGGGGGATGTCAGTGGTCGGTGTGACAGTGGGAGTGACGGAAGGAGACGACATGAGCACTGCCACCGCAGAGCGCACCCGCAGCACGTCCACGGCCGAGGACATCGACCGTGACGGCATCGAGGTCTACTGCCCCGAGGCCCGCGGCGCGACCCGCACCCGCCACTTCTTCTGCGAGTGCTGCGGCGCCACCGACCACGACCTTCTCTGACGAGCAGTCCTGCCCGCCTCGGCGGGCCAGGAGCGCTCCCCGGCTCCCGTACGATGGTGGGGGCTGGTGCGCCGCCGGCCGGACGAGGGAGGTAACACGGTGACATCGACGAGGCTGAGCCGCGGCACCGCCGCAGCCGCCCTGCTGACCGCACTCGCGCTCGGAGGTTGCTCCGCGCACCCCGGTGCCGCCGCCGTCGTGGACGGTGAGCGCATCAGCGAGGCCGAGCTCTCGCGCGCCGTGTCCGACTTCGCCGCCGTCACCGGCCAGCAGGTCGAGCCGGGCGCCATGCTCGGCACCCTCGTCGTCGCCCCCCTCCTCCTCGAGGTCGGCTCCGAGCACGGGGTGGGCGCCTCCGAGGACGAGGCCGTCGCCCTGCTCGACCAGCAGGCCGAGGCCGCCGGACTCCCCGCTCCCGAGGACGGCTACGGCAGCGGTGTCATCGACGTCGCGCAGATGACTCTCGTCAACCAGCGCCTCGCTGCGGCCCCCGAGGGTGCCGCGGCCGCGCAGGCGATCACCGAGCGCATCAGCCAGGCCGACGTCGAGGTCAGCCCCCGCTACGGCGAGTTCGACCCCAGCGGCCAGATCGCCCCGCAGGCCCTGCCCTGGATCGCCACGACCACCACGCCGGCCACCCCCCTCGGGTGACCGGCCAGGGGGAGGCACTGGCCGCCGTCGTCGCGGCCATGGACCGGCTGCGCTCACCCGGCGGCTGCCCCTGGGACGCCGAGCAGACCCACCGGTCGCTCGCGCCCTACGCCGTCGAGGAGGCCTTCGAGCTCGCCGAGGCCGCCGAGTCCGACGACCGTGACGCCCTGCGCGGCGAGCTCGGCGACCTCCTCCTCCAGGTCCTCTTCCACGCGCGCGTCGCGGAGGAGCACCCCAGCGACCCCTTCGGCCTCGACGACGTCGCCCAGGTCCTTCTCGACAAGCTCGTCCGCCGCCACCCCCACGTCTTTGCGGAGGCCGACGCCGCACGCTCGGCAGCCGACGTCGAGGCCGCCTGGCACGAGATCAAGAAGCTCGAGCGGACCGGTGAGGACGTGCTCGCCGGCATCCCGCTCGCGCTGCCCGCGCTCGCCCGCGCCCAAAAGGTGACCCGCCGCCTGCGCCGTGAGGGAACGGCCGACGACGTACTGCTCGACGCGGACTCCTCGCCCGCCGTCGTCGACGAGGAGGCCGCCCTGGGCCGCGAGCTCATGGGCCTCGTCCTGCGCGCCGAGGACGCCGGTGTCGACGCCGAGGCAGCCCTGCGCGCCCACCTGCGCCGGCTCCAGGACGGCCGCGGACAGGGTCCCAGCTGACGGAGGTCCCGGTCGCGTCCGCGGTCGCGGGACTATCGTGGACAGCGACAAGTCTGACGTCGACATGAAGGAGACATCCGTGGCCAGCATCGAGGCCGTAGGAGCACGCGAGATCCTCGACTCGCGTGGCAACCCCACCGTGGAGGTCGAGGTCGCACTGGACGACGGCACCGTCGCGCGCGCGGAGGTGCCCTCGGGCGCCTCGACCGGCGCGTTCGAGGCCGTCGAGCGCCGTGACGGCGACAAGGGCCGCTACCTCGGCAAGGGCGTCCAGGACGCCGTGAACGCCGTCGTCGACGACATCGCCCCCGAGGTCCTCGGACTCGAGGCCAGCGAGCAGCGCATCATCGACCAGACCCTCATCGAGCTCGACGGCACCGCCAACAAGGGCAAGCTCGGCGCCAACGCCATCCTCGGCGTCTCCCTCGCCGTGGCCCGCGCGGCCGCCGAGAGCGCCGGTCTGTCCCTCTTCCGCTACGTCGGCGGACCCAACGCCCACGTGCTGCCGGTCCCGATGATGAACATCCTCAACGGCGGCTCCCACGCGGACTCGAACGTCGACATCCAGGAGTTCATGGTCGCGCCGGTCGGTGCCGCCACCTTCAAGGAGGCGCTGCGCTGGGGGGCGGAGACCTACCACTCCCTCAAGTCCGTGCTCAAGAGCCGCGGCCTGGCCACCGGCCTGGGCGACGAGGGCGGGTTCGCCCCCAACCTGGAGAGCAACCGCGCCGCCCTGGACCTCATCCTCGAGGCCATCGAGAAGGCCGGTTTCACCCCGGGCGAGGACATCGCCCTGGCCCTGGACGTCGCCGCCACCGAGTTCTTCAAGGACGGCGCCTACCAGTTCGAGGGGACGGCCACCACGCCCGAGCAGATGGTCGCCTACTACACCCAGCTCGTGGCGGACTACCCGCTCGTGTCCATCGAGGACCCGCTGAGCGAGGACGAGTGGGGCAGCTGGTCCGACCTCGTCGCCGCCATCGGCACCCGCACCCAGATCGTCGGTGACGACCTGTTCGTCACCAACCCCGAGCGCCTGGCCAAGGGCATCGAGCTCCGCTCGGCCAACTCCCTGCTGGTCAAGCTCAACCAGATCGGCACGCTGACCGAGACCCTGGACGCCGTCTCCCTCGCCCAGCGCAACGGGTTCACCGCCATGGTCTCCCACCGCTCCGGTGAGACCGAGGACACGACGATCGCGGACCTGTCCGTGGCCGTCAACGCCGGCCAGATCAAGACCGGCGCGCCCGCCCGCGGCGAGCGCATCAACAAGTACAACCAGCTCCTGCGCATCGAGGAGGAGCTCGACGAGGCCGGCGTCTACGCCGGACGCTCCGCCTTCCCGCGCGCCTGAGCACCCGCGCACCACGGCCGGCCCGGCCCCCTCACGGGGTGCCGGGCCGGCCGACTCACGTGCACGGGCTACCGGGCGCCGGGCCGAGCGTGAGAGACGATGAGGACATGACAGCGCGCCGCCCGACCGGCCGCCGCGGTACCGGTGGCGCCGCGCGGCCCACCTCCGTGCGCCCCTCCGGCGGGCGACGTGGCGGGTACGCGGACGCCGCCCGGCCGTCCGCACCCAGCCGCCCCGCGGGCCCCAGCCGTGCCACCGGTTCCAGCCGCCCCTCCCCGGCCGCGCCCGCCGCGCGCGCCGCCCAGCAGGACCCGGGCGAGGAGGCGACCAGCCCCACGATCACCCTGCGCGGCCTGGGGCTCTTCGTCGTCGTGCTCGTCGCGTTCATCGTCCTCGCGCCCACCCTGCGCCACGCGGTCGAGCAGCAGGAGCAGCTGCGCCAGCTCAGCGCGGACATCGTCACCGCGGAGAAGCGCAACTCCGCCCTCGAGCTCGAGCTCGAGCAGTGGCAGGACGAGACCTTCGTCCAGGCGCAGGCCCGCGACCGGCTCGGTTACGTCATGCCGGGGGAGCAGACCTTCCGGGTCGTGGACCCCGAGACGGTCCTCGGGGAGGACGCCGAGGCCGAGACCGAGGCGTCCGGCGTGCCCGGGATGGCCGACGCCCCGTGGTACCTCGCGCTGTGGGAGTCGGTGTCGATGGCCGGCCAGGCTGTCCCGGGCGAGAAGCCACCGCCGGAGGGCTGAGGTTTCGTCGCCCGCCGGTCCGTGGGGGACAATCGCCCGGTGACCGACGCGCACCCCGTCTCCCCGACCGTGACGCCCGAGGACCTCGACGTCCTGGCCGAGCAGCTCGGCCGGCCCCCTCGTGGCGTCGTCGACATCGCTGCCCGGTGCGTGTGCGGCCGCCCGGTCGTCGTGCGCACCGCGCCGCGCCTGGACGACGGCACGCCCTTCCCCACGACCTTCTACCTCACCGCCCCCGGCGCCGTGCGGGCCGTGAGCACGCTCGAGGCCGAGGGCGTCATGCGCGAGATGACCGAGCGCCTGGCGCAGGACGAGGAGCTCGCCGCCGCCTACACCGCGGCCCACGAGGACTACCTCGCACGCCGTGCCGAGCTCGGCGAGGTCCCGGAGATCGCCGGCGTCTCCGCCGGTGGGATGCCCACCCGGGTCAAGTGCCTGCACGTCCTCGTCGGCCACGCCCTCGCCGCAGGCCCCGGGGTCAACCCGCTGGGGGACGAGGCGCTGCAGCTCATCGGTCCGCGCTGGCGGGTCGACCGGTGCAGCTGCACCGAGGGGAGCGAGCGATGACGCGCGTCGCCGCCATCGACTGCGGGACGAACTCCATCCGGCTCCTCATCGCCGACGTCTCGCGCCGCGGGCCGCTCGTGGAGGTGACGCGCCAGATGGAGGTCGTGCGCCTCGGGCAGGGCGTGGACCGCACCGGCATGCTCGACCCCGCCGCGCTCGGGCGCACCCTCACCGCGGTGCGCCGCTACGCCGAGATCTGCGCCGAGCACCGTGTCGAGTCGATCCGGTTCGTCGCGACGTCCGCCACCCGCGACGCCGGCAACCGCCACACCTTCGTCGACGGCGTCCGCACCCTGCTCGGCGTCGAGCCCGAGGTCGTCAGCGGTCAGGAGGAGGCCGCGCTGTCCTTCGCCGGCGCCGCGAGCGTCATCGGCTCCGAGCAGCCGCGCCCGCTCCTCGTCGTCGACATCGGCGGCGGCTCCACCGAGCTCGTCGTGGGCGACGACGTGCCCCGCACCGGCGTCTCCCTCGACATGGGCAGCGTCCGGCTCACCGAGCGGCACCTGCGCGCCGACCCGCCCACCGGCAAGCAGGTGAGGGCGGCCCGGCAGGACGTGCGGGACGCGCTCGCCGAGGCGGCCAGGGAGATATCGCTCGCCGAGGTGCGCACCGTCGTCGGGGTCGCGGGATCGGTCACCACGGTGACCGCGCACGCGCTCGACCTGCCCGAGTACGACCGCTCCCGCATCGACGGCGCCGAGCTGCCCACCCCCGCCGTGCTGGCGTCCTGCGAGGCGCTGCTCCACGCCACCCGCGAGGAGCGGGCAGCGATGGGCTTCATGCACCCGGGGCGGGTCGACGTCATCGGCGCCGGTGCCCTGATCTGGGGCGAGGTCGTCAGCGCTGTCCAGCGCGCGACCGGGAACCTGCCCACGGTCCGCACGAGCGAGCACGACATCCTCGACGGGATCGCGCTCAGCCTGCGCTGACCCGGCCCCCCCGCGCGCGGATCGGCCATCATGGCGGCATGAGCCATGTCCCTCCCGGGAGCGGGTGGCCGGGAGACCGCGCCACCCCGCAGACGCCCGTGGCGCGCTCCGCGGCCGGGGTGCGCCGGCTGGCGGCAGGCAGCGGGGACCTTGCCACCCTCGACGCCCGCTCCACCGTCTGCCGCGCCTGCCCGCGCCTGGTCGACTGGCGCGAGCACGTCGCCGACGTCAAGCGCCGGGCCTTCGCCGAGGAGACCTACTGGGGCCGGCCCGCGGCCGGCTTCGGGGACCCTGCCGCCCACCTGCTCGTCGTCGGTCTCGCCCCTGCCGCCCACGGGGCCAACCGCACCGGCCGGCTCTTCACCGGGGACCGCTCCGGGGACTGGATCTTCGCGGCACTGCACCGCGCCGGCTACGCCAACCAGGCGACGTCCGTCGCCGCTGACGACGGCCTCGAGCTCACCGGCGCGCGCATCGTCCCCGCCGTCCGCTGCGCCCCGCCCGACAACCGCCCCACCCCGGACGAGCGGGCCGCCTGCGCCGGCTGGCTGCACCGGGAGATCACCCTCCTGGAGCCGACGACGACGGCGGTGCTCGCCCTGGGCGGGATCGCCTGGCAGGCCGCGCTGGTCGCGCTCGTCGCGCTCGGCTGGCAGGTCCCACGGCCGCGGCCGGCCTTCGGGCACGGCGCCGAGGCGGACGTGACCTCCCCGGGCGGACGGACCGTTCGGCTCATCGGGTCCTACCACGTCTCCCAGCAGAACACCTTCACGGGCCGGCTCACCGAGGCCATGCTCGACGACGTCCTGGCGCGCTGCCGCGCGACGGCGTGAGGCCGGCGCCCGCCTAGGATGTTCGGGCGTCGCCCCCATAGCCCAATCGGCAGAGGCAGCCGACTTAAAATCGGCTCAGTGCGGGTTCGAGTCCCGCTGGGGGCACCGGGGACCGGACACAGTCGTCCTTTGGTCCACGCGCAGCCGTTCTCGCGGTGGATGGCTGCGTGCCGGGACGCGGCGCACACTTGTCGCACCAGCTCGGGCGGGCGGCTCGAGGAATGGAGACCACGATGGACGTGTCCGCAGTGCTCGACGGCACGCGGCAGGAGGAGCAGGACGGCACGGACAACGGCGTCCGCCCTACCACCTCCCGCCACGACGAGAACGTCGAGGAGTTCATCTGACCCGGGCGTGAGATGCGGGACAGTACGGGCCCGCGCCGCGCGAAGCGGACATCGGCCACCTACGATCGACGTATGACTGCCTCGACCGGAACGGCCCCTGCCAGCACGCCGCGCCCGCGCCGCACCAAGCGCATCCTCATCCTCGGAGGCGGGTACATCGGCCTGTACACCGCGCTCGGCCTGCGTAAGCGGATGAGCCGCGAGGAGGTCGAGATCGCGATCGTCGACCCGCGCTCCTACATGACCTACCAGCCCTTCCTGCCGGAGGCCGCCGCCGGGGCCCTCGAGCCGCGCCACGTCGTCGCGCCGCTGCGCCGGGTGCTGCGCGGCTGCACGCTCGTCACGGGCAGCGTCTCGGAGATCCGGCACGGTGAGCGACGCGTCGTCGTCGAGCCGGTCGAGGAGGGCGAGCCCTACGAGCTGTCCTACGACGAGCTCGTCGTCGGTCTCGGCGCCGTGGCCCGCACCCTGCCGATCCCCGGCCTCGCGGACTTCGCCGTCGGCTTCAAGTGGGTCGAGGAGGCCACGGCGCTGCGCAACCAGGTGCTCGGCAAGATGGACGTCGCCTCGTCCACCTGGGACCCCGGGATGCGCCGCCGCAAGCTCACCTTCGTCTTCGTCGGCGGCGGCTTCGCCGGCGTCGAGGCGCTGGGGGAGATCGAGGACATGGCCCGCGCCGCCGCCAAGAACTTCGACGGCATCCGCCGCGAGGACATGCGCTTCGTCCTCGTCGAGGGCGCCGGCCGCATCCTGCCCGAGGTGGGCGAGGAGCTCGGTGGCTACGCCCTCGAGCAGCTGCGGGCCCGCGGCATCGAGATCCACCTCAACACCTTCCTCGAGTCCTGCGTCGACGGGAACATCAAGCTCTCCACCGGCGAGGAGTTCGAGGCGGACACCGTGGTGTGGACCGCCGGCGTCAAGGCCAACCCCGTCCTCGGCAGCTCCGACCTCCCGCTCGACGAGCGCGGCCGGGTGCGCGCGCTGCCGACCCTCCAGGTGGTCGACGACGACGGCGTGGTCGAGGGCGCGTGGGTCGCGGGTGACTGCGCCGCCGTGCCGGACCTCACCGGCGAGCACGGTGCCACGACCGGCCCCACCGCCCAGCACGCCGTGCGCCAGGCCAAGCACCTCGCACAGAACCTCGTCCGCGCGCTGCGCGGTGAGCCGCTCGAGGACTACAAGCACAAGAACATCGGGACCGTCGCGTCCCTCGGACTGGGCAAGGGCGTGGCGAACGTCGGCGGGCTCAAGCTCCGCGGCCCGGTCGCCTGGTTCATGCACCGCAGCTACCACATGTGGGCGATGCCCACCTTCAACCGCAAGGTCCGCATCGTCCTCGACTGGACCACCGCGCTCTTCTTCCGCCGCGAGCTCGTCGCCCTGGGCTCCCTGCAGAGCCCGCGCGCGTCCTTCGTCGCAGCGGCGACGGGCGACCAGAAGAAGCAGCCCTCGCCGTCCGCGGCGAAGGAGTAGTTGTCGAGCTCTCCTGCTGAGACGGAACTGCGCGCCTGACATGTCAGGCGCGCAGTTCCGTCTCTGCGGAGCGGTCGAGGTGAGCGACCGCGGCGCTCAGGCGTCCCGGCGACGCAGGAGCAGCGCCGCGGCCAGCAGGGCGACGACGACGTAGACCATGAAGACGCCGTACCCGACCCACGGGTCGAGCAGCTCCGGCATGCCCGGCATCCCCGACATGGCCTCGCCGGGTCCGCCGGCGGTGATGATCCGGTCCCCGGCCGTCGTCGGCAGGTAGGGGTAGATGTCGCGCAGCCAGTCCAGGCCGTTCATCGCGACCTGCAGGACCGTCGGCAGGATGAGCAGGATCCCGACGACGACGGCGATCGCTCCCGCCGAGTGGCGCACGAGCGTGCCGATCGCCAGGCCGAAGAGCCCGACGGCGGCGAGGTACAGCCCGGTGCCCCAGAACATCCGCAGGGTGTCGGGGTCGCTGAGCTCCGCCGCGCCGCCGGCGTCGGCGAGCATCGGCATCGTCAGCACGTAGGCGAGGGCGATCCCGACGACGCCGACGACGAAGGACACGACCGCGACGAGCACCGCCTTGGCCGCGAGGACGGGCAGGCGGGTGGGCACCGCGGTGAGCGAGGAGCGGATCATCCCGGTGGAGTACTCACCGGTGACGACGAGGACACCGAGGACGGCGATGACGAGCTGGGCCATCCCGTAGGCGGTGCCGAGCACCGTGAGGCCGTCCAGCCCGACCTCCGCGGGCGCGAAGGACTCGTCGGACGCCACGGCGCGCGCGGCGACCGCCATGAGCAGGGAGAGCATGAGCATCGCGAGCAGCGTCAGCGCGATGGTCCAGTAGGTCGAGCGCAGCGACCAGAGCTTGATCCACTCCGAGCGCAGGACGCGGCCCAGACCCACCGGGCGGACGGTGACCGTGCGCGTGGCGGCAGACGTGGTGGCGCTCATCGGGCGGCTCCTTCGCTGAGGGTGGAGGTGCCGTTGCCGTGCTGCGGCTCGGAGCGGTACTCGACCTCGTCCTGGGTGAGGGTCATGTACGCGTCCTCGAGCGAGGCACGGACCGGCGTGAGCTCGTGCAGGGGGATGGCGGAAGCCGCGGCGAGGTCACCGATCTCCTCGGCGGTGCGGCCGGTGACCTCCATGAGGCCCGGCTCGGCGGCCCGCAGCGTGGCACCCGCCCGGGCGAGCAGGTCGCCGAGCTCGCTCGCACGCGGCGAGCGGACCCGGACGGTGACACCCCGGGTGGCGTCGATGATCTCCTGCACCGGCCCGGCGGCGATGATCCGACCACGGCCGATGACGAGCAGCTGGTCCGCGGTCTGGGCCATCTCGCTCATGAGGTGGGAGGAGAGGAAGACGGTGCGCCCCTCGGCCGCGAGCTGGCGCACCATCGTGCGCACCCACTTGACGCCCTCCGGGTCCAGGCCGTTGACCGGCTCGTCGAGGATGAGGGTGCGCGGGTCGCCGAGCATGGCGGAGGCGATGCCCAGACGCTGACCCATGCCGAGCGAGAAACCCCCCACCCGCTTGCGGGCCACGGCCTGCAGGCCGGTCATCTCGATGACCTCCCGCACCCGGTCCGTCGGGATGCCGTGCGTGGCGGCGAGCGCGCGCAGGTGCTGGTAGGCCGACCGCCCGGTGTGGACGGCCTTGGCGTCGAGCAGTACCCCGACCTCCTTCAGCGGGGTGCGGTGCTCGGCGTACGGGCGGCCGTTGACGGTCACCGTGCCCGACGTCGGCCGGTCCAGTCCGACGACCATCCGCATCGTCGTCGACTTCCCGGCCCCGTTGGGGCCGAGGAAGCCGGTGACGGTGCCCGGCCGCACGGTGAAGCTCACCCGGTCGACGGCGGTCTTGTCCCCGTACCGTTTGGTGAGCTCATGGGCTTCGATCATGCCTACCTCCTTGTCCGGCTCCCACCGTAGAGGGCGGCAGGGGTGCGCCGCGACGCCCTGAGGAGGGAGATTGCGCCGCGGCGGCCTCCCGCTCGTGGGGGAGGAGGTGCTCCGCCCCGCGCACGAGGCGGGAACACGGCAGGGCGGGGGGACGTTGAGAAGAGTGCGGGCCGTCCCACGGCACCCCCATAGGATGGGCCGCGGACACACCATGGCGTCGGCTTTCTGCCCGCGCTGCGACCAGGAGGCACTGAGTGAGCAATCCAGTCTTCGAGAACAGCCCGTACTTCGGCGAGCGACGCCAGCAGCGGGCGACGACCCCGAACGGCTACCCCGCCCACCCCGGCTACGCGCCGCAGGGCGGGACCACCTACCAGCAGCCGCCGGCGGCGGACCCCTACCAGGTGCAGCACCTCGAGCAGGCCTACCAGCAGCCGGCCGCCGGCCCCGCCCAGACCGGCCGGATGACCTACGACGACGTCATCATCAAGACCGGCGGGCTCCTCGCGCTCGTCGTCGCGATGGGCGCCCTCAACTGGTTCGTCCTCGACGGCCACCCGCTGGCCACCTTCGGCGGTCTCGCCGTCGGCCTGGTCCTAGGACTGGTCAACGCCTTCAAGCGCGAGCCCAGCCCGGCGCTCATCGCCGTCTACGCCGCGGCCGAGGGCCTCTTCCTCGGTGGCATCTCGATGCTCTTCGAGAGCCTCTACCCGGGCATCGTGCTCCAGGCGGTCCTCGCGACCGGTGCCACCTTCGTCGCCACCCTCCTGCTCTTCTCGAGCGGCGCGGTCCGCGTGACCCCGAAGCTCACCCGCTTCGTCCTCATCGCGATGGTCGGCTACGCGCTGTTCTCCCTGGTCAACCTCGGCATCATGCTCTTCGGCTCGGGCGACTCCGCCTTCGGCCTGCGCACGAGCGTGGAGATCATGGGCATCCCGCTCGGCGTCATCATCGGCGTCTTCGCCGTCGGCCTCGCGGCCTTCTGCCTCATCATGGACTTCGACGCGATCAAGCGGGGAGTCGAGGGCGGCATCCCCTCGCGCTACGCGTGGTCGGCCGCGTTCGGCCTCATCGTCACGCTCGTGTGGCTCTACCTCGAGTTCCTCCGCCTCATCGCCATCCTCCGCGGCGGCGAGTAGCCCCGCCCTTCTCCCGCGCCGAGAGCCGGATCCCCCCGAGGGGTCCGGCTCTCGGCGTCTGCCGCCCCGCGGCGGCGCTAGGCTTCCGGCCGTGCCCCTCTTCGACATCGACGCCGCCGAGCTGCCCCACTACCGTCCGGAGGTCGCCGAGCCGGCCGACTTCGACGACTTCTGGGCCCGGACGCTGGCCGAGACCCGCGCCCACGACCTCGCCGTGGAGCTCACGCCGGTGGACGCCCACCTCAGCGCGATCGAGGCCGCCGACCTCACCTTCTCCGGCTTCGGCGGCCACCGGGTCAAGGGCTGGTACCTGCGACCCGCCGGACGCGCGGACGAGCAGCTGCCCGCCGTCGTCGAGTACCTCGGGTACGGGGGCGGGCGCGGGTTCGCCCACACGCGTCTGACCTGGGCTGCCGCCGGCTACGCCTACGTCGTCATGGACACCCGCGGGCAGGGCACCGCGCCGACGAACGGCTTCGGCGCCACGCCCGACCCCGCGGGCGCCGGCGTCGCCGCCCCCGGCACGCTCACCCGCGGCATCGAGGACCCCCACGACCACTACTACCGGCGCGTCTACACCGACGGTGTCCGCGCCGTCGAGGCCGTGCGTGCGCTGCCCGGCGTCGACCCGGCGCGGGTCGCGGTCACCGGGGTGAGCCAGGGCGGGGCGATCACCACCGCCGTCGCCGGCCTGATCGACGTCGCCGCCGCGATGCCCGACGTGCCGTGGCTGTCCCACGTCCGCCGGGGTGTGGAGTCCGCGCCGGCCGGGCCCTTCGCCGAGGTGCGCACCTACCTGTCGGCCCACCGGCACCGCGTCGAGGACACCTTCCGGACGCTGTCCTACATCGACGGCGTCAACCACGCCAAGCGGGCCCAGGCGCCCGCCCTCTACTCCGTCGCCCTCATGGACCCCGTCTGCCCGCCGTCGACGGTCTACGCCGCGGCCAACCGGTGGGGCGGGCACGTCGACATCGAGGTCTACCCCTTCAACGAGCACGAGGGCGGCACCGAGTTCCAGCGGGAGCGCCAGCTCGAGTGGCTCGCCGACCGGCTGGGCTGAGGACGACGGGAGCCGGGCACCAGGTGCCCGGCTCCCGTCCTCGGTCAGGCGCCCGCTGACTCCACGAGGTCCGGCTGCTTCTCGGCCCGCCGCGCGCGCTGCTTCTCCAGACGCCGCTCGACGAGGAGGTAGAGCACCGGCACGAGCAGGAGCGTGAGGAACGTCGAGGTGATGAGGCCGCCGATGACGACGAGAGCGAGCGGCTGGGAGACGAAGGCGCTCCCGCCGGTGATGCCGATCGCCATCGGCACCAGTGCGGCGATGGTGGCCGCCGCCGTCATGAGGATCGGCGCGAGGCGGTGGCGACCGCCCTCGACGATCGCCTCGTCAAGCCCCATGGCCTGCTTGCGGTACTGGTTGATGAGGTCGATGAGGACGATCGCGTTCGTCACGACGACACCCACGAGCATGAGCGCACCGATGAGGCCCGGCACGTCGAGCTGACTGCCGGTGACGACGAGCATCCCGACGGCGCCGGTGGCCGCGAAGGGCACCGACACGAGGAGGATGAGCGGCTGCACGAGGGAGTTGAAGGTCGCGACCATGACGAGGTAGACGATGGCGATCGACAGCGCCAGGGCCAGGCCCAGGTTGGCGAAGGCCTCCTCCTGCTCGGCGCTGACACCGGCCACCTCGGCGACCACGCCGTCGGGCAGGTCGAGGGAGTCGACGGCGGCCTGGAGCTCGCTCGTCACCGTGCCGAGGTCCGAGGCGGTGGACGTCGCGCTGATCGTCGCGCTGCGCAGGCCGTCCGCGCGGGTGATGGACACCGGCTGCTCGACCTCACGGACCTCGGCCACCTCCGACAGCGGCACCGGGCCGAGCGCCGTGGTCAGCGGCAGGGCCTGCAGCTCCTCGCGGGTGGTCGGCGTCTGCCCGACGTCCATGACAACGTCGCTGCGCCCGTCCTCGGTGTTGATCGAGGCGACCGTGGTGCCCTGGAGGGCCGTGGACACGGTCTGCCCCACCTGGGCCTCGCTGAGCCCGAGCGCGGCGGCGGCGTCGCGGTCCACCTCGACGAGCAGCGTGGGCAGCTCGGCGGCGAGGTTCGAGGCGACGTCGGTCGTCCCGTCGATGCCCTCGACGGCGGCGAGGACGTCGGCGGCGGCGGACTCCACGGCCTCGCCGTCGGCGCCGCTCACGACGACCTCGAGGCTGCCGGAGAAGCCGGCCATGCCGGTGGCGACGGTGAGCTCACCGGCGGTGTCGAGCTCGGCGAGACGCGAGCGCAGCTCGTCCTCGGCGGCCACGGCGTCGGCGTCGAGGTCCAGGGTGATGGAGAAGGTCGTCTCGCCGCCCGCCCCGAAGAAGGCCATGGCGGAGTCACCGGCCCCGCCGGTCACCTGGTAGGTGTCGACGGCGTCGAGCTCGGCGACGACGGCCTCGACCTCCTGCGCTGCCGCGTCGGCGGCCTCGAGGGAGGTGCCCGGCGGCAGCGCCTGCGTGACCGACAGGGTGTTCTGGCCCGTGTCGCCGATGAACTCGGTCTCCAGCTGCGTCGCCAGGCCCACCGTGCCGCCGAGGACGGCGACGGCGAGGAGGACCGCGACCCACGGCCGGGCGAGAGCGGTGCGCAGCGTGCGGACGTAGGTCCGCTGGAGGGCGCCGGAGCGCTCCTTGGCCTCGGCGGCCTCGCGCACGGCCGCGGCGTCCTCGCCGGGCCTGGGCCCGCGGACGAACCAGTACGCGAGCACCGGCACGATCGTCAGGGCGACGAAGAGCGAGGCGAGCAGCGCGAGCGCGGCGGTGAAGGCGAAGGGGCGGAAGAGCTCACCGACCATGCCGCCGACGAGACCGATCGGCACGAAGACCGCTGCCGTGGCGATCGTCGCGGAGGTGATGGCGCCGGCCACCTCGCGCACGGCGTCGAGGATCGCGGTACGGCGGTCCTTGCCGTAGGACAGGTGCCGGTTGATGTTCTCGATGACGACGATCGAGTCGTCGACCACGCGCCCGACCGACACCGTGAGCGCCGCGAGCGTGAAGAGGTTGAGGGTGTAGCCCACCGTCCGCAGGCCGATGAGCGCGACGATGAGGGACAGCGGGATCGACAGCGCGGTCACGCCGGTGGGCCGCCACGTGCGCAGGAAGAGCAGGATGACGACGACGGCGAACACGAGCCCGAGCAGGCCCTCCGTCGCGAGGTCCTTGATGGAGTCCTGGATGAAGGGCGCCTGGTCGAAGACGACGGTGATCTCGGCGCCGTCGCCGAGGGCCGTCTCGAACTCTCCGAGGAGGTCCTGGACCTCCTGGGAGACGTCGACCGTGTTGCCGTCGGGCGTCTTGGTGACGGCCAGGCCGAAGCTCGGGTCGCCGTCGGTCCGGTTGAAGGAGGTCGCCTCGGCGCGCTCGGCGCTGACCTCGGCCACGTCCCCGACCGCCACGGGGCCGGACTCCGTGGCGATCGGCAGCGCGGCGATCTCCTCGGCGGAGGTGAGCCGGGTGCCGGTCTCGACCGACAGGGTGCGGTCGTCCTCGGTGATGGTGCCGCCCGGCACGACGGCGCCGTTCGCGCGCAGCGTGTCGGCGATCGCGCTCGGGTCCACCCCCGCCCCGGCGAGGGCGGCGAGGTCGACGTCGATGCGGACGAGTGGGTCCTGGACGCCGCTGAGCTGGACGTCGCGCACGCCCTCGAGGCGCTCGAGCTCGGGCACGACGACGGTGCGCAGCACCTCGGCGGCCCGCTCCTGGTCCCCGCTCGTGGCGGCGGCGAGCTGGACGACCGGGAGGTCGTCGATGCCGCCGCTGACGACCTGCGTGTCGGCGGACTCGGGCAGGACCGGCTCCAGGCGCGTGATCGCCGCCTGGAGCTCCTGCTGGGCGTTGGTGACGTCGGTGCCGTAGGCGAGCTCGAGGAGGACGACGGAGGAACCGGCGCTCGACGTCGACGTCGTGCCCTCCAGGCCGGCGACGACGCCGGCGGCCTGCTCGACGACGTCGCTCACCTGCTGCTCGACGACCTCGGGCGAGGCGCCCGGGTAGGTCGTGACCGCGCCGACGACCGGCAGGTCCAGCGGGGGGATGAGCTCCTGCTTGAGCGTCGTCGTCGCCCACAGGCCGCCGAGGACGGCGAGGACGGTGGCGAGGGCGACGAGGGCGCGGTTGGCAAGGCTGAACCGGGCGAGTGACGACACGAGGTCTCCGTCTGACGGCGTGGGGTAAAGTGACGGGCAGGCCCAACACTTAGGCAAACCCGAAGTAAGGTAGCACGCGTGAGCCAGCAGTGCCCGAGCGAGCACGACCGCCTCATCGACGAGGTGAGGGCGGCCGGGGAGATGGTCGCGAAGTTCTTCGTGCACGAGCAGCTCGGCCCCATCCTCGGCTCGACGCTGACGATGCAGCAGCTCAAGCTCGTCGCCCTGCTCGCGACCCACGGCCCCCTCGGCGGGCACGACCTGGCACGCCACCTCGACGTCTCCATGCCGACGGTCTCCGGCATCGTCGACCGGCTCGTCGAGCGCGGCATGGTGGAGCGCCGCGCGGACCCGCGCGACCGACGGGTGCGCCTGACCGCGCTGAGCCCGGCCGGGGAGGCCTTCATCGCCGAGCACGACGCCGCCGGGTGGCGGGTGGGGATGGAGATCCTCCATGCCATGGCGCCCGAGGACCTGCGGGCGCTCGCGCGGGGCCTGGCGGCCATGTGGGCGGCGGTCGAGGCCAAGGTGGCGAGCGAGGGCGGGTGCCTGCCGGACGGCTGCGCGGGCGGGCCGCGGACCGCCCCGTAGTCTGGTGCGATGAGCGCAAACCTCCCCATCGCGTCCGGCTCCTTCGGCGACGAGCCCACCCTGACCTTCCCGGGCACCCCGGCACCCGACGGCCTGCAGGTGGCCGTCCTCGAGGCCGGTGACGGTGCGGCCGTCGAGGCGGGCGACACGATCGTCGTCAACTACCACGGCCAGATCTGGGACGGAGCGGTCTTCGACAGCTCCTACGCCCGCGGCCAGACCATCTCCTTCCCCATCGGGATGGGCATGGTCATCGGTGGCTGGGACGACGGCCTCGTCGGCAAGGCGATCGGCTCACGCGTCCTGCTGTCCATCCCGCCGGAGCACGGCTACGGCTCCCGCGGTGTCCCGCAGGCCGGCATCGGCGGCGAGGACACCCTCGTGTTCGTCGTCGACATCGTCGGCGTCGAGTAACCGCCACCTCTCCTCACGACCGTGCGCCCGCCGGGTGCACCATGCGCCTCGTCTTCCGGGCGCGAGGTGCACCCGACGGGCGCACAGTGCGTAAGGGGCGGACCTCAGGCCGGGGGCAGGACGTCCTGCTGGGCCGGGACCTGGTCCTGGCGCAGCAGCCCGACGGGGCAGCTGAAGCCGTTCGGGCCGTGGTTGCAGTACCCGCCCGGGTTCTTGTGCAGGTACTGCTGGTGGTAGCCCTCGGCGGGGTAGAACGTGCCGGCAGGTGCGAGCTCGGTGGAGATCGGGCCGTGGCCGGCCTCGGCCAGGACGCGCCCGAAGGCGTCCCTGGTGAGCTCGGCGGCGCGCTGCTGCTCCGGCGTCGTCCAGTAGACCGCCGAGCGGTACTGGGTGCCGAGGTCGTTGCCCTGCCGGTTCGGCGTCGTCGGGTCGTGGTTCTCCCAGAAGGCCTTGAGCAGGCGCTCAGGGTCGGTGCGCGCCGGGTCGTAGGCGACGAGCACGGCCTCGGTGTGCCCGGTCCGGCCGGTACACACCTCCTCGTAGGTGGGGTAGGGCGTGAAGCCGCCCATGTACCCGGCCGCCGTCGTCACGACGCCGTCGAGCGTCCAGAAGATCCGCTCGGCTCCCCAGAAGCAGCCCATGGCGACGTAGAGCACCTCGGTGCCCTCCGGCCAGGGACCGCGCATCGAGGTGCCCAGCACCTCGTGGCGCTCGGGCACGGTGTAGCCGGGTGCCTGGCGCCCGGGCAGCGCCTCCTCGGCGGTGACCATGCGGGGCTCGGGACGGAAGAACATCGTGACCTCCAGCAGTAGAGACGCCGACTGCCGCGGGGGGACGGCAGCCGGCGCTCATCTACAACACCACCTCCCCCTGGGTATTCCCTGGGAGCCGCGGCCGGTCCTCTAGGCTGTGGTCGGCTCGTCCACCACGTCGATTGGGGCTCATGTCCGAGAACACGCCGCCCGGGTGGCTCTCCCGGCTGATCCCCGCCCGGCGCAGCGACTCGCTCGAGGCATCGCCCGTGGTCGCGCGCGTCGTCCACGAGTCCCGGCTCGGTGAGGACGACCCCGCCGAGCTCGCCGTCCCGCTGCCGGTCCGTGCGGCTGCCGCCTGGTCCTGGCGGGTGCTCGCCATCGCCGCCGCGGCCGCCCTGGTCGGTTACCTCGTCATCGTCTTCAAGACGGTCGTCGTCGCCTTCGTCGTCGCGATCCTGCTGGCGGTCCTGCTCGACCCGGTCTCCTCGTGGCTGCGCAAGCGGCTGCGCTTCCCGCGCACGCTCGCGTCGATGGTCACGCTGCTCGGCACGCTCGCCCTCGTCGTCGGCCTGCTCACGCTGGCCGGCCGCTCGGTGCTCGCCGGCTTTTCCGACCTCGCCGACCAGGCCACCCAGGGTTTCGAGGAGCTCCTCAGCTGGCTCTCCGACGGCCCCCTCGGGATCGACGAGTCGCAGCTGCGGACGTGGCTGGACGAGGGGATGGCGCAGCTGGAGGCCAACTCCAGCGCGCTCGTCTCGGGGGCGCTGGCGGCGACGACGTCGGTCACCCAGGTCGCCACGGGCGGCATCATCTCCCTCTTCTGTCTCTTCTTCTTCCTGCGGGAGGGGCGGCGCATCTGGCAGTGGTTCGTCCGCCTCGTTCCCACCCGGGCCCGCAACCGTGCCAACGAGGCCGGCATCCGTGGCTGGATCACCCTGGGGCACTACGCGCGGACCCAGATCCTCGTGGCCCTGGTGGACTCGATCGGTATCGGCCTCGGCGCCGCGATCCTCGGCCTGCCGCTCGTGCTGCCGCTGTCGATCCTCGTCTTCCTCGGCTCCTTCATCCCGATCGTCGGTGCGCTCGTCACCGGCTCGGTCGCGGTGCTCGTCGCGCTCGTCGACCAGGGCGTCCAGACCGCCGTCATCATGCTCCTCATCGTCCTGCTCGTGCAGCAGATCGAGGGCAACCTCCTGCAGCCCTGGCTCATGGGCAACGCCGTCTCCCTCCACCCCGTGGCCGTGCTGCTCGCCGTCACCGCGGGCACGGGGGTGGCCGGCATCCTCGGCGCCCTGCTCGCCGTGCCGGTGGCGGCCGTCGTCAACACGGTGGTCCTCTATCTCCACGGTCACGACAAGCACCCGAGCGTGGCCACCGACTGGTACCGCCCCGGCGGTCCACCGGGAACCCTCTTCCGATCGATCGCGGACTCCTTCCCGGACGACGAGGACGACGGCGACGAGGACGCGACCGCGACCGCATCCGTTCCCACCGCGGACCCGACAGACGACGACGAGCGCGCAGGAGGTCCTCCGTCCCCGTGAGTGAGATCACCCTTGCCGACGTCGAGGACGCCGCCGCGCTGCTGAGCGGCATCACCACCCGCACCCCCGTGGAGAGGAGCGGGGCGCTCACCGGCGTGGCCGGGACACCGGTCCTCCTCAAGTGCGAGAACCTTCAGCGCACCGGGTCCTTCAAGCTGCGCGGCGCCTACGTCCGCCTGTCCCGGCTCACCCCCGAGGAACGGGCACGCGGGGTCGTCGCCGCCAGTGCCGGCAACCACGCCCAGGGCGTGGCGCTCGCCGCGCGCGAGCTCGGCATCTCCGCCGTCGTCTACATGCCGCGCGGCGCCGCCCTGCCCAAGCTGGCGGCCACCCGCGGCTACGGCGCCGAGGTGCGTCAGGAGGGCGCGGACATCGCCGGCGCGCTGACGGCCGCGCAGCGGGAGGCGGCCGCGACCGGGCGCGTCTTCATCCCGCCCTTCGACCACCGCGACGTCGTGCTGGGGCAGGCGACGATGGGCCTGGAGATCCTCGACCAGGTGCCGGACGTCCGCACGATCCTCGTCCCCACCGGGGGAGGGGGACTGCTCGCCGGGATCGCGGCCGCCGTCCACGCCCGCGGGGCGGACGTGCGGGTCGTCGGGGTCCAGGCGACGGGGGCCGCGGCGTTCCCCGCCTCGCTCTCCGCCGGTCGGCCGGTCCCGCTGGAGGGAATGAGCACGATCGCCGACGGCATCGCCGTCCCGGTCCCCAGCGAGCTCACCCTCGGGATCGTGCGGCGCCACGTCGCCGAGGTCCGCACGGTGAGCGAGGAGGCGATCGCGCAGGCGCTGCTCCTCCTCAGCGAGCGCGCCAAGCTCGTCGTCGAGCCGTCCGGGGCGGTGGGTGCGGCCGCGCTGCTCGACGGGTCGGGTGACCTCGAGGGGCCCGTCGTCGTCGTCCTGTCCGGTGGCAACGTCGACACGCTCGTGCTCCACCGGATCCTGCGTCACGGCCTCGTGGCGGCCGGTCGCTACCTCCAGATGGAGGTCCGCGTCCCGGACCAGCCCGGGTCGCTGGCCGGGCTGCTCGGCGTCCTGGCCGAGACGGGCAGCAACGTCGTCAGCATCCGGCACGACCGCACGGCCGCGGACCTCGGGGTCGCCGAGGTGCAGATCGGCGTGGAGCTGGAGACCAAGGGCACCGCGCACTGCCACGAGGTCGTGACCGCCCTGCGGGAGGCGGGCTACGGCGTCGTCTTCCAGTCCGTCCGGTAGGACGCGGGAGCGGGGTGCGGGTGGCCGCAGCCTCCCGCACCCCGCTCCGGCGAGGCCTCAGCCCGTGAAGGGCTTGACCTCGACGATCTCGACGGCGATCGACTTGCCGTTGGGCGCGGTGTAGCTCACCGAGTCGCCGGCCTTCTTGCCGACGATGGCGGCACCGAGCGGGGACCGCTCGGAGAGCACCTCGACGTCGACGTCCTGGGCGGCCTCGCGGGAGCCGAGGAGGAAGATCTCCTGCTCGCCGGCGACCTTCGCGGTGACGACCATGCCGGACTCGACGACGCCGTCGTCGGCCGGGGCCTCCCCGACCTGCGCGTTGCGCAGCAGCTCGGTGAGCTGGACGATCCGGCCCTCCATCTTGCCCTGCTCCTCGCGGGCGGCGTGGTACCCGCCGTTCTCCTTGAGGTCGCCCTCGGCGCGGGCCGCCTCGATGCGCTCGGTGATCTCGGCGCGGCCGGGCCCCGTCAGGTGCTCGAGCTCTGCCTTGAGGCGGTTGTACGCCTCGGCGGTCAGCCAGGTGGTCGCTGTCTCGGCCACGTCTCCTCCTTCATCCAACACAAAAAATCATGAGCCCCGGCCGCTGGTCGGGCCGAGGCTTTCGGGCGTACGCGCTGGCCGCGACGGGCGACGCTGCGCTGCTCGCCGCGCGGGGCGATGGCGCCAGGATAGCAAATCCCGCCAGACGGACGGCAGAAGAGCGACGTGCCGCCCCTCAGGAGGTCGTCTCGCGGCAGCCCGAGACCCGGGCGCCCGTCGCCGGCTCGGTCGTGGCGACGCGGGCGGTGACCAGGGTGCTGCGCTCCGCCGCCGGGCCGACCGCCACGCGGGCCACCCCGACCTGCGCGAAGGAGTCGTTGAGGGCCAGGACCGTGCACTCCGCCGTCGTGCCGGGGTCCATGTGGGCGACGAAGGTGACCTCGACGGCGGAGTCGTCGACGACGGTGAAGGCGGCGTCCTCGGTCCGCACCGCCTCGTCGGTCGAGACGACGGCGAGCACGACGAACGCCGTCACGGCGAGGACGCCGAGGACGGCGAGAAGGACCCGACGACGGCGCCGGGTCGCGGCGTCGGGCGCGGCCCCGTAACGCTCCTCGAGGGCGGCGCGCTGCTCGTCGTCAGGGGTGCTCACGTCCCCCATTGTCGTCCATGGCGCGCGTCACGGGCGTTGCCCCCGGGCACCGTGGCGGGCGAGAATCGGTGCCGGTCCAGATCAGGAGGAACACAGTGAGCGAGCAGTTGCGCCTCATGGCGGTGCACGCGCACCCCGACGACGAGTCGAGCAAGGGTGCCGCGACGATGGCGCGGTACGTGGCCGAGGGCCACCGGGTGCGGGTGGTGACGTGCACCGGCGGTGAGCGCGGCGACATCCTCAACCCGAAGCTCGCCCACGACACGACGATCCTCGCCGACATGCCCGCCTACCGCCGTCGGGAGATGGCGGCGGCGGCCGAGGCGCTGGGGATCGAGCACGTGTGGCTCGGCTTCGTCGACTCCGGGCTGCCCGAGGGTGACCCGCTGCCGCCGCTGCCTGAGGGCTGCTTCGCGCTCGAGCCGCTGGAGGTGCCGGTCGAGGCTCTCGTGCGGGAGATCCGCACCTTCCGTCCCCACGTCATGACGACGTACAACGAGGAGGGGGGCTACCCCCACCCCGACCACATCCGCACCCACGAGGTCTCCGTCGCGGCCTTCCACGCCGCCGCCGACCCCGAGCAGTTCCCCGACGCCGGCCCGGCGTGGGAGGTGTCCAAGCTCTACTACGACGTCGGTTTCTCCCTCGACCGGATCCGGGCGATCTCCGACGCCATGCACGAGCGCGGGCTCGTCTCGCCCTTCGAGGACTGGCTCGAGCGTGCCGCCACCCGGCCCCAGCGGACCGTCACCACCCGGGTCCGCTGCGAGGAGTACTTCGACCGCCGCGACGAGGCGCTGCGCGCCCACGCCACGCAGATCGACCCCGACGGCTTCTTCTTCGAGGTGCCGCGCGACGTGGAGCGGGAGGTGTGGCCGGTGGAGCAGTTCGAGCTGGCCGAGTCCCGCGTGCCGGTCGAGATCCCCGAGGACGACCTCTTCGCGGGGCTGCGTAGGCTGAGCGCGTGACCCTCGTCCTCCTCGCGCTGTCCATGCAGACGCCGACGCCTCCCGCGCCCGACCCGGAGATGACGATCTACACCGTCACGCCCGGCATCGCGGGCTTCATCGTGTTCGTCGTGCTCGCCTTCGTCGGCTGGCTGCTGTTCCGCTCGTTGACCAGGCACGTGCGCAAGGTCGACCACGAGGGCCGCCGCCGGGCGCAGGACGAGGCCGAGGGGCCGGAGGCCGGCCCGGGGCGCTGACTCAGGCGGCGGCGACGGCGAGCGCGACGGCGGCGTAGTGGCACCAGTAGCCACCCACAGTGCCGACGTGGAAGATCTCGTGGAAGCCGAACCAGCGAGGGCTCGGGTTGGGTCGCTTGGTGCCGTAGACGACGGCGCCCAGGGTGTAGCAGGCGCCGCCGGCGATGACGAGCCACATGATCGTCGGGCTGCCCGCGCGGGAGAAGTCGGGCAGGAACCACACGGCCACCCAGCCGAGGGCGACGTAGATCGGCACGTACAGCCAGCGTGGGGCGCCGAGCCACAGGACCCGCATGAGGATGCCCGCGACGGCGCCCACCCACACGACCGTGAGCAGCACCCGCGCCGTGCCGGCCGGCAGCAGGAGGACCGCCAGCGGGGTGTAGGTGCCGGAGATGAGCAGGAAGATGTTGGAGTGGTCCAGGCGCCGCAGCACCGCGGCCGTGCGCGGGGACCAGGTGCCGCGGTGGTAGATCGCGCTCGTCCCGAAGAGGAGGACGGCGGACACGCCGAACACGGCCGTCGAGACGGTGGCCGCGCCGGCGGGCGCGAGCGCGACGAGGACGATGCTCGCGACGAGGGCCAGGGGTGCCGTGCCCGCGTGGACCCAGCCCCTCAGGCGTGGCTTGACGGCCTCGGCGACCGACCCGGCCGTGCCGGCGACCTCGGTGCGACGGGCGGGGGGAGTGTCGGGTGTCAACCGGCACCTCCTTCCGGGGACGGACGGACAACCTACGCTGCCGTAACTTACGCCAGCGTAGTGGACGGGACCACCGTGCCGTGCCCACCGTCGGAGTAGCCTGAGCCCGTCGTCCCGCCCCGTCGTCAGGAGTGCCCCAGGACATGCGGCCCCACCGCCTGCTGTACGGACTGTACGAGCGCCGTCTCGCCCGCCGCCTCGACCGGTCCGCCACCCCGCGGCACGTCGGGGTGATCCTCGACGGCAACCGGCGCTGGGCCAGGGCGCTGGGCAACCCCGCCTCCCACGGCCACCGCAAGGGCGCCGACAAGATCACCGAGGTGCTCGGCTGGTCGGAGGACGCCGGGGTGCAGATCGTCACCCTGTGGATGCTGTCGACCGACAACCTCCAGCGCGACGCCGACGAGGTCGCCGAGCTGCTCGAGATCATCGCCTCGGCCGTCGACACGCTCGCCGACTCCGGCCGGTGGCGGCTGCGGGTCGTCGGGGCGCTGGAGCTGCTGCCGGAGGCCGTCGCCGAGCGGCTGGCCCGCGCCGTCGAGCGCACGGCCGACGTGGGCGGCATGCACGTCAACGTCGCCGTCGGCTACGGCGGGCGCTACGAGATCACCGCCGCCGTGCGCTCCCTGCTGCACTCCTACGCCGAGCGCGGGCTGAGCCTGGAGGAGGCGGTCGAGGCGCTGAGCGTCGAGGGCATCGCCGAGCACCTCTACACCAAGGGGCAGCCCGACCCGGACCTCGTCATCCGCACCTCCGGCGAGCAGCGGCTCGGCGGCTTCCTCCTGTGGCAGAGCGTCCACAGCGAGTACTACTTCTGCGAGGCCTACTGGCCCGACTTCCGCCGCGTCGACTTCCTCCGCGGCCTGCGCGACTACACCCAGCGCGAACGCCGCCTCGGCCGCTGACCCCCGCCCCCGACGTCGCAGCTGGTCGCTGATGGTGGGTGAGGGGCGCAGGGATGAACGTCGGGTGAACTCTCCTCCGCCTTGGGAGTGTCGTGGGCCTCTTGCGTCCGTGCGGGCCTAGCGTCGGGTGTGACGGGCAGCACACCCGCTGCCCTCCGGGAGGCCCACCGATGGATGCGACGTTCGCAGGGGCCGCCGGCCCCGCCGGCAGGCCGCTCGCCCTACTCACCGCGCCCGGCACGGTCACCGCCGGTGCGCCGGAGGGAACCGTCATGACCCTGACCCACCCGGACCCGCTCGCCGACCTCGCCCAGGCGCAGCTGTCCGACACCGCCGTGCGCCTCACCTACGTGCTCGACACCTCCGTCCTGCTCTCCGACCCGCACGCGATCGGGCGCTTCGCCGAGCACGACGTCGTGCTGCCGGTCGTCGTCGTCACCGAGCTCGAGGGCAAGCGGCACCACCCCGAGCTCGGCTACTTCGCGCGCACCGCGCTGCGCATCCTCGACGACCTCCGCGTGCGCCACGGCCGCCTGGACGTTCCCGTCCCCGTCGGCACCTCCGGCGGCACGCTGCGCGTCGAGCTCAACCACTCCGACCCCGACGTGCTGCCCTCGGGCCTGCGCCTGGGTGACAACGACACCCGCATCCTGTCCGTGGCGGCCAGCCTCGCCGCCGAGGGGCACGAGGTCGCCGTCGTCTCCAAGGACCTGCCCATGCGGGTCAAGGCCTCCGCGCTGGGCATCCCGGCCCAGGAGTACCGCGCCCAGCAGGTCGTCGCCTCGGGCTGGACCGGGATGACGACGGCGGACCTCACCGACGAGGAGATGGCCACCCTGTGGGGCGAGGAGCAGCTCGACACCGCCGGGCTCGCCATGGCGGGCCACCTCACCGAGGAGCTGTGCCACACGGGCGTCGTCCTCCACTCCGGCCGCGGCTCGGCCCTGGGCCGGGTGACACCGGACGGACGCCTGCGACTCGTGCGCGGGGACCGGGAGGTCTTCGGGGTCCACGGCCGCAGCGCCGAGCAGCGTGTCGCGATCGACCTCCTCACCGACCCCGACATCGGGATCGTCTCCCTCGGCGGCCGCGCCGGCACCGGCAAGTCCGCCCTCGCGCTGTGCGCCGGGCTGGAGGCCGTCCTCGAGCGGCGCGAGCACCGCAGGGTCGTCGTCTTCCGCCCGCTCTACGCCGTCGGCGGGCAGGAGCTCGGCTACCTGCCCGGCACCGAGGCCGAGAAGATGGGGCCGTGGGCCGAGGCCGTCTTCGACACCCTCGGCGCGCTCGTGGACCGCAACGTCCTGGACGAGGTGCTCGCCCGCGGGATGCTCGAGGTGCTGCCCCTCACCCACATCCGGGGACGCTCGCTGCACGACGCCTTCGTCGTCGTCGACGAGGCACAGTCCCTCGAGCGCAACGTGCTCCTCACGGTGCTGTCCCGCATCGGGCAGAACTCCAAGGTGGTCCTCACCCACGACGTCGCCCAGCGCGACAACCTCCGGGTGGGGCGCCACGACGGCGTCGCGGCCGTCGTCGAGATGCTCAAGGGCAACCCGCTCTTCGCGCACGTCACGCTCACCCGCTCCGAGCGCTCGGCCATCGCCGCCCTCGTCACCGAGGTCCTCGAGGAGGGCCCCCCGGTCATCTGACCCTCACCCCAACCCCCCTCCTCGCCGACAGTGCACTTGTCGCCCACAGTGCAGTTACCGCCCAGATTGCCGGCGGTAACTGCACTGTCGGCGGAATGGGGGGCGCGCTAAGTGCGCTGTCGGCGGGAAACGGGGTGCGGTAGGTGCGCTGTCGGCGTGAGAGGGGTGGGCGGGGTTACGCGAGCTCGGCGGCGGTGGGCGGGTTCGCGCCGGCGCGGGAGACGGTGACGGCGGCGACGGCGGCGGCGCGCTCGAGCACCGTCCGCAGCGTCTCGGCGTCGATGTCGCGCAGGCGCTCGCGGCGGTCCGCGCCGACGAGGTCCGCGCGGACGAGGCCGTCGATGATCCCGCCCATGAAGGAGTCACCCGCGCCCACGGTGTCGACGACGGTCGTGGGCGGCGCGGGGACGCTGACGGTCAGGCCGCCGGCCGCGTAGGCCTCCGAGCCCTCACCGCCCTTCGTCACGACGACGACGGCGGGACCCAGGGCCAGCCACCCACGGGCGAGGTCGGCGACTGGCTCGCCCGGCGCGAGCCACGCGACGTCCTCGTCGGACACCTTGACGACGTCGGAGCGCGCGACGAGCGCCTCGACCCGCTCCCGGGCCTCGGCGGCGGAGCCCATGATCGCGGGGCGCGCGTTGGGGTCGTAGGTGACGGTGGCCGTCGCGGCGACGGCGTCGAGCAGGCGGGCGGTGCGCGCGGCGGCCGGCTCGAGGACGGCGCTGATCGAGCCGGTGTGGACGAGGCGCGGGGCGCGCCCGTCGAGGTTCGGCAGGTCGCAGGTGATGTCGAACTCGTACTCGGCCGCGCCGGTCCCGTCGAGGCGCGCGAGCGCGGTCGAGGTGCGCTCGGCGCCGTCGGAGCCGGGGACGACGCCCACGCCGTCACGCTCGAGGTGGGCCCGCACCCGGTCCCCTCGCTCGTCGCGCCCGAACCAGGTGGCCAGCTCCACCGCGTGGCCGAGCCGGGCCAGGCCGACCGCGACGTTGGCCGGGCTCCCGCCGACGTGCTCGGCGGGCTCCTCACCGGCGCGGTCGACGATGTCGATGAGGCTCTCGCCCAGGACGAGGAGCGGGGCGCTCACTGCTCCCCCTCGGTCGCCTGCTGCGCCTTGGCGAGGCGCTCGCGGGCGCCGTCGAGCCACTGCTGGCAACGGGCGGCGAGGGCCTCACCCCGCTCCCACAGGAGCATCGACTCCTCGAGCGTCGCCGCGCCCGTCTCGAGGCGCCGGACGACGTTTTGCAGCTCCTCGCGGGCCTGCTCGTAGCTGAGGGACTCGACCTCGGGGGTGCTCATGAGCGCCCATTCTGGCAGAGCCGCGAGGCCCGCCGGGCGCACGCCGGGACCTTGGCCTCTGGAGGCGCGGCAGGCCCGTCCGTAGCGTCGTCAGTGGGTCGACGGGGACCCGGTCAGCACTCAGTCCGAGACACGGAGTCCACGATGAGCATCGACACGACCCCCGCAGCACAGTCCGACACGGGCACCACACTCCGCCCGCAGATCGACCGGCTCGTCGCCCGCGCGGCGCAGGCCGCGTCCGCCTACGAGTCCTTCACCCAGGAGGACGTCGACCGCATCGTCAAGAAGGCGTCGGTGGCGGCGCTCAACCAGCACGGCGTCCTCGCCCGCCTCGCGGTCACGGAGACCGGCCGGGGCGTCTTCGAGGACAAGGCGGTGAAGAACATCTTCGCCTGCGAGCACGTGACGAACTCGATGTCGGGCATGCGGACGGTCGGCGTGGTGAACCGCGACGAGCTCAACGGCATCGTCGAGATCGCCGAGCCCGTGGGGGTGGTCGCCGGGATCACCCCGGTGACCAACCCGACGTCGACGGCGATCTTCAAGGCGCTCATCACCCTCAAGACCCGCAACCCGATCATCTTCGCCTTCCACCCCGCCGCGCAGGAGTCCTCGGTCGCGGCTGCGCGGGTGGTGCGGGACGCCGCGGTGGCTGCCGGGGCGCCGGAGCACTGCATCCAGTGGGTCACCGAGCCCTCGGTCGAGGCCACCCGCGAGCTCATGCACCACCCGGGAGTCGCGATGATCCTCGCGACCGGGGGGAACGCCATGGTCAAGGCCGCCTACTCCTGCGGGAAGCCCGCCCTCGGCGTGGGGGCCGGCAACGTCCCGGCGTGGATCGAGGCCAGCGCCAAGCTGCCGCGCGCGGTCAACGACATCGTCCTGTCCAAGGCCTTCGACAACGGCATGGTGTGCGCCTCCGAGCAGGCCGTCATCATCGACGACTCCGTCTACGACGCCGCGCTCGACGAGTTCGCCCGGCTCCACGCCTACCGGGTCACCCCGGCCGAGAAGGCGATGCTCGAGCGGTTCGTCTTCGGGCAGGAGGCGGGGGACACGGCGTGCTCGGGGGCGCGGCTCAACGCCGCCGTCGTCGGACGCAGCCCGCAGTGGATCGCGGAGCAGGCGGGCTTCGCGGTGCCGGCCGACACCTCGATCATCCTCGTCGAGGTCAGCGGCGTGGGGCCCCACGAGCCGCTCACCCGCGAGAAGCTCTGCCCCGTCCTCGCGGTCCTGCGCGCCGCGGACCGGGAGCACGGCATGACGCTGGCCGAGCAGATGGTCGAGCTCGACGGGCTCGGCCACAGCGCCGCCGTCCACACCGAGGACCGGGCCACCGTCGAGGAGTTCGGCTCCCGGGTCAAGGCGGTGCGGGTCATCTGGAACTCCCCGGCGTCCCTCGGCGGCATCGGCAACATCTACAACTCCTTCCTGCCCTCCCTCACCCTCGGCTGCGGCAGCTACGGCGCCAACTCCGTCTCGGGCAACGTCTCGGCGGCCAACCTCCTCAACATCAAGCGGATCGGCCGGCGGAACAACAACCTCCAGTGGTTCAAGGTGCCCGCCAAGACGTACTTCGAGGCCAACGCGATCCGCTACCTCGAGGACATGCCCGACGTCCACCGCGTCACCGTGGTCACCGACGCGACGATGACCCGCCTCGGCTTCGTCGACAGGGTCCTGGACGTCCTCGGCCGCAGGCCCGGGAAGGTCGCCCTGCAGATCATCGACGACGTCGAGCCCGAGCCGTCCATCACCACCGTCGAGCGGGGCGCGGACGCGATGCGGGAGTTCCGGCCCGACACGATCATCGCGCTCGGCGGCGGTTCACCGATGGACGCCGCCAAGGTCATGTGGCTGCAGTACGAGCACCCCGACGTCGTGTTCACCGACATCCGGGAGAAGTTCTTCGACGTCCGCAAGCGGGCCTTCAAGTTCCCTCCCCTCGGGGAGAAGGCCAAGCTCGTGTGCATCCCGACGACGTCGGGCACCGGCGCGGAGGTGACGCCCTTCGCCGTCATCACCGACCCGGCGACCGGTGTGAAGTACCCCCTCGCCGACTACGCGCTCACCCCGACGGTCGCGATCGTCGACCCCGCGCTCACCGGGGAGATGCCGGCGTCCCTCGCCGCGGACTCCGGCTTCGACGCCCTCACCCACGCGACCGAGGCCTACGTGTCCGTCTACGCGAACGACTTCACCGACGGGATGGCGCTGCACGCGATCCGGCTCATCTTCGCCAACCTCGCCGACTCCGTGAACGGAGGTCCCCGGGCGGACGAGGCGCGGGAGAAGATGCACAACGCCGGCACGATCGCCGGGATGGCCTTCGGCAACGCCTTCCTCGGGATCGTCCACGCCATGGCGCACACGGTGGGCTCGACCTTCGGTCTCATCCACGGGCGCACCAACGCGACCCTGCTCCCGCACGTCGTCCGGTACAACGGGACGGTCCCGACCAAGCTGACGAGCTGGCCCAAGTACGAGTCCTACGTGGCGCCGGAGCGCTTCCGCGAGATCGCCGAGGCACTCGGGCTGCCGGCCCGGACCGCCGAGGAGGGCGTCGAGTCCTACGCCCGGGCGGTGGAGGAGCTGCGGGCCGCGGTGGGGATCCCCGGGTCCTTCGCGGCGCAGGGCGTCGACGAGCGCGCCTTCCTCGAGGGCCTGGACGACCTCGCGATGCGGTCCTACGAGGACCAGTGCGCACCCGCCAACCCGCGCATGCCGATGCTCGAGGACATGAAGGACCTCATGGCCGCCGCCTACCACGGCACGTCCTTCACGCAGGTCCGCGAGGCGCGGCTCGCGGCGGAGGCGCAGGCACTCGCCTGACGGGCGGGCCGGCCGCCCGCACTCACGGGTGCGGGTGGCCCTCCCGGACCTCGAGCGCGAGCCGCCCGCCGGCCACGCGCGCGTCGAGCACGTCCCCTGGGGCCACGGCCGCGGGATCGTGGACCACCGCGCCGTCGGCCGTGCGCAGCACCGCGTAGCCACGCTCGAGGGTGGCGAGCGGGGACAGCGCCCGCAGGTGGCCGCGCAGCGACTCGACCGCGGCCGCGTCCCGGTCGAGGCGCGCGGCTGTCGCCTGCCGCACGGAGGCGGCCAGGCGGGTGACCTCCTCGGCGCGGACGGTGACCATCGTCGTCGGGTCGGTGAGGACCGGGCGGGAGCGCAGCGCGTCCAGGCGCACCTGCTCGCTGTGCAGCCGCCCCGCCACGGAGGCGCGCAGCCGCTGGCAGGCGGCGAGCAGACCGCGCCGCTCCTCGGCGACGTCGGGCACCACCCGCTTGGCGGCCGCCGTGGGTGTCGAGGCGCGGTAGTCGGCGACGAGGTCGAGCAGCGGGGTGTCCGTCTCGTGCCCGATGGCGGACACGAGCGGGGTGCGGCACGCCGCGGCGGCCCGCACGAGCTGCTCGTTGGAGAAGGGGAGGAGGTCCTCGACCGAGCCGCCACCGCGGGCGACGACGATGACCTCGACGGACGGGTCGGCGTCGAGCTCGGCGATGGCGCGACCCACCTGCGCGACCGTGCCCGGCCCCTGGACGGCGACCTCCCGGATCTCGAAACGCACGCCGGGCCACCGGGCCCGGGCGTTGACGACGACGTCGTGCTCGGCCTTGGACTCGCGGCCGCACACGAGGCCCACGGTGCCGGGGAGGAAGGGCAGCGGGACCTTGCGCTCGGCGGCGAAGAGCCCTTCCGCCGCGAGCACGCCCTTGAGGTGCTCGATGCGCGCGAGCAGCTCACCCAGGCCGACGGCGCGCACCTCCCGGGCGTGCAGCGAGAGGGAGCCGTTCTTCTGGTAGAAGTCCGGTTTGGCGTGGACGACGACGCGTGAGCCCTCGGCCACCTCCGGCAGGTCCCGGGCGAAGATCTTCACCGTCATCGACGTGTCGACGTCCGCGTCGCGCAGGGTGAGGAAGGCCATCCCGGCGCCCGGCCGGCGGTTGAGCTGGACGATCTGCCCCTCGACCCACACTGGGGACATCCGCGCGACGTACTCGGCGATCTTCGCCGACAGCAGCCGCAGCGGCCACGGCTGGTCCGGCGAGGTCTGGGCGGCCCGCTCGGGCAGCGGTGCGGCGTTCACGAGGCCACCGCCGCCGGGGCCAGCCGACGTGCCATGACGAGGCTGTCGGGACGCTCGGCGACCACCGTGAAGCCGAGCCGCCGGTAGAAGGCGACCGCGCCGTCGTTGGCGCTCGCGACCTCCAGGTGGACACCGGGCACGCCGCGGTCCTCGAGGGCCGCGAAGAGCCGGGTGAGCAGGGCACGTCCGGCGCCGACGCCGCGGGCCGGCTCGAGGAGGTCGACGTGCAGGTGCGCGGGGTGCTCGGCGAGCCAGGGGCCCTCCGTGCGCACGCCGTCCTCGATCATGCGCACCAGCCGGGCGTCGGCACTGCCGGGCCGGGGCGGGCGGGCGCGGTAGTGGGCGCGCAGCGGGGGCCACCACCGCTCCTCGCAGGCGGCCTCGAAGGTGGCGGTGTCCGCCGTCGCGACGGCGTAGCCCACGGGACCGCCGCTCCCCGCGGCCCGCAGCACGAGGGTGAGCTCGGGCTCGAGCTCGAGGTAGGGCCCGAGGTAGACGTGCCCGAGGAGGTCGCGGTCCTCGTGGTCCGGACCGGCGTCCGCGCCGACGTTCCCGGTGCGCAGGCACACGTCGTAGAGCGCGGCACGGTCGGCCGGCCGGTAGTCGTCGATGTACAGGTCGGGTCGCATCGCTCACAGCATGACACCGGGGGCAGACGTTCCCGTCCCCGCAACGTAGCCTGTCAAGGTGACTACCGTGCCTTCTGACGCTTCCCTGGGCGCTGGGGCGCCCGGCCGCCGCGAGGTCCAGTCCCTCGCCGGCGCGTCCGCCTTCCCCGACGACGTGCCCGCGCGCACGCCCGGAGCCGCCGCCGTTCCCGGCCGCCGGATCCTCCTCGCTGCGCCGCGCGGCTACTGCGCGGGCGTGGACCGCGCCGTCGACGCCGTCGAGAAGGCGCTCGAGCACTACGGCGCGCCGGTCTACGTGCGCAAGGAGATCGTCCACAACAAGTACGTCGTCGAGACCCTCACCTCGCGCGGCGCGATCTTCGTCGACGAGACCGACGAGGTGCCCGAGGGGGCGCGCGTCGTCTTCTCCGCCCACGGTGTCTCGCCGGCCGTCCACGCCGCCGCGGCTGCCCGCAACCTGGCGACGATCGACGCCACCTGCCCGCTCGTGACGAAGGTGCACAAGGAGGCCGTGCGCTTCGCCCGCGACGACATGGACATCCTCCTCATCGGTCACGACGGCCACGAGGAGGTCGAGGGCACGCAGGGTGAGGCGCCGGACCACATCCAGGTCGTCAACTCCCCGGACGAGGTGGACAAGGTCGTCGTGCGCGACCCCGAGAACATCGTCTGGCTGTCCCAGACCACGCTGTCGGTCGACGAGACGATGGAGACGGTCCGCCGGCTGCGTGAGCGCTTCCCGGCCCTCCAGGACCCGCCGAGCGACGACATCTGCTACGCCACCCAGAACCGCCAGGTGGCGGTGAAGAAGATGGCGCCGGACTGCGACGTCGTCATCGTCGTGGGCTCGGCGAACTCCTCGAACTCGGTGCGGCTCGTCGAGGTGGCCCTCGAGGCCGGTGCCCGCGCCTCCTACCGGGTGGACCGGGCCCAGGAGATCGACGACTCGTGGTTCGAGGGGGCCAGCACCGTCGGGCTCACCTCCGGCGCCTCGGTGCCGGAGATCCTCGTGCGCGACGTCATCACCCACCTCGGACGGCTCGGCTACGGCGAGGTCGAGGAGGTGCGCACGGCGACGGAGGACATCATCTTCTCCCTGCCCAAGAACCTGCGCGCCGACCTCAAGGCGTCCGGCGACCAGCCGGACCGGCCGCGGCGCGGCGGCCGCCGCGCGCTGCCCGTCCAGTCCTGACGGGACCATCGGCGCGCGAGGTTACGCGTCCGTAGGTTACGTTGGCGCAGGGGCCCCGACCTCGGCACCGCGCGAACGAAGGACTCATGACCACTGACGACTTCACCGTCCCGGAGATCACCGTCCCCGGCCTCCTCGCCGACGCCGTGGAGCGGGTGCCGGACAACGTCGCCCTGGACTTCCTCGGGGCGACGACGACGTACCGAGAGCTCGCGGCGCAGGTCGACCGCGCCGCCGCGGTGCTCGCCGCCGCCGGCGTGCGCGCCGGCGACCGGGTCGCCCTCGTGCTGCCCAACTGCCCCCAGCACGTCGTCGCCTTCTACGCCGCGCTCCGGCTCGGGGCGGTGGTCGCCGAGCACAACCCGCTCGCCTCCCCGGCCGAGATCAGGGCCCAGCTCGACGCGCACGGCGCCCGCGTCGTCGTCGCGTGGGAGAAGTCCCTGGCCAAGGTGTGCCCCGGCGGCGACCTGCAGGGACGTACCGTGCTCGCCGCCGATCTCACCGCCGCCCTCCCGCGCCGCTCCCGGTTCCTGCTGCGCCTGCCCGTCCCCGCCGCCCGGGCGCAGCGGGCGGAGATGCGCGGTCCCGTCCCGGGCGGCGTGCTCGGCTGGGAGCGGGAGCTGCGTCGCGCCGCCCCGCTGCCCGCCGACGCCGCGGGCCCCGAGCCCCACGACACCGCCGTCCTCCTCCACACGGGCGGCACGACCGGCACGCCCAAGGCCGTCGTCCTGACCCATCGCAACCTCATCGCCAACGTCACGCAGAACGCGACGTGGATCTCCGAGCTGCGCTACGGCAGCGAGGTGTTCTCCGCCGTCCTGCCCTTCTTCCACGCCTTCGGGATGACGCTGTCTCTCACCACCGCGGTGCGGCTGGGCGCCGCCCAGCTCGTCTTCCCGCGCTTCGACCCGGACATGGTCCTCGCCGCGGTGCGGCGCCGGCCGGTCACCTTCTTCGGTGGGGTGCCACCGATGTTCGCCCGGCTCGCGGACGCCGCCGAGGAGAAGGGCGCCGACCTCAGGGCCGTGCGCTTCGCGATCTCCGGCGCGATGTCCCTCGCCCCCGAGGTGGCCGCCCACTGGGAGCGCGTCACCGGCGGCCTCATCATCGAGGGCTACGGCATGACCGAGACCTCCCCGGTCGCGCTCGGCAACCCGCTGAGCCCGCAGCGGCGTCCCGGCGCCCTGGGCCTGCCCTTCCCCGGCACGGAGATCCGCGTCGTCGACCCGGAGGAGCCGGAGGTCGAGGTCCCCACCGGCGAGGTCGGGGAGCTCCTCATCCGCGGGCCGCAGGTCTTCGCGGGCTACTGGGCCAACCCGGAGGCGACCGCCGAGGTCATGCTCGACGGCGGGTGGCTGCGCACCGGCGACCTCGTCCGGCTCGGCGCGGACGGCTTCGTCACGCTCGCCGACCGCCGCAAGGAGCTCATCATCACCGGCGGCTTCAACGTCTACCCCTCGCAGGTGGAGGACGCGGTCCGCTCGATGCCCGGCGTGCGGGACGTCGCCGTCGTCGGCGTCCCCGACGGCCCGCGCGGCGAGCGTGTCGTCGCCGCTCTCGTGCTCGAGCCCGGAGCCAGCGTCGACCTCGCCGCGGTGCGCCGCTGGGCCGAGGACCGGATCTCCGCCTACGCCATGCCGCGCGCTGTCACGGTGCTCGAGGACCTGCCGCGCTCCCAGCTCGGCAAGGTGCTGCGCCGGGTGGTGCGCGAGCAGCTGCTCGGCTCCCGCCAGCCCTCCTGAGAGCTCGAGGCCTTCCCACCGGACGGCTCCCCGGCATATCGTGCGACGCACGTGACCCGCGTCACGTCCCAGCGACCACGACCCCGGGGGGCTCGTCATGTCCAGGATCCGCGCCAGCCGTACCGCCGCGGCGGCACTCGCCGCCTCTCTCCTCCTCGCCGCCTGCTCCGGGTCGGACGACGGCGGCGAGGGTGACGCCACCTCCGCAGACCCGGACGCCGGCGCCGGGGTCGTGTCGATCAACGGCACGGAGCCGCAGAACCCGCTCGTCCCCACCGCGACCAACGAGGTGGGAGGTGGCGACATCCTCGACCTCCTCTTCGCCGGTCTGGTCCGCTACGAGACCGACGGGACCGTCGTCAACGAGGTCGCCGAGTCGATCGAGACCGAGGACAACCAGAACTTCACGATCACCCTCGCCGAGGGCTGGACCTTCTCCGACGGCACCCCTGTCACGTCGAGCAGCTTCGTCGACGCGTGGAACTACGGCGCGCTGCTGAGCAACGCCCAGAACAGCAGCTACTTCTTCGAGAGCATCGAGGGCTACTCCCAGGAGGAGGACTCCGAGCTCACCGGGCTCGAGGTCGTCGACGACCGCACCTTCACCGTGCGGCTCAGCCAGCCGGAGTTCGACTTCCCGCAGCGCCTGGGCTACTCCGCCTTCTACCCGCTGCCCGAGTCGGCCTTCGAGGACATGGAGGCCTTCGGGGAGGACCCGGTCGGCAACGGTCCCTACCAGCTGGCCGAGGAGGGGGCCTGGGAGCACAACGTCCAGATCGACCTCGTGCCCAACGAGTCCTACACCGGCGGCACGCCCGCGCAGAACGACGGCGTGCGCGTCGTCTTCTACGACAACCTCGACACCGCCTACAACGACCTCATCGCCGGCAACCTCGACATCATGGACGAGATGCCGTCCTCGGCCCTGGGGAGCTTCGAGGAGGAGCTGGGCGACCGTGCCGTCAACCAGCCCGCCGCGCTCAACCAGACGCTGTCCGTGCCGTCCTACCTGCCGCAGTTCGAGGGTGAGGCCGGGCTGCTGCGCCGGCAGGCGATCTCGCTGGCCATCGACCGGGAGCAGATCGCCGAGACGATCTTCTCCGGTGCCGTGACGCCGGCGGTCGACTTCACGGTGCCGTCGATCGAGGGCTTCACACCGGACGTGCCGGGCAACGACCTCGCCCAGTACGACCCCGAGCGCGCGGCCGAGCTGTGGGCCGAGGCGGAGGCCATCGAGCCGTGGGAGGGCACCCTCACCATCAGCTCCAACGCCGACGGCGACCACCAGGCCTGGATCGACGCCGTCGCCAACTCGATCCGCAACACCCTGGGCATCGAGGCGGAGTTCGAGGCCTACCCGCAGTTCTCCGAGTTCCTCGACGCCCGCGACAACCAGGAGATCTCCGGGGTGTTCCGCGCGGGCTGGCAGGCCGACTACCCCTCGCTCGTCAACTTCCTCGCACCGATCTACTCGACCGGGGCGGGCTCGAACGACGCCTTCTACTCCAACCCCGAGTTCGATGACCTCATGCGGCAGATCGACGCCGCCGAGTCCACCGAGCAGGCCAACGAGCTCGTCACCCAGGCGCAGGCGATCCTCTTCGAGGACCTGCCCGGCATCCCGCTGTGGGTGGAGAACGCGGTCGGTGGTCACTCCGAGGCCGTGGACAACGTCGAGTTCGCCTGGAACCGGCAGGTCGAGCTGCCCCAGGTCACCAAGGGCTGACGCCCGGAAGCAGAGAACGGGATGGTCAGGTACGTCGGGCGGCGGCTCCTCCAGCTCGTCCCCGTGTTCCTCGGCGCCACGCTCCTCATCTACGCGATGGTCTTCGCGCTGCCGGGGGACCCGGTGGCGGCGCTGGGTGGGGAGCGGGGCCTGCCGGAGGCCGTGCAGCAGCAGATCCGCGAGCAGTACAACCTCGACGAGCCCTTCCTCGTCCAGTACCTCCTGTTCCTGCGGGGCATCCTCACCCTCGACCTCGGCATCACCTTCTCGGGGCGGGAGGTGCTCGACGTCGTCCAGGACGCGCTGCCGGTGACCTTCCGGCTGGCCGTCATGGCGCTGGCCTTCGAGGCCGTGTTCGGCGTGGTGCTCGGACTCGTGGCGGGGCTGCGGCGCGGCGGGGTGTTCGACTCGACCGTGCTCGTCCTCAGCCTCCTCGTCATCGCGGTGCCGACCTTCGTCATCGGCTTCGTGCTGCAGTTCGTCGTCGGCGTCCAGCTGGGCTGGCTGCCGGTGACGGCGGGCAACGACCCGGGCTTCCGCTCCCTCCTCATGCCGGCGGCGGTGCTCGGCGCGGTGTCCCTCGCCTACGTGCTGCGCCTCACGCGGACCTCGGTCTCGGAGAACCTCACCGCCGACTACGTCCGCACGGCCCGTGCCAAGGGTCTGGGTCGTCACCGGGTGATCTCCGTGCACGTCCTGCGCAACTCGCTCATCCCGGTCGTCACCTTCCTCGGCGCCGACCTCGGCACGCTCATGGGAGGGGCCATCGTCACCGAGGGCATCTTCAACATCAACGGGGTGGGCGGCACCCTGTTCCGGGCGATCATCCAGGGCGAGAACGTCACCGTCGTCTCCCTGACGACCGTCCTCGTCGTCGTCTACATCCTCGCGAACCTGCTCGTCGACCTCCTGTACGCCGCCCTGGACCCGAGGATCCGCTATGGCTGAGCTACCCCACCGCGGGGCTCCGGCCCCCCGCGCGTCACGGCGCGGTCAGGAGCACTTCTTCGCCGAGCTCGACGAGGCCGGGCTCGGTGCCGTCGACGCCGTCGCCGACAGCGGTGCGCCGTCGACGATGTGGGGCGAGGCGTGGTCCAAGCTGCGCCGTCGCCCGCTGTTCTGGGCGTCCGCGGCGATCATCCTCCTCGTGTGCACGGTGGCCCTGTTCCCCTCGCTGTTCACCTCCCAGGACCCGCGCTACTGCGAGCTCGCCCGCTCCCTGGGCGGGCCGGAGGCCGGCCACCCGTTCGGCTTCGACCGGCAGGGCTGCGACCTGTACTCGCGGGTCGTCTACGGGGCGCGCTCCTCGGTGACCGTGGGCGTGGTGACGACGGCGATCGTCTTCGTCCTCGGGACGGCCATCGGGTCACTGGCCGGCTTCCTCGGCGGCTGGTTCGACACGCTCCTCTCGCGGCTCACCGACATCTTCTTCGCCATCCCGCTCGTGCTCGCCGCCATCGTGTTCATGCAGGTGACGGCGAGCCGGACGATCTGGACGGTGGCGCTCGTCCTCGCCGTCTTCGGCTGGCCCCCGGTGGCGCGGATCGCGCGCGGAGCGGTGATGAACGTCAAGAACAACGACTACGTCACCGCCTCCCGGGCGCTGGGGGCGGGGCGGTCCACCGTCCTGCTGCGCCACATCCTGCCGAACGCGGCGGCGCCGATCATCGTCTACGTGACGGTGGCGCTGGGTACCTTCATCGTCGCGGAGGCGACGCTGAGCTTCCTCGGCGTCGGGCTGCCGCCGTCGATCGTGTCGTGGGGTGGGGACATCTCCCAGGCGCAGGCCTCGCTGCGGAGCCGGCCGGGTGTGCTGTTCTACCCGTCCGGGGCGCTGGCGCTGACGGTGCTCGGCTTCATCATGATGGGCGACGCCGTGCGTGACGCCCTCGACCCGAGGGTGCGTGACCGGTGAGCGAGAACCTGCGCCCGGACGAGCCGCTGCTCGAGGTCCGCGACCTCGAGGTGAGCTTCCGGTCCACGACCGGCATGGTGTCCGCCGTGCGCGGCGCGAACCTCACCGTCTACCCCGGCCAGAGCGTGGCGATCGTCGGGGAGTCCGGCTCGGGCAAGTCGACGCTCGCCAACGCGGTCATCGACCTGCTGCCCGGGACCGGCAAGGTGACCGGCGGGTCCATCTCCTTCGACGGGCGTGACATCACCGGGCTGGGCCGCAAGGACATGGAGCGGCTGCGCGGCCGGGAGATCGGCATGGTCCCGCAGGACCCGATGACCAACCTCAACCCGGTGTGGAAGATCGGCTTCCAGGTCCGTGAGGCGCTCGCCGCGAACGGCGTGGCCACCGGGCGGGCGGCCAGGGAGCGGGCGAACGAGGTGCTCGCCGAGGCGGGCCTGGACGACGCCGAGCGGCGCTCGCGGCAGTACCCGCACGAGTTCTCCGGCGGGATGCGCCAGCGCGCCCTCATCGGGGTGGCGCTCGCGGGCAACCCGCGCCTCCTCATCGCCGACGAGCTCACCTCCGCCCTGGACGTCACCGTCCAGCGGCGCATCCTCGACCACCTCGCCCGCCTCACCCGTGAGCGGGACGTCGCGGTCCTCTTCATCACCCACGACCTCGGGCTCGCGGCCGAGCGGGCCGAGCACCTGGTGGTCATGCGCCGCGGGCTCGTCGTCGAGTCGGGCCCGGCAGCGCAGATCCTCACCGACCCGCGCCACCCCTACACGCGCCGGCTCGTCGACTCCGCGCCGTCGCTCACGTCCCGGAGGATCCAGACCGCCCACGAGCGCGGTGAGCAGAGCCAGCAGGAGCACACGCACGGGGACGTCAGCACGCGGCCACCCATCCTCGTCGCGGAGAACCTCGTCCGGGAGTTCTCGCTGCGCGGGGCGCTGCCGGGCGCGGGGAGCACCTTCCGGGCCGTCGACGACGTCTCCTTCACCGTCCCGCGAGGCGCGACCATGGCGCTGGTGGGGGAGTCCGGCTCGGGGAAGTCGACGGTGGCCAACATCCTCCTCAACCTTCTCGAGCCGACGTCGGGACGCGTGACCTTCGAGGGCACCGACCTGTCCACGCTGACCAGGCGGGAGTTGTTCGACTTCCGCCGCAAGGTGCAGCCGATCTTCCAGAACCCCTACGGCTCCCTGGACCCGATGTACTCGATCTTCCGCACGATCGAGGAGCCGCTCCGGCTGCACGGCGTGGGCAGCCGCAAGGCGCGTGCCGCACGGGTCGCGGAGATGCTCGACCTCGTCGCGCTGCCGCGCTCGACGATGCGCCGCTACCCCGGAGAGCTCTCGGGCGGGCAGCGCCAGCGCATCGCCATCGCCCGCGCACTCGCGCTGGAGCCCTCGCTCGTCGTCTGCGACGAGGCGGTGTCCGCACTCGACGTGCTCGTCCAGGCGCAGATCCTCACGCTGCTCGGCGACCTGCAGGACGAGCTCGGCCTCACCTACCTCTTCATCACCCACGACCTCGCGGTGGTCCGGCAGATCGCGGACACGGTCGCCGTCATGGAGAAGGGGCGCATCGTGGAGATGGCGACGACGGACGAGGTCTTCGAGCGGCCGCAGCAGGACTACACCCGCGAGCTGCTCGGGGCGATCCCCGGCGCGCACCTCGACCTCGGAGGCGGCGGACGCGGCTGAGGCTCGGCCGCGATGCCCTCTTCCGGCGCGGAGCTGGGGACTCAGCGGCCGAGCGGGAGCTGCTCGGGCAGCTCGCCGGCGAGCGGGTCGGTGAGCTCGCTCGCGGTGAAGCGGCGGACCTGGGCGCGATCGGCGTCCACCTCGCGCACCTCCAGGCCGCCGGCGTCCAGCCCCTCGAAACCACGGGCCGTGACGAGCAGGCGCGACTCCACCGATCCGACGACCTTGTTGTAGTGCTGCACGGCGCTCTCCAGGGTGCGGCCGAGCTGGCCGACGTGCCCCGCCACCGTGCCGAGCCGCTCGTAGAGCGTGCGGCCCAGCTCGAGGAGCCGCTTGGCATCCTCGGTGACCGAGGCGGAGGACCAGATGGTTGCCGTCGTGCGGAGCAGGGCGAGGAGCGAGGAGGGGGAGGTGGGGGCCACACCCTGGCGCAGCGCGTGCTCGAGCAGCGCCGGGTCCGCCTCGAGGGCGGCGGAGAGCAGCCCCTCGGAGGGCACGAACATGACGACGAGCTCGGGGCTGCCCGCGAGCTGCTCGTGGTACCGGCGCGAGGCGAGGGCATCGACGTGCCCGCGCAGGGCCCGGGCGTGGGCGGCGAGGAGGCGCGCGCGGCGGTCCGCCGCCTCCGGATCGTCCACGGCGGTGATGGCGCTGGCCTCGAGGTAGGCGTCGAAGGGCACCTTGGCGTCGATGACGAGGTACTTCTCCTCGGGCAGCCGGACGACGACGTCCGGCCGGCCCGCCCCGGCCCCAGCACGAGCCCCGGGCAGCGAGGCGACGGTGGCCTGCTCGAGGAAGTCGACGTGCCGGAGCATCCCGGACGCCTCGAGGACGCGGCGCAGCTGGACCTCGCCCCACTGGCCGCGGGTGGTGCCCGAGCGCAGGGCGCCGGCGAGGCTGGCGGTGGTGGCACGCAGCTCGGCGTCGCTGCGCTGGGCGGCGTGGAGCCGCTCGGCGAGCACCGTGTACTGCTCGGTGCGCTCCCGCTCGAGCTCGGCCACGTGCTCCCCGACCTGCGCGAGGGTGGCCCGCACCGGGGCGAGGGCGCGCAGGACGTCGTGGTCGCGGCTGGCGCGCTCGCGCAGGTCCGCGCACTCCTCGGCCAGTGCCTCCGCCCGTGCCCGCGCGGCCGCAGCCTCCTGCCGGGCGCGGGACGTGGCCGCCTCGGCGCGCACCCGGCCCAGGAGCAGACCGAGCACGAGCCCGGTGGCGAGGGTGGCTACGGCCAGGAGGATCGCCGTCGTCGTGTCCATGCCCCCAGGGTGGCAGGGGCCACTGACATCGGCGGGGAGGTCAGAGCAGGAGCGAGACGAGTGCCAGGCCCGCCGTCGTCATGAGGAGCCCGGCCGGGAGGATCTCCAGGTGCCGTTCGGGCCGCGCAGCCGCCCCCGCGAGGTGCCCGGTCCGGTGCTCCTCGACGATCCCCGCGACGACGTCGGGGTCCGCGCCGCCAGCCTCGACGCTGTCGAGGCGGTGCAGGGAGGACACGACCGGGACGTCCCGCTTCGCTCTGGTCCAGCGGCCGATGGCGCTGCGGGCGGGCAGGGCCCAGGCCCCGACCTTCCGGTCGTGGGTGGTGATCTCCAAGCCCCACCGGGTGCGGGTGCCGGTGATGGCCGCCCAGGGCAGCCAGGTCGTGCTGATGACGTTGACCACCCGCACGCCGTCGGGCTCGACGAGGACGACAGGGCGCCAGAACGCCGCCCAGCCGAGGGCGGCGAGCAGGAGCGGCAGGGCGCCGTAGCGGAGCACCTCGGCCGCTCCGCCGTTGACGGCGAAGGCGGCGAGGACGGCGGCCGCCACCACCCAGGTGGCGACGGCGTAGCCGCGGCTCGCTGCGGCGCGGAAGACGATGGCGGGCTGCACCGGTCCATCCTCGCAGGCGCCGCCGTGCCGCCGTCACGCCCGCTGCGGGGGCTCCCCGGGCTGGCTGGTGACGGTGGTGAGGAGGAAGACCGAGTCCTCGAGGGCGACGACGGCGTGGCGCTGGTGGGTGAGGGCGTGCAGCTCGCCCGCGGTGAGGACCGGGTCGTCCTCACCGGTCACCCGGACCCTGCCCACGAGCACCTGGAGGCTGGCGGCGTGCGGTGCGTTGTGCTCGGCCAGCTCAGTGCCCTCGCGCAGGGCGATGATCGACTGGCGCAGCACGCCGTCGCGGAGGACGAGCTCGGCGCTGCGGCCGTGCTCGTCGGCACGGGCAGCCTGCATGTGGGAGCTCACCAGCGGCATGAGGTCGGGCATCGGTCCTCCTCGGAGCGGACGGGTGCCCCCACCGTGGCACAGCCGGTGGGTGCGCGCACGGGACACCGCCTGCGCCGTAGGCCGGCCCACCTCCCCGCCATGCGCCCGCTGGACCCACCGTGCGCCCGGTCTACCGGCAGCATGGTGGACCGGCGGGAGCGGGGTCGCGTGGCGGGAGTCAGGCGGGCCGGGTCCGCCAGGTCCACGGCGCCCGCAGCGCGAGCTCGAGCGGTCCGCGACGGTGGCTGCGGCGCCACAGGGTCGCCCCCACCGCGGCGAGGAGCACCATGACGGTGCTGATGAGGACCCCCTGGCCGAGCGTGTGCGGGAGCGGACGCAGCCACGCGAGGACGAGCAGGTGCAGGACGTAGAAGCTGAGCGACAGCTGGCCCAGGAGCGCCAGCGGCCGGAGCAGCCGTGACCCGAGCCTCCGCTCCACGGTGAGGCAGCCGAGGAGGACGAGGACGGACACCGCCGTCGCGCCGACGATCCACAGCGGCATCTGCCCGTGCGGGGCGTCGGTGAGGAGCAGCTCCCACGAGGTGTCCCCGACGGGGCCGCCGCGCCCCCAGGCCGCGACACGGGCCACGAGCGGGCATCCGAGCCCGAGGACGGCCGCGACCACCGCCGTCCGTCGCTGCAGGACCGGTGAGGTGAGGTCCCGCCGTCCCAGCCACATCCCCAGCGCGAACGGGGCGAGCCACGTGACGAGCGGGTAGGGGCCGGTGAGGACGACGGCGGTGAGCACCTCGACGGGTCCGTCACCGAGCTGCGGCGGTCGCCCGTCGAAGGGCGTGCCGGCGCTCACCTGCGGTGCGAGCCACAGCACCGGGCCGGCCAGTGCGCCGAGCGCAGCGACGAGGAGGAGCACACCGCCGCGGGCGCGGACGAGCGCGCCGGCGAGGACGAAGAGCAGGGCGTAGACGGCGAGGATGACGTTGACCTCGTGGCCCAGTCGCTGCAGCGCGAGGCCGCCCACGAGGAGCAGGGCACAGCGCCAGCCCAGTGCCGCCCACAGCGGCCCACGGGGGGCCGCGGCCTCGCGCACCCGCCGGGTCATGAGCGAGAACCCGATGCCGGCGAGCAGGACGAAGAGCACCGAGGCGCGGCCGTGGGGCAGCAGGTAGAGGTAGCCGCCGAGGCCGGTGGCGTCCGTCGGGCCGACGTTGACCGAGACCATGCCGACGATCGCCAGCGCCCGTGCCGCGTCGACCGCGAGCACGCGCCGGCGGCTGCCGGAGGAGGCGCCCGTCCGCGTGAGGGGGTCGGCGGTGTCGGCCATGCCCGCCTCCGCTCCCTCGCCGGCGGGATGCGCCCGCCGGATCTGCTCCTACCGTAGATACCCGGACCAAGGAGGCAACCCGTGCCCGCACCGACCGCACGCCTCGCTCTCGCCGGTCTCGCCGCCCTCGCCCTCGTCGCCTGCACGAGCACGGAGCCCGAGCCGTCACCCGCCACGACCGTCCCGACGACGGCGCCCCCGACCACGATGGCGCCCGAGCCCAGCCCCACCCCGACGGCCGAGCCGCAGTACGGGGTGGCGGCCGGTGACCCGGCCGCCGTCGCCGCGGGGATGAGGATCCTCGAGGAGGGCGGCAACGCCGTCGACGCGGCGGTCGCCGCCGCCTTCGCCGTCGCCGTCGTCGAGCCGTACGCGTCGGGCATCGGCGGCGGTGGGGCGAGCATCGTCGTGCCCGAGGGCGACGGCGAGCGCGCCGTCACCTACGACTACCGGGAGGTCGTGGCCGACGACGGCGTGGTCCCGGCGTCGGGGACCGGCATCCCCGGCTTCGTGGCCGGGATGGGCACCCTTCATGAGGCCCACGGCCAGGCCGAGTGGGCCGAGGTCCTCGCCCCGGCGATCGAGCTCGCCGCCGAGGGGCACCCCGCCTCGGGGATGCTCGCCGTGCGGCTGCGGGAGGATGTGGGGCCGGGGATCGTCGCCGAGCTGCCGCAGCTGCGCCCGGGCGGTGAGCCGCTCGGGGAGGGGGAGCTGCTCGTCCAGGAGGAGCTGGCGCGCACGATGCGGACGCTGGCCGAGGACGGACCGCAGGCCTTCTACACGGGGGCGCTCGCGGACTCCCTCACCACCGTGCCAGGCATCGACGCCGGGTCCCTCGCCGGGTACGAGGTGGTGAGCGGGGAGCCGGTGCGCGGCGCCCTCGGCGAGCACGAGGTGCTCGCGGCGCTGCCCCCGCTGCCCGGGGCACCGCTGGTCCAGATGCTGCAGGTGGCCGAGGCGCTGGACGTCGCGGCGACCGAGCCCGGCTCGGTGCCCTTCGTCGAGGGCGTCTCCGCCGCGTGGACCGTGGCCGACGAGTCGGCCGGCACGGTGCTCGGAGACCCCGCTTTCGTCGACGTCCCCGTCGCCGAGCTCGTCGACCCGGAGCGCAACGCCCGGCTCGCGGCGCGGGTCGCGCCGGACGCCGCCTCCCGGACGTCGGCGGACGACGCGCAGAACACCACCCACATCAGCGTCGTCGACTCCGCGGGCACGGCGGTGTCGATGACGAACACGCTCACCCACTGGTTCGGCTCCGGCACCTACCGGGAGGGCTTCTTCCTCAACGACCAGCTCTCCCGCTTCGGCGCGATCGAGTCCCCGGCCAACCGGCCCGAGGCGGGCAGGAAGTCGGTCAGCTGGTCCGCGCCCCTGGTCGTGCTCGACGACGACGCCAGGCCGGTCCTCGTCATCGGCTCACCCGGCGGCCGGCTCATCCCCAACATCCTCACCGGGGTGTACGCACGGTGGGCGTGGCACGGGCAGTCGCTGGAGGAGGCGGTCCTCGCGCCGCGGTTCCACCTCGAGGGGCGGACGATGCGGCTGGAGGAGGGGACGGCGCAGGAGGTGGTCGACGGGCTCGCAGCCCAGGGCTACGCCGTCGAGATGGTGCCGCCCTCGGCGTACGCTTTCGGCTCGGTCAACGCGCTGGTGGTGGACCCGGAGACCGGTGCGCTGACGGGTGCGGCCGACCCGCGCCGCGAGGCGGCCGTGGAGGTCGCCGGCGGCTGACCGGCCCTTCCTCAGCCTGCCGCAACCCGCTCGGCTCAGCGCCGAGCGCCCCACTCCCGACCGTGCGCCCGCTGGTACCACTGTGCTCCCGGTCCAGCGGGAGCATGGTGGACCGCCGGGCGCATGGTCGGAGACTGGCTCGTCGCCCGGCACGTAGACTCGTTGCCCGTGGCCCTCACCATCGGAATCGCCGGACTGCCCAACGTCGGCAAGTCGACCCTCTTCAACGCCCTGACCCGCGCGACGGTGCTCGCCGCGAACTACCCGTTCGCGACGATCGAGCCGAACGTCGGCGTCGTGCCGCTGCCCGACCCGCGGCTCGACAAGCTGGCGGAGGTCTTCGGCTCGCAGAAGATCCTCCCCGCGACGGTCTCCTTCGTCGACATCGCCGGCATCGTCCGTGGCGCCTCGGAGGGGGAGGGGCTGGGCAACCAGTTCCTCGCCAACATCCGTGAGGCGGAGGCCATCTGCCTGGTGACGCGCGCGTTCAGCGACCCCGACGTCGTCCACGTCGAGGGCAAGGTGTCCCCGGCCGACGACATCGAGACCATCGTTACCGAGCTCGTGCTCGCCGACCTCCAGACCGTGGAGAAGGCCATCCCGCGCCTGGAGAAGGAGGTCCGCGGCAAAAAGACCGACGCCGCCGTCCTCGACACCGCCCGCGCGGTCCTCGCCCTCCTCGAGGAGGGCACGGCCGTCTCCACCGGCGCGGAGAAGGCGGGGCTCGACATGGAGCACGTCGCCTCCTTCCAGCTGCTGTCCGCCAAGCCCTTCATCTACGTCTTCAACACCGACGACGAGGGCCTGGCCGACGAGGCCATGCAGGCGGAGCTGCGGGCGCTCGCCGCACCGGCCGAGGCGATCTTCCTCGACGCGAAGTTCGAGTCCGAGCTCGTCGAGCTCGAGCCCGAGGAGGCGGCCGAGATGCTCGCCGACGCCGGCCAGGACGAGGCGGGCCTGGACCAGCTGGCCCGCGTCGGCTTCGAGACCCTCGGCCTGCAGACCTACCTCACCGCCGGCCCCAAGGAGGCCCGCGCCTGGACGATCCCCAAGGGCGCGACCGCCCCCGAGGCCGCCGGCGTCATCCACACCGACTTCCAGCGCGGCTTCATCAAGGCCGAGATCGTCTCCTTCGACGACCTCGTCGCCGCCGGCTCGATGGCCGAGGCCAAGGCCAAGGGCCAGGTCCGCATCGAGGGCAAGGACTACGTCATGCAGGACGGCGACGTCGTGGAGTTCCGCTTCAACGTGTGAATCAGTGCGTTTGTGCAGGTCAGCGCGCTGCTAGGTGCTCCCAGTCCGCACACAGTCCGCAACAGATCTAGCCGGATGGCTCGAGCGAGCCGTTCCGGAGGCAACATCTCTGGAGCCGGTGCCGACTGCTGGCGCGTCTCGGCGCGACCTGGGCGACCGTGTGACACGTCCCCTCGACGTGTTGGTCGCGGCAGCTCCGGACGTTGGGCTCGACCCATACTGCCTTCGGGAGCTCCAGCAGCTACCTCGTGCCGAGTGCGGCTTGCTGGGACGAAACGCTTGGCGTGTCGGTGCCCCCGCACAACGACGCAGCACTTCCGCCGGTCAGTCGTGCGCCGGAGCGGTGGTGTACTCCTCGTCGGTGACGTGCTCGAGCCAGGTCACGACCTCGCCCTGATCGTCGGCCTCCTGGATGGCGACGTGCGCCATGAAGCGGCCGGGGGTGGCGCCGTGCCAGTGCTCTTCGCCGGGCTCGATGTAGACGACGTCGCCGGGGCGGATCTCCTGCGGCCGGCCGCCGCGGCGGGCGACGTACCCGATGCCGTCGGTGACGTAGAGAGTCTGCCCCTTGGGGTGGTGGTGCCACGCGGTGCGGGCACCGGGTGTGAAGCGGACGTGGGCGCAGCCGACTGCGGACTGGTCGTCGGGGTTGCGGATGCTGTCGATGTAGGCGTCGCCGGTGAACCAGTCGGCGGGGCCGGCGGCGGTGTCGGTGGAGTTAGGGGTGAGCTTCATGGTTGTCGTGGGACTTCTTCCTTGGGGGGTCGGTGGGGACGGACGCCTGCTCCGACGCCGCCCAGGAGGCGAGCAGCCGGAGGCGTTCGGCGGAGGGTGAGCCGGGCTCGGCGGTGTAGACGAGGAGGACGAGTCCGGGTTCGGCGGTGATCGCGAGCTCTTCGTAGGCGAGGGTGAGCTCGCCCACGACCGGGTGCTGGAAGCGCTTGGTGCCGGTGCCGTGGGTGCGGACGTCGTGTGCGGCCCACAGGCGGCGGAAGGTCTCGCTGCGGGTGGAGAGCTCGCCGACGAGGTCTTGCAGACCCCGGTCGTGTGGGTCGCGGCCGGCTTCGGTGCGCATGATGCCGACGCACATCTGGGCGAAGAGCTCCCAGTCGGGGTAGAAGTCGTGCGAGGCGGGGTCGAGGAACTGGAACCGCGCCAGGTTTGGGGTCCTGCCGCCGTCGCCGATGACGGGCGAATAGAACGCGCGGCCGAGGCGGTTGGTCGCGAGGAGGTTCTGGTGCGGGTCGCGGACGAAGGCGACGCCGTCGGTGATGGCTTCGAGCGCCCACTGCAGGCTGAGCCGCGAGGCGGCCTTGGTGGGCGCACGACGGCGGGGCCGGCCGCTGGTGGGGATTCCGTCGGCGGCACGGGCGAGGTCGTGAAGGTGGGCGCGCTCGGTCTCGTCGAGCTGCAGGGCGCGCGCCAGCGCCTCCAGGACGCTGGAGGAGGCGCCGGCGATCTGGCCGCGCTCGAGCCGGGCGTAGTACTCCACGCTGAGGCCGGCAAGCGTCGCGACCTCGCTGCGACGCAGGCCCGGCACGCGGCGGCTGCCGGTGGTGGCGAGCCCGACCGCGTCGGGGGTGATGCGCGCACGCCGGGTGGTGAGAAACTCCCGCACCTCTTGTCGGTTGTCCACGTTACCGAGGATAGGCCGCTCCCTGACGCGACCGGGGCCGCGAAGGGTGCCCTGTGAGTGCGCCTCACGGCAGGGACTCCCATACGCGCAGACATGCCGGTTTACTCGAGGACGAGGCAGCAAAGTACGACGACCAGCAGCACGACCAGCAACGAGAAGAAGAGGAGCCCAGCGCCATGCGCCAGGTTGTCATGCACGCACCCGGGGACGTGCGGGTCGAGGACCGCGAGGACCCCACGATCATCGAGCCCACCGACGCGATCATCCGGCTCAGCGCCACCTGCATCTGCGGCAGCGACCTGTGGCCCTACCGGGGCGCTGAGCCCGTCGAGCACCAGGTGATGGGCCACGAGTACGTCGGCGTGGTTGAGGAGGTTGGCGACGAGGTCCGCACCGTCAAGGTAGGTGACTTCGTGGTGGGCTCGTTCTGGGCCTCCGACAACACCTGCGAGATCTGCCGGGCCGGCTACCAGGCCTACTGCGTGCACCGCGTGCCCATGGGCGCCATCGGCACCCAGTCCGAGCTGGCCCGCATCCCGCTCGCCGACGGCACGCTCGTCGCGACGCCCGGCATGCCCGACCCGGACCTGATCCCGTCGCTCATGGCGGCCTCCGACGTGCTCGGCACCGGCTGGTTCGCCGCCGTCGCCGCCGAGGCCGGGCCCGGCAAGACCGTCGCGGTCGTGGGTGACGGCGCGGTCGGCCTGCTCGGCGTCCTCGCCGCCAAGCAGCTCGGCGCCGAGCGGATCCTCGCCATCAGCCGCCACGCCGACCGGCAGGCGCTGGCCCGCGAGTTCGGCGCCACCCACATCGTCGAAGAGCGCGGCGAGGACGGCGTCGCGAAGGTCAAGGAACTGACCAACGGGCTCGGCGCACACCCGGTCATCGAGGCCGTCGGCACCCAGGAAGCCATGATGCAGGCCATCCACTCCACCCGCCCTGGCGGGCACGTCGGGTTCGTCGGCGTCTCCCACGACGTCGCCATCCCCGGTGACGAACTGTTCATGGCCGGCGTCCACATCCACGGCGGACCCGCACCCGTACGGCAGTACCTGCCCGAGCTCATCCAGCTCGTCTGGGACCGGAAGATCGACCCGGGCAAGGTCTTCGACCTCACCCTGCCGCTCGACAAGGCAGCCGAGGGCTACCAGGCGATGGACCAGCGCACCGCCACCAAGGTGCTCCTGCTCCCATGACCTTCACCAGGCTCGCACGCCCGACCGCAACCGGAATGGCTCTCGCCCTGTCCATGACCCTGGGGGCCTGCGCGTCGGAGAACGACCCGGGTGGTCCCGAACGGACCCCGTCGGGGACCACCAGCGCGCCGAGCTCCACAGGAAACCCGACAGCCGGCGACCGGACCGGCAGCCCGGGACTGCTGCACGGATAGGTGACAGGTTGGGTCACGCTGCCTGAGTGGCTGGCGTGGTCATGATCGTCTCGTACTCGATGGGGGTCAATCGGCCGAGAGCGGCCTGTCGTCTGCGGCGGTGGTAGGTCCGTTCGATCCAGGTCACGATTGCGATCCGGAGCTCTTCGCGGGTGCTCCAGGGGCGGCGGTCCAGGACGTTCTTCTGGAGCAGGCTGAAGAAGCTCTCCATGGCGGCGTTGATGCTCCTATAGCTGTCAAGCGGCCTGCTGGAGCTCGTTCCTTGCGTCTCGTATGGGCCGCATGGCGGCCCAGAGTTCGCGGGCGAGGAGTCGCTTTAGGCAGCGGATGATCTCGGCTTTGGTCTTGCCCTCGGCGCTGCGTCTGGCGACGTAGGCCTTGGTGGGCTCGTGGTGCTGCATGCGGACGATTACGACTCGGTAGAGCGCCGCGTTGGCTTGGCGGTGACCGCCGCGGTTGAGTCGGTGGCGGGTGGTCATGCCTGAGGAGGCCGGGACCGGTGCGACGCCGCAGAGCCGAGCGAATGCCGCTTCGGACCTGACGCGTTCGGGGTTGTCGCCGGCGACGATCAGCATCTCGGCGGCGGTGTCGGGTCCGACGGCGAACGCCTCCGTGAGGCCGGGTGCTGCCTGGGAGGTGAGTTCCTTCAGGAGCTTCTCGTGCTCGCTGATCTCGGCGTTGAGCTGCTGCCAGCGTCTGGCGATCGCTCGTAGCGTGTGTTTCGTGGAGGCGGTGATGGTGGTGACCTTGCCCGGTCGCAGGCTCGCGCACCGGTTGATCAGCGCCATCCGCGACAGGTGCTGCAGCTCCTGACGGAGGTCGTCGGGGGCGTTCACGATGACCTGCTTGAGGCTGATCATCGCCGCGGTTCTGGCCTTGACGGCGATGTCCTTGGCGACCTTGATCTGACGGATCATCTCCACGACACCGTCGTGGGACTTCGGCACGGCGGTGGCAAGTCCGGCGAGGACGGCTTTGGCGGCGTTTTCGGCATCCAGGGTGTCGGACTTGCCCCGCAGCCGGCGGTCCCGTCGATCGGTACGCACCACTTCCAGGGCGCCGATGCCACGTCGTCGGACCGCGCCAGCCAGTCCTGCGCCGTAGGAACCGGTGCCCTCGATGCCGAAGGTCAACTTCCCGCCGAACGCGGCAGCCCACTCGATCAGCTGGGTGTAGCCGCCGGCATCAGCCACGAACGAGCGACTGTCCAAGATGGTGCCGAGCTCATCGATCGCGACTGCGACGTGGACGTACTTGTGGGTGTCGACACCGACGACGACTCGACGGTGCGAGGGAACCTGTTGCATGCTCATGATGCTTGCTCCAACCGGGTGAGCGACGCTGGCCGGTCGGGTGGACGGGACTGTGATGGGACTGTTGCGATCAGGCTCCTATGAGGTCACGCCCGCCCGGCCAGCACCTAGTGAGTGATGCGCCCCTCGGCGGACGACAGATCAACAGCCAGGACACCCAGACTTCGAGGTCAGTCATAAGCAGAGTCAGGCCGCCGAGAGGTGATCGAGAGTCTCACAGTCCCCGGCTGCGCCGACTCTGCCCATGGATCCGACCATGTCGTGGCGGTTGAGGGCGTGGACGAACTTCCGGCTGCGGAATTGCGACCCGCGGTCCGAATGCACGATGCAGCCGGCGACGTCACCGCGCCTGGCGACGGCGTTGTCGAGCGCGGCCACCGCGAGGCGTGACTTCATCCGTGAGTCGATGGAGTAGCCGACGATCCGGTTGGAGTAGACGTCCTTGATCGCGCACAGGTAGAGCGTGCCCTCGCCGGTGCGGTGCTCGGTGATGTCGGTGAGCCACAGCTCGTTGGCAGCGGTGGCGATGAACTCGTGCCGCTGG
>NZ_UETB01000030.1 GCF_900116375.1 Georgenia satyanarayanai | reverse complement strand
GGCGGGCGGGTCAACCACAAGCGGGTCGCGCGAGTGATGCGGGCCGCGGGCATCGCCGGCTACGTCAAGAAGCGCCGCGTCAGGACGACCGTGCCCGAACCCTCCAACGCGAAGGTCCCCGACCTGCTCAAGCGGGACTTCACCGCCCAGGGGCCCAACCAGCGCTACGTCGGAGACATCACCTACCTGCCGATCGCCGACGGGACCAACCTCTATCTGGCTACCGTGATCGACTGCTACAGCCGTCGGCTCGTGGGCTGGGCCATCGCCGACCACATGCGCACCGACCTCGTCGCCAACGCGCTCAAGGCAGCTGCCGCAGCACGCGGGAGCCTGGCCGGAGCGATCTTCCACAGCGACCACGGATCGGTCGGTGGATTCAACTGGTCGTCGCAACACCCTGATCGTGGAGGTGTGCGACGTGGTCGCGGCGGACTGGAAGAAGAAGGCCAGCGATGCTCCCGAGGGCTTGCGTCGGCAGTGGCGTGCTGATCGGGCGCTTCGGCCGGCGATGCGTTCACCCGGCCGGCCCGAACCGTCGCGGGTTGTGCAGCGCGAGTTCTGGCGGCTGATCGCCACGGGGGTCACGACGGTGGAGGCGTCGCTGGCGGTCGGCGTGTCGTGGCCGGTGGGTACCCGATGGTTTCGCCACGCTGGCGGTATGCCGCCGATCTCGCTGGTTCAACCCTCGGGACGCTACCTGTCGTTCGAAGAACGTGAAGAGATCGCGATCCTGCACGCCAAGGGCACCGGCGTGCGTCAGATCGCCCGCGCCCTGGGGCGTGACCCGGGGTCGATATCTCGTGAGCTGCGCCGTAACGCGGCCACTCGCAGCGGAACGCGGGAGTACCGCGCGACGGTCGCGCAGTGGAAGGCCCAGCAGGCCGCCAAGCGCCCCAAGGTCGCCAAGCTCGTCGCCAACGAGCGCCTGCGCGAGTACGTACAAGAGCGCCTGGAGGGCGCCGTGCGGCGCGCTGACGGAACGGTGGTCGCGGGGCCCGAGGCCGCCGCGTGGAAGGGCCGCAAGATGAAGCCCCGGCGAGCAGATCGGCGCTGGGCCACGGCGTGGAGCCCAGAGCAGATCTCCCATCGGCTCAAGATCGACTTCCCCGATGATGAATCCATGCGCATCAGCCACGAGGCGATCTACCAAGCGTTGTTCATCCAGGGACGTGGCGCTCTGAGGCGTGAGCTCGTCGCGTGCTTACGCACCGGACGCGCGCTGCGCGAACCACGCGCCCGCACGCGGAACAAGCCCCAGGGCCACGTCACCGCCGATGTCGTTCTCTCCGAGCGGCCGGCCGAGGCAGCGGATCGAGCCGTTCCCGAGCACTGGGAGGGCGACCTGATCATCGGGACCGGCAGGTCCGCGATCGGCACGATCGTCGAACGCAGCAGCCGTTCCACGCTCCTGGTGCACCTGCCGCGGCTGGAGGGCTGGGGCGAAAATCCACCGGTGAAGAACGGGCCTTCCCTCGGTGGCTACGGCGCCCTGGCGATGAACGCCGCGCTCACGGCGTCGATGACGACGCTGCCCGAACAGCTACGCAAGACGCTCACCTGGGACCGGGGCAAGGAACTCTCCGGGCACGCCCAGTTCGCACTCGAGACCGGTACGAGAGTGTTCTTCGCAGACCCGCACTCGCCGTGGCAGCGGCCGACGAACGAGAACACCAACGGGCTCCTGCGCCAGTACTTCCCCAAAGGCACCGACCTGTCCCGCTGGTCGGCCGAAGACCTCCAGGCCGTCGCCCTAGCGATCAACAACCGGCCACGCAAAGTCCTCGGCTGGAAGACCCCCGCAGAAGTCTTCACCGAACAGATACTCTCGCTCCAACAACTCAGTGTTGCAACGACCAGTTGAACCCGCCGTCTACACCTCCAAGGACTACGCCACGCTCTGCAAGAGCCTGGGCGTCACCCAGTCGATGGGCGCCATCGGGTCCTCGGCCGACAACGCCCTGGCGGAGTCGTTCAACGCCGCCCTCAAGCGCGAGGTCCTCCAAGACGCCGCCTGCTGGACCGACGAGCTCACCTGCCGCCGGCAGACCTTCAGATGGCTCACCCGCTACAACACCAAGCGCCGCCACTCCTGGTGCCGCTACCAGCCGCCGACCGCCTACGAGACCGCCTACACCGCTACGCTGGCAACCGCCGCGTAATCACACCCCGTGTCCACGAACCGGGGGTAGGGCCCTAAACCTCGTGCGACAGATCTGCCGTGAAAGGGTTGAGCTTCCAGTCCAACGGGTAGGTTCTCGTCCTGTGGAAACGAGCGACTCAATCGCCCGAGGACGTCGGGACTGATCCGCTGCGATCGTCCCAACATACGGATCGAAACGGTAGTGCAACCGGAAGAAGTCATGCGAACCATGGGTGTACGACACGGAGGGATGCTCATCGCCGCCGCCCTCGCCGCGCCGCTACTGGCAAGTTGCGCCGAAGAGGCTGCCCCGCTACCTGAGACGATCAGCTGCACCACACAATACCGCCCAGATGCCGAGAGTTCCGCAGGCTGGCAGAGTCCGGAGCTCATCATTCCGCTGAACAGCCAGGAGACTATCGACTTCGAAGTGATGAGTCTCCAGGTGAGCTACGCCGGGGAGCAGCCCGACGGCAACGCCGTGGCGGTGGTCATTACCGACGCCAAGAAGAACGTCCTTAACTCGACCCTCTACCAACACGACGGCACCGGCGAGCAACTGGGCACCCAGTGGGCAGGCGGCACATCCTTCACCGGACTGCACTACACCAACCATGAGGGCGCCTTGTTGCAGGTGATGTGCAGTGCGGAGACGTCGTATCCGACCAGCGCTAACTGGTGAAGCGTGGACGACTGCGCCGGTGTAGCAAGTACACCCTCCGCAACAGCACACGCATGACGCCATCAGCCTGGCGATCGGCTCGAGAAAGTCGCCCGCGCCGGCGATACTGCAGTTCTCCGCAAGGAGCGCGCCGAAGCTCTCGCCTGCTTACGGACGGAAAGCGACTACCACATCGACCATCGGGGGGCGCCTCAGCGCTCGTCGTCCCATGAGTCGAACCGGCCTCGGTCACACGCAGAGCTCGAAGTCCCTCCCCGACGCGGAGGCCAGCATGTTCCGCAGGGGATCGGTCTACGGGACGTCAGTCAGCGCAGCCCCGCCAGCATGACTCAGTCGCGGAAGCCGCCATGGAGCGCCGACAGAAGCCCGCCACATAACGGCGAAAGCCACGGGTTATGCACCTCGGGGACCGTGCACCCCTAATGCGACGGTTCCGGCTGGTCGGCCGGCGGTCGACATGAGCACCCGGTTCCGAAGGTGGCCTGGCTGGCACCCGTCTGCGAGAGCGGGCACTCAGCGTTGTGAAACGTCGGGGAGACGTGCGCCGGCGATCACCCCGACCAGTCCCATCGCTGCGAGAAACAGGGCTCATCCGAATCCAGGGTGTAGTCGAGGTCTGAATCCGCCGACCTCGAGGAGTGATCGGGCGATGTAGTTCGTGAGATTGCGGAAGCCGAGGG
>NZ_UETB01000008.1 GCF_900116375.1 Georgenia satyanarayanai | reverse complement strand
ACAGCGCATGGGCCCCGACATCTCACCCGACCGGTTGTAGCTCTAGCGGCTTCGCGACACCGCTGCGACCTTCGCCCAGTCCCGGTGGCGGATCCGATCTGACACACTGTCGCGGCATGACCTCCGAGGCGCAGACCGCCGAGCAGCAGCCGGACCACTACGACGCCTTCGCCGAGGCGTACGCACGGGCGAACGAAAACGGCCTGTTCACCCGCTGGTACACCCGGCCGGCGGTGCTTGATCTGCTCGGTGACGTCGCCGGGCGGCGGATCCTGGACGCCGGCTGCGGCACCGGGCCGCTTGTCGCAGACCTGAAGGAGCGCGGCGCGAGCGTGGCCGGGTTCGACGCGAGCCCGGCGATGATCCGACTCGCACGGGAGCGGCTCGGAGACGAGGCCGACCTAAAGGTGGCCGACCTGACCCTGCCGCTTCCGTATGACGACGAGGCGTTCGACGACGCGTTGGCCGTGCTCGTGCTGCACTACCTTAAGGACTGGTCGCGGCCGCTGGCAGAGCTGCGCCGGATGCTGAAGCCCGGCGGCCGGCTGGTCGTGGTGGTCAACCACCCGGTTATCCCGCCGGTGATGTATCCCGAGATCGACTACTTCGCGACCGTGCCGAACGAGGAGGAGTACGACTTCGACGGCGTCTCCGCGACGCTCAGGATCTGGTACCGCTCGCTGAGCGCGATGTCGGAGTCGTTCAGCGCCGCAGCATTCAGGATCGCGGCAATCAGCGAGCCGCCGGTGTCCCCCGACACGCCGCCCGAGTTGCTGCCGCCGAGCAAGCCCGACCCCACCCGCTTCATCGGCTTCATCTTCTTCACTCTTGAAGCCCTCTCCTAGCCGGACCGAGGCTCGCTAGCTGACCACTCCGTGAGCTGCCCGGCTCCAACGAGCCTCGCCAGCGGGTCTCGGCCGTCGACGACGGTCCTGGTCAACGGACACCCGCGAGCCGTCCCGTTTGAGGAACGTCCTGCGGGCACGTCCGCCGACAGCCACGCCCGTAGGGCCGGCTTGAACCTGGGCGTTCTGATAGACCACTCCGGTCAGCGGTCCGGTGACGGGGTGCTATCCGGAGGACAGTCCGGTGCCGGAGTCGTTAGCCCTGTGTGGCGATCACGGTTCGAGCGGAACGACGTCGTAGCGCTCCGGCTCGCTGACGTCGGCAACGACCTCGTTGGCGTAGTCGAGCGCCTCACCGGGGTCGTCGAAAGTCATCCACTCGTCCCGGACGCGGTCGGAGGCCTCACCGGTGCCGTCGACGGAGTAGTAAGCCTCCACGACCTCACCGCCCTCGGCGATCGTGTACGCGTCGGTCACCCACACGTATTCGCGGTCGTTCTCGCGGGCGAGACGCTCGGCGGCCTCCCGCCGGGCTTCGTGCGGAGCAACCTCCCCGGCTGGGATGGTGTCCCCGACATCGTACGGCCCCGTGGAGGGAGCAATCTCGGACGCGATGTCCTCGGGCTCAGTCGTCGTCGCGTCAGTGGAACACCCAACCAGTCCGAGAAGAACGAGCGCTCCAGCGGCCGCTCGGGCGGTGGTCATCACTGATCCCATCGTCGATCGTGCAGAGTACTGCAGCATGCGCCTGTTGCCAGGCTACCAAGGGGCATCAGGCCAAACGCGTGGACTGTGCGTCCTGGGCGCCTTCCAGGTCACCCTCGGCGGCGACCTCGCCAAGCGCCTCCTCTATCGCCGTTGGCGTGCCTACGATCGTCAGGTGGCCAGCCTTCCGACCCGTGAGATCGCGCGTCCAGGACGGCTGCTGATGGCGGTCCTCCTCGGGACTCTCCTGCCGGGCTGCGCCCCGTCGGGGCCGTCCTACGACCCGTACATGTCGGGCATCCCGGAGGCGCGCGCAGCTGCCGTTGCGACGCTCGACGAGGCCGCTGAGCGGATCACCCTCTCCGATCGGGTCACCGTCCTGGGAGCGGGCCGCGCTGACGGCTGTGGGATCCACACCGACTCGACGGTCTTCGCGCGGGCGATCGGCTACTACTGCGTGATGGGAGAGATGGTCGCGTTCGTCGTCCCGGACGCGAGCGCCCGCGAGGACGTGGTCGGGGCGGTCGATGCCGAGCTCGCGTCGATGGACATCACGTACTCCTACCCCCTTGCCGAGGACCTCGTGATGGCGTACCCGAGCGTGCGTCCCGGGATGACGGTGACAGGCGGGGGCCGTGCCGGCGGTGTCGAGATCCGGGTGGAGGTAGAGCCGTTCAGGGCCGACTCCTGGAGGACGCCGCGCATCCCGCGCGGGTCCTCCGAGGTCTCCGTCGATGGCGACCTCGACGTGATCAGCGCCTCGGCCGTCAAGGCCACGGGCGCCGACGAGGTCGTCACCGTCCTCCTGTCCACGAGGTACTGGGACACCAGGGGTCTGGACGCCGTCGCCGGCGCACCCTCGCCGCCCGTCCGGTTGGAGTACTACAGCGAAGGACCGGTCTACGGCTTCGACGTCGCTCTCCCGGTGCCGGCCGAGGGCGGGAAAGCGTGCGCCCTTGACGTGTCGGTGGACACGGCGACCGTCTCATCGGTGCAGCAGCCGTTTCCCCGTCTCTCCTTTTCCTTGAGTCGCGAGGCAACCTCCGACGACATGCAACGCGTGCGTGACTGCCTCACCGCCGGTCTCACGTCGGGCGCTGTCGCCGTGCTGACGCCCCACGAGTGAGCCGGCGCTCACCGGTGAGGCCCAGTCACTCCGACTTCTTCGCCCGGGACGGCTGCACCCGGGCCGGCTCGCCGGGCATCTTCGGGGTGCCTCACCGTTGAGCGTTGTGCAGACAGGCGGAAACCCGCACGAATGTTGGTGGTCGGTGGGAGCGCTGTGGTCGAGGTTATCCGGTGAGATTCGGGGCGCCTCGGACCAACACAAGAGTGCCCCGCTCGGTGGGTTAGACCGGCGGGGCCGACGCTGAAAGGACCAGCGCCATGCATCACAGTATGCGCGTCAGTTCCACCACAGGGACCGCACCCCTCGACATTGCCGCCGGGGATGTCCCCGGCACCGTGTACCTCTTCAATGAGGACACCGGCGCCGGCCAGGTATACCCGATCCATGAGCTGCTCGCGGCGCTGCGGGCAGCCTGCCCCGAAGGAGTCTCAGCATGATGGGTTTCGAAGCAGTCGAAGCGCTCGGTATCACCGTGGTGCCGGTTGCCACACTGAACGGCGACGCCGTCATGGTGGAGGGGCACCCCGTCCTTCTCGTGAGGGAGGACGTCGATTCAGTCGACCGCGACCGGATCGTCACCTGGGTCGTTGGAAAGGCCCGCGAGAGCAAGGACGCTGAGGACGCTGAGGACATCGCCCGCGGACTGCGGCACGCCGAGCACATGCTCAAGTGCCTGAACAACCTCCGCAAGCGCCCGCCCGTCTTCCACCACACGGACGCGGGGCTGATCTCAGGATGTCCCGACGTGACCCTGCCCCTCGACGCCAGGACGGGTCCTGGAACTGACCAACGCACGCTCTGCGGGATGTACTCGAGGGACGTGTGGCTACGCGGCGACAACCCCATCGTTCTCGATGTGCTCGGCGAGATCCGCATTTGCCGACGGTGCGCGGCCTCACACGCCAGGATGAAACAGGACGGCTGATGCCCAGCGCTCGAGCGAGCCGTCACAACATCAATCTGCCAACGCGGCAGTCCGGTGCGTGCCACGCTCGTGACCATGGACGCCGACATTACAGCCGCTGCCATCGCGGCAGCCGGTGCCGTCGTTGCGGCCACCGTGACGACCCTCCTCCGGAGCCTATTCAGAAGGAACATCCGAGACGACATCGAACGCGAGTTGAGGATCGTGGCGGCTCTGCGTGCAGACTCCAAAGCGCGAGTCACCCTCATGGACAAGATCGAGCGCCGCGTCGAGCTCCTCGCCGCTCGAGAGGAAGCTTCCCGCAGCTGGTTCGGTGCCGGTCTTGCCGCGGTCTTTCTCGCGTCCTTCGGCTGGCTCACGTATCTCACGGCGAGCGCAGGCGGCTGGTGGTGGATCGTCGCCGTGCCGGCCGGCTTCATCACGTTGGTGATGCTGCCGCTCGGCATCCGAGACCTAAGAAAAGTCCCACGCGACGAGCAGGGCCGGCCTCTGTCCGATCGACAGTAAGGAGTTCACGGGCATGAGCAACGATGATGACGAGAAGTACGAGCAGACAGACGCCGAGATCCGAGCGTACGTGAGCGGCGTCGTCACCTTCGCCCGACATTGGATTGACGCGGCCCTCACTGAGTGGGACATGGCCATGTTGACGGCGACGCCCGAGTTCCGGCTGAGCCACGCTCAGAACTGGGTGCGCAGCGCGATCGAGGTCGGCGAGATCCTTCCCGAGGAGCGTGACGAGGTCTTCGCCGCAATGGTGGAGGCGAAGGTCGAACACCGGCACTGGCCTTCGTTCGCTCGCGCGAATTACCACTACTACCGGGAGAGGTTCGGGGATGTCCGCGACCACCTTTCCTTCGGCACCCGACCGCGACTGGTCGACCTGGACCATGAGGTAGTGGTCCTGGTCGATGGGCGCGTGGCTGCGCGGGAGGATGTCTCGGCCCCCAGCAGCATCGGCCGAGTCGTAGAGGCCCCCATCGGCGCTTTCGCCACGATGACGCTCCGGTTCCTGCCGCCGGAGTTCTTCCTAGTGGACGGCATCGTCTTCACCGCAGACCAGCCGCAGCGGCCTGAGGGCTGACGTGTGACGTGAAGCGGCTCCCTGCGTCTGACGGCACAGGGAGCCGCTTCGTTGTCACCTCTGGTAATAGCGTCCGATGCCGCGCGCCTGGTGCTCGCGCTCAAGGATGCGGCCATTGGCGACGTCCTCCATGTAGCCAGTGAACTCACGCTCACCGACACTCAGCCGCACCCGCATGCCCTCGAGAGACACCCGGGTAGCCGACGCAGACACCGCGCCGCCCGAAGCGAACGACGGCACATACTGCACCGCCCCACCGTCGCGATACCCACGCATCGCACCCGACCGGATCGCCGCCCGCATCGCATAGATCGCGCCATGCCCGCCAGCTGCCTCGACCTCAGCGGCGGTCAGCATGTGCTCACCGTTCGACGCCATGATCGGCACATCATCCGACGTGCCCGTCCCTGGCCCGATCACCGCGCCACCAGTCGCCATCGCTGCCTGCCCGTACTGACGAATCGCGACCGCGGCCGTGACCGTCTTCCCGTTGATCGAGTTGAGGGTGGCGTCAAGCGCCCCAAGACGTGAGAGCGCCGTGTCGATCCCGGTCACCGCGACTGCGGTCTCGATTGCAGACGGAATCAGGTTGAGCTGGTCCGCGAGGGCGCGCGCGGCGTCTTCCTCAATCCCGGCTGCGACCGCGGCCTCGATGAAGTCGTCCCGAGTCTCAGCCATCTTGGCCTGGAGCTCCTCCTGCGAGGCACCGTTGGCAGCCATCGCTTCGATCAGGTCCCAAGAGGCCCCGGCGATGTCGTCGAGGGCTGCCTGGTTGGCGCGGCCCTTCTCAGTGGTGATGTTGAACGTGTCGCCGTTGTCCTTGATCGACTGCGTCAGGTCGTCATAGGACTGCTCGAGGTTGCGCTGCGCATCCCGGAGCGACAGGGCGATGTCTGCGAGCGTCGACTGAGCGTCAATCAGTTCATCGAGGGCGTCAGTCTGGTCCTCGACTGCGCCGGTGGTGTCCTCCATGACGGTGCCGAGTTCGCCCTGAGCGGTCGCGGTCTCCCCCACCGCTTCCTGGATCTGTCCGTGCTCGTCGCGCGCCTGGGAGACAGCGTCGCGCTGCTCCTCGAGGCGGCGGGACACGAGCAGGATCGCGTCAGCATGCTCGCCGGTACTGCGCCACTCATCGAGCGTCGTGTTGACCTCTGCGAGGGCCTCCGCATCACCCAGCGCGGCGTCCGTCAGCGTGCCCAGGTCGATGCCCAGTTCCTCCGCTGCCTCCGCAGCAGAGTCGAACCCGTAGCCGATGCGGTTGGCCCAGTTCTCAACCTCCAGGAAGCCCTCAGCCACCAGTTCTCGTGACTGCTCCGTGATCGCACTCGACGCGTCATCGAACGTGTCCCGTAGGGCCTCCACGCGCGCTCGCGCCTCAGCTTGCGCTGACGCCCATGCGGTGACAGCAACCGTGGCGATGCTGAGTGCCGCGCCGACACCAGCGACCGCGATCCCGGCTGTCTTGGCGCTGATGCCGAGGTTCTGCATCGAGGTTCGGACGTCCGACACCGCGGTGACCAGTCGCCCGAGGCCGGCGGTGCCGAGCAGCACGAGCCCACCGGCGCCGGTGATGCCCACGAGCCCCTGCTGTACAGACGAGGGCAGGTCCGAGAACGCGTTGACCACGTCCGTCGCGCCCTGCACCAGGGACCGCAGCGGCCCATCCGCGCCCTCACCAGCACCAATCAGTGCCGTCTCAAGGGCGCCCGTGAACTCCTCCCAGTCACCCTTGAGGTTGTCCATGCGGGTCGCAGCAACCTCAGCCGCATAGCCCGAGTCGTTGACCGCGTCAGTCCACTCACGGACACCCTCCGCGCCCTCCTCATACAGGATCGACGCCGCACGGATCGCGTCCTGCCCAAAGATCTGAGCGAGAGCAGCGTTGCGCTGCTCCTCCGTGAGATGCGCCAGCCGGTCCTGCAACTGACCGGCCACGGATTCCATGCCGACGAAGTCACCCTGCGCGTCGTAGAACCGCAGGCCCAGATCCTCGATAAGCCCGATGTTCTCCTTCGTCGGGTTCGCAAGCCTCAGCATCGCCGACCGGAACGCAGTACCCGCATCGCTCCCGACCAAGCCCGCCGAAGCGAACGCCGTAAGCGAGCCGACCGTCTCGTCCAGAGAAAGGCCCATCTGACTGGCGACGAGACCGCTCTGGTTCAGCGCGGCGGCCATGTCCGACACGCCACCTTGCGCCTTGCCGGCACCAGCGGCGAGGAGATCAGCGATGTGGGTGACGTCCTCACCGGCCAGCCCGAACTGCGTCATCGCTGACGCCGCGGTCTCTGCGGCCTCAGCCACGCCGATGCCGCCGGCCGCCGCGAGGTCGAGCGCCCCATCGAGGCCGCCACCGAGAATGTCAGCCGTGGAGATGCCAGCCTTTGCGAGCTCTTCGATACCGGCCGCGGCCTCCGTCGCCGAGTATGCGGTTCGCTGACCGGCGTCGATGGCAGCGTCCCGCAGGAGCTCCATGTTGTCCGCGGACTCCATCGTGGACGCCTGCACCGACGACATGGCCTCGTCGAAGTTCGCGAACGCGAGCACGGCAGCACCGGCGGCGGCGACCATCGCGCCACCCATGATCCCGGCCGTGTTTGACAGGGTGTTGACCGCTTGCGAGTTCGCGGCGATTTTGTCGAGGCCGCGTGCCGTGAAGTTCTCTGCCGCTTGCTGCGCGGTTCGCATGCCATTGACAAACCCCGTGACGCGCGCACCCAGGTTCAGCGTTACTGTTCTATCCGCCATAGTCCTTCTCCGTTTCAATCCGAGTAGATGAATCAACAATGCGTCGCACACATTCATGCTTTGCGGCCATTGTCAGGACTGCCCTACAAGCGGGGCAGATGCGGTCACGAGAAGAACGAAAGCGAGCCGCGGTCGGCTCCGGCTCTCTCTTCCTGCGCGCCATTTCAGCCAGCCCTCCCCTCAGCGCGACGGGCAGCCGCCTCGGTGTCCTTACCCAGCCACCGGGCTCGCGCGTTCTCGTGACCGCTGATCGCGCGAGGATTCGAGATGGTGCCGCCCTCGTCGTCGGGAAGCGCAAGGGCCGCCAGAAGCCGGTGCAGGGCGAGTCGCTGCTGCCGAGCCTCCGAGACGGCAGGGTGCATGACGATCTGGCCCTGACTGCCGGCCGTCGTCGTTCCGTCCTTCGCGATGGTCGCCGCTAGGAGATCGAGGGTGTCCAGGGTTCGGCACACCTCGGCGAGCAGGTTCAGCTCGCCATCCGTTAGCTCGAAATCCTCGAGGGTTTCCTTCCAGAATCGGCGCCCCCTGGCCTTGAGGCCGACGGGTGCTTTCGGTGTCGTTGTCATTGAATCGGGCCTCTCAGGGGGTCGAAAAATGGTCGTTGCCACCGTCTTGCTTGTCAGAGCCCTCTCCGGCGGTACGAGAGGGACGCCGCTCGGGCCCCCTCCCCTACCCGGGATCGGCGGCTGGGGGACGCGGCCCGCGTCCGTGCTGGAACGATGTCGCGGGCCGCGTCAAGGTCTGTCAGCGAAGCGCGGTCGACCAAGAAGGCGGCTGACTCATGACGACCTTCTCGGGCTGCGGCACGTTGTAGGGGTTTCCGTCGTCGTCGAGAGTGACGCTGGCTCCGGTGTTGAGACTGCGATGAACGGTGATGCGCTTGCCGTCCGGCGTAGTGCGGTGGGTGGTCTCCACTGCTCCGTCCTGCTGTATCCGTGCAAGAGGGCTGGCGGGTCGGGCACTCGACTGGCCGTACCGGGCGAGAGTGTCGGGGTCAGCCATCTCAGCGCGGGCGCGTTCGGCTCGCTGCACGCGCTCTTCCTCGTGGATGGTCTCCGCGAGGGAGTCGGCGGCCCTTGCGACGGGGCGCACGAGGAACTCCGGGACGACTGAGCCGTCGATGTAGCCGGCGACCGAGGTGGGCACGGTGCCCTTACCGGTGAGAGTGGTACCGAGGATGGCCGCGGCCCGTTCCTGGTCGTGGCGGGTGAGGGCGGCACGCTTGCGGACGGCTCCGAGGTGAGCGAGGGCGCGGACCCAAGGCTCTTCAGCGAGGGCCGCCTCAAAGTCGGCGGCGGCCTTCCGCTCGGCGGTGCGGTGCCCTGCCATCTCGGCGTCGGAGCGCTGGAGCACCATGCGTGCCCATGCGCGTTCCTGGTCCGTGGTCGGGGTCTCGGTCGTAGGGTTGTTCTGCTGCTTCGTGGTCATCGGGGGTCTCCTTCGTGGTCGTGCTGGGCCTGGGCGATGCCGTACTCGAGGCGCTTGGCGGCGATGAGCTCGGGGTTTCCGATCTCTTCGGCTAGCTGTAGTTCGGCTTCCTTGCGTGCGAGCTGTGAGGGGTCGTCGTGGTCGGCCGGGTCGCGCGGCTTCATGGCGGCGTCGAGCCCTGCGGCGAACTCGTGGTTGGCGAGCCACGCTGGGCGCGGCCGGAACTCTGCGGGAGTGCTCATGCTTTGATCTCTTCCTGGTTGATGTACTGGCGACGCCATGCCGTGAGCGCGGCGCCTTGGTGGGGGCAGAGGGCGGCGCCGAGGTTGCCGTGCGTGTCGCACGTCCAGCGCTTGCCGTGGGGGCGTCTGCGCACGCGGACCTCTGCCGAGTCGTTGGGGAGTTGGACGATGGCGATCCAGCTCGTGGGGCGTGGTGTGCCGACGAATCGGACGACGGATGAGCGGCTCACGCGCTTACCTCGCATGCGGGATGCGTCGTCTGTCCTCTTTCGATGACGGTCATGGGGAGGCCGCACACCGCGCAGGTGGGCGCCACCGGTTCAACCGGTTCAACCGGAGCCACCGGTTCCCCGGGAGGGGTAAAGCCCATCCGGTGCCAGACCGGTTCGAAGGACACACGCAGGTACCCGCGAGGTCCGACGCCGCCCGGACGGTCGGAGTGGAGGTTGTAGGAGGAGACGAGCATCCGTCCGAGCCGCTGGGCGGTGAGTGCCTTGCCGAACGGGGAAGCGTCGCCCCACGAGTCGGGGTTGTGGTCGATCAGGGCAGGGATGAGGTCCTCCGTGGGGAAGAAGCTCTGACCTGCGGGCCACACCTCACGGATGTTCCGCAGCAGGACGACGCCGGGACGCTCTCGCACCATGCCGTCCTCGCGGTCCTGCTCCATTCGGGCAAGGTCTGCCAGGGCGAGGGCATCGACCACGGAAGGCCAGCGTCCGCCGGCCGCTGCCGCCACACGCTTGAGTGGGGACCACCTTTCCCGTGAACGGCCAACGATCCCCGCGGGCAGCGGCGGTCGCTCCGCCACGACCTGCTCACGGACGAGCTCGGCCCATGCCGCGAGGCTCTCTCCGAGGTCGCGGGCGTCGATGTCGATGAGTTCCCAGTCCGACTCCTCTACCCGGCCCTCGAGGTCGGGGAGCAGTAGGACGCGGATGGTGCGGCTCTTGGTGTCCTCGGGCAGGTTGGGGTTGTTACCTGCCATGACGACGGGTGCGAAGGTGGGCATTTCCTTGGGGTCCCACCCGTCCTTAGTGGGGACAAGCACGGGGCGGGTGCCGCCGCGCTTATATCCGGAGTTCAGGACGGCGAGCAGTTCCGCGACGCCTTCCTTGTCGGGGCTCAGGGACCGGTCCGCCTCGTCGATCAGGACGGTACGGATACCGGAGTCGAGCATCCGAGTGAGGAGTGCGGGCGAGGATAGGGACGCCATCTGCACGGGGTTGAGGCAGAGGCGGGACAGGTGCTCCAGAACGGTGGTCTTACCGGACCCGGGCACCGGGGAGTCGAGGACGAGGCGGGGCGTTGTGTACGTCTCGAAGCACAGGTGGGTGTGTGCCGCCCAGAGCGTGAGCACGTCGAGGTCTTCGTCGTGCATGGTTCGGACGTAGGTGGCGAGCCACTTGCGCACGGCGTCCAGTACGTCTCCACCGGTTCCCTGGGGGGTCCCGGTGTAACCGGTGGAAGTGGTTGAACCGGTTGAACCGGTTGAGATGTCGATCCACGGGTCGTAGTCGAGCGTGCTCATGCGACCCCCCGTTCCTTGAGGGTCTGGCGCTGGCGCTCTGCCCGGTGCCGCTCGCCCCGCCGTTCGCAGAGGACGTCGTAGGGCAGGCCGCGAGCGACGTCCTGCACGGTGGCGTGTGCGCGGCGCTGGATCGCGGACAGGTCGGCCTCGGCGGCGTCGTAGCCCATTTGCCACCCGGCCTGCATGCCGAGCTCGTAGACGGCCATCCATGAGGCGCGTGCGTCGTCGCTCATGGTGCCGAGGTCGTAGGCCACGGTGCGCCCGGTCGCGCTAGTCACGGTGGCCGGCTGCTGGCGCTGCTCGAGGGTCACCATGAGCCGACCCCCTCGGGCACGAGCCGGACGAGGGTGACCTGGGCGTCGAACCCGCGCGCCTCAGCCTTCGTGACCGCGCGCGTGGCGGAATGGAGGCTCAGGAAGAGTCTGCGACGGGTGCGCGGCTCAGAATCCGCCGGGATAGTGACAACTACGGCGTAACCGCTAAGCGTGGCGGACGTGCCGTTGGGTGCTCTGTCCCGGTATGCTGTAGGTGCCTGCCCGGCGAGTTTCTGAGATGCCGTCCCGTTGCCCGCGGGGCGGCTTTCTCGTTCCTGGGTCGCGCTCATGCTGCACCACCACCCGCGGCGGTGAGCTCGACCTCTGCGCGGACGGCCTCAGCGTTCAGTTCGGCAGCCCTGCGGCGGGAGCGCGCCGACTTGAGTGCGAGGCGCTGGAAATGCGCGCGCCGTAGGTGCTCGGCACGCACAGGATCCCCGCCGGCCTGGTCGAGGAACTTCTGGTCTAGCGCACGCCGAGCGGGCGCTGTGCGGGCGGTACGGTCGGGCGTAGCCGCCCACGACTCATGCGCCGCGATCGAAGCACGAAGCTTGCGTTCCGCTTCTGTCATTGCTGGGCACAACCTCTCGGCCGGTCCCAGGTTCGTCGCGGTGAATCTGCGCGAATGTGAGTCCAGCTCGAGGGCGGCGGCGCCAGTGACGGCGACTTACGTTAAGCCCGCAACGGTATTCAGGTGCTCAAAGCATAACGCATCTACAGGGTGATCCCCCGGCGACTCGCCGAGACGTTGAGAAGTCCCTCATCCGCCACGCCTGCCACATTCTCCCCTTCGACGATCTCCGCAGCCTGTCGAGCGAGAGTCGCGATGCGGAAGCGCGGTCGGTGACCACAGCGACCACACCGGGCTTCGGCCCCGCCGCCTCGCTGCGGTTGGCCCGCGATGCGGCGCTCCCGACGCCCGTCGGGGTAGATCTTCAATCGGTCGACGCGCTGCCAGCGCCAGCCGCCACCCTCGATGTGGTCGGGCCACAACTGCATCTCACCCAACATCGCAGCCTTGCCATATCGCGCCAGGCACTGCCCACAGCGAACGGGCACGATGGCTCGTAGCCTGTCGTCACTCACACTCGGTCTCCTCGTCGTAGGTTCTGGGCGGCTTGCCGGGCACGCGCGTCTGCCGCTGACGCTCCGTAGCGCTCGAGCATCACGTCGGAGGTCCATCCAGCGAGGCGCTTGAGGTCGCGTTCCTGCCCGCCGGCCATGAGGAAGTCGTGGGCGAAGGTGTGGCGGAACCGGTGAGGGTGGAGCCCCTCGATGCCGGCGGCGTTTCCGCGGACTCGGATGATCTCGCGGGCGCCGTCTGTGGAGAGGGCGCCGCGTTGCGTGAGGAAGTAGGCGGCGAGGTGGGCGTGCCGGTGTGAGCTGCGGGCGCGTGAGTAGCGGTCGAGGGCGGCGACGGTTCGGGTGGAGAAGTACACGGGCCGCACCTTGTCGCCTTTGCCGCGCACGAGGGCCATGCCGTTGTCGAGGTCGACGGACTCGGTGGTGAGGCCACACAGCTCGGAGACGCGAATCCCTGCGTCCAGGAGAACGCGGATGACGGCTTCGTCGCGGCGATCGTTGAACGCTTTGCCGCGGCACGCCTTGAGGAGCGCCGTCAGTTCGTCGTCGTCGAGGACCGGCACGGGCGTGACCTTGGCGACTGGCTGGGCGATGGTTCGCATCGGGTTGTCGTCGAGCTCGTCCTCGTCAACGAGCCAGCCGGCGAAGCGATGCAGGCCGCGGTAGCGGGTGCGGACGGTGCCGGTTGCCCGCGTCTCGGAGAGGTCGGCGAGCCACTCGCGGATGTTGTCGCGTGTGAGTGCGGCGACTGTGGGGGCGATGCCTTTGGCGGTCAGCCAGTCGGCGTACATGTCGACGGACATGCCGTAGAGCGTGACGGTACGCGGCGCCTTGCCTTCGGCGCGTAGGTGACGCGCGAAGGACTTGCCCATGTCGGTCAGATTCGAACTCACGGACTAGACGTTATCAGGTGAGTGTGCGCTATGCTAGGACCGCCACGCACTCCTACCGGCTACTTTTCCGCAGAATCGCGGCGCTTTCTGGATGGTTGCACCCTCGCCGGCTCGCCGGGCATCTTCGGGTACTCCGGCGGGTACGGCATGTCCCCGTGGCCCTCGGCCTCCTGCTCCGCGTAGAGCTCGAGGAGCGGGGTGAGGTCGTGGGCGACGCCGTCGATCTCGGCATGGAGGTCACCGAGCTCGGCGAAGCGGGCCGGCATGGTGCGGACGGTGAGGTCGCGCGGGTCGACGTCGGGCAGCTCGTCCCAGGTGACCGGCGCGGACACCGGGGCGTGGGCGATCGGGCGGATGCTGTAGGCGCTGGCGATCGTCCGGTCGCGGGCGTTCTGGTTGTAGTCGACGAAGATCGTCTCCCCGCGCTCCTCCTTCCACCAGTTCGTCGTCACCTTCCCCGGCATGCGCCGCTCGAGCTCGCGGCCGAAGGCGATCGCCGCGTGGCGCACCTGGGTGAAGTCCCACTGCGGCTCGATGCGGACGTAGATGTGGACGCCCCGGTTGCCGGAGGTCTTGGGGAAGCCGCGCCAGCCGAGCTCGGCGAGGTACTCCCGCGCGACGGCGGCAACCTCGACGGCGTCGGCGAAGTCGGTGCCCGGCTGGGGGTCGAGGTCGAGGCGCAGCTCGTCGGGGTGGTCGACGTCCCCGCGCCGCACCGGCCACGGGTGGAAGGTGATGGTGCCGAGGTTCGCGGCCCAGGCGACGGCGGCGAGCTCGGTGGGGCACAGCTCGTCGGCGGTGCGGCCGCTCGGGAAGGCGATCTCGACCGTCTCGATCCAGTCCGGCACCCCCTTGGCGGGCACCCGCTTCTGGTAGAACGCGTCACCGTGCGGGTCGCTGCGGGTGGCTCGCTTCATCCCCTCCCGCACGCCCTTGGGCCAGCGCTCGAGGGTGACCGGCCGCTCGTGGAGCGCGCGCAGGATCCCGTCCCCGACGGCGAGGTAGTAGTCGACGACCTCGCGCTTGGTGATGCCGGGCTCGGGGAAGATCACCCGGTCGCTGCTGGTGATCCGCACAGGCCGGCCGGCCACGTCGATCTCGACGGCGGGGCTCTTCGTCGGTGCCATGGCCAGACGCTACCGCCCTCACCCGCTGCGGCCCACCGTTCGGCGGCAGGCGAGGTGCACGGCCCCTTGGAGGAGGCCCGCACCCTGACGGATGCGGGCCTCCTCGGCAGGCTGCCGCTGGTGTGTCAGCGCGTCATCACGGAGCGCGGCGGACGCCGAGCGTGTCGGTCCCGTCGCCGTTCCAGTCACCGACGTAGACCTCGTCACCGGTGCGCCCGTAGGTCTGCACCAGGTCCGGGTCCCCACCGTTGAGGCTGTTCTTCACGTGGTAGGTCGCCCCGCGGCGCACCGCGAAGGTGTCTACCCCGTCACCGTCCCAGTCCCCGGCGAGGACGGTGTCCCCCGCCCGGCCGTAGGTGATCACCGCGTCGGCGTCGCCCGCCGTCACGCTGTTCCTCACGTGGTACGTCGCCCCGCGGCGCACGGCCAGGGTGTCGCCGCGTCGTCCGTCCCAGTCCCCCACGACGACGGCGTCATCCGCCTTGCCGTAGCGGACGACGACGTCGGCCGGGCCGCCGCTGATGCTGTTCTTCAGGTGGTACTCGTTGCCGCGTCGCACGGCCAGCGTGTCGATGCCGTCACCGTCCCAGTCGCCGACGAGGACGACGTCCCCGGCGCGGCCGTAGGTGAAGGTGCGGTCGGCGTCGCCGCCGCGCTGGGCGTCGGACACGTGGAACTCGCGACCGCGGCGCAGGGTGATGGTGTCGGTCCCGTCCCCGTCCCAGTCCCCGATGAGGACCTCGTCGGTGAACCGGCCGTAGCGGAAGACGTGGTCGGCCCACGCGTCCCAGCCGTCGTTGAGGAAGAAGCCCGTGCGCGGGGGCGCCGGCTCCTCGGGCATGCCGGGCACCTCGGGCTCCGGCTCCTCCGGCCAGCTCGGGGGGTTCTGGGCGCACGAGTCGTCCCACTCGGTCTCCTCGCTGATGCCGGTGCACCGGAACAGCGAAGGATTGGTCTCCTCGGGCGAGCGCCACGCCTGCGCGGCGTCCTCGTAGTCCGAGGCCAGGGCGAGCAGCTCCGCCTCGCTCCACGCGGTGCCGAGGAAGACGATGTTGACCGGGCGGCGGTTGTTCGCCGCATAGCCGGCGGGCACGCTGACGGAGGGGTAGCCGGCACTTGCCGCCGTCCCGGTCGTCGCCGAGGCGGAGACGATCGCCTCGACGTCGTTCTCCTCGAGCGCGGAGTCGATCGCCTCGCGCGACTCGCTCACGAGCTGGTCACGCTGAGCGGTGTACTGGGCGTAGGTGTCCGGGTCCTCGAGGTCGACCTCCTGCGAGGCGAGCAGCAGGGTCTGGCCGAACTTCAGCGCGGCGTCCGCGTGCTCGGTGTTGTACTCGATGATGTCGCTCAACGTCTTCATCGGGGCGTCCGCGGGCAGCCGGGACAGGTAGGCGTTGATGTCCCGCTTGTACTCGCTGGTGAGGATGCTCCCGGCGGAGGAGCGCCCGACCTGTACCGGCACGAGCGTGGCGCCCTGCTCCTCGAGCGTCTCCAGGGCCGCGGCGTAGACGGGGTCGTCGGACTCGACGTACCCGAGGCGCGTGCCCTCCAGGGCCGTCGTCGACAGCGACTCGGTGAAGTCGACGCCGACGCTCGGGTTGCCCGCCGTCGCCGGGTCCTCCGGGTCGACGGTCACCATGCCGGTCAGCAGCGCGGCGGCGTCGTACACGCTGCGCGTCATCGGCCCGGCGGTGTCCTGCGTCGCCGAGATCGGCACGATGCCCGTCCTGCTGATGAGCCCGACGGTCGGCTTGATGCCGACGTTCGAGTTCGCCCGGGAGGGGCTGAGGATCGAGCCGGACGTCTCGGTGCCGACGGTGACCGTGGCCAGCGCGGCGGCGGCCGCGGAGCCGGACCCGGCACTGGAGCCACTCGGACTCTGGCTGGCGTCGTAGGGGTTGAGGACCTGGCCACCGAGGGAGCTGTACCCGCCCGGCATCCCGCTGGTCATGAAGTTGGCGAACTCGGTGAGGTTGACCTTGCCGAGGATGATCGCCCCGGCGTCCTCGAGGGCAGCCGTCACCGGCGCGTCGGCGGCCGGGTAGGAGTCCGCGAGGGCCACCGAGCCGGCGGTCGTGGCCATGCCGGCGACGTCGATGAGGTCCTTGAGCAGCACCGGGATGCCGTGGAGCGGCCCGTGCACGGTCCCGGCGGCGCGCTCGTCGTCGCGCTGTGCCGCCTGCTCGAGGGCGGCCGGGTTGATGGACCGCACCGCGTTGAGCGCCGGCCCCTCGATGCTCAACGCCTCGATACGCTCGAGGTAGGCCCGGGTCAGCTGGACCGAGGTCAGCTCACCGGCGGCGAGGGCGGCCTGGATCTCCTGGATGCCGGCCGTGGCGAGGTCGAGGGGGATCTCCTCGTGGACCGACGTGGCGGCGATCGCGGGCGTGGGGGCGGCGAGGGCTCCCGTGACCGGCACGGCTGCGACGGCGCACGCGGCGAGCACGGCTGCCGACACGCGCGTGACGGCTCTGCGTCTGCTCGGTGGGTTTGACTGCAACTCGACATGCATGGGCATCTCCCTGAGTCGTCGGCCGCCACGCGCGACCGTTGACCGGAAGCATGCTCGCCGTCCGTTTCGGGCGTGTGAGCCCTTGTTTCCAACACGTGACGAGCAGCCGGCGGCATCAGGGCCGGGCCGGCGGCATCAGGGAAGGGACAGCTCCCGCAGCTGCCGACGGGACGTGATGCCGAGCTTCCCGAAGATGTTGCGCAGGTGGGCCTCGATGGTGCGCGGGCTGAGGAACAGCTGGGCGCCGACCTCGCGCGACGTCGCGCCGGTGGCCACCAGCCGAGCGATGTGCAGCTCGTGGGGCGTGAGCGTGTCGGTCGGCTGGCTGGACCGCTTACGTGGGTACTCCCCGGTGGCCTGCAGCTCGCGGGCCGCGCGAGCGGCGAATGCCTCGGCACCCATCTCCGAGAGGCTCTCGTGGGCGGCCCGGAGCTGCTCGCGGGCGTCCTTGCGCCGGCCCTCGCGGCGCAGCCACTCACCGTAGACGAGGCGGGCACGGGCGGTGTACGCGCCCATCCGGCACCCCTGGAGGTGGTGGATCGCCTCGCGGTAGTGCTCCTCGGCCCGGGCTCCGGTAGTCGTCAGCGCTCGCGCGCCCGCCGCCGTCCCCAGGGCCCACCGCGTACCGCTCGCCGCGGCGCGGGAGGCGATCTGGTCGACCGCGGACGCCGCCAGTGCAGGCTGGCCCGCACGGGCGCACGCCTCGACGTACTCCGGGAGGCTCGAGCTGCTGAGCGCCAGCTCCGGCGACCCGCAGGCCCGGATCGCGGCCTCCTGCGCAGCCGGATAGTTGCCCAACCCGTTGTGGAGGACCGCCAGGGCGTACTGGGCCTGGGCGGCGTCCGTGCTCCCGTCGGGGTAGGCAGCGTCCTCGGCGGTACTGACGGTGAGGGCAGTCGTCGCGGCCTCGTCGCCCCGCCACGCTCCCAGGATGACCCGTGCGTGCGGGAGCTGGACACCACCGGTCGCCTGTGTGATCGCCGACGCCTCCGCGGCCAGCTCGGCCGCCCGGACGAGCTCCCCCATGAGGACCGAGGTGATCGACAGGAGGTTGAGGGCGGTGGGGAGCGCCGCGAGCGCCCCGGTGGCGCGCGCCCGCTGGACGTTGCGGGTGGCCAGGGCGTGGACGAGCTCGTCGTCGAGGAGCCCCACCGCGGTGCGCCCCGCGAGCCACAGCCAGGCGTCGTCGTGGCGGCCCGCCTCGGAGGCGGTGTGGACGACGTCCCGGAACGCCTCCAGGGCGCGCCGCAGCGGCGGCACGCCCGTCGCGTACCCCTGCGTCAACGCCGTCGCGAGGCCGTCGAGGAGGAGGTCCACCGGCCGGGCCGGGACCTGCGGGGCGGGTGCGGCCTGCACCGCCTCGGCGATGCCCACCGCGTCCCCGCCGTTGAGGATGGCGGCGTCGAGAGCGTGGAGGTGGGTCTCGCGGGAGAGCGCCGGATCGAGCGGCGCGAGCATCCGGGCCGCGTGCAGGAGCATCCCCGGCGCCTCTCGGTCCCGTCGCAGGTGGAACGCGACCTGGGCACGCAGCAGCTCGAGGCGGGCGCGGTCCGAGACGCCCAGCGGCCTCGCCTCGGCGACCGTCACGAGCTCCAGTGCGGCCTCCGGCGCCCCGGCCCCGTACTTGGCCTGCGCCGCCTCCAGGGCTCGCCGTGCTCGCTGGGCGGGCTCCGGGGACAGCTCTGCGGCCTCCTGGAGGAAGGCGGCCGCGGCAGCCAGCCCGCCGCGGTCGCGTGCCCGGGCGGCCATGCGCTCCACCTCACCGGCGACCTCCTCGTCGACGCCGAGCACCGCCCGTGCGCGGTGCCACGCGAGCCGGTCCGGATCACGGGCGGGGTCGGTGGCGGAAGCAAGCGCACGGTGCGCACGACGACGGTCGGCGGGAGTGGCGACGCCGTACACGGCCGAGCGCGCGAGCGGGTGGCGGAACCGCACCCGGCTCTCGATCTCCAGCAGCCCGGCCGCCTCCGCCGGCGCGGCTGCGTCGACCGCGATCCCCAGGTGCGCCGCGGCACGCCACAGCAGGGACACCTCGCCCGTGGGCTCGGCCGCAGCCACCAGCAGCAGCTGCTGGGTCTCGACCGGCAGGCCGCTCGAGCGACGCCGGAAGCTCTCCTCCACGCGGCGGGGGACGTTCGCGGGGTCGGGCAGCTCGAACCCGCCGGCCAGCTGTGCGGGCGGCGCGCTCCGGGGAAGCTCCACCAGCGCCAGGGGGTTGCCGCGCGACTCGGCGAGGATCCGGTCGCGGACCCCGGCGTCGAGCGGGGCGTGCACCCCGGAGCTCAGCAGTGCGCGTGCCTCCTCGTCGCTGAGCGCTCCCACGCGCAGCTCGGGCAGGCCGGCGAACACGCCGGCCGCCGGGCCGTCACGCACCGCGACGACCATGGCCACCCGCTCGGCCGCCAGGCGCCGCGCGACGAACGCCAGCACCTGCGCCGACGCCTCGTCGAGCCACTGGGCGTCGTCGACGAGGCACAGCAGCGGCCTCTCCTCGGCGGCCTCGGCGACGAGGTTGAGCACCGCCAGGCCGACGAGGAAGCGGTCCGGCGCGGCACCGGCGTGCTGACCGAAGGCCACCTCGAGGGCGGTCCGCTGCGGCGCCGGCAGCGGGCCGACCTCGCTCAGCAGTGGCGCGCACAGCTGGTGCAGGCCGGCGAAGGCGAACTGTGCCTCGGCCTCCACCCCCACCAGGGTCTCCGCCCGGAACTCGGGGCCGGCCGCGTCACGGGCGTGCTCGAGCAGCGCAGTCTTGCCGATCCCGGCCTCGCCGCGGACGACGAGCGTCCCGCTGCGTCCGGACCTGGCCAGCGCGAGGAGCTGCTCGACCGCGTCACGTTCCGCGCGCCGGCCCACGAGGTGCATCAGGTCCGGCCTCCATCCGCGTCCGACCGAGTCCGCCCTACGTAGCTCTTACCGACGCGAACACTACCCGGCCGACCCGTCGCGCCCGGCCGGAACGGTGGCCCTGGCCGGCCCGACGCCGCAGGTCGACGCGCTGCGGACCCGGTTCCGCCGCGGTCGGTCCGTGCCCGCGCCAGGTGGCGCGACGGCGGTGGGTCCCACCGACGCGAAGACACCACCGGCGGTGCGAACCTCCACCTACAGCACCCACACCGACCCAGGAGGTCACCATCATGGAACACCAGCTCACCGACAGGACGGCCGCATCGACCACGCGCGGCCTCCTCGGGGGCGCCGCCGCCGGGCCCGTCGTCGAGGTCGAGTCACTGAACGTCGACTACGGCGACTTCCGGGCGGTGAAGGACCTGTCCTTCCAGGTGCAGCGCGGAGAGCTGTACGCCCTGCTCGGCACGAACGGCGCCGGCAAGACCTCGGCGCTGGAGGTGATCGAGGGACACCGCACGCCCTCCTCCGGCACGGTGCGGGTGTTCGGCAAGAGCCCCACGGACCGTGCCGCGGTACGTCCCCGGATGGGGATCATGCTCCAGGAGAGCGGTTTCGCCGCCGACCTGACGGTCGCCGAGTCGATCCGGCTCATCGGCCGGCTCACCGGCCGCTCGGACACCGTCGAGCGGGTGCTCGGCGCCGTCGACCTCACCCGCAAGGCCGACACCCGCGTGGAGCAGCTGTCCGGGGGCGAGAAGCGACGTCTGGACTTCGCCACCGCCGTCTACGGACAACCGGAGCTCATCATCCTCGACGAGCCCACCACCGGCCTGGACATCCAGTCCCGCGACGCCCTCTGGGACGTCGTCGAAGGGCTGCGGGAGGACGGCTCGACCGTCATCCTCACCACGCACTACCTCGAGGAGGCGCAGCAGCGCGCCGACCGCATCGGCCTCATGCACCGGGGCACCTTCCGCCACCAGGGCACCGTCGCCGACCTCACCCGCACGCTGCCGGCGTCGATCCGGTTCACCCTGCCCCCCGACACCCCGACCCCGCCGCTGGCGACCGCCCCGGCGGGCGACGCGGCCTACCAGCTGGAGACCTACCAGCTGCAGCGTGAGCTCAAGCGGCTCCTCGACTGGGCCGAGAGCAACGGCGTCGAGCTGCTCGACCTGTCGGCCGCACCCACGCGGCTCGACGACGTCTTCCGGGCCATCGACTCCGAGCCCGTCCCCTCCTGACCCTGACCCCGCTACACCGACAAGGACCCCTCATGTTGACCATCGCCCGCAGCGAGCTCATCCAGCTCTTCCGGGACCGCACCGCGCTGTTCACCAGCCTGATCATGCCGCTGGCCGCCAGCATCTTCTTCATCTACAACCGCGACCTGTTCGCCGACGCGGGCGGCTCCGGCTACATCGCCGTCCTGCTCATCTTCACCCTCGCCGGTTTCAGCCTCTACGCCACCGTGGTGACCACCCTCGCCGCCCGCCGGCAGAACCTCTTCCTCAAGCGACTGCGGTCCACCGCCGCCACCGACTCGGCCATCGTGTCGGGGCTGGTGCTCCCGATCACCGTGATCTCCCTCGTCCAGGTCGGCCTCGTCCTCGTGGCGTTCGCCGTCGTCAGCGACGTGCCGGCCAACATCGCGCTCCTGGTGGTGGCCAGCGCCGCCTCCTTCGCCATGATGCTCGGCCTCGGGATGGCCACCGCCGGGGTGACGAGCTCCTCCGAGCGGGCGCAGATCACCACGCTCCCGGTCAGCCTGGGCATCGTGGCGGTCGCGATCTGGGTGGGCGTCACCGGCGCCGAGGAGCTCGCGCTGCTCAAGCGGCTGCTCCCGGGCGGGGCAGCCACCGAGCTGGTGGTCCACGCCTGGAACGGGGGCTACCCGCTCAGTGACTCGCTCCTGCTGCTCGCCCCCACCCTCGCCTGGGTCTGGGTCGCCGTCGCGCTGGCCACCCGGTTCTTCCGCTGGGAGCCGCGCCGATGAGAGCTGCACCGACGAGTGGCCCGAACACGATGCCCGTCCCGGCCGACCGGACACTGGCGGAGGACCTGCTCCTCCTCCTGTTCCAGCCCGGGTCGGGAACGATCGCCGGCGAGGGCACCCTCTCCTACGTGCTCGCCGGTGCGGTGCTCGCCGAGCTCGGGCTGGGCGGGCACGTCCGCGCCGGGACGGGGCGGATGGGCTCCACGACCGTGTCTGCGGTCCGGGACCGCCCGCCGGCGGACCACCTGCTGCGCGACAGCTGGGACTACGTCTCCGACAAGCCCCGCGGCGTGCAGACGGTCCTGCCGGCGACCGGCCCCACGCTGCGGGGGCCGCTGCTGGACCGTCTGGTGGAGCGCGGTGACCTCCGCCGCGGCACCCGCAGGGCGCTCGGACTGTTCTCGGTCCGGGTGCTCGAGGAGGGCGCCACGGGCCGTCGGCCGGCGCTGCTCACCGAGCTCCGCGCCGTCCTCGTCGACGGCGCCGCCCCCACCCCGCGCGTCGCCGCACTCGCCGCGCTGCTCCACGCCAGTGGCACCCTGCCCCAGCTCCACCCGCACCTTCCGTGGACCGGGCCGGTGATCGCCCGCGCGGAGGCGCTCAAGGACGGCCGCTGGGAAGCCGGTGCGGCTGCCGAGGCGGTGAGCCGCAGCGTGATGGCCTACCTCGTCGCCGTCAGCGCCGCCGCGTCACCACACGCCTAGCGGGGCCGGACGCGCGGCATGGCGATGACCGACCGTCACCGGGCCTGCCCGGCGAGGCCACGCAGGCGCTCGAGCGAGCGGCGCACGTCCTCGAGGGGGCCGGTGCCCTCCGGCGGCTCGGCCGTGAGGATGGCGTCCTGCTCCAGGACGTACCAGCCGTCGAAGCCGGCGGCGTCGAGGGCGCTGACGATGGCGGCGAAGTCGACGTCGCCGGTGCCGACCGGCGTGTAGATGCCCTGGCGCACGGCGTCGGTGTACGTCGTCTCCCCCTGCTGGACGCGGCGGGCCAGGTCCAGGCGCACGTCCTTGACGTGCACGTGGTTGATGCGGGCGGCGTGCTCGGTCGCCAGCGCCACCGGGTCGGTGCCGCCGATGAGGAGGTGGCCGGTGTCCAGGCACAGCGGGACCGCGGACCCCTCGAGGACCCGGCGGACCTCCTCCTCCCCCTCGACCATCGTCCCCACATGGGGGTGCAGGCTGGCGCGCACGCCGCGGGAGGCGGCGAGCTCGGTCAGCCGGTCGAGGTTGCGCAGCAGCGCGGCCCAACCCGCGTCGTCGAGCGCGGGACGCTCGTCGTAGCCGTCCTGGCCCGAGGCCGCGGCCAGGACGAGGACGTCCCCGCCGGCCGCCTCGAAGCTGTCGAGCTCGCGGTCCACCTCGGGCACCGGGTCGTGGCCCGGGTCGTGCAGGACGACCGGGACGAAGGCGCCGACGGCGGCCAGGTCGTAGGGAGCCAGCGCCCGCGCCCGCTCGGCGGGCGCCTCGGGCAGCCAGCCCTGGGGGCCGAACTCCGTGGCGGTGATCCCCAGCCCCGCCATCTCGGTGAGCACGCGGTCCGGGCTCAGCTGGTGTCCCCAGCCGGGGACCTCGCACACGCCCCAGCTGATGGGGGCTCCGGCGATCCTCATGGGTGGCTCCTCGTCGTCGCGGTCGTGGGCAGGCGGACCCGCTCACCGGTGGCGGCGCTGCGGGTGGCGGCGTCCGCCAGCACGAGCGCGGCGCGTCCGTCCTCGATCGTGGGCGAGGGCGCCCGGCCCGTGCGCACGGCGTCCACGAAGTGGCCGAGCTCGGCGCTGTAGGCCGCGGCGTAGCGCTCGAGGAAGAAGCCGAGGTACGGCCCGGAGGCACCGGTGCGTGTCGCCGAGGAGTGACGCACGGAGGTGGCGCCGGGGTTGACCGCCTCGAGCGCGCCGAGCGGGCCGAAGGCCTCCAGGCGCTGGTCGTAGCCGCTCGCGCAGTGCCGGGAGTTGATGATGGTGGCCACCGCCCCGCTGGCGGCGACGAGGGTCGTCACCGCGCCGTCGACGTCCTCCAGGTGGGCGAAGGCCGGGTCCAGGCGCTGGCCCACGGCGCTCACCTCGACGATCTCCCCGAGGAAGTACCGGGCCATGTCGAGGTCGTGGATCGTCATGTCGCGGAAGAGGCCCCCGGAGGTGCGGACGTACTCGGGCGAGGGCGGTGCGGGGTCGCGGCTGACGATCGTCAGCTGCTCCACCGGGCCGATCTCCCCCTGCCGGACGCGAGCGTGGACCTCCGCGAAGGTCGGGTCGAAGCGGCGGTTGAACCCGACCATCACCCGGTCCTCGTGGCCGGCGATCGCGACGACGCACTCGTCCACCCGGGCGAGGTCGAGGTCGACGGGCTTCTCGCAGAGCACGGCCTTGCCGGCGCGCACCGCGCCCACGACCTGCTCGACGTGGACGGGCGTCGGGGAGCCGACGATGACGGCGTCGACGTCGTCGGCCTCGTAGACCGCGTCGATGTCGTGGGTGGCGCGCGCGCCGTGGACGGCCGCGAGCTGCTCGGCGGCGTTGCCGACAGGGTCGTGCACGAGCACCAGCTCGGCGTCGGGGTGCCGGGCGACGGTGGCGGCGTGGACGGTGCCGATCCGGCCCGCGCCGATGACGGCGATCCTCACCATTGGGGGGGTCCTCTCGGGGCGTCGGTGGTGGAGGGGACGCTCGGGGCTCCTGGAGGGTGGCCACGAGCGGCCACGGTGCATCCTTCCACCGACCGGCAACAGAGGACGCCACCGCCCGCGACGGGGACGGTGACGACGGCGAGAGGGTGGGGACGCCCGTCCGGGCGTCCCCACCCGATCAGCGGGAGCGGCGGTGGCGGGCCACCAGGGCCACGGCGCCGCCGGCGACGGCGAGCAGCACGGCGACGAGCACGACCGTGCCGACGTCCGCACCGGTCGACGGCAGCGGACCGCCGGCGGCCGGAGGCGTCGTCGGCTCACCCGGCGTCGTGGGCCCGTCGGTCGGGGCCGGTGACGTCGGCTCCTGCGTGGGCTCCGCCGTCGTCGGCTCCTCCGTGGGCTCCTCGGTGGGGACCTCCCCCTCGACGACGGGGAAGTGCCACGCGTCCACCCCGCCGTCGGCGGCTTGGAAGGACACGAGCACCGAGCCGTCGGCACGCAGCGCGTCGAGGGCGTCGTCGCCGATCTCGACGGTGAGCGTGTCGGTCCCGGGTGCCACCTCGGTCGTCCCGGCGCCGAGCAGCCGGCCACCCATGTCGGGTGCCCACGGCGCCGCGGCGCCGTCCTCCTCCGAGCAGGCGGAGAAGCCGAGCTCGTCACCCTCACAGCTCGACACCCACACCGGCACCATGCCGAGGTCGCCCTGCCACACGAAGGCGCGGACCGTCCCGGCCTCGGTCGCGTCGAGCGACAGCGTGACCGACGGGTCGTCGATCTCCACGTCCGCGACCGTCAGCCCGTGGCTCGCGGGCAGGCCCGAGATCGTCACCCCGCGGACCGCGGACTGGTAGATCGTCTGCGGCGACTCCACGCCCATGAGCGCGGTGTCGGGGATGACCGGGTCGGCGGGCTCGGTGGGCCGGTCGGCGGGCGGCTCGTAGTCGTCGAGGTACGCGTGGCCCCACCGGTAGGGCTCGGACTGCTGGCTGCCGAAGGGCGACCACGCCGTGCGGGTCTCCCCGATGAAGTCCTGGTTGTCCGAGTCGTAGGGCGTGACGTTGAGGCCGAGGAACTGCGGGTCGACGTCGTTCGTCGTCGCGTCACCGGTCGGTGCCGTGCTCGTCGGCCCGACGGCGGCGGGCAGGTTCGCCAGCGGGATCTTCGTCTCCACGGTGTAGGAGCCGCCCGCGTAGCTGCCGTCCGCCCCGCGGGCCACGCTCACCGCGACCTCCTGGCCGGGCGAGTTCGGCGCCTCCTCGACGGTGTCCGCGAGGGGGCCGGAGGAGAAGCCCTGGTGGGCGTCGGCGTCCCTGCTCCAGCAGGGCCCGTCCGGGCCGTTGCCGGCCGCGCCGGTCGGGTCGTCGGTGAAGGGCATGATGCCGGTCTTGAAGGTTGTCGAGGTGTCGCGCGACGTCGCCTGCGGGTCGAGGAGCACCTCGACGGAGTCGACGAGCCAGTGCCCGAAGCAGCGCTCGGGGGTGGCGGCCGCGCTCGCGACGTCGTCGACGACGTGCGCGAGGACGTAGAGGTCGTCCTCGGACCAGGCGAGCCGGGCGTAGCTGCCGGCGCCGCAGTCGGTCCCGTCCGGATCGCACTCCGCGCCCTCCCAGCGACGGCCGATGTCGATCGGCTCGCCGTAGCCGGCGTCCTCCTCGCCGTCCACGGCGGGTGCCTCTCCCGCCTCCGGGACGACGGTGGTCGGGACGACACGCACCACGAGGTTCTCCGTGCTCGTGGAGCCGGCCGTCGTCGTCGTGATCGGCACGTCGACCGTCTGGCCGCCGGGGGCGGACGGGTCGGGGTGCGTGAGGGTGAGCTCCACCGTCGTGTCCTCGCCCGGGGCCAGGTCGGCGAACGGGACGGACGCCGGCGCCACCTCCAGCGGCGCGGGGGCCGTGAGGGTCACTTCCCCGTCCTGCGCCTCCGTCGTCCGGTTGGTGACGACCACAGGGACGGTGATGGTCTCGCCGGCGCCGATGCGGGTCTCCGCCGGGGAGCGGCCGGAGACGTAGGTGAAGGCCTCGGCCCACTCGTCGTACTCGGCGAAGTTGCCCCAGCGCTCGAAGCGGCCCTCGACGCCGGGGACGATGTCGACGCGGGTGTCGTTGTAGGCCGTGACGGTGCCGTTGTCGAAGCGCGCGGCGAGACGGTGGCGCCCGGTGGCGGCGTCCTCGGCCGGCGTCACCGTGAAGGTCACGCCGGACTCCGCGGAGGTGCCGATCGGTCCGAGCCGCTGCGGCTCGCTGACCGTCCAGCCGACGGGGACCTCGAGCGTGACGTCACCGGCGGCGATGGTGCCGCTGCCGGCCCGGCTCTCGACGGTGACGTCGAAGGGCACGCCCGGCGCCTGGAAGTTGTCGGCGACGTCGAAGGAGAAGGTCGAGCCGAGGGGCATGCCGCCGGGGTCGGCGATGACCGAGCCGAAGAGGATGGCGTCGTCGCGGGCGTTCTCCGGGGAGCCGTTCGGCTGGAAGGGCACCTCGGAGTGGGCGATGCCGTAGCGCAGGCACTGCGGCTCCCAGATCCCGGTGTGCTTGGTGCGCGCCTGCGTGGGGTGGGCGCGGTTGCCCTCGCGGCCCACCTGCGCCCACGTCTGCGCGCTACCGGGCTCCTGGCCCTGGACGTTGCCGGGCAGCCACGTGTACGGCGAGGGGTAGCCGCTCCACGTGCCGACCACGGTGAAGGGGTTGGTCGGGGCGGGCACGAAGCCGGCGTTGCAGCTCGGCCCGTCGGTCCCGCCCTCCCCCGCGGTGCTCGCACCGGAGGTGATCACCTTGACCTGCCAGACGTCGACGGCGTCGGGTCCGGTGAGCTGCTCGGGGAAGGCGGTGGGGTCGGCGGCCATCTGCGCCGCCTCCCAGATCACGCGACCGGCGTACTGGTGGTTGCCGTGTCCGGCGGGTGCCGGTGAGAAGCCGGTGAGGATCTCCGGCCTGGTCTGGCGGATGACGTGGACCACCTGGCGCTGGACGCGCTCGGAGCCCCACACCTCCTCGGTGAGGGCCGCGCTGGTGTTGTAGAAGAAGTCGACGGCGTCGATGTTGTAGATGTCGACGGTGCCGGAGCGGTAGTGCGAGGCGCGGTCCTCGTTCTCGCGACGCAGGCCGAGCGCCGGGCCGGCCTCGTCGCCGACGGAGTTCGACCCGCCCTCGCCGCGGGTGAGCATGATGATGCCGCACTGGACGTCGTACCGGTCGTGCCAGACGCCGCAGGGCGTGGTGAAGCCGGCGTCGTCGTCGGGGTGGGCCCAGAGGCCCATGACGTCGATCTTGTTCGGCTCCACCTCCGTGGCGATCGAGGGCTCGTCCACCGTGAGCGGTGGCAGCTCCTCCCCCGCCGCCGTGGGCATGAGGGCGCCGAGCACCAATGCAGCGAGGGCGGCTGCGGCTACGCGTCTCTTCACGAGTACCTCCTGGCCGGGCAGACGGCCTCGTCCGCGCGTGAGGCCCGTCACCGGGCCGTGGGCAGCCAACGTAACGACCCCGCGCACGGGCGTGCAAGCACTCGGGTGCTCAGTCCTTGACCGCTCCCTCGAGCATGCCGCGGATGAAGTGCCGCTGGAGGAAGAGGTAGAGGACCACCATCGGCAGCGCGACGAGCACCGCTCCGGCCGCGAGGAGCACCGTGCCCTGCGTGTACTGCCCCTGGAAGAGCGCCAGGCCCAGGGGCGCGGTGCGCAGCTGCGCGTTGGGCGACATGACGAGCGGGATGAGGAACTCGTTCCACGTCCACATGAAGGTGAGGAGCACGAGGGTGACGACGGCGGGCCGGGCCACCGGCAGCAGCACCTGCCACAGCACCCGGTGGTGGCCGGCGCCGTCGAGGCGGGCCGCCTCGATGATCGAGCGGTTCGCGCCGCGGAAGTAGGCCCGCATCCAGAAGGTGCCGAAGGCGACGGACTGGGCGATCTGCGGCAGCGCGATGCCCCAGATCGTGTTGGTCAGCCCCAGGGCCTGGAAGTCGAAGAAGAGCGGGACGATGATCGCCTCGGCCGGAACCATGATGCCGAGGAGGAACACGTAGAAGAGCACCTGGGAGCCGGGGAAGACGAAGGCGCCCAGGGCGTAGCCGGCCATGATGGACAGGACCGCCGCACTGGAGACGACGACCGCGGCGACGAGCAGCGAGTTGGTCATGTACTCGCTGAACCGGCCCTGCTCCCACGCCCGCGCGAAGTTCTCCCAGTGGACCGGGCCGCCGGCGGCCGCGTCCTGCGGTGTCTCCGGCCCGAACGCGGTGGTGAGGACGGTGGCGATCGGCGCGAGCGCGAAGGCCGCGAAGGCGATGAGGATGACGTAGTTGCCGAGGCGCTCCCCGGTGGAGACCCTCACCGCTCACGCTCCCCGATGAGGTTGACGGCGAGGTTGATGCCGAAGATGAGCACGGTGAGGACGACGGCGACGGCGGCCGCCGAGCCCACCTCGCCCTCCATGAACGCGCGGCGGTAGACCTCGTAGCTCGGCACCGTCGTCGACGTCCCGGGCCCGCCGCGGGTGGTGACGTAGACGAGGTCGAAGGTCTTGAGGGCCGCGATGATCGTCAGCGTGAGCGCGACGACGATCTCCGCCCGGACGGCCGGCACGGAGATCGCGAGGAAGGAGCGGACCGCTCCTGCGCCGTCGAGCGTGGCGGCCTCGTAGAGGTCCTGCGGGACGCGCGCCATGCCGGCCATGAGCAGCACGGTGACCAGGCCGGTGGAGACCCAGGTGCCCACGAAACCGACGGCGGGCAGGGTCCACGTGAAGTCCCCCAGCCAGGCCCGCGTGAGGGAGCCCAGGCCCACCGCGTCGAGCAGGCCGTTGAGCGCGCCGTCCGGCGCGTAGATCTGCCGCCACGCGACGGCGACGACGACCATCGCGATGACCTGCGGGAGGAAGACGACGGTGCGGAAGAAGGGCAGGCCTCGTACCTGGGCGCGCACGAGGAGCGCCGCGAGGACGAGGCCGATGGCCAGCGGCAGCACCGAGAAGAAGAAGATGAGGACGAGGGCGTGCCAGAAGGACTGGCGCAGGCGGTCGTCGGCGAGGACGTCGACGTAGTTGTCCAGGCCCACGAAGGTCGCCAGGCTCAGCCCGTCCCAGTCGTACAGGGAGATCTGCACGGCCCGGCCCAGCGGGTAGAGGAGGAAGGCCGCATAGACGAGGAAGCCCGGTGCGAGGAACAGGTAGGGGGTCAGGCCGTAGCGGCCCAGCCCCCGCGGGCGGCCCTTGCGGGTCGCCCGCGGGAGGGGCGCGACGATGCCCCGTGGCTGGGCGGTCATGTCACTCCGCCGAGGCGACGAACTCGCTGTAGTCGGCCTCGAGTGCGGCGAGCAGCCCGTCGACGTCGAGCTGTCCGCCCATGAAGGACTGGAGGGACTGGCCCAGGGTGTCGCTCATCGTGGGCGTGCCCCAGTCGAGGTAGGGCACCAGCGCGCCGTCCTCGGTGACCTCGCCGTAGGCGGTGTAGATGTCGGCCTGCAGGCCGGCCTCGGGCATGTGCTCGGCGGTCTCGACGACGGGCATGTTGCCCGTCTCGGCGAGTACGGCCATGGCCTCCTCGTTCGTGATGAAGTCGATGTACGCCGCACCGACGTCCGGGTTCTGCGAGCGAGCGGTCACCGCGAAGGGGATGCCGGTGCCCCCGGTCGTCACCTTGCCGGCGCCGGCCTCGACGGGCGGCGGGGCGAAGAAGCCGACGTCCTCACCCATGGCGGCCTCGACGTCCGGGCCGATCCACGAGCCGGCCATGAGGTAGACCCCGGCGCCCTCGGTGAAGGACTGCCACACGGCGTCGTAGTCGGCGCCGTTGAAGCCCTCGTTGAAGTAGCCGGCCTCGATCCAGGACTGCAGCTCCTCGGCCGCGGCGCGGTTCTCCTCGGTCTCCCAGCTCGCGCCGGCGTTGCCGAAGCCGAGCGCCCGGATCTCCTCGGGGTCCACGTGGGCACCCTGGACCGGCCCGAAGACGTGGGCGGCGGGCCACTGGTCGAGGTTGCCGAGGAGCATCGGCGTCTCGCCGGCCTCGGCGATCGTGCCGAGCTGCTCGCCGAACTCGTCCCAGGTCTGCGGCACCTCGAGGCCGAGCTCCTCGAGCTTGGTCTTGGAGTAGTACACGCCGACGACCTCGCCGACCTGCGGCAGGCCCCAGATCGAGCCCTCGCCGAAGGTGACACCGTCCTCGGAGTAGCGGGTGTTCTGCAGCACCGAGTCGGGGAAGCGGTCGGTCCAGCCGTAGGCCTCGGCGTAGGGGTCGAGGTTGAGCAGCTGCCCGGCGGCGACGTACTGGCTCATCTGCGAGCGGGAGTTGTTCACCTGCGTGACGTCGGGGGCGTCCTCGCCGGTCAGCGCCAGGCGCAGCGTGGTGGTGAGGTCGTCGTTGGACTGGGTGACCCGGTCGATCTCGACGTTCGGGTACTCCTCCTCGAAGGCGGCGTTGAGCTGCTCGATCTGCTCGTTCTGGCCGCCGCGGACCTCCTGGTCCCACACGACGAGGGTGACGTCACCGAGGCTGGAGATGTCGGTGACGACCTCCTCGCTCGTCGTGCCGCCGTCGCTCCCGGGCTCGGTCTCCTCGTCGTTGCCGCCGCTTCCGGGGGTGCAGGCCGCGACGAGCGCGAGGGTCGCCACGGCAGCCGTGACGACGCCGGCGGAACGGCGGGTTCGTAGTGGGCTCATGGTCCTGATTCTCCTTCGTCGTGGGCGGTGGGGGTACCGCCCGGTCATGCCCGTAGATACTCGCTCAGAGGTCGGACTCGAGCGCGAAGGTCGCCTCGGCACGGCGGGTCACGCGTCCCGGCCGGGCCGGCAGCACGTCCGGGAGGAAACGGTAGTGGTCGTGCAGCGCGGTGGCCGCCGGATCGCCCTCCGTGCGGGCGCTGTCCAGCCGCTGCCACCAGTCGTGGAGGTCGCCGATGCCGGGCGCCGCGAGGGACCCGCCGAACTCCTGGACGGCGAGCCCCGAGCACAGGGCGGCGAAGCGCAGGCGCTGCTCCAGCGGCCACTCGGCCAGCGAGCCCCGCGCGAACGCCGCGAGGAAGACGTCGCCCGCGCCCGTGGGGTCGATCGCCTCGACGTCCAGCGCCGGGACGTGGCACTCCTCCCCCGTCTCGGAGTTGATCGCGACGGCGCCGTCCGCGCCCATGGTGACGACGACGAGCGGGACGAGGTCCGCCAGGGCGCGGGCGGCCGCGTGCGGGCTGTCCGTGCGGGTGTAGGCCATGGCCTCACCGGCGTTGGGGAGGAAGGCGTAGCAGTCCTCGAGGACCGCGAGCCGGCTGGCGTCCCACTTCTCGGTGGGGTCCCAGCCGAGGTCGGCGAAGACCCGTGCGCCGCCGGCCCGGGCGCGGCGCCACCAGCGCTCCTGGGCGCGCTCGTCGTCGAGGTCGATGATGACGGCGCGCACGGGCGGCGGGTCGCCGATGAGCTCGTCGTAGCTCATCGGGAGGTGGTGGCCGTGGGTGATCATCGACCGGTCGCCGTCGTAGGCGAGGGAGACGGTGACCGACGTGTGCTGGGAGGCGATCCGGGTGGAGCGGGAGAGGTCGATCGCCTCGTCGGAGAGGATGTCCCAGCACCAGCGCCCGTAGACGTCGCCACCGAAACCCGTGGCGAGACCGGTCGACAGGCCCAGGCGGCTGGTCGCGACCGCGAGGTTGGCGATCCCGCCGGGCAGCGACCCCATGCCGCTGGCCCACACCTCCGTGCCGGGACGCGGCGGTGTCGGCAGCCCGGAGAAGACGACGTCGAGGAAGAGCGGCCCGGACAGGAAGACGTCCAGCACGGTGCCGTCGGGTGTCACCTCGTGCTCCTCGCTCACGCCTGCTCCTCTCTCCTCGCGGACCGCTCCGTCCGTGAGCACGCCTCTCCGACGGCCATCCTAAGGGCCTCGATGCCCGGCGCTGCGCGCCTCTGCTAGCGTCGGCCGGGTGCTGACCACGACCCGCCGCGTCACCAGTCCCACGCCCGGCTCATCCCGGCCCGACGCCCTCGGTTCGAGCGGCACGGAGGTCACCACAGCGTGAAGCTCACCGTCATCGGCGGCGGCGGCTTCCGCGTGCCCCAGATCTTCCAGGCCCTCTCCGCCGCCGACGCGCGCCTGCGCGTGGACGAGCTGTGGCTCTACGACGTCTCGGCGGAGCGGCTCGACGTCGTCGGCAGCGTCCTCGCGCAGCTCGCCCCCTCCCTGGCCAGGCCCCCGCAGGTGCGCACGACGACGACGCTGACCGACGCCCTCGCCAACGCCGACTTCGTCTTCTCCGCCATCCGCATCGGCGGCACGGCGGGGCGCATCACCGACGAGCGCACCGCGCTGCGGCTCGGCGTCCTCGGGCAGGAGACCGTGGGCCCGGGCGGGCTCGCCTACGCGCTGCGCACCGTGCCGCACGCGCTGCGCCTGGCCGAGGAGATCGCCACGCACGCGCCGGACGCGTGGACCATCAACTTCACCAACCCCGCCGGCATCATCACCGAGGCCATGCGGCGGGTGCTGGGTGAGCGGGTCGTGAGCATCTGCGACACCCCGATCGGTCTCATGCGGCGGGCCGCGCGCGTCGTCGGCCAGGACCCGCGGCAGGTCGACTTCGACTACGTCGGCCTCAACCACCTCGGCTGGCTGCGCACCCTGGTCGTCGACGGGCGCGACGTCCTGCCCGAGCTGCTCGCCTCCGACGAGCGGCTGGACGGCATGGAGGAGGCACGCCTCCTCGGCTTCGACTGGGTGCGCGCGATCGGCGCGATCCCCAACGAGTACCTCTTCTACTACTACCGTCACCGCGAGGCGATGGAGCGGATCACCGGCGGGCAGCCCACCCGCGGGGAGTTCCTCGACGTCCAGCAGGGCGCCTTCTACCGCGAGGCGGCCGCCGCGCCCGACCGCGCCCTGGAGATCTGGGACGCGACCCGGCACGACCGCGAGTCGAGCTACATGAACGAGTCGCGCCCCGAGGAGGAGCGTCACGGCCGCCGCGCCGAGGACGTCGAGGGCGGCGGCTACCAGGAGGTCGCGCTCGACCTCATGACCGGCCTGGCCACCGGCGAGGCCGCGACGATGATCCTCGGGGTCGGCAACGACTCCCTCGGCGGGGACCGCCTGCTCGTCCCTCAGCTCGACGGCGCCGCCGTCCTCGAGGTGCCGTGCACGGTGGAGCGCGGCGCCGTCCGCCCCCACCCCGTCGCCCCGCTCGACGGGGAGATGGCCGGCCTCATCACGACCGTCAAGGCGAGCGAGCAGCTCGTCCTGCGGGCCCTGGACGAGGGCTCGCGCGAGCTCGCCTGGCGCGCCTTCGCCAACCACCCGCTCGTCGACTCCACCGAGGTCGCCCGCCAGCTGGTCGAGGACTACTGCGCCGCCATGCCCGACGTCGCCGCCCGCCTGCGCTGACCCACCGCCCGACCCGGCCGGGAGAGCCACAGGTGCGCGAGCAGCGCACCACCCCACAGCGCGAACAGGGGGTCCCACAGCCAGGCGTGGCCGACCATCGCCGCGCGGTCGTACGTCGCAGGGTCGCGGGTGGCGAGCACGGCGTTGCTCACGACGACGTTGACCCCTCCGTAGACGAGGAGCGCGGCACCTCCGGCCCAGCTCAGCCCGCGCCACAGCCGCCGGCCGGGAAGCCGCCCCCGGTCCACGACGACGGGCACGAGCGCGGCGAGGCTCTTGACCAGCGCGATGCCCGCCAGTCCCCAGGCGGCAACGACGGGTGAGGACCGGCGCAGCTCCACCGCCCACTGCCCCACGGTGTCGAGCAGCCACTCCCCGCCCACGGCCCAGGACGCGCTGAACCCCGCGTGGACCAGCCCGGCGACGCACGCCACCCACAACCACGAGCGCGCGGCCCGGCCGGAGGCTGGTGGAACGGTCACCCGTCGAGCGTGCCGTCCGCGGCGCCCGGTGGCAACGGCCTCCCGTTGCAGGTGCGGCGCCACACCGGCCCGCCCGCAACGCTCACGGGTGCGCGAACCGGTGCGTCGTCTGGCCGTGCGGGTCCTTCGCGAAGGTGAGGGCCCGCTCCGGGCACACGCGCACGACCCAGGCGGGGCCGTCCGGGGAGGCGAAGCCCTCGCCGTCGACCTCGAAGCGCCACGCCTCCCCGTACTTGTCGAGGAAGGCTGCGGCCACGTCACCGAGCCCCTCGCGGACGCGGACCGCGCGCCCCTCGACGACGACGTCGGTGCCGCTCGCCCACGTGTTGCGCCCCGTCGTCACCGCGACGGCGTCGGTGTGCTCGAGGTTGCGCGCCTTCTGCTCTCCCGGGCCGGTGACGACGCACAGGCCCTCCCCGTGCCACACGCCGACCACCGGCGTGACGTGCGGTCGGCCGTCACGGCGCACGGTGGTCAACCAGTAGAGCTCCGCGTCGCGCAGCAGCTCGAGCGTGCGCTCCCAGGGCAGCGGACCGGCGTCGGGGTCGCTGAAGCGGGGGTCGAACGTGGTCGTCGGCACGGGTCCTCCTCGGCAGTGGTGTGGGGCTACCGACCGTGCCCGGGCCGCGAAGTCATCGCCGCTCCGGAGCCGTCGCCGCCCTGGTGTCCCGGCACCCAGGAGAGGCCGAGATCACCGGCCACAGGCCGTACTCCGACCTCACCGCGACCCGTCACGTGCCGATCGAGCAGGAGGTGACCGCCGCATGTATGAGACACATCGACCGAGACAGACACGACGTGACCACGCCGTCGAAGGGTCGACCGACCCGCGCCGTGAGCGTCCTCCTCACCGGCGCCATCGCCGCCGGCCTCGCCCTGAGCGTCGCCCCCGCCCACGCCTCGACCACCGAGCTCGAGGGCAGCTGGCGCGGCCGCGGCACGGAACGGGCCACCTACAGCGACAGGGCCGTCTTCTCCGGCGCCGGAGCACGATTCACCTACGGTCGCCCCGGTGACAAGCCCCTCGTGGGCGACTGGGACGGCGACGGACGTGACTCCCTCGCCGCCCACCGTGGCCACTTCCTGTTCTTCCGCAACCAGCTCTCGGGCGGTGACGCCGACGTCACCTACTACTACGGCCGCACCGGTGACGTGCCCGTCGTCGGCGACTGGGACGACGACGGACGCGACACCGTCTCCGTCCTGCGCGACGGCGTCCTCCACGTCAACAACAAGCTGCGCGGCGGTCATGCCGAGTACACGGTGAGGATGAGCCAGAGCGCTGCCCTCGGCCGCCCCGAGCCGCGTCCCTCCGCGGAGCAGCGGACCCGCACCGTCCTGGACCGGTACGGGTGCGAGGACGTCGTCCTCGAGATGGCCTCGCCCGACCTCGGTACCGCAGTTGGCGCGGCCTTCTGGGAGGAGACACCCCAGCGCATCGCCATCGACCCGCAGCGCGTGGACGACCTCGAGCACACCGCCGCCCACGAGTGCGCCCACATGCTGCAGTTCCGTGCCTACGAGGAGTACCACACGCCCGAGCGGAGCGCCGGGTACACCCTGTGGCCGCACCTGGACACGCTCACCGGCTCGACGGGGCACCTGGGCGGCGAGAAGCTGGCGGACTGCATGACCTACCGGTGGGGCTTCGCGACGACCGGCTCCTACACTCGCGACCAGCAGTGGTGTGCGCAGCACAGCGACATCGTCGACGCGCTCCTCGCCGGCCGCACCCCGCACCCGGCACCCACGCCGGCTGTCTCCCCGGAGCCCGAGACGCGGACCCACGAGCAGCGGGCGCGGGACGTCATGGACCGGTACGGCTGCGCCGACGTCGAGCTGGATCTCGGACCGCTGCCTCCCGAGAAGGCGCACCTCGTCGGTGTCGCCTACTGGGACGACGTCCCCCAGCGGATCGCGGTCGACCCGGAGCGCACCCGCGACCTCGAGCGGACCGTGACGCACGAGTGCGCCCACATGCTGCAGTACGACGCCTACGTGCCCTACGCGAAGCCTGGCCTCAGCCCGGCGTACGCCCTCTACCCGCACCTCAACGAGATCACCGGCCTGGACCGCAACCTCGGCGCCGAGCGGCTGGCCGACTGCATGACCTACCGGTGGGGGTTCGCGCCGACCGGGAGCTACACCCGCGACCTGGCGTGGTGCGACGAGCACAGCGACGCCGTCGACGCCCTCCTCGACCGACGCGTGCCCGACCCCGCTCCCGCCGTGCCGTCCTGACCCCACGCACGCGCAGACCCGCGGCCTCGGGCAGACGAAAGGCCCGGCACGCCGTAGCGTGCCGGGCCCTGGGCGCGGGCGGTCATGCGCGTGGCAGTGACGCGTTGCGCACGACCGCGCGCGGCCCGATACCCGCCCAGCGTCCCCGGCGGGCCCGCAGGACGCGGGTGGCCGGACGGCGCTGGAGGTGGACGTAGTCCGCGAGCGGCATTCCCATGGCGCTGGCGGACATGTCACCGAGCATGATGGATGACATGACAGATTCCTGGCTCTCTCGTGGTGGAGTCCCCTGAGGAGGGGACGACGGCATGGCCCGGTGCACGGGCAGGGATCGCGACCTCGTCGTCGGGATCCCAGCGGCGACGAGGCCTGCTACGCGAGCAGTCGGATGGCCATGACGAGAACTGTGCCAGCGGCCGCCGCGACGGCGCCACCTATTTATCGGCGTCCGCCGTCGCCTCGGTGAGGCGCCTGCCGAAGCCGGCCAGCGCACGGACGGCCTCCTCGGTGCCGCTGACCGTCCACGCGACGTCGGGCGGGATCCACGCGGGCCCGTAGACGAGGTCGGCGAGGGACCGACCCCCCACCGGCCAGTCCGTCCCGCCCGCCTCGTTCGGCGTGGCCCCGGTGGACCACACCCCGAAGTGGGTACGCATCTCCGCCAGCGGCAGGTTGAGGTGGACCACCGCCTCCAGCGGGTAGGTCTGGCTGTCGGTGTCGGTCGCGAGGATGAGCTCGGACGGGTCGTCGACCGGCAGCTCGCGCGCCGCGGTGCGCACGCCCGTGCGCAGCAGCCGCGAGAGTCGGTCGAGCCGGAAGGTGCGCCAGTCGTCGCGGCCGAGGTCCCAGCACACGAGGTACCAGCGCGGCCCGTGGGACACGAGGGTGTGCGGCTCGACGTGACGCGAGCTCTCGATGTCGCGGCCGGTGACGTAGGCGAAGCGGACGCGCTCGTGGTCGCGGCAGGCGAGCGCGAGCTCGGCGACGACGTCGGGGTCCACCGCCCGGCCCCTCCCGCCCGCCGGTACGGCGTATTCCTGGAGCGCTGCCACGCGCCGGCGCAGGTGCGGGGCGAGCATCTGCTCGAGCTTGACGAGCGCGCTCAGCGCGGTGTGCTCCCCCAGTCCCTGGACGGCCGCCACGCGCAGGCCGACGGCGATCGCCACCGCCTCGTCGTCGTCGAGGAGGAGCGGAGGCAGCCGGCCGCCCCCGGCCAGCCGGTACCCGCCGTCGACGCCGGGACGGGCGCTCACCTCGTAGCCGAGCTCGCGCAGCCGGTCGACGTCACGCCGCAGCGTGCGCGCACTGACGCCGAGCCGGTCCCGCAGCTCCCGGCCGGACCAGGACCGGTGGGTCTGGAGGAGGGAGAGCAGGCGCAGGGCTCGGGCGGTGGGGTCGGCCATGCCGGAAATCTACCGACCCATGCGGCCAGGATCTGGCCGCATGGGCTCGTAGCGTCCTGCCCATGACTCCGATCATCAGCACCATGGGGCTCACCAAGACCTTCCACCGCAAGGGCGGTGAGGAGGTCGTCGCGGTCAGCGACCTCACGATGGACGTGGAGCCGGGATCGCTCACGGCTTTCCTCGGGCCCAACGGGGCCGGCAAGTCCACCTCCCTGCGCATGCTCACCACGCTCCTGCCCCCCACCAGCGGCAGCGCGACCGTCTGCGGCTTCGACATCACCCACCAGCAGGCCGACGTGCGCCGGTCCATCGGCTACATCGGCCAGAAGAACGGTGCGGCCCAGTACTACCGGGTGCGCGACGAGCTCGTCTCCCAGGGCGCCTTCTACGGGCTGGGCCGCGTCGAGCGGCGCCGGCGCGCCGACGAGCTCATGGAGATCCTCGGGCTCACCGATCTCGCCACCCGCACGACGATGACCCTCTCCGGTGGCCAGCGCCGACGCGTGGACATCGCGCTGGGACTGGTCCCCGCACCGCGGCTGCTCTTCCTCGACGAGCCGTCCACCGGCCTGGACCCGCAGTCCCGCTCGCACCTGTGGGACCACATCCTCACGCTCCGCGAGCGCTACGGGATGACCCTCCTCCTCACCACCCACTACCTCGACGAGGCCGACCGCTTCGCCGAGCGGGTGATGATCGTCGACCAGGGCCGGCTCATCGCCGACGACACCTCGGCCCGGCTCAAGGCGGAGCTCGCCGGGGACCGCGTCCTCGTCACCGTCGCGGGCACCGGCCCCGACGACGGCGCCCTCGCCACCCTGCGGCGCGTCGCCGCCCGCGGTGACGACGTCGAGCACGCACCCGTCGCTGCCCCCGAGGGCGCGGCGGTGCGGTACGCCGTCGTCGTCGACCAGGGCGACCGGGTGCTCCCCGGCCTGCTCGCCGACCTTGCGGCCGGCGGCCACCGGGTGCTCGCCGCCGAGCTGCACCAGCCCACCCTCGACGACGTCTTCCTCCGCCTCACCGGCCGCAGCCTGCGCGAGGAGCAGGCCACCACCGGCACCGACACCCCCGCCCAGCCCGCCCTCACCCCCGGAGGCCCCCAGTGAGCACCGTCGTCACCGACACCCGCAACGTCCTCGTCCGCGAGCTGTGGCCGGTCCTGCGCGACCCGTTCAGCGTCATCTTCTCCCTGCTCCAGCCCCTCGTCTTCCTCGCCTTCTTCGGCCCGCTGCTCAGCGGCATGACGGGGCTGCCGCTGGCCGAGTCCTTCCAGTGGTTCGTGCCGGGCATCATCGTCATGAGCACGCTCTTCGGCACCGCGATGGCCGGGTCGAACCTTCTTTTCGAGCTCCAGTCCGGCTCCCACGAGCGGATGCTCGTCACGCCCGTGGCGCGCTCGGCGCTCATGGTGGGGCGGGCGCTCAAGGAGATGGTGCCGCTCGCCGTCCAGGCGGTCGTCATCACGCTCGTGGCCGCGATCTTCGGCTTCCGGCCCCACCTGCCCGGCATGGCGATCGGGCTGGTGGTGCTCGCGGCCTTCGGGATCGGGCTCGGGGCGCTGAGCTACTCCCTCGGCATCGCCGCCCGGGAACGGGACTGGATGTTCTGGGCGGTCCAGCAGGCGCTCATCTTCCCGCTCATGATCCTGTCCGGGATGCTGCTGCCGCTGGAGGCGGCACCGCGCTGGATGCAGGTGCTGTCCCAGCTCAACCCGCTGACCTACCTCGTCGAGGCGGAGCGGGCGCTGTTCAACGGGCAGCTCACCGAGGCCGCGGTGTGGCAGGGCGCGCTGGCGGCCGCCGTGCTCGCGGCGGTCGGGCTCACGGTGGGGATCAGGATGATGAGGCGCAGCATCTGAGTGTCGGAGGCCGCGGTTACCGTAGGCGGGTGGACCTCACCGAGAGCGACGTGCGGGCGCTGCAGAACCTCACGCTCCCGGACGACGCCACCCTCGCGCAGTGGTTCGACCACGGCACGGTGGAGCGCGGCACCGACTACGCGCGGCGCGGCATGGTCCAGCGCCTCCACGTCGACCCCGACGAGCGCGCCCTGTTCGCCACCGTCCGCGGCAGCGGGGCGGCCTCCTACCAGTGCTTCGTCGTCCTCTACCCCGGCGCGCAGGTGTCGGTCCACTGCACCTGCCCGGTGAGGCTGGGCTGCAAGCACGGCGTGGCCGTGGTGGTCGCGGCCCGGGAGGCGAGCACCACCGGCGTCCGTCCCGCGTGGGAGCGCGCCCTGGACGACGCCGTCACCGACGCCGCCTCCGGCAGCGGGGACCCGCTCGGGCTGCAGCTCGAGCGGGTCGTCGCGCGCGGGGCGGCCGCGGCCGCGGCCGGGCGCAGCGCCGCCCGCATCCGCATGGCCCCGGTGACGACCGGGGCCAAGGGCCAGTGGGTGCGCACCGGCGTGAGCTGGCAGACCGTGCGGTGGACGTGGAGCCGCTACGTCCCGGCCCACGCCGAGGCGCTGCGCGCGCTCATCGCCTCCCACCCCCACGCCTACGGCACCCACGTCTTCCTCGACGAGCTCGGCCCGGCCGTGTGGCCGCTGCTCCAGCAGGTGGTCGACGCCGGCGTCGCGCTCGTCCCTCACCGCAGCGTCAAGGGTGAGGTGACGCTCAGCAGCACACCGGCCGACGTCACCCTCGACGTCACCGCCCACCCCATCCAGGACGGCGTGCGCGTGGCGCCGTCGGTCCGCGTGGCCGGCCGCACGGCCGGGGCGCACGCCGTCGCCTTCGTCGGCCACCCGGTGCACGGGGTGGCCGTGAGTGACGACGGCCTCGTCCTCGCGCCGCTGGCCCGTCCGCTGCCGCTCGGCGCCTCCGAGCTCGTCACCGGCGAGCCCCTCCACATCCCGCCCGACGGCGTCGACCGCTTCCGCCGCGACTTCTACCCGCGGCTGCGCCGGCTGCTGCCCGTGCGCTCCTCCGACGACGCCGTGGACCTGCCCGAGGTGCTCGCCCCCGTGCTCCTGCTCTCCGTGGAGCACCTCCCGGAGTTCGTCGTCCGGCTCGCCTGGTCCTTCCGCTACCAGTCCGGGGAGACGGTCGTCGACCTGCCCGTCGGCACCGACGACGACGTTGCACCGGCGCCCGAGTGGGTGCGCGACCATGCCGCCGAGCAGCGCCTGCTGGCCGCTCTCGAGCTGCCCGCCGAGCTCCCCCGGCTCACGGCAGCCCCTCCTGGGCGCGGACCCGCGCCCGTCACCGAGCTGCGCCGGCTCGACGCCGCCCGCTTCACCGAGGAGGGCCTGGACCGGCTGCGCCGCGCGAACCCCGCCGTCGTCGTCGAGGTGAGCGGTGAGGTGCCCGACTACCGGCACGTCGACGTCGCCCCGACCATCTCGGTGTCCGCGACCGACACCCCGCAGGGCGACTGGTTCGACCTCGAGGTGGCCGTCGAGCTGGAGGGCGAGCCGGTGCCCTTCGGCCACCTCTTCCGCGCCCTCGCCACCGGCGAGCCCCACCTGTTCCTCCCCTCCGGCAGCTACGTCAGCCTCGACCGGCCCGAGCTCGACCAGCTGCGCCAGCTCATCACGGAGGCGGGCGGGCTCCACGACGAGGAGTCCGGCACGCTGCGGGTCACCGCCTACCAGGCCGACCTGTGGCAGGAGCTCGTCACGCTGGGCGTCGTCGCCGAGCAGAGCGAGCGGTGGCGGCGCACCGTCGACGCGCTCCTCACCGGTCCGCCGCCCGGCGAGGTCGCCCTGCCTGCCGGGCTGCGCGCCGAGCTGCGCTCCTACCAGCGGGAGGGCTACGAGTGGATCTCCACCCTCTGGGACGCCGGACTGGGCGGGATCCTCGCCGACGACATGGGCCTGGGCAAGACGCTGCAGACCCTCGCCGCCGTCCAGCGCGCCAAGGAGACCGGCCGGCTCACCGCGCCGGTGCTCGTCGTCGCCCCCACCTCGGTGGTGGGGGGCTGGGCGGGCGAGGCGGCCCGCTTCACCCCCGAGCTCACGGTGCAGACCGTCGAGCAGACCGCCGCCAAGGCGCGGCTGCCGCTCGCCGAGCACGTGGCGGGGGCCGACGTCGTCGTCACGTCCTACGCCCTGCTACGCCTGGACTTCCCCTCCTACGACGCCCTGGACTGGTCGGTGCTCGTCCTCGACGAGGCGCAGATGGTGAAGAACCACCAGGCCAAGACGCACGTGTGCGCACGGAAGCTCGCCGCCCCGGTCAAGCTGGCGATCTCCGGCACCCCGCTGGAGAACAGCCTCATGGACCTGTGGGCGCTGCTGTCCATCACCGCCCCCGGCCTCTTCCCCGACCCGCGCGACTTCACCGTCGCCTACCGCACGCCGATCGAGCGGGAACGCGACTCCGCGGCGCTGGACCGGCTGCGCCGCCGCACCCGGCCCTTCATCCGCCGCCGCACCAAGGAGGAGGTGGCCCAGGAGCTGCCACCCAAGCAGGAGCAGGTGCTCACCGTCCCGCTCAGCGCGCGCCACCGGAAGATCTACGACACCCACCTCGCGCGCGAGCGGCGCAAGATCCTCGGCCTCGTCGACGACATGGACAAGAACCGCTTCACGATCTTCCGCTCCCTCACCCTCCTGCGGCAGCTGGCCCTGGCGCCCGGCCTCGTGGACGCCGACTACGAGGGCGTGGGGTCGAGCAAGGCCGAGGCCTTCCTCGAGCACCTCGACGAGCTCGTCTCCGAGGGCCACCGGGCGCTGGTGTTCAGCCAGTTCACCGGGTACCTCGGGCTCGTGCGGGAGCGGCTGGAGCAGCAGGGCATCGACTACTGCTACCTCGACGGCAGCACCCGTGGCCGCGCCGCCCGCATCCGGGAGTTCAAGGAGGGCCAGGCGCCGGTCTTCCTCATCAGCCTCAAGGCCGGCGGGGTGGGGCTCAACCTCACCGAGGCGGACTACTGCTTCATGCTCGACCCCTGGTGGAACCCCGCGGTGGAGGAGCAGGCGATCGACCGCACCCACCGCATCGGGCAGGACCGCACCGTCATGGTCTACCGGATGGTCGCCGAGGGGACGATCGAGGAGAAGGTCATGGCCCTGGCCGAGCGCAAGCGTGAGCTCGCCGGTCGCGTCCTCGCCGAGGGGACCAGCACCGCCGCGGCCCCGCTGAGCGCCGACGACATCCGCGCGCTGCTCGGCTGAGCCCGCCGCCTCAGAGCTGCGGGGAGCTGAGCGAGCGCGGCACGTGGGTGCCGTGGCCGGCCTCGCGCAGCGCCTCGCGCAGCCGCTCGGCGGCGGCGTCGAGCTCCTCGGCCGGGACGTCGGTGCGTGCCCGGTCCAGGCGCAGGGCGGTCTCGTCCCACGCCGGCAGGACGTGCACGTGCAGGTGGGGTACCTCGAAGCCGGCCACCATGACGGCGGCGCGTGGCGCGTCCCACGCCGCGCGCTGCGCACGCCCCACCGTGCCGGCGACGACGGCGAGGTGGGCGACGAGGTCGTCGGGCGCGTCGGTCAGCTGATCCACCTCCTCACGTGGGACGACGAGGACGTGGCCGTCGGTGACGGGGGCGATCGTGGCGAAGGCGACGCACTCGTCGTCGGCCCAGACGAAGCGTCCGGGGATCTCCCCGGCGATGATCTTGCTGAAGACGGTGCTCATGGCGCCAGGGTATCGACCACTACGATCGGCGGGACGAGAGGAGCGACGTGCCGGAGCAGGACCATCAGGGTGTCTCCACGCGGACGGCCGCCGAGGCGTGGGAGGAGCTCTTCCGGGCCCAGGTGACGCTCATGCGGCGCTTCGAGGCCGGTGACGACTTCGCCCCGCTCACCTCTCGCGAGTACGACGTCCTCTTCCAGCTCAGCCTCGGTGAGGGCCGGGCGATGCGGATGCGCGACCTCACCGCGCTCATCCTCCTGTCCCAGCCCAGTCTCAGCCGCATGGTCGACCGCCTCGGCGCCCGCGGGCTCGTCGAGCGGCGCGCGGCCCCGGGCGACGCCCGCGGCGTTGTCGTCGCCCTCACCGACGAGGGCGTGCGGCTGCAGCGGGAGATCGGCCGCCACCACGTGCGCTCGATCCGCCGCTACGTCGGCGGCGCGCTCGACGAGGACGAGCTGCGCACCCTGCAGCACCTGGCGCACAAGCTGCGCACCGCCCAGCGCCACCTGTGAGGGCTCAGGCGGTGACCCATACCGCGGCGACGGCGGGGTCGCCGAGCTCGACGGCCTCCCCCGCGGACTCCCCGGGCGGGGTGACGGTGAACAGCGTCGTGCCGACGTAGGGCCGGGCCTCGACGACGGCGACGTGCGCGTCCAGGTGCACCCCGACGTCGGCGAGGTGGCGCAGCACCTGCGGCTCGGCGTCGGAGATCCGCACGACGCGACCGCCCTCTCCCGCGGGGGTCTGCGCCAGCGGGCGGGTGGGCGGGAGGGTGACCTCCCCGCCGACCGTGGGGATGGGGTCCCCGTGCGGGTCGCGGACCGGGTGGCCGAGGAGCCGGTCGATGCGCTCGACGAGGAGGTCGGAGACGGCGTGCTCGAGGATCTCGGCCTCGTCGTGGACCTCGTCCCACCCGTAGCCGAGGTGCTCGACGAGGAGGGTCTCGATGAGCCGGTGGCGGCGCACCATCGCCAGGGCCGCCTGCCGGCCGCTGCCGGTGAGGGAGATGCCGCCGTAGCGCTCGTGGTGGACCAGCCCCTCGTCCGCCAGGCGCCGGACGGTCTCCGAGGCGGTGGACGCCGAGACGCCCATCCGGGTGGCCAGGGCGCTCACGCTCGTGGCCGGACCGCCCCACTCCACCGCGGCGTAGATCGCCTTGAGGTAGTCCTGGGTGACGTTCGAGGTGGGCAGCTGGCTCACAGGATCAGCATCCACTGGTCCCAGAAGACGACGCCGATGAGGAGGAGGACGACGGCGTACCAGACCGTGATGACCAGGGCGCGGTCCTGGACGAGGAAGCGCCGCAGGCCCTCGGGGGCGGGAAGGTGCCGGCCCTGGAGGCCGCGGGCCCAGACGTTGACGACGATCGGGATCGTCACCGCCCACACGACGAGGCAGTAGGGGCACAGGCCGCGCAGGTTGGTGAAGGCCTGGTACTGGAACCACGTGATCCACACGGCGGCGAGCACGGAGCCGGCCATGAGCAGCACCCAGTAGACGCGTGGGAGGCGGCCACCGCCGAGGAGGGCGACACCGGTCGCGGTGACGATCGCGAAACCGATCGTCCCGAGGACGGCGTTGGGCGGGCCGAGCACCGAGGCCTGCCACGACAGGACGAACTTGCCACAGCCGATGAGCGGGTTGATGTCGCAGCCGAGCGCGGCGTCGGGGTCGCGCAGCAGCTTCTGCGTGGACAGGATGAGCATGACCGAGGCCCACGTCCCGAGCGCGCCACCGATGGTGAGGAGCCAGCCCAGGCCCCGGGGGGCGCCGCCGGCGAGCTGGTGCTCGGTGGGGCGCGCGGGGTCGAGCGCCGCGAGCGCCTCCTCCTCGGCGAGCAGCTCCTCGTCCGTGAGGACGTCCTCGTCCGCGGTGGCGTCCTCGGCCCGCTGCTGCTGGCTCATCTGCGCTCCGTTCCCGCGGAGGACTCCGCGTCGGTGGGCTCCTCGGTGGACCCGGAGGTCCCAGTATCGCCGCTCGTCGGGGCTGAGGCAGCAGGGTCCGGGAACCGGTACCAGCGCCCCACGTCGACGGTCGCGTCGGTCCCGACCGTGACGATCCGGTAGTCGAGCGGACGGCCGCTGGCGGCGTCGACCCGCAGCACCGTCATCTCCGCCGGCCCGTTGAGCGGCCCGACCGTCGCGCCGCCGGAGGCGCCGGCAGTGCTCGCGCTGACGTAGCGGGTACCGGCCCCGTGGATCTCGGGGCCCTCGCGGCGGTGCCAGTGCCCCGACAGTGCGAGCGGCGCGCAGCCCTGCTCGAGGGTCGGCAGCGCGGCGCGGGGGTTGTGGACGAGGAGGATGTCGGCCCGGTCGGCGGAGCAGGCCTCCTCGGCGAGCCGCTCGCCCATCTCCGGGACGGTCTCGTCGCGCTCGGGCTTGGTGCCCTCGCCGACGGCGGTGAGCGTGGGGTCGGTGTCCCCGAGGATGCGCACGCCCTCGACCTCGACGGCCTCCCCGCCGAGGACGACGTACCCGGCGTCGCGCATCTGCTCCGCGGTGGTGACGGAGTCGTGGTTGCCCGTGGACACGATCATCGGGAGGTCGTCGGGGACCTCCCCCGCGAAGGCGTTGACGCAGTAGGACTCCACCGTCGTGCCGCTCATCACCGTGTCACCCGCGTCGAGGAGCGCGCTCGCCCCGCTCAGGCGCGCGGCGGTGGCGATGACGGAGGCCATGCCGACGTTGCAGTGGAGGTCGCTGACGAGGAGGAAGGTCACCGGCTCCAACCGCGCCGGCGGCTCGGTCGCCGGCTCCGTGGCGGGGAACGCCCCCTCGCCGGTCACGGCGTCGCTCGTGACGCCCGGGACGGGCGGAAGGTCGTCGCCGTCGGTGGCGGCGCCGTCGGGCGTGGCGGCGTCGTCGCCCGTGGCGGCGTCGGCGCCGTCGGTGGCGGCGTCGTCGCCCGTGGCGGCGTCGGCGCCGTCGGTGGCGGCGTCGTCGCCCGTGGCGGCGTCGTCGGGGTCGGTGGTCTCGTCGGTCACCCCGTCGTCCGTGGCGGTGTCGGTGGGCGCGGGGCTGACGATGGGGATGCCGGGCGGGCGGACGGGAGCACGGTTCTGGGCGTAGGCCGCCTCGAGGTTCTCGGTGACCGAGGCGTAGAACGCCTCGTTCTCCTCGTAGGCCTCCACGAGGTAGCCCCCGTAGGTGTCGATGAGCTCAGCCATCCGGCCGGTCATCCGCAGGTCCTCCAGCGGCGTGCCGGCCAGCGCGCTGATGGTCCGGCCCGGCGCGGGACGGTCGCGCAGGGTGATGGCCGTGGGCACCGCCACGAGCGTGACGGCGACGACCGCAGCGAGCGGCACCACCCCGGGCCGGCGCGCCGCGTGGGCGACCTCGCGGCGCAGCAGGCCGCGCGAGGCGAACCGCGCCCCGGCGACGACGAGGAGGATGAAGCCGGCCACGATCGCCGCGCGGCCCAGCGCGTCACGGACCAGGGCGGCGACGGCGTCGGCGATGACGGCGTCGGGGTGGGACACGGCCTGGGCGTAGGCGGCGACGTCACCGGCCAGGCCGGTGACCGGGTCGGCCGACACGGCGGTCAGCTCGGCGGGGATCTCCTGGACCACGACCTCCACACCCAGCGGCCACGGCATCGGGGAGTCGACGAGGACCGTACCGAGGGGCCCGAGGTCGACGACGACCTCGTGCTGCGCGGTGATCTCGTAGTGGGCCACGTGCGGGCCGAGGGAGGAGTCGGTCGACGCGGTGAGGACGCCCACGACACCGGAGACCAGCACCGTGACGACGAGCAGCAGGGCCGTGCGGATGACGCGCCGCGTCGTCGTCGTCTGGCGGTGCCACCACGGCCAGCGTCGCCGCGGCGCCTCGCTCTGCTCGTCGTCGTCCATCCCCACCATTGTCGCTCAGCCCGGACCGCGTGCCGAGCGGCCCGTCATGTGGTTCGCTCTCGTGCGACGTCAAGACGAGGAGCGGCCGTGGGTGAGGACATCTCGGGGACGACCTTCACCCGGGCGGACCATGCGAAGTACCGGGCGAAGATCCGCCGGTGCCTGGACACGCTCGAGGCGATGCTCGACGCCGGTGTCTTCGTCGAGGACGAGTGGCGCACGGGTCTGGAGATCGAGCTCGGCCTCGCCGGCCCGGACATGCGGCCCTTCCACCGCAACGCCGAGGTGCTCGAGCGCATCGCCGACCCGCTCTACCAGACTGAGCTGGGCAGGTTCACCATCGAGCTCAACGTCGAGCCGCGGCGCATCGACGGACAGTCCCTGGTCCAGCTCGAGGCGGCGCTGCGGCGCAACCTCAACCGTGCACGGGACCGCGCCGGGGACGTCGGCGCCGAGCTCGTCATGGCGGGCATCCTGCCGACGCTGCCGGCGCCGCCCGCCGGCCGTAGCTGGTTCAGCGACAGTGACCGGTACGTGGCGCTGGACGAGGCCATCATGAACTCGCGGCGCGAGGACATCACGCTGCGCATCGGCGGGCCGGAGCCGCTGTCGCTCACGATGGACTCGATCATCGCCGAGGCCGCGTGCACCTCCACGCAGCTCCACCTGCAGGTCACCCCGCGGCGCTACTCCGCGTACTGGAACGCCTCACAGCTGCTCGCCGGTCCCCAGCTCGTCATGGGCGCCAACTCCCCCTTCCTCTTCGGCCACCACCTCCAGGCCGAGACGCGCGTGGAGACCTTCCTCCAGGCGACCGACACCCGCTCGGTCGAGCTGCGCAACCAGGGCGTGCGCCCGCGGGTCTTCTTCGGCGACCGGTGGATCACCTCGATCTTCGACCTCTTCGAGGAGAACGTCCGCTACTTCCCGGCCCTGCTGCCGGTGAGCAGCGACGAGGACCCGGCGGCGGTCCTCGCGGCCGGGGGCACGCCGACGCTGGGCGAGCTGCGGCTGCACAACGGCACGGTCTACCGGTGGAACCGCCCGATCTACGACGTCCAGGACGGACGCCCGCACCTGCGGGTGGAGAACCGGGTGCTGCCCGCCGGGCCGAGCGTCGTCGACACGCTCGCCAACGCGGCCTTCTTCTACGGGATGGTCGTCGAGCTCGTCACCGACGAGCGGCCCCTGTGGTCACGGATGTCCTTCGACGCCGCGCGGGAGAACTTCCTCACCGCCGCCCGGCACGGCATCGACGCGCGGCTGTACTGGCCGGGCCTCGGTGAGGTGGACGGCGCCGAGCTCGTCCTCGGGACGCTCCTGCCGCTGGCGGCCAGCGGCCTGGAGCGGCTCGGCGTCGACGCCTCGGTCGCGGGACGCTACCTCGACATCATCGAGGCGCGTGCGCGGCTGCGCCGCAACGGTGCCACGTGGCAGGTCGCCGCCGTCAAGGCCCACGAGGCGCGCGGGAAGGACCGCCGCGACGCCCTGCACCTCATGCTCGCCGACTACGTCCGCCACATGAACCTCGGCGACCCGGTCCACACCTGGCCCCTCCCCTCCTGATCCCCTCCCCCGAGCTGCGCAGCTGGTGAGCTGGCCGACGCGTCGGGTGCGACACCCGTCGGTCGACTCACCACCTGCGACGTTGAGGGGGGAGCGTCAGAGGCGGGGTTGGGTCTCCAGGGTCTCCAGGTAGGACTGGAGCTCGTCGTAGGCACCGAGGAGGTGCGCGGCTCGGGCTCGCAGGCCGGAGTAGGTCGCGCGGTCGGCCTCGGAGACACCGATCGGGTCGGCGACCTCGCCGGCCGGGCTGAGCAGCTCGAGGCCCGCGGCGAGCGAGCCGACCTGCTCGGTGGCGTACAGCGCGAGGATCGCCGAGCCGAGCGCCGAGCCCTCGGCGTCGTCCGTGGGGACGAGCGGACGACCGATCGTCGCCGCCATCACCTGGCGCCACAGGTCGGCGCGGAAGACGCCGCCGGTGCACCGCACCTCGGTGACCGGCGTGACGGTGTCGAGGACGTCGACCAGGCTGGACATCTGCAGCGCGACACCCTCGATCGCGGCACGGATGAAGTGACCACGGCCGTGGCCGTGCCGCACCCCGAGGAAGGAGCCGGTGAGCTCGGGGTCCCACAGCGGCGCCCGCTCACCGAGGAGGTAGGGCAGCATGATGAGGCCCTCGCTGCCGGCCGGCACGCCGCCGGCCATCGCCATGATCTGGACGTCGCGCAGCGGCCCGGCCGGCACGTCCGGGGCGAAGACGTCACCCGCCCAGCGGGCCACGACTCCCCCGTTGCTGATCGCCGCGCCGAGCACCCAGGCATCGTCCGTCAGCGCGTAGCAGAACAGGCGCCCGCCCTCGTCGAGCTTGGGCTCGTCGACGACGGTGCGCACCGCGCCGCTCGTGCCCATCGACAGCCCCGCGATCCCGAGCTCGATCGCGCCGGTGCCGAGGTTGCCCAGCGGCCCGTCGGTCGCGCCCGTGTTGACCGGGATGCCCGCCGGGAGACCCACGCGGCCGCCCGCCTCGCGGGACAGCTCGAGGATCGCCGTCGTCGGGAGCACCTCGGGCAGCTGCTCACGACGCACCCCGGCCAGCGCCAGCGAGGAGTCGGCCCACGTGCGGGTGGACAGGTCGAGCAGCCCGGAGGCGGAGGCCGTCGACAGCTCGGTGACGAGCCGGCCGGTGAGGTGCAGCAGGACGAGGTCCTTGAGACCGATCCAGCGGTGGGCACGGGCGGCCGTGGCGATGTCGTGGCGGGCGAACCACATGAGCTTGACGAGTGGGCTCATCGGGTGGACCGGCGTGCCGGACAGGTGGAGCAGCTCCCGGGCCCGGCCGGCGGCGCGCAGCTCGGCGGCCTCGGCGTGGGCGCGGGTGTCGGCCCACGTGATGATGTCGGTGATCGGGTGCAGGTCCTCGTCGAGCCCGATGAGCCCGTGCATCGCCGAACCGACGCCGATGACGTCGATGGCGCGTCCGGCGGAGGCGGCGACGACCTCGGCCAGCGCACCGTCGACGGCGTCGAGCACCATCCGCGGCCCCTGCACCTGCCAGCGCGGCTGCGGCTCGGCGAGCCGGTACTCGCGGAAGGCAGCCACCCGCCAGTCCGAGGCGGTGTCGACGGCGATGACCTTGGCGGTCGTCGTGCCGACGTCGATCCCGATGACGACACCCATGCTCAGCGCTCCGTGCCGGACTCGAAGGAACGAACCTGGTCGACGACGGCGGCGCGCAGCTCGGCGTCGTCGGCGAGGTCGGGGGCGAGCTCACCGAGGACGCTGCGCACGGCCTGCTCGTCGTCACCGGCCGCCAGCCGTTGCCACCGCTCGGCGGCGACGTCGCTGACCGGCACGCCCGCACCGCGCAGGTGCGCGACCCAGGCGGCGACGGCGACGACGGCGCCCTGCGGCAGCCGGCCGGCGCCGCGCTCGGCCCGCAGCACCGGGACGTGCCGCACCGGCAGCTTCTGGGAGCCGTCGGCGGCGATGCGGCCGAGGACGTCGCGCATCCGGGGGTTGGAGAACCGCTCGCGCAGCGCCTCACGGTAGGCGGCGACGTCCTCGGCCGGGACGTCGAGGCCGGCCTCCGCGTCGTCCCACAGACGCTCGACCCAGGTGCGGACCTGCTCGTCGGCGAAGGCCTGGTCCACGGTCTCGTGGCCGAGGACCGGCCCGGCGTAGGCCATGAGGGAGTGCGCGCCGTTGAGGAGGAGAAGCTTGCGGCGTTCGTAGGGCTCGACGTCGTCGACCAGCATCACGCCGGCAGTCTCCCACTGCGGACGGCCGGCGGGGAAGCGCCCGGCGACGACCCACTCGCTGAAGGGCTCCGTGGCGACGGGCGCGGCGTCGGTGACACCGAGCTCACGCTCGACGAGCTCGGCCGTCTCCGGGCCGACGGCCGGGGTGATGCGGTCGACCATCGAGCTGGCGAAGTCGACGTTCTCGTCGATCCACGGCAGGAGGTCCGGGTCGATGAGGGCGCCGAGGTCCCGCACGACGCGGCCGACGACCTCGCCGTTGCCGGGCAGGTTGTCGCACGGAAGGACCGTGATGGCCCCACCGTCGGCCGCCTGGCGGGCGATGAGCCCGGCGACGATCTTGCCGGGAACGGTCGCGACCGGCGCGACCGGGTCGCGGCGCAGGGTCTGGACATCGGCGAGGACGTCGGCGTCGTCGACGTCCAGCCCGCCGTCGGGGCCGCGCAGGTAGCCCGCCTCGGTGACGGTGGTCGTGACGACGGCGACGGCCGGGTCGCGCAGGTACTCGAGCCAGGCGGCGTGGTCGGCGGCGGCGTGGACGGCGCTGACCGAGGTGACGACCTCCAGCTCGTCCCCCTCCGGGCCGCGCACGACGAGCGTGTAGAGCCCGTCCTGGGGGGCCAGGGCGCGGGCGGCCTCCGGGCGGCGTCCGGTGAACGCGGCGATGCCCCAGCCGGCGCCGTCGGCCGCGTGCATCGTGTACCAGGCCTGGTGGGCGCGGAAGAAGTTGCCCAGACCGATGTGGGCGATCCGGACGGGTGGCGCCACCTCGTCGGGCCGGCGGCTGAGTCGCTCGCTCACAGCTTGAACACCTTCTTCGGGATCGTGGTGACGAGGTCGTTGGCGGTGGCCAGAGCCTCATCCTCGGTGAGCCGGTGCTGCGCGACCAGCTCGGCGAGGTACGCGGCGTCCAGGCGGCGGGACATGTCGTGGCGCGTGGGGATGGACAGGAACGCCCGGGTGTCGTCGATGAAGCCGGAGGTCCGGTAGAAGCCGGCAGTCTCCGTGACGGCACCGCGGAAGCGGCGGATCGCCTCGGGCGCGTCGATGAACCACCACGGCACGCCCACGTGCATCGAGCGGTAGAAGCCCGCCATGGGGGCCAGCTCGCGGGAGTAGACCGTCTCGTCGATGGTGAAGACGACGAGGGTGAGGTTCGGGTGGTTGCCGTAGCGGGCGAGCAGCGGCTGCAGCGCCTTGGTGAACTCGACCGTGACTGGGATGTCCGAGCCGGCGTCGGCGCCGTAGCGCTCGAGGTTGTCCGTGTCGTGGTTGCGGTAGACCGCGGGGTGGAGCGTCATGACCAGGCCGTCCTGCGTCGCCATCCGGGCCGTCTCGCTCATCATGTGGCGGTGGAAGGCGCGCCCCTCCTCGACGGTGACCTCCCCGCGCAGGGCGGCGGCGTAGATCCGCTCGGCCTCCGCCAGGTCGAGCGGCTGGGTGCCGGCGTCGAGGTGGGAGTGGTCGGAGGAGACCGCGCCGTGCTCCTTGAAGTAGCGGCGCCGGTTCTCGAGGGCGGCGATGTAGCCCGCGTAGTCCCCGGTGTCGACGCCGGCCACCTCACCGAGCTCGCGGGCGAGGTCGGCCCAGCCCGGGCGGGCGAGCTCGAGGAAGCGGTCGGGCCGGAAGGTCGGGATGACGCGTCCGGAGAAGGTGGGGTCCTCGGCGAGCGCCCGGTGCGGGGCGAGGTCGTCCAGCGGGTCGTCGGTGGTGGCGAGGACCGAGATGCCGAATCGCTCGAAGAGCGCGCGCGGGAGGAACTCGGGCCGGGTGAGCGCCTCGGCGACCTGGTCGTAGATCGCGTCGGCGGTCTCGGCGCTGGGCACCTGGGTGATGCCGAAGACCTCGACGAAGGTCGTGTCGAACCAGTACTTGACGGGCGTGCCGCGGAAGAGGTGGTAGTTCTCGCACAGGATCCGCCACGCCTTGCGGGCGGCGGCCTCGTCCAGCTCGACCGGCCCGTCGGGCCCGCGACCGAGGTCGCTGAGCTCGGCGCCGCCCGCGTGGAGCATGCGCAGCACGTAGTGGTCGGGGGTGAGGAGCAGCGAGGCAGGGTCCGCGAAGGGCTTGTTGTCCACGAGCCACTGCGGGGGCACGTGACTGTGGGGCGAGATGATCGGGAGGTCCTTCGTCGCGGCGTAGAGCCGGCGAGCCACGTCCCGCACCTCCGGCTGCGTCGGGAGGAGGCGGTCGGGGTGGACGTCGAGGGACGCCTGCGTAGCGCTCATGGCGCCCATCGTCGCGACACCCCCCACGGTCGGCAATGAAGTTGCCAGTGCTTGCCACCAGGTTGCCAGCGGTTGCCACCACACCGCCAGTTCCACGCCCTCCCAGCCGACCACCGACCCGCAGCAGGGCTACCGTCGAGCCATGACGTGGTTCAAGGAGGAGGCCCGGTTCATCTCCCGGCCCCAGATCGAGGCAATGTGCGACCGGCTGCTCGACGAGGCGAAGGAACGGCTCGGCATCGCCGAGTACCGCCGGGTCCTGCTCCTGCCCCCGGACCTCACCCGGGCCCACTCCGGCACCGGCTGGATGACCGAGTACCTCTACCACCGGCTGGACGCCGCGGGCACCGAGGTGCACGTCATCCCCACGCTCGGGCAGCACGTCCCGCACACCCGCGCGGACAACGAGTGGATGTTCGGCTCCATCCCCGAGGAGCGCATCCACGCCCACGACTGGAAGAACGGCGTGACGAACGTCGGCACGGTGCCCGCGGAGCTCGTGCGGGAGAAGACCGGCGGCGCCGTCGACTGGGAGATGCCGGTCGACCTCAACACCATGCTCGTCACCGAGCAGTGGGACCTCATCGTCAACGTCGGCCACGTCGTGCCCCACGAGGTCCTCGGCTTCGCCAACCACAACAAGAACTACTTCATCGGGCTCGGTGGCAAGCGCCTGCTCGGCGCCTCGCACATGGCCTCGGCCGTCTACGGCATCGAGAACAACCTCGGCAACCTCCTCACCCCGGTGCGCGCCTGCTTCAACTACGCCGAGGAGCACTTCCTCGGCCACCTGCCCGACGTCTACCTCCAGGTCGTCATGGACTACGACGACGACGGCAACCTCGCCCACACCGGCGTCTACGTCGGTGACGACGTCGAGACCTACTACGACGCCGCCCGCGCCTCCCGCGAGCAGAACTTCACCCTCTTCGACGAGCCGGCCGACAAGATCGTCGCCGTCATGCAGGCCGACGAGTTCCGCGCGACGTGGGTGGCCAACAAGGCGGTCTACCGCACCCGCATGGCGATCGCCGACGGCGGCGAGCTCCTCGTCATCGCCCCCGGTGTCGAGCGCTTCGGTGAGCAGCCGGAGGTCGACGAGCTCATCCGCACCTACGGCTACCTGTCCCAGGCCGAGGTCATCGACCTGTACCGGACACAGGCCGACATGCAGGACATCCCGCACGGCACCGCGCACCTCGTCCACGGCTCCAGCGAGGGCCGCTTCACGATCACCTACGCGCCCGGCCAGCTGAGCAAGGAGGAGATCGAGTCCGTCGGCTACCAGTACATGGACGTCGAGGAGGCCCTGCGCCGCTACGACCCGGCCGTCATGAGGGACGGCTGGAACACCATGCCCGACGGCGAGCGGGTCTTCTACATCTCCACCCCGTCCGCCGGCCTGTGGTCCACGCGGGACAAGCTCGAGAACCGCGACACCGAGCTGCACGACGCCTGACCGGGAACAACTCAGCGCTCGGCGGGAGGGGCGGGGGCGTCCGACTACCCCTCTCGCCGAGCGCTGAGTTGTTACTCGGTCAGCTCCGGTGGCGGCGCTGGGCCTCGTCGAGGTCGCGGACGGCGCGGGCGGTGACCCGGTAGCCGTCCTTGAGGGGGCGCGAGAAGTGCAGCACCGTGCTGCTGCGGCTCGCGCCGCGGAGCACGACGTTCGACCAGTGCATCCACACCGGCCCGCTGAGGTGGTAGGTCCCCGCGGGGACGAGGACGACGCCGCCGCCCTGCTCGCCGACGGTGCGGACCGCGTCGTTGAAGGCGGCGACGTCGTCGGTCGTGCCGTCGCCGACGGCGCCGAACCGGGTGACGTTCACCGTCACGGGGGGCCGCGGCGTCGGGGCGCCCTGCCAACCCGGGGAGCAGTGATGGGAAGACCGAGAGCCGGACCCCTCCGGCGAGGGATCCGGCTCTCGGCGCACGTGCGGCTCGGCGCGTGGCTGGGGGTCAGCCTCGGGCGCCACCGAAGCGACGCTGGAGGACCAGGGCCGTGCCGAGCAGCAGGACGGTCACCGCGACGAGTGCGAGCACCGTGACCGGCGCACCGGTCCGGGCGAGGTCACCGTCGGCCGTGTCGTCCGCACCGGCGGCGGGCGACGGGGTGTCGTCGGTGTCGTCGCCGTCGGTCACCGGCGGGGTGGTGCCGTCGTCGTCCGGTGTCGTCGGCTCGGGGACCGGCGTCGTCGGCTCGGGCTCGGGCGTCGTGGGCTCCTCGACGTCCGCGGCGTAGGTGAGGCCGTACCCGAAGGGGTACAGGGCACCGTCGTCGGTCTCCTCGTAGCCGGGGGTGTCGCTCTCCTGCTGGAGGATGGCCTCGCGGGTGCCGGCGAGCGCGAAGGGCATCCTGCCCTGCGGCGCGTAGTCACCGGTGAGGACGTCCATGAGCGCGGTGTCGCTCATGCCGAAGCCGGCGAGGATGGCGCCGGCGTCGCGCAGGCCGCTCTCCTCGTCCAGGACGTAGGGCTGGCGGAAGTAGACGTGGAGGATGACCTTGCTCGGGTCGTCGACCTCGGCCATGACCTGCTGGATGGTGTCCAGCGAGGGCACGACCTCCCACGACTCGGCCGCCTCCATGCCGGTGAAGTCGAGGATGCTCGACTCCCACGGGTAGGAGCCGCCGAAGCGCAGGCCGCTGTCCGTGCAGCTCTCGGCTCCCTGCGTGACGCAGGCGTCCGCCGCGCCCCACAGGCTCTCCCCGTCGAGACCGGGGACGCCGTCGATGACACTCGGGTTGACGCCGTTCTCGGGGTCGAGCCCGGACTCGGGGCTGTTGCTCACGTAGTCGCCGGCGTTGGTTCGCGCCGTCATCGAGATGAGGACGTAGTCGCTGTCCTCGGCGCTCGGGCGCTCCTCGCCCTCCTCGACGTTCCCGTCGGTGACGTCGAAGCCGTACCCGGCCACGGTCTCCTCGGTGAAGTCACCGAGGATGTAGACGTCGGAGTCCTCCTGGAGCGGCAGCACCGGACCCTCCTCGGTCTCCTCGTTCTCCAGGAGCACGAGGGACTTGCGCTGCAGGTCCAGGCCCACCTCGCGGTTGGCCTCCGCACCGATCGTCGCGTCGGCGACGGCGGGGTCGACGTAGGGGTTCTCGAAGAGGCCCATCATGAACATCGGCTCGAGCAGACGCTCGGCGGCGAGGTCCACGCGCTCCTCAGAGACGAGCGGCTCACCCTCGGCCGGCTCGACGAGGTCGATGATCGTCTGGACGTCGTTGAAGCCGGACAGGGTGTCGGTGCCACCGTTGATCGCGGCGGCGACGCGCTGCGGCACGGTCGCGTCCTCCAGGCCCCAGGCACGGTCGTTGATGATGCCGGTGTCGGAGTTGACGTATCCGGTGAAGCCGAGCTGCTCGCGCAGCAGGCCGTTGACGATCGAGTCGGAGAACGCGAAGCCGGTGAGCGGGTAGTCGCCCTCGCCACCGACCTCCGGCACGTCCACGGGCACGCCGTAGTACGGCATGATCGAGGAGACGCCGGCGTCGATCGCGGCCTCGAAGGGCAGCATGTGCTCCTCGAAGAAGCCGCCGGGGTAGACCTGCGCCTTGCCGAAGGAGTAGTGGGGGTCCAGGCCCAGCTCCTGCGGGCCACCGCCCGGGAAGTGCTTGAGGGTGAGGGCCACCCGGGTCTCCGGCGTGAGGGCGAGCCCGTGGGTGCTGCCGTCCTCGGGCACCGGGCCCTGGAGGGTCTGCACGAGCGTCTCCATGATCGCCGCGGCGTGCTCGGCGTCCTCGGTGAAGGTCTCGTGGGTGCGGTACCAGCGCGGCTCGGTGGACAGGTCGGCCATGTAGCCGTACATGCCGCGCAGGCCGATGGAGGCCCACTCCTCGCCCATGACACCGGCGAAGTCCTCGACGACGGACATGTCGCCCGTCGTCGGTGCCTCACCCGTCGCGAGCGACTCCTCGCCCAGCGCGGCGGCCGCGATCCCGGCCTCCTTGGGGAAGGCACTGAACGCACCGGCCGACTCGTTGATGCCCGCGCGGGCGTCGGGGTCGATGTGGTTGCGGGCGTTGGACTTGAAGAGTGCCGGGATGCCCAGACGCGTGGCCTCGCTCATCTCCTGCACCGCGTTGGTGAAGCTCGCGGCCTCGCCCGGTGTCACGGAGGTCGAGGCGCGGAAGCCACCACCGGACTCGCCGCACTCCGCGTCCTCCGGACCGGTCACCGTGTTGCGGAAGACGAAGCGGTGCATGTGCTGGGAGTTGATGAAGTTGTCCGCGGACTCCGGCACAGCGCCGCGCACGCCGTCGATGCACGCCGCGTTGAGCGTGTCGATGAGCATGAGCCCGGCCTTCTCCTCGAGCGACATCCGCGCCACCAGGTCGGCGACCCGGTCCTCGACCGGCAGGCGCCAGTCCTCGTAGGCGTCGAGCTCGCCGGTGCCGTTGAGGTCGCGGAACTCGTAGCCCTCGACCTCGATGAGCTCCTTGTCCGACCGCATCTCCAGCACGGGCTGCTCGATCTCGCCCGGGACGGTCGCCGCACCGGCACCGACCGTGAGCGTCAGTGCCAGTGGCGCCGCTGCGGCGACGGCCACAGCGGTCCGCAGCCCCACACGTGGGCTTCGAGACATTCTTCCTCCTCATGTGTACGTCGTCGTTGACGATGTCGTCATCGACGGGGCGTCGCGCCTCTGCGCGAGCCGGCCGGCGACGGCGCGTCCCCGCGCCCGTCGGCCATGGCTGATCGTGGCTGTGGCCCCCGACACCTCACGAGGAGTTGCCGGATGTTGCCGCCTGTCCAGACCAGCGGGCCGAGGAACGCCGACGGCCCCGCCGAGCGGGTGCTCGACGGGGCCGTGAGGAGGCGGGAGGGACTAGCCCTGGTCGCTCTCGCTGCGGTCGCCGGACCACTCGGTGTGGAACACACCGGGGCGGTCGACGCGGTTGTAGGTGTGCGCGCCGAAGAAGTCGCGCAGCCCCTGGACGAGGGACGCCGGCAGGCGCTCGGCCCGCACGGTGTCGTAGTACGCGAGCGCCGCGGAGAACCCGGGCACCGGCACACCATTGGCGACGGCGTGGGCGACGGCGGCCCGCCAGCCGTCCTGGCTCGACTCGAGCCCGGCGGCCACGGAGGGCGCCTCGAGCAGGGTGGTGAGGTTGTGGGCGGCGTACTCGGAGCGGATCCGCTCGAGGAGGCGCGCCCGGATGATGCAGCCGGCCCGCCAGATCTTCGCCACGCCCGCGATGTCGATGTCCCAGCCGAACTCCTCGGAGGCGGTGCGGATCTGGTCCAGGCCCTGGGCGTAGGCGACGACCTTCGAGGCCCACAGCGCCTGGCGGACGTTCTCCACGAGCGCGGCGCGGTCGGCGGCGTCGACGGCGGCGCGGGCGGGACCCTGCAGGGCGGCGCGGGAGGCCTCACGCAGCGCGATGTGGCCCGAGGTGGACCGGGCGAAGACGGACTCGGCGATCGTGTTGACCGGCACCCCGAGCTGGAGCGCGATCTGCACGGTCCACTGCCCGGTGCCCTTCTGGGCGGCGGCGTCGGCGACGACGTCGACGAACGGCTTGCCCGTCTCGGCGTCGACGTGGCGCAGCACCTCGGCGGTGATCTCGATGAGGTAGGAGTCCAGGTCCCCGGTGTTCCACTCGGTGAAGACCTCGGCGAGCTCGCCGGCCTCGAGGCCGGCAGCACGCAGGATGTCGTAGGCCTCGGCGATGAACTGCATGTCGGCGTACTCGATGCCGTTGTGCACCATCTTGACGAAGTGGCCCGCGCCGTCGGGGCCGATGTGGGTGCAGCACGGCTCGCCGTCGACCTTGGCGGAGATGTCCTCGAGGATCGGGCCGAGGGTCACGTAGGACTCGGCCGGACCACCGGGCATGATGCTCGGGCCGTTGAGCGCGCCCTCCTCGCCGCCGGAGATGCCGGCGCCGACGAAGTGCAGGCCCTTGTCGCGGAGGTAGGCCTCCCGGCGGCGGGTGTCCTCGTAGTGGGCGTTGCCGCCGTCCACGATGATGTCCCCCTCCTCCAGGAGCGGGATGAGGGACTCGATGACGGCGTCGGTCGGGCCCCCGGCCTTGACCATGATGATCATCTTGCGCGGGCGCTCGAGGCTGGCGACGAAGTCCGCCAGCTCCTGCGACGCGACGAAGGTACCCTCGTCGCCGTAGGCCGAGACGAGCTCCTCGGTCTTGGCGAAGGTGCGGTTGTACAGGGCCACGGTGTAGCCGTGACGTGCCAGGTTGCGGGCGAGGTTGCTGCCCATGACGGCGAGTCCGATGACTCCGATCTGCGCGGAGGCAGTCGCCTTGTTGTCAGTCACGTGCTGGTCCTTTCGTCGGCGGCTTGTGAGGCTACGGCCCCCAGTATGGCGGCAGGCCCGCGCCCGCCCGCAGTGGTGTCCACGAGTTGCCACGCCTCAGGACCGCATCAGCCGGCCCCTGCCCACCCGGGCGGTGGAGTCCCGTGCAACGAGCTTGACCGGCAGCACGACGGGCTGCTCGCTCGACCGTGCCCCACCGATGATCGCGATGAGGTTGCGCACCGCCGTGGCGCCCTGGAGGGACAGCGGCGAGGCGACGGAGGTGAGCGCGGGGACGGTGAGCGCACCGGTGCGGCTGTTGTCGAAGCCGACGACGCTCACGTCGGAGGGCACCGACACCCCCAGGGCGCGCAGGCCACGGACGAAGCCGACGGCCATGACGTCGTTGAAGGCGACGACGGCGGTGCTCGGGTTCTGCGCCCACCGCCGGGCCGCCTTGGCCCCGCCCTCGACGGTCGGGGAGTTGGGACCGATGCGGCGGACCCGCAGCTCCAGCTCCAGGCCGGCCTCCTCCAGCCCGCGCCACCGCACGCCGTCGGCCCACGACGCCTCGGGACCCGCGACGTAGGTGATCTCCCGGTGCCCGAGCTGCCCGAGGTGCTCGGCCGCGCGGCGCACCCCGCGCGCCCCGTCGGTGAGCACGCTCGGCAGCCCGCTGACGACGCGGTTGAGGACGATGACCGGCCGCTGCTTGGCGATGGCTCGGATGCCGGAGTCGGACAGCCGCGGGCTGGTGAGGACGAGCCCGTCGACGGCGCCGAGGAACGTCGAGGCGGCGTCCCGCTCCCGGAGGTAGGACTCCTGGGCGTCGAAGAGCAACATCGTGTAGCCGGCCGCCTCCGCGGCGGCGGACGCGCCCCGGATGACGTCGACGAAGAGCGGGTTGCCGATGTCCGCGACGACCATGGCGAGCATCCGCGTGTTGACCGTGCTGAGCACGGGGGCCACCGACGAGCGCCGGTACCCGAGCGCGGCAGCCGCGGCGCGGACCTTCTCCGCCGTCGCCGCGCTCACGCGCCCGGGCCGGGCCAGGGCCCGCGACACCGTCGACGGCGCCACCCCGGCCGCCTTCGCGACGTCGTAGATCGTCGGCGCACGACCGGTGTCGCCGCCTCCCTCGCTGTCCATAGCGGCCAACGGTAAGGTCACAGGGCAACCAGTGGCAACGAGTTGCCACGGCGCTGCCCGGCCTGTCCACACTGACAGCCCACGTTGCACGAAGGAGCAGCTCCATGACGACGACGACGGCGGTACCGGGCCTGACCGGGCCGGCGGCGCAGGCCGCGGCAACGGTCGCCGAGATGCTCGCCGGCCACGCACCGCTGGGCGTGGCCTACTCCGGCGGGGTCGACTCCGCCACCCTCCTCGCCCTCGCCGTGCGCACCCTCGGGGCGGGCAACGTCGTCGCCGTGCTCGGTGTCTCCCCCAGCCTCGCGACGGACGAGCGCGCGCGGGCCCACGAGACCGCCGCCGTCATCGGGGCGCGCGTCGTCGAGATCGAGACCCACGAGGGGCAGTCGGCGGCCTACCGCGCCAACGGGCCGGACCGCTGCTTCCACTGCAAGGACGAGCTGTTCACCCGGATCTCCGACGAGCTCGTCGCCGAGCTCGGTCTCGCGGCCGTCGCCTACGGCGAGAACGCCGACGACGCCAAGCGGCCCGACCGCCCCGGCTCACGCGCCGCGACCGACCACCGCGTGCTGCGCCCGATGGCCGAGGCCGGGATGACCAAGGCGATGGTCCGGGAGGTGGCCAGGGCCCTCGCCCTGCCGGTCGCCGACAAGCCCGCCGCACCGTGCCTGGCCTCGCGCATCCCGCACTTCGAGGAGGTCACCCCGGACAAGCTGCGTCAGGTGGACCGCGCGGAGGCAGCCCTGCGCCGTCTCGGCTTCACCGACTGCCGCGTGCGCCACCACGGCGACGTCGCCCGGATCGAGCTGCTGCCCGAGGAGCTCCTCACCGCCGTCCAGCGGCGCGAGGAGGTGGACGGCGCCGTGCGCGACGCCGGCTTCCGCTTCGCCGCCCTCGACCTGCGCGGCATCCAGTCCGGGGCCTTCACCCTGCCGCTGGTCTCCGTCCGTGGCTGAGGGTTGGGAGCCGGGCCCCGAGCTGGCCCGCATCGCCCACCTCGACCACGACCGCGCCGCCCGGCGCGGCTACCCCGAGGCCGTGCTCTGCGAGCCCAAGAGCGTCGAGCAGGTCGCACTCATCGCCGCCGAGGTCGCGGCGGCCGGTACGCCCACCCTGTTCACCCGCGCGACGCCCGAGCAGGCGGCCGCCGTCCTCGCCGCACTGTCCGACGCGCACCACGACCCGGTCGCCCGGGTGGTGGCCTGGCCTGCCGCGGCGCCGGAGCCCACCGGTGGCCTCGTCGTCGTCGTCAGTGCCGGCACCTCCGACCTGCCCGTGGCCCGCGAGGCCGAGCTCACCGCCCGCTACCTCGGCCGGCGGACCCAGCTCGTCGTCGACGTCGGCGTGGCCGGCCTGCACCGGGTGCTCGGGCACCTCGACCTCCTCCGCTCGGCACGCGTCGTCGTCGTCGCCGCGGGGATGGACGGCGCCCTGCCGAGCGTCGTCGCCGGACTGGTGAGCGCACCGGTCGTGGCCGTGCCGACCTCCGTCGGCTACGGCGCCGCCTTCGGTGGCGTCGCACCGCTGCTGTCGATGCTCAACGCCTGCGCCCCCGGGGTCGCCGTCGTCAACATCGACAACGGCTACGGCGGTGGCCACCTGGCCGCCCAGATCGCCTCCTCCTGAGGGGCGCACGAACGACGCCGATGGGCGAGAATCGACGATGAACGGGCCTGTGCCCGAGGGGGAGACACGGAATGTCCCGACGACTCACCACCGCTGCCGCCGCCGGCCTGGTGCTGACGGCCCTCGCGGCCTGCAGCCCCTCGCTCGAGCCGGGCACCAACGAGGGCGACGTCCTGCACCTCGCCCTGAACCAGACCGAGTCCCACCCCTCCTACATCGCGCTCACCGCCTGGGGCGACCACCTGGAGGAGCAGACCGACGGACGCTGGAGCATCGACGTCTACGCCAACGAGACCCTCGGCGCCCAGGCCGAGGCGATGCAGCTCGTCTCCGACGGCTCGGTGGAGATGGCGATCGTCTCCGGCCCGCAGCTGGAGAACCTCAACCGGGACTTCATCGCCCTCAACCTGCCGACGACCTTCGACGACATCGACCACCAGATGCGTGTGGTCCACGACCCCGCCATCGTCGGGGACCTGTACACCTCGCTGGAGGAGACGAACAACGTCACCGTGCTCGGCGGCTTCACGCAGGGCTCACGCAGTGTCTACACGACCTACGGGCCCGTCGAGACGCCCGCGGACCTCGCCGGCCAGAAGCTGCGGGTGCAGGAGTCCGAGCTCAACGTCGCCATGGCGCAGGCACTGGGCGCCTCCGCCACCCCGATGGCCTACGGGGAGCTGTACACGGGCCTGCAGTCCGGCGTCGTGGACGCCGCGGAGAACAACGAGGTCTCCTACGCCTCGCAACGGCACTTCGAGGTGGCGCCGCACTGGAGCTCCACCAACCACCTCGTGGGCCTGGACTACATGATCATCAACACCGACATGCTCGCCTCGATGACCGAGGAGGACAGGGCGGTCTTCGACGAGGGCTGGGAGCTGGCCCGCGCCGAGCACGTCGAGCTGTGGCTGCAGGCCACCCAGGACGCCGTCGCCACCGCTGAGGCGGGGGGCGCGACCTTCCACGACGTCGACGACGAGGTCTTCTTCGAGGCGCTCGAGCCGCTGGCCGACCGCTTCCTCACCACCGACGAGCAGTGGGCGATCTACGACGCGGCACGGGCTGCGTCGGCCGAGTCAGCGGACTGAGGAGGCGGGCCTGTCACGGCGGGGTCACGGACGGCAACTGGTGGCAACCGCTGCGTGCCCGAGGCCCCGACCTGAGTGAATGAGGCCACCCGAACGGGACCCCCCGTCGGCCGGCACGCCTCACGACGAGGCACGGCAGCGCCGCCCAGCCCAGAGGCTGGACCCCTCCCCCACACTGCACTGCGCAGCGCCGGACGACGAGGTCACTCAGACCGAAGGACGGAACACGCCATGAGGCACCGGAAGAACACCGTGGTCATCGCCGGAGCGACTGCTGCGACCCTGCTCCTCGCCGCCTGCGGCGGGAGCGACGAGGGCGGCGAGTCCGCCGGTGGCGGCGAGGGCCAGAGCATGCGCCTGGCACTCAACCAGACCGAGGAGCACCCCTCCTACATCGCGCTCGACAGCTTCGGGAGCTACCTCGAGGAGAACACGGGCGGCTGGGACATCGACGTCTTCCCCAACGAGACGCTCGGCGCCCAGGCCGAGGCCCTCCAGCTCGTCTCCGACGGCTCGGTGGACATGGCCATCGTCTCCGGCACCCAGCTGGAGAACCTCAACGAGGACTTCGTCGTCTTCAACCTCCCCCGCGTCTTCGACGACGTCGACCACCAGATGAGCGTCATCCACGACCCCGAGATCACCGGTGACCTCTACAGCTCGCTGGAGGAGTCGAACAACATCACCGTCCTCGGCGGCTTCACCCAGGGTGCCCGCTCCGTGTACAGCAGCGCCCCGATCGAGACCCCGGCGGACCTCGCCGGCCAGAAGCTCCGCGTCCAGGAGTCCGAGCTGCACATCGCGATGGCCGAGGCCCTCGGCGGCGCCGGCACCCCGATGGCGTACGGCGAGCTCTACACGGGTCTGCAGTCCGGCGTCGTCGACGCGGCCGAGAACAACGAGGTCTCCTACTTCACCCAGCGCCACTACGAGGTCGCTCCCTACTGGAGCTACACCAACCACCTCGTGGGCCTGGACTACATGATCATCAACACCGACCTCCTCGAGAGCATGTCCGAGGAGGACCGCGCCGCCTTCGACGAGGGCTGGACCGCCGCGCACGAGGAGCACACCCAGCTCTGGGCGGAGGCGACCCAGGAGGCCATCGACGGCGCCACGGCCGGCGGCGCCACGTTCTCCGAGGTCGACGACGCCGCCTTCGCCGAGCCCCTCGAGGCGCTGGCCGCGGAGTTCATCACCACGGAGTCCCAGCAGGCGCTCTTCGACGCGGCGCGCGCCGCAGCACGCTGATGAACCGGCCGAGCCACACACACAACTGGAGGTGAATCGTGGATAGCGCCAAGAAGGTCCTCGACACGGTCCTGTACTGGATCACCGTCGTCCTCTTCGCGCTGCTCGTCGTCATCGTGGTCTGGCAGGTCTTCAGCCGCCAGGTCCTGGGTGACCCGAGCACGTGGACCGAGGAGGGGGCCCGCCTCACCTTCGTGTGGCTCGGCCTGTTCGCCGCGGCGTTCGTCTTCGGCGAGCGCGGCCACATCGCGGTCGAGTTCGTCGCCCGGAAGTTCCCGCCGCGCGCCGAGACGGTGCTGGCAGTGGTCGTCCAGCTGATCGTCCTCACCTTCGCCGTGGTCGTGCTCGTCTGGGGCGGCTGGCGCGCGGCGGAGAACGCCTGGCTGCAGAACCTCTCGGCCCTGCCGTTCACGCTGGGCCAGATGTACCTGGCCCTGCCGATCTCCGGCGTGCTCATCGCGTTCTACGCCGTGTACTACGTCCAGGGCCTGGTCCGGGGGACGCGCTCCCCCTACCTCGAGCTCGAGGGCGAGGAGGCCCTGGCCGCCAACCCGCAGATCCAGGCCGACCGCCTCGGTGGCGAGCCGCTGCTCGTCCAGTCGGCCGACACCCCCGACAGCCCCGGGAGCTCCCCGGCCGGCCCGAAGACGGAGGCATGATGGACCCCGCAACCCTCGCCGGACTCATCCTTCTCCTCGGCGTCGTCGTCGGCATCGTGTTCTCCGTGCCGATCGCGATCGTCATCGGGAGCGCGACCTTCCTCGCCGCGATCCCGCTCCTGGGCATGGAGCAGGCCGTGCTCGTCACCGCCCAGCGCATGTTCACCGGGATCAACTCCTTCCCGCTGCTCGCGATCCCGCTGTTCGTGCTCGCCGGCGTCATCATGAACAACGGCGGCATCGCCGCCCGGCTCGTGGACGCGGCCAAGGTCCTCACCGGCCGGATGCCCGCCTCGCTGGCCCAGACGAACATCGTCGCGAACTCCCTCTTCGGCGCCGTGTCGGGCGCGGCAGTCGCCGCTGCGGCCGCCGTCGGGAACGTCATGAACGGACGCATGGTCACCGAGGGCTACGACCGGCGCTTCGCCGCAGCGGTCAACGTCGCGTCCGCACCCTCGGGCATGCTCGTCCCGCCGTCGAACACGTTCATCGTGTACTCGCTCGTCTCGAGCACCTCGATCGCGGCGCTGTTCATGGCCGGCCTGTTCCCCGGGCTCCTGTGGGCGATCGCCTGCATGGTCGTCGTCTACCTCTACGCCCGCAAGCAGCCCGGCAAGCTCAAGTCCACCGAGCGGGTGAGCGTCCGACAGGGCCTGCGCATCATCTGGCGCGCGGTCCCCTCCCTGCTCATGATCGTCATCGTCGTCGGGGGCATCCTCGGCGGTCAGTTCACGGCCACGGAGTCCGCGGCGATCGCCGTCGTCTACTGCCTCCTGCTCTCGGCGCTCTACCGCACCATCAAGGTGCGGGAGCTCCCCGGCATCCTCCTCGACGCGGGCCGCACGACCGCCATCGTCATGCTGCTCGTCGGCGTGTCGACGGCGCTGTCGTTCGTCATGTCCTTCGCCCGGATCCCCGACATCATCTCCGACGCCGTGCTCGGCTTCACCGACTCGAGCGTCGTCGTCCTCATCCTCATGATGGTCATCCTCATCGTCGTCGGGACCTTCATGGACCCGACACCGGCCATCCTCATCTTCGTGCCGATCTTCCTGCCGATCGTCACCGAGTTCGGCATCGACCCGGTCCACTTCGGCGCCATGGTCGTGATGAACCTGTCGCTGGGGGTCATCACACCGCCGGTGGGCAACGTGCTCTTCGTCGGTGCCCGGCTCGCGAACCTGCGGATCGAGCCGGTCATCACCAAGCTGTGGCCCTTCCTCCTGGCCATCCTGCTGGCGCTGTTCGTCGTCGTCTTCGTCCCCCAGATCTCCCTGTGGCTGCCGCAGACGATGGGGCTCATGTAGCACCACCGGTCCCCGTCGCACCCCGCTGTGGCCGGGAGGGCACCCGCCCTCCCGGCCACAGCGCGATCCGGGCACACCCGCCCGTAGAGTGACTCGCGGCCACCGCCGCGTCCGACCCGAGAAAGGCACGCCCCATGTCCAGCGCGTCCACCACCGCCAGCGGCCCGTTCGCCGCGTACCGCGAGAAGCTGGGCAACGAGACCTTCGCCGGGATGGTGCTGCTCGTCGGCGCCCTCGTCGCCCTCGTGTGGGCCAACTCCCCGTGGCGGGACGCGTACGTCTCCCTCTCGGAGGTCACCGTCGGCCCGGCGGCGCTGCACCTGGACCTCACGCTGGCCGCCTGGGCCTCGGACGGTCTGCTCGCCATCTTCTTCTTCGCCGTCGGCCTCGAGCTCAAGCAGGAGTTCGTCACCGGCTCCCTGCGCGACGCGCGCACGGCGGCCGTGCCCGTCATCGCGGCGTTCTTCGGGGTCGCCGGACCGGTGGCCGTCTACCTCCTCGTCCAGGCCGTCACCGGCTCGGGGATCTGGGACGGGTGGCCGGTGCCGGTCGCCACAGACATCGCCTTCGCCGTCGCGCTCCTCGGCATCTTCGGCCGAGGCTTCCCGGCGGCGCTGCGCCTCTTCCTCCTCACCCTCGCCGTCGTCGACGACCTCATCGGCATCGTCATCATCGCCGTCGTCTTCGCCGACGGCCTCAACTACCTCCTTCTCGCCGCCGCATTCCTCGCCGTCGTCGTCTTCGCGGTGCTCGTCCGCCGCCGGATCACCGCCTGGTGGGTGCTCATCCCCGTGGGCGTGGTCGCCTGGGCGTTCATGCACGCGTCCGGGGTTCACGCGACGATCGCCGGCGTGCTCCTCGGCATGGTGGTCCCCGCCGTCGCCCGGGCGGGCGAGGACGAGGACCTGTCCCACCAGTTCGAGCACAGGATCAGCTGGATCTCGGCCGGCTTCGTTTTGCCGGTCTTCGCCTTCTTCGCCGCCGGCGTGAACGTCGTCGACTCCGGCGGCCTGCTCGGCATCGTCACCGACCCCGTCTCCATCGGAATCTCCCTGGGGCTGCCGCTCGGCAAGCTGCTCGGCATCTGGGGCGGCACCGCCCTGCTCGTCACGCTCACCCCACTCGCCCTCGGCAAGGGGCTCAACCTCAAGGACATGGTGGGGATGAGCCTGCTCGCCGGCGTCGGCTTCACCGTCTCCCTGCTCATCGCCCAGCTCGCCTTCGAGCCGGGCTCCGTCGAGAGCAGCCACGCACGCGTCGGCGTGCTGCTCGGCTCGCTCCTCTCGGCCCTGCTGGGCGGCCTCGCGCTGCGGGTCCGGGCGCGCACCCGCGACGACATCGAGACCTGAGCCCGGCCGGCTCAGTACATGAGCCGCCCGATCCAGCCGGCGATCGCGACGATGAAGGCGTAGACCCCGACGGCGAGCGCGGCGACAGCCGGCCAGCGCGGGAGGACTCGCTGGGCGAGTGCGACTATGCCAAGGACGAGGGAGCCCACCGCGAGCACGAGGACGAGCATGAGCCCGATGGACTCGTAGGTGTCCCTGTTCGCCACGCTCTCCACGGTGATCGCGTAGACGACCTGCCAGGCCGTGAGCAGCCCCGCGACGGTGATGGCGATCCACCCCAGCCGGCTGCGCTCGCCCCGCTGCGGCTTGCGCGACTCCCGGCCCGCCGCCGAGCTCCCCTGCGGGCCTCCGGGTGCGCTGCCCTGTGACGTCGTGCTTCCCGTCTCACGTGCGGCCATGTCGCGCCTCCTCCCGAGGCGGCACCACGCCGCCTCGCTGCCAAGCCTGCCACCCCCGGCGGGTGATACCACTGGAACATGACGACCTCTTCCCAGCCCCGCCGCACGTCCGCCGCCTCCGTCGCCGTCACCGGCGGCTACGTCGTCCCCGTGGACGGTGAGCCGATCGAGAACGGCACCGTCCTCGTCCTCGACGGCGTCATCTCCGCCGTGGGCGCCGACGTCGAGGTCCCCGAGGGGGTACGCGTCGTCGACGCGAGCGGCTCGTGGGTGCTGCCGGGCTTCGTCGAGTCGCACGCCCACATGGGCGTCCACGAGGAGGGCGAGGGCTGGGCCGGTGCCGACGTCAACGAGATGACCGACCCGGTGGGCGCGGGCCTGCGCGCGCTGGACGCCATCAACATCGAGGAGGAGGGCTTTCGCGACGCCCTCCTCGGCGGGGTGACCTCCGCCGTCGTCAAGCCGGGCTCGGGCAACCCGATCGGTGGCCAGACGGTCGCGATCAAGACGTGGGGCGGGCGCACCGTCGACGAGCAGCTCCTCCGCGAGCGGGTGTCGGTGAAGTCCGCGCTCGGGGAGAACCCCAAGCGCGTGTACGGGGACAAGAAGGCCCTGCCCTCCACGCGCCTGGGCGTGGCCAAGGTCATCCGCGACGCGTTCGTCCGCGCCCAGAACTACGCCGCTAAGCGCGACCACGCGCTGTCCGAGGGCAAGCCGGTGGAGCGCGACCTCACGCTCGAGACGCTGGCGGCGGTGCTCGACGGCGAGCTGATCTGGGACCAGCACACCCACCGCCACGACGACATCGCCACCGCGATCCGGCTCGCCGAGGAGTTCGGCTACCGGCTCGTCGTCAACCACGGCACCGACGGGGCCCGCGTGGCGGACGTCCTCGCCGAGAAGGACGTGCCGGTGATCTTCGGCCCGATGTTCACCAGCCGCTCGAAGGTCGAGCTGCGCGACCGCGACATCGCCAACCTCGCCCGCCTCGCCGAGGCCGGCGTCAAGGTCGCCATCACCACCGACCACCCGGTCGTCCCGATCAACTTCCTCGTCCACCAGGCGTCGCTCGCCGTCAAGGAGGGGCTGGACCGGGGAGTCGCGCTGCGGGCGCTGACGATCAACCCGGCCGAGATCCTCGGGCTCGACGACCGCGTGGGGGCGCTGCGCCCGGGCCTGGACGGCGACGTCGTCATCTGGTCCGGCGACCCGCTCGACGTCTTCTCCCGCGTCCAGCGCGTGCTCATCACCGGCACCGAGGTGTACTCCAGCGAGCACGGGGTCCACGAGCGCAGCGAGCGCTTCTGAGGACGCGCCCGGGCCGGCGGCCCGCCGCGACGACGCGTCGTCCCTTCCACTCCTCCCAGGGCGACGGAAGGGGCGACGCCTGAGCGGAGAGGGCGGCCCGTCGCGGACGGGGATACGGTCGAGGGCATGGACGACGCGCACTCGACCGCCGGCAGCTACGTGACCTCCGGGCAGGAGTTCACGCGGGACACGAACTACATCACCACGCGCATCACCCGCGACGGCGTGGACGGCTACCCGGTCGAGGCCGGGCGCTACCGGCTCGTCGCCGCGCGGGCGTGCCCGTGGGCGAACCGGACGATCATCGTGCGCCGCCTGCTCGGGCTGGAGGGCGCGATCTCGCTCGGTCTGCCCGGACCGACGCACGACGCCCGCTCGTGGACCTTCGACCTGGACCCCGGCGGTAGGGACCCGGTGCTCGGCATCGAGCGGCTGCAGGAGGCCTACTTCGCCCGGTTCCCCGACTACCCCCGCGGGATCACCGTCCCGGCGCTCGTCGACGTGCCCACCGGGCAGGTGGTGACCAACGACTACGCCCAGATCACCCTCGACCTGTCCTCGGAGTGGCGCGAGCACCACCGCGAGGGTGCCCCGGACCTTTACCCCGAGCACCTGCGCGAGGAGATCGACGCCGTCAACACGCGCGTCTTCACCGAGGTCAACAACGGGGTGTACCGCTGCGGGTTCGCCGGCTCCCAGAAGGCCTACGAGAAGGCGTACGACCGGCTGTGGACCGCCCTGGACTGGCTCGAGGAGCGGCTCACCGGTCAGCGGTACCTCGTGGGCGACACGATCACCGAGGCGGACGTGCGCCTGTTCACCACGCTCGTGCGCTTCGACCCGGTCTACCACGGGCACTTCAAGTGCAACCGCACCACGCTGAGCGAGATGCCGGCGCTGTGGGGCTACGCCCGCGACCTCTTCCAGACACCCGGCTTCGGCGACACGATCGACTTCGTCCAGATCAAGCAGCACTACTACGTCGTCCACACCGACCTCAACCCGACCCAGATCGTGCCGGTCGGCCCGGACCTGTCCGGCTGGCTCACCCCGCACGGCCGCGAGGAGCTCGGCGGACGGCCCTTCGGTGACGGCACGCCGCCCGGGCCGGTGCCCGAGGGCGAGCGTGTGGACCCCGCCCACACGCCCCTGGCCTGAGCACGCGGCGGGCGCCCGCTCGCCTGCCGCCGTCCTACTACTCAGAGGGTCTACCTAGACAACCTGACTAGTTAGTGCCACGATCTACTCATGAGCGTGACACCCCACCGCAGCGAGTGGCTCCGCGGAGTCCTCGAGCTCTGCGTGCTCCGCACCCTCGCCGGCGGCCCCACCTACGGCTACGCCATCGCCGCCGAGCTCGCCGAGGCGGGCTTCGGCGACATCAAGGGCGGCACGCTCTACCCCCTGCTGGGCCGGCTGGAGAAGAACGCGCTCGTCACCGTCGAGTGGCGAGCGGGCGACGGCGGTCCCGGCCGGAAGTACTTCGCCCTCACCGACGCCGGGCGCGCGGCCCTGGAGCAGGGCACCACCCAGTGGCGCACCTTCGCCGCCACCGTCGAGTCCCACCTGTCCCCCACCCCGGCCGCGAGCCGGTGACACCTCAAGGAGACACCATGGAAAGCACCACGAACGAGGTCTGGCACCGGCCCTTCGTCAAGGAGCACCAGCAGTGGTGCGACGACTTCGTCGTCGAGCTGCGCCTGCTCGACGTGCCCGGCCCGGTGATCGGCGACCGGCTCGCCGAGGTCGAGGCGCACTGCACCGACACCGGCGAGAGCCCCGCGCAGGCGTTCGGCGACCCGGTCGGCTATGCGCGCAGCCTGGACGTGGACCGGTCACCCGCCCAGGCCGCCGGCGTCCGGCGAGTGGCCGTCGTCTCCGGCGTGCAGGTGCTCGCGCTCCTCGTCGGCACGTCGGCCGCCTTCGCGTGGGCACGCGGCGAGGACCTGTCCTACAACATCGTCCAGGTGGGCGCGACGGTGCTGTTCATCGGGGTGCTGCTCGCGATCCCGGCCCTCCTGCGCCACATCATCACCCACCCCTGGGCGGTGGGCATGCCCCTCATCGCGGTCGAGATGCTGCTCGGCGGCGGCGCCGCCCTGGCGGGACGGCTCGACCTGCCGGCCCTTCTCGCGCTGCCCCCTGCCGCGCCCGCGGTCGGGCTGTTCGTCGTCGTCGTCGCCCTGGCGGTGGTCGAGTACCGCGAGCTGACGAAGGACGGGGACGAGGACCTCGTCACCTCGCCGCTCAGTCCGGCTCCCGAGGCTCCCGCACCACGTCGCCGGTCCCTGGTGACGTTGATGCCGGCCGTCATGGTCCCGGCCTCCTACGTCGTCCTGTCGGTCCTGCCGTGGGTGGTGTCCTGACCTACTGGTAGGTGATGAAGTGGGGGACGGGGTCGACCTGGGAGATGGTCTGCTCCGGGGTGAGCATCGGGACGTCCTCGTCGTAGAAGTTCTTCCACCCCCACCACTGGATGTCCGGGCCGTACTCGTGGAGCGTGCGCCAGGTGTCCTGCTTCGCGCCCTGGCCGCCCTGGCCGTCGGCGTGGACGAGGACGGCGAGCTCGCTGCGCGACAGGTCCACCTCCGGCACGGTCTCGATCATCCGCACCTGGAACTGGTGCAGGACGAGCATCTTCTGCGGCAGGTTGCGTTCCCGGGTGAAGTCGGCGAGCCAGTCGACCACCTCGTTGACCTCCTCGGCGGTCACCGAGCCGATGCGCACCATGTGGTGCTCGTCGGGGCCCAGGTTCCACTCCGGGTCCAGCGCGAGGCCCACGTGGGGCAGCTCGAGGAGCTCGGCGTACAGCTGGGCCTGCTCGAGGAAGGAGGAGCGGCCGGGCTGGAGGTCCAGGACGACGTACTGGCCCGCCTCCCCCGCCGCCTCGACGAGCGGACGCAGGTCCTCGACGGGCCACTCGTTGGAGTAGTTGCCGTCGTCGCCGGCACTGGAGGAGGCGACCGTCGCGATGATCTCCAGGGCCGGCACCACCGTGTCGTCGACGAGGTCCTCGTACGGCTCGGCGTGCTCCTCCGCGCGGGCGATCGTCGCCTCGGTGCCCTGCTCGCCCAGCACGCCGAGCGCCGGCGTCACGGGGCTGCCGTACAGCGCGACGTAGCGCTTCCCGGGGAACACGAGCTGGCCGCCGCCGGGCAGCTCCACGCCGCTCGCCGCCGTCGCCGCGCGCCAGGCGAGCGTCTCGTCGTCACCGAAGGCGTCCCCGAGGCCGACGACGTGCTCGGCGCCCGCCTCACTCAGCGCGGACACCGACTCGCTCGTGGCCCGCGGGTCACCGCCGGGGACGACGGCGACGTCCGCCCCGGCAGCGCGTGCCGTCGCCGTCGCGAGCAGCTCCGCAGGCGCCCCCGTCGTGAGGGCCAGGGTTCCTGTCACGGGCTCGGGCAGCTCGGTCGCCGGCAGCTCCTCGTCCGCCGGCTCGGTCGTCGCCTCCGCGCTCGCGTCGTCCGTCGCCTCCGCGCTCGCGCCGTCCGTCGTCTGCTCGGCGGCGTCGTCCGCCGCCGCGTCCGTGGCGGCGGCGAGCGGGGTGAGCTCCCCGCGCTCGAGCCCGACGACGGCGGTCACCTCCTCGCCCTCGGCCACCTCCACGGCCTCGCCGACGGACAGGCCGAGGTCCTCGGCGAGCGCGGCGTCGTCGGCCGGCGCGGGGACGATGACGGCGTCGCCCACGTCCTGCGGCACCGTGGCGTCACCGACGGTGAGCACCCAGCCCGCCTCCAGGCGGCCGAGCTCCTCGGTGAGGGCGGCGGCGTCGTCGTCGAGGAGGACGGGTGCCCCGAGCGCCAGGCCCGCGGTGCTCGCGCGCAGACGGGAGGCCGGCTCGGCGTCGTCGGCGAGGACGACGACGGGTGCCTGGGTGAAGAAGGTGCGGCTCGCGGCCAGGGCGAGCTCCCCGTCGGCGCCGGTGAGGACCACGGCGGTGCCGGCGGGCTGCTGGACCTCCCCGCGCTCGGGGCTGGGCTCGGCGGTGGGGCTCTCGGAGTCGTCGGGGCCGTCCTCGCCGGAGCAGGCGGCAAGGACCAGGCACGCGCTCACGGCGAGGGCCGCGGCGCGGGTCGGACGTCGGCTCACGGGGAGGCCTCCAGCTGTCGGGTGCTCGACCACACTACGTGGGGCGCCGGGCCGCGGCGCGGGGCGGTGGGAGGCTCCGTAGAATCGGGAAGGTGACCTCCTCCCCTCTCACCGCGGACGCGCTCGGCCTCACCGGCCCGCTCGGTGAGCGGGCGACCCTGCTCCAGATCTCCTCGGGCTTCTGCGCGCCGTGCCGGGCGGCGCGCGGCCTGCTCGCCCGGGTGGCGGAGACGACGCCCGGCGTGCGGCACGTGGACGTCGACGTGGCACACGACACCGATCTGGCCGCCCGCCTCGCGATCACCCAGACGCCGACCGTCGTCGTCCTCGACGCCCACGGCACCGTCGTCACGCGGTACGAGGGCGTCCCGCGGCTGGCCGCCGTGCGCGAGCTGATCGACCGGCTCGCGCCCGCCGGCGCCTAGGCACGCTGGACGATCGCCCGCAGCGGCCGCTGGAGGAGCTCGGCGAGGCGGGCGACCTCGTCCTGGAGCTGTGGCGTGGGCGGCGGACCCGCGTCCACGTGCCAGGTGACGGTGACGTCGTCGGAACGGATCGTCCACGTCCCGGTGACGACACCGCCGGCGAGGACGAGGTTGGCGCCACCGGTGACGGCGGGGCGGCGGGCCGACGGGACGACGTGCGCGTCCGCGGTGCCGGGGCCGAGGACCCACTGGTCGTGGCCCGGGAGGAGACGGACGGCGTCCGTGGGCGCCGTCGCGCGCAGGTCCTCGAGGTCCTCGGCGAGGACGGCGGCACCCTCGCCCCCGACGTCCACGGTCGTCACGCCGTCGAGCCCGGCGAGCCAGTCACGCACCCGCCGGCGGCCGGCGCCCAGGCCCTCCCCGATCCAGTAGTGGACACGCTCGGGGGTGGCCGGGCCGTAGCTGCGCAGGTAGGCGCGCACGGCCCGGGGACCGGCGTCCTCCAGGTCGGGCAGGCCCGGCCAGCGGGGGTTCGCCTCGAGACTCGCGAAGGTGACCCGGCCGCCGCGCTCGGGTCCGAAGCACAGCACGCCCTGCCAGGCGAGCGGTTTGAGGAGGGTGTCGTTGCCCCGGGCGATCGAGGCGTGGAGCTGCGCGAAGGCCGGGGTGGCGGCGACGGCGTCGGCGAGCTCGGCGCGGGTGAGCGGTCCGTCGGCGAGCGCCTCGCGCACGACGTCGCGCAGGGCGGGCCAGTCCTCCGGCGCGAGCCCGTAGTACTCCTGCCAGCTCGGCAGCTCCCACATGCGGCTCGCCGTGCGCAGCGCGAGGTGGACGGCGGCCTGCTCGGGGGTCATGAGGTGGGTGGCGCCGCGGAAGGCGTAGGTCTTGACGAGCCGCCCGTCGGCCAGCGCCGCGACGAGATCGCCGGGTTGCGAGTGCTGCAGGCGCAGGCGGACGCTCAGCTCGGCGGCACCCAGGTCCTTCGCGACGACGGCGCCGAGCCGGCCGACGACGTCGTCCACCGTCCCGGCGCCGACGGGATCGAGAAGCTGTCGGCGCAGGCGCCAGGCGAGCGCCTGCGCCCAGGTGAGCGACATGGCAGCAGGGTAGGGCGCGGTCACCGTCGCGGCCGCCGCTTCACCCCGGCGGGACGGGGGCGGTGTCCTCCTCCTGGGCGGACCGCACCGCGGCCACGATCCGGACCGCCGCGCGCTCGAGGTGGGGCACTCGCGTCCGCAGCTGCTCATCGACCGCACGTGCGACGTCGATGCCGCGCGAGAGGGTGAGGTCGCTGCCCACCATGATCTCGATGTCGGCCTCGAGCCGGTGGCCAGTCCACCGCGCTCGCGCCGCGTCCACCGCGACGACCCCCGGCACCCTGGCTGCCTCGACCTCGAGGAGGTCGAGGGTGTCGGGCTCGACACCGTCCATGAGCCGGCGGACGACGGTGCGCATGGAGCTGACGAGCACTGCCACGATGACGGCCGCGATGACGAGACCGACGACCGGGTCCACCCACGGCAGGCCCACCCACGCTCCCACGACGCCGATGACGACGGCGAGGGACGTCAGCGCATCGGTCCGGGCGTGCTGCCCCTCGGCGACCAGCGCCGCGGAGCCGATCCGTCGGCCCGCACGGATGCGGTAGATCGCGACGACCTCGTTCCCGGCCGCGCCGACGAGGGCGGCCGCGAGCACCCAACCCAGGTGCGTCATGTCGCGCTCGGCACTGAGGGCGCGGACCGACTCCCACACGATGAGGACCGCGGACAGCGCGACGACCAGCCCGATGAGGAGCCCCACGAGGTCCTCGGCACGGCGGAAGCCGTGGCTGTAGCGCCGGGTCGCGGGCCGCCGGCCCAGCCGGAAGGCGATGATGAGCGGGATGGTCGTCGCGAGGTGGCCGAGGTTGTGGAGGGTGTCGGCGAGCAGCGCGACCGAGCCGCTGAGCCAGACGATGAGCAGCTGCAGCACCGCGGTGGCGCCCATGCCCGCCAGGCTCACCCACGAGGCGCGGATGCCGACGGCGCTGGCCTCCTCGGCGGTGCGGATGGCCTCGGAGTGGTCGTGGCTGTGCGGGACCAGGGCGTGGCGCAAGCGAGCCAACGGCCCGCTGTGAGCATGGCCGTGGCCGTGGCCGTGGCCGACGTGCGGGTCGTCGACCCCTGGCTGCAGTGATGTGTCCATGTTTTCAAACTACCTGCTCATCTATGCAGATAACGACACGGCGTTAGGGTGGTGACGTGCACGACGAGCCGGTACGTCCCGTCCCAGACGACGAGCACGCGCAGATCGCGGCGGACCGTTTCCGCATGCTCTCCGACCCCACGCGCGTGAAGATCCTCTGGGCCCTCTTCCAGGGCGAGTCCAACGTCAACACCCTCGCCGAGAACGTCGGGGCGACACCGGCGTCGGTGAGCCAGCACCTGGCGAAGCTGCGGCTCGCCGGCCTGGTGAGGACGCGGCGCGAGGGCACCTTCGTGTACTACTCCGCCACGGACACCCACGTCCACCGCCTGCTCGCCGAATCCCTCTCGCACGCGGAGCACGTCACCGGCGTGGCCGCCGGAGCTGACGCCCACAGCTACCGGGCCGCCGGCCCCGTGGGCCGCTAGGCGCAACGACGCGGGCGGGACCGCACCCCCACGAGCGGCTGAGCCTGCTGGCACCACCGCGGCCCGAGCCCTAGCGTGTGAGCGTGCCCCCTACAGCCCACCTTGCCCTCGCGAGTGCCGCATGACGTTGCGCCTGGACGCCGCCTCCCCCGAGCCGCCCTTCGCGCAGCTGCGCGCCCAGCTCACCGCCCAGATCGGTGACGGGACGCTGCGCCCGGGCGACCGGCTGCCCACGGTGCGGGCGCTGGCGGACGAGCTCGGCATCGCGCCCAACACCGTCGCGCGGGCCTACCGGGAGCTGGAGGACGACGGCCTCCTCGTCGGCCGCGGCCGGGCCGGCACCTTCGTCACCGACCCCGAGACGTCGCGCGGATCATCCGACGACCACGCGGCGGCCGAGCGGGCCGCCGCGGCCTACGCGGAGGCGGTGCACGCCCTCGGCCTGGACCCGCGAGAGGCGCTCACCGTCGTGCGCAGGGCGCTCGGCGTCTAGTCGACGAGCAGGCGCAGCAGCCGCGCGAGCTGCTCGCGCTCGTGCGCGTCGAGCCGACCGAAGAAGGCCTCGGCCTCCGCGCCGCGCAGCCGGTCGGCGGCCTCGTGGACCTCGCGCCCCTCGTCGGTGGCGACGACGAGCACGGCCCGCCGGTCGGCCGGGTCGGGCTGCCGCGCGACGAGACCGCGCGCCTCGAGGGAGTCGACCACCTCGGTGGCCGAGCGCGGGGCGATCCGCAGGTGGGCGGCCACCTCGCTGAGGCGGGCGCCGTCGTGCGCGCAGACGGTGCGCAGCGCGCGCGCCTGGTGCGGGGATAGCTCCCAGTCCTCCAGCGAGGACCACATGCGGCGGCGCAGCGCGCGGCTGGCGTGCATGAGTGCTTCGCTGAGCTCGGGGTCGGCCATGGCGTCTACAGTAGCGCGCACCCACATAGTGAGGTAACCTCGCTATTGCGTGCGGCGCGACGGTCACGGCGAGACATCGCGGGCCGGTCCCGCGCCCCGCCCCTGTACCGGTCCGACGGCACCCATCCTCCGCCGTCGCCTTTGAGAAAGCGAGGTGGCGCTCATGTCGAGCCCCTCCTTCCGCCCCCACGGCCCCGTTCGCCGCGACCCGGCCGACACGGCCCAGCTCGAGTCCCACCCCGTGAGCCTGCGGCGCATCGCGGCGCTCTTCGCGCCGCACCGGCGCCGGCTGCTCCTCGTCGTGGCACTCATCGCCGCCAGCTCCGTCATGGGCCTGGCCACCCCGTTCCTCACCCGGCACGTCATCGACGTCGCCCTGCCCGAGCAGGACGTGCACCTGCTGCTCGTGCTCGTCGGAGCGATGCTCGTCGTCACGGTGGTGACGGCGGCGCTCGGCGTCCTGCAGACGTGGCTCTCCACCGACGTCGGCCAGCACGTCATGCACCGGTTGCGCACCGACGTCTTCGTCCACCTCCAGCGTCAGCCGATGTCCTTCTTCACCCGCACCCGCGGCGGGGAGGTGCAGTCGCGCCTCACCCACGACATCGGCGCCATGCAGTCCGTCGTCACCGGCACCGCGACCGCGATCACGGCGAACGTCACGACGGCGATCGCGACGATCGTCGCCATGGTCGCGCTGAGCTGGCAGCTGGCCCTGCTCTCCCTCGTCGTCCTGCCGCCCGCCATCTGGCTCACCCGCCGGGTCGCGCAGCTGCGGCGAGAGGTGACGGCCCAGCGCCAGTCGGCGCTGGCCGGTCTGCACGGCCAGGTCGAGGAGTCCCTGTCGGTCAGCGGCGCGCTCCTCGCCAAGACCCTCGGTGCCGGCCCCGAGCTGAGCCGCCGCTTCGCCGACTCCTCCGAAGAGCTCGCCGACCTCGAGCTGCGCTCCGAGCTGGCCGGCCGCTGGCGGATGGCGACGACGAGCGTCATCTTCTCCGCGATCCCCGCGCTCATCTACCTCGTCGCAGGGCTGCCCGGCTCCGGCGACATCACGATCGGCACGCTCGTCGCGTTCATCGCGCTGCAGTCCGGGCTCTTCCGTCCCCTCATGGGCGTGCTCAACACCGGCGTGCAGGTCACCGCGTCCCTCGCGCTGTTCAGCCGGATCTTCGAGTACCTCGACCTGCCCGTGGAGATCGACGACCCGGTCGCGCCGGTGGCGCTACCCTCCGGCGGCGGCCCGGGCGCCGTGACCTTCGAGGACGTCTCCTTCCGCTACCCCGACGCGGACGCCGACGCCGTCACCGACCTCGACCTGCACGTGCCCGCCGGCACCCGGCTGGCCCTCGTCGGGGAGTCCGGGGCGGGCAAGTCGACGATCGCGGGCCTGGTCGCGCGGCTGCAGGACCCGACGTCCGGACGGGTGCTGCTCGACGGCGTCGACCTGCGCGACCTCACCCTCACCGACCTCGCCTGCCAGGTGGGTGTGGTTTCCCAGGAGACCTACCTCCTCCACACGACCGTGCGGGAGAACCTGCGCTACGCGCGGCCCGAGGCGACCGACGAGGAGATCGAGGCCGCGGCCCGCGCCGCCCAGGTGCACGACGTCATCCTCGCCCTGCCGCGCGGCTACGACACCGTGGTGGGCGCGCGCGGGCACCGCTTCTCCGGCGGTGAGAAGCAGCGCCTGGCCATCGCCCGGACGCTGCTGCGCGACCCCCGCGTCCTTGTCCTCGACGAGGCGACTAGTGCGCTGGACACCCGCACGGAGCACGCGGTGCAGGAGGCGCTCGACGTCCTGAGCCGCGGACGCACGACGATCACCATCGCCCACCGCCTGTCGACCGTCCGCGACGCCGACCTCATCGCCGTCGTCGACCACGGCGAGCTGGTCGAGGTCGGCAACCACGAGGACCTCCTCGCTGCGGACGGCCACTACGCGGCCCTGGTGAGGGCGGCCGAGCGCCAGCCCGCCCTCGTCCCCTGACCCCACCCCCTTATCCGCATATGCGCGACGTCTGCAGCGCGAAGCGCGGCTGGGCCGCAGATGTCGCCCACATGCACACCCGGGGGGCGCCTGGCTGGTGTCAGGCGTGGGTCGGCTCGAGGTTGGCGACCAGTCCCCGGACCGTCTGCGCCGTGGCCTCCCAGCCGTCGACCGCGATGCACGGGACTCCCATCGCCTTGACCGGGTAGTCGTTGCCGCCCTCGTCGAGGCGGTCACCGATGAAGATCATGTCGGCGAGGTTGATGCCGGTGTGCTCGGCCAGGCGGGTCATGCCGTAGGCCTTGTCCACGCCCTGGCGGGTGATGTCGATCGACGTCGAGCCGCCGGAGCGGACCTCGAGCTCGGGCAGGAGCGGCGCGACGGCGGCGCGGAGCTGCTCCTTCTTCTCCCCCGTCGGGTCCCAGGCGCGCTTGGCGTCCAGGGGCGCGTGCTGGCCGAGGGCGGAGAAGGTGATCTGCGAGCCACGGTCCTCCAGGACCGGGCCCCAGGTCTCCTCCTCCCACAGGCCCAAGCGGCGCGCCTCGCGCTCGACGACGGCCAGCGCCTCGGCGCGCTCCTCGGCGCTGAGGTCGTGGGCGTAGACCTCACGAAGCTCGCCGCCGTCGTCGTCGTAGCGGTAGTAGCGCGTGCCGCAGGTGGGCATGAGGTGCAGACGCGAGCGCGCGTCGTCGTCGAGGTCGAGACGGTCGGTCACCTGCGTGGTGAACTGCTCGAGCTGCCCGCCCGAGATGATGCACACCGGGACGACGCCGAGGAGCGCGGCGAGCGCCTCGGCCATCTCCGCGTGGATCGGGGACTTCGAGGGCGTGAGGGTGTCGTCGAGGTCGAAGGCGACCAGGCGCGGAGCGGGCATCGGCTCAGGATACAAGCGCACCCGCGGGGTCAGAACTCCTCGTGCGAGTCCGGGTCGTGGCTCTGCCGGCCGCGCTCGAGGCCGCTGATCTGCGCCATCTCCGACTCGCTCAGCTCGAAGCCGAAGACGTCGAGGTTGAGGCTCTGCCGGTCCGGGCTGGCCGACTTCGGGATCGGCAGGACGCCGAGCTGCACGTGCCAGCGCAGCACCACCTGCGCGGTCTCCACCCCGTGATGGTCGGCGATCTGCTCGAGCGCGGGCTCGGTGAGGAGCGAGGCGCTGCGCGCGAGCGGGCTCCACGACTGGGTGAGCACCGTGCGCTCGGCGTCGGCGGCGCGCATGTCGGCCTGGGTGAAGTAGGGGTGCAGCTCGATCTGGTTGACCGCCGGCGCCACGTCGGTCTCGGCGATGATCCGGTCCAGGTGCGAGGCGGTGAAGTTCGAGACCCCGATCGAGCGGACGACGCCGTCCTCACGGAGCTTGACCAGTGCGCGCCAGGAGTCGACGTACTTGTCCAGGCGCGGCAGCGGCCAGTGGATGAGGTAGAGGTCGACGTAGTCGAGGCCGAGCTTCTTGCGCGAGGTCTCGAAGGCGCGCAGCGCCTCCTCGTAGCCCTGCTCGCTGCCCCGGAGCTTGGTCGTGACGACGATCTGCTCGCGCGGCACGCCGGACTCGGCGATGCCGCGGCCGACGGCCTCCTCGTTCTCGTACTTCGCAGCGGTGTCGATGAGGCGGTACCCCATCTCGAGCGCCGTCCGCACGGCCTCGGGGGCCTCCTCGTCCATCGGCCAGCTGCCGAGGCCGATCGCCGGGATCCGGTTGCCGTCGTTGAGCGCGAGAGTCGGGATCATGGCGTCCATTGTGGCGGTGGTCCGCACTCCCCCGCACGCCGCGCTCTCTCGTGCCGCGAGCGCGACCTCCCCGGTTCTCCTCATGGCGACGCGCTCGGACAGGGGAACTCAGAGGACAACCGGGGAGCTCACGCGGCGCGGCAGGCAGGCGGGAGCCGGCAATCGGCGATGGTGAGGGCCGCGCCGTCGCCTCAGGTGCGGCGGTAGTGCTCGGCCAGCCTCGCCACGCCCTCGTCGATGCTGACGGCCGGCTCCCAGCGCAGCACCTCGCGGGTGCGGCGCTGGTCGAACCAGTGCGCGGTGGACAGCTGCTCGGCGAGGAAGCGGGTCATCGGCGGCTCGTCGCGGCCCGGGCGCACCGCCCACACCGCCTCGACCAGTCCCCCGGCCACCTTGGCCAGCCGCGCCGGCACCCGCCAGGCCGGGGCCGGCGCCCCTGCTGCGAGCGAGATGCCCGCGATGAGGTCCCCGATCGCTCGCGGCTCCCCGTTCGTCACGACGAGTGCCTGCCCGTGGGCCTGCGGCGCGCGCTCGAGCGCGGCGACGAGCGCGTCGGCCGCGTTGTCGACGTAGACGGAGTCGACGAGCACGGCGCCGTGGTCGAGCAGCGGGAGTCGCCCGGCGCGGGCGCGCTCGACGATCCGCGCGACCAGCTGCGTGTCACCCGGCCCCCACACGAGGTGCGGCCGGACAGCGACGACGGCGAAGTCGGGCCCGTCGGCCTCCAGCGCCAGCAGCTCCGCCGCCGCCTTGGTCCGCGCGTAGTTGCCGCGCGCGTGCTCCGGCTGCGCCGGGCCCGCCTCCTCGCCGACGAGCGAGCCTCCCGTGTGCGCGACCGACGGCGAGGACACCTGGACGAAGCGCCGCACCCCCGCCGCGCGGGCGGCCGCGAGCAGCGTGCGCGTGCCCTCGACGTTGACCTGCTCGTACTCCTGCCGCGGCCCGCTCACCGACACCTTCGCGGCGAGGTGGACGACGGCGTCGCGCCCCTCGACGGCGCGCGTCACCGCTTCCGGGTCGGTGAGCGACCCGAGCGAGTCCTGGGCGCCCCCGACGCCCGCCGGACGCCGCTGGAAGGTACGGACGTCGTGACCGGCGGCGACGAGCCGCTCCGCGGTGCGCCGTCCGAGCATGCCGCTGGCCCCGGTGACGAGGACGCGCAGCCGCCGCGAGGCGGCCTCGGCGGTGGCGGGCGCGTCCACGCGGCGGCTCACGGCTCGCCCATCCGCCCGCCCGCCAGGGCCCGCTCGGCCCACCGCCCGATACGCCCGCGCTCGATCTTCGCGTTGTGCCGCACGTCCGTGGGCAGCTCACGCACGCGCAGGACCGCGGCCACCGGGACGTCGCACGCCTCGGCGACGGCGCGGCGCACCGCGCGGGTGAGGCCGGGCGTGGCGAGCGAGGCGCCGGCGCGGGCACGGCGGTCGACGGCCGGGTCGGTCTCGAGGACGACGACGAGCTGCTGGGTGCCGGCGGGACCGACGCCCACGGCTGCCGCGCGCCGGACTCCGGGCACCCGCTCCGCGGCGTGCTCGACGGCGACGGGCGTGACGACGCCCCCGGGCGCGGTGACGATGTGCGACAGGCGCCCCTCGACCCACAGCCGCCCCTCGGCGTCGAGGTGCCCGACGTCGCCGGTGCGGTGGCGGCCGGGGTGGTCGGCGCTCGCCTGCTGGGTGGCCCACAGCCGGTCGTAGGTGCGCTTGAGGTGCGGCGCGGCGACGAGGATCTCGCCCGTCACGCCGGGTGCGTCGGTGGGCTCGCCGGTGGCGGCGCCGTCGTCGTCGAGCGGGAGGATGGTGACCTCGGTGCCGGGCACCGGGCGGCCCACGCAGGTGCCGCCGCCTGCGCCCGCCACGGTGCCGACGTCGGCGACGGCGCGGCGGATCTCCGCGAGGTCGATGTCGGTGACCGGCAGGACCTCGGTCATGCCGTAGGGCGTGCGGGCACTCGCGCGGGGCATGACCTCGGCGACGCGCGCGAGCAGCTCCGGCGGGATCGGCGCCCCAGCCGACAGGAAGAGCCCGACTCCGGAGAGCGCCTCACGGTGCTCGGCCGTCAGCTCCCCCGCGGTCGCGAGGACGTTGCGGAGCGCGGCGGGCGAGGTGAAGACGGCGGTCGCGCGGCCGGCGCGGACCGCCTCGGCGAGCGCGGCGGCGGTGAGGGTCGCCGGCGCGGTCACGTCCATGTCGGGGACGACGGCGAGGGAGCCCATCGCGGTGCCGAGCAGCGCGAACGGGGCGAAGCCCGCGACGAAGGAGGAGTCCGGACCCAGGCCGTAGGTGGTGGCGAGGGTGTCGCGCATCCCGGCCAGGCCGCGGTGGGTGTAGACGACACCCTTGGCGGGACCGGTGGAGCCGGACGTGAAGAGGATGGCGGCGTCGTCGTCCGGTCCGGGCAGGGGCGGCAGGTCGGTTCCGGCGCCCTCGAGCTCGGCACCGCGGGCCGTGAGCCCGGGCAGGGTGTCGGTGACGCCGAGCGCGCGGGCCTGCGCGGGCGGCAGCTCGCTCACCGCGACGCGGCGGCCCGGCCACGACAGGACCCGCGCACCGACGAGGCCTCGCTCGATGCCGATGACGACGTCCGGGGACGCGCCGCGGATCGCGCGGCTCATGCCGCGCAGGCCCAGGCCCTGGTCGGCGATGACGGCGACGGCGCCCAGGCGCAGGCACGCGAAGAGGGCGGTCGTGAGGCTGACGCCCGGGGTGACGAGGAGGCTGACGCGCTGGCCGGGCCGAACCCCGGCGTCGTGCAGGCCGAGGGCGAGGTGGCGCACGCGGGTGGCGAGGTCGCGCCACGTCACGGTGTCGGTCCCGCCGGGGTGGAGGGCGACGACGGCGGGGGCGTCGTCCTCGCGGCGCTCGTCGAGGACGGCGGCGAGCGGGCGGGCGGGAAGTGCGCTGTCGGCGGGAAGTGCGCTCTCGGCGGGAGGTGCGCTCTCGGCGGGAAGTGCGCTCTCGGCGGGGAAGGTGGACCGGAGCCAGCGGATGATGGTGCCGGCGACGTCGACGTCCTCGGCGAGGAGGTGGCCGGCGCCCTCGAAGCGGTGGACGTCGGCGTGCGGCAGGCGGCGCAGGAGGTCCTCGAGGTAACGGCGCTGGAAGACCGGGTCGCGCGGGCCCCACAGGACCAGGGCCGGGACCTCGAGGCGGGCCACGCCGGCGGCGACGGCGTCGAGGGCGGGGCGGCTGGGATGGCCGGGGTCGGCGGGGATGTCGGCGACGAAGTCAGCGACGGCGCGGCGGTCCTCGTCGTAGGGCGCGAGGTAGGCGGCGCGGACCTCCCGGCTCAGCGGCGGGTGGGCCAGGGCGAGGGTGGCGCGCAGGAAGGTGCGGGTGCCGCTCGTCGCCCAGCCGTGCACGCTCGGGTTGCCCGCCAGCCGCAGCAGCGCGGGGATCTGCGAGTCGTCGTCGTGGTGGACGGCGGTGTTCGTGACGACGACGCCGGCGAGCAGCTCGGGGTGCTGGACGGCCCAGCCGAGGGAGACCACCCCGCCCCAGTCGTGCCCCACCGTGACGACCGGGCCCGTGAGGCCGAGGTGGTCGGTGAGGTCGCCGAGCTCGGCGACACGGTCGGCGAGGCGGCGGAAGCGTCCGTCGCGCTGGGAGAAGCCCATGCCGAGCTGGTCGACGGCGACCACACGCCAGCCGGCGGCGGCTGCGGCCGGCAGCAGCGAACGCCACAGGTAGGACCACGTCGGGTTGCCGTGGACCGCGAGCAGCGTGCCGCGGACCTCGCCGGTGAGGTCGGGGGCGTTGTCGAGCAGGTGCCAGGTGACCGGCGGGTCCTCCCCGGTGCCGGGGACGGTGACGCGGCGGCTCCAGCGGCGGTCGAGGCCGGGGAGGTCGGGCAGGTCGCTGCCCGGGCTCACCACTGCAGCTCGAGCATCGCCGTGTTGAGGCCCGACCCCACCCCCAGGCACAGCACGCGGTCCCCCGGTGCGAGGGAGTCGGCCTGGGCCGCCAGGGTCATCGGCAGCGACGCCGGACCCACGTTGCCCCAGTAGCCGAAGCTGATCGGCACGCGGTCCTCGGGCAGGTCGATCGCGTCGATGACCGCCTTCGTGTACGGCGTGGAGATCTGGTGGGTGACGTAGCGGTCCATGTCGCCCCACTGGAAGCCCGCGCCGTTGTTCGCCTCGGCGAAGGCGGCGGTGACGAGCGGCAGACCGCCGTCGAGCAGGCCCTTGGTGTCGGTGAACATGCCGTCGAGGCTGCCCACGCACAGCTCGTGGTGCTCGGTGCCCGCGCGGGTGACACCACCGACGATGCGGTGGCCGCCGGGGTGGAGGTCGGCGCGGCCGATGACGGCGGCCGCCGCCCCGCTGCCCAGGGTGAGGGAGGCGAACTCGCGGCGGTAGTCCTCACGGGTGACCTCGGGGCCCGACAGCCGGCGCAGGGTGGTCTCCTGGGTGCCGCGGGCGTCCTCGCTGTTGACGATGACGGCGTAGTCGATCTGTCCCGCGTCGATCATCGTCGCCGCGAGCATGATGCCGTTGACGAAGCCGAGGCACGCGTTGGCGATGTCGAAGTTCAGCGCCGAGCTCGGCAGGGACAGCCCGTGGTGGATGCGCACCGCCACGGAGGGCTCCAGGTGCGTGCGGGTCACGGAGGTGTTGACGAGCAGTCCCACCCCGGCCGGGTCGACCCCGGCCTCGGCCAGCGCCTTGGCACCGGCCTCGATGGCCGGGTCGTCGAAGCGGGTGCCCGGCTCCCACCACCGCCGCTCGACGACCCCGGAGACCCGCTCGAGGAGGTTGTCGGGAAGACGCAGCCGCCGACGCGTCGGCGCCAGCTCCTCCTCGAAACGCGACGACGGCACCCGCACGGGAGCCTCGATGTGCGTGACAGCAAGGAGTGCCGCGTTGGAGTAGCGGAAGGTCGCGTTACCAGCGGGAGTCACCAGACGACTTTATCCGGAGCACGTCACGGGGCGCACACCGGGGCGACGGCCCCCGTCAGTGGGACCGCTCACCCCTCAGCGGCGCTCCTCGGCACGGTCGAGGAAGTACTCGAGCCAGAAGCGGGCGAAGGCGACGAGCACGAAGGCGCCGAGCGGTCCGGTGGCGAGGAAGAACAGGCCGTACAGGGTCCACTGGCTCCCGCCCATGAAGGGGTTCCTCGCCATCCCGAAGGCGCCGATCGCGCCGATGATCGCGACGATGAGGCCGAACAGCGCGAGGACGAGGACGGCGACGTAGACGATCCGTGCGAGGCCGGGCGTGATCCGGCGCGTGAAGCCGAGGTCGGCGAGCCCGCCGAGGCCGGAGGGGCGCTGCTGCGGCTGCGGGTAGCCCTGCCCCGGCCCGGCCTGCTGCGCCGGGTAGCCCGGCGCGTACCCCTGCTGCTGCGGGTGACCGGGCTGCTGCGGGTGACCGGGCTGCTGCGGGTACCCCTGCTGCTGCGGGTAGCCGGGATAGCCACCGGGCTGCGCCTGGCCGGGAGCCGCCTGGCCGGGAGCCGGCTGGGCCGGCTGGCCGACGGCCGGCTGACCGCCGGGCGGCTGACCGCCGGGCGGCTGACCGCCGGGCGGCTGACCGCCGGGCGGCTGGGCGCCCCAGGGCGCCGGCGGCGGGGGCGCCGAGCCGTCCTGGGGTCGGTGCTCGCTGTGCTGGTCGGACATCGTTGCCCCTGTCGTCGGCGGGTGGAGACACGGGCGAGCCTAGCCCCGGTCCCCCACCGCCGTGCGGGCGGCGTGGCAGCATGGGCCGCACCCGTCCGTACCCCTGGAGGTCCACGTGCCCACGCCCCACATCGCCGCCGCCGCCGGCGACTTCGCCCCCGCCGTCCTCATGCCGGGCGACCCCCGGCGGGCGCAGCGCATCGCCGAGCAGCTCATGCCCGACGCCCGCCTCGTCAACGACGTGCGCGGCATGCTCGGCTACACCGGCACAGTGGACGGCAAGCCGCTGAGCGTCATGGGCTCGGGCATGGGCCAGCCCTCGGCGACCATCTACGCCACCGAGCTCTTCCGCGAGTACGACGTCCAGCGCATCATCCGTGTCGGCACGGCCGGCGGCATCTCCCCCGACGTCCGCGTGGGTGACGTCCTCGTGGGCCTGGGCGCCCACACCGACTCCGCCATGAACCAGCACCGGATCCCGGGGATCAACTTCTCCGCCGTCGCGTCCTTCGAGCTGGCCGAGGCGGCCGTGCGCGCCGCGCGCGAGCAGGGCATCGAGCGCTACCACGTGGGCACGATCGTCTCCCGCGACCACTTCTACCTCAAGGTGCCCGGCCAGACGGAGGCGCTGGGTGCCTACGGGGTGCTCGGCGTCGAGATGGAGGCAGCCGCCCTGTACGGCGTCGCCGCCGAGCTAGGCCGGCAGGCGCTCACCGTCCTCACCGTCTCCGACCACCTCCTCGACGGCTCGCAGGACATGAGCGCCGACGAGCGCGAGACGACCTTCCAGGGCGCTCTCTCCCTCGCCGTCGCCGCCGCCCTGAGCGACTAGCCGAGCCCCGCGGGTCCCACCCGGTCCCGCCCGGTCCCGCCCCCAGGCTCCGCAACTGGTCGGGTGACCGACGCCGACGACGCCGGAACCGTCCCCCAGCGCACCAAATGCGACGTTGGGGGGCGGGCTGGCTCCTAGACTGACGTCCACGACCGGGCGGTAAACAGGGACGGGGGGTCCTGATGTGCCCGACGGGCGTGGAACCCGACGGCGCCGCTGGCGCCGCGCTCCCGCGCGCCAGCACGGCCGTGCCTCAGGTGAACGGGCTGCGCCGCCCCCAGCTGCTGCGGGCGCTGGACGCCGTCGCCCGCGAGCGGATGGGGCTGGTGGTGGCGCCGCCGGGCACGGGCAAGACGACGCTCATGGCGCAGTGGGCCTCCGCCAGTGGGCTGCCCGTCGCCTGGTGCCGGCTCGACGCCGGGTCCACCGGCCGGATCGTCCCCCTCCTGCACCGGGCCCTGGTCCCTCACCTCCCGGACGACGACGCACCGGGCACGCCCGAGCAGCTCGCGATGGCCCTCGAACGACTGGCCGACCCCGTGCTCCTCGTCCTGGACGACCTCCACGTCCTCGCCGGGCTGCCCGCGGAGGCCGAGCTCGAGCAGGTGCTGCTCCTGGCCCCGCCGCAGCTACGGGTGCTCATCGGCTCGCGACGCATGCCGGGCTTCAACCTGGCCCGCAGCGAGCTCGCCGACCTCGTCGTCCTCACGGGCGAGGACCTGCGCTTTCGCACGTGGGAGGTCGAGACGCTGTTCCGGCAGGTCCACCACGCCCCGCTCCCCCCGCACGACACCGCCGCGCTCACCCGGTACACCCAGGGCTGGGCCGCCGCCCTCCAGCTCTTCCACCTCTCCACCCTCGACAGCCAGCCCGCCGACCGGCGCCGCGCCGTCCACGCGCTCGCCGGGCGCGCCCGCTACGCCCAGGAGTACCTCACCGCCCAGGTGCTCGCCGGCCTGCCGCCGCAGACGACCGCGTTCCTCCTGCGGACGTGCGTCTTCGACGCCCTCACCGCCGACCGGTGCAACGCCCTCCTCGGCACGACCGACGCCCAGTGGACCCTGCGGGACCTCGTCACCCGCCAGGCACTGACGACGACGGCGGACGGCGGGGACACCTTCAGCTACCACGAGGTCCTGCGCCGCCACCTCGAGACGGCACTGCGTGAGGAGCTCGGTCCCGCCGGGGCGGCCGAGTGGTACCTCCGCGCGGCGGAGATCCTCGAGGAGGAGGGCGACCTCGTCGAGGCGCTGCGCGCACGTGCCCGGGCGGAGGACTGGCCGGGGGTGCGCGCCCTGCTCCACGAGTCCGGGACGCGTGTGTTCGCCTCCCCCCACCAGGCGCTGTCCCGCGACCTGACCTGGGCGGCGCTGCTGCCGGCGTGGCTCACCGCCTCCGACCCGTGGTGCTGCCTGGCCGACGCCCGGCGGCTGCTCGGGGACGGCCGGCTCGACGACGCGGCCGCGGCCGCGGAGCGCGCCCGGGCGCAGTTCACCGACCCGAGCGCGCAGCGGCTGTGCGACGAGCTGCGTGCGAGCGTCACCGCCTGGCGTGGGGGGCAGGTGCCGCCACGACCCCGGTGGCCCGACCTGCTTCTCGCTGCCACCCGGCGCCACCCGCTCGACGTCGCCCACCGTGCCGCCGGGGCGGAGGACGCCGCGGTACGGGACGTGGCCGGCTTCGCCCACCTGCTCGGCGGGGACCGCAGGACGGGCAGCAGGGAGCTGCGCACGCTCGCCGAGGAGCCCGAGGGCACCGCCCCGGGACTGGCCCTGGCTGCGCGGCTGGTCCTCGCGACGCTCGGCGCGATCATCGCCGGGGGCGCGAACGCGCGGGCCGAGGTCCGCGCCGGTCCCCTCAGCTCACCGCAGGCCTCACCCTTCGACCAGATCTACCTCGAGGCGGAGCGCCACGGCCTCACCTGGCTGGCCCGCCTCACCTCCGCGATCGCCGTGGCCGGCCACTCGGGCGACCGCCGCCCGATGACCGCCGTCATCGGGGACCTCGACGCCCGCGGCGACCGGTGGGCGGCCGCGATCGTCGCCCTCGTGTGGTGCCTCATCCGTCTGCCGTCGGGCGCCGTGGACGCCCGCACCCTGGACCAGCTGCGCCGTCGGCTGCGTGAGCTCGACGCCGGCGTCCTGGAGGCGTGGGTGAGCGCGGCCGGCGCACTGCTGGCCGCGGCGCAGGAGCTGCCGGACGCCGCCGAGCAGGCCCGCCAGGCGGAGGCGCACACGCGGTCCGCCGGGGTGCCTGGCGCCGCGGCCATCGCCTACGCGGCCCTGGCCGCGACGCGTGCCGAGGACCGCGACGAGCTCCTCACCCTGGCCCGCACGACCGCCAGCACCACCGGCCTGGACTGCCGGCCGTGGGCGTGGCTGCCGGACATGTCCCCCTGGTCGCGCGATCCCGCGGTCGCGCGGCCCACCGACGCGGATCCTCTCGACCCCGCCGGCCCCACCCCGGTCGCCGCTTCCCCGGCCGGTCCTCCGGCGAGCGGCCCCTCGGCCGCCAGCCCGCCCGAGCCCGACTCACGTCCCGGCCCCGTCCTCACGGTCCGCTGCTTCGGCGAGCTCCAGCTGCTCGTCGACGGCCAGGCGCCCGACCTCAGCGGCATCCGCCCGCGCGCCCGGACCGTGCTCCGCTTCCTCGCCGTCCACGCCGGGCGCCCCGTCCACCGCGAGCTCATCGCCGACGCCCTGTGGGGCGAGCTCGACCCGGCGGCGGCCATGCACAACCTCCAGGTCAGCGTCTCGAGCCTGCGCGCGGCGCTGGAGCCGGGCGTCCCGGGGCGGCACAGCAGCCTCGTCGTCCGCGACGGCGAGTCCTACATGCTCGCCCTCGGACCCGGCTCCACGAGCGACGTCGTCGTGGTCGACGAGGCGCTGGCCGCCGCCGCGCGCGCCGCCCGCCGCGGCGACGTCGCCGGCCAGCGTGCCGCGCTCGGTGCCGTGCTCGCCGGGTACACCGGGGACGTGCTGCCCGAGGAGGGCCCGGCCGACTGGCTGGTGCCCACCCGCGAGCGCTACCGCACCCGGGTGGCGGAGGCCGCCGCCCTGCTCGCCGAGCTGGCGCTCGCCGCCGGTGACCACGCCGAGGCCGTACGCGCCGCGCAGCGCAGCGTCGACATCGACGAGTACCGCGACGACGCCTGGCGCACCCTCGTCGCCGCGCTCCGCGCGGCCGGGGAGCCGGCCGCCGCCGAGCGCGCTGCGCGTTCCTACTCGCAGGTGCTGCGCGAGCTCGGTGTGGCCGAGGACCTCAGCCCCGCCCCTGGAGCTCCACCTCCGCCAGCGCGACCGGCGCCCCCAGCTCCTCCCCGTACACCGAGAGGATCGTGAGGCGGACCCGCTCGACGTCGCTGAGCCCCACCGACACCGGTTGTGGCTCCCCCGTGTCGGTGAGCTCGACGTCCTGGACCTCCTCCCCCGCCGTCGTCGTCATGGTGAGCCGCACCTCTCGTGGGCGCGCCTCCAGCAGCCGCTGGTCCTCCTCCCCGCCGTTTCCGGCGGTGACGAGGACGGTGACGAGGCGCACGGGCTCGGACAGGACGAGCTCCACCGACTCCCCGATCCCGTCCCCCTCGGGGGCCCACGAGCGGTCACGGATCCCGTCGCGCACGTACGCCGCGGGGCGGTCGGCGCGCGCACTCGAGGCGGTCACCTCGGCCGGGTTGACGGGGTCGTCGCCCGCGACCCGGTCCACGACGGCGTCGTAGGCGCCGGCGAGGGAGTCGCGCGCGTACCAGGCACCGGCTCCGAGCAGCCCGAGGACGACGATCGTGACGACGAGCGCCGTCGGGAACCGCCGACGACGGCGCGAGCGGGGGCGCGTGCCCGCCGCGGGACCCGTCCGGGGCTCGGAGCGTAGCAGGCGCCGCCACCAGGACCGCTGCGGCTGGACAGGGGCGTCGGCCAGGTCGGCGCCGCAGCGGCGGCAGAAGTGCCGGTGCGGCGCGTTGCCGGCCCCGCAGGCCCCGCAGACGAGCTCACCCGGGCGCGGTGGCGGCTCCTCCTCCTGGGCCTGCGGCACCGGACGCCGCTGGACCGGCGCGCCCGGCTTGCGGGCCGCCGGCTGGCGAGGTGCCGGCTTCGCGGGTCGGGTGGGGCTGGGCTGCGCCGGGGCGGCCACGGGCGGGCCGTCGACCTCCGCGTCACGCGGCCGCGCCGACGCGTCCCGTTCCCGCGTCCGCCGCTCCGGCGCCGACGGCGCAGCCGTGGCAGCCCCGCCGGCCGCCGCCGGGGCGGTCGCCGCCGGGGCGCGCGCCTCCCGGGCTGCCCCAGCCGCCGCCTGGGCGAGCGAACCACCCCCGGCCGCCCGCGCCGCCTGGTCCACCACCGCCCGCCCGGGCGACTGCGTGACGCTCCGCGTCTGGGAACGCGCGCGGGAGGCGGTCCCGCTCGCCGTCGACACCGCGCCGCCGGTGGCCTGGTCGGCGGCCCGTCGCGCGGCACGCGCAGCCCGACCGCCCAGTCCGCCGAGCACCCCCGCTCCCGGCGCAGCCGCCGCCGCGGGACCGGCGACCGGCTCCGGCTCCTCGGCCGCTGCGCGAGCCCCCACGGCCTCCTCGGCCGGCGCGGCACCGACGTCCGGCGCGGCGTCCTGCGCCCGCGCGGGAACCGGCGGCCGCTCGTCCGTCGGCCTCTCGCTGACGGATCCACGTCCCGCCGGGCTCGGGACCTCTGCGGGTGGGCTCCCGCTGTCCCCGCCACTCGGGGCGGTCCCACCGGCAGCGGCGTCGTGGTCGACGTCGGCGGCACCGTCGCCCGCCCCGCCGTCGTCGGGGCCGGCGCCGCCGGCCGCCGACGCGGCCTGCGTCTCCTCCCACTCGAGGTAGGTGCCGCACGTGCCGCAGAACAGCTCACCGTCCTCGTTGCGGCTCCCGCACTCAGGACATGTCTGCATCGGAGTCCTCCACGACGTCGATGGTGTGGGCCACGTGCGCCGGCTTGACGGCGGTGACGACCCGGTCCAGGCGGGTGCGGTCGACGGCGCCCGGGTCCGGCACGCGCACGACGACCCGCAGGAACTGCTCCGCGCTACCCGGCAGTGCGGCTCCGGGCTCGGCGGACCAGGAGCTCGCACCGTTCTCCTCGATCTCGACCCGCCCCCCGACGACGAGCCGCACGGCGTCGACGATGCCCGCCGCGGTGCCGCGCAGCCGGTGGATGGCGGCGGCGGACCCGACGATCTCGCGACGGCGCTCCACCGACCACGTGTCGTCCACCTCGATCCCCACCCACTCCGCGAGCCAGTCGAGGAAGTCGGGCGGGGCGAGCTCGGGGTCGACGTAGCAGGACAGGGTGTCGAGGGTGAGGAAGAGCGGGGCGAACGCCGCGTCGAAGGCCGAGACGAAGCGCTGGAGGAACTCGTCCTCCTGGTAGACGGCCGGGAGCCGGTGCGCCACGGGCGCGACGCTGGGCAGGTGAGGGACTGTGCCGCGCACGTCATCGCCCCCCGACGACCCGCACCTGGTGCTGGTAGGAGAAGACCAGCCCCTGGGGGTCGACGTCGATGCGCTGGACCGGTTCGCCGCGCTTGCCGGTGATCGGGTCCGCGCCGAAGAGCTTGACGTCCTCGACCATCTCGGTGCCGCGCAGCGCCTGGAGGACGGCGTAGACCTCCCCCGCGTGGACGGGACGGCCGAAGGGCCAGCCGTCACCGTCGGGCCCCCCGGACACGGGGTTGAAGTAGCTGTTGAGCGCGGCGACCGCCTCCCGCTCGAGCCGCTCGCCGTCCGCGCGGGGACGGGCCGCGAGCCGCGCCACGATCGTCACGCCCTGGTAGAAGGGCGGCTCGACGAGGAGACGGGCGCCCACGGGCCGGCGGCGGTCGAGGTGCTCGGTGATCCGGGCGAGGGCCGCCTCGCGGGGCACGAGGTCCTCGAAGCGCAGCCGTCCGGCGTCGTCGGGAACCGCCGTCGGGACGATGAGCAGGCGGACGCCGCCGGACTCCTCCGGTGTGGTCGCCGGCACGCAGCGGACGCGGGCCACGGACGGCTCGGCCCGCAGCGCGAGCTGCTCGTAGTCCTCGGCGGTGATCGCGCGGTCGCGGGTGCGCAGGAGCAGCGGGCCGCGCTGCCTGGCCTCGGCGACCGACTCCCCGGCCACCCCGCCGAGTGCCGGGCGCCGGTTCTCCACCCGGTCGACGAGCGGGATGGGCGTGCGCATGTCGGTGATCGTCCGCGCGGACACGTTGCCCCGCGGCCCGCCGCCGGTGCGGTAGACCGGCACCCGCAGGGGGGCGCCCTTGGGCGGCACGGCGCCGTAGGAGCGCAGCGTGCCGTCGGCCTGGCGGACCGCCGGCCCGAAGTGCACCTCGCCGGTGGCCCGGTCGAGGAGGAAGACGCGGTCCTGGGGCCCTGCGGAGGCGAAGGAGTCCACCTCCGTCCACTCGTCCCAGCCGCTGCCGCCCGCCACCTGGACGACGACGTCACCGCCGGCGACCACCGGGCTGCGGTCGAGGTGGAAGACCTGGGCGGGGACGCCCTCGGACAGGCCGAGGATCTCGTCGCGGACCAGCTCCGCGTGGCTCGCGGGCACGGTCCCGCCCATCGTGAAGGCGACGACCGCTCCGATCGTCGGTGAGGCGCTGTAGCGCGGGTAGCCCTCGGGCGGGTCGACGACACGGCAGCGCAGCCAGCCGGCGCGCTTGCCGTCGATGATCGAGGCCCGGTGGTCGGTGGGCACGTGGAGGACGACGTGGCCGGACCGGTTGAGGCCGCCGGTCCCGTCGGAGTCGACCTCGCAGGCCCGCCAGCCGGTCCCGGTCCACGCCTCCCAGGTCAGCGGCGGGAAGCGCGGGTCCACCCCCACGCCGCGGACCTCGCTGTCGAAGCGCAGGACGACGACGCACGACGGCGCGGCGTCGTCGAGGCCGAGCAGGACGACGTCGTCGAGCGCGGGGGTGTCGGTGAAGACGGCGAAGCGCTCCCCGGCCCGCAGCGCGTCGCCCCGGTCGACGACGTCGCCGCCGAAGCCCTGCGTGAGGACGAGGGACAGCGAGCGCGGCGGGACGACGAGGTCGCGGGTGGTGCGGAAGACGACCGGCTCCTCGGTCTCCGTGCGCGGCGTGACCGCCTCGGACTGGGCGGGCACGACGACGATCTGCTCCTGGGGCGCCGAGAGCCAGTAGGTGAGGTCCGCGGACGCGGCCGTCGGCGGGTGCAGCGTCATGCCGAGCAGGTCGAGGAAGGAGACGTAGAGCTTGTCCGGCACCCGGTTGAGCCGGTAGGAGAGCTGGTCGACCATGAGGGCGAAGGTCTCCACGAGGGTGACGCCCGGGTCGGAGACGTTGTGGTCGCTCCACTCGGGGCAGGTGGCCTGGATGTGGCGCTTCGCGTCGTCGACGAGCTGCTGGAAACGGCGGTCGTCGAGGTTCGGGGCGGGGAGCATGGCGACTAGCCCTCCTCGTGCTGGGGGATGACGTAGAACGGGAACACGAGGTTGCGGGGGTCGTTGGTGCCCCGCAGCGAGTACGAGATGTCGATGTAGAGCACGCCGTCGTCGATCGCCTCGAAGCGCACGACGACGGCGGCGAGCTCGATCCGCGGCTCCCACCGCTCCAGCGCGACCCGCACGCTGTAGGCGATGTCCCCGGCGGTCGCGGCGTCGGCCGGGGCGAACACGTAGTCGTGGACGGAGCAGCCGAACTCGGGGCGCATCGGACGCTCCCCGGGTGAGGTCGCGAGGATGAGCCGGATGCTCTCCTCGATCTCCCGCTCGCCCGCGACGAGCGCGATCCGGCCGGTGGCGTCCGTGCGCAGCGGGAAGGCCCAGCCCCTGCCGACGAACTCCTGTCCCATGCGATCCCCCTAGTTGATCTTGACCAGGGAGCCGCGGACGGTGGTGACGCCGGAGCTGGCGAGCTCGGCGGTCCCCGTCCCGTCGACCTTGACCGTCGCCCCGGTGAGGGCAGCGCTGGCCTGCGCCTCGGCGCTCAGCTGCGCGGCCTTGAGCGCGAGCTTCGCGCTCGCCTCGATCGTCACGTTCATCGCCTTGAGGGACAGGTCCCCCGTGCTCGTGGTGACCGAGACGTTCCTCTTCCCCGTGACGGTGACGTCCTGCTCGGCGGTGACCTCCAGGGGCCCCTGGGAGACGAGGATGACGCCCTTCTGCCCCGTCTGGGTGAGGGTGAGGTGCTGGGCACCGTTGTTGGTGGAGACCGTGAGGGCGTCCTGCTGGCCGTCCTCGAGGAACTCCACGACCATGCCGCTGCGGGAGGTGAGGGCGCGTCGCTTGACCGTGCCGTCGCTGTGGACGTGGGCGTTCCACCCCTTTCCCGCACGGTCCTTGCCGTTGTACAGGCCACCGAGCACGTAGGGCTCGTCGAAGGAGCCACCGAAGGCGACGAGCACCTCGTCGTTGACCTCCGGCAGCCACGACACCCCACGGTCAGCGCCTGCGCCGAGCTGTACCGGCCGCGCCCACCAGCTCTCGTAGCCGTCGGCGAAGGGGAACTTCACCTTGACCCGCCCCATGCCGTCGGGGTCCTTGACGTTGGTGACGAGAGCCGTGGTGACCTTCCACCCGGCGGCCGCCGGAGGCTGACCGCCCGCGATGACGCCGTAGACCGACCTGTCCGAGACGTCCGCGGCGGTGAAGGCCGTCACGTAGCCCTGCCGCTCGTCGAGCTCGTGCCGCACGGTCGTGAGGACGTACTTGCCGCTGAACTCGGGGCCGACGTCGACGACGTGCACCGCCGTCGCCGCCCGCAGCCGCGGGTTGCCCCGGACGACCCCCTCGATCTCGGCGAAGCCTCCGGCGCGGGCCGCGGCGCTCGCCCTCGCGGCCGCCTGCGCCGCGTCCTGGGTGGCGAGGCCGGACACCGGCAGGAGGTGCTTGGTGCCGTGGGCCGCCGTGGCGAGCGCGGACGGCGTGGACGGGAGGACCGCCGCCGTCGTCTCCACCCTGCCGGGGGCGACGACGTCCCGCTTGGTCGTGTAGTCCCAGCCGCGGGCCTCGACCTCCGGCACCTGGGTGGACGCGGTCAGCGTCGCCCGGAAGGAGAGGAGGTTGCGCCCCCCGGAGACCACCTCGGCGGTCGAGCGGGGGTCGGTCCCCGACGGCGCCGTGCTCGCCGTCGTCGGGGTGTCGAAGTGGACCGTGCGGCCGCGGACCCACACCGCGGCACCCACCGTCCGCGCGAGGCGGCAGAGCAGCTCCCAGTCCGACTCACCGTCCCGGGCCAGGTGCTCGTGCTTCCGGGCGAAGGAGCCCACCCGAGCCTGCAGGCCCACTCCCTGCACCACCTTGGTCACGATGTCCGAGACGGTCATCTGCGTGTACGCGGTGACGGCGGCTCCGGACTGGAGCCGGTAGCGCACGTCCAGGGCGCGCACCGTGGTGAAGGCGCCGGTCTGGTCGATCTCCTTCTCCAGCGCGGTGACGTCACCGTCGAAGAGCGGGACGGGAGCCCCCTGGCCGCTCTGCTGCACCGCGACCGTCACCGGGTCGCCGACCTTCGCGCCGATCGTGCCGAGGACGTCGTGGTGGGGGTCGCTGAAACGCAGCACGGCCATGCTCGGCACGTGGACGGAGTCGTCGACGTAGGCCGCCGCGAGCATCGCCGTGACGGCCGGCGCCAGCGCCGTCCCGTTGACCGAGACCACGACCTGGCTGCTGTGCTCCTCACCGAAGGGCATGGGACACCTCCCCGGCCACCGGGGCGAGCTCCTCGACGGCGGGGAGCATGACGGCGGTGCCGAGGCGCACCCGGAAGGGGTCGTCGATGCCGTTCGCCGCGGCCACCGCGCGCCACAGGTCCGGACGGCCGTACTCGCCGTAGGCGAGCGCGGGCAGGGTGTCCCCCTCCGCCATGACGTGGACCCGGCGCGGGACCAGCCCGCCGGAGGTGGGGTTCTGTCCCGGCGGCTCCCCCGACAGCTCCTCGAGCACGACGGTGACGACGGCGCGGATGGGCACCCCGCCGCTGGTGAACAGGGTGTACTTCGCCGACACGCTGGAGATGTAGGAGAGGAAGCCGGTGATGCCGCCCCAGCGGAAGACCGCCCACGGCGGGGAGTCGCGCTTCTGGTCGTGGGACGTGCTCGTCGGCACGCAGCACCCGAGGAGCAGGTCCACGGCCTTGACCACGGAGTTGTCCTGGGTGTCCGAGGCGTCGAGGAACATCTCGAGGTTGAGCTTGGAGGGCTGCGGGCCCTTGTACTGGGGCGGTCCGCTGCTCTTGTTCCCGCTGCCGGTGGCCCGGGCCCAGCTCGCGGCCTTGGCGATGGTCAGCTCCTTGGGGTTGAACTGGAACTCGACCCGCTGCAGCGGGGCTCCGGGCTTGGCCAGGGAGCCGTCGCGCGAGGGCTCGTACAGCTGCAGGTAGGCCTTCTCGAACTTGCTCGCGGCGCCGGCCGACGCGGTCGCCGCCTCCAGCCCGGGGTTGACCATGGCGCTGCCCTACTTCCCCGAGTCCAGGAAGCCGTGGTGGGCGAGCTCGAGCGTCTCGGTGAGGACCTTGCCCTGGTCGGACGTGAGCGAGGGGCCGGTCCACCGCACGGGGACGACCCGCTTGAGCTTCCACTGGGCGACGAGCGTGCCGGCCGTCGTCATCGCCTTGATGGTTCCGGTGACCTCCTGGTAGCCGTTGGCGACGCCGGCGATCCAGGCTGCGATCTTGCTCGTGTCGGCGCCGAGCGGCCGGCTGAGCTTGATGTTGGAGTACTTGATCCGGGTGGGCAGCTGCCACACGAACCGGTTGTTGCCGCCCTCCTCGCGCGTCTCGAGGACGAACTCGCAGCCCAGTCCCTCACAGCTGCTGAAGGAGCCGAGGTTGGCGTGGTCGATGGTGACGACGTAGCGCACCGACACCGCGGTGTCGGTCTCCGCCAGAACGGTCATGGCCACCTCCGGTCGGTCCGCAGCCCTCGACGTTCGCGGTCGAGGAGGATCTCGTGCCGCATGCGTCGCAGCAGCGGCGGGACGAGCGCGTCGACGAGCCCGGCGAGCTGTGCCGGGTCGGGCGCCGCGGACGCCCCGGTCGCGGCCGCGGCGGGTGCCGCCTCGGTCACGACGACGTCGGTCGTCGCCGGTGGCTCCTCCCCGGGCGGCTCGGGGGCGACGACGGCGGGCGGCGGCTCCGCGACGACCTCGGCGGGCGGGGCGGGGGCGGTCCGCCGGTGGTCACCGAGGGGGCGACGGCGCCGTCCACGGCCGCTCAGCTCGCCGGGGACGAAGTCTCCCTGCACGGTCAGGCGGTCCGCGGCACCCGGTGGGACGTGGACAGGGCCGGTGGGGCGGGCGACGAGCGGCACGGCACCGTGCGGCCCGGCCGCCGCGGCCGTCGCCGGGCCGCCCGACAGGGTGTCCACGGACCCGAGCCCGGAGAAGGAGCCGAGAGGCCGCGCCGGAGGCACTCCGACGAGCCGACTCACGGGTGGCGTGCCGACGGCCCGGTCCGTGAACGGCGTCGCGACGGCGCGACTCACGAACGGTGTCCCGGCGCCCTGACCCGCGAACGGGCTCGCGGCCGCCCGGTCCACGAACGGGGTCGCGCCGGCTCGGTCCGCGAGCGGGGTCGCGGCGCCCCGGTCCGCGAACGGCGTCCCGACGGCCCGCTCCGCGAACGGCGTCCCGACGGCCCGCTCCGCGAACGGCGTCCCGACGGCCCGCTCCGCGAACGGCGTCCCAGCGGTCCGCTCCGCGAACGGCGTCGCAACGGCGCGACTCACGAACGGTGTCCCGGCGCCCTGGCCCGCGAACGGCCTCCCGGCGGCCCGGCTCGCCGACAGCGGTCCGACGGCTCGGTCTATGAGCGTGTCGGCAGCCTCGCCCGTGACCGGAGCACCGATCGGCCCGTCCCCCGACAGCGTTCCCACGGGCCCGCCCACCGACAGCGGGTCGACGGACCGAGAGGTCGGTGCGTCGTCGACGGGGCGGACAACCGGTGAGTCGTCCGAGGGGCCGGTCACCGCCGGGCCGGCGGCGGATCGAGCCACGGCCGGGAGGGCGACGGGCCTGGCCACGGCGTCGACGGTCCGGGCAGGGGGCGACGCGCTGCCGGGCCGGCTCGTCAGGGGCGGGCCCGAGAGGGAGAGCGCCGGCACGTCGCCCGACGGCAGGGAACCGGCCGTCGCGCCGCCGAGGGCCGGCCGCGCCCCGGGAGCGCTCGCAGTGGTCGGCGGAGCTCCTGGGAGCACCGGGCCGGTGCGGTCACCGAGTGAGCGGGGGGTGGTCGATCGCTGCGCCGCGAGCGCAACGGAACCGTCGTCGGCCCGCGTGTCCACCGTCGGACGCGCCGGGGTGCGCCACGGCAGCGGGAGGGCCCCACCGTCGCCGGCCACCCGGGCGACGAGAGGTCCCGGTGGCCTCCCGTGGTGGCCGGGCTGCCCGGACGGCGCGAGGTCGCCACTGCTCGTGGTCGTCGAGCGCTCAGCACCCCTCGCCTGCCCGGTCGGCTCCGCGAGAGTCGGGTGCAGCGCCCGTCCGGACTCCGCCTGGTCCGGCGAGAGTTGGCCGACGTCCGCGCGCGCCACACCCACCCCGGCCGCCGGGTGGTCCGCGGCGGCCGCGGCCGCGCTCGGCTCGGCCGGAGCGACGGTGCGCTGGTCGGCCGGAGCGACGTCCTCCTGGGTGTCGGCGCGGGTGGCGGCGACGGGCTGCGGTGGGGCGTCGGCGTCCCGGCCGCGCGGGACCGGCACGACGGGCATGCTCGCCTCGACGCGCTGGGCAACGGCGTCAGGGCCCGGCGCTGCGCTGCCACCGTCCCTCACCGCGGCGGTCGGCGTCGCGCCCAGCAGACCGGTCGAGCGGGCGTCGTCCACGGGTGCAGCGGTCGGTGTCTCGTCCGGCAGGTCGCTCGACGGGGCGTCGTCCGGCGGCGAGGCGGTCGGTGTCTCGTCCGGCAGGTCGCTCGACGGGGCGTCGTCCGGTGGCGGGGCGGTGCTGCCAGGTGCCGCTGCCGTGCCCTCGAGCGGCGTCTGCGGCGACGACCCCGGTCCGGTCGTCCCGGACCCGTCTCCGTCGGCGCGCTGGAGGGGGACCGTCGTGCTCGCTCCCGTGGTGCCGGACGCACCGGAGGGCAGTGGCGGCTCACGACCCACCGTGGGTGCCGGCGCGGTGGTCGCGCCAGACGACTGTGGTGGCGCTGGCGCCTGCGCGGCACGACCGACGGTCGGCAGCGGCGCGGTCGGGCCCGACGGACCGGGTGGCGCCGCGTGTGGCGTCGGGAAGCTGTCAGCACCGGACCGAGCCGCCGGTGCGGCCGTCCGGCTCACCGTCGGCGGCGGGAGTGCGGCGGAGCGGCTCACGGGGAGCGACGGTGCGGCGCGTCCAGTCCCGTGCGGCGGCACAGCCGCGCTGCTGACGGGCGGGGGCACGGTGCTGCCACCGTTCCCCCCGGCCGGTGCGCCTGCACCGGGAGGCTGCTCCGCCGCACCGAGGGTGCCGACGGTGTCCGTCGTCGCGCCGTCGTGCGGCGCGGCTCCCGCGGTGGAAGGCGGGGACGGTTCGCGCACCGCGCCGGTCGCCGCCGCCGGACCGGTCTCCCCGTCGTCACTCGGCGCGGCCGCGGCCCCGGGCGGCTCCGCGGCCCGCTGCACCGCGTGCGACCGCAGAGCGTCGCCGCCGGGTACCGCGGCGCCAGGACGTGCGGCGGCCTCGCCGGAGGACGCGGCCCCAGCGCCCCCTCCGGGCGACGAGGCGTCGGGAGGTGCGCCACCGTCACCGGCAGAGGCAGCAGGGCCGGGGCCGGCATCGGTCCCGCCGGCCCGTCCGGCACGCGAGGCGTCGCCGGCCGGGTGCCGCACGGGCAGGGCAGGTGTGCTGCTGAGCGGGGCGCCGAGGCCCAGGCGCCGGTCGCCGCTGCGCTGCACCGGCGGCCGGGTGCCGCCGGCGGCGGGTGGAGCCGTCTCCCCGGTGCTGCGCTGGACCGGCGGCGCGTCGAGCGGGCGGCCGGCGCTGAGCGGGATCTCGACGACCGTGCCGTCACCGAGCGCCACTTCGGGGTTGGTCCAGTCGGCCGGCGGCTCCTCGGTGACGTCCGCGTCGACGTGCGTCTCCTCCCGCCGCTGAACCTGCGGCCTCTGCGCCGGTGGCGGTGGCCGCAGCGGTCCGGGCGCCGGCGCGTATTGCACCACGGGCACGCCCGGCGCCGTCGCCGCGCGCGTCAGGGAACCACCGGCGGTACCGCCCGTCGGTGCCGCCGTCGGTCCGGCGGACGGCAGCCCGTCGGACGTGGCGCGTGCGGCGAGGACGAGGCCCCCGCCGTCGCCGTCCACCACCCCTGACCACGACGACGCACTGACCAGGTGCGACATCCGCCCGGTGAGGCCGATGTCGCGCCCGGTGGCCGTCCAGCCCGCCGCGGTGCCCTCGTGGACGCTCGGCAGGGGCGTGATCGTCCGTTGCAGCGGCGGGTGGAAGGCCCAGCCGCTCGGGCTCGGGGCCGGCTGGGCGGGAGCCACCCCGGTCCCGGCGGCCCGGGCCGCCGCCTCAGCGCCGGCGGGCTCCGCCGCGCGCCGCTCCCAGGGCCACCGCATCGCTCACCGCTCCTCGGACAGTCGCGTGTTGATCTGCGCGATCTCCCGGACGTACCGCAGCCGCTGGGCGTGCTCGAGGTCGAGGATGTCGTCGAGCGGCCAGTGGAAGTGGTAGGCGACGTACGCGACCTCCTCGTAGATGCTGTCGGGCGCGTACGTCACGATTCCCCCAGGCGGCCACCGGCGAGGTCGAGGGTGAAGCGGTGGGAGCACTCGGGGCAGGTCACCGCGGCGCGGGTGTGCCCCTCGGCGTTGACCCGGCGGTACAGGTCCTGGAGGAAGGCGACGTCGGAGGCGAACATGTTCTCCACGACCGACCCGTCCACCGTGGTGAGCGTGCCGAGCCGGGTGATGACCCGCCCGAGGAGGACGACGGTGGTGTAGGCGGCGTTCTCCTGCACCCGCGCGTCGTACAGCGGCAGCAGCTCGTCGCGGGCCGTGGCCAGGCGCATGGTGCCGGACCGGTGGAGCACGCCGTCGGCGTCGAGGTAGCCGCGGGGCAGCTCGAAGTCGAACTCGGTCCGCAGCGTCTCGCGCCCACCCGGGGCGGCCGTCTCCTCGACGGCCGCCTCGGGCAGCACGAGGCCGGGGGATCCTCGTCGCATCAGGCGAACTCCATCTCGTCCCAGCAGACCGTGAACGTCTCGGTCATCGGCTCGGTGGACCCCGCCTTCAGCGTCCCCCCGACCTCGACGTCCTTGATCCAGCAGTTGCGGTAGTTCAGCGTCGTCACCGGCGTGCCGTCGGAGGACATGATCTTCACCGCGGCCGTCTTGCGGGCGCCGGCGAGGTCGCCCTGCATGATCTTCTTGAGCCAGTCGGTGATGGTCTTGGAGTCGGTCAGGCCGCGCTTGACCTTGAACTCCCCCGGCTTCTGCCGGCCCATCATCTGGCGGGTGATGAACTTCCCGCTCTGGTCCTGGTGCTGGTAGGAGATCTTGTCGACCTCCGACTTCAGCCCGCTGACCTCCATCACGTAGGGCACCTGCACCCCGTCGATCGTCACGCTGAACGAGTACGCCGGGGCGAGGTCCATGGCGTCTGGGAGAGGCATGGCGTCTTCACTTCCTTCTCAGTCGGTTCTGGATCACTCGGAGACGAGGCTCGTGCCGCCGGAGAACTGCGCGAGCTGGAAGATGACGAACTCGGCCGGCTTCACGGGGGCGACCCCGATCTGGCAGGTGACCTGGCCGGCGTCGATCCCCTCTGCCGGGTTCGTCTCGCGGTCGCACTTGACGTAGAACGCCTCGTCGGGCGTAAGCCCGAACAGGGCTCCCTTGCGCCACTCGTTGACGAGGAACGCCGAGATCGTCCGCTCGATGCGCGACCACAGGGCGTCGTCGTTGGGCTCGAAGACCACCCACTGCGTGCCCATGAGGATGGACTCCTCGAGGTAGTTGAACAGCCGCCGCACGTTGAGGTAGCGCCACGCGGGGTCGCTCGACAGGGTGCGCGCACCCCAGATCCGGATGCCCCGGCCGGGGAAGCTGCGCACGCAGTTGATCCCCACGGGGTTGAGGAGGTCGTGCTCGGCCTTGGTGAGGTTGGTCTGCAGCGCGATCGCGCCGCGGATGACCTCGTTGGCCGGCGCCTTGTGGACTCCGCGCGAGTCGTCGTTGCGCGCCCACACGCCCGCGACGTGCCCCGACGGCGGGACGAAGCGGTTGCTGCCCGTCGCCGGGTCGAAGACCTTGATGTACGGCCAGTAGAGGGCCGCGTACTTCGAGTCGTAGCCGGCGCCGTCCACCCGCCAGTCCTTGATCTGCTGCGGGGAGAGGTTGGGCGGCGGGTCGAGGATCGCCAGGCGGTCGCCCATGAGCTCGCAGTGGGCGATCATCGCCAGCTGCACCGCCTGGACCGTCTCCAGGTCGATCGCGCCCTGCTCGTAGGCCGCCATGAGGTCGGGCACCGCGAGCATCGTCACCTCGTCGACCGCCTCGAGGCCGGCGAAGCCGGTGCGCTCGGCGGCGTCCCCGACGTAGTCGTCGGCGCCCAGCCGCTCGGTCGTGACCGGTGCGGGCTCCGGGGCGGGGGCGACGAGCTCGGTCTCCCCCTTGTCCGGCTTCATCAGGGCACTGCCCTGGGCGACCTCCTCGATGAGCACGACCTTGGACTCGGCACTCACCTTGGTGGCGAGGTTGTCCCCGCCCTTCTTCGTGGTGAGGCCGTCGAAGGTCTCGGCCGGCTTGCCGTCGACGTTGACGACGAGGCGGAAGCGGTCGTCCGGCGCCTTGTCGTCCTCCGGCGCGGCGACCGAGACGGTGATCTTCTTCGTCCCGGCCGACTTGGCCACCACCCGGTAGCCACCGACGAGGGCCTCGGGCTTCCCCGTGACCTGCTTGCGGCCGGCGCCGGACTGCCCGTTGCGACCGCCGTCGGCTCCGACCCGCACGACGTAGCAGTTGCCACCGCCGTTGAGGAAGTAGCCGTAGACGCTGTGGGCGAGGTAGGAGCCAGGGACGAAGTCGCCGAAGGTCTCGGCGAACTGGGTCCAGTTGGACACGAGCGTGGGCTCGTTGACGGGTCCCTTGGCCGCGAGCCCGACAAAGGCCGCGACAGCGGTGCCTACGCCCTCGATCGGTCGAGACCCTGCCTCGACCTCCTCGACGTACACACCTGGTGACAGATAGGTCGGCATGATCGTTCCTCCAGGTACCGGCAAGCGTGTGGGTGCAACAGTGCGGTGGGTGCGCCGGCCGCCCGTAGTACACCGGGCCGCCGTCGCGGGTAGGCCGGGCTGCACGATGGGGCACGCCCGGAGGGCAGGCTCAGCCCGGATCGGCGCCCAGCTCCTCCTCCTCGGCCGCGTCCCGCTGGACGAACGCGCCCTGCAGCTCCTCCTCGTCCTCCTGCCGCTGGAGCGGCGCCTGTGCCGGCGCCTGTGCCGGAGCCGACATGGCGGTCTCGGCGGTGGCGGCCGCCTCCCGCTCGAAGCGGTCACCGGGGTCGGAGACCCGCACACCGGTGCCGGTGTCCGTCCCGTCCACGGGCCCGCTGCGCTGCTGGACCACGTGGGTGAGCTCGTGGGCGAGCATGGTGCGTCCCGTCGTCGACGAGGGGTCGTAGCGCTGGAAGACGACGTCGGAGCCCACCGTGTAGGCGTGGGCGCCGACGGCGCGGGCCGAGTCGCTCGCGGCACCGCCGGTGTGGACGCGGACGTCGGTGAAGTCGGCGCCGAGGCGGGCCTCCATGTCCTGCCGGACCTCGGGCTCAAGCGCCTGCCCGCCGCCGGACCCGACGACGTCGAGGACCGGGGACCGTTCGGGCGCGAGCGCCTCAGCCGTCGCCTCGTTGCCCACCAGCCGCTGCAGCTCGAGCAGGCCCTCCGCCCCGAGGACGTCCGGGCGGTGGGCGGTCGCGGCGCGCAGCAGGTGCGGCTCTGGTGCGGCCGGCCGGGAGGTCCGCGTCGACCGTCCCCCGGCCGGGTCCCGCTGGTCGTGCTCGCGCATCGTCACCCCTTCGTCGACTGGGAACCACGGTCCCAGCGGGTGCCGCGCCGCTGAAGGGTCCGCGGTCCGTCCCAAGGGGAAGCAGCACGTGCCCGAAGGGGCGGCTCACCGCACGAGGGACCAGTACCCGCCGAACTCGCTGGGCACGGTGAGCCGCCCGAGCTTGCGGTACTCGCGCTGCACCGCGGTGACGACGTGGCCCATCGTCACCGTGCCGCCGTCGTCGGCCGCGAAGTACGCGGCGGTGACGGCGGCGGACCGGATGGCGCCCCCGGCCAGCTCGAAGGTGTCGGCGCAGAAGCCGAGGTCGAGGTCCGCGGCGCGGGGCAGCGTCGTGCCCAGGCAGCGGTCCCACAGCCGCCGCCGCTGGACGACGTCGGGCACGGGGAAGTCGACGACGACGTCGAGCCGGCGGGTGAAGGCGTCGTCGATGTTGGCGCGCAGGTTGGTGGCGAGCACGGCGAGGCCGTCGAAGCTCTCCAGCCGCTGGAGGAGGTAGGCGCTCTCGATGTTGGCGTAGCGGTCGTGCGCGTCCTTGACCTCCGAGCGTTTGCCGAAGACGGCGTCGGCCTCGTCGAAGAGGAGGACCGCGTTGACGCCCTGCGCGGCGGCGAAGATCCGCTCGAGGTTCTTCTCCGTCTCCCCCACGTACTTGTCGACGACGGTCGCGAGGTCGACGACGTACAGGTCCAGTCCCAGGTCCTGGGCGACGACCTCCGCCGACATCGTCTTGCCGGTGCCCGAGTCGCCCGCGAAGAGGGCGACGACGCCGCGCCCGCGAGCGCCGCCGGGGCGCATCCGCCAGTCACCGAGGACCTGCTCGCGGTGCCGGGCCCGCAGCGCGATCTCCTGCAGGCCGGTGAGGGCGGGCTCGGGCAGCACGAGGTCGGCCCAACCCACCGCGGGGCGCACCCGGCGGGCCAGCCGCTCCAGGGCCGTGCCGTTCTCGGCGCGGGCGCCGGCGAGGAGGTGCTCGACCCCGACGACACGCTCCCCGGCCAGGCGCGCCTGCACGCGGGCGGCCTGGGCGGCGCGCACGACCTGCTCGGGACGCAGCCGCAGCTGGGAGGTGGCCGCCACCTGGTCCGGGCCCACGCCGTCGGCCGCGAGCTCGGTCAGCCACAGCGCGCTGCGCTCGCCGACGGTGCTCTCGGGCACCTCGACGAGGAGCGGCACCTGCGCCGACCACGCCGGGTCCCAGCTGCGGTCCCCGACGAGCAGCACGGGTGCCTCCCCGGCGGTGAGGACGTCGAGCACCCCCGCCGGGGGCGTCTCGACCGGCCCGACGACGAGCCCGGCGCCCCGCAGGCGGGCCTCGCGCAGCACCAGCCGGGTCAGCTCGACCGGCTCGGGCTGGGCCGCGAGCACCGTGAGGTCGACGTGGACGGCGCCCCGTCCGCTCCCGTGGAGGGCCCGCACCGCCAGGGCCCGGCCCGACCCGGTGGCCGGCTCGCGCAGGTAGACCAGGCACGTGCCCTCCTCCAGGGCGCGGGCGAGCGGCGCGGGCTCGCCCCACGCGACGTCGGGGAGCTCACGCAGGAGGGGGGCAACGGCGGGGTCGGGCGTGTCGTCACCGAGGAGGTGCCCGACGACGCGGTCCGGCACCCGCAGCGAGCGCCCGGCGAAGGCACGCTCGCCGTCCTCGACGGTGAGCAGCCGCGCCGTCGTCAGCGGGCCGTGGAGGAGGCGGGCTCGGACCTCGGCGGCGGCCAGCGGCACCCCGCACAGCGCCAGGGCCACCTCGACGCTGGGCCGGCGGCGCGTGACGTCGTCGTTGAGGTAGCCGTAGAGCGCCTCGAAGCGGACGTCGAGGTCCCCGGCGAGAGCGACGAGCAGGAGCTCCTCGTCGAGCGGCGTGAGGCCGAAGTGGCGGCTGAGCTCGCGCAGCCGCACGCGTTCCCCACGCGCCTCGGCGGCGTCGGCGAGGGCCTCCGCTGCGGCGAACCCGCTCGGGTCCGTGGGCGGGCGAGGGACGGGCGGTCCCGACTCGAGCAGTCGGGTGACCATCTCCTCGCTGAAGTAGAGCCCGCGGAAGGGGTCGTCGGGCTGCGGGTCGGTGGCGCGACGCTCGGCGACGAGGTCGCGCACCCGCTGCTCGACGACGCCGAGCCGGGCGAGGAGGTGGCCGATCACGTGCGCTTCCTCGGTTTGCGTGCGCGTCGGGCGGGTGCGGAGGGCTCGGGCGGCGTGCCGGGCTCCTCGGGACGGGCGCGGCGCCCACCGGCACGCTCCTGGGCCGGGCCGCGCAGGTCGGAGATGTTCACGACGGCCGGCTCGGCCACCGGCGGGCCGACCGGGACGTCAGCGCCGGCGCTGAAGGGCGCGGTGAGGACGACGTCGATCGAGGGCTTGAGCTGGCCACCGAGGGAGGACCAGACGTCGGCGAAGCCGCGGTCCTCCGGCGGGGGCAGGCCCACGGTCAGCGGCACCCGGACGCCCTCGAGCTCGCTGCTGAGCAGCTCGGCGGGCAGCACCTCGACCGCGAGGAGCGCGTGGAGGAGCGCGTCGAGCAGCCGGTGCTCGTCCTCCGGCCGCGCCGTCCACGCGGTGACGAGGTAGGAGAGCTTGAACAGCCGGGGGGCGGGCACCCGGCCCGTCACCGTGCCGTCGGCACCCGTGCGGGGCGCCCAGCCGCGCTCGCGCCAGCGGGTGTCCTCGCGCAGGTCGTAGAGGTAGAGGTTGACGGTGGGGGCGTTGCGGCGCGCGGCCCAGTCCGTGGTCGGCGCGTCGAGGACCACCTCGACGTCGGAGCCGTCCAGCGCGTGGGTGCGTACGAGCTCGCGCAGGGCCTCGTCCATCTCACGGATCACGGCTCACCCCCGGGTGAGGAAGTCGGGCGGGGCGGAGGTCTCCGGGACCACGAGCATCGGCAGGGCCGGGACGTCAGCGAAGCCGGGACCGGACGCCCAGGTGGCGGTCGCGACCCGCTCACCGAGCACGTCGCCGGGCAGCACGAGCAGCGGCGAGCGCACCGTGCCGTCCGCGGCGACGGTGACCGGCCGCACCCACGCCGTCAGGCCCGGCGCCCACGACAGGGTGAGCCGGGCGCCGGGCGGGAAGTCGGTGCCGTAGGCGAGGGTCGCCTCCCCCGGCTCCCCGACGGACGGCAGCAGCCGCAGCTCCGGCTGGATGACGGTGAGCTCGGCGGCGCCGGAGTCGTTGGCGGGGTCCAGGTCCAGTGCCGTCGTGCTCACCGTGGCCGTGACCGGACCGGCGCCCGCCCTCACCGGGTCCAGGGCGACGGCGACGGTGCGGCTCCCGCCGGGCGGGAGCGTGCCCAGCGCGCAGGGCGCCGCCGCGAGGCAGGCGTCCGGGCCGGCCGTGACGACGTCCGGGTGGGCCAGCGTGAGGACCACCCCCGTGGCCGGGCCGGCGGCGTCGTTGGTGACGACGAGACGCACGCCGACCGGGTCGCCGCCGACCCACGCGGTCGGTCGTTCGAGCTCCACCCGCACGGCGACGTCGGACACCAGCGTGACCGGTGGTGCGGCGAGGACCTCGACGGCGGCCTGGGCGGTGTCGTTCTCGGCCAGCGGGTCGATCATCCGCGAGGTGACCGTTCCCCGGGTGACGTGGCTGCCCGCGACACCGATCTCCAGTGGCACCGTGACGCTGTGCGCCGCGCCCACGGGGACGGCCTGCGGCGCCTCGCAGCGCAGCCCGGTGGCGGTGGCCGTGCAGCCGGCCGGGACGCCGACGAGGTGCTCACCCCCGCCGGGCAGCGCGATGTCCAGGACCACGCCCCAGGCCGGTGAGGGGCCGTGGTTGGTCGCGGTGACCGTGAGGTCCACCCGCTCCCCCACCTCGACCTCGGCCTCGGAGGCGGTGACCGCCACGCCGAGGTCGGCCCAGGGCTGGTGGTCGAGGTCGGCGAAGCCGTGGCGCAGACCCGGGACGACCTCCTCGCGCAGGACCACCGGCTCGCCGCCCGTCGCCGGGACGCGGAGCAGGGCGTCGCCGCCGGAGGCTCCCGCTCCGTGGGCGACGACGGCGATCGACGCGCCGTCCAGGGACCAGTCCGGGTCGGCCGGGGACCAGGACCCGTCGCCGGCGCCGGCCACCCGCAGGGGCGCCGCGACGCGGTAGGCGCCGGCCTCGGGCGCCCCCGCCACGGCGACGGTGTACAGCGCCTCCCAGTAGATGTCGTCGGGAGCGACGAAGGCCACGCGTGAGCCGTCCGGTGACCACGCCGGCGTGCGCCCCGCCAGTGGCTGGTCGCAGGACCCCGGCGGCCCGGCGCACGTGTCCGGCACGACGACGACGGGGCCGGCCTCCTCGCCGTCGACGTCGACCACCCACAGCTGCCCGCCGGCCTCGACGGCGAGCCGTCGGCCGTCGGGTGACCACGTGGGGGCGTTGGCCCGGACCGGCAGCGCGGCGTCGAGCAGACGCACGTCGCCCGTGGCGAGGTCGACGATCCCGAGGCTGCGCCCCGTGCCGGCGGACCGGACGAAGGCGAGGCGGGTCCCGTCCGGGGACCACGCCGGCTCCTCGTCGCTGGCCTCCGGGTCCCGGTCGTAGTCGAGCGGGACCACGTCGACGAGCCCGGTCGTCCCGGGCCGGGTGGTGCCGACCATGAGCTGCTGGCGTCCCCCGAGCGAGGGCGGGCCCCCGGTCGGGGCGCCGACGAGCTCGCGGTCGGCGGCGAGGACGAGCTGCCGCCCGTCCGGGGAGTAGGTCGGGTGGGTCTCGTGGGCACGGTGACGTCGCCCGAGCAGGTCGGTGGGCCGCTCGTCGGCGAGGACGCGGAACTCCTCGCCGTCGGCCCAGAAGACGTCGGCGACGTCGGAGGGGAGCTCGGCGTCGAGGTCGGGGACGTAGCCGAAGGCGAGACGCGGCTCGACCCCCGTCCCCGGCACCCGCGGGTCGACGACGACCACGGTGCTCGCGGCGTCGTTGCCCGGCACCGGGTCCAGCGTGCTCGCCGTGACCGCACCTGTCACCTCGTGCTCCCCCGGCTCGTCGAGGACCACGGTGAAGGTCAGCTCGAGGTCCTCGCCCGGCCCGAGCGGCCCCGGCTCCGTGCACGTCGCGGAGGTGCCCGAGACGGAGCAGCCGGCGGGCGCGTCGAGGACGCGCTGCCCGGGCGGCAGGGTGAGGGTCACGGTCAGCCCCCACGCCGGGGAGGGGCCGGCACTGGTGACGACGACGGTCATGTCGGCGGGCGCGCCGGCGACGACGGTGCCGGCCGGCGGGCGCAGGGTGATCCCGACGTCGCTCCACGGCTGGTAGGCCGGGTCGCCGTAGCCGCCGGGGGTGTCCTCGCCCCACTCGGCCACCCGCACCTCGGGCGCGCCGCCACCTGCCGGGACGGCGTGCAGGGCCGGCCACGACTCCCCCGTCGTCCGCCCGACGAAGGCGACCTCCGTGCCGTCCGGGGACCACGCCGGGTGCCAGGCGGCCTCGAGCGTTCCCGGTGGCTGCTCGCCCTCGGCGTCGGCCGGCCGGCCGGCGAGCACGCGGGAGTCGGTGACGGCGTAGAACCCGTCGACCGGCTCCGGGGCGAGGTCGTGGACGAGCACGGCCGAGTACTCGGGAGCGTCGCCGAAGACGGTCGCGTCCCCGGCCGCGACCTGCCCACCGTCCGGTGACCACGCGGGGGCCACCGCCCGGACCGGGTCGAGGCACTCGAGCGCGGTGCCCGAGCAGCCCGCGGCCGGGGTGCCGGCCGGGTACCAGGTGCCGTCGTCGAGGTGGACGACCCACAGCTCCTCGCCCTCGGTGCGGTACCCGTCGACCGCGACGACGAGGCGCTGCCCGTCCGGCGCCCAGCTGGGGTCGGCGCTCCCCGAGCCGGCCTGCTCGGGCAGGTCGAGCTCCCGGGTGGCGCCCGTGGCCACGTCGAGGACGAGGAGCCGCGGGCTGCTCCCGTACAGGCTGTCCCGGCGGGTGAAGGCGATCCGGGTGCCGTCCGGTGACCACACCGGGGCGACGTCGCTCTGCCCCGGTTCGGTCGCGTAGCTGAGGAGGCGGAGGTCGGTGAGGGGCGGCTCGCCCACCGCCACGGGCTCGCCGGTGAGGTCACCCACGGCGAGACGCAGGTCGAGCGAGACGGCACCGTCGATGACCTGGGCGGCGCTGAGGGCGAGCCGGGTGCCGTCCGGGGAGTAGGAGGGGTGGCGCTCGTCCAGGTAGAGCGGCGGGCCTTCGTCGGTCGTGACGACCCGGTGGGCGAGGAGCCTGGCGTGCTCGGCCCCCTCGGAAGGAACGTCGGCGAGGTCGCGGCTGTCGTCCCCGCCCGGGCGGTCGGCCCAGCGGGTGAACGCGAGGTGGGGCTCGAGCACCGGTGGCGGAGGATCGCTCACCTCGAGGGTGACGACGGCGGCGTCGTTGCCGGGCACGGGGTCGACGGAGGCCGAGGACGCCGCGGCCCGGACCGGGTGCCCGCCGGGAGCGGTGGTCCTCAGCTCGACCGTCAGCCCGACCGCCTGCCCGGCCGGGAGCACGTTGGGGAGGGTGCACTCCAGGCCCGCGGCGCTGGGCGTGCACTGGGCGGGCCAGCCCTCGAGCACGGCATCACCGGCGGCGACGGCCGGGACCTCGACGGTGACACCCACGTCCCACGCGGGCGACGGGCCGAGGTTGGTGACCGTCGCCGTCACCGTGGCCGGCTGCCCGGCGTCCACCGGGCCGGAGCCGGTGAGCTCGACGGCGACGTCGGCCCACGGCTGGTAGACCGGGTCCCCGACGTCCGGGGCGATGCCCGGAAGCTCGCGCACGAGCGTCGCGGGACCGCCCTCGGCGGGGACCGACAGGAGGCTGCCGAGGCCATCCCCGTCCTGGCCGACGACGGTGACCGAGCCGCCGTCCAGCGCCCACGTCGGCTCCCGGAGCAGGGGGTGGTCCTCGGGGTCGGGCTCGGAGACGAGCCGGGGTGGGGGGACGAGGTGGACCACCTCGCCCCAGCTCGTCGTCGTCGGCTCCCCCATCGTCACGGTGAACAGGCCGTCGACGTCGTCGCCCGCCAGTGCCGTGTAGGCGATGCGGTCACCGCCTGGCGACCAGGCCGGACCCTCGCCGACGACGGGCTCCACACACGTCTCTGGCGCCCCTGTGCACCCGGGCACCTCGGTGACCATCCTGTGGACGGTGCCGTCGTCGGCATCGACGACGGCCAGCTCGGGTCCCGGCTGCGTGTCCGGGTCCGCGATCACCAGGTGCTCGCCGTCCGGGGACCACCCGACGTCTGCGGCCGGTACCGGCCAGTCCTGCACGGCTCCCGTCGCCAGCTCGACGACGGACAGGGTGCGGCCCTCGCCCCGGTGGCGCAGGAAGGCGATCCGGGTGTCGTCCGGCGACCAGACAGGCGAGGTCGCGGAGGCGTCCTCCTCGTACGCGGCCGCGAGCAGCGTGAGGTCGCGGGCCCCGTCCGGCCCGACGTCCGCGACGAAGAGCGTGGGCTCGTCCGGCAGCTCGCCGTCGTCGAGCTCGTGGCGCTCGCTGCTGAGGACGAGGCGGCGGCCGTCCGGGGAGTAGGAGGGGTGCTCCTCGACGGGTCGCGCCACGCTCGCGCCGTCGTCGACGAGCTCGTCGACGAGGATGCGGAAGTCCGAGGCGTCGGCGGCGAGCACGTCGGCGATGTCGGCGCGGCGGTCGTCCGCCGTGCCGTGGCGGTAGGAGAAGGCGAGCCGCGGCTCGGTGCCGACCGCGGGTGGGAAGGGCCCGTCGAGCGCGACGGTGGCGACGTTGTCGGTGGTGGCGGGGTCGGGCGTCACGGCGTCGACGCGGACGTCGGTGCGGTACGTGCCGGGCTCGGGGAGGGCGACGGTGACGGTGAGCTCGGCCGTCTCCCCCGCAGCGAGCGGCTCGTCGAGGACGCAGCTGAGGACGCCGCCGTCGCCCTCGCACTCTGGCGGCCAGCCGACGACCGTGTCCATGCCGTCCGGAGCCCCCGGGAGCTCGTACTGCACGGTCACGTCCCAGGCGGCGGAAGGTCCGGGGTTGGTCACGGTGGCGGTGAGCTCGACGAGCTCCCCCAGCTCGATCCCGCCGGTCCGGGAGGCCTCGATGGCGACGGCGAGGTCGCTGAAAGGCTGGTGGTCAAGGCCCGAGACCTCCTCCCACGGTCCTGCGGCGGGAGACGCACTGCTGATGGTGCGGTAGGTCCCGTCTGCGACGGAGATCGCGTACACCCCGTGCGTGGCAGCGCTGCCGGCGTAGTCATCGGCGACGACGGCGATCTCCGTCCCGTCCGGTGACCACGAGGGTTCGCGGATGCCCCACAGCCCGACCCTCGGGTCGTTGTCCGCCGGGACGTAGACGGTATCGGCATCGATCTCGATCGCGCCGGCGTCCGGCTCCTCAAGAACGCCTGCCACGAGGGTGACCAGGACCTGGGCGTCGCCCGCCGAAAAGGCGAGCTGAGAGCCGTCCGGGGACCAGGCCGGCCCCCGGCCGGTGACCTGCTCGCCGTCGGCGTCGACGAGGCCGAGCAGCTGCTCCTCCTCGAGATCGACGACCCACAGCTCACCGAAGTTGTCACCGTCACCACCCACGACCTCGAAGGCGATCCGCGTCCCGTCGGGCGACCACACCGGCCGGTGCACGTCCGCGTCGCCGAAGGCCTCCTCATGCGTGGTTCCGACGACGGCGAGAGGGTCGGTGACGGCACCGCTTCCCTCGTCGACGACGCGCAACTGCGTGCTGATGCCCTCGGTCAACTCGTCGACGACCTCCCGGGTGAATGCGATCAGGCCGCCCGCGGACCAGTCCGGCTCGTCGTCGCGCGTACCGTCGGTCCATCCCGAGTCGAGCGTCTCGGTCGTGGCCGAGAGCCCCGCGGTGAGGTCCGCGGTGACCAGCTGCCGACCCTCCGCGCCCTCGTCGTCGACCTCGCGGCTGAACACCGCTCGTGAGCCATCCGGGGAGTAGGACGGCGACCGGAAGCCGTAGCTGCCGTCCTGGGCGGAGTCGACCCGCTTGCGCTGGTCCGTGGCGCTCTCGGCGATGACGTCCCACACGTCCGGCGCGCTGTCGGGTGTGTCCGCAACTGGGATGCCGGCGAACAAGAGGCGTGGTTGCGCCGGGTCTGGCGCGGGGAGAGCCGTACTGACAGCCTGGACCGGCGTGGCCCCCGGTAGCGCGCTGGGCGCCAGCAGGCTCCCGACCACCCCGAACCCGGCGACCGAGGCCACCACTGCGCGTCTCACCTCTGAGCCTCCACGCGTCCACGGTGGCAGCGGCGCCCGGCCCGGTCAGCGGGCGGCGGACAGCACTTCGGGCAGTCCCTCCCGCACGAAGGGGCACCGCGCGCCCACGCCACCCCCACCGCCCGTGCCGGGTGGTGGGCAGACCTGTCCCCTGGGGCTGCTAGGTCTGTTCGTGCTTGGCGGTGATGAGCTGGCCGTGGCGGGTGTAGAAGTACCAGCGGCCGGCGGCTCTGACGATGGTGATGCCGTAGGCGTGGACCCAGTCGTGGTGGTGCCAGCACAGCAGGATGCCGTGCTCCACACAGGTGGCCCCGCCGTCGCGGTACCACTGGATCGAGTGGTGGATCTCCCCGGCCCCGGGTGGTTCGTCGCAGTCGGGGACCTGGCACTTCTTGTCGCGGGCGATGATGGCCCGCACCATGTGGGCGGGGAAGATCCGCTGCTCCCTACCCACGTCCAGCACCGTGGACTCTGGTCCGAACACCACCCGGGAGAGGCTCGACTCGCACACCAGGCGGGCGAGCATCGCCGGCGGGACCGGTGTCCCGTCCTCCATGGTCGCCGGCTGCACCCCGGTCATCGCACGGGGGTCGATCGCGGCAGCGATGACGTGGGTGTCACCCGGCTGCCAGGTGTCCATCCAGGCCTGCGCCTCCGGGGAGAGCCGGAACGGATCGTCAGTGGTGTGGTCGGGGTCGCGGGGACCGCCGGGAGCACTGAAGGTGGCCTCTTCCCAGAACCCCAGCTCGGCGCCCGGCTCGTGCTCCCGGCCGCTGGCGGTGACCGGCGGCTTGGGGGAGCCGGTCGCGGCGGCCAGCGCCCGCAGGGTCTCGATGTCGGCGGTGACGGTGAGGTGGGGGCGGATGCGGGCGCCCTTGCCCTGCTCACCCGCGTCCAGGGACTGCCGCGCCAGCGACGTCAGTGCCGCCGCCCGGCGCTGGGCCGGGGTGCGCTCATCGCCCTTGGCCTTGCGGCCCATGTGCGCGCGTAGTGCGGTGTCCACGCTCTGGCCCGACAGCTCGTCCAGCCACCCGTTGAGGTGGTAGCCGTCCAGGGTGCGCGACAGGGTCAGCTGCTCCTTGGTGCCGTCCTCGCGCCACGCGCGGTCGGCGGCCTCGGGGTCGGTGGCGATGGCCCAGGTCTCCACGAGCCTGGCGAAGGACCCGGCATCCATCCGCTGGGCCTGGGCCACCAGGAACGCCTCACCCAGGTCCTCGTCGGCCAGCTGGGCCCGCAACCGGTTGGTGGTGGTCGCGCGGCGCACCAGGACGCCCACGTGCTCCTCGCTGATCCGTCCCTGCGCCAGCGCCTCCCGTGCCAGGGGCAGCAGGTCACGCAGGGCCCGGGCGTGGCGTACCTGCCGTGAGGCGCTCTGGGCGGTGGCATCGGTCCGGGTACGCAGCCACGCGGTGAAGGTCCGCTGACCGTCCAGCGCCCACAGCCCGTTCGCCTCGATCGTGGCCAGCATCGCCGCCCGCACCCCGGCCAGCCGCCGTTCCAGCTGCTCCCCGATCCCGAAGACCTCGTGGAGGCGGTGGCCGTCCATCTCGTGCCAGTCCACCGCCTCCAGCCGCGTCAGACACTCCAGGATCGTGTCCAGCTCGCTCCTCGCATCGGCCACCACACCCGCGCCCGGCCCGCGCCCAGGAGCGGAACCCACGCCGCCGGTGTTCTCCTCGGCCACGGTCCCCACCCCCTCCAACACCCTCGATGTGCTGCTGGTCACATCGTCCCAGGGGGGTCTGACATTCGGCACCGAGACCGGTGGATCGCTCAGATGAGCCCCTCCCGCAGCGCGTAGGCGACGGCGTGGGACCGGTTGCGCAGCTGCAGCCGGCTCGTCACGTCGTGCAGCACGTTCTTCACGGTGCGCTCGGAGTAGGACAGCTGCCGGGCGACCTCACCGGTGTCGTAGCCGTCCGCGATGAGACGCAGCACCTCGATCTCGCGGGACGCCAGTCCGGTGAAGGTGAGACCACGGGGCCCGAGGACCTGCCGCTGCAGCTTGCCCACCTGGTCCATGAGACGGCCCAGGAGGTCCGGCGGGACGGTGCCGTCCCCCGTCGCGGCGGCACGGATGACGGCGACGAGCCGGTCCGAGGTCGCCTCCCCGCGTCGCACCAGCCCGACCACGCCCGCCTCGATCGCGGTGACGAGGTCGCTGTCCTCGAGCTGCCCCACGACGAGCACCGTGCGGGTGAAACCCTTGCGCTGCACCGCGCGGAGCATCCGCAGCGTGTCGCCGTCGAGACTGTCGCTGATGACGACGGCGACGAGCGCGTCGTCGTCCTCGTCGCGTCCGACGATCCGCACCTCCGGGCGTGGGCGCAGCTGGCTCACCACGCCGGCCTCCGAGATCGGGTCCCGGGCACTGACCCAGACCGGCACTCGTTCCATCATCATGTCCTCCTCCACCCCAGCACGGCCGCGCCGCCGTGTCCGGGACACTGTCCCGCTGAGGACTCTTCGTGCACTCAACGCGGACTCAACGGGCAGAACCGCTGCCCCGCGAGCCGCCGTTTCGCCCTCAGGGACGCGTCTTCGCCGGTCGTACCGTCTGGGCCATGACCACGACCGCGCGCCTGGAGCGCCCCTCCGTCCAGCTGACGGCCGGCGCCGTGGAGCAGGTGCCCCTCCAGATCCGCAACGACGGCGAGATCGTCGAGGGCTACCGGATCGAGGTGCTCGGGGTGCCGGGCGCGTGGACCTCCGTGGAGCCCGCCGAGATCACCGGCCTGTTCCCCGGCACGGAGACGACGGCGACGATCTCCTTCGCGCCCCCCCGATCCGCGTCCGTGCCGGCGGGACAGCTGAGCTTCGGCGTGCGGGTGGTGCCCACCGAGCACCCCGACCAGGCCGTCGTCCCCGAGGGAATGGTCGAGGTCCTGCCGTTCCTCGAGACCACCGCCGAGCTGGTTCCCCGCACCTCCCGCGGCCGGCGCGGGGCCACGCACCACGTGGCCGTGGACAACCGGGGCAACGTCCCGGTCACCGTCCGCCTGGACGCCCCCGACCAGGACGCCCTCAAGGTGGAGGCGCGACCCCCGGCACTCACCGTCCCGCCCGGAGAGGCGGCCTTCGCCGACCTGCGGGTGAGCCCGCGTACCCGCATCTGGCGCGGGGCCTCCGTCACGCACCCCTTCTCCCTCACCGTCCACACCGAGGAGACGACGCCGGTCACGCTCGAGGGCACCCACCTGCAGGAGGCGCTCCTGCCGCCGTGGTTCCTCAAGGCGCTGCTCGCTCTCCTCGGCCTGCTGCTCCTCCTCGCCGCGCTGTGGTTCCTCGTCCTGCGCCCCACCATCGTGTCGACGGCGGAGCGAGCCGTCGAGGAGGACGTCGCCGCGGCGAACGAGGCCGCCCAGGAGGCCGCCGTCGCGGCGCAGCAGGCCGGCGAGGAGGCCGCGCAGGCGTCCAACGCCGCGCAGGCCGCGCAGGGCGCGGCGACCGAGGCCGGCACCGCCGCCGTCGAGGCGAACGAGCTGGTGGGCTCCCCGACCCTGGACGACCTCGTCGTCCCGGTCGCCGACCGCTTCCAGGTCAACACGCCCCCGGGGGCCACCCAGTCACCGGAGTCCTTCGTCGTCCCCGCCGAGGGGACGGTCCGCCTCACCGACTTCGTGCTGAGCAACCCGCAGGGCGACTTCGGGCGCGTCGAGGTGACCCTGGAGGGACGCACGCTCCTGGACCTCGCGCTGGAGAACTTCCGCAGCGTCGACTACCACTTCCAGGAGCCGATCGTCGCCGGAGAGGGCGCCGAGCTGGTGATGACGGTCCGTTGCGACGAGGTCGGAGTCCCTCCGGCCCAGGACCCGCCGCCCACCACCTGCGACACCTCGGTGCTCTACGGCGGCACCCTCCTCCAGCCCGTCGAGGACTGAGCGGTGCCCGTAGGACCGGCCCTCCGCGCGGGCGACAGCGCGCTGTGCCCGCTGTTCGACGGCCCCAAGCCGCACGTGGGCGGGCCGGTCACGCCGGCGGCGGCGGTACTCACCGTGCTCATCGGCGGGATGCCCGCGGCGGTCGCGAACTCGATGCCCGGCGGCATCGCGTGCGTCTCCCCCGCCCCCAACGGGATCGCGATGGGCAGCATGACCGTCCTCATCGGCAACTTCCCCGCCGCGCGCCTGGGCGACCTGTCGATGCACGGCACGCCGATCGCGCCAGGCCCCGGCTGCCCGACGGTCATCATCGGCGGCTGATCCGTTCCTCGACGCTGCCCCCCGGTCCAGCACCGAAGCACGTGGTCGGCCACCCACGCTCGCGGGGTCGAGAGCGTCGGCAGCTCACCGGCCGCGACAGTGGCGCGCGGGCCGCGGCGTCCCTCGACCTGCGAGACGGGCGCACGCAGGCGACCATCGAGGTTCCCGCCCCCTGCCGAAGGAGCCCCCATGGCCACGAGCATCGCCGAGCACCTCGTCCGCCAGCTCGCCGCCGCCGGCGTCGAGCGCATCTACGGCATCGTCGGGGACTCCCTCAACCCGGTCGTCGACGCCGTGCGCCGCACCGAGGGCATCGAGTGGGTCCACGTCCGCCACGAGGAGGCGGCGGCCTTCGCCGCGGCCGGCGAGGCCGAGGTGACCGGCCGGCTCGCCGTCTGCGCCGGGTCCGCCGGGCCGGGCAACCTCCACCTCATCAACGGGCTGTACGACGCCAACCGCTCGCGCCTGCCCGTGCTCGCGATCGCCTCGCACATCCAGAGCAGCGAGATCGGGACGCAGTTCTTCCAGGAGACCCACCCCGACCGCCTCTTCACGGAGGCCTCGGTCTTCTCCGAGCTGATCACCACCCCCGCCCAGCTCCCGCGCGTCACGCGCAGCGCGATCCAGCACGCCGTCGGCACGCCCGGCGTCGCCGTCCTCACGTTGCCCGGCGACGTCGCCGACGCCGAGATCGACGACGACGGTCAGCACCTCGTGCCGGCCACCGGGGCGGCCACCCTCGTGCCGGCCGAGGCGGACGTCGCCGCCCTCGCCGAGGCGGTCAACGCTGCGCGCAAGGTGACACTCTTCGTCGGCGCCGGGGCCAGGGGGGCGCGCGCGGAGGTCCTCGCCCTGGCGGAGCAGGTGGGTGCACCGGTGGGCCACTCGCTGCGCGGCAAGGAGGTCATCCAGTACGACAACCCATACGACGTCGGGATGTCGGGCCTGCTCGGCTACGGCGCCTGCCAGGACGCGATGGAGGGGGCCGACCTGCTCGTCCTCGTCGGCACCGACTTCCCGTACACCGACTTCCTGCCGGCCGACGTGCGCACCGCCCAGATCGACGTCGACGTCACCCACCTGGGGCGGCGCACCCGCCTGGACGTGCCCGTCCACGGCGACGTCGGCGCCACACTGCGCATGCTGCTGCCGCTCGTGCGACGCAAGAAGTCGCGTGCCTTCCTCAAGGACATGCGCAAGCGCCACGAGAAGGTCATGACGAAGGTCGTCGGCGCGTACACCCGCAAGGTCGACAAGCACCGGCCCATCCACCCCGAGTACGCGGCCGTGCGGCTGGACGAGGCCGCCGGCCCGGACACCGTCTTCACGGTGGACACCGGGATGAACAACGTGTGGGCGGCGCGCTACCTCACGCCGAACGGGCGACGGCGGGTCATCGGCTCCTTCATCCACGGCTCGATGGCCAACGCGCTGCCGCACGCGATCGGGGCCGCCTTCGCCGACCCCGGCCGCCAGGTCGTGGCCCTGGCCGGTGACGGCGGGCTGTCGATGCTCCTGGGCGAGCTCGTCACGCTGCGGCACTACGACCTGCCGGTCACCGTCGTCGTCTTCAACAACGCCTCCCTCGGGATGGTCAAGCTCGAGATGCTCGTCGAGGGCCTGCCCCACCACGCGACCGAGTCCCCCGCCGTCGACTACAGCCGTCTGGCGCAGGCGCTGGACATCCCCTCCCTGCGCGTCGAGGACCCGCGCGAGCTGTCCGGCGCCTTCCGGGATGCCTTCGACCGGCGTGGACCGGTGCTCGTGGAGGTGATGACCGACCCGAACGCCCTGTCGATCCCCCCGAGCATCTCGGCGGGCCAGGTGCGCGGCTTCGCGACGTCGATGACCAAGCAGATCTTCGGTGGCGGCTCCGGTGAGGTCATGGCGATGGCACGCTCCAACCTCCGCAACGTTCCCCGCCCGTAACTCCTTTGCAGGACGGCGCACCACACGTCAACCCTTGACGCAGCCCTCGTCGGTTCGTCACAGTGGGCGGTGCCGGCGAGGACGCCGGGACCTACGGGAGGGGTACGTCATGCGCAGGTTGCTTGCTGTCGGTGCGACGTTGAGCGTCATGGTCGCCGGGGCGGTGCTCCCCGCCGCCGGCGCACAGGACGACCGGATGGGGTGGGACCGGGCGGGGGCGCCCGAGCGGGTGCTGCGGGACGGCACCGCGGAGGAGGTCGGGCTCGTCGCCCGCGAGCTCGAGCAGATCGAGCCCGCACTCCGCGACGGGCTCACCCGCGAGCCGACGCCGTTCTACCCCGGTGCGGTGGCGCTCGTCGCCGCCGAGGGCGTCGTCGTCGAGCGCACCGCGGTCGGTCACGCGGTGCGGTGGGCGGACGCGACCACCGAGCTGCCCGCCGAGGAGCAGGTCGAGATGCGCACCGACACGATCTTCGACCTCGCCTCACTGTCCAAGCTCTTCACCGCCGTCGCCGTCATGCAGCTCGTCGAGGCCGGCGAGGTGGACCTCGCCGACACCGCCGCCTCCTACGTCCCCGCGTTCGCCGCGAACGGCAAGGAGGCCATCACCGTCCAGCAGCTCCTCACCCACACCGCCGGCCTGCCGGCGTGGATCAACCTGTGGAGCGCACCGGACGAGACCGCCGCGCTCCAGCGGGTCTGGGACGTCACGCCGACGAGCACGCCCGGGACGGGGTACCTCTACAGCGACCTCGGGCTCATCACGCTGGGTGAGATCGTCGAGCGGGTCTCCGGCCAGGGCCTCGACAGCTACGTCGCCGAGCACATCACCGGCCCGCTGGGCATGGGCGACACGATGTACAACCCGCCGGCCGAGCTGCTGCCGCGCATCGCGGCCACGGAGTACCAGGCGACTCCGGCGCGGGGGCTCGTCCACGGCGTCGTCCACGACGAGGCCGCGTGGCGCCTGAACGGTGTCGCCGGGCACGCCGGCGTCTTCTCCACCGCCGACGACGTCGCGGTCTTCGCGCAGATGCTGCTGAACGGCGGCAGCTACGACGGGTCGCGCGTCCTGGAGGCCGCGACGGTCGAGACGATGATGCGGGACTACACCGGGCAGCTCTCCTCCTCGCACCGCGGCCTCGGCCCCGAGCTGGAGGCGTGGTTCTACCACGACGTCCTCACGAGCGCGGAGTCGGCCGGGCACACCGGGTACACCGGCACGTCCCTCGTCATCGACCCGCACACCGAGACCATCGCGATCCTCATGACCAACCGGGTCCACCCGAGCCGCGACTGGGGCAACATCAACCCCGTGCGCCGCGCGGTCGCCCGTGCCGCCGGCCTGGCCCGCCCGATGACCGGCTTCGCCCGCGGCGCCGCGTGGTACTCGGGCATCGGTGACCTCCTCGACCGCAGTCTCACCGTGCCGGCCACGCTCTCCGGCGACGGCGAGCTCCTCCTCGACCTGTGGTTCCACACCGAGCCGACCGACGTCCTCCACGTCGAGGCCTCCACGGACGACGGCGCCACGTGGCAGCCGCTGACGGGCACCGTCGCCGCCGGGGACGCGGTCCGCGACGCGACGGACGGCGTGTCCGGTGACGGCGAGGACCGCTGGTGGGAGGGCCGCTTCGAGCTCGCGGGCCTCACCGGCGACGTCCTGCTGCGGCTGCGCTACGCCACCGACACCTTCTACTCCGGCCGCGGCGTCTACGTCGAGCACCTGCGGGTGGTCGACGACGGTGGCCCGGTCGTCGACGACTGGGACCCCGCCGACCGGGCGACGGTCGTCACGGACGGCTGGACGCGGGTCACCGCCGACGGCTCCGCCGTCCCCACCGCGCCGGCGGACGCGCTCGCGGGCCTGGACGCCGCGCTGGAACGACACCTCGCCTCCGGCGGTGTCGCCGGGCCGATCGCCCACCAGCTCGCCACCGCCCTGCACCAGGCGCAGGACCGGCTCGACCGCGGCCGCGAGGACGCCGCCGCCCGAGTCCTGGAGCGCGTGCTGCGGCACCTGGACAACCCGCGCCGGCCGGACACCCTGCGGCCGGACGCGCGGTCCGAGCTGCGCGGCCAGGCGGTCCTCACCCTCGACCTCCTCGCGCCGGTCCCCGTAGCGATTGCGGACGCCGTGTGACTGGGGCCACACTTAGCGGGTGCCGAGAGTGTGAGGTGACGTCGTGGACGCCGACATCGAGATCCTGCCCATGCTGTCGCGGGGAAAGCACCGCAGTCCGCGCAGGGGTGCCTGCTTCATGGAGCTGGCCTCCTACCTGGCCGGTGAGCGGTGGAGCGACAAGCCTGCCTGCACCCATCCGTTGCTCGCCCACCTGGCACGGCTCGTCAACGACCTCACCGAGGACGCCGAGCGGCCACGGCTGGCGACGCTCATCCCGGCGGTCATCGGGCTGCGCAGCGAGGACCCGCGGTGGGACGACGAGCTCACGCTCCTCGCCGCCTCACGGGCGCTGCCCGTGGTGAGCGAGCACCACCAGCGCGCCCTCGCGGTGGGCATCCTCAGCTGCGAGCGCCGGCGCGCCGAGCGGACGGGCGAGGCGGGCCTGCACCCGGCGAGCCGCCGCGCGCTCGACGCCGTGCCGCTCGCGGAGACGTGGGCACGCGCCTTCGTCGAGCAGGTCGGTGGGGTGGGCGCGCACCACCCGGGCTCCGCCGTCGTCGAGATCGCGACGGTGGGACTGGCCACGGCCTGCGTCCCCGACCCCTCGGGGATGCTCCGCGAGCTGCTCGCCGACGCGATCACGCTGTGCGAGCACCTCGCCGGCCGCGAGGAGCAGCAGCACGAGCCGCTGGCGGCGGAGCAGTGGCGCGAGGTGGTCACCCCGGCGCCCCTGCGCTAGACGACCGGCAGGCTCGGCGCGGCCGCCTCCAGCGCGCGGCGCTCGCGGTGCAGGGCGACGCGCAGGACGAGGGACAGCAGCAGTGCCACGGTGCCGGCGACCACGGTGACCCGGTAGGCGCCCGTGTAGCCGGCGACGTCGGCCAGCCGGCCCGCCGTGCTCGAGCCGAGCGCGTAGCCCAGGGACGTGGCCGCGGCGAGGATCATCATCGCCGCACCCAGCCGCGACGGGTCGACGACGCGCTCGCACGCGGAGTACAGCGTGATCATGTAGGGCGCCACGGCCAGACCGAGGATGCCCAGCACGGGAGCCAGCACCCCCAGCGAGCCGACGACGAGCAGCGGCAGGGTGAGCACGGCCAGACCCGCCGCGAAGACCGGCAGCCGGTCGGCGAGCCGGAAGCGCACGGGCAGGACGACGATCGCGAGCCCGGCGACGACGCTGCCGACGCCGAGGACGGCGTGGAGCAGCCCGGCGAGACCGGGCTCGCCGGCCTCGGTGGCCATCGCCGTCGTCCCCGCCTGGACGGAGCCGAAGATCGTGCCGACGATGAGCTGCCCGGCGCCCAGGCCGACGAGGAGCGGGCTCACCCGGGGACCGCTCGCCCCGCCCTCGCCGCGGTGCCCGCGCACGAGCTCGACGGTGGGGTGGACGGCGAACCACGTCGCGAAGACGGCCAGGCCGCCGGCGGCGACGAGCAGCGCGCCGGCCGGGGAGACGAGCGCAGCCATGGTCCCGACGATCGCGGGGCCCAGGACGAAGCCGGCCTCGTCGGCCGCGCCCTCGTAGGAGAAGGCGGTCGACAGGAGCGTGAAGCGCTCCTTGCCGCGGGTCTTGGCCAGCTCACGCCAGCGCACCCGCGCCATCGTCCCGATCTGCGGCACAAACACGCCCGCGACACCGCTGACCACGGCGAGCAGCTGCCACGGCACGTCCTGTCCCGAGAGGACGACGAGCGCGACGAGCGTCAGCGCCCCACCCGCCGACTGGACGAGGAGGACGGGTCGCTGCCCGATCCGGTCGGTGAGGGCGCCGGCGACGGGTGAGGCGACCGCGTTGACGATGGCGAAGGCACCGGCAGCGGCACCACCGCCGCCGTAGCTGCCGCTCACCTCGGCGACGAGGAGGAGCGTGCCCATCTGCGCCATGGCGAGGGGCAGTCGTGCGACGAGCGCGACGACGACGTAGAGCGGACCGGTCAGCGAGAAAAGGCTGCGGTAGGAGGACAGGGCGGACAATCGGTCTCCACGGAGGATCGGACCGCGCTCCTCCCACCCCGGAAGCGCTGCGAACCCTGTGAGGACCTCAGTCTAGCCGAGCGCGCACCCGCTCGACCTGCGAGACAGGCCACTGCAGCCGGGCGGCGAGCTCCGCCGTCGTCGCGTCCCCGCCGAGGGCGCGCTGCGCGTGGGCGACGAGGCGACGGCGCAGGACCGTGCGGCGCCGGCGGCGCAGCACCGCGGCGCCGACGAGCCCGTGGCGGGGCGCGGCGAGGAGCGCGAGGAGGAAGAGGACGCCGACGACGCTCGCGACCATCCCCGCGATCGACAGGTCCCCGACGACGGCGAGCCCGTACCCGACGAGCACGGCGACGGCCCCGACCGCGAGCGCCGTCGCGAGCATGAGGCCGAGCCGGTCGGTGAGGAGGTACGCGGTGGCCGCGGGCCCGGCGAGGAGGGCGACGACGAGGATCGCGCCCACGGAGTCGAAGGCACCGACGACCGTGACGGACACGAGCGCCATGAGGACGTGGTGGACCAGCACCGGGGAGAGGCCGACGACGGCGGCGAGCGCCGGGTCGAAGGTCGTCACCTTGAGCTCCTTGTGGAGCAGCGTGACGACGGCGACGGCGAGGACCGCGACGGTCCCGGTGGTCCACCAGGAGCGCGGTCCGAGACTCACCCCGTCGACCGTGAGCAGGTGCAGGGGCGCGAAGGCGATCTCACCGAAGAGGACGTGCTCGAGGTCGAGGTGGACGTTGCCGCCGTAGCGGGCCACGAGGAGGACACCGAGGGCGAAGAGCCCGGTGAAGACGATGCCGGTGGCGGCGTCGCCCCTCACCGTCCCGCTCCGTTCGAGGAGGTCGACGAGGACGACGGTGAGCAGCCCGAACACGGCGGCCCCGGCGACCGCGGCGAGCGGCCCGAGGGACCCGGTGAGGAAGAAGGCGAGGACGATCCCGGGCAGGGCGGCGTGGGAGATCGCGTCCCCCACCATGACGCTGCGGCGCAGCAGGAGGAAGCAGCCGAGCAGTGCGCACGGGGCGACGACGAGCAGGGCGGTGACGATGATGACGAGGTCGACGTTCATGCCCGCTCCCCCACCGGTGCGCGCCGGGCGCCCCGCCGGCCGCGGACGCGGCGCGCGGGCAGGGACAGGACGAGGAGCGCGGTCGCGACGAGGACGACGAGCGGACCGGTGGGCAGGTCGGTCGCCGTCGCGCTGAGCACCGCCCCGGTCACGCCGCTGAGCGCCCCGATGAGCGCGGCGAGCACGATCATCACCGGGAGCCGGTCGGTCCACTGCCGCGCCGCGGCCGCCGGGGTGATGAGGAGCGCGGCGACGAGCACGACGCCCACCGTCTGGATCCCCACGACGATCGCGACGACGAGCAGGACGGTGAGCAGAGCCTCCACGCGCCGCACCGGGTAGCCCACGGCCCGCGCGAAGGCCGGGTCGAAGGCGACGAGCTTGAGCTCCTTGTACGCCACGGCGACGACGGCGAGCGCCACCCCCGTCAGCGCCGCCATGGCGCGCACGTCAGCGGCGACGAGGCTCGCGGCCTGCCCGAGGACGAAGCGGTCCAGGCCGGACTGCCCGGAGGCGCCGGTGCCCGCGACGTAGGTGAGCAGCACCGTGCCGGCACCGAAGAACACCGACAGGACCAGCGCGAGGGCGGCGTCCTGCTTGACGCGCGTGCGCTGGACGACGACGAGGACGAGCCCCGCGGCGAGCGCCGCCGTCGCGCCCGCGCCCAGCATGGGACCGGAGCCGGACGTGGTGCCGGTGAGGAGGAAGCCGAGGACGACCCCGGGCAGCGTCGCGTGCGCGAGCGCGTCGCTGAGCAGGCTCTGGCGGCGCAGCACCGCGAAGGTGCCCAGCGTGCCGCCGAGCAGCCCGAGGACGGCCGCGCCGAGCGCGACGGTCCGCAGCGTGTAGTCACCCGCGAGCGCGGCGAGGTCACCCATCGCGACCCATCTCCTCCGCACGGCGCGCCGCCCCGCCGTAGGTGCGGGCGATGTTCTCGGCGGTGAAGACCTCCGCCGTCGGGCCCGCGGCGACGAGCTCGCGGTTGAGCAGGACGACGGTGTCGAAGTAGTCGGCGACGGTGGAGAGGTCGTGGTGGACGACGACGACGGTGCGGCCCTCGTCGCGCAGCTCACGCAGGAGGTCGACGACGACCCGCTCGGTGAGGTAGTCCACGCCGACGAAGGGCTCGTCGGCGAGGTAGAGCCGCGCGTCCTGGGCCAGGGCCCGGGCGAGGAAGACGCGCTGCTGCTGCCCACCGGACAGCTCCCCGATCTGCCGGCCGGCGAGGTCGAGCATGCCCACCCGCTCGAGGCAGCGCTCGGCGGTGCGCCGCTCCTCCGCGCCGGGCCGCCGCAGCCAGCCGAGCCGCCCGTAGGTGCCCATCTCGACGACGTCGCGCGCGTCGGTGGGGAAGTCCCAGTCCACGCTCCCCCGCTGGGGGACGTAGCCGACCTCGCGGCGCACCCGCTCCAGGGGCTGGCCGAAGATCTCGACGGCGCCTGCGACGGGGCGCACCAGGCCCATGGCGGCCTTGAGCAGCGTCGTCTTGCCCGCGCCGTTGGGGCCGACCACGCCGACGAGCCGACCCTCGGGCACGGAGAAGGACACGTCCCACAGGACGGGCTCGTCGCGGTAGGCGGCGGTGAGCCCGTGGACGGACAGCGGCGCGGTCATGACCCTCCCAGGGCGGTGGCGACGGTCTCGGCGTTGGCACGGAGCATCCCCGCGTAGCTGCCGGTGGGGGTGCCGGGCTCACCGAGGGCGTCGGAGTACAGGCCCTGCTCGGGCACGTGCACGTCCCAGCCGCGGTCGGCCGCGGCCGCGCGGACGGCCTCGATGCTCGCCGGGGAGACGCTCGACTCGGTGAACAGGGCGGGCACCTGCCGCTCGACGAGGAGGTCGACGAGGCGGCGGACGTCCGCGACGCCGGCCTCGTCCTCGGTGGACAGGCCCTGCACGCCCCGGACCTCCAGGCCGTAGGCGCGGCCGAGGTAGCCGAAGGCGTCGTGGGAGGTGACGAGGACGCGGCGCTGCTCGGGGACGGCGCCGAGGAGCTCGGCGGCCTCGGCGTGGGCGTCCAGCGCGTCCTCGACGTACTCACGGCCGCCGGCCGCGAAGGTCTCGGCGTGCTCGGGGGCGATCTCGGTGAGCTCCTCGACGAGGGGGTCCACGACCTGTACCCACAGCTCGGGGTCGAACCACACGTGGGGGTCGTACTGGTCGGGGTGGTCGGCGGAGGCGAGCAGCGCGTCGGGGGGCAGCGCGTCGGTGAGCGCGAGCACCCGCTCGAGCGCGCCGGCCTCGAGCACCTCCTCCATCCGGCCCTCGAGGAACAGGCCGTGGTAGACGACGAGGTCGGCGTCGACGAGGGCGCGCACGTCGCCCTGGCCGGCGCGGTACAGGTGCGGGTCCACGCCCGGCCCCATGAGCGCGGTGACCTCGACGTGCGCACCCCCGACCGCACGGACAAGGTCGGCCGCGTGCGTCGTCGTCACGGTGACGCGCACGCGCCCGTCGTCCGCGCCGCCCGCCGGCCCCGTGCACGCCGCGAGCAGCACGAGACCCGCCGCGAGCGCCACACGGTTTCGGGTACCCGAACTCATAGGGAGAGGTTAGCCGAACTTGCGCCCGGCGTCCCACCCCACCCCTCGCACCATGCGCCCGCTGATCCACTGTGCGCCCGGTCGGCCAGGCGCACAGTGGATCAGCGGGCGCACAGTCGAGGAGCGGACCGGCTCAGGCGGGCGCACGGCGCCGACAGCCAAGGCCTCCTGTCAGGCCGGGGTGAGGACCTCCGCCTCGAGCCGGGCGTAGCTCGTCTCCATGCCGTCGACCATCCCGGTGGCGAGGACGGCGTCACGCGTCTCGGTGTCGGGGTAGGTGACGACGAGCGTGAGGAGCGTGCCGCCGTCGACGGGCGTGAGGGTGAGCTCGTTGACGGCGGCCGGGCCCTCGGTGCCGATCATGCGCTCGGTCGTCACCTCGCGGCGGGGCGGCGCCGACTCGAGGAGCTCACCGGTGAACCCGAAGCGCCCGCCCCCACCGTCCCGCTCCCACTCGTTGCGGAAGGAGTCCCCGACGGACGTCGCCACCTCGCACACCGGCATGCTCCACCCGTCGGGCCCGAGCATCCAGCGGCGCAGCAGCGCGGGCTCGTGGTGAGCGTCCCACACCGTCTGGACCGGGCCCCGGATGACGCGGCTGACCCGCACCTGGGTGTCGCCCAGGAGCTGGGCCGCGGCGGGCAGGTCCGCGGCGAAGGAGGCGAGGTCGGCGACGACGGCGTCGACCTGGCCCATGGCGGCGGTCAGACCCTCCTCCATGCCCATCGAGAGCAGCTGCTCGAGCTCGCCGAGGGAGGGGAAGTAGGTGCGGGTCGTCAGGCGGGAGCCGGTGTCGGTCGGCTCGAAGTCGTAGACCATCCGCATGGACGGCAGCTCGGCGTCGGGGGCGCCGTCGGGCGTCGTGAAGCCGTCGCGCACCTCGAAGGACCGGCCGGGCTCGACGGCGAGGAACTCCCAGTACCCGCCCGACCGCTCGCCCTGGGGGCCGGTCATGACGTACTCGGAGCGTCCGCCGACGGCGAGGTCGTGACGCGTGAAGGTGGCGGGCCAGCCGGGCGGGCCCCAGAACTTCTCGATCTGGCGGGGGTCGGCGTAGGCGTCCCACAGCCGGTGGACCGGCACGGGGAAGTCGGCGACGACGGTCATCGTGAGGGCGTCGAGGTCCTTCTCGACGGAGGTGACGGGCATGGTGGTGCCTTTCTGGCGGTCACTCGTCTTCGGTGAGGAGCGCGTCGAGCCGGGTGACCCGTCCGCGCCAGAGCTGCTCGTACTGGTCGAGCAGGAGCTGGGCGCGGCGGATCGTGTCGGGGTTGCCGCGCACGAGGCGTTCGCGGCCCTGCCGGTGCTTGGTCACCAGACCGGCTCCCTCCAGGACGGCGACGTGCTTCTGCACGGCCGCGAACGACATGTCGTAGTCGCCTGCCAGCTCCGTCACGGTCGCCTCCCCCACGAGGGTGCGCCGGACGATGTCGCGCCGGGTGGCGTCGGCGAGGGCCCGGAACACCCGGTCCGTCGCGGCGTCGTCCAGCACGTCAAGTACAACCATGTGGTTGTACGTTAGTGACGTGGCGCCGGGCCGTCAACCCCCTCGGTCAGACGTACTGACGGGCGACCTCCACCGTCCGCGGGCCGTAGTGGCCTCCGAAGATCACCGCGTGCATGACGAGCATCGTCAGCTGGTGCAGGCCCACCCGCTCGCGCCAGCCGTCGGCCAGCGGGGAGACCTCCTGGTAGCCGGCGAGGATGTCGGGCAGCCGGTCGACGCCGAAGAGCGCGAGCGCCGCGAGGTCGGTCTCGGCGTGCCCGCCGTGGGCGGCCGGGTCGATGAGCACGCCCTCGACGACGCCGTCCCGACGCGTCCACACGACGTTGCCTCCCCACAGGTCGCCGTGCAGGCGCGCGGCCCCCTCCCCGACGAGCGCGGGCTGGTCGTGGTCGAGGTCGCCGGCCGAGAGCCGGTCGGCGACGCGCTCGAGGACGCGGGCGCCGTCGTCGTCGACGGAGCCCTTCGCGAGCGCGCGGGCCACGTAGGGGCGCAGCTGGTACTCGGCGTAGAACTCGCCCCACCGGCTGAACGGTGCCTCGGCGTCGTGACCGTGCAGCGGCATCGGCCCGGAGCTGCGCGGCACCTCCCCCCGCCAGCCGGGCGGCGTGCACCCCAGGGAGGGGGCACCCGCGGCGTGGGTACGGGCCAGGCCGCGCCCGAGAGCGGCGGCGGCCCCCGCCGTCGGCTCGGCCGCGGGCAGGTGGACCAGGTCCATCCACCCCTCCCCCTCCGCGAGGATCTCGACGACGGGTGCGCCCCCCTCGTCCACGGCCTCGGTCAGCCAGCGGAGGCCGGCCGCCTCGAAGCGCAGCGTCACCGGCTCGTCGGTCTTGCGGAAGGTGCTCATCGGACCATCGTGGCAAGGCGGTGGCCGCCCGGCGAGGGCGACCCCGGTTCGCTACAGTCGTCCCCGTGAGTGAAACGGGCGCGCGTGGCACGGCAGTGGTGATCGAGGACGACGCCGACATCAGGTTCCTCCTCGAGGTCACCCTGGGGCAGGCCGGCTTCACCGTGACGACGGCGCCGACCGGCCAGGCCGGCGTCGACGCGGTGCGCGAGCTGCAGCCCGTCATCACCACCCTCGACATCTCCCTGCCCGACTTCGACGGCTTCGAGGTGGCGCGGCGCATCCGTGCGTTCTCCGACACCTACATCCTCATGCTCACCGGCCGGGCGGAGGAGATCGACACCCTCCTCGGTCTGGAGGCCGGGGCCGACGACTACGTGACCAAGCCCTTCCGGCCCCGGGAGATCCGGGCGCGCATCGAGGCCCTCCTGCGCCGCCCGCGCGCGGTGGCCGCCGAGGCGCCGCCGGTCGGGTCGCCGGCGCCACCGCAGGCGCCCGAGGCGCAGGACGAGGCCCTCCTCGTCCACGGCGACCTGCGCCTGGACCGCGACGCCCGCGTCGTCGAGCTGGGCGGGAAGCCGCTGGAGCTGACGCGCAGCGAGTTCGACATCCTCACCGCCCTGCTGTCCAACCCGCGCCGGGTGCTGTCCAAGTCCCAGCTCGCCGGCGTCCTGTGGTCCGAGGGCTACGACACCGGCCTGGAGGCGACCGACGCGGACCGCCGCTCGGTGGAGGTCCACGTCGCCAACCTGCGGCGCAAGCTCGGCGAGGACGCCAGCAGCCCGCGGTACGTCGAGACGGTCCGCGGGGTGGGCTACCGGCTGGCGCTCAGCGCCCGCTGAGCGCGGCCCGTGCCCCGCGCAGCGCGTGGCACGTGGGCCCGGCCAGGGCCTCGACCTCGGCCAGCGCCCGCTCGGCGGCTGCGCCGTGCTCGGTGCGGCAGCGGGTGGCCGCGTCCGCGAGGGCGTGCGCCCCGAGCATCTGCGCCGAGCAGCCCAGGCTGAGGGAGACGTCCCGCAGGTCCTCCCCGGTGACCACCGCGAGGCGGAGCCGGGAGAGCCGGGCGGGCACCATCTCGATGAAGCGGTCGACCATCCCCGCCGTGGCCTGCACCCCCACCTGCTCGACCAGCCCGGACAGCTGCGACCGGTCCAGCGCCCCCTCGTTCACGGTGTCGTCCCCCGCGCTCAGGAGCAGTACGCCGCACCGAGACCGATGCGCTCGACCCGGACCCGGGTGCTCGAGGGCGCCGGGACGGTCGTGCCGTCGGCGAGCACCGCGGCCACGCGCAGGGTGTAGCTGTCGAAGTTGACGAAGTCGAACTGGTAGGGGCTGACCGTCGTCGTGCGCTGACGGGCCGGGACGGTGCCGACCTCGCGCCAGGTTCCCCGGTCCTCGAGCTGGAGGCTCCACCGGGCCACGGCCTGGTTGAGGCCACCGGCGTCCCAGTCCCAGCCCAGGGTGACCCACTGGTTGAGCCAGCCGGACGTGCAGCGCATGGCGGAGACGCTCGGGGCGGCCGGCAGCTGGTGGGTCGCGGTCCACGTGCTCGCGGCGGTCCACGCGCCCGCGGTGGCGGCGCCGTCGACGGTCGTGGCGAGCGCGAGGGTACGGCCGCCGAGCTGGACGCGGACCTGGTCGGAGGGCACGAAGGCGAGGCACACGGTGCGGGCGCCGCTCAGGCGCTCCCCGCCGGTGACGGCGAAGGAGGTGCGGGGACCGGTGAGGCTGGCGGTGTAGGCGACCGGGTCGGTCGCGGCGCAGGTGCCGTTCGTGCCGGCGAGGCGGTAGTCGACGCGGGAGCCGTCGAGCTCGGCGCCGGTGAGGGCGCGTCCACCGGAGGTGACGGTGACGGCGCCCGGGCGCCACGTGCCGCTCGTGTCACCGGACATGCCGAGGGTGGCGGTGGTGCCGGCGCCGGCGGTGGTGACGTCGACCTGGACGCCGCCGGTGCGCAGCTGGGGCACGGTCGTGGTGGTCTCGTCGCTCCACGCGGCGAGGGTCGACTCGCTCGGGCCCAGGAGAAGCACCCCGCCCAGCACGACGGCGAGGGCGAGGAGGCAGGCAGTGAGCCGCGTGGTCATGGCATCTCCTGGGTGAGGGTCCAGCGGATCGCGCCGGCGTCGAGGGTGGTGTGCTGGGCGACCGTCGTCGGGACCGTGAGGTCGACGACGGCGGTGACGGAGGCGCCGTCGTTCGCCGGCGTGACGGTCCAGCCGCGCGTGCCGGCGGCGGGGAGGGTCGTCGTCACCTGCGGCGTGGAGCGGGTCAGGCCCTGCAGGCCGGTGACCTCGAGACCGAGGGTGGCGGTGAGGAGCTCGCCCGCGGCGCTCACGCGCACCGTGGAGGTGAGGCGCACGACGTCGCCCGGGACGAGCGGGGTGCTCGCGGGCAGCGGCTGGGAGGTGCCGGGCCGCAGGACGACGGTGCTCGCGCCCAGCGGCTCCACGCTGAGCTCTCCGGCGGAGACGACCTGTGCCTCGCGGAGCTCGGCGTCGTTCCACCCGGCGAGGGTGGTGCCGCTGCCGGAGAGGAGGACCGCCGCCACGACTGCGGCGAGTGCGGCGCGGGTCAGGCGGTTCGGCACGATGGTCCTCCTCTCCGGTGGGTGGTGCGGGTGGTGGGTGCTGGTCAGGCGGCGGGGACGGTGTCCTGCGTCAGGGTGATGTCCAGGCCACCGAGGGAGACGGCCTGGCCCTGGCCGACGAGACCGGCGGTGCGGGCGTCGAAGGCGACCGTGACGGCGACGTCGAGCGTCTGCTTCTCGTCCTCGGCGACGACGGCGGCGGAGGTGCCGGTGACGGCCTGGCCGTTGAGGGACATCGTCGCGTTCTCGCGCAGCTGGGTGAGGAGCTCGGCGTCGCCGGTGAGGCCCTCGAGGTTGTGGGCGACGGTCGCGCGGAGCAGGTCACCCTGCGCGTCGATCGTCATGGTCTCGCGGTAGGTGAGGGCGTCGCCCGGGACGACGAGGTAGGAGCCGTCCGCGACGGCGGTGGTGACGTCCGCGCCGGCGGCGTTCGTCCAGGTGCCCTGGCCGGCGGCGAGGTCGAGGACACCGGCAGTGATCGCGGTGTCGGTCGCGGCGGCCTCGGAGTCGGACCACTCGGCGAAGGTGGCGCCGCCGGCGCCGAGGACGACGACGCCCACGGCGGTGGCCGCGACGGCCTTCCACGTGGTGCCGGTGGAGCGGGAGGTGGTGGAGCGTGCCATGGTCGTGCCTCTCGGTGCGGGAAGCCGGTCTGTCCGGCGCTGCACCCACTGTCGGCCGCCGACCTCAGCCGGTCCTGCCCCTCACCTCAGCCCCACCTCAGGACTGCCTCAGGTTTCCTCAGTACCAGCCCAGCACCCGGTTGCCGCCCTCGACCGCGGCGCGGTTCGCGCGCTGCGTGGCCAGCGCGCGCAGGGCGTCGAGGTCGTAGCCGGTCTCGGCGTCGCTGGCGACCCCGAGGCTGACCCGCAGCCGCAGCCGGGCGCCGCCCTCGATGGTGAGTGGCGTGGCGATGACCCGGCGGCGGAGGTTCTCCGCCCACACCTGGCCCTCGGCCCCCGTGAAGCCACGCAGGAGCACCTCGAAGGCGTCGCCCGCGTCGTCCACCTGCCCGGCGAGTGACGCGGACGGCGGGGCCAGCAGGCGGGCGCTGTCGACGACGGAGACGAGCGCACTCTCGGCGACCGCCGGGTGGAAGGCGGTGGACAGGTGCTCGTGGCCCTCGACGGTGACGGACACGAACGTGAGCGGGTCCCCGGCCCGCTGCGCCTCACGCACCGCCTCCCGGGCGCGCGGCACGAAGGTCGTCGGGGTGCGCAGGCCGGTCCGCGGGTCGAAGGCACCGCTGCGGGCCTCGAGGGCGTGGACCTCGTCGGTGCGGATGACGACCATGCTGTAGCCGGCGGTGGTGATGAGGACGAGGACCACGAGCGTCGTCGTCGACGTCCCGAGCGGCCCGGTGAACATGGCGGCACCGGGCCCGGCCACGAGGTAGACGGCCAGGCGCAGGAGGTAGTAGCCGCCGACGAGGAGGAGGACTCCGCCCAGCACCCTCCCCAGGCGGTGCCGGTACACCCGGCCCCGCAGCGCGGCGACACCACCGAGCACCCCGCCGGCGGCGGTGCCGAGCAGCACCGCCCAGCCCCCGCCCCACGCGCCGGCGTCAGGTCCCGCGAGAAGGGCCGCGAGGGCGGTGACCACGGCGGCCCCGAGGGTGACACCGAGCAGCGGGCGACGCCCGTCGTCGGCGCGCACGCCGTTCCACATCGCCAGCGTCGTCACGACCGACGAGGCGTTGCCGAGCGCGACGAACCACCACAGCGAGTCGCTCGTGGAGGCGGCGAGGTAGAAGAGCGCGGTGGTGACGGCACTGCTGAGGGCGAGGGTCCACAGCAGGTCGACGGGCGAGCGCCCGCGGCTGGCGACCTCGATGACGAAGCTCGTCGCGACGATCGCGATGACGACGATCGAGACGACGTACAGGGTGGTGGGGTCGAGCATCAGCGTCCCACCCCCGCCGGCAGGACGATCTCGACCCGCGTGCCGCGGCCGGGCTCGGAGGACAGCGCGATGGACCCGCCGAGCGCCTCGACGATCTGCCGGCTGATGTGCAGACCCAGGCCGGTGCCCTGGACGGCGGTGTGACGCACCTCGGGCGCGCGGTAGAACCGGGTGAAGAGCTGACGCTGGTCGGCCTCGGGGATGCCCGGCCCGTCGTCGGCCACGACGAGCCGCACCTTGCTGCCCTCGTCCCGCAGCTCGATGCTCACGTGCCCGCCGGGGTGGGAGTACTTGACCGCGTTGGAGACGACGTTGTCGACGACCTGCGTGAGGCGTCCGACGTCGGCGCAGACGATGCCCGAGCCCTCCGCGGTGGTCGCGATCTCGATGTCGCGGTCGACGGCGCGGGGGGTCTGGGACTCGACGACGTCCGCGATGACGGCGTGCAGGTCCACGTCCTCCCGGGACCCCACGTCCGAGGCCGTGCGCGCCGCGCTGAGGAGGTTGTCGATGAGGATGCGCAGGCGGCCGGCGTTGCGCTCGGCGACCTCGAGGTAGCCGGCGACGTGCGGCGGCACGTCGGGGTCGTCGACCGCGAGGTCGAGGTAGCCGGTCACCGAGGTGAGCGGCGTGCGCAGCTCGTGGGAGACGGAGGAGACGAAGTCGTCGCGCTGGGACAGGGCGAGGAGCTCGTCCGTGACGTCGTGGAGGGCGACGACGGTGCCCTCGCTGCCCGCGCCGTCGTGCGGGAGCGGCGCGCTGGAGATCCGGAAGGCGGCACGGTCCGCCGGCCCGTACTCCCACCACACGACGCGCCGTGACACACGCTCGCCGTCCACCACGCCGGCCAGCCGCGCCGGGTCCACCGGCGTGACGCCGTCGGCGGTGAGGAGCCGCGGCAGCGCGTCGGTGAGACGCGCGCCGACGGTGAGGACGCCTCTGCTCGCCTCACGCAGCGCCCGGTTGGCGACGACGACAGCACCGCGGGGGTCGAGGACGGCGACGCCCGCGTCGATCGTGTTGAGCACACCCTCGAGGCGGGCGCGGTCCTGGGCGGTGTCCTCGAGGAGCTCCTCGACGAGGGCGCTCTGGCCCGCGAGCAGCTCGCGGCGCGCGGTGGAGCGTTTCTCGGACAGGTGCAGCGAGGTGGCGACGGCGATGACGGCGGCGGGCACGACGAACATCCGGGCCGCGTTGTCGGGGGTGATCGCGAGCGCGCCCGCCTCGACCGCGCGGACGATGTCCACGCCCATCGACGAGGCCACCCCGGCGGTGACGGCGACGATCGTCGCCGTCCGGCCCATCGCGGCCAACCACACGACCGGCAGGATGATGAGCACCGACGCGCGCGCCCCCACGGTGAGGACACAGACGACAGCGACCATGTCGAGCAGCGGGACCACGGTCTCGGCCCACCGGGGCAGCGCCGGCCACGGGACGGCGGCGGCGAGCGCGGTCGCGAGGAGGTTGACCGCCGCGCCGACGAGCACGGGGTCCGGCAGTCCCGGGCCGTACTCCTGCCAGGCCGTCAGCGCCACGGTCATGACACCGAAGACGGCGAAGAAGGGCAGCTGGCGTCCGAGCACGGCGAACCGGCGTTGCGTGGTCTCGGCAGGGAGCGAGGCTGGCTGGCGGGGCACGTCTGGAGCCTATGGTGCTCGGCGGAGGGTGGCGCGGGCGGCACGCGGCAGCCGGACCGGAGGCGTGGTGGGTGACGTTCTCGTCCAGGCGTCGCCCGTCGTGGCGGTCGTCGGGCTGGGCCCGGTGGCACCGCGCCTCAGCCGAGCACCTCGGCGACCCACTGCGGCACGAGCTGCACGGCCGGTCCGGTGCGGACCTCGTCGAAGTAGCGGGACACCGCGCTGGGCTCGAGGTTGAGCTCGACCGTGCGTGCCCCGCTGTGCGCCGCCAGCGCGACGTAGCCCGCCGCCGGGTACACGGCCCCGGACGTGCCGACGGCGACGAAGAGCTCGCACCCGGTGAGAGCCCGGTCGATGACCTCCAGCGCGTAGGGCACCTCCCCGAACCAGACGACGTCGGGGCGCAGCTCCGCCCGCCCGCACACCGGGCAGGGCGGGGCACCCTGCAGGTCGGTGTCCCAGGCGGGGCGGGCGCCGCAGGCCTGGCACCGGGCACGGCGCAGCTCGCCGTGCATGTGGACCACCCGACGCAGGCCGGCACGCTCGTGGAGGTCGTCGACGTTCTGCGTGACGACGAGCAGGTCCTCCCCCAGCGTCTCCTCCAGGGCGGCGAGCGCCGCGTGGGCCGGGTTGGGCGCGACGAGCGCGAGGCCGCGGCGGCGGGCGTCGTAGAAGCGGTGGACGAGGTCGGGGTCCCGGGCGAAGCCCTCGGGGGTGGCGACGTCCTCGACGTCGTGCCCCTCCCACAGCCCACCGGAGTCGCGAAAGGTGGCCACCCCCGACTCCGCGGAGATGCCGGCACCGGTGAGGACGACGACGCGCATGAGGCCATTGTCGGGGCACCGGGCGCCGTCCCGCCCACCGCTACGGTGAGGCGGTGAACCTCCGTCACGTCCTGGGACGTGCCTTCCGAGCTCTCGACCGGGTCCCGCGGTGGGCGCGGCTCCTCCTCGCGGCGGGCGTCGTCGCCCTCGGCGTGCTCACGGTGCTGCGGCCGACCTCCTCCCTCGGGGCGCTCGCGCTCCTGCTCGGCGCCGGCCTCGTCCTCCAGGGCGTGGTCGAGGTCGTCGGCGCCACCCCCGGTGCGAGGGGGCGCGCCACCGCAGCCGCCGCCGGCTGGGTCCTCGCGGGCGGTCTCGTCCTCCTCCTGCCGGGGCTCACCGTCCGCGTGCTCGCCGTCGTCGTCGCGGTCGCGCTCCTCGTCCACGGTGCCCTCCTCCTCGTCTCCGCCCTGCGCCGCGGCCGGGCGGGCGCCGACCGGCTCGCCGACGCCGCCTTCGGCGTCGCCGGTGTCCTCCTCGGCCTGCTCGCCCTCGCCTGGCCGGACATCACCTCGCTGGCGACGGCCGTCGCCGTCGGCGCTCGGCTCGTCATGAGCGGTGTCGCCCTGGCGTGGACGACGGCGGGCACCCGCCGCTCGCCCCGCCACCGGCCCCGCAGGCGCGCGGTCGCGGCACTCACCGCCGTGGCGGTCGCGGCGGGCGCGGCGGTCCTCAGCGGCACGCTCCGCGAGGGCTCGACGGTGACCGACGACTTCTACGCCGCACCGCGCGACGTCCCCGCCGAGCCGGGCCGGCTCGTGCGCGCCGAGGACCTCACCCGCGGGGTGCCGGAGGGCGGCCGAGGCTGGCGGGTGCTCTACACGACGACCAGGGGCGACGGCACCCCGGCTGTGGCGAGCGGCCTCGTCGTCGTCCCGGAGGGCGAGGGCCCGTGGCCGGTGGTCGACTGGCACCACGGCACCACCGGCGTCGCCGAGCACTGTGCGCCGTCGCTGTCGCGCGAGCCCTTCGCGTCCGGCGCCCTGCTCGTCCTTCCCGAGGTCCTCGACTCCGGGTGGGCGCTGGTCGCCACCGACTACATCGGGCTGGGCACCGGCGGGCCGCACCCCTACCTCGTCGGACCGGACAGCGCGCACGCCGCCCTCGACGCGGTCCGCGCGGCGCGCGAGCTCGTCGACCTCGACGACCGCACCGTCGCGTGGGGCCACTCCCAGGGTGGCGGCGCCGCCCTGTGGAGTGGTGCGCTCCAGCCGGAGTACGCGCCGGACGTCGAGCTGGCGGGCGTCGCCGCCCTCGCCCCGGCGAGCGACCTGCGGGGTCTCGTCGCGGGCCTCGAGGACGTCACCGGGGGCAGCGTGCTCGCGTCCTACGTCGCCGCGGCCTACGCCGCCGAGTACGACGACGTCACGTGGCGGCAGTACGTCCGGCCGGGCGCCGAGGTCGTGCTGCGGCAGATGGCCGAACGGTGCCTCGAGCCGCCGGGCGTGCTCGCCTCGGTCCTCACGGCGCTGGCCCTGTCGGCCGAGCCCACCCTGTTCGCCGCGGACCCGGCCTCCGGCGCTTTCGGCGCGCGCCTGACGCAGAACGAGCCCCCGCCCTCGGCGCTCCCGGTCCTCCTCGCGCAGGGCGGGGCGGACACGCTCATCACGCCGGCGGTCCAGGACGCCTACGTCGAGCGGCTGTGCGCGCGGGGCGCCACCGTGGACCACCGCACCTACACCGGCCGGGACCACCTCTCGCTCGTCGCGGCCGACTCCCCGCTCGTCCCTGATCTCCTCGCGTGGACGGCCGAGCGGCTCCGTGCTGCTCCCGTCTCGCGGGACTGCCGTACGGTCCGCGACGCAGGGCCCGAGGCGCCGCCACCACCCCCATGAGCACACCGTCGTCAACCGGCAGGGGCACGCTGCGGCGGCGCCGCACCGGGACCGCGAACCACTCCTCGCCCGCGCCGCCTGCGCGGACCGTCACCGCGGCACCTACCCTCCCGCGGTGACGGTCCGGTTGTGCTCGAGCGCGACCTCGAGCCAGGACGCGAGGCCCTCCCCGACGAGGGCGGTCGCCGCCACCTCGACCCAGCCCGGGCCCATGTCCCTGTCCGGTCCCATGACCGCCTGCGCCGCACCGGGTCGGTCGAGGAGCTCCTCGTGACGGTCGGCGTCGACGCGCACGAGCAGCCCGCCGTCCTTGAGCGCGCTGGCGACGAGCTTCTCCCTCACGAGGAAGGAGCGCGTGCCGAACATGGTCTCCTCCCGGACCGGCGCCTCACCGGACAGCAGCGCGCGCATGCGGTCGACGAGCTCGGTCTGTGCGGTCATCACGGGCTCCTCGTCACGGCGGACACTGTCGAGGACGAGTGTGCCGAGGACGGGCAGCTTGCGTAGCCGTTTTCCGATGCGGAGACGTCAGAGGCGCGACACCCGGTGGGTGCCGCGCCTCTGACGAGCTGTGGAGCTAGGGGGATTCGAACCCCCGACCTCTTCCATGCCATGGAAGCGCGCTACCAACTGCGCCATAGCCCCTTGCTGCGTCACCGAGTCTAGACGACGGCGGACCTCGCTGACCAATTCGCGGGCCGTGGTGCGCACCACACTGCTCAGGCGGTGAGGTTGTGCGCGGTGAGCCGCCAGCCGGGACGCCGCCCCGGGTTGGGAGCGACGAGCGCCCAGGCGCAGTTGTCCAGGCCGCCGAGCCCGAACCACGCCCCGGCGTCGAGGTCGAGCAGGTGGGTCAGGCCCAGGGTGATGGCCGCACCGTGGGCGACGGCGACGAGCACGCCGTCGTCGTCCACCTCGCCCGCCGCCTCGAGCAGGGCGGCCGCGACACGGCGCCCGACGTCCACGCGGGTGTCCGCCTCGATGCCCTCCGGCTCCTCCCCCTGCCGCCAGGCGCGGTAGGCGGCGGGCCAGCCGGCCTCGATCTCGGCCTGCGTCAGGCCCTCCCAGTGCCCGAAGGAGCGCTCACGCAGCCTCGGCTCGGGCTCGACGGGCACGCCGGTGAGCTCACCGAGGGCCGCCGCCGTCCGCAGCGCGCGCTGGAGGTCGGAGCTGATGATGCGAGCGGGACCCAGCTCGGCGATCCGGGCCGCGGCCGCCTCGGCCTGGGAGATCCCGGTCGCGTTGAGGGCGATGTCGGACTGGCCCTGCAGCCGCCCGGCGGCGTTGAAGTCGGTCTGGCCGTGGCGCCACAGGAGGATGGTGCCGGCGGTCACGAGAACGTGCCGGCGTCGTCCTCGTCGGCCGGCCCGTGCAGGTCGGCGGGCAGCTCGATGACGGGGCAGTCCTTCCAGAGGCGCTCGAGGGCGTAGAACTCGCGGTCCTCGGTCTGCTGGACGTGGACGATGATGTCGCCGTAGTCGAGGAGCACCCAGTGCGCCTCGGTCACCCCCTCCTTGCGCATCGCCTTGGCGCCCTCGCCGTGGAGAGCCTCCTCGACGCCGTCGACGATGGCACGGACCTGACGGTCGGTGCCGCCCGACGCGACGACGAACGCGTCGGTGAGGACGAGACGCTCGCTCACGTCGAGCGCGACGATCTCCTCGGCCTTCTTCTCTGCGGCCGCGCGGGCGGCGACGACGGCAAGGTGGCGGGCTCTCTCGTCAGCTGGCACTGGTCTCCTCGGGGTGGGTCGTGGTGATGGTGGTGGTGGGCAAGGCGGTGGGCGAGCCGGCGAAGGCGCCGGTGGCGAGCAGCCAGATGAGCGCACCGAGGATGGCGGCGACGAGCACGAGCACGGCGATCTTGACGGCCGCCACGGCGGGGTTGGGCTCCTCGGCCGTCTGCGGTGCGGGCGCGGGCGCGACGTCGGCCTCGGGCTCGGGCTCGGGGGCCGGGTCCTCGGCCCGCAGTGAGCGGCGCGAGGGCGCGGCGTCCGGGCTGGCGCCGGAGACGGCGTCGATGGCCACCCACCGGGGGCGCAGCGGAAGGTCGTCGTCCTCGGGTTCCTCGGCGCTCTGCCCCGTGGCCGGCTCCGGGAGCGCCGCGCGCGCGGCGCGCGCCGGGCCGTCGAGGTCGAGGGAGAAGGTGGCGCGCTCGGACCACACCGCCGGCCCCGGGCTCGCCTCGGGCTCGACCGGCGCGGCGGTGGGCTGCGCCTCCGGGGCGTCCGGGGCGTCCGGACGGACGACGGGCTGGATCCCGGTCAGCTGACCGGTGGAGTCCAGCGCCCGGACGCCCCGAGCGGTGCTGGGCGTGCGGACGACCGGTCGCCGGCCGGTGGCGGTCCGCTCCTGCGGCTGCTCGGCGCTGGCCGGCCCCGGGTCGCGCTCCCGCAGGGACCGGCGGCTCGGGATCCGCGGCGGCGCGCTGGGCGCCTCGCTCGGCGGCGCGGAGGCCGGGGTCGGTGCGCTCGCCGGCGCGGAGGCCGGGGTCGGTGCGCTCGCCGGCGCGGACGGAGCACTCGGCGCGGAGCCGCGCTCCGGCGTCGGGGCGGCGGACGTCGACGGCGCGGAGGGGGCCGACGGCGCCGACCCGGGGGTCGTCATGGGCGGCGGGACGGGCCGCTCGTGGTGCTGACCCAGCGGGAGCTCGCCGGTGGCGATGGCCTCCAGGCGCGCGGCCTCCTCGGCCTGCTGCCAGCGCAGCTCGCGGCGGGTCAGCGGCCGGGTGGCCCCGGCCTGCTCGGCGGCGCGGGCGGCGGCGCGCTCAGCCTCACGACGGCGCCGGCGCTCCCCCGTGGGACGGTCCGTCCCCTCACTCATCGGCTCGTCCTCCCTCGCGGCTGGGCGGCGTCATGCCGGCGCCGGACGGAGCCGGCGACCGGTACAGGCCGTGCTTGTGGATGTACTGGACCACGCCGTCGGGCACGAGGTACCACACGGGCATGCCCTCCTGGACGCGGCGGCGGCAGTCGGTCGAGGAGATCGCCATCGCGGGCACCTCCAGGAGCGAGACGCCGCTGCTCGGCAGGCCGGTGTCGTCGAGGTGGTGCCCCGGGCGGTCGACGCCGACGAAGTGGGCCAGGGACCACAGCTCGTCGACGTCCTTCCACGACAGGATCTCCGGGAGCACGTCCGCTCCGGTGATGAAGTAGAGCTCGGCGTCGGGGAAGGAGCCCTTGAGGTCACGCAGCGTGTCGATCGTGTAGGTCAGGCCGGGCCTGTCGATGTCCACCCGCGAGACGGTGAACCGCGGGTTGGACGCGGTCGCGACCACCGTCATGAGGTAGCGGTGCTCGGCGGGGGTGACCGTGCGGTCCTGCTTGAACACCGGCTCGCCGGTGGGGACGAACAGGACCTCGTCGAGCGAGAACACGTCGGCGACCTCGCTCGCGGCCACCAGGTGTCCGTGGTGGATCGGGTCGAAGGTGCCTCCCATGACGCCGATCCGCCGCGCCTGGTGCTCGGTCATGCTCAGCGGCGGCGCGTGTGCACGTTGCGGTAGGCCAGCGTCACCAGCAGCAGGAGCATGAGGATCGCGAAGGCGATGATCCCGTACATGATCGCCGGCATCGGGAGGTGGTTAGCGTGCTCCTCCGTCTGCTGGGCGAGGTTCACGAGCGAGCTCGTCATGGTGGTCGGCTTCCTTCCGTCGGGACGTGCGGTCCAGTCTCCCACGGCCGGGGAGGAGGGACCGTAGGGACCTTACTCGCGCACGTGGCCGTCGCCGACCACGACCCACTGGGTGGTGGTGAGCTCCCCCAGACCCATCGGGCCGCGAGCGTGCAGCTTCTGGGTCGAGATACCGATCTCCGCACCCAGGCCGAACTGCCCGCCGTCGGTGAAACGGGTGGAGGCGTTGACGATGACCGCGGCGGAGTCGACCTCGCGGGTGAAGCGCTCCGAGGCACGCAGGCTCGTGGTGCAGATCGCCTCGGTGTGGCCGCTGGACCAGCGCCCGATGTGGTCGATGGCGGCGTCGAGGTCGTCGACGACGCGCACCGCGAGGTCGAGGCTGAGGTACTCGGTGGCCCAGTCCTCGTCGGTGGCGGGGACCACGTCCACGCCCTGCGGGGCGAGGGCGGCGGCGTCGTCGTCGGCGTGGATGCGGACACCGGCCTCCCCGAGCGCGGCGAGCGCGACGGGGAGGAACCGCTCGGCGGCGGCGCGGTGGACGAGGAGCGTCTCGGCCGCGTTGCACACCCCGGTGCGCTGGGTCTTGGAGTTGAGCACGATCGCGACGGCCTGCGCGACGTCGACCTCCGCGTCGACGTAGACGTGGCAGTTGCCCACACCGGTCTCGATGACCGGCACGAGGGACTCCCGGACCACGGTCCGGATCAGGTCCGCGCCGCCGCGCGGGACGAGGACGTCGACGAGCCCGCGAGCGCGCATGAGCTCGACGGCGCCGGCGCGACCGTGCGCGTCGATGGACTGGACGAGGTCCGCCGGCAGCCCCTGGGCCTCGAGAGCCTCGCCGAGCACCTCGACGATGACGGCGTTGGAGGAGGCCGCGGCCGATCCGCCGCGCAGGATGACGGCGTTACCGGACTTCAGGGCCAGGCCGGCGGCGTCGACGGTGACGTTGGGCCTGGCCTCGTAGATCATCCCGACGACGCCCATGGGGACGCGGACCTGTCGGAGCGTGAGGCCGTTGGGCAGGGTGGAGCCGCGCACCACCTCCCCGACGGGGTCGGGCAGGGCGGCGAGCTCGCGCAGGGCGTCGGCGATGGCGGCGATGCGCTCGTCGGTGAGGGCGAGACGGTCGAGGAGGGACTCCTTCATGCCGCCCGCCCGGCCGCGGTCGAGGTCCTCGGCGTTGGCGGTGACGATCCGCGCCGAGGAGGCGACGAGGGCGTCCGCCATGGCGTGCAGGGCGGCGTCCTTGGTCGCGCGGGTGGCGGTGGCCAGCACCCGGGAGGCGGTCTTGGCCGCTCGTGCGGTGGCCTCCACGGCGGCGCGGACGTCGACGGTCACCGGCGCGGTGGGGCCGGGGTCGGCGACGAGGTGGGCGGGCTCGAGCACAGGCGTGTCCGTCATGCCCACCAGGGTATGCCGGACCGCCGACAGCCGGTAGGCGCGTCTCCCGGAGCAGTCACGCCGCCGCCGTGGCGCGCCCGGCAGTGACGCCCGTCCCAGCCGGCGTCACACGTCGGCGACGTACCCTGGTGGGGTGACCTCGACCAGTCCCCTGCCCGCGTCGGCCACACCCCCGGCCCCCGCCTCTCCCGGACCTTCCCGCTCCCGCGACGGCCTCGTCGACCGCCTCACCTGGGGTCTGGCCATCGCCAACCTCGTCGCGCAGATCGGGATCATCGTCACCGGCGGGGCCGTGCGGCTCTCCGGCTCGGGGCTCGGGTGCTCGGAGTGGCCGCTGTGCGAGCCGGGCTCCTTCACCCCGACGTTCCACGGGGAGAGCGACCTGCACCAGGCGATCGAGTTCGGGAACCGGACGCTCACCGGCGTCCTCGGGATCATCGCGCTCGCGCTCGTGTGGGCGGTGTACCGGCGTCAGCCCACCGCCTCGCGGCCCGCGTCGCTCAAGCGGCTCGCCCTGCTGCCGCTCGCCGGGATCGCTCTCCAGGCGTTCGTCGGTGGCGTCACGGTGTGGGTGGACCTGCACCCCGCGATCGTCGGCTCGCACATGCTCATCTCGCTCGCGCTCGTCGCCGTCTCGACCTACCTCCTGCTGCGCCTGGCCTCCCCCGACGCGCCCGCCCGGGCCGCCTCCTCCGGCCGCTTCCGCACCGTCGGCGGACTGGTCGTCGCCGTCGGCGTCGTGCTCCTCGCCCTCGGAGTGGTGACGACAGGCGCCGGGCCGCACTCCGGTGACGCGACGGAGCCCTACCGCTGGGCGCTCGACCCCGCGCTCGTCTCGCGCTTCCACGCGCTGGCCGTCTGGGCCTTCGTCGTCCTCGTCGTCGTGGGCCTGGTGCTCGCGCGCCGTGAGGGCAACGCCGCAGCGCAGCGGACGTGGCGCTGGCTGCTCGGTGTCACGCTGGCGCAGGGCCTCATCGGCTACGTCCAGTACTTCACCGGCCTGCCCGAGGTGCTCGTGGGCCTGCACATGCTCGGCTCGGCGCTCACGGTCGTCGCGCTCGTCTACGCCGTCGGCGCCCTGGTGACGCGCGACAGCCGCGTCACCACCGGCAGCTGACCCACTCCCCACCCCCTCGCCGAGCGCTGAGTTGTTACCCGCACCCCCACGCGCCGACCGCTGAGTTATTACCCGCACCCCCACGCGCCGACCGCTGAGTTATTACCCGCACCCCCACGCGCCGACCGCTGAGTTGTTACCCGAGCGCAGCGTGCGACGTCGACTCATGGCCCCGCAGCGGCTCGCGCTCGGAACAACTCAGCGCTCGGCGGCGAGGCGGCGAGGCGGCGAGGAACAACTCAGCGCTCGGCGACGAGGCCGGCGAGGAACAACTCAGCGCTCGGCGAGAAGGGGGTGGCCAGGAACAACTCAGCTGTCGGCGAGAAGGAGGGGGGTGGGGTCAGCGGAACCAGGGGGCGTCGGCGGGGCGCAGGGTGGCCCAGCCGGCGGCGCGGGCGCTGGCCGCGGCGAGGATGCCGACGACGGCGCTCGGGTTGTGCAGCCGCCCCTCGTGAACGGCGGCGAGGGCGTCGTCGAGCGTCACCCAGCGGGTGGTCATGTCGCGCTCCTCGTCGGCGCGCTCGTACCGCTCCGCCTCGGGCACCTCGGTAACGTCGCGCGCGAGGTAGATGCGCAGCGACTCGTTCGACCCGCCCGGCGAGGTGAAGTAGTCGACGAGCACGTCCCAGCGTCCCGCCTGGAGGTCGGTCTCCTCGGCGAGCTCGCGCTGGGCCGCGACGAGGTAGTCCTCGCCGGCGACGTCGAGCAGCCCGGCCGGGATCTCCCACAGCACGGCGCGCAGCGGGTGGCGGTACTGGTCGACGAGCGCGAGCTCCTCGCCCTGCGGCCCCTCCCGCAGGGCGACGACGGCGACCGCGCCGGGGTGGTCGAGGAACTCCCGCACCACCGGCTCGGTGTCGTCGGCGTCCAGCCGCACGTCCTCGCCGACGAGGTCGAAGACCTTGCCCTCGTGCAGCATCCGGCGCGAGACGACCTCACGGCCGTCGTCGCGCCGGTCGGTGAGGCTCACGCGCCGGCCTTGCGCGAGCTCGGCGAGTGCTCGGCGGCGCCGGGCGCGGGTGTCTCGTCGACGAGGTCGGTCGTGCGCGGCACACCCGGCTCGTCGACGCCGGTGCCGCTGGGCGCGGCGGGGACGGCGTCGCCCTCGACCTCGAGCAGGCGGGTGGCGCGCTGCCGGTCCAGCGCGGCACCGACGAGCCCGTGGAACAGCGGGTGCGCCCTGGTGGGCCGCGACTTGAACTCGGGGTGGGCCTGGGTGGCCACGTAGTACGGGTGCTTCTCGCGGTCCAGCTCGACGAACTCCACGAGGGAGGAGTCCGGAGAGCGGCCGGAGATCTGCAGGCCCGCCTCGGCCAGCGCGTCGCGGTAGTTGTTGTTGACCTCGTAGCGGTGGCGGTGGCGCTCGGTCACCCGGGTGGCGCCGTAGGCCTCGGCGACGACGGAGCCCTCGGTGAGGACCGCCTCGTAGCTGCCCAGGCGCATGGTGCCGCCCATGTCTCCGCCGCCGCCCTCGACGAAGTCGACCTGCTCGGCCATCGTCGCGACGAGCGGGTCGGGCGTGCCGGGGTCGAACTCGGTGGACGAGGCGTTCTCCAGGCCCAGGACGTTGCGGGCGTACTCGATGACCATGCACTGCAGGCCCAGGCAGATGCCCAGGGTGGGCACCTGGTTCTCCCGCGCCCAGCGCAGCGCGCCGAGCTTGCCCTCGATGCCGCGCACGCCGAAGCCGCCGGGCACGAGGATCGCGTCGACGTCCTGGAGGGCGCGACGGGCCCCCTCGGGGGTGGCGCAGTCGTCGGCGGGCACCCAGCGGATGACCACCTGGGCGTGGTGGTGGAAGCCGCCGGCGCGCAGCGCCTCGGTGACCGAGAGGTAGGCGTCGGGCAGGTCGACGTACTTGCCCACGAGGGCGACCTCGACGGTGTGGCGCGGCTTGCGCACCCGCTGCAGGAGGTCGTCCCAGTCGCTCCAGTCGACGTCGCGGAACGGGACGTTGAGACGGCGCACGACGTAGGCGTCCAGGCCCTCACGGTGCAGGACCGCGGGGATCTCGTAGATCGAGGACGCGTCGCGGCACTCGACGACGGCCTCGCGGTCGACGTCGCACATGAGCGCGATCTTGCCCTTGACGCCCTCCGGCAGCTCGCGGTCGGTGCGGCAGACGATGGCGTCGGGCTGGATGCCGATGCTGCGCAGCTCGCTCACCGAGTGCTGGGTGGGCTTGGTCTTGAGCTCGCCGCTCGCGCTGAGGTAGGGCACGAGCGAGACGTGGACGAAGAAGACGTTGTCGCGGCCGAGGTCGTGACGCACCTGGCGCGCGGCCTCGAGGAAGGGCAGCGACTCGATGTCGCCGACCGTGCCGCCGATCTCGGTGATGATGACGTCGGGCGCCTGCGCGCCGTCGACCGGCTGGGCCTGCGCGCGCATCCGCGCCTTGATCTCGTCGGTGATGTGCGGGATGACCTGGACGGTGTCGCCGAGGTACTCCCCGCGGCGCTCCTTGGCGAGCACGGTCGAGTAGACCTGGCCCGTGGTCGTGTTGGCGGCGCGGGAGAGGTTGACGTCGAGGAAGCGCTCGTAGTGACCGATGTCGAGGTCGGTCTCCGCGCCGTCCTCGGTGACGAAGACCTCACCGTGCTGGAAGGGGTTCATCGTGCCGGGATCGACGTTGATGTAGGGGTCCAGCTTCTGCATCGTCACGCGCAGACCGCGCGCGCGGAGCAGCTGGCCCAGGCTCGAGGCCGTCAGGCCCTTGCCGAGGGAGGACGCCACACCACCGGTGACGAAGATGTGCCGAGGGACTGTGTCGCCGCTAGTGCGGTGAAGGGTGACCACGGAATTCCACCTTATCAGTCGGTCGGTCGGGTCCGGTCCGTACCGCGAGTGCGCTGCGGCACCCCGGCTCGAGCGTAGACGTCGCGCAGCTGGGCGACGACGTCCTCGGGGGTGGGCAGCCGGCCGGACCGCGCACGTGCGGCGGCGCGCAGGCGGTCGCGCTCTGCGTCGTCGGTGAGCAGCCGGGAGACGGCGGCGGCGAGCGGCTCCGCCTGCGGCGGGACGAGGACGGCGGCGTCGGCCGTCACCTCCCGGGTGCCGCCCACGTCGGTGGCGACGACGGCGGCCCCGGCCTGCAGGGCCTCCTGCACCGCGAGCGGCTGCCCCTCCCACGTGCTCGTCGACACGACGACGTCCGCGACGGCGTTGAGGGCGGGCACGTCCTCGCGGCGGCCGGCGACGACGACGGGCAGTGCGTCCGCGCGCACCCGCTCGGCGAGCTCACCGGCGAGCGGGCCGTCCCCGACGACCACCCACCGGAAGGCCGGCGCTCCCCGGCGCACGAGGGCCGCGGCGGTGTCGGCGAGGAGGCCCAGGCCCTTCTGCGGTGCCAGGCGCCCGACCGTGAGGACGAGCCGCTCCTGCGGCGCGAGCCCCAGGGAGGCGCGCAGCTGCTGCCGGGCGGCGTCGTCCGGCGGGCCGGCGTCGGCGCGTGCCGGCGCGGGGACCAGGGCCCGCTGCGCGGAGGCGCCGAGCCGGGCGGCGCGGGCGACGAGGTCACCGCTGACCCCGAGGACGAGGTCGGCACCGCGCGCGACGACACGTTCGAGGACGGCCGCCACCGCCTGCACCTTGGCCCCGCCCACGGGCAGGTTGTGCAGGGTGACGACGACGGCGGGCCGCGCCCGCATCGCGCGGGTGGCGAGCACGGCGGCGGCGCCGGCGCGCAGCCCGTGGGCGTGGATGAGGTCGGTGCCGGCGAGCACGCCGCGCAGCCTGCGCAGGGCCGCGACGTCGCTGGGACGGGGCCGGTCGGCGATGTCGACGACGGCGGTCGGCACGGGTGAGTCGGCGACGACGTCGGCCGGGCCGGCGAGAAGCACCTGCTCCCCCGCGTCCGCGAGGAGCCCGGCGACCTGTCGTGCGTGCCGGGCGACGCCGCCCGCGCTCGTCGACGTCAGCTGGACGATCCGCATGACCCTCACCATGTCACGGCCTCAGGACCAGCGCGCGGGACGCAGGGCGGTGCGGTCGGCGAGCACCACGGCCAGGGCACCGAGCGCGGCGGCGCACAGCCCGCCGGCCACGGAGGCGAGCAGACCGGAGAGGAGCTGGGGGTCCACGGCGTCGAGCACGGCGTCGGTGACGAGCCTGCCGGCCAGTCCCCCGGCGGCCGCCCCCACCGTGCCCACCGCCGCGGTGCGCACCAGTGCGCCGAGCGGCGCGTCAGCACCGAGGGCGTGCCGCAGCGCCCACAGCAGCGCCAGGCCGGCGACGGTCATGCCGATCGAGGTCGCCAGCGCCAGGGAGAAGAGCGTGGCCGGCCCGTTCCCGCCGTCGGGCGCGGTGACCTGGACGAGCACGGCGGCGGCGACGCTGACGACGAGCCAGCCCGCCGCCGTCGCCATCACCGCGGCGCGGCCGCGGTCCAGGGTGTACAGGCAGCGGGACACGTGGAAGACCAGCCCGTAGCCGACGACGGCGGGGGCGAGCCACGTGACCGCCGTCGTCATCCCCTCCATCGTGCCGCTGAGGGAGAAGACGGTCGTGACACCGGGCGCGACGGCCGTGAGGATGCCCGCCCCGACGAGGGACGCGGCGAGGACCGAGCGGGTGGAGCCGACGGCCATGGCCGCGAAGGCGGCGCGGTCGTGGCCTCCCGCGAGCTCGGCGAGCCGCGGGAAGACGGCGGTGGCGACGGGCACCGCGAGGACGGCGTAGGGCAGGAAGTACACCGCGCGGGAGTACTCCCAGATCGTGATCGTGCCCTCCACGCCGCCGGCGCGGGCCAGGACGATGAACACGACGACGCTCACCTGCTGGGCGAGCAGCGCGCCGATGCCCGCGGCGGCGAGGTTGACCGCACGGCGGCCCACGCCGGGTGGGAAGCGCAGCACGGGGCGCAGCCGCACGCCGCTGCGCACCACCGGCACGAGCAGCGGCAGGCTCATCGCCGCGACGCCCAGGGTGGTGCCCCAGGCGAGCCAGTCGAGCGCCGACTGGGCCAGGCGCTCGGGCTCGTCGGCCATCCCGCCGGAGAGCATCCCGAAGGCGAGGTAGGCGCCGATGACGACGACGCTGGACAGGAGCGGGGCGATGGCCGGCAGGAGGAAGCGCCGCTGCGCCTGGAGCACGCCCGTGAGGACCACGCCCACGCCGTACAGCGGGATCTGCAGCGCGAAGATGCGCAGGAAGAACGTGGCGAGCTGCCGCTGCGTCTCGACGTCCGAGCCGACCGAGTCGGGCAGCAGCCCGACGATGGGACCGGCGAGGAGGGCGACGAGGAGTCCGAGCGGGACGAGGACGGCCAGCGTCCAGGTGAGCAGCGCCGAGGCGATCCGGTCGACCTCCCCGCGCAGGGAACGGGCGAGCGGGGCGGCGAGGAGGGGGACCACGGCGCCGGCGAGGGCGCCGCCGGCCGCGACCTCGAACAGGACGTTGGGCAGCGTGTTGGCCGTGGAGTAGGCGTTCGCGGTGGCGGAGTCGCCCAGCGTGGCCGACTGGACGAACCACCGCACGAAGCCGACGGCGCGCGAGAGCACCGTCACGGCCGCCATCATGCCCGCGGCGCCGGCGACCCCGGCGAGGACGCGGCGGCGGCCGGTGACCGGGTCGGTCACCTCCCGACCACCGGGGTCACCTCCGGCCCCACTGGTCCAGGGCGTGCAGCACCGGGGACTGGTCGATGACGCGGGAGAAGCTCACCCGTTCGCTGAGCAGCGTGAGGGCGACGACGGCGGCCAGCGCCCCGCCCCGCAGCACACGGGAGGGGTGGGCGGCCAGGGCGGCGCCGAGAGTGGCGCCCAGGGCGTTGGCACCGGTGTCGCCGAGCATGGTGCGCTCGGAGAGGTCGTCGCGCAGGCCGGCGGCGGCGGAGCCGAGAGCGGTGGCAGCGACGGGCGCGCCCGGGCCGCCCGCGAGGGTGGTGGCGGCCGCCGCCACGCAGGTGACCTTGAGCGCCCGGCCGGGGCGCAGGTCGAAGAGGTTGAGGAGGTTCGCGGTCCCGGCGATGAGCGCGGCGCTCGTGCCACGGTGGGCGAGGCGCGCGACGCGCCCCGAGCCGCGTGCCGGCAGGACGAGCGAGGCGAGCAGCGCGCCGCCGCCGATACCGGCGATCTTCAGCGCACCGGTGGTGACCTGGCCCTCGCGCAGCGCGCCGAGGTGGCCGCGCAGGCCCTTGACGTGGCGGTCGGCCTCCCGCTCGGTGAGGTCGTCGACGGCGCCGAGCGCGCCCGCGGCCCCGGCGGCGACGGCTGCCGCCGCGCCGGTCCGGCCGGCGCCGAGCAGCGCGAGGCTCGTGCCCCCGGCCTGCGCGAGGCCACCGAGGAGGCTCACGCTGCGCCCGGCGTAGTTCGTGCGCTGCCAGCGCTCGGGCCCGCCGGGCGGCGCGCTCTCGACCGCGGTGGCCACCGCACCAGTGGCCACGACGCCCAGCAGCGCGGCCCGCAGACGCGCCATCAGCCGGCGTCCTCGGTCTCGGCGGCCTCCTCCTGCTCGGGGCCGGGCACGGCGGGCGGGGGCAGGTAGACCGCGGGCGGGACGAGGGCGGTGGCCTCGGCCCCGACCCCGTAGTGGCCCACCTCGCCGGAGATGTCGACGGCGAGGGCCATCGGCACGCTGAGACGCCCGGTGAGCTCGGCGATGGAGTCGGTCGTCGTCACGGCCTGGGCTGCGTCCGCGTCGGCGCGCACGGCGCTGATGAGGTCGAGCTCGGTCGCCGCCGAGCCGACGACGACGGTGCCCTCACCGGTCGCGGCCACGCCGCGGGCCAGGGCGACCTCCTCGGCCAGCCGCTGCTCACGGGTCTCGACGTCGGCGGGCTCGGGCGTCTCCTCGGGGCCGGTGGCCTCGCTGCGCGGGGCGACGACGACGGTCGCGTTGGCGGCCTGGCCCGGCTCCTCGGTGAGCTCGACGAGCGGGTCCTCGGCCGAGACGAGCAGCTCGAGGAGCGTCTCGGCGTCGGTCGTGAGGGTGCCGTCGACGTCCCCCCGGGTCAGGGCCTGGCCCAGGGCGGTGCCGAGGATGACGCCGGCGTCCGCGCCGTCCTGCGGGGCGGGGTCGAGGTAGCCGAGGATCTGGCCCGCGAAGCTCGAGCGGAACGTCGCGGTGCCCGGGTCGGTCCACGCCTCGGTGACCTGGACCTGCCCGGTGACGGTGGCGCCGGCCTGCTCGAGGCGCAGGCGCACGTCGGCGACGTCGTCCTCGTTCGCGGCGGGCAGGACGACGACGGCGACCGAGCGGCCCTCGAGGCGCGAGCCGAGGGTGGCGGGGGCGACCTCGTCGAGGAACTGGTCGCGCGTCTCGCGCTCGGCCTCGCTGACCTCGAGCTCCGTCCGCAGCCGGTCGCGGTCCTCGCGCAGCTCCTCCACCTGACCGGTGAGCTGGTCACCGAGGGGCTGGTTGAGGGGACCGGCACCGAGGAGGATCCCCAGCGCCAGGGCGAGGAAGACGGCGATGAGTGAGACGAGGTGGTAGCGGAAGTCGATCATCGTGCTCCTACGAGGTGGGCGCGGGCGGGGCGATGCCCAGCAGGTCCTTGATGGCGGCGAACAGGCCGTCGAGCCGCGCCATGACGATCTGGTACAGCGCCTGGCCGAGCTCGGTGGACGCGAGGGCCACCCCGATGGCCAGCAGCCCGGCGAGCGCGAGCAGGACGATCTGCAGCGTCGAGATCCGGGTGCGGTAGAGCTGGGAGACGCCCTTGGCGTCGACGAGCTTGGAGCCCACCCGCAGGCGCGTGAGGAAGGTCGAGGCCATGCCCGCGCGGCCCTTGTCGAGGAACTCCACGAGGGTCGCGTGGGTACCGACGGCGACGATCAGCTCGGCGCCCTTGTCGTCGGCCAGCAGCATGGCGACGTCCTCGCTCGTGCCGGTGGCCGGGAAGACGACGTGGTCCACGCCCAGCTGCTCGACGCGCGCCATGCCGGGGGCGCGGCCGTCGCGGTAGGCGTGGACGACGATCTCGGCGCCGCTGCGCAGGGTGGCGTCGGAGACGGAGTCCATGTCCCCGACGATCATGTCCGGCGTGAGGCCGGACTCGATGATCGCGTCCGCGCCGCCGTCGACGCCGATGAGGACGGGACGGTACTCGCGGACGTAGGACCGCAGCATCGCCAGGTCCTCCTTGTAGTGGTAGCCGCGCACGACGATGAGGACGTGCCGGCCCTCGATGGCGGTGTGCACGTCGGGCACGCCCACGCCGTCGAGAAGGAGGTCGCGCTCCCGGTTGAGGAAGTCCATCGTGTTGCCGGCGAAGGCCTCGAGCTGGACGGACAGGCCCTCGCGAGCCTCCACCATGGCGGCGGCGACGCTCTCCTCGGTCTGCTCGGTGCCCTCGGCCATGAGGACGGTCCCCGAGTAGACGGCGTTGCCGTCCACGCGCACGGGCCGTCCCTCGCGCAGCGACATGACCGAGCCGCCGAGGTCGTCGACGAGCGGGATCCCCTCGACGACGATGATCTCCGGGCCGAGGTTGGGGTAGCGCCCGGAGGTGGACTTGGCGGCGTTGAGGACGGCGGCCGGACGGCACGCGACGAGCGCCTCGGCCGAGACGCGGTCGAGGTCGAGGTGGTCGATGACGGCCACGTCACCGGGCTGCAGGCGCTTGGTGAGGTTCTTCGTGCGCGCGTCCACGCGCACGGGTCCGGTCACACCGGGCCCGGTGTCGGGAGGTGTGCGGCGACGGAAGAGGGGACTCACGCGAGTCATCGTGCCACGACGGCACGGTCCAGGAGCTCTGCGGCGTGGCGGCGAGCCACGTCGGAGTCCTCCTGTCCCGACAGCATGCGTGCCAGCTCCTGCTCCCGCTCGGGCCCGGTGATCTCGCGCACGTCGGTGATGGTCGTCTCCCCGGTCGACTTGCTCACCAGCAGGTGGGTGTCGGCGAAGGCGGCCACCTGGGGCAGGTGGGTGACGACGACGACCTGCGCGACGCGAGCCAGTCCGGCCAGCCGGCGCCCGACCTCGATGGCGGCGCGGCCGCCCACGCCCGCGTCGACCTCGTCGAAGACGAAGGTGGGGCGCACGGCCGTGTCCGTGGCCGGCGCGGCGACGGCGACCTCGAGGGCGAGCATGACGCGCGACAGCTCACCACCGGAGGCTCCCTCCCCGAGCGGACGTGGCGGGGAGTCGGGCCGGGGCTGCAGGAGGAGGCTCACGGTCTCCGCGCCCCAGGGACCGGGCTCGGGCAGGGGCTCGAGGCCCACCTCGAGGTGGGCCCCGGGCATGGCCAGCCCGGCGAGCTCGGCATCGACCGCGGTGGAGAGCCGGGCGGCCGCGTCGGTGCGGGCGGCGGTGAGCCGCTCGGCGAGCTCGCCGAGCGTGGCGGTGAGCGCGGTGAGCTCCTCGCGGAGGGCGGCGCCACCGTCCTGGGGGCCGTCGATCTCGGCCAGGCGGGCCGCGGCCGAGCGCGACCACTCCCCCAGCTCGTCGGAGCTCTCCAGGCCCAGGCGCAGGGCGGCGTCCCGCAGGGCCGCGCGGCGCTCGTGGACGGTCTGGAGCCGGTCGGGGTCCGCCTCGAGGGAGGAGAGGAAGCCCGACAGCTCGGTGCCGATGTCGGACAGGAGGTAGGAGACCTCGGCGAGGCGGGTGGAGAGCGCCGCGAGCTCGGGGTCGCTCACCTCGAGGGCGCGGCGGGCGTCGTCGACGAGCACGGTCGCGTCCTGCTCGCCGCCCTCCCCCGCCCCGAGGAGGGCGGCGTGGGCGCGGCCGGCGGCCTGTCGCAGCTCCTCGACGTTGCCGAGCCGCTCGGCCTCCGCGCGCAGGGCGTCGTCCTCGCCGGGCTGGGGGTCGAGGGTCTCGAGGAGCTCGAGGTTCGTGCGCAGGCGCACCGCCTCCCCGGCTCGCTCGTCCGCGCGGGCCTGCCACTCCTCCAGGCGCGCCTGGACCTCGGTGAGCCGCTGCCACGTGGCGCGGTACTCCCCGAGGAGCGCGGAGGCGCCGGCGAAGGCGTCGAGCAGGGCGCGCTGCCGGGCGGGCGAGCGCAGGCGCAGCTGGTCGGACTGGCCGTGGACGGTGACGAGGTCGGCGGCGAGCTCACCGAGGAAGGCCTGGGGGACGCTGCGTCCACCGGCGAAGGACCGGGAGCGGCCCTTGGCGGGCAACGCCCGGGCGAGGAGGAGCGCGTCGTCGTCGAGGGAGCCGCCTGCGTCGGTGACCCGGGCGGCGACGTCGTCCCCGACGACGAAGGTGCCCTCGACGACGGCGCGGTCGGCGCCGCCGCGGACCATGGCGGTCTCGCCCCGCCCGCCGAGGAGGAGGTCGAGGCCGGTGAGGACCATCGTCTTGCCGGCGCCGGTCTCACCGGTGATGACGGTGAAGCCCGGGCCCAGGCCGAGGGTGGCCGAGGCGATGACACCGAGGTTCTCGATGCGGATCTCCTCGATCACGGGTCCTTCCTCCCCCCGCGCCACCCGGTGACCGGGAGCGCGAACTTCGCCACGAGCCGGCCCGAGAAGGGCGTGGGCTCGATGCGGGCCAGGCGCACCGGCTCGCTGCCGCGCCGGACGTCGATGTGCGAGCCGACGGGTGCGGGCAGCTGGCGGCGTCCGTCGCACCACACGTCGCCGCCGGACAGGTTACGGTCCAGGACCTCGACGGCGAGCACCGAGGAGGGGCCGGCGACGAGCGGGCGGGCGAAGAGCGCGTGCGCGGCGATCGGGACGACGAGGAGCGCCTCGACGTCGGGCCACACGACGGGCCCGCCGCCTGAGAAGGCGTAGGCCGTGGAACCGGTGGGGGTGGCGATGACGATGCCGTCACAGCCGAAGGAGGACAGGCCCCGGCCGTCGACGCCGAGGGCGAGCTCGATGACCCCGGAGCGGTCGACCTTCTCGATGGTCGCCTCGTTGATGGCCCACCCGGTGTGGATGTCACCCGCGGGGGTCTGGACCTCGACGTCGATCGTCATCCGCTCCTCGACGGTGTAGTCGCGGTCGGCGATGCGCTGGACCACCTCCCCGAGGCTGTCGGGGTCGGCCTCGGCGAGGAAGCCGACGTGCCCGAGGTTGACGCCGATGAGCGGGATGTCGCGGCCGCGGACGAGCTCGGCGGCGCGCAGGAGCGTGCCGTCCCCACCGAGGACCAGGACGAGCTCGGGGTCGTTGGCGGGGTCGTCGTCGAGCTCGAGCACCGGCTCGATGCCGAGCTCGCGCAGCCGGGCCTCCGCCTGCTGCGCCGCGGTGACCGCCTGCTCGCGCCACTCGTGGCTGACGAGCAGCACCCGGCGGCTCACGGCGCCACCGTGGGTCGCTGGTCGATGGCGGCGGCGATCACGGCGTCGAGCTCCTCGGGTGGGTGGACGCGGCTCGGGTCACGGCGCAAGCCTATGAAGTACTCGACGTTCCCGCTGGGACCTGGCAGCGGGCTGGGTACGACGGCGAAGGTCCCCAGGCCCAGGGTCGCGGCGGCGTCGGCCACGGTCCGCACGGACTCGGCGTGCAGGGCGGGGTCACGGACGACGCCGCCCCTGCCGAGGCGCTCCTTGCCCACCTCGAACTGCGGCTTGACCATGAGGAGGAAGTCGGCGTCGGGCGCGGCGGCAGCGGCCAGGGCGGGCAGGACGAGGGTGAGGGAGATGAAGGACAGGTCCCCGACGACGAGTCCCGGCGCCGGGGCGACGGCGGCGGGGTCGAGGGTGCGGACGTTCGTGCGGTCCAGGACGGTGACGCGCGGGTCCTGCTGGAGGGACCACACGAGCTGCCCGTAGCCGACGTCGACGGCGACGACGTGCTCGGCGCCGCGGCGCAGGAGCACGTCGGTGAACCCGCCGGTGGAGGCACCGGCGTCGAGAGCGCGGCGGCCGGCGACCGTGGGGGCGGCGGGCCCGAGGGCGTCGAGGGCGCCGGCGAGCTTGTGCGCGCCGCGGGAGGCGTAGTCGTCGGTGGGTGGGGCGACGACGCGCAGCGCCTGCGCGGGATCCACCTGCCGGGCGGCCTTGGTGACGGCGGCGCCGTCGAGGAGCACGTGGCCCTCGGCGATGAGCTCGGCGGCGTGCTGGCGCGAGCGGGCCAGCCCGCGGCGGACGAGCTCGGCGTCGACCCTGACGAGACGCGCCACGTCAGGACTCAGCCGCCGACAGCTGGGCTGCCAGGGCGCGGTGGACGGCGTCGAGGACGGTGACGTGCTCGCTCAGGGGGCGCCCGGCGAGGGTCTCGAGCTCCGCGAGCTCGGGGACCGGCTGCGGTGCGGAGGGGCCGGGGCGCGGCGGCGCGGGCCGAGGGGCTGGCGCTGGCGTCACGTCCGGCATGGGTCTCCTTCTCGCGTCCGTCCTGCAGGGTCGGTTCCCCGCCAATGTACCGCCGCGCTCCCCCGGCCCCACCGCATCGACACCCACCACCTCCCGCCGACAGCGCACTTGTCGCCGACAGCCGACTTACCGCCGACAGCGCACTTATCGCCGACAGCCGACTTGCTTCCGACGGCGGCCCGCCCTCAGGTGAGGTTGACGAGCGCGACGTAGGTGAGGGTGCCGGCGCCCACGCTCAGCAGCGTGCGCCGTCCGCCGGTGAGGTGGACGGCGACGGTGACGGCGGCGGCCAGCGCGGCGTGGAGCAGGTGCCCGCCCGTGGCGGAGGACCGGAAGGTGGCGGCCGCCAGGACGGCGAGGATGCCGGCGGGCATCCACGCCGCCATTGTCATGACGAGGCGGGAGTCGCGCAGCGGCTCGAGGATCGCGAAGGGCACCGCGCGCAGCGCGAGTGTGATGACGAAGACCGTGGCGAGGGCGGCGACGACGTAGCCCGGCTCAGGCACGCGCCCCTCCCCTCGTGAGGACGTACCGGCCGAGGAGCAGGCCGACGAGCAGGACGAGACCGACGAGGAGCACCGAGCCGGGGGCGACGACCACGGCGCAGGTGAAGGCGAGCCCGGCCAGCAGGAGCGAGGGAACCTCCCGGCGGCTGCGGGCGGCGTCGAGGGTGAGGGTGATGAACAGGGCGCACAGGGCGAACTCCAGGCCCTGCACCGGTCCGGGCAGGAGGGAGGCGACCGCGACGCCGGTGAGGCCACCGCCCACCCAGTAGGCCTGGAAGCACAGCTGCATCGAGAGCAGCCGCCACGCCGTCCAGCCGTGCGGGCGTACGGCGGTCATCGCGTAGGCCTCGTCGATGAGGGCGTAGACGGAGTACGCCCGCGCGACGGGATGGCGCACGACGCGCAGGGGGAAGGAGAACGCGTAGAAGACGTGCCGGAAGTTGACGACGAGGGTGGTCACGGCGATCGCCGCGATCGAGGCTCCCCCGCTGATCATGCCGACGAGGAGGAGCTCGAGCGACCCGGCGAAGGCCGCGACGGACAGCGCCGGGGCGAGCCACCACGGCAGTCCGGCCTGGACGACGAGGAGGCCGAAGGCAACCCCGAGCGGGTACATGCCCAGTCCGGCCGCCAGGGAGGCCCGGGCGCCGGCGCCGATCTCGGCGCGGCGTCCGGGTCCCTCGTGGGCGGTGGGTCGTCGCATCGGAGCCGGGGTCAGCCGACCACCAGGGCGGGGACGACCTCCGGAGCGAGCGGGGCGCCGCGGTCGGCGGCGTCCCACGCGGCCACGCACAGCGCGCGCCAGCCGTCGAGGCTGACGCGTGCCCGCCCGCCACTCAGTCGCTGCGGGTCCGACGGGCCGAGCGGGCCGGTGGGGTCGTCGACGAGCTCGAGAGCGCCGTCGTGCACGCGCGCGACGGCCGCGCCGCAGCCCCACCGGCCGTCCTCCACCTCGAGCGGCGCGGGGTGCTGGACGAAGAGCCCCCGCAGGTCGAGGGCGAGGAGGGACGGACGCTGGTGCGCGGGCGCGAGGACGGCGTCGCGCGCCGTCGTCACACCGGTGAGGACGAGGAGCCCGGGCATGCCGGCGGCGCGGGCGCCCTCGAGGTCGGTGTCGAGCCGGTCACCGACGGCGATCGGGGACGAGGCACCGAGCCGGTCCGCCGCCTGGTGGTAGATCGCCGGGAGCGGCTTGCCCGAGGCGAGGGGCTCGATGCCCGTCGCCTCGACGACGGCGCGGACGAGCGCCCCGTTGCCGGGTGCCACGCCGCGCTCCTTGGGGATGGAGCCGTCGAGGTTCGTCGCGACGTGGCGCGCCCCGGCGCCGACGGCGTAGGCGGCCTCGGCGAGGTCCCGCCACCCGAGATCGGGGGCGAAGCCCTGGACGACGGCCGCCGGTGCGTCCGCGGCGCTCGTGACGAGCTCGAAGCCCGCCGCGCTCAGCGCGGTGCGCAGACCCTGGCCACCGACCGGGAGCACGCGGGCACCGGGCTCGAGCTCGTCCTGCAGGAGCAGAGCCACGGACTGGGCGGAGGTGACGATCTCCTGCGGCTCGCACGGGATGCCGAAGCCGGTGATCTGGGCGGCGATGTCCTCCGGCTCACGGGAGGAGTTGTTGGTGACGTACAGCGGACGCAGGCCGCGCGCGGCGGCCGCCTGGATGGCGGCCGGCGCGTGGGTGACGGGCTCGTCGCCCAGGTAGACGACGCCGTCGAGGTCGTAGAGGGCGACGTCGTAGCTGTCGGCGGGTACTGCGGACCCGGTGAGGGTTTCCGTCACGGGCGCTCCTCCTCGGTGTCGGCGAACAGGTCGAGCTGGACCTGGCCGGACTCGTCGGCCTCGTCCTTCTCGACCGTGGCCTCCGGCTCCGCGGCGGGCTCAGGCTCGGCCTCCGGCTCGGCGGCAGGCTCAGGCTCAACCGCGGCCTCGGGCTCGCGCTCCGGCTCAACCGCGGCCTCAGGCGCGGGCTCGGCCTCCGGCTCAACCGCGGCCTCAGGCGCGGGCTCGGCCTCCTGCTCGAGCTGGGCCTCAGCCTCGGCCCCAGGCTCGGGCGCGGGCTCGGTCTCCAGCTCCGGCTCCGGCTCCGGCTCCGGCTCGGTCGTCAGCTCCGGCTCGGACTCCGGCTCGGGCTCGGCCTCGCGCTCCGGCTCCGGTACCAACGCGGCGCTCGTCGCGATGTCGTCGTCCTCGTCCTCGTCACCCAGGAGGTCGACGACGACGAGGTCCTCGTCCTCAATCGGCATCTCCCCGGCGGCCTCGCGGACGGCGGCTGCCTCCTCGTGGCGGCCGAGCGTCTCCAGACGGTCGGCGCGCACGAGCTGCAGCCGGCGCTTGGGCTCCGCTTCCTTGACGGCGGGGATCAGGCGCTCGACGACAAGCAGGGCGGCCTCGTGCTCACCGAGGTCGGCGCGGGCGCCGCTCTCGACGAGGGTGAGCTCGACGGCCTCGGCGACGGGCAGCTTCCTGCTCTTGGCCTCGGCGATGACGCTGAGCGCCCGCTCCGGGCGGCCCAGGCCACGCTCGCAGTCCGCCTCGATCGCCGGGTGGGCGTCCATGCCGCTCAGGCGGCGCACGGTGCGGACCTCACGCAGTGCCTCCGCGTACCGCCCGGTGGCGTAGGCGGTGAGCGCGAGAGCCTCGCGGACGACGTCGACGCGGCCGGCGCTGCGCACAGCCGTCCGGGCGTGCTCGTAGGCAAGCTCGGGGTCGGTGTCGACGAGCCTGCCGGCCATGACGAGGTGGGAGGCGACGTGGTCGGCGTTCGACTTCGTCAGCGTCCGCAACCGGGCGCGCGCCGCGCGGTCGAGCATGTCGGGCGTGACGTCCTCGTCGATGATGGGCTCCGGCTCGCGCTCGACGCGGCGCGGGTCGAGCTCACCCGGGCGGCTGGGGCGACCGCTGCGTGCAGTGGCCGCAGCATCGCCACCGTCCCGGCTGAAGCGCCGGGGAGCGCGCGGGTCGTCACGACGCGCGTCGCGACGGGGTCCGCCACGGCGGTCGTCGTCACCGCGGGGCCGGAAACCCCGCTCCTCGCGTCCTCCGGACGCCTGCTCGCTCCCACGCTGCGGGCGAGAGCTCCAGTCTCCACGGCGCTCGTCGCGACGGTCGCCGGAGCCGCCGGTACGACGGTCCTCGCCCCTGGGCCCGGAGTCCCGGGGACCGCGTCGCTCGTCGCCACCACGGCTCGCACCGAAGTCACGGCCGCCGCGGCGCTCATCGCCACCACGGCTCCCGCCAAAGTCACGACCACCACGGCTGTCACCATCACGACGAGGACCGAACTCGCGGCCGCCACGACGCTCATCGCCACCACGGCTCCCGCCGAAGTCACGACCACCACGGCTGTCACCATCACGACGGAACTCGCCGCCACGGCGGTCGTCACTCCGGGCGCCGAAGCCGCGGTCTCCCGCTGCGCGCCCGCCCTCGCGGTCGGCGCCGGGGCGCGAGGACCTGGAGTCCCAGTCACCGCGGGGACGACGGTCGTCGGCACGGGGGCCGGAGCGCCGGTCGTCTCCCTCACGGCGCGGACCGCGGTCGCTGGTGGGACGCGAGCCCCACTCGCCACGCGGCTTGCGGTCGTCGCGCGGGCCGCTGCGCCGGTCGTCGCCCTCACGGCGCGGACCGCGGTCGCTGGTGGGACGCGAGCCCCACTCGCCACGCGGCTTGCGGTCGTCGCGCGGGCCGCTGCGCCGGTCGTCGCCCTCACGGCGCGGACCGCGGTCGCTGGTGGGACGCGAGCCCCACTCGCCACGCGGCTTGCGGTCGTCGCGCGGGCCGCTGCGGCGGTCGTCGGAGTCACGGCGGGGGCCGCCGTCACGGCTGTACGGCGCTCGCGCCGGGCGCGAGCCCCACTCGCCGCGCGACCGCGCGCCGCCGTCGGCAGAGCCGGACCGTCGGTCGCCCTCGCCACGAGGGCCGTCGCTGTCGCGGCGCGGCTGGTAGGGGCGCTCGCGGTCGCCCGCGCGCCCGCCCTCGCCTCCGGAGCGGGGCGTCCAGTCGCCTCGTGCACCGCGGTTGTCGCCATCGCGGCGAGGGGCCGAGCTCCGCGGCCCCTCGTTCTTGCGGTAAGGCCGCTGCGGCCCCCCGTCGCGGCGCGGTCCACCCTGGCCTGCGCCGCGGGACGAGCCGGCTCCGCCGCGCTGCCCCCGCTCGGGCCGCCCGGAGCGATCCTCGCCACGTGATGAGCTGTTCCTGTGGTCGTCCATCGATCTCTCTCTTCGTCTGGGCTGCACCCGGGTAGAAACACGTAAGGGCCGCAACGCATCGTTGCGGCCCTTACGGGAATGGGTGTTCGGCGGTGTCCTACTCTCCCACGTAGTCTCCCACGCAGTACCATCGGCGCTGAGGGGCTTAGCTTCCGGGTTCGGAATGGGACCGGGCGTTTCCCCCTCGCTATGACCGCCGTAACTCTGTGGAGTTGTCCGACCGCTTCCCTCACGTGTGTGAGGGGTGGGTGGCTCCAGAACCGTACAGTGGACGCGTCAACATTTGATCTTGATAGTTGTGGTGAAGTTGTTGGCCAATTAGTACCGGTCAGCTCCACGGGTCGTTAGTCCCCGCTTCCACGTCCGGCCTATCAACCCAGTGTTCTGCTGGGGGCCTTCCCACCTCGAGGGTGG
>NZ_UETB01000010.1 GCF_900116375.1 Georgenia satyanarayanai | reverse complement strand
CATGATCTCCGCCTACCGCGAGCCCGACCGGGCCAAAGCACGTGACCTGATGACCCGCCTGATCGACTCCCTGAGCGGCGGTGTCCCGGCGCCCATGACCGAGCTCCGCACCCTCGGCCGCACGCTCAAGCGTCGCGCCGCCGACGTCCTGGCCTACTTCGATCGCCCCGGCACGTCCAACGGCCCCACCGAAGCCATGAACGGACGCCTCGAGCACCTACGCGGGTCCGCCCTCGGCTTCCGCAATCTCACGAACTACATCGCCCGATCACTCCTCGAGGTCGGCGGATTCAGACCTCGACTACACCCTGGATTCGGATGAGCCGCCAATGGCATGGCAGCGGCGCTAGTGCCTGCACGCCAGCGAGTCGTCATGCCGTTGGCCGAAGGCAGTTACCGGATCACCTCGAGGTATGGCGCGCGGCAGAACCCGTTCGGCGGGGGCGCGCAGTTCCATTACGGCGTCGACCTAGCAGCACCCCTGGATACCCCTATCCACGCCGTCGCGGACGGCGTCGTGACCTATGTCGGGCAGGGACGCGCCGGCCGGTCGAGCATGCTCATCATCATCGAGCACGAGATCGAGGAGCAGATGGTATACACCTGGTACAACCACATGTACGCCTCTGGCCTCTACGTCGAGCCCGGGCAAGCCGTCGAAGCCGGCCAGGTGATCGCGGGGGTGGGTAACAACGGGAACTCCACCGGCCCGCACCTGCATCTTGAGGTCCACACCGACGACCAGCTCTCCACGGTGAACCCCCTCAACTGGCTCCAGGAACAGGGAGCCGTTGACGTCAGCCAGCTGTAACAGATAAGCCGTCTGCCCCGCGATCTATCCGGGCCTGCCGCGGTGACGTGGACGCTCACCGACACGGTGGTCTACGCGTTGTCCGTCGCTATCGCGTTAACCTTGGTACGGGGCCGACGGTGATTGACCCACGCGGCGATGTTGGTCCTCATGTTCGGTGCGAACATCGGCATCGGTGCTGTGCAGGTCTCGACCGGTTCTGTCGTTTGGTACTGACGCGATGGCGAACGGATCCTTTAGACCGTTCCAGATGCCGACGCTGTGCCCCGGTCAAGGATCGTCTACCGGAACCGTTGGCGAAGATCAACGAGCGGAATCCGTGCGACCAGCGTCCCGGCGACCTCGCCCGCAACGTGACGCTGTCGCGCTTCCACTCGACCCGGGCAGTGACCGCGATAGGCACGCCGACGGGCACTTGGACGCGGCTACGCGGGATCTCAAACCAAGGACCCGCTGCCAGTGGCCACGGTCCGCGTCCCAGGCGAGCGCCTCCGGTGTCAGCAGGCAGCCTGCGCCTCGGCGGTGACAACGAGGGGCGGCCTCCAGGACCTCCAAGTGGGAGGTGGCGGGCCAGGTGGGTCTTGCCGGTACCCGGCGGGCCGAGCAGGATCACGTTCTCCTTGGCTAGGACGAAGTCCGGGGCGCCCAGGTGGGCGATGGTCTCGCGTTTGAGGCCGCGGGCGTGGTCGTAGTCGAAGTCCTCCAGGGACTTGCGGGCCGGGAAGCGGGCGGCGCGGATGCGTCCCTCCCCGGTGCTGGGGGCGGTGCCCATCAGCCGGCCTCCTCATCGACCAGGCCAGGGCGCCGTCGTAGTCGCTCAGTGCTCGGATCTCGACGACCTCACCGGTGGCCGCGTCGGGGAGTAGGGCCAGCAGGTCGGCCCGTCCGCGGCGGCAGCCGCTTCGCGGCCACGAGGTGCTTGTAGTCGGTGGTTGTCTGGTGGCGGGCCCAGAGGCGTTCGTGGTCGGTACGATCGCTCCCTCGAAGGTGGCCCAGATGCGGTCCAGGTCGGCGTGGATGTAGATCCGTCGCCCGATCGCCGAGGGTGCACCGAGTAGTCGTTGGCGTCCAGACGGATGTAGTGATCGCGCGGCAGCCGCGTCGAGTGATGCCATCCGACCTGCGGAGGAACCGGTGGCAGCGGGAGCATCGCGCCCAGGTCGGCGGCCAGCCGGTCGGCCGGGGCGCGGCTTAGCACCCGCATCTGCCGTCCGTTGGCCCGGGCAAAGAACCCGGTCAGCTGGGCGTTGAAGTCCGCCGGGGAGCTGAACCTGCGTCCGGGCAGGAAGGACCGCTCGAGGTAGTCGTGCAGGCGCTCGACCATGTCCTTGCGTCCGGGTCGGCCGGTTTGCAGATCACCACCTTGGCGCCCAGTACCCCGCGGAAGGCCTGACAGTCGAATCTCCGCGGTAGACTGAGAACAGTTCTAGCGCACACTGTGCGTGGGAACACCAGTCCGGCGACTTCGCGCTCGGTAACGATCCGAGACGTAGGCCCACCAGGGGCCCACGGAGGTTCCAGAGGCAGCAAAGATGCAGGTGAGCGAGCTACAGGTATCAGGTTCGATCCCAGTATCGCCCACCAGAGAAGTAGCAGTTCGGAGGGGCCGTCCGGCGGACATCCTGACGGCTCTTCTGTTTGTGTCACCCGCGTTGACCCCAGCGGGGTAGTGGACACGCTGCGGAGGACTCCGAGGAGGGCCGACGATCTGGTGCTGCGATCGCGGCTGAGCACCTGGATGCCTCGCTGTGCCGGGGCGGTATCGGTACCACTTCCCACGGCGGTGAGAACTGAACCGAACTACTGGTCGTCGCGCGGCGAGTGGGGGCGCTCTTGAAGAAGCGCCGACAGGGTGTTCATGGCTGCTACAGCCACCTGGTCGGATACGTGACCGTAGACGTCCACTGGCACCTGTATGTCTCCGTGGCCGAGCATGGAGTTCACAACCTTGATACTCACGCCGGCCTCGAGCAGGCGGTCGCTGCCAGGGGCCGGAGCGTGCGCACGCTGACGGGGGTTTGGGCGACCTATCGGCTACCTCAGGTCGACCTGTTCCGGACGAGAGGATCGCTGGCCCTCCATGCTTCGTACAACCGATCGACCGCCGCATGCGCCTCGTCGATCGGAAGCGGGGTACCCATGTCACTGAATGCTCGCAATAGGTAGTGCCACGCTGCACTCCCGTGGTGACAAGCCTCGTAAAGTGACACCTCGACCCATTGCTCCCGGTTGTCCAGAATCGCGGGCGCTGTTTCTGCGACCGGGTGCCCACCCACCTCACAGTGATCGCGGTAGTCGGAGTTCGGAAATCTGCCCGCTGCGCGCCCACGGATCTTTCCTGGCTGCCACCTGTCGAGCCGACGGGAGCGGTCAGCCCTCAACCAGTCGATCGCGTCATCCGGATCCTCTGACACGGCCCAGGACAGGTACTCGATCTCCACGAGCTGTCGCACCAGAGCGGATCCTGCGTAGGCGCATCGGGCCGCCGCGAGCGCTGCGATTCCCTGTAAGAGCTCACACCCGATCCCAGCCACGAGCCCAGATGCCATAACGCGCGGCCGATAGATCGAGTCCGTAGCAGCCGAGTTCGCCAACTTTCGGGAGGATGCCCCGAACTGCGCAAATGCCACGGCGAGGGCCGCGACGAGTTCGCGTCGCAAGCGTGGCGCTTGATCGTCATCCATCTTCGGACGTTACCAGCACGGGTGTACACCGGGCTTTGCTTGTAGCCAGCAGCCCGACCGCGTTGATCACGCGGCCGCCCTCGCGGACCTTCATGGTCAGCGCGTCAGCGGCGACGAAGGTGAACGGGCCGGCCTCGCTCAGGGGCCGGTGGCGGAACTCCTCGACGATCTTGGTCCAGGCGGCGGCCATCCGCAGGACCTGGGACTTGGACAGGGAGTCGATCCTGAGCTGCTTGACGAGCTTGTCCACCCGCCGGGTGGAGACCCCGGCGAGGTAGCAGTCCGCAACCACGGTGATCAGCGCGGACTCGGCTCGTTTGCGGCGCTCCAGGAGCCACTCGGGGAAGTAGGTGCCCTTCCGCAGCTTGGGGACCGCGACGTCGATGGTCCCCACGCGGGTGTCCAGGTCGCGGTGACGATAGCCGTTGCGCTGGGTCACACGGCCCGGCGTCGGGCGCCCGTACTCGGCGCCGACCACCGCATCGGCATCGGCCGACAGCAGCGCGTTAATCACGGTCTGCAGCAGCGAGCGCATGAGATCTGGGCTGGCCTCGGCCAGGGCTTCACCGAGCAGGCCGCCAGGGTCGACAATGTGAGGAGCGGTCATCGTGATGACTCCGTTCGAGGGTGCTGTGAGAGGTTCACTCGAAGGAGCACGCGGTGGCCGCGTCTACGTCTACAACCACGACGAGCTCGGCGACCGCGCTACACCACTATCGGGGACTCAACTACGCATGATGGCCGGCCGGGTGCAAGGGCGCACCGGTGATCGCCCTCGCGTCATGGACCCCGACAAGTTCGCTATCGCGCGCCTAGACTGGTCGATAGTATGGAAACTCAGACGGGGACAAGCCCGATGGAGTGCTTGGAGCGACGATTGACTGATATTTCAGTGCAGGTACGGCCCAAGCCGGGTCGCGAAGGGATGCTGTCCGGTGGGTCAACGACCGAGAAGTTGGCCGACCGGATCGACGAGCTCACTGACGCCATCGGGGAGGTGGCTCGGCGCATTCATCGAAGACTAGACGCCGACCTGACTGCGCCGGAAACGGCTCAGCCGGGGGACGGGGCGGAGCTTCGTTGGCACCTTGAGGACGTCACACTCGGTTTCTCTGCAGATCTCGAGGCGGAAGCCGGTGTGATCATTGCCCGGACGAAGGCGAGTGCGGGATTTGAGATTTCGTTGAGGTGGAGCCGTACCGCGGAATGAGCGTGTCCGCGTACGTCCCGGCTCCCGGGGCACACCGCCCGGGCCCGGCAGTCGCGCGGCTCTTCGACGGGTCCGCGACGATCGTCAGCCGCGATCATGCGCTGACGGCGCTCCATGTGGTTCCTGACGAGGGGCGCGCAGAACTGCTCAAGCTCTTCCTCAGTGACGGTCGGTGTGTGCATGGCCGGCTCGCGGCGGACGATGGTCACGACCTAGCGCTCATTGACCTTGTCGACGTACCTGAGGATTTCGACGCGCTGCCAGCCTTGGCTCTCGTCCCCGATGTCGATCCTGAGACGGCGATCCGCGTGTACGGCTGGGGTATGTGGCGCCCCTCCGAACACGACCTCGATGTCGTCACTGCGACGGTCAGTGACGTCGTCACGCTGCACGGCCGCCCAGTACTCCGTCTTTTCTCTCCTGAGTCGGCCGCGGGAAAGAACATGCACGGCTTCAGCGGTGGGCCTGCGATCCTCGTGAGCCCGCGCGGCACGGTGGGTCCGCCCACGGTGGCAGGCATCGTGTACTGGATGCCGACGAACGAAGAGGTAGGTAATGCCGGGGTCTTGTATGCAATCCCCGCGTCGGTGGCGATCGAACTCTGGCCTGTTCTCCGAGCGGCCGCCATGCCGGCGCTTCCCTCAGCGGGGCCGATCGGCGCCTACCTGCGAGATCACGTCGGCACCGGTGACCGCCACATTCCCTTTGGTGGAAGGTCCGCCCTCCTGACGGAGCTCCACGATGCGGTCCTCGACCCGTCCGGTCCAGCTGGGCACATCATCGTCGCACCGGCGGGTCGGGGAAAGTCAATGCTGCTGGCCAGGCTTGCCGACCGCCTCATGAAGAGCGCGTCGGCGGACGTCGTCGTGGTGCCGGTCGCCATTCGGTACGGGTTGGCCCGGGAAGAGGTTGTGCTTCGCGCGCTGGTAGGCCGCCTCGCGCACGCCCGAGGACACGATGTCAAGACGGCGCTCGACTGCCCACCCGCGGAACTTCGCGACCGGGTCGTGGACTTGCTCACGGGGCGCGGCGAACCTGGCCGTCGACTTGTTCTCATCATCGATGGGTTAGACGAAGCCCAAGGCTGGGATGTGGCGCCCGGCATGTTCCCGCTGTCGCCTTACGCCGTCCTGGTCGTGAGCGCGCGCAGCACGAGCGATCGCCCCGATCCGGCCGGCTGGTTGAGCACCTTGGGTTGGGACCCCAGGAGCGTCTCGGAGCACACTCTCGCCCCATTCCGGACCCGTGACGTTCGTGAGGTGCTGGGCGACATCCAGCCGCCGTTGGAAAGTGCGGAACACGATGAAGCGACGAGAGGCATCGCTGCGCTGGCCGGCGGCGATCCGCTCAGCGTCGCCCTGTACGCCAGAGACCTGCAGCACGCGCCGGACCGTGCCCGTTGGCTCCGGATGGTGCTCACAATGCCGGGCCCTCCGGGACTGGAGGGGTATCTCGATCGATGGTGGCGCGATCAGGAACTGCTCTGGGGCGGACCGCTGGGTGCTCGGCAGAAGGTGGTCCGCCGGGTCCTCGATCTGCTGGCCGTGGCCTTTGCACCGTTGTCACGCCGACAGCTGCTCGATCTCGCTCGGCTTTTCGGTCCCATCGACGGCGACGACCTGGACGTCGCGCTCGACGACCTGCGGCGGTGGATCATCGTCACGCGGTCAGGCCTCACGTACGCTCTCGCGCACGAGCGATTGGCTGAGGTCAGGCGCGCTCGTCTGTCGGACGACGGTGATCTCACCGCGTATGACGAGGGCGTTATCGCCTTTGCTCGAGGCGCCATCGGCGAGCAGGTTCACGCGTTGGACGCCTACCTCGGTGTGCACCTGACCGAGCACCTCCGGCGAGCAGACGCACCGACGGCGCACTGGACCGTTCTGCTCGACCCTCGATACGCGGCGGTGAGCAGCACGGATAGCATGAGCAGGCAGACATCGTTGCGGGAGCTCGCCCAACGGATCGACGCCGACCATGAGCGGGCACTGTCCGCCGGACAGCCTCTGCAATGGACTCGGGAACGACTTGCCTGCTCGGCCGAACTCCTTGCTACTGCCTCGGCTGAAAAGCTCCCTCAACCAGAGCTGGTGGCTCGCCTGATCGACCATGGTGTGTGGACGACGGGCGATCTGCGCCGCTATCTCGACCTCGCCGCCACGGGCGAAGAGGCTCCGGCCCGAGAAGCGGTGATGGGTGAAATGCTCCCGATTCTCGGCATCAGACGAGGCCTCGAGCTGGCGCACAGCGTCGGGGTGGAGCTGGCGGAGCCCGAGCAGCGACTCGGACGCCTCGTTCGGCACGTGGCTGCCCTGGGGGCCGCGGACATCGAGGCAGCGGTGCGGAACGCGACGGCCGTCGGTGTCTCTCGGTTGCTTGCCATCGACCTCGATCCGACGGCTGATGACTCGGACCTGGTTTGGCGGGCGCTGTGTCAGGCGGATGCGAGCTCACTGTCGCTCCTCGCGACGCACTTCTCAGCAGGTTCGGTCTCACGCGTGGTCGGAAAATCCGTGCCAAAGGTGATCGACGCCGTTATCGGCTATGCACGGCTCGGGGGCGAAGAGGCCCGGCCCGGGCAGCTGTCTCGGGTCCTGGCGACGGCGAACTGGGCCGGGGAGTGGCTTACAAGTTTCGCTACCATAAGGCGAATCGCGGAGGTGGCCCGTACGGGGGCAGAACTGACGGAACGAGCCGGGGCGCTCTCAGACGCAATCATGCGCCTGAGAATCGAGAAAGAGGCGGCGATCGACAGTCAGGACTTCGAGACTGCCGCCGACCGACGTGATGAGGAAATCCAAGCGCTTCAGGAGTACGCGACACTTCGAGAGTCCGTCATGGGCCTGCCAGCGCGCGAGGGGTGGCGGTTAGCCGTCATTGCTCGACTGCTAACCGGTCCTCCCGGCTCACCCATCATGTTGGATCCCGCATCGACGGAGGACATGTGGGGATATGCAACGCTGCCGCGAGCGCTGCGGCGAGCTGCCCTTCAGATCCTCTGGAGGGCTCGCCAAGTCCCCGTGGCGGCAGCGCTCGTGACCGATCCGGCCCACGAGCCGGACGAACTGCTCGATCGGCACTTGTTCCCGATGACAGCAGACTGCGTTCGCGACATCGTGACCGCCGCCCTGGAGCAAGGCGCGACGATTCCGCCCAGGACCCGAGACATCGTCCTTAGCGCACGCGCTTCGCTCGGTCCGGACGACGCTGCGGTGGTCGCAGGTCTCCGGTTCGGCACCAGCCAGGCGGCGGGGCGTGGGGCGCGGGACTCCGACGACGCGGTCGCACTTCTGGGTGCTGCCGCACACGCTCCGCGCACGCTGGCTGAGCTGTGGGACCTGATGACCGCGGTGCAGAGCGACTGGCTGCGTGTGGAACTGGTCCTGTGCTTGGCGTCCGGTGTGGAGGATGCGCCCAGGAGCATCGCCGCCGACGTCGTCACGGCATTGGTACGGGCTGCTCATGTGCACCCGTGCGGAGCCTCCGCCCTTGACCTCGCCATCACTTGGTACCGCCAGTCCGGCGGCGAGCTCGACGACCTACGGGTGGAGATCCACGACGACGCGCTGTACGCGCATGTCCTCTCGTCCCTGCCGCCGGCAAACTGGGACGGCCTCAACAGCCGGGAGTTGCTCTCGGCAAGGCGTGCGATGCAGGGCAACGTGAAGGAGTGGCTGGCCCGCTACGCATTTGAATACCCGCGCATGACGGCTGAGGTCCTGAAGCGGCTCGATCAAGAGAGCCGGGCGGCCGTGCTCGACGGCATTCTGCGGGCTGCTGAGTGGACGGACGCCCGAGGCGCGAACGACGCTGGTGGGTTCATCACCCCAGCCTGGCCGGGAGAGACGACGTTCGCCTCCCGACGCACGTGGTCGCGCCTGGCCGCATTCCTGGTCGCCGGCATGAAGGAGGAGGAACTCGCAGTAGTGACTACGGTCGCCGGTGCAAGACGGACCTACACCCACCACGGGCTACGCGTGTTCGCCGACGACCCATTGTATCCTCACGACGGCCCAGTGCGTGACCGCCTCTTCGCCAGCGTGGCTTCGCGGCTGGGTGCCCTCGAGCGTTGGGGCAGCGCCGCCAACGTACTCGGGGCCGTGTCCGGTGTTCGCGAGGCTGCGGCCACATTCGGGTGGCTGATCGACCGGTGTCCAGCCACGACCTTGCCGGAAATCGTGCGGCGGGCCCTGCTCACAGCCGACGACAGCGGATCGGCGGCGTCGCGAGCGGCCCTCTGGCTGCACATCTTGAGGCGGCAGTCAGTGTTGACGGAGAGACAGCAACGGCGGGTGTTGCAGACAGTCTTGGCGGTGTCGCCGCACTCGGTGGAAAGCCTGGCGATCGACCGCGCCGCGGTCGAGCACTTCTTGTCTCACATGGACAGGGCGTCGGAGGGATGACCCGCATCACCGTGATCTTCGGCGAGTGGTGAGACCGCCGTGATCTCTTGCCCCCAGCCGTTGGGCCTTCTCGGCTGCGGAGTACGACGACCTCTCCGCCGGCTTGGCACATATCGCGGGCTGGAAGATGCTTTCGCCGCTCCGGTTCGACCGTAGCGGGACCCGCGGGTGTACGCGCCCTATCCGGACGTCGTCACGCTGACGTCCTCGGTTCTGGAAAGCCTGTGGTGGTATGCCTCCGGCCCCCCCGGCGGTCATGCACGCGGCGATCATGCTCATCGAGCGGGTGGGGATGTGGCCAGAGGCGCCTCCTTGGGGCAATCGACCATCGCCGGCCGATCGGTCACCGTTCACCGGGAGTGCTACGCGACCAGCGACACCGATACGCCGTTCGGATCCCTCCCCTAAGCGACTGACCGGCAACGCTCGGACACAATCGCACCCCTGAATCCATCTACGCCTGCGAAGGTGTACTTCGAGCGCACCCTGCGGTGATGTTGCCACCGGCACACCCTTGCCATTTCCTCCAGGGCGCCGCGGTTCTCCGCAACTCGAGCTCCCCAAGGGTCGATGCCGAGAGTCGCGATCCTGGACGGGGTCGCAACCCGGCGGTCGCGCGCGCACTTAGCGAAGCGCGCGAGGTTCCGTCCCGACGGGCTAATCCGCCGGTGATCTGTCCGAACCGCTCGCCGCGACCGATCAGGGACTAGCGGAAGATGCGCGCAGGATCGCTACTGCCGAGCGTGTACTCATGGCTACTCTGTCATCGTGACGATCCTCGTTCTCGACACGAACGCTTTGCGACGTGGGCACTTCAGCGCGAAGACTTTGCAGCGCTGGATTGACGCCGTTGGCGAGGATGCCCGGATTGTCGTTCCCGAGGTCGTCATTTGGGAATGGGCAGAACACGCAGCCACGGCATACGCGACTCTCCAGAGCCAGCTGCAGGAGTTCATCGTTGATCCGGGTCTCTATGAGCACCCCGATCTTGCGGACCAACTACCGACAGCGTCACTCACAGAACGCATAACGGCGATGATTCCTGAGTCAGTCGAAGTCTGGTCACCCCCGAACTCCTTTTGGCGCCAGAGCGTCATGGACCAAGTCCTTCAGGTTGGGGCGGGTGAGCGGAAGCAGGGTGTTAAGACGGGTGCTGCGGACTCCGTCGTGCTCGCGTGTGTAGAGCACATGGTCGCGAGTCGCAGAAATGCCGAGGCTGTAGTGCTTGCGACCAACGACAGTCGTCTCAGATTCAATTGCGGCCAGCGATTCGGTGACGAAGTCCTGACAGCAAAGGGCACTGCTGACTTGCTCGAGCAGCTCAATGCGTTCGTGCCGGCGGAACAGGAGTTGTTCGAAGGGACCGAGGATGCGCTGCGGGCCGCAGTCGAGGATGAAAGTACGGGAATCGGCGCTGCACTAGCGACCTTCGACATGGGTTTTCAGATACACACTACTGAATCCGCGTCGGGGGAGGGGCGCGCTCCAGTTCGCGACTTGGCTCGCCTCGGTCCGATAGAGATCGTCGAACTGCATGGCCTTCGAGTCACAGGCGCAGAGGCGGCGGAACGAGTCGGCCTAGCGGATGTTCGCGTCTTCGCCGACATCCACATGACCAGGTTGGAGTTGCGGGGCCCCTCAGCCGGGAGCGCCGAGTGGGTGACGACTTTTGATGATTTCGTACCCCACGGATTCGTAGATCTCACTGTCGCAGTCGCATGGGACAGGTTCTGGAAGGTGCTCTCGGTCTCGCCAACCGGACCCGCCGTGATTGTCTTCGACTCGGCCGAGTATGACGAACTCGATGACGTGCCACCCTTTCACACGGGTGAGAGTCTGCGCGTAGCTAGGGGTTCAGATGTGAGGGACAGAAGAGGCTGACGGTGAGGACGAGGCCCTTGCGGAGCTGCCTCTCAGGACGAGTCCTCGACCCCCCGCGGGGCCAGCGTTGAGGACTCATCCGGGTGCTGACGCCTGATCCATCTCATCCCCTCGAGGAGCCCGCCGTCGGTCCTGCCCGCGGCGGGCTCCCTGCGTTGTCGGCGCCGCACGCGAGGGTCGAAACTAGATCGTCACGGCGGCCGGCGCGCTGTAGGCCGCCAGACGGGTCTGCACGGACCTCGACGTGAGACTGCTCGTCGCCGAGATGCTCACCCTGTTCCGCCTCCACCAGGCCCGCGGTGGCCTGACGCCTGCTTCAGCACACGAGAAGGGACGCTGCCGGGGCACTTGGACACCGGGGAACGCGTATGGCGCCCGCGCGCAAACCCTGATGGACGGCCCCTGGCTGCGGAGAACTCGGGGCTCGGTAGAGTGGCCGATGGTGGGTGCGCTGCCCACCCGAGATCACGACGTTACCGTCAGGGTCTCGCCACCTCCGTCTTGGCGGGGGAGCGCACACGGCCCGATTCCCCCATGGTTCCCCCACAGCCTCCCGGCTAACGGCGAACCTGCAGGTGAGGGTAGGTTCGAAGAGTTCAACGTCTGAGGAACAACTCAGCTCTCGGCGAGGAACCTTCCCCTCGCCGAGAGCTGAGTTGTTCCTGAGCCCACCTCCCCGGTTCTCCTCCGACCTCCCCGGTCCGCCCTGGCCCCGGTGAGGTGAACCGGGGAGCTCATCGCGCGCACCGCCCGGGCTCTCGTCGCAAGATCGAGGCATGACGTTCAACGAGGGGGTCCGGGCGGACTCGCGCCGGGTCCGCACGTCCGGCGGGCGGCGCGGCATGGCGATCGGCGGCGGGATCGGCGGGGGAGGGCTGCTGCTCGTCGTGGCGTTCATGCTGCTCACGGGACAGAACCCCGCGGGTCTGCTCGACGGCGGCGGCAGCCAGCCACAGGGCGAGGGTGCCGGCGTGGACCTCAGCCACTGCCAGACCGGCGCGGACGCCAACGAGCACACCGAGTGCCGCATGGTCCTCACCGCCGACGCCCTCGACGTCTACTGGGACGGCGCCATGGCCGAGGCGGGGGAGCAGTACGCGATGCCCGGCTTCGAGATCTTCACCGGCTCGGTCGGCACGGGCTGCGGCTCGGCGACCGCCGCCGTCGGCCCGTTCTACTGCCCGGCCGACAGCTCGGTCTACCTCGACCTCGGCTTCTTCGACCAGCTCGAGACCCAGCTCGGCGCGCGCAACGCACCGCTCGCGCAGATCTACATCGTCGCCCACGAGTGGGGCCACCACGCCCAGCACGCCCTCGGGATCATGGACACGGCGGACCGCACCGACACCGGCCCCACCGGTGACGCCGTGCGCACCGAGCTGCAGGCCGACTGCTACGCCGGGATGTTCGTCGGAGCCGCGGCCGGCACCGTCGACCCGGACTCGGGAGAGACCTTCCTCCAGGAGCCGACCCGTGACGAGGTGGCCTCGGCGCTCGAGGCCGCGGCCGCCGTCGGCGACGACCGCATCCAGGCCTCCGCCGGCCAGGAGGTCTCGCCGCACACCTGGACCCACGGCTCCGCCGAGCAGCGCACCCGGTGGTTCACCACCGGCTACGAGCAGGGCACGGTGCGGTCCTGTGACACCTTCGCCGTCGCCACGCCCTGACCCGCGCCGGCGGGGTCACGGGCCCTGCTGCGAGGGTTCTCGTGGGTGACGCCGGGCGAAGTCCCAGGCGATGGCGCTGGCGTCCGGACCGGCGCGGTCGGTGAACAGGCCACTGCCCGCCGGGCCCGGCCAGGCGTGCCCCATGTCGCGGACGAGGTAGTACTCGACGAGCGACCTGCCGTCGGTCGTGGTGAGCGTGGTGTGCGTGTACGCGTGCCTGCCCTGGTCCGCGGGCACCGTCGTCGTCGCCTCGGACAGGTCCGGGCCGCCGTTGAGCAGGCCGTCGTCGACGAGGTCGGCGACCGCGGTCCAGTGCTCGACGAGGCGTGTGGCGACGCGTGTCGGGACGACCTCGTCGTCCTCGCCCTGGATGACCAGCAGCGGGACCTGCCGCGCCCGGTCGCCCATCTGGGACCACGCCTGACGAGCGGTGTACTCCGGGGGCGTGGAGCCGGGGTCGTCCGGATCCACCTGGTTCAGCCCGTACTCACCACCGGCGACGGAGGTCGCCGTCGCGAAGACGTCGGGGTAGGTCACGGCGAGGATGACGGCGGCCCCCGCACCGGACGAGGCGCCGACGACGTGCACGCGGTCCGGGTCCGCGTCGTAGTCCTCGACGACCTGCCGGGCGACACCGGCGAGCAGCGCCGGCTCTCCGCTGCCGCGGTGCTGCTCCCGTGGGTCGGCCGAGTCCCAGCAGTTGATCGCGCTGCGGAACATCCGTTGGGTCGGGTAGACGGCGATGAACCCCTCCGCGTCGGCCAGCTCGTTGAGCGCCGTCGTCGCCTTCATCGAGTTCCACCCGTAGCCGGTCATCCCGCAGCCGTGAATCGCCATGACGACCGGCAGCCCTGCCCTCCCCTCGGCCTGAGCCGGAAGATGGACCTGGAACCGCAGGGAACCGCCGGCTCCCTCGTACGTGTCGTTGCGGTCTCCCTCGCGCATCCACCAGGGCAGGCCGAGCTGGAAGACTGCCGCGGCGAGGGCGACGACGGCCACGAGCCCGAGCACGGCTCCGGCGGCGATCCACCGGCGTCCGCGGTGTGCTCGTGACCGCCCGGACGGGTGCGTGCTGTCGTGGGCGGTCACGGTGTGCCTCAGCCGAGGAACCGGCGCAGGGCCGCGTTGACCTCGTCGGCGTGGGTCCAGAGCAGCCCGTGCGGGGCGCCCTCGATCTCCACGTACTGCGCGTCGGGCAGCAGCTGACGGAAGCGGCGGGCCGTGGCGTCGATGGGCAGGATGGCGTCGGCGGTGCCGTGCAGGATGAGCGACGGCAGGCCACTGTCGCGGACCGCCTCGATGTCGGCGCGGAAGTCCTCGATCCAGGAGGGGACGACGGCGTACGCCGCGACGGGGGCGCTGGAGACGGCGACGTTCCAGCTCGCGGTCACCGCCTCCTGGCTGATCCTGGTGCCGAGATTCTCGTCGAGGTTGTAGAAGTTGGTGAAGAACTCGGTGAACCAGGCGTAGCGGTCGCCCTTCGCCGCCGCCTCGATCCCGTCGAAGACCTCCTGCGGCACACCCTCGGGGTTGTCGTCACGGGCGACGAGGTAGGGCTCGACAGAGGCGAGGAACGCAAGCCCGATGACCCGTTCGTGGCCGTAGCGCGCGACGTAGCGCGCGAGCTCACCGGTCCCCATCGAGAACCCGACGAGGACCACGTCGCGCAGGTCCAGGTCCTCCAGCACGGCGCTGAGGTCGGCGGCGAAGGTGTCGTAGTCGTAGCCGGACCCGACCTTGGAGGACTGCCCGAACCCGCGCCGGTCGTAGGTGATGACGCGGTAGCCGGCGGCGAGCAGCTCCCGGGTCTGGCGCTCCCAGCTGTGACCGTCGAGCGGATACCCGTGGATGAGGACGACCGGCTGCCCGGTGCCGTGGTCCTCGTAGTAGAGCTCGACCGGGGCGCCGTTCTCGTACCCGGTGGTGATGTGTCCCATGATGACGCGCCTCTCGTGAGTGGACTGTCGGTGTGCAGTCAGCCTCGCAGCGGCGGCCACGTCCTCGCGTCGGTGAAAGTCCCTGAGGTGAGCCGCGGGTGGGCACCATGCCGCGGCCTCGACCAGCACGGGGCGGACGGGCGTCGACCAGGGCCCGGAGCAGCGGTTGTCCCGCCATCCCAGGCGATGTCCGCTCGTGGTGACGTCCTTGCCCCGGACCCTGGTGGGACGCTCCCGCGTCCGGAAGACTTACGTAGTCGGGCGCGGGCGAACTCCATCGGACACGGACGGAGCACACATGGCAGGCATCGTCGGTCGGCGCGCTGAGTGCGACGCTGTCGACCATCTGCTCGCGGGAGCGCACGCCGGACGCAGCGGGGCGCTGCTGATCCGTGGGGAAGCGGGCATCGGGAAGACGGCACTGCTGGAGTACGCCCGCGACACCGCTGCCTCACGCCTCCGGGTCGAGAACGCGGTGGGGGTGGAGTCCGAGACACAGTTCGCCTTCGCAGGCCTGCACCAGCTGTGCGCTCCGCTGCTCGACCACGCGGGTGTCCTGTCCGAGCCGCAGCAGACCGCCCTCGACATCGCGTTCGGGCGGCAGGAGGGGGCGACGCCGGACCGGTTCCTCGTCGGGTTGGCCGCCCTCCACCTGCTCGCAGAGGCCGCCGAGGAGGCGCCGCTGCTGTGTCTCATCGACGACGCGCAGTGGCTGGACCAGGCCTCGGCGCAGGTCCTGGCGTTCGTCGCGCGGCGGGTCGCGGCCGAGCGGATGGCGCTGGTGCTCGCGCTGCGGGACCCCACCGACGGTGACGTCCGTCCGTTCGCCGGCCTCCCGGAGCTGCACCTCGACGGGCTCAGCGCCGGCGACGCGCGCGCGCTGCTGGCCGCCGAGGTTCGCGCGCCGCTGGACGTCCTGGTGCGCGACCGGATCGTCGCCGAGGCACGCGGCAACCCGCTGGCCCTGCTCGAGCTGCCCAGGAGCGCGCCGGCCCACCAGCTGGCGGGCGGGTTCGACGTGCCCGAGGTGCTGAGCGTCCCGCGCCGTGTCGAGGAGAGCTTCCGGCGCCGCTCCGCCACCTTGCCGGCCGACACGCAGCGGCTCCTGCTGCTCGCCGCTGCCGACCCGACGGGCGACGTCGCGCTGCTGTGGCGCGGGGCCGCGCACCTGGGGATCGCCGCGGACGAGGCATCCCTGCCCGCGGAAGCGGCCGGGCTGCTCGAGATCGGCTCCAGGGTGCGGTTCCGCCATCCGCTGGTGCGCTCGGCCGTCTACCGGGCAGCGACGGCTCCGGACCAGCGTCGTGCCCACGGAGCGTTGGCCGTCGCCACCGACTCACGCAGCGACCCCGACCGGAGAGCCTGGCACCGCGCGCGGGCTGTGCTCGGCACCGACGAGGCGGCCGCCGCCGAGCTGGAGCGTTCGGCCGGGCGGGTGCGCGCCCACGGCGGGCTGGCCGCCGCCGCCGCGTTCCTCCAGCTTGCCGCCGAGCTGACCCCCGACCCCGCTGCGCGAGCGACACGGGCGCTCGAGGCCGCCCACGCCAAGCACGATGCCGGTGCGTCCGATGCCGCGCTCGAGCTGGTGAGCATGGCCGCGTCCGGGCCGCTCGATGCCCTGCAGCGCGCACGGCTCGAGCTCCTGCGCGCCCGGATCGCCTTCCACCAGACGCGGGGAAGTGACATGCCGGGGATGCTGCTCGACGTTGCGAAGACACTCGTCCCGCTGGACCCGGCGCTCGCCCGTGAGACGTACCTGCACGCTCTCGACGCGGCGATCCATGCCGGCTACCTGGCACGAGGGCGCGGCCTGCCAGAGGCGGCCGAAGCCGCCCGTGACGCGCCCGCGTCGCCCGGTCAGTCGCGGCCGGTCGACCTTCTCCTCACCGGTCTGGCCACGAGGTACACGCAGGGGTTCGAGGAGAGCGTCCCGGCCTTGCAGCGGGCACTGGACATGTTCGTCCAGCGAGAGCCTGGCGTCGAGGACGACGACCGCCAGTGGCTGTGGCTGGCGTGCCACGTCGCCTCGATGCTGTGGGACGACGAGGCACTGTACGTCCTGGCCGGTCGCGCGGTCCGGCTCGCCCGTGAGGCCGGCGCCATGTCCACGCTCCCTGCCGCGCTCAACGCCGTCGCCTCGATCCTCGTGCTCACCGGTGAGCTCGCCCGGTCCAGCGAGCTGGCCGCCGAGGAGGCCGCCATCACGCAGCTGACCGGGGCACCACCGTTGCCGAACGCCCGGCTCATGCTCTCTGCCTGGAGCGGTCGACGGCTCGAGACGGTGGACCGGTACGACGCCATGGTCAAGGAGGCGACCGAGCGCGGTGAGGGGGGCAACGTCGGCCTGGCTCAGGCCACGCTGGCCGCGCTGCACAACGGCTTGGGCAACTTCGCCGAGGGTCTCGCCGCGGCGGCACCGCCGTGCGACCACGACGACCTGGCGTACAGCAGCCTGGCCCTTCCCGAGCTCGTCGAAGCAGCAGTCCGCGCCGGCGAACCGGAACGCGCGGCAGCCGCGGCGGAGCAGCTCTCCTCCCGGGCTCGTGCCAGCGGGACGGACTTCGCGCTGGGGCTGGCCGCGCGGTCACGTGGCCTCACGACGATCGGTCCAGCCGCCGAGGACCACTACCGCGAGGCCATCGTCCGGCTGACCAGCTGCCGGTGGGCCGTCTTCCTCGCCCGCACCCATCTCGTCTACGGCGAGTGGCTGCGGCGGCAGGGCCGCCGCCAGGACGCCGGCGACCAGCTCCGCACCGCCCACCAGCAGCTCTCCGACATGGGGATCGAGGCCTATGCCGAACGAGCAGCCCGTGAGCTTCGCGCCCTCGGTGAGCACCCCCGAGCACGCACGCCCGGGGCGGCGTCGTCGCTCACGCCCCAGGAGGCGCAGATCGCGCGCCTCGTCGCCACCGGCGCGACGTCCCGGGAGGTCGCGACGCAGCTGTTCCTCAGCCCTCGCACGATCGAGTCCCACCTCCGCAACATCTTCCGCAAGCTGGGGATCACCTCCCGGCGGCAGCTGGACGCAGCTCAGCTGCCGTGACGGCGTCGCCGTGCGCGCGCCGGGAGGGGAGCGGGACAACCCCGTCCCGGTGGTCCGTGTCCGCGGACCCGCGGGCGCCGACCAGGCCCCTCGCCGCGGAGCGGAGCGCCTCCTCGAAGGACCGAGCGCTCTGGAACCGGCAGCCCGGGTCCTTGGCGAGCGCCGTGAGGAGGACCTCGTCGAGCTCCGGAGGGATCTCCGGGCGGTAGGTGCTTGCTCGCGGAGGGGCCTCGTGCACGTGCTGGTAGGCGACGGCAACCGCATGGTCACCGACGAAGGGTGGCCGTGCGGTCACCAGCTCGTAGAGCAGGCAGCCCGCCGAGTACAGGTCGCTGCGCGCGTCGGTGCTCTTCCCCTGGACCTGCTCGGGGGAGAGGTAGTCAGCGGTCCCGAGGAAGCCCTGGGTCGCCGTCTCGACGGGATCACCGACGAGGTGCGCGATCCCGAAGTCCACGACCTTGATCGCGCCGTCCGGCGTGACCATGACGTTGGCGGGCTTGATGTCCCGATGGACGACGCCCGCGCGGTGGCTGACCTCGAGAGTCGCCAGAACGGCGGTGAGGTACCAGACCGCCTCCTCCAGCGTGGGCGCGTGCTCGCGGAGGCGGCCGCGGAGGGACTGGCCGGCGATGTACTCCATGACGATGAACGGGGCGCCCGACCCGCCCGCCTCGTGACCGTCGTCGTCCACCTGGCCGACGTCATGGACCGTGACGATCCCGGGGTGGTCGAGGCGAGCCAGCGCCTGCGCCTCCCGCCGGAAGCGGTAGCGGTGCAGGGGGTCTCGCGCGAGGTCGCTGCGGAGCACCTTGACCGCGACCGGGCGCTCGAGACAGATGTCGCGAGCCAGGTGGACGACGGCCATCCCGCCCTCGCCGATGACGTGGCTGAGGACATAGCGTCCGCCGAGGATGCGATCGGGACTCATAACCTCTCCTGAGGGTCCGGTGGTCGGGCGGGGCCGAGGACGGCCGGCTCGTCCGGTACGGCCGCCGTCGCGTGCCGGCGACGCTGCGAGCGTTCCACCGGCGGCAGCGGCCTCGCGTCGGTGACGACCACGCAGGTCGTCCCTGACTGCCCTCGAGGAGACCCGGGGGAGGCAGGTGCCTCAGCGCCCGCCCGGGCGGTGTCGGTCCTCACCGGAAAGAGCGTGCGACGCGCCGTAGACTGGTTGGCGCCGCGCGGCCGTCGTCGCCGGCACCCCACCCCCGAACGTCTCTGAGGTCTGCCTGTGATCACCGCCCACGACGTCTCGATGCGCATCGGCGCACGCGAGCTGCTCCACGAGGCGACGTTCCGCGTCGACGCCGGGATGCGGATCGGGCTGGTCGGGCGCAACGGCGCCGGCAAGACCACCCTCACCAAGCTGCTGGCCGGCGAGGACGCGACCTCCGGCGTCGTCCAGCACACCGGCTCGATCACCCGCACCGGCGAGATCGGCTACCTCCCGCAGGACCCGCGGACCGGCGACATGGACGTCCTCGCCCGCGACCGCGTGTTCTCCGCCCGCGGCATCGACGGGATCCTGCGCCGCATCCGCAAGGCCGAGTCCGACATGGGCACCAAGACGGGTGACGCGCAGGCCAAGGCGATGGAGCGCTACTCGCGGCTCGACGCGGAGTTCGACGCCCAGGGCGGCTGGGCCGCGGAGTCCGAGGCCGCGCGCCTCACCTCCAACCTCGGCCTGCCCACCCGGGTCCTCGACCAGCCGCTCCACACCCTGTCCGGTGGCCAGCGCCGCCGCGTCGAGCTGGCCCGCATCCTCTTCTCCGGCGCCGAGACCCTCCTGCTCGACGAGCCGACCAACCACCTCGACCACGACTCGATCGTCTGGCTGCGCGAGTACCTCGCCGCGTACTCCGGCGGCCTCATCGTCATCTCCCACGACGTCGAGCTGCTCCGCGCGACCGTCAACACCGTCTTCCACCTCGACGCCACCCGGGGCGAGCTCGACGTCTACAACCTCGGCTGGGACGCCTACCTCAAGCAGCGCGAGCAGGACGAGCGCCGGCGCCGCAAGGAGCGGGCGAACGCCGAGAAGAAGGCCTCGGTCCTCCTCGCCCAGGCCGACAAGATGCGCGCCAAGGCCACCAAGGCCGTGGCCGCGCAGAACATGATCCGCCGCGCCGAGCGCATGGTCGCCGGTCTGGAGGACACGCGCCGCGCCGACAAGGTCGCCCACCTGCGGTTCCCCGACCCCGCACCCTGCGGCAAGGTGCCGCTCACCGCCGAGGGCCTGTCGAAGTCCTACGGCTCGCTCGAGGTCTTCACCGACGTCAACCTCGCCATCGACCGCGGCGCGAAGGTCGTCGTCCTCGGGCTCAACGGCGCCGGCAAGACCACGCTGCTGCGCATGCTCGGAGGGGTCGAGGAGCCGGACACCGGGGAGGTCGTCCCGGGGCACGGGCTCAAGGTCGGCTACTACGCCCAGGAGCACGAGACCCTCGACGTCGAGCGGACCGTCGTGGAGAACCTCCGCTCGGCGGCCCCGGACCTCACCGACACCCAGGTGCGCTCGGTCCTCGGCTCCTTCCTCTTCTCCGGGGACGACGCCGAGAAGCCCGCCAAGGTGCTGTCCGGCGGGGAGAAGACCCGCCTGGCTCTCGCCGTGCTCGTCGTGTCCTCGGCCAACGTCCTGCTCCTCGACGAGCCGACGAACAACCTCGACCCGGCCTCCCGCGAGGAGATCCTCGGGGCGCTGCGCACCTTCACCGGTGCCGTCGTCCTCGTCACCCACGACGAGGGCGCCGTCGAGGCGCTCGAGCCGGACCGCGTCCTCCTCCTGCCCGACGGCGACGAGGACCTGTGGAACGACTCCTACCGCGAGCTCATCGCCCTGGCCTGAGCCGGTCCGGACGTCAGGGAGTGGTCGGGGACGCGTCCTGGAGGCGGTCGGACGTCTGCCAGTACATGTCGACGTAGGAGAACTCGGTCCGGTAGCACTCGTCGTCGGCGCCGCTCTCGACCGCATCGGTGGAGACGACGTAGCTGTACTCCTGGCCGTCGAAGATCACCGAGCCCAGCTCGTGGCCGGCCCCGCTCAGGCACTCTTGATATCGGGTGAACGCAGCCTGGTACTCGTCGAGGGTCACCTCCCGGTCGTCGAGAGCCGCCGCCTGCTCGCTGGACGCCTCGGACAAGTCCATGTCGGTTGGTGAGTCGTCCATGCTCCCAGGAGTCGAGGCCGTACAGCCGCCGAGCGCCAACCCGAGTGCGAGGACCGCCGCCGGAGTGCCGCTCCTCGCCGTTGCCATGCTGACACTCTCCTCTAGTCGTCATCGTCTAGTGCCGACGAACATACCGATCCGAACCGCTGTCGTCACCCGACAGGAACCGAACGGGAGCCGCCGTGCCGCTCAGCTGCGGGTAACAACTCAGCGCTCGGTGGTGGGGGCGGGGAACAACTCAGCGCTCGGCGATGGGGCGGGGCGGGGAACGACTCAGCGCTCGGCGGTGGGGGGGGTGGGCGTGGGTGGGGCTACCGGTCCTGGAGCTGGGCGTCGATGAGGGCGTCCTCCTCGTCGGCGTCCGAGCGTCGGCGGGGCTGGCGCAACGGCGCCGCCGGGCGCTCCGGCACGCCTGCCAGCTCCTTCGCCTCCCGGCGCGCGAGGACGACGTAGCCGACGATCGCGCCGAGCCCGAAGACCCACCACTGGAAGGCGTAGGACAGGTGCGAGCCGGGGCTCGTGTCCGGGCGCGGGAAGGGTGTCAGCCCCTCGACGGGGGCGCCGTCCTCGGCGGTGGCCAGGAGGTACCCGTCGAGCATCTCGCCGCCCTCCACCCCGGCCGCCGCGGCCACGGTGCCCGGCTCGATCCGGTACACCTGGCCGGCCGGCGCGGTCCGCTCGTCGGCCCCCTCGGCCGCGCGCAGGCGTCCCTCGAGCGTCACCTCACCGGCGGGGTAGGCCGGCAGCTGCGGGTCGCCCTCCCCGAGCGGCACCCACCCGCGGTCGACGACGACGAGCCGGCCGCCGTCGTCGTCCTCCACCTCGAGGAGCGCGAGGACGCGCGCGGCGGCACTGCCGTCGACGGGACGGTTGCGCACGACCACCTGCTCGCCGGTGTAGCTGCCCTCGAGGACGACGCTGCGCCACACGAGGTCGGCGGGCACGGTGTCCTCGACGAGCTCCTCGACCGGCACCGGGGCGCTGTCGTAGTTGCCGTTGACGAGGGCGTTGGCGGCCGAGCGCTCCTCGTGCCGGCTCCACTGCCACGCACCGAGGAAGACGCAGGCCACCGCGATGACGAGGAAGGTGACGGCGAGGCCGACCCAGCGGCGGGAGAGCAGGAAGCGGTAGCGGCTCATAGGTCGGTGACCGGCACGACCTCACGCAGGAACGAGCGCGACCCGAGGAAGGTCTCCAGGTGCGTGCGGTGCTCCTCGCAGGCGAGCCAGGTCTTGCGGCGCTCCTCGGTGTGCAGCCGGGGGTTGTTCCACAGCAGGCCCCACGCGGCGGTCCGGCGGCAGCCCTTGGCGCTGCACACCTGCTCGGCGGGCGCGGTCTCGTCGGCCGGCGTGCTCACCTCAGGTAGCCACCTCTCAGGTCGATGGGCGGGTAGGTCGGGCGCTGCGCGGAGGAGGGCGCCTCGATCTCGGGGGCTTCCATCAGCGTATCCGCTGGGGCGGGGCGCTCCTTGCCCGCGTTGGCCAGGACGACGGCGAAGTACGGCAGGAGCACCGCACCGGCGACCATGACCCAGCGCAGCCAGCCGTCGGTGAAGAGGATCCCCACGAGGCAGCCGGAGCGGATGGCCATCGAGATGACGTAGCGGACCGCGCGGCCGTGGACGTCCTCGCTCAGCGGTCGCCCCACTGAGGTGATCGCGTGAACACGCTGTCTCCTGCTCACTGAGCAAGGGTAGTCCCCGGACGCCTCCCGCGCGTCGGGGCCGCCGTCGGCTACCGTTCCACCGGACGACATACAGGAGGACATCGTGAACGACACCGACGCACGCAGCGTGCTCGTCACCGGCGCGAGCCGGGGCATCGGCCGCGCCGTCGCCGAGGCCTTCGTCGCCGCGGGGGACAAGGTCGCGACCATCCACCGTGGTGGGGACCTGCCCGAGGGCGTCCTCGGGGTCCGCGGTGACATGCGCGACACCGCCGCCGTCGACGCCGCCATCGGCGAGATCGAGGCGGCCCACGGGCCCGTCGAGGTGCTCGTCGCCAACGCCGGCATGACCCGCGACCAGCTCCTCATGCGGATGAGCGACGAGGAGTTCGAGGAGGTCCTCGACGTCAACCTCACCGGCGTCTTCCGCTGCGTGCGGCGCGTGTCCAAGGGCATGATCCGCAAGCGCGGGGGCCGCATCATCCTCATGGGCTCCGTCGTCGGCATGTACGGCAACGCCGGACAGGTCAACTACTCCGCGACCAAGTCCGGCCTCATCGGCATGGCCCGGTCGATCACCCGCGAGCTCGGCTCGCGCGGGATCACCGCCAACGTCATCGCCCCCGGCTTCATCGACACCGACATGACCCGGGCGCTGCCCGAGGCGCAGCAGGAGAAGCTGCGTACCGCGATCCCCGCCGGCCGTTTCGGCGACGTCTCCGACATCGTCGGCGCCGTCCAGTACCTCGCCTCGCCCGCCGCCGCCTACGTCTCCGGGGCCGTCATCCCCGTCGACGGCGGACTCGGCATGGGCCACTGACCTCACCCTCGCGACAGGAGACAGCAATGGGACTTCTCGACGGCAAGACCCTCCTGGTCACCGGCGTCCTCAAGGACAACTCGATCGCCTTCCACGTGGCGCGCCTGGCGCAGGAGGAGGGGGCCACGGTCATCCTCACCTCCTTCGGGCGCCAGCTGCGGCTCACGCAGGTCACCGCCCGCCGGCTGCCCGTCCAGGCGCCCGTCGTGGAGCTGGACGTGACGAACCCCGAGGACCTCGCGGCCCTCGCCGACCGCGTGCGTGAGCACGCCGACCACCTCGACGGCGTGGTCCACTCGATCGGTTTCGCGCCCCAGTCCGTCATGGGCGGCAACTTCCTCGCGGGGGAGTGGGCCGACGTCGCCACCGCGATGGAGGTCTCCGCCTTCTCTCTCAAGTCGCTCGCCGTGGCCGCCCAGCCGCTGCTCACCAAGGGCGCCGGGATCGTCGGGCTCACCTTCGACGCGTCCTTCGCCTGGCCCGTCTACGACTGGATGGGCGTGGCCAAGGCCGCCTTCGAGTCCACCGCGCGCTACCTGGCCCGTGACCTCGGCCCCGAGGGCGTCCGCGTCAACCTCGTCTCCGCCGGCCCGATCCGCACGACGGCCGCGACCTCCATCCCCGGCTTCGAGCAGATGGAGAGCGTCTGGGCCGAGCGCGCCCCGCTCGGCTGGGACGTCAAGGACGCCGAGCCGGCCGCCCGCGCCGTCGTCGCCCTGTGCTCGGACTGGTTCCCGGCCACGACGGCGGAGATCGTGCACGTCGACGGCGGCGTCCACGCGATGGGGCAGTAGGTGACGCCCCGCACCCTCGTCCTGCTGCGCCACGCCCAGGCCGAGCCGGAGAACGGCCTGGGCGACGCGCAGCGCCCGCTGTCGGGGCACGGCCGGCGCCAGGCGGCCGCGCTGGGACCCGTCCTCGCGGCCGAGGTCGGCCACCTCGACGCCACGCTCGTCTCCAGCGCGCTACGGACGACCGAGACGTACAAGCTCGTCGCCTCCGGCTGGGACGGCGCTCCCGAGGCCGACGTCCGTGACGAGCTCTACGAGGCCGGACCGCGCGACGTGCTCGCCGTCCTCGCCGAGCTTCCCGACGACGTCCGCCGGGTCCTCGTCGTGGGCCACGAGCCGACGACCTCCGCCCTCGCCCACCTCCTCGACGGCGAGCGCAGCACCCTCGCCGAGATGGTGTCCCTCGGGATGAGCACCGCGAACGCCGCCGTGCTCGAGGTGCCGGTGCCGTGGGCCGAGCTCGGCCGCTCGACCGCCCGCCTCGTCACGGTGCTGCGCCCCGAGCTCTGAGCGCCTGCTCCTGATCCGCGCACAAGTCCGGCAGAGGGGCCGCTGATCGGCACCTGTCCCGGCGTGTCGCTCGCGTGTCGCCGACTTGTGTGCAGGTCAGCGACGGCGGTGGTGCGCCCTCAGCCGCCGAGCAGGCCCAGCACGGCGTCCAGGCGCGGGAAGGTCACGGCGGCGCGCGCCTGCTCCTGGACCACCGGCTTGGCGCAGTAGGCCACGCCCAGCCCGGCGGCACCGAGCATGTCGAGGTCGTTGGCGCCGTCGCCCACGGCCACCACCCGCTCCAGCGGCACGCCGTCCTCGGCCGCCCAGGTGCGCAGGTGGCGCTCCTTGGCGGCGCGGTCGACGACCGGCCCGGCCGTGCGACCGGTGAGCCGCCCGTCCTGCACCTCGAGCCGGTTCGCGACGACGTGGTCGATGCGCAGCTCCTCGGCGATGGGCCCGACCACCTCGAGGAAGCCGCCGGACACGAGGGCCACCTTCCCGCCGCGCTCGTGCACCGCGGCGACAAGTTCGCGCGCGCCCGCGGAGAGCTCGACGGCGTCGCGCACGGCGTCCACCACGCCGGTGTCCAGCCCGGCCAGGGTCGCGACCCGCTCGCGCAGGCTGGCGGCGAAGTCGAGCTCCCCGCGCATGGCCCGCTCGGTCACCTCGGCCACCTGCTCGCGGGTGCCGGCGTGCTCGGCGAGCAGCTCGATGACCTCGGCGGTGATGAGGGTGGAGTCGACGTCCATGACGAGCAGGCCCACGCCGTCGGCGGCGAGGGGACCGGCCGTCACCGCGACGTCCACCGCCAGTGCCGTGGCCGGCCCGCGCAGCTCGGCGGTGAGCGCGAGGTCGAGGTCGGCGGCGGCGCCGGGGCGCGCCGTTCCCTCCACGACCGCCCCGGACCAACCGGGGCGGGACGTGTCGGCGGTCGTGACGTCGTCGGCGACGGCGGTGAGCAGCTCGCGGGCGTGCTCGACGAGCGCGGGCAGGACCGGGCGGGCGGAGACAAGACCGATGCGGATCACCGGCCCAGATTACGGGGGCCCGGCGATGCGTCGCCCTTCCCGCTCATCCGCGGGCGCCGAGAGGGGCGACCGACGACCGGGAAGGGCGACGCAAGCGGCGGCCGGGCGCCCGCTCAGCGGCGGACCGTGGCGCCCTTGGGCACGACGGTGATGCCGGACTCGGTGACGACGAAGCCCCGCTCCATGTCGTGCTCCGGGTCCACGCCCACCTGGGCGCCGTCGGCGATGTGGACGTTCTTGTCGATGATCGCCCGGTCGACGACGGCGTTGCGGCCGACGTCGACGTTGTCGAAGAGCACGGAGTCCCGCACCGAGGACCAGGAGTTGATCTTCGTGTTCGGGGAGATGACCGAGCCCACGACCTCACCGCCGGAGACGATGACACCGGGGGAGACGAGGGAGTCCAGCGCGTGGCCCAGCCGCTCCCGGTGGCCGTAGACGAACTTCGCCGGCGGCATGCCGGGGTTCCCGGTGAACAGCGGCCACTCGTTGTTGTAGAGGTTGAAGACCGGGGAGACGGAGATGAGGTCCTGGTGGGCGTCGAAGTAGGCGTCGATCGTGCCGACGTCGCGCCAGTAGCCGCGGTCGCGGTCGGAGGCGCCGGGCACCTCGTTGTCCTTGAAGTCGTAGACGCCGGCCTGGCCGCGGTCGACGAACCACGGCACCAGGCTGCCGCCCATGTCGTGCTTGGAGCCGGAGTCCTCGGCGTCCACGCGCAGCGCCTCGATGAGCGCGTCGGTCGACACGACGTAGTTGCCCATGGAGGCGAGCACCTCGTCGGGGGCGTCCGGCAGGCCCTGCGCCTTGGCGGGCTTCTCGAGGAACGCGCGGATCCGCCTCGGGTCGGCGGGGTCGACGTCGATGACGCCCAGCTGGTCGGCCAGCGAGATCGGCTGGCGGATGCCCGCGACGGTCATCGCGGCACCCGAGTCGATGTGCTGGTCGACCATCTGGGAGAAGTCCATGCGGTAGATGTTGTCCGCGCCGACGATGACGACGATGTCGGGCTGCTCGTCGTCGATGAGGTTGAGCGACTGGTAGACCGCGTCGGCGCTGCCGAGGAACCAGTGCTTGCCCACCCGCTGCTGCGCGGGGACGGGGGCGACGTAGTTGCCCAGGTGCGTCGACAGCCGCCACGTCTTGGCGATGTGGCGGTCCAGGCTGTGGGACTTGTACTGCGTGAGCACGACGACGCGCAGGTAGCCGGAGTTGACGATGTTCGACAGGGCGAAGTCGATGAGCCGGTAGATCCCGCCGAAGGGGACGGCCGGCTTGGCGCGCTCCTCCGTCAGGGGCATGAGCCGTTTTCCCTCCCCGCCGGCGAGCACGATGGCAAGGACCTTGGGGTTGTGGGTGCGCCGAGGTGACATGCCGCTGACTCTAGGGCTGCTTAGATGGTCCTGCAGGTCTAATCACCGGTCCCGACAGGAGGGTCCAGCATGCGCGTCGACATGCTCACCAGGGAGTACCCGCCCCACGTGTACGGCGGGGCGGGGGTGCACGTCGCCGAGCTGGCCCGCGTGCTGCGCAGCCGTGCCGACGTCCGCGTCCACTGCTTCGACGGACCGCGGGAGGACGACGGCGTGCGCGGCTACTCCGCCGTCGCCGAGCTGGCGGGCACCAACGCCGCCCTGCAGACCTTCGGCGTGGACCTCGCCATGGCCGACGCCGTCCGCGGCACCGACATCGTCCACTCGCACACGTGGTACGCGAACCTCGCCGGGCACCTGGGCGGGCTGCTCCACGACGTCCCTCACGTCCTGTCGGCCCACTCCCTGGAGCCGCTGCGCCCGTGGAAGGCCGAGCAGCTCGGTGGCGGGTACGCGCTGTCCTCGTGGGCCGAGCGGACCGCCTACGAGGGTGCCGCGGGCGTCGTCGCGGTGAGCGGCGGGATGCGCGAGGACATCCTGCGCAGCTACCCGGCCGTGGACCCGGACAAGGTCACCGTCATCCACAACGGCATCGACCTCGCCGGCTGGCAGCGGCCCGCCGGGGAGGAGGCCGAGCGCGCCGAGCGGGTGGCCCGCTCGCACGGCATCGACCCGACGCGCCCCGCCGTCGTCTTCGTCGGGCGCATCACCCGGCAGAAGGGCCTGCCGCACCTGCTGCGCGCGGCCCGGGCACTGCCCGAGGACGTCCAGCTGGTCCTGTGCGCCGGCGCCCCGGACACCCCGGCGCTCATGGAGGAGGTCCAGGCCGGCGTCGAGGAGCTCAAGACCACCCGCGGGGGCGTGGTGTGGATCGAGCAGATGCTCTCCCGCGCCGACCTCATCGCCGTGCTCACGGCCTGCACCGTCTTCGTGTGCCCCTCGGTCTACGAGCCGCTCGGCATCGTCAACCTCGAGGCCATGGCGGTGGGCCTGCCCGTCGTCGGCTCCGCCACCGGCGGGATCCCCGAGGTCGTCGACGACGGCGTCACCGGCACCCTCGTCCCGATCGACCAGGTCACCGACGGGACCGGCACACCGGTGGACCCGGCGCGCTACGAGGCCGACCTTGCCGCCGCGCTCACCGCCGTCGTCGGCGACGAGAGCCGTGCGGCCGAGATGGGCGCCGCCGGACGACGCCGCGCCGAGGAGCACTTCTCCTGGGAGTCGATCGCCGACCGCACGCTCGCGTTCTACGAGCAGGTGCTCGCCGGGTCCTGAGGGCCCGGGCTCAGCGCGGGCGGGAGACGCCGCCGGAGACGTGGCTGACGCTCGCGGCGGCCAGCGCCCGCCGGGCGGTGTGCTCGAGGTCGCGCAGCACCTCGGCGCGGGCCGCACCCTGCCGGGCGACGACCGCACCGCCGTCGTCCTCGAGCGCGAGCTGGACGACGGCGAGCAGCCGCGCCGCGCGGGTCAGCACCTCCACCCGGGCGGGCGAGAGCCCCGGGGGCAGGAGGGCGCTGGAGACGTCCTCCCGCAGCAGGTGGGCCGCCTCGCGGGCGACGTCGGGACGCCAGCCGGCGAGGTCGAGCTGCTCGAGCGCGTCACCGGCCGTCACGAGCGCCCGGACGATCTCCTGACGAGCCTGCCGCAGCGAGCCGACGAGCCCGAGCAGCGTGGGGACGGGACGCTCGGCGAAGGGGAAGGGGTGCAGCACCCAGCGCACGAGGGTGCCGGGCTCGAGCTCGCTGCCGAAGGACTCGACCTGCGGCACCACGGCCCACGAGCCGCCCTCGGAGCGGATGAGCAGGCACTGGCCCGCGTCGACGGCGTCGAGCAGCGCCACCCCGGGCAGGCCGGCGACGTGCCCGGGCGCCGGCAGCACCGCGCCGACGTCGGTGAGATGGTCGCCCACGAGGCGCCCGGCCATCTCCCGCAGCGAGCGGACCTCGCCGTCGGGGCGGAGGACGACGTGCGTGTCCTCCCCGGCGACGGCGCTCAGAGCGGTCGTGACGACGTCACCACCCTCGCCGCTGCTGGAGGGGGTAGCGGCGACGACGGACGGGAGCCACAGCGCCCCGAGCACGGCGTGGGGGAGAACGAGTTCGGGCACGCCCCCACCGTAGACGGCCCGCGGGCCGGGTGACGGATAAGGTCGGTCCATGAGTGATGTGCTGGAGCTTGCCGACGTGACCCTGCGACGCGGGTCGAAGACGATCCTCGACGGCGTGGGCTGGTCCGTGAGCGACGGTGAGCGCTGGGTGGTGCTCGGCCCCAACGGCGCCGGGAAGACCACCGTGCTGCAGATGGCCGCCGGTCGCCTCTTCCCCAGCGAGGGCACGGTCCGTGTCCTCGGGGACCGGCTGGGCGCGGTCGACACCTCCGAGCTGCGCACCCGGATCGGCCTCGCCTCGGCCGCCCTCGCCGACCGCATCCCCGGCCACGAGCGCGTGCTCGACGTCGTGCTCACCGCCTCCTACGGCGTCACCGGCCGCTGGCGCGAGTCCTACGACGACTACGACACCTCCCGCGCCCGGGACCTGCTCGCCGCCTTCGGGGTGGAGCAGCTCACCGACCGGAACTTCGGGTCCCTCAGCGAGGGTGAGCGCAAGCGCGTCCAGATCGCCCGCGCGCTCATGACCGACCCCGAGCTGCTCCTCCTCGACGAGCCCGCCGCCGGCCTGGACCTCGGGGGCCGTGAGGAGCTCATGGCCGCCCTCGGGGAGATCGCCACCGACCGCCGCTCGCCCGTCATCGTCCTCGTCACCCACCACGTCGAGGAGATCCCCGCCGGCTTCACCCACGGGCTGCTCCTGCGCGACGGCCGGGTCGAGGCGACCGGGCCGCTCGAGGAGGTCCTCACCCCCCAGCACCTGTCACGGGCCTTCGGCCTCGACCTCGAGGTCGAGCGGCACCGGGGGCGCTGGAGCGCCCGGGCGGCGGGACGCGCCGGTTAGGATCGAGGCGAGGGAGGCACGACGATGGCGTTCTTGTGGTGGCTGGGCGGAGCACTCGTCCTCGGTGTGGTCGAGATGCTCACCGTCGACCTCATCTTCCTCATGTTCGCCGGCGGGGCGTTGGCCGCCGGCGGTGTGGCCGCGCTCGGGGCGCCGCTGTGGGCGCAGATCCTCACCTTCGCCGTCGTCTCGGTGATCCTCCTCGTCGTCGTGCGCCCCTGGGCGCTGGGTTACCTCAAGCGCTCCACCCCTGACTCGCTGACCAACGTCGCTGCGCACGTGGGCCGCAGCGCCGAGGTCCTCGTCGACGTCACCGACCGCGCCGGGCGGGTCAAGCTCGCCGGTGAGGTGTGGACGGCACGTGCCGCCGAGCCGGGCAGCCTGCTTCCGACCGGCACCACCGTCCAGGTGGTCCGCATCGACGGGGCGACCGCCGTCGTCGCGCCACTGCCCGTCACCTACCCCGAAGGAGCCATGTGAACGACAACATCGGGGGCCTCGTGCTCACCGTCGTGCTCGTCCTGCTCGCCCTCTTCGTCATCGTCGCGATCTGGCGGGCGGTGCGGATCGTGCCGCAGGCCGTCGCGCTCATCGTCGAGCGGCTGGGCAAGTTCAACACCGTGATGTACGCGGGCCTGCACTTCCTCATCCCGTTCGTCGACCGGGTCCGCGCCGGGGTGGACCTGCGCGAGCAGGTGGTCTCCTTCCCGCCGCAGCCGGTCATCACCTCCGACAACCTCGTCGTGTCGATCGACACGGTCATCTACTTCCAGGTGACCGACCCCAAGGCCGCGACCTACGAGATCGCCAACTACATCACCGGTATCGAGCAGCTGACGGTGACGACGCTGCGCAACGTCATCGGCTCGATGGACCTGGAGCAGACCCTCACCAGCCGCGACCAGATCAACGGCCAGCTGCGCGGGGTGCTCGACGAGGCCACCGGCCGCTGGGGCATCCGCGTCAACCGGGTGGAGCTCAAGTCGATCGACCCGCCGCAGAGCGTCCAGGGCGCGATGGAGCAGCAGATGCGTGCCGAGCGTGACCGCCGCGCCGCGATCCTCACCGCCGAGGGTGTCAAGCAGTCCCAGATCCTCACGGCCGAGGGTGAGAAGCAGGCCGCGATCCTCCGCGCCGAGGGCCAGGCGCAGTCCGCGATCCTCGAGGCCCAGGGTCAGTCGCGCGCGATCCTCCAGGTCTTCGACGCCATCCACCGCGGCAAGCCGGACCCCAAGCTCCTCGCCTACCAGTACCTGCAGATGCTGCCGGAGCTGGCGAACAAGGAGTCGAGCAAGTTCTTCGTCATCCCCACGGAGTTCACGGCGGCGCTCGGCGCCATCTCCAAGGGCTTCGGCGGCGGCGTACCGGGAGGCGACTCCGACGACGACGACGGACCTGCCCCTCAGGTCGACTTCGGCGCGCACGACAGCTCCATGGCCGCCGGCCTGGCCGAGACGAACCTCGAGGACCCGGACGAGGCCCTGGCCCGGGCGCGCCGTGAGGCGCAGCAGGCCACCTCCGAGGCGAACGCCGCCGGGGAGCGCTCGGGCCGGCCCTTCTCCGAGTCCGCCGAGCGCGGTCAGCGCCCGGCCGAGGAGGAGCACCGCCCCGCGGGCCGCCGTGCCGAGGACCAGTCCCGCTTCGCGCCCCCGGCGGGCGCCCCCGCGAGCCCGCCGCCCGCCCCCGGCACGCAGCGCCAGCCGCCGCCGCCCAGCGCCAACCAGCCCGGCCCCACGGCCGGTCCGCCTGCCACTGCCGACCCGGCCCAGGACCCGGACTGGCCCCAGCAGTAGCCCACGACGACGACGGCGCACCACCCCTTGCGGGTGGTGCGCCGTCATCGTCGGTGCGCGCCCTGAGCGAAATCGGTCGGGGGATGTCGGAGGGCCGTCTTACCCTTCTCGGAGCCGACCCACCGGGCGGCCACCCGAAAGGCTGACATGCTCCTCACCCTGCTGCGGCGCCACCTGCGCCCGTACCGCCGCGACGTCACGGTGGTCGTGCTGCTCCAGTTCGTCCAGACGCTCGCCGCACTGTCGCTGCCCAGCCTCAACGCCGACATCATCGACAACGGCGTGGTCGTGGGGGACACCGGCTACATCCTGCGGGTGGGCGGGATCATGCTCCTCATCAGCGCCGTCCAGGTCGCCTGCGCGGTGAGTGCCGTCTACCTCGGCGCGCGCGCCGCGACGAGCGTGGGCCGTGACCTGCGCCGCGCCGTCTTCACCCGGGTCCAGCGCTTCTCGGTGGCCGAGGCGGGCCGCTTCGGCGCGCCCTCCCTCATCACCCGCTCGACGAACGACGTCCAGCAGGTCCAGATGGTCACCCTCATGACCTTCACCGTCATCGTCATGGCGCCGATCATGATGGTCGGCGGCGTGGTGATGGCGCTGCGCCAGGACGTCGGGCTCTCGGCGCTGCTCCTCGTCGTCGTCCCGGTGCTGCTCGGGCTCATCGTCGTCATCGCGCTGCGCATGGGACCGCTCTTCAAGCTCATCCAGGGCCGCATCGACCGGATCAACCTCGTCATGCGCGAGCAGATCTCCGGCGTGCGGGTCATCCGCGCCTTCAACCGTCAGCCCAGCGAGCGGCAGCGCTTCGCCCGCGCCAACAGCGAGCTCATGGGCACGAGCCTGAGCGTCGGCTACCTCATGGCGCTGATGTTCCCCGCGGTCCAGGTGGTCATCAACGCCTCGTCCGTGGCGGTCGTGTGGTTCGGTGCCGGGCGCATCGACTCCGGGGCGATGGAGGTGGGCTCGCTCGTCGCCTTCCTCAACTACCTCATGCAGATCCTCATGTCGGTGCTCATGGCCTCGATGATGTTCATGATGGTGCCGCGCGCGGCGGTCTCCGCCGACCGCATCGAGGCCGTCCTCGGCACCGAGCCCGCGATCGTCGCCCCCGCACGGCCGCGCCGGCTCCCCGCCGGGCGCACGGTCATCGAGCTCGACCGCGTGAGCTTCGGCTACGCGGGCGCTGCCACCCCCGTCCTCCACGACGTCTCCCTGCGCCTGGAGCCGGGATGCACGACGGCGATCATCGGCTCCACCGGCTCCGGGAAGTCCACGCTCGTCAACCTGCTGCCGCGACTCGTCGACGCCACCGGCGGCGTCGTGCGGGCCGGGGGAGTGGACGTGCGCGAGCTCGAGCCCGCCGAGCTGCGGGCGCGGGTGTCCGTCGTCCCGCAGCGCGCCTACCTCTTCTCCGGCACCATCGCCTCCACCCTGCGCTTCGCCCGCCCCGGGGCCACCGACGAGGAGCTGTGGGCGGCGCTGGAGGCCGCCCAGGCGAGCGAGTTCGTCACGGGGCTGGGTCTGGACGCCCGCGTGGAGCAGGGCGGGTCGAACTTCTCCGGCGGGCAGCGCCAGCGCCTGGCCATCGCCCGCGCGCTCCTCAAGCCGGCCGACCTCTACGTCTTCGACGACTCCTTCTCCGCCCTCGACTACGCCACCGACGCCCGCCTGCGCGCCGGGCTGCCGGTGGCCACCGCGGGAGCCGCGGTCCTCATCGTCGCCCAGCGGGTGGCCACCATCCGCGACGCCGACGAGATCGTCGTCCTCGACGACGGCCGGGTGGTGGGCCGCGGCACCCATGCCGGCCTCATGGAGGACAACCCCACCTACCAGGAGATCGTGCTGTCCCAGCTGAGCGCGCAGGAGGCCGCATGAGCCACCACCGTCCGGGCCCCGGCGCCGGGGTCCCTCCCGGCGAGAAGTCGGCCAACTTCGGCGCCTCGCTGCGGCGCCTGCTGCGTGCGATGGCACCCGAGCGGGTCCGCCTGGTCGCCGTCCTCGTCCTCGCCGTCGTCGCGGTGGGGCTGCAGGTGCTCGGCCCCACGCTCCTCGGGCGCGCCACCGACATCGTCTTCAACGGTGTGGTCGGCCGGATGCTCCCGGAGGGCGCGAGCCTCGAGCAGGCCGTCGCGAACCTGCGCGCAGCCGGTGAGGACCAGGTCGCGCAGATGGTCAGCGGCATGGAGAACGTCGTGCCCGGGCAGGGCATCGACTTCGGTGCGCTCGGCCGGATGGCGCTGCTCGTGCTCGCCGTCTACGTCGGCTCGGCCCTGTTCCTCTGGGTGCAGGGGCGGATGCTCGCCGGCATCGTCCAGCGCACCGCCTTCCAGCTGCGCCGCGACGTCCAGGCCAAGATCGACCGCCTGCCGCTGCGCGAGCTCGACTCCCGCGCACGCGGCGACGTCCTGTCCCGGGTCACCAACGACATCGACAACGTCTCCCAGACACTCCAGCAGACGCTCTCGCAGGTGGTCACCTCGATCGTCACGGTCGTCGGGGTGCTCGTCATGATGTTCGTGCTGTCCTGGCAGCTCGCGCTCATCGCCCTCGTCACCGTGCCGGTGTCCGCGTGGGCGACGGCCACCATCGCCAAGCGGGCCCAGCCGCACTTCGTGGCCCAGTGGACGTCCACCGGGGACCTCGGCGGCAAGGTCGAGGAGGCCTTCACCGGGCACGAGCTCGTCACCGCCTTCAACGCCCAGGACTCCGTGCGCGAGGGCTTCGACGAGGACAACGAGCGGCTCTTCCGGGCGACCTTCCGCTCCCAGTTCATCTCCGGGACGATCATGCCGATGATGGGCTTCGTCGGGAACCTCAACTACGTGCTCGTCGCCGTCGTCGGCGGCCTGCGGGTGGCCTCCGGCGACCTCAGCCTCGGCTCGGTCCAGGCCTTCATCCAGTACTCCCGGCAGTTCACCCAGCCGCTGGCCCAGCTCGCCTCGATGGCCAACCTCGTCCAGTCCGGGGTGGCGTCCGCGGAGCGGATCTTCGACATCATGGACGCCCCGGAGCAGTCGGCCGACCCGGTGCCCGGGCAGCGGCCGGCGCAGGTCCGCGGTGCGGTGCGCCTGGAGGACGTCGCCTTCAGCTACGACCCCGCGCGCCCGCTCATCACCCGCCTCGACCTCGACGCGCGGCCCGGGCAGACGGTGGCCGTCGTCGGCCCCACCGGGGCGGGCAAGACCACCCTGGTCAACCTCCTCATGCGCTTCTACGAGATCGACTCCGGGCGCATCCTCATCGACGGCGTCGACACCCGCGACATGACGCGCCAGGACCTGCGCGAGCCGATCGGCATGGTCCTGCAGGACACCTGGCTCTTCGAGGGGACGATCGCGGAGAACATCGCCTTCGGCCGCGACGGCGCCACCGAGGAGGACGTGCACCGGGCGGCCGAGGCAGCGAGCGTGGACCGCTTCGTCCAGAGCCTGCCGGACGGCTACGACACCGTCATCGACGAGGAGGGCGGCGGCGTCTCCGCCGGTGAGAAGCAGCTCATCACGATCGCGCGCGCCTTCCTCGCCGAGCCCCAGCTCCTCATCCTCGACGAGGCCACCAGCTCGGTCGACACGCGCACCGAGATGCTCGTCCAGCAGGCGATGACCCGGCTGCGCAGCGGCCGCACGTCCTTTGTCATCGCCCACCGGCTGAGCACGATCCGGGACGCGGACGTCATCCTCGTCATGGAGCACGGTGACATCGTCGAGCAGGGCACCCACGACGAGCTCCTCGAGGCCGACGGCGCCTACGCCCGCCTCTACCGCAGCCAGTTCGCCGCCCCCGTCCTCGCCGAGGAGTAGCAGCAGCCCTCTCGGGGCCGACAGCCGGATCCCGCACGGCAGAATGGTCCGGTGCCGCTCATCCGCATCACCGACCCCGCCGACGACCGCCTCCTCGACTACACCGGCCTCACCGACCTCGCTTTGCGGCGTCGCCTGGAGACCGAGCGCGGCCTGTTCATGGCCGAGAGCACCAACGTCATCACCCGGGCGATCGACGCGGGCCACCGCCCCCGCTCCTTCCTCATGGCCGAGAAGTGGCTGGACACCATGGCACCCGTCATCACCCGGGCCTGCGGCGCCGACGACGGCGGGCCGGACGTGCCCGTCTTCGTCGCCGAGGAGCCGGTGCTCGAGGCGATCACCGGCTTCCACCTGCACCGCGGCGCGCTGGCGGCCATGCACCGCCCGCCGCTGCGTCCGGTGGAGGAGGTCGTGGCCGGTGCACGCCGCGTGGCGATCTTCGACGGCATGGTCGACCACACCAACCTCGGCGCCGCCTTCCGCAGCGCCGCGGCCCTCGGAGTGGACGCCGTCCTCATGACGCCCACCTCCGCCGACCCGCTCTACCGCCGCTCCGTCCGGGTCTCCATGGGCACCGTCTTCCAGGTGCCGTGGACCCGGCTGGAGACCTGGCCGGGGGCGATCGAGGAGGCGCAGCGCCTCGGCTACACGGTGGCTGCCCTGGCGCTGAGTGACGACTCGATCAGCCTCGACGAGTACGTCGCCGAGGGGCACGAGCGCTCGGCCTTCGTCTTCGGTCCCGAGGGCCACGGACTGGCACCGCGGGTCCTGGCGATGGCCGACCGCGTCGTCCGCATCCCCATGGCCGCCGGCGTGGACTCCCTCAACGTCGCCGCCTCGGCCGCCGTCGTCTTCTACGCGACCAGGTAGCCGACGACGGCGCACGGGCGCCCGAGCGGGCCGCTACCGTGGGAGCGTGCTCACCCGCCGGAGTCGGCCGACGCTGGCCGCGACGCTCCTCACCGTGGTGCTCATGGCCGGCTGCGTCGACGCAGGGCCCAGGACCGCGTACTGCGGACCGGCCGATCCCGTCGTCGCCCCTGCGGCCCCGAAGCCCGGGAGCGAGCTGCGCGTCGAGGTGAGCGCATTCGTCGATGCCGACGGCTGCGAGCAGAACCTGCCGGACGGCGCCCGGTACGAGATCCGGCTGACGTCCGAGCGGACGGCCTGGGACTCGGCCGAGGGGCGCTACACGGAGACCCTGGGCGTGCTGCAGCCCGACGGCGCCGGTGAGGCGACTGGCACGCTCCGCCTCCCGGACGAGGTCCCGCCCGGCGGGGCCGAGGTGTCCGTCGACCTCACCGGCGCCGAGACGATCTGCGAGACCGACCCGACGATGCAGTGCGCGCAGCACCCCTTCGCCTGGATCGACATCACCGGCTGAGTGACGTCAGTCGACGACGGCGGTCGCCTCGATCTCGACGAGGATCTCGGGGGTGTACAGCGCGCTCACGCCGATGAGCGAGGCCGCGGGCATCGGCAGCGACAGGCCGACCTCCTCGGCCACCGCCTGCACGCCCGCCATGAAGTCCGCGATGCGCTCCACCTCCCAGTCGGTGACGTACACCGTGAGCCGCACGACGTCGTCGAAGGTCGCCCCGCCGGCGCGCAGCCCGACGGCGACGTTCCGCAGGGCCTGGGCCACCTGGCCGGCGAGGCCCTCGGCGAGGACACCCTCGGCGTCCTGACCGACCTGGCCGGCGACGTGGACGTGGCGGGTGCCGGTGGCGACGGCGACGTGGTGGTACGGGGTGTCGGGGGCGAGTCCGGCGGGGCTGAGGCGGTGGACGGTCATGGGGTCTCCTCTAGGGTGTGCCGGAAGGGGGGACCCCTTCCTACCGACCGCACGGCGAGCACGTCAACGGAACCAGGTGTCATGAGCGATACCGCGTCACTGTCCGCGCAGGTCAGCGCCTCCCACCGGGAGCTCGTCGGGCAGGTGCTCGACCGCTGGAGCCTCCACGTGCTCAGCGAGCTGTGCGAGGGTCCCTGCCGCTTCAACGACCTCCGGCGGGCCGTCCCGGGAGTGACCCAGAAGTCGCTCACCGCCACGCTGCGCCGCCTCGAGCGCAACGGGCTCGTCAGCCGCACGGTGCTGGCCACCCGGCCCGTCGCCGTCGAGTACGCGATGACGCCCCTGGGCAAGACCGTGCGGGAGCCGGTCGACGCGCTGCTCGCGTGGTCGGCCGCGCACGCGGCGGAGGTCGAGGCGGCGCGCGACCGCTTCGACCTCGAGTAGCGCCGCCGTCAGGCGCGGCGGACGGTGACCGGCGGGGGAGCGGTGAGCGTGCGCGCGACGACGCAGTAGCGCTCGGTGAGCTCGAGCAGCTTGGCGACGGTGTCGTCGTCTGCGTCCGTGTCGACGTCCACGAGCACCTCGACCGAGGACAGGCCCACGGGCGCCTCGCGGTCCACCCCGAGGGTGCCGCGGGCGTCCCAGGTGCCGTTGGCGGTGACGCTCGCCGAGCGCAGCTCGATGCCCATCGCCGTCGCGACGGAGGAGAGCGTGACGCCGGCGCAGGCGACGAGCGCCTGGAGGACGATGTCCGCCGAGCAGGCCTGGCTGCCGTCACCGCCGGTGGCGGGGTGGAGACCGGCGACGACGTCTCCGGCCCACGTCGGCACGGTCGCCGTCAGCGCGCCCTGGTCCACCCGCGCCGTCGCGGTGCTCGTGACGAGCGCCCCGGTCGGGTCCTCCTTGTAGGCGTCCTTGAGCGGTCGCTGACGAGCCCGCAGCGCGGCCGAGGGGGTCTGGGCGTCGTCGGTGCTGGTCGCGGTCATCGTCGGGCGTCCTCCGTCGGTGGCGTGAGCGCTCCGCGCTCGGGCGTGTGCATCAGACCACACGCGTTCCGCCGTGGGCAACGCTTGCTCACGCTCCGGCGTACCCCTGCTGGCGCCAGGCCTCGTAGACACCGATGGCGGCGGAGTTCGACAGGTTCATCGACCGCACGCCGGGCACCATCGGGATGCGCACCCGCCCGGTGACACGCGGGTCGGCGAGCAGGTCGGCGGGCAGGCCGGTCGTCTCGGTCCCGAAGAGGAGCGCGTCACCGGGCGCGTAGCGGATCTCGGCGAAACCCGTGGTCGCGTGCCCCGTGAAGGCGTACACGCGGCCAGGTGCGACGGCCGCCAGGGCGGCGTCGACGTCCGGGTGGACGACCACGCGCGCGAGGTCGTGGTAGTCCAGGCCCGCCCGGCGCAGGTGCGCGTCGCTCAGCTCGTAGCCGAGCGGCTCGACGAGGTGGAGCGTCGCCCCGGTGCACGCGACCATCCGGATGGCGTTGCCGGTGTTCGGCGGGATCTTCGGCTCGTGGAAGATGACATGGAACACCGGGACATCCTCCCACCGGCGCGCGGGGGCCCGGGCGGAGGACATAACCTCGGCACAGACGGAAGGAGCAGGACATATGGGCAAGGTGACGGCGATCGTCAAGGCCGCGGCGAAGTTCGGGCCGGTGGTCTACCCGCTGGTGAAGAAGGGGGCCGCGATGCTGCGTGAGAACCCCGAGGCCGCCAGGCAGGTGCAGAAGGTGATCGACGGTCTCACCAAGGCGCGCGCCGCCCGCTCCCGCCCGGAGGGGCTGCGCCGGTCCGTCAACGTGCTGCGCGGGCAGGCCCAGCGCGCCCTCGCCGGCGCATCCACGCCCGAGGAGGTCACCCGCGCCGAGGGGTGGCTCGCCCAGGCCGACAAGCTCGACGGCGCGATCGAGCTCATGGCACTGCACGACCGCAAGGGCCAGACCACCGACGCCGCCGCCATCGAGGCCCGCGTCGAGGAGCTCTTCGCGCAGATCTTCACCGCGCTCGTCGAGCAGGACGGCGACCAGCGGCGTCTGCCGCCCGCCTGAGGAAATCGTCAGACGATTCCGCGGCTGGTTGAAATGTCGCGTCCGCGGGATTGCCGGCGCGGCGAAACTTCCTCGTGCGAACGGCGGAAATCGTCTCCTGCGAAGGTGGCGTTGACATTCTGTCGACACGTGTGTCCCGCGCGGAGGGCTTGGATGGCTGATGCCGGGCGACGCGCGGAAATCCGCTGTATTCCGCACTTCCGGGCCACTCCTCGTCCGGAAGAAGGACCGCCCGGTGCGGGGCACGGCGGCCGCCGGAACGCCGACGGTGTGGTCGTTGACACACTTTTTCCTCGCTGCTAGAAATCAGGTCAACGGGCGGCTTGGTTTTACATGAACGTCGATGATCGACGCTCTCCAGCGCGTCCAAGAAGGGTGCGCAGTGGGGGGCATCTCAGTCTTTACACCGTTCGTGCCGCGACGGCCCGAGCAGCTCGTTCCTCTCGGAGAGCTGGTCGCGCAGGACGGTCGCGGGGCGTTGTGGCAGGGCCAGTCGACGCTCGTCGAGACGAACCAGGGATTCGCGTTCCTCGCGGGTGCCGGTGTGCGCGTGCCGATCGGTGTCGGCGTCACGCTGACCCCGCTCCGCCACCCGTACTACGCGGCGATGGAGGCACGGTCGCTGGCCCTCGCCACCGGGTCGCGGGTGACCTTCGGCCTGGGGCCGGGCGGCACCAGCTTCCAGGTGGCGCTGCGCGGCGCGGCCTACCCGAGCCAGCTCGGTGCCATGCGGGACTACCTCGTGGCCGTCAGGCAGCTGCTGACCGGGGTCCCGGTCCAGGTGGAGACCGCGGACTTCGCGTGCGCCGCACGCCTGCCGTCGGCGCCCTCGGCACCGATCGAGCTCGGCTTCGGGGTGCTGCGACCGCGGATGGCACGGCTCGCCGGTGAGGTGGCTGACGCCGCGATCACCTGGCTGACGCCGGCCCGGTACCTGCGAGAGGTCGTCGTGCCAGCCCTGGAGGAGGGCGCGGCCGCCGCCGGGCGTCCGCGGCCGCGACTCGTGACGATCCTGCCCATCGCGCGGCGCCGCGCGAGGCACGAGCCCTACCAGCTCGCCATGGCGAGCAACTTCGCCCACTCCCGGGCACCGCACTACATCGACATGCTCGGCAAGGCGGGGATAGCGGTCGACGCCGCTGACCCGGTTGCCGGCGCCCGTGCCATCGTCGCGGGTGGCGCCTTCCTGTGCGGCGAGCCGGACGAGCTCGCCGAGATGGTGCAGGAGTACTGGGACGCGGGCGTCGACGAGATCGTCCTCAACGTCACCGGTGTCTACAACGTCGAAGGGCTCGAGGCCGCCCTCGAGGAGCTGCGGGTCCTGCTCGCGATGCTGCCCGCGGGTGCCGACGTCGCCCTCGTTCCCTGACCGGCACTGCCGCCGGTCCGAAGTCATGGAGGAAGTACCCATGGTGCACAGCGCCAAGCAGACCCTCGCCCGGTGGGCGACCGGGATCCCCAGCGGCGACCCGGCACAGGTGGTCGTCGTGTCGGCGACCGAACAGGCGGCCCGTGCACGTGCCGCCGGGCTCGCGACGGCGGACGCCACGGTGCTCGCCCCGACGGACGGTGACGGCGTGAGCTGGCACTACGACGGCGGCGTCGTCGAGCCCTACGCCGAGGTCGTCGTCGACGACTCCTTCGTCCTCCAGGTCGTCCCCTACGCGCTCGGTCGGTACACGCCGATCGGTGGCCCCACGCTGCTGCGGGTCACCGAGGTCTCCGACCTCGAGGCCTATCTCGCCGACGCCGACGACGCCGTCGCCTCGGGAACCTTCTCCGCGCTGGTGGCGGGCCCGTCCACGCTCCTCGCTGACGAGCCCGCCCTGGGCGGGTGGAGCGGGGACGGCGGCCCGGAGCAGCGCCTGTGGGTGGCCGCCGACGGTGCCGTCTCCACCGGTCCCTGGGGTGCGCGTCTGGGCGACGTCGACAGCTCCCTGGAGGAGGTGACCCTCGCCTGGCAGGCAGCCCAGGAAGGACGTGTGCCCTGCGCCGTCGCCCTCTCCGCTGCGGTCGCCGACGACGTGCGCGACGCCGCGCTCCGTGCCCGCCCCTGGCTCGGGCGCTACCTCCGGGCCGTCGGCGCCCTGCGCGGGCTCGCCGGTCGCGGACGTGACGGGGTCCGGGTCTCGGGTTTCGGTGGTCACCTCGACCCCGCCCTCGACGGGGCGGCCGACGCCACCGCCGACGACGCCCCGGTGCTGTGCTGGGACGAGGACCAGGCCTACCTCAGCAACGGCGCGGCGCGGCGTACGGTGCAGATCAGCCACGAGCTCGCGACCGTCGTGGAGAAGCTCATGGTGCTTGGGCCGGAGGCGTCCGAGGCGGTGCCGGCCACCGAGGCGGAGCGCGTGTCGGCCTACTTCGCCCAGGCGGGCTTCCGGCTGGGCACCAGCTCCTCACGGCCCACCGTGACGGTCGGCGGCTGATCGTGGACGGCCAGGGGGGGCGTACCGCGCTGTGGCCGGCGCTGTTGGACCCGGACCTGCAGGGCAGGGCCGAGCTGTGCGCGCTGAGCGCCTCGGGTGTGCGTGTCCGCTTCGCCGACGGCGTCGAGCGGCTGTGCGGGACCAGCGGGCTGTGGAACGTGCCCCTCGGCTACGGCAACGAGGCGGTGGCCCGGGCCGTGGGTGACGCGCTGCGGGAGGCGTCCTACCTCAGCGTGTTCCGGTACGAGAACGACTACGCCCGTCGCGCGGCTGAGGCTCTCGTCTCGGTCGCGGGGGCGGACGCCTACCGCCGGGTCATGTTCTCCACGTCCGGCGGGGTGGCCAACGACCTCGTCATGAAGGTCGCCCGGCACTACCAGATCGCGGCGGGGACGCCGCGGCGCTCCCTCGTCGTCGGCCTGCGCCACAGCTACCACGGCCTGTCCTTCGGTGGCTTCGCGCTCACCGGGGACGACCTCGGGCAGGCCCTCTACCGCGTGGACCAGCGCGAGGTCCGCCACGTCGCCGCGAACCGGGTCGAGGAGCTGGACGAGCTGATGAGGCGGCAGGGTGACCGGGTGGCGGCCGTCGTCGTCGAGCCGGTCCTCGGGACCGGCGCCGTGCCCCTCGAGGACGAGTTCGTCGAGAGGCTGCTCGCCCACCGGCGCACCCACGGGTTCCTTCTCGTCGCCGACGAGGTGGCCACCGGGTTCGGGCGGACCGGGCCGATGTTCGCCTCCCAGGGATGGCGTGAGCAGCCGGACGTGCTCATCACCTCGAAGGGCCTCACCAACGGGACGATGGCGGCCGCCGCCGTCCTCCTCGGGCCGGAGGTGTCCACCGTCCTCGACCCCGCCGTCGTCTCGCACGCCGAGACACAGGCCGGTACCCCGCCCACCTGCGCGGCCATCCTCGCGACGATCGAGGAGTTCCACGACCACGACGTCCTGGCACGCGGCCAGCTGCTCTCCGCGCTGCTCGACGAGCGGCTCGACGAGCTCGTCGCCGGTCACCCGATGCTCGCCTCGACCACCGGACGGGGGGCCTTCCGCGCGCTCGCCGTCCGCACTGCGGACGGCGAGGCCCTGGCCGACCCGCAGGTGCCGGCCCTCGTCGCCGCCATCCGCGCCGAGGGCGCCGTGGTCCACCCCGGCCCGGGTGGGGTCCAGCTCGTCCCCGCCCTCGTCTACACCCCGTCCGAGCTCGACGAGCTGTGTGACGCCGTCGTGCGCGGCCTGGACAGGTTCGCGGCGAGCGCCGCGGCCCTCCGGCCGGTGGGGAGCGCGCGATGATCCCGCGCACGACGGCCGTCACGCGCACCGTCCAGTCCGCTGCCGACCTGCTCAGCTGGGTCAGCGCCCTCGGCCCCGGTCGACTCGACGTCGTCGTCGACGAGGCCGTGGCACCCCACCCGCCCGTCGACGGGCTGCTGAGGACGCTGCAGCGCGCCGTGACGAACTGTGCCGTCCTCCCGCAGGGGCCGGGCAGCACCGCGGAGGATCTCGCTCGCCGGCTGCGCTCCGGCTCCGTGGTCGTCGCCGTGGGCGGCGGCAGCGTGATCGACCGTGCCAAGCTCGCGGTGCGCGCCGGCGCGGACGACTGCACGCCCTACCTGTCCACCCGTCACCGGGCCGCCATGGTCCTCCTGCCGCCTCGCCCCCTCGGCACGCGCCCGCTCGCCGCGGTGCCGACGACGCTGGGGACGGGCAGCGAGGTGAGCAAGGCCGCGGTCCACGTGGGCGGAGGGCGACGGCGGCTCGTCGTGGGGGAGGGGATCCAGCCGGACCTCGCCCTCCACGCCCCCCGCCTGACCACCGGGCTGCCCGACCACCTCGTCGCCGAGGGCGTCCTGGAGATCGTCGCGCGGCTCATCGGGCCGTACGTCGGGGACCCTCGCCCGCGGCCGGTGGAGGACGCCGTCGTCGAGGCGCTCCTGCGCGTCCTCGGACCGCTGCTCGTCCGCGCGGGCGACGGAGCGCTCACGCTCGAGGACCGTGCCCAGCTCCTGCGCATCGGGTCCATGTCCCACCAGGACGCCGTCGTCGACGGCCGGTCGCCGTACGCGGTCAAGTGGTGGGCACTGACGAACGAGATCTGTGCCGCGACAGGGGTACGCAAGGTTCCCGCCCTCACCGCCGTGCTGCCCGTCGTCATGGACCGGCTGCTGGGCGGCGACGGACGCTGGGGGTCGGCCGAGCGGCTGCGCCACGTCGCGCTCGTCCTGTCCCACGCCACGGCCGAGCTGCTGCCGGCCGCACCGGAGGCGGGGCTGCGTGCCCTCCTCCAGCACCTCGGGCTCCGGACCGCGCCCGCCGTCGCCGACCTCCCCGCCCCCCGCGTGGCCCACGCGGTCCACCGCGGGTGGGGCGCCGGGCTGCCGATGTTCGCCGGGTTCCGCGAGCACGAGCTCGTGAGCCTGGCCGAGGACGTCGCCCTGGAGGCAGCAGCACTGCCTCGGGCGCGAGAGCTTCCGCCGACCGGCGGTCGATCCATCCATGTCGAGGAGAGGAGGTGAATACACACATGGCAACGGACAACACCCTCCCCATGGTCGAGCTCGCGATGCAGGAGCTCGAGTCCATGGACGCCCCGTTCTGGGGCACCGCCATCAGCGTCGTGACTGGCGTCAGCGCGGTGTCGGGCGTGGGCGCCACGATCGTCAAGACCCTGATCGGCGCGTCGATCATCGCGACCTGACGCACTGTCCCGACGACTGCACGGGAGAGGAGGTGAGATGCAGGACAACGGACCCCTCGTCGAGCTCGGCATGCAGGAGCTCGAGCCGATGGACGCACTGGGCTGGTGGACCGGGTTCCAGGAGGGCGTGAAGATCACGATCGCCACGCTCGTGTTCTCGGCTGCCACGGCCGCGACCTAAGCAGGACTCCAACCCCCAGGTGGGTGGCGCTCGCACCGCCACCCACCTGGGGAGACCAGAGATAGGACAGAGATGACCGAAGAAGCCAAGGATAACCGCGGGGCAGGCGAGCGCGTCGCCTGGGTGCTCGTGGGTCTGCTCGCCCTCATTGCCGCGTCGCTGTTCGTGTTCGAGGGCGCTGCCCAGTCGACCGCGATCACCACCTCGCTCATCGTGGGGCTCGCCGCACTCGCCTGGGCGGGTGCTTCGGGTAAGAAGGGGCCATGACGGCGCCCCCGGTCCGCCTCGAGGCCCTGACCAAGAGGTACGGGAGCACGGTCGCGGTCGAGGAGCTGTCCTTCGAGGTGGCCGCGGGCCGGATCACCGGGCTGCTCGGCCGCAACGGTGCGGGCAAGACCACCTCCCTGCGTGCCCTGCTCGGGCTCGTGGCGCCGACGTCGGGGCGTGCCCTCGTCTTCGGGCAGCGCTACTCCGAGCTCGGCGACCCCCGACGGGTCGGGGTCTCCCTGGACGGCATCGGCACCCTCCCGGGCGTCACCGTGGCGGGCGAGCTGCGGACGTGGGCGACGGCGCTGCACCTGCCCCCGGCGAGCGTGGACCGCGCGCTCGCCGAGGTCGGTCTGGACGACGTCGCCGGCCGCCGGGTGGCCAAGCTCTCGCAGGGCATGCGTCAGCGGCTGTCCCTGGCGACCGCCTTTCTCGCGGACCCCGAGCTCATCGTCCTCGACGAGCCCGCGACCGGTCTGGACCCCTCGGGGATCCGCTGGCTGCGCACGGTCCTGCGCGAGCGTGCCGGCCGCGGGGCGACCATCCTCCTGTCCAGCCACCTGCTCGCGGAGGTCGAGGAGACCGTCGACGACGTCGTCATCATCGACCGGCGGCTGCACTACGCCGGCCCCCTGACGGACCTCACCGCCGGCGGCACGTACCGGCTGGAGGACCGCTTCTTCACCCTCATCGAGTCCCAGGAGGAGACCGTCCATGGCTGACCTCGTCAAGGCCGAGCTGCGCAAGCTCGTGTCCGCCGGCGGCACGTGGTCGCTGCTCGTCATCGGGATCGGCCTCGGAGCACTGTTCACCGAGGGCTTCACCCAGGCGGCGGCGGAAGCCCTCGCCGCGGGAGCCAGCGACCCGGCCACCGAGACCGCGACGATCGTGCGCTCCTGGTTCGCCATGAGCCTCCTGTCCGGGATCCTCGGCGCCATCGGCGTCACCCGCGAGTACGCCTCGGGGGTGATATCGCGCAGCGTCCTCGTCGCCGGCTCGCGCACCCGGGTCCTCGTGTCCAAGCTTGTCGCGGCCACCGCCGGCGGCCTCGTCCTGGGTGTGGTCGCCGCCGGCCTCTCGATCGCCCTCGCCCACGTCTCGATGGCTCGGATCGACTCCACCGTCGTGTGGTCCCGCGAAGCCACCCTCACGGTGCTCGGCGTCCTCGGGACGACGACCCTGTCCGCCGCCTGGGGCGCCTTCCTCGGCTGGATCATCCGCAACCAGGTGGCGACGATCCTCGTCATCGTCGGCCTCACTCTCATGATCGAGCCGGGCGTGCAGTCCTTCGCACCGGACGTCGCAGGCTTCCTGTTCACCATCGCGATGACCGGCGTCACGCTGGACGGCAAGGAGGGTCTGCTGTCGATCGGCGCCTCCTACGCCGTCCTCGCCGCGTGGCTGGTCGTCCTCGGTGTCGCTGCTCGCACGCTTCTCGTTCGCCGAGACCTTTCATGAGCCCGCGATCCACGGGCGGGGTCGCCGACCCGGTCCACCTCGACCGGCCACGACTCGCCGAGGACGTCGTGCTCCACCCGCCGGCAGAGCAGGACGCCCCGTGGATCCTGCAGAAGGGCACCCACCAGTACATCCGCATCGGGGAGGACCTCGCCGCTCTCTCCCGTGCGCTGGACGGTGCGGCGGACCACGCGTCCCTGGCCGGGGCACTCGGTCCGCGCTGGACCCCGGCACTCGTCGGTCAGGCGGTCGGGCAGCTCGCCGACAAGGGCATGATCGCCGACGGCCGCCCACCCGCCCGACGACGGCGCGTGCGGGTGCTCGGGCCGCACCGGATCCAGCTCACGCTGCTCCACCCGGAGCGTCTGCTGGCCGTGCTCCGGCCGGTGGCCGCCGTGGCCGGGCACCGCCTGTCCCTCGGTGCGGGTGCGCTCGTGGTGCTGGCCGGCCTCGTGGCTCTCGTGACCTTGCGCAGCGACGTCTCGCTCGCGATGGGCAGCCCGCTGCCGCTCGTCGGCTACCTCGCCGTCGGCGTCGGTTTCCTGCTCACGACCTGCGTCCACGAGCTGGCCCACGGCGCCGTGCTCACGGCCCTTGGCGGCCGACCGACGCGCATGGGCGTCATGCTCTTCTACTTCACCCCCGCCTTCTTCTGCGACGTCACGGACGGCTGGCGGCTGCCGCGGCGCCACCAGCGGGTGGTCGTCGCGCTCGCCGGGATCGCCGTCCAGCTGGTCGTGGGCGGGCTCGCCGCCCTCGCCGCGGTGGTGGCACCGCTCGAGGCCCGGCAGACCCTCCTCGTCTTCGCCGTCCTCACGTACGTGGCGTGCGTGATGAACCTGCTGCCCTTCATCAAGCTCGACGGCTACCTCGCGCTCATGAGCGCCCTGGACGTCCCCCACCTGCGGGAGAAGGCGATGGCCGACGCCCGCTCCTGGCTGGCGTCGACGTTCCTGGGCGCGCGACGGGAACGGTCCCTGCCGCAGCTGTCGTGGGCGGTGCCCTTCGGTCTGGGCTGCATGGGGATGCCGGTCTACATCGTCGGCACGTTGCTGCTCGTCCTGTCCGACATGCTCCTCGGTCTGGGCATCGTCGGCGCGACCGCGCTCCTGCTCGTCGCGGGCGGCGGCGTCGCGTACGTCGTCGTCGGGCTCGTCCGGCTCGGGCGGCAGGCGCGCCGCTGCGGTGCGCCCGTCGGCCGCACCGCCGCGGTGTCGATCGGGACGGCGGCCGCCGTCGTCGTCGCCGGCGCCGTCGTCCAGGTCCCCGTCACCGTGAACGGCGGGTACGTCGTGCACGACGGCGCCGCTCACCTCGTCCTCATGAACGGCGCCGACGACGTGGGGGCGGGAGCCGACGTCGCCCTCGTGAGACGCGGCCTCCTCACCTCCCACACCCTCACCTCGGCAGAGCTCACCGCGGAGGGGGCGAGACCGGTCCCGACGCCGTTCGAGGCCTTCCTCCCGGTCGCCGGCACCGACGTGAGCGTTCCCCTGCCCGGCCGTCCCCTCTCCGTCGCGGAGCTGCCTCCGGAACGGGTCGGGGGAGCGGTCGTCGACCTCGGCATGCTGCCCCTGTGGGGATGGCTCGCCCACACCTACCTGGAGCCGATGGGCCTCGAGCTCGCGGCCCCGCCCCACGACGAGGAGACGTCCCGGTGAACACGCAGTACCAGTTCTTCTGCCCGGCGGGCACGCCGTACTACGACGTCGTCCGGGTGGACGACGACTCGCACTTCGACGTGGCAGTCCCGGACGGTTGGACGAGGGCCACGAACGAGGAGTGGACCGTCCTCACGGTCCCGGACCGCACGCTGCCCGAGCAGGGCTGGAAGATCCACGTCTCCGCCACCCCGGACAGCGCCGAACGTGTGCTCGAGACCGTGGCCGGCTACTGCGCCGACCACGAGGTGGCCTTCAAGCACCTCCGGGGGCCGCGCATGCTGTTCTTCCGCAACAGCAAGTACGGGGACCGCGGCTCCAGCGGCAAGTTCATCACCATCTTTCCCGCCGGCACCGCGGAGCTGGAGCGGGTCCTCACCGAGCTGGGGGAGCTCCTCGACGGCGAGGAGGGTCCCTACGTCCTCAGTGACCTGCGGTGGCGCCGCGGTCCGCTGTACGTGCGGTACGGCGGCTTCAGCCACATCAGCGGCCCCGGGCCGGACGGCCGGATGGTGCCGTGCCTGCGCCGGCCCGACGGCACGCTGGAGCCCGACGTGCGCAAGCCCGGGTTCCGCGTGCCGCCGTGGGTGGAGCTGCCGGAGATTCTCGAGGAGGCGGTGGCGGCCCGCGGTGCGGGCACGCTGAGCGACTTCCCGTTCCGCCCCGAGGCGGCGCTGCACTTCTCCAACGGGGGTGGCGTCTACCGGGCGGTGGACACCCGCGACGGCTCACCCGTGCTTCTCAAGGAGGGGCGCCCGCTGGCCGGGCTCGACGAGGCCGGTGCCGACGGCGTCACGAGACTCGAGCGCGAACGCTGGGCCCTGGAGGTCCTCGCGGACGTGCCGGCCATCCCGAGGCTGGTGGACTACCGACGCGGTCACGAGCACTACTTCCTCGCCCGCGAGTTCGTCGACGGCGTGACGCTCGCCCAGGCGTTGCGCGAACGCAACCCCGCCCTGTCGGGGGCCGTTCCGGAGCCCGGCGACCACGACCGCTACACCGAGTGGGCCCTGCGAGTCCTTGCTGACATCGACACCTCGCTGCGGGCCATGCACGAGCGTGGCGTCGTCTTCGGCGACCTCCATCCCAACAACGTCATGGTGACGGCGGACGATCGTGTCTTCTTCATCGACCTCGAGACCGCCACGGACGACGTCGAGAACTTCTCCCCGCGGATCGGCGCTCCCGGCTTCCGGGCGCCCGCCACGGTTCGCGGCACCGCCGTGGACCGCTACGCGCTCGCGTGCACCCGGCTGTCGGTCTTCCTGCCGATGACCGTCGTCCTGCCCTGGCAGGAGGGAAAGGCCGAGCAGCTGATCGACGCAGTCCGCGCCCGGTTCCCGGTCCCGAGCTCCTTCGTCGCCTCCGTCCGCTCCGACCTCGCCGCGGCAGCGGGCTCCGCCGCCCACCCCGGCGAGACCGTCACCCTGGACGGCCACGACGACGCCGAGGCCCGGGTCCTCGCCGGCGTCCTGGGTCCGGTCACGCCCGAGCGGGAGGACCGCCTGTTCCCCGGGGACATCGGGCAGTTCACCGTGGGATCCGGCGGGACGACGTTCGCGCACGGTGCGACCGGGGTGCTGTGGGGGCTTCAGCAGCTCGGCGTCGAGGTGCCCGAGGAGCACGTCCAGTGGCTGTTCGACGGCCTCGACCGTACGCGGGGGCTCGGACCCGGCTTCGCCACCGGGCTGGCCGGCGTGGTCCACACCCTCGACGCCCTGGGCCGCCCGGAGGACGCCGCGCACGTGGCTGCGCACCTCACCGCGCTGCCGCTGGTCGGGCTGGGCCCGAGCATCGCCGACGGCGCCGCCGGGATCGGGCTCCTCCTGCTCGACCGCTACTCCGGCGGAGCGGACGCCTCCGGCCTCGACCGCGCCCTCGCGCTGGCCGACAAGCTCGCCGCTGACGTCACCGCTGCCCCGGAGCCGCACCCGCGCACCGGCCTGTGGTACGGCTGGACCGGTGCGGCGCTGCTGGCGCTGCGGCTCTTCGAGCACACGGCCGAGGAGCGCCACCTCGGGCTGGCACGCCAGGCCCTGCGCCGCGACCTCGCGGTGCTGCGCTGGGGCGAGGCGAGCGAGCAGCGGTGGCGCCTGCACACGGCGCTCGGCTCGGGCAGCGGCGGGGTCGCGCTCGTCCTGCGAGAGCTCGGGCGCCACGTCGACGAGCCGTGGGTCGCCGACGCCGCCCGTGACCTCACCGCTGCCGCCGAGCGCGCCGTCCTCGGCAGCGCGGGCTGGCTGCACGGTCAGGCCGGTGCCCTGCTCACCCTCGTCCACGCGGGTCGGGCGGCGGACGACCCGGCCGTCAGGGCCCACCTCGGCCTCCTCGACCTGTACGCCGTCGGAGACGCCGACCAGGTCTCCTTCCTCGGTCAGGAGCAGCTGCGGCTGTCGACGGACCTCACGACCGGGTCGGTCGGGGTCGCACTCGCCCTGCGAGCCGCTCGGACCGGTGAGCCCCTCGGAGTCCCCTTCCTCGGCAGCAACGCCCGCCAGCCGGCGGCCGCCGGGCGGGGCGCGCTCGGGGCCGTCCGATGAGCGCACCGGCCACCGACCGGCTCCCGGCCCCGGTCCTCCGCCTGCTCGCCGGGACCAGCGCCCGCGTCGTCGTCCACGACCTGTACGACGACGTCGGCGCGGAGGTCTACGCCGCGATCGTCCGGGCCGACCACGTCGAGGTCCGCGAGGTCCTGCGCGCCGTCGCACGGACGACGGGTCCGGTCCTCGAGCTGGCGGCCGGGGAGGGGCGCCTCACGCTGCCGCTGCTCGCCCTCGGCAGGTCCGTGACCGCCGTCGACCTGTCCGCCGCCATGCTCGCCCGGCTCGAGAAGCGGCTGGACGACGCTCCGCGCAGCTTCCGTGACCGGCTGCGGATGGTCCGCGCGGACATGAGTGAGATCGCCCTGGACGAGCTCTTCGGTGCCGTCGTCCTGGGGACGACCTCGGTGACGCTGCTCGACCCGGCCGCTCGCCGGCGTCTCTACGACCGCATCCGCCAGCACCTGGCGCCCGGTGGCCAGGTCGTCGTGTCGGTGGCGGAGGACACGGGCGAGGACGCGCCGGAGGAGGCGGCGGACCCGGTGTGGACCGAGGAGGGGCGCGGCTTCCTCCTCACCGAGCACCGCCCGCGCGGCGCGGGCTACCGGGACGTCGCGGTCCTGCCGCTCCCGCTCGAGGCAGGTGAGGACGGCGTCGTGGACGTGTGCACGTCACGCGTGCGGCTGCTCACGAGGAGCGAGCTGCTCGAGGAGACGACCCAGGCGGGGTTCGAGCTCGTGGATGTGGAGCCCGTGGCGACGTCGGGCACGCGCTTCGGGACCGTCCTCGTGACGCTCAGATGAGCGGCTGGTAGGGGACCGGCCGCCGCTCGCCCAGCAGCGGGTCGACGAAGGACCACGCCGCGCGCTCCTCGAGGACCAGCGGGTGCGTCCCGCCCACGAGCACCTTGACGGCGACGAACCCGGCGGCCCGCACGGCCGCCGGCAGGCGAGGACCGAGGTCGACGCGCAGGACCGGCAGCCCGACCGAGACGAGCTCGGAGACGAGGTCGGTCCCAGCCTGAGGGGAGGGGGTCTGGTCGAGGGGCTCGACCGGGCGCAGTCCCCGAGCCCACTCGGCCATCGCCGCCCGGCCCTCGCCGTACGCCCAGAAGTCGCAGCGGGCCTCACCCTGGTCGACGAAGGAGCCGCGGCCCGCGGGCCGCGGCTCCTTCGCGCGGGTGCGGAGCGCGAGGTAGATCTGCCACGCCTCGAGCACGGAGCGAGCGGCTCCGGCGGTGTCGTCGGCCGCGAGGGTCGCACCGGTGCCCACCGTGGTGCCGTCGTCGACCCAGGCGACGTAGGCGAAGCGGCCGGCAAGGGCCGTGTGGAGGCGCGCCGCCCGGACGCGGACCCCGGGCTGGTCGTCCACGAGCCGGCGGAGGTCGGGGTGCGGGGAGGTGAGGTCGAGCTCGACCGCGTCGGCGCGGTCCTGCCGGTACCAGGCCCGCATGAGGGCATCCCGCTCGAGCACCTCGCTCACGGCGGTCGCCGTCGCCGCCTCGACGGTGGTGTGCGCGGCCGCCCCGGACGGCGTGCCCTCCCACCACTCGGCGGCAGGACCCTGAACGGGGCAGTCCACCCACTCGGCGGGGACGAGCACGCGGGAGTCGTCACCGAGGCGCTCGGCGGTGTACCACGTCGTCGCGTCGTCGTCGGCCAGGGGGAAGTGGCCGGGCCACTCGTCCGCAGGCGCGAGCGGCTCGCCCGACGCGGCGAGAGCCGCCCGTGTGCCGGCCACGCCCTCACCGGGCAGCGGGGCGAGTGCGCGCCGCTCCACGGCCTCACCCAGCCCGCGCAGAGCGGCACCGTCGGCGCGCAGGTCGTAGGCGCCGGTGAGGTCGTGGAGCGTCGGCTCGTCCGTCCCGCCGAACCGGGTCCCGATGTCGACGACCATGAGGTAGAGGTGGGGCGGATCGGGGTGCCGGACGATCTGGAACGAGCGGGCCAGACCGGCCGCGGGGTCGAGGAGGTCGCGCACGCGGGCGGGTGTGATCTGGCTCATCACGGCCAGCATAGGTGTGGCGGCACGCCGCCGTGCGCGCTTGGCTCAGCGCTCCCGCCCGCGCAGCACCCCCGCCAGCAGCAGCGTCCCGACCGCGAGGACCGGCACGACGGCCAGGCCGGCCCGCAGGCCGGCGGCGTCACCGATCGCCCCGACGAGCGGCGGGGAGACGACGAAGGCCACGCGCATGAGCCAGGAGACGATGGTGAGGGCGTTCCCGGCCCGCATGCCCGGCATGTCGTCGGCCGCGTTCATCGCGGCGGGCACGAGCGTGGCGGAGCCGAAGCCGGCCAGCGCGAAGCCGGCGATGACGGCGACGGAGGACGGCCCGAGGACCACGAGCCCCATCCCGACGATGATGAGGGCGGCACCCAGGCGGGCGACGGCGCGCTGACCGAGGCGGTCGGTCATCGGGTCCCCGAGCACCCGGCCCACGAACTGGGCCCCGACCGTCGCGACGAAGGCGAGACCCGCCAGGGCCGGGCCGGCGTCGAGCTCCTGGGTGAGGAAGACCGCCGACCACGTGTTGCCGGCGTCCTCGACCATCGTCCCGCTCATCGCGATGAGGACGAGCGCCGCGAGGAGCACCGGCGGGCGGCGCAGCCACGCGGCCGCAGGGCCGCCGGCGGTGTGGTGCTCCTCGACGAGCGGCGGACCCACCGACATCCCGGCCGGGAGCGTGAAGCGCCGAGCGACGAACGCGACGAGCACCCACACGACGCTCGAGACGGTGAGGTGCAGGCCGAGCGGCACCTCGTTCGCGGCCGCCGCCGTGCCCATGAGGCCGCCGGTCACCGCCCCGGCGCTCCACACCGCGTGGAAGGAGTTGATGATCGAGCGGCCGTAGCCGCGCTGGACGGCGATCCCGTGGCTGTTCTGCCCGACGTCGGTGATCGAGTCGGCCGAGCCCGCGACGAACAGGGCGGCGACGATCAGCCACAGCGCCGGCGCCCACCCGACGGCGACGAGCCCGGCCGCCGTGAGCACGGTCCCGATGACGGCGACGTTCGCCGCCCCGAAACGGCGGATCGCCGCCGCGGCCGCCAGACCGGAGATGATCGCGCCCACGGGAAAAGCGATGACGACGAGCCCGAACTCGGTGTTCGTCAGGTCCAGCCCGGACTTGATCGCGGGGTAGCGGGGCAGCAGGTTGGAGAACAGCGCCCCGTTCGTGAAGAAGAGGGCGCCGGTGGCCACCCGGGCGTTGCGCAGGAGGCGCGACGGCGCGGGGCGGGAGGCGGTGCTCACTCCCCGGTGCCCTGCGCGGCCAGGCCCAGCCCCTCGACCGACTCGGCGCCGGGGAGCGCGAGGAGCACCTCGCCGGGCAGCAGCAGCTTGGACCGGCGCACGCCGCTTCCGACGATCACCGGCCCACCGGCGACCGCGGCGTCCACGAGCAGCCGCCACTCGGCGGGCAGGCCGACGGGCGTGATCCCGCCGTACTCCATGCCCGAGGTCTCCACGGCGCGGTCGGTGGGCCAGAAGGAGGCCTTGCGCACGTCGAGCAGTCGCCGGACGGTGGAGTTGACGTCCGCCCGCGTGGTCGCGCGGACCGCGCAGGCGGCCACCCGCTCCTCACCGGCCCGCTTGCCGGCGACGAGGACGCAGTTGACCGAGGCCTCCAGCGGCAGCTCGTAGGCCTCGGTCATCGCCGCGGTGTCGGCGAGCTCCGGGTCGATCTCGGTGACGTGGACCCGGTCGGCCTCCTCCAGTCGCTCGAGGGCGGCACGCACCGGCTCGGCGAGCAGGTCGGGGCGCTGCAGCGCCGGCACCCAGGTGAGGGTGCCGTACCGGACCGAGCCGTCCGCCGCCGTCGTCGTCGGCTCGCTCACCGCTGGTAGGTGGGGGTGATGACGGCGCGCGCGATGGTGTGGAAGAGCGCCGTGAAGGAGACCTTCGTCGGGCTGTCGTCCGCGTCGAGCTCGAGGGAGTCGGTGTCGAGCGCGTGGACGGCGAAGACGTAGCGGTGCGGGCGGTCCCCGGCGGGCGGGGCCGCGCCGGTGAAGTCGTGGGTGCCGCCGTCGTTGCGCACGTGGTAGGCCGCGCCGGGGAGCATGAGGTCGCTCTCGCCCCAGCCCTGCTCGAGCTCGGTGAGGTCGGCGGGCAGGTCGACGACGGTCCAGTGCCAGAAGCCGGCCGGCGTGGGGGCGTCGGGGTCGAAGCAGGTGACGAGGAAGCTCTGCGTCTCCTCGGGGAAGCCGGACCACGCGAGCTGGGGCGAGACGCTCTCGCCGTCGGCGGTGAACTGCCGGTCGAAGGGCTGCCCGTCGGTGATGTCGGTGCTCGTCACGGTGAAGGACGGCACGGGCGGCAGCAGGTCGTAGGGTGCGGGTGCAACGGGGCGCTGCAGATCCATCAAGGGCCTCCTCGAAAGTGGGGTCGCTCTCAACCTACGGCGTGGGGCCGCGGGATGCCGCGACGGGCACGCCGACGATGTCAGTCCCACCTGTCATGATCGAACAACTGTTCGATAGACTGTGGAGGTGGCGATGACCCCGGCCGAGCGCATGGCGACCGCACGCCGGGCCCTGGAGCGGGCCGAGGCGGCGGCCGGCCTGCGGACGCGGCTGGCGGTCGCCGCCGACGACGCCGCGTCCCCCCGCCCCGTCGCGTCCCACCTGGCCGCCGCGCCGGCTCCCGACACCGCGCCCGAGGGGCCGGGGGCTCCCGCCCCGGTCCCGCCGCGAGCCGGGGTGCCCACCGACGCGGACCACCTGCCCGTCCCGGCCCCGCTCGCCGGCTTCTTCCCGCCCGCCGGGCTGCGCCGGGGCAGCGTCGTCCAGGTCGGCGGCTCCTCCTCGCTCCTCCTCACCCTCCTGGCCGCCGCGCAGGGGGAGGGCTGGGTCGCGCTCGCGGCGCTGCCGGACATCGGCCTGCAGGCCGCCGCCGACGCCGGGCTGCACCTGGGCCGCAGCCTGCTCGTGCCCCGGCCCGGCCCGGAGGCCGCCTCCGTGGTCGGTGCCCTCGTCGACGGCGTCGACGTCCTGGCCGTCGGGGACTGCCGGGCCCTGAGCGCACGCGACCGGCGGCTGCTGTCGGCGCGGCTGCGCACCCGCGGGGCGGTGCTGCTGAGCACGGCGCACTGGCCCGGCGCCGACGTCGTGCTCCGGGCGGGGGAGGCCCGCACCGGCGGGCTCGGGCGCGGCTGGGGCCGGGTGGAGGCGGGGGAGATGACCGTCCACGGCCGTGGCCGCAGCGGCGTCGCCGGCCGGGTGCGGGTGCGCCTGACCTCCACGGGGCTGGACGTCGTGGCCGACGGCGCCCGCGAGGCCACCGGTCCGGTGCCCGCCGCGGCGGCGCCCGCCGTGGCGGCCGACGCCGGGGCGGCCGCCTCCCGGCTGCGGGCGGTGTCCTGATGACGGCGCCCACCGCGGGCCCGGCGCAGGCGGGAGCCGGGGTGTCGGCCCTGCGCCGGGCGGTGCTGTGGGTGCCGGACTGGCCGGTGGCCGCCGCCGTCGCCGAGGGCGCCGTCGGCAGCCACGAGCCGGTCGCCGTCCACGACTCCCGCGGCATCCTCGTCTGCTCGGCGGCCGCCCGCGCGGAGGGCGTGCGGCAGGGGATGCGGCGGCGCACCGCCCAGGGGCTGTGCCCCGGGCTCGTCCTGCTGGCCGCGGACGAGAACCGTGACGCCCGGGCCTTCGAGCCGCTCGTCCAGGCGGTCGAGGACGTCGTCGCGGGCGTCGAGGTCGCCCGTCCCGGGGTGCTGCTCATGGCCGCCCGCGGCCCGGCCCGTCACGCGGGCAGTGAGGAGGCACTGGCCGAGCTGCTCGTCGGGGCGGTCGCGGAGGACACCGGCGCCGAGTGCCAGGTGGGGGTGGCCGACGGCCTGCTCGCGGCGCTGCTCGCCGCCCGGGCCGGGATCGTCGTGCCGTCCGGGCAGGGGCCGGCCTTCCTCGCCCCGCAGGACGTGCGCCGCCTCGAGCTCGCCGCCACCACCCGCGAGCGGCGCGCCGAGCTCGCCGAGCTCACCGACCTGCTGCGCCGGCTCGGGCTGCGCACCCTCGGGGCGCTCGCTGCCCTGGCCCCGGGGGACGTCGCCGCCCGCTTCGGCAGCCTCGGGCTGCTCGCCCACCGCCTCGCCCGCGGCGGGGACGTCTCCGTCCCGGCGCCCCGCCGCCCCGAGCAGGACGTCACCGTGCGCACCGACCTCGACCCGCCCGCCGCCCGCTCCGACGTCGCCGCCTTCGCCGCCCGCGCCCTGGCCGAGGAGCTCGCCGAGCGGCTGCAGCGCCGCGGCGTCGTGTGCGGGCGCGTCCAGGTGCTCGCCCGCACCGAGGACGGTACCGAGCTGGCCCGCACCTGGCGCCTGGACGTCGCCCCCAGCCCCACCGACCTCACCGACCGCGTGCGCTGGCAGCTGGACGGCTGGCTCTCGGGCCGCAGCGCCCGCCCGCCCAGCGCGCCCCTCGTCCACCTCGAGCTGCTCGCCCAGGAGATCAGCCCGGCCGGTGTGGTGAGCGAGGGCCTGTGGGGCCGCCGCGGGCGCGGGGAGGTGCAGGCCGAGCGGGCCGCGCTGCGCGTGCAGGGCCTGCTCGGCGCCGAGGGCGTGCTCGTGCCCGTCCTCCAGGGCGGGCGCGACCCTCGCACCCGGGTGCGGCTGGTCGCCTGGGGTGACGACCCCGTGCCCGTGCTGCGTCCCGACGCGCCCTGGCCCGGCCGGCTGCCCGACCCCGCCCCGGCCACCCTCCTGGACGAGCGGCGCGCCGTCGTCGTCCTCGACGCCGCCGGCACCCCGGTCACGGTGGACGGACGCGTGCGGCTCAGCGGCGAGCCCGCCCGGGTGGTCGACGACGACGGGAGCCGGGAGGTCGTCGGCTGGGCCGGCCCGTGGCCGATGTGGGAGCGCTGGTGGGGCATGGGGCGCCGGCGCGCCTGGCTGCAGGTGGCCCTGTCCGACGGCGTCGCCCAGCTCCTCGCCCTCGAGTCGGGCCAGTGGTGGGTGGAGGGTCTGTACGACTGACCGTCACGGATGCCCGATCGGGCAGCGCAGACTGCCCGGCGGCTGACCGCTCAGGCCGGGCGACCGGCGTAGCGTGGTCACGTCATGACCCTCACCCGTGCCCTCCCTGTCCGGGCCGCCGAACGGCGCGTCACGTCGCCGAGGCACCCCGGGTCGAGCGCGCCCACCCGGCTGCCGGTGCCCGGCAGCCGGCGAGTGGTGGAGGCGGCGCGGCTCCTCGCGCTCCAGCGAACCGCCGGGAACCGGGCCGCTGCCTCCCTCGTGGTGCAACGGCTGGTCCCCGCCGATCGCGAGCTCCACACGACGTGCTTCGCCCGGAGCGTGTTCGAGCGCATGTCCGACGCCGAGCTGGAGCAGACGATCACGGCCGTCACCCGGCTGCTGCCGGTCCTCACCGAGGACGTCGACCGCGAGACCGCCCGCGGCAACCAGGAGGAGGCGCGCCGCGAGCAGGCGGTACGGCGCCTGCCCGACTTCGCGGCCCACCGGGCCGCCGTCGCAGGGGCCGGCACGCCGGGATCGCGGCGGACGGTGGTCGAGGCGCTGGTCACGTGGTCCCGCGAGCAGCTCGACGTGTACCCGGACCTCGTGCAGCGCTTCCGTCGGCAGCAGCAGCCCGACGTCGCCGAGAAGGTCCGGATCCTCGGGCAGGCGGCGGCCGGCGTCGCCCGCATGGAGTTCCTCCTCGGCGCCATGCTGCACCGGGGCGGCTCCTGGGAGACGTCCGGGAGCAACGCGGGCCCGATGGTGGACGACTACACGGGCGGCGGGTCGGCGGCCTGGTGCACGAGGTTCGCGACGTCGGCGCTCGCGGCGATCCGCGGCGACAGCGTGGCCGCGGCGTCCGGCTACAAGGTCGCCAACCCGACGGAGTTCACCGGCATCGACATCGAGACCGACGCCGCGCACGGAGGCCAGCTCGTCGGCACCCACCGCAGCCGCAGCTCGACCGCCACGGACAACCCGTTCGTCGAGCTGCGGGAGACGCTCGAGGGCATCTCCGCCGGCACGGTCACGGACCGGACCGCGCAGCAGGCGGCGGAGGCGTTCCTGCGGGACCGTGTCCGGCCGCAGGCCGGGGACATCCTGGTCACCCGGCGGGGGAGTGCGAACCCGAACAGCTTCGCCGCCGGCTCCCTGAGCCACACGCTCATGGTGGAGTCCCTCTCCGGCACCCGGATCAGCCTCGTCGAGGGCAACGCGAGCTCCGCCACCGACCGGGTGCACGGCCGGGTGCTCGACCTCACCGTCGTGGACGACGTCGAGGAGATCCTCTTCATCAGCCGGCCCAGCCTCGGCAGCGGGGTCAGCGACACCGAGGAGGCACAGATCGGCACCGTGGAGGCCGACGCGGCCGACCGGGTCGACGAGGCCGACATCCTGCAGCCGATCCAGGACCTCAACATCCTGCTCGAGGAGCTGGCCCGCTCCGAGGGCGACGTCACCGAAGGGGCACCCGGCGGCACGGTCGCCGAGGTGGTCGGCAACGACTGAGCCGGGAGCGGGCCCGCCCGCCCGCCGCCCCTGGCCGGGGCCTCAGACCGGGACGGACGCGAGAGCCAGTGCGCCAGCCCCCAGCGGGCCGGCGTCGCGCCCCAGCGTCCCGATGACGACATCGACGTCGGCGTTGAGCGGCAGCGCGGTGCGCGCCACCGACTCACGCACCGGACCCGCCAGCAGCTCACCGGCCCCGGCGAGGGCTCCGGTCAGCACGATCGCCTGGGGGTTGAGCGCGTTGCACAGCCACGCCGCGACCTGCCCCGTCGCCTCCCCGGCGTCCCGCAGGGCCCGGCGGCACGCCGGGTCCCCGGCCGCGGCGCCCTCGAGCACCTCGCGGGGAGTCGGCAGCCGGCCGTGCTGGACGGCCAGCGCCGCGAGCACGGCCGGCACCCCGGCGTACACCTCGAGGCACCCCCGGCCCCCGCACCGGCACAGCGGCCCGCGCGGGTCGACCGGCACGTGCCCGAACTCCCCGGCACCGCCGCGGCGGCCGGTCTGCACCTGCCGGTCGATGACCACGGCCCCGCCGACGCCGGCGTGCAGCTTGACCAGCACCAGGTCCTCGTAGGGGCGGGCCGCTCCCCACAGCAGCTCCGCGCGCGCCGCGCAGTTCGCGTCGTTGTCCGCCACCACCGGCACCCCGAGGGCGTCGGCGAGCGCGGCCGGGAGGTCGAGGTCCTCCCACCCCTGGCGCATCCCGCGTGGCCTGGTCGGCACGGGCGGTCGGTAGGTCCCCAGACCCAGGGCGAGGGCGAGCCCGACACCGAGCAGCGGGGCCGCGCCCGGGCGTGCGGTCAGCTCACGAACGAGGTCGAGGGTGGCGTCCAGGGCGTCGCCGGCACCGTAGGCGAGGGGGAGGCGCCGGACGGCGCCCGGGCCCTGCCCGTGCCCGGCGTCGACCACCCGGGCGCGCACGTGGGAGGCGCCGAACTCGACACCGACGACCTCGCCGCGCCGGGCGTCCAGGGTGAGGAGCGTCCCCGGCCGCCCCCGTCCCCGGCCCGCGCGTGGGTCGCCGGGCCGGACCGGCGCCGCCGCCGCACCGGTCTCCTCGAGCGTGCCGTTCGCCAGGAGTGCGGCGGTGACCCCGGAGACGGTCGACTTCGGCAGGCCGGTGCGCCGGGCGAGCTCGGCGCGCGTCATCGGCCCGTGCGCGCGCAGGGCGGCGACGGCGCGGGAGGTGGCGTCGCGAAGGTCGGTCACGGGGACGACGGTACCGACATTTACGCCGAAATTGAACCATTGACACCCTCTCCGGGCGCTCATAGGTTCTGGAGCGTCCGTATTTACACTGGCCCCGGCCACCGTCGATCCCGGAGCACCCATGGCCCGCACCGTTGCCGCCCTCGTCGCCGCGTCCGCCCTCACCATCCCGGCCCTGCTCGGCCCACCCGCCGCCGCCTCCCCACCCGAGCCCGAGCGGCTGGAGTCGCAGGCCGTGGGGGAGTCCGTCCCGGCACCCACCGTCACCGGACCGCTGGGGAGCACGAGCCCGGTCGGCGACCCCAGCCACGGCTACCCGTTCCTCGCCACCGACGTCGACCTGAACGCCGCGGGCTACGTCGAGGAGGAGTTCCTCGTCTCGGGGGAGGCCACCCGCTACGCCGCCGACGGGAGCACCGACGCGACCGTCACCAGCACCGGCCACCCGTACACGACCCGTGTCGTCGTCCGCCGCCCGGCTGACGACGAGGACTTCAACGGCGTCGTCATCGCCGAGTGGCTCAACGTCTCCAACCAGTGGGACCAGGAGGTCGACTGGTTCCAGACGCACGAGCACCTCATGCGCGAGGGCTACACGTGGGTCGGCGTCTCCGCCCAGCGTGCCGGCGTGCACTCGGCCACCGGCCTCAAGGCGTGGAGCCCGGAGCGCTACGGCGCGCTCGACCTCACCGACGGCGGCACCGTCGAGGACGACACCCTGTCCTACGACGTGTTCAGCCAGGCCGTGAAGGCGCTACGGGACCCGGCGGGCACCGACCCGCTCGGGCCGCTCGACCCGGAGTACGTCATCGCCACCGGCCACTCGCAGTCCGCGGGGCGGCTGCACACGTACTACAACAGCATCCAGCCGCTGACCGACATCCTCGACGCCGTCGTCCTGCACGGCGGTGGCGGTGAGGTGCGCACCGACCTCGACACGCCCCTGTTCAAGCTCAACTCCGAGGGTGACGTCGCGATCAACCTCCTCGGGGCGGCCGAGCGTCAGCCGGACTCGGACGTGCTGCGGACCTGGGAGGTGGCCGGCGCCTCGCACGGCGACTGGAAGCTCATCACCGACTACGGACCGCTGCGCCTGCGCGACATCGGCACGCTGCCCGGCGGCCACCCCGACCTCCCGCAGACCTGCGACCTGCCCTCCCTGTCGCGGGTGCCCCAGCACCAGGTGCAGGCCGCGGTGTACGACCACACCGTCGCGTGGGTCGCCGACGGCGTCCAGCCGCCGACGGCGGACCCGATCGAGCTGGACGAGGAGGGCGAGATCGTCCGCGACGAGCTCGGCCTGGCCCAGGGCGGCATCCGCCTGCCGGCGCAGGACGTGCCCGTGCGGGTCAACAGCGGCGTCAACTCCGGTCCCGGCTTCTGCTTCCTCGACGGCAGCTCGGTCCCGCTGGCCGAGGACGTGCTCGCCGAGCTCTACCCCACGCCCCAGGCGTACGCCGAGCAGGTCGCCGCCGCCACCGAGCACGCGGCGGAGCAGGGGTACGTGCCGGCGAACGTCGCCGTGGACCAGGCGTGGTACTCCGACCTCGCCTACCTCGTGGGCGACCTCGCCGGGGAGGGGCGGATTCCCGAGGCGCTCGCCGTCGAGCTCGCCACTACGGCGGGACATGCCCTGCGGCACGCCGACGACGGCGAGCTCGACCTCGCCGTCGAGCAGCTCGAGCGCGTCGTCGCTCAGGTCAGCGACTCCGACGTCGACGACGCGGCGCAGGCGGCCGTGCTGCGTCAGGCGATGGCCGCACTCGCCGTGCTCCCCGAGCGCGAGCCGGAGCCCGAGCCGGAGCCGGCCCAGCGGTACGGCTTCTTCCTCACCAACGGCTGGACGGGTGGCAACGCCGACGTCGCCTTCCAGTACGGCCGGCACACCGACGAGGTGCTGGTGGGCGACTGGGACGGTGACGGCGAGGACACCCTCACCGTGCGCCGCGGGAACCGCTTCTACGTCAACAACGCCGCTCGCGGCGGGGACGCCGAGCGCGTCGTCGTCTACGGCCGGGCCGGGGACATCGTCCTCGTCGGTGACTGGGACGGCGACGGGCGCGACACCCTCGCGGTGCGCCGCGGTGCGGAGTACCACGTCCGCGACACCATGGCGTCGGGTCCTGCGGACGTCGTCGTGCAGTACGGCCGCGCGGGCGACGCGGTCGTCGTGGCCGACTGGGACGGTGACGGCGCGGACACGTTCGCGGTCCGCCGTGGGTCCCGCTACCACGTGAAGAACGCCATCGCCGGTGGCGACGCCGACGTCGTGCTCAGCTACGGCCGCCCGGGTGACACCACCCTGGCCGGTGACTGGGACGGGGACGGCCGCGACACCTTCGCCGTCCGGCGCGGTGCGACGTACCACGTGAAGAACACGCTCGCGGGCGGGGACGCCGACCGGGTCCTCACCTACGGGCGCTCTGGTGACGCTGTCCTCGTCGGTGACTGGGACGGCAACGGCACCGACACCCTGGGTGTGCGCCGCACCCCCTGACCGGGCGCGCCGAGGCCCGCACCCCGCCCGCCGGGGTGCGGGCCTCGCTACGTCCGTTCCCGCAGCGGTACGAAGCGATAGCTGCCGAAGGCGCGGGTCGTCAGCTCCCCACCGGCGAGGTCCGCGACGACGAGCTCGCCGCGGACCGGGATGACCATGCGGCCGCCGTCGGCGAGCTGGTCGACCAGGGCCCGGGGGAGACGGCGTGCCTCGGCGGAGACGAGCACCCGGTCGAAGGGCGCGTCCCCGGGCAGGCCGAGCTCGCCGGGAACGGCGGGCTCTATCCGGGCGGAGGCGCGGGCGGCCGCGAGGTTGGCGCGTCCCGCCTCGACGAGTGGCGGCTCGAGCTCGACACCGAGCACCTCACCGTCCGGCGCGACGAGCCGGGCGAGGATCGCCGTCGTCCACCCGGACCCCGAGCCGACGTCGAGCACGCGGTGACCAGGTCGGGCGTCGAGCAGGGTGAGCATCCGCGCCACGGTGCTCGGCTGTGAGCAGGTGGCGCCGTGGCCGATCGCCAGCGGCTGGTCGGCGTCGGCGAAGCGGTGCTGGTCCGGAGGGAGGAACGTGCGCCGGTCGACGGCGGTCATCGCCTCCCGGACCCGCGGGTCGACGTCGTCGGTCATCTCCGGTCCTCGCGCGTGTCCGGCCCGGTCGGTCAGTCGTCGCCGTCGGGCGGGGCGAACCAGTCCGGCGGCGTGCTGCCCGGCACCGGCACCTCCTGCCACGTCTCGAGGACCGGCACGTCGATGCCGCTGCCGGCAGGACCGGCGAAGCGAAGCATCTCCATCTCCGGGGAGAGCGGTGTGTCCCTGTCGGCCTCGGCGAGGCGTGCCTGGTCGCGGTCGACGACGTCGTCGGTGCTCATGAGGCGACGGTACTCCGGGGGACGCCACGGGGCACGGGTTGGGGCACCCGCGCGTGAGGCCTACACTCGAACACATGTACGACCGGAGGCTGGGGTGACCCCCCGCTACGCCGAGCTACACGCACACTCGGCCTTCAGCTTCCTCGACGGCGCCAACCAGCCCGAGGAGCTCGCGGTCGAGGCGCACCGCCTCGGCCTGTCGGCGCTCGCCGTCACCGACCACGACGGTCTGTACGGCGTCGTCCGCTTCGCCGAGGCCGCCCGCCGGATCGGGCTGCCCGCCGTCATCGGCGCCGAGCTCACCCTCGGTGCCGCCGAGCGTGCCACCGGCCAGATGGACCCGCCCGGCACCCACCTCCTCGCCCTGGCCCGAGGGCCGCAGGGCTACCGCAGCCTGTCCCGCGCCATCGCCGAGGCGCACCTCGCCACGGGGGAGAAGGGCCGCAGCGACTACCGGCTGCCGGCGCTCGCGGACGCCGCCGACGGCCAGTGGCTCGTCCTCACCGGCTGCCGCAAGGGGGCGGTGCGCCGCGCCCTGGAGACCGGTGGTCCTGGTGCGGCCCGCGCCGCCCTGGACGAGCTCAGCGCCCTCTTCGGCCGGGAGAACGTCGCCGTCGAGATCACCGACACCGGCGACCCGCTCGACTCCACCCGCAACGACGCCCTCGCCGAGCTCGCCGCCGCGGCGCGCCTCCCGCTCGTCGCCACCGGCGCCGTCCACTGCGCCCGCCCCGCCGACCAGCCGCTCGCCGACGTCCTGGCCGCGATCCGGGCCCGGGCCACCCTGGAGGAGATCGACGGCTGGCGCCCGCCCACGGCCGCCCACCTGCGCTCGGCGGCGGAGATGGCCGCCATCCACGCCCGCCACCCGCTGGCGGTGGCCACGGCCGCGGACCTCGGGGCCGAGTGCGCCTTCGACCTCGCGCTCGTCGCCCCCAACCTGCCGCCGCACCCCGTCCCGCCCGGGCACACCGAGGCCACCTGGCTGCGCGAGCTCACCTACCGCGGCGCGGCCGAGCGCTACGGGCCGCGTGGGGCCGAGCGCATCCCCGGCGCCTACGCGATGATCGAGCACGAGCTCGACGTCATCATCGACCTCGACTTCCCCGGCTACTTCCTCATCGTCCACGAGATCGTCGCCTTCTGCCGCGAGCAGGGCATCCTGTGCCAGGGCCGCGGCTCGGCCGCCAACTCCGCGGTGTGCTTCGCGCTCGGGATCACCGCCGTCGACGCCGTCCAGCACCGCCTCCTCTTCGAGCGGTTCCTCTCCCCGGGTCGCTCCGGCCCGCCCGACATCGACCTCGACATCGAGTCCGGGCGCCGCGAGGAGGTCATCCAGTTCGTCTACGAGCGCTACGGGCGAACCCACGCCGCCCAGGTCGCCAACGTCATCTCCTACCGCCCCCGCTCGGCGGTCCGCGACGCCGCCCGCGCGCTCGGCTACGACCTCGGCCAGCAGGACGCGTGGAGCAAGTCGATCGAGCGGTGGCGCAGCCTGCGCACGCCCGACGACGGCGGGGACGCGCGCGGCGCCCGTGACGGTCGTGGGCCCTCACCCGCCGACGACGTCGCCGGCATCCCCGACGACGTCGTCGACATCGCCGAGCGGATGCTGCGCCTGCCCCGCCACCTGGGCATCCACTCCGGGGGGATGGTGCTGTGCGACCGTCCCGTCGTCGAGGTCTGCCCGGTGGAGTGGGCCACGATGCCCGGGCGTACCGTCCTGCAGTGGGACAAGGACGACTGCGCCGACGCCGGGCTGGTGAAGTTCGACCTCCTCGGCCTGGGCATGCTCACCGCGCTGCGTCTGGCCTTCGCCGAGGTCAACGCCCACGCGGCGCCGGGCACCCCGCCGGTGGGCCTGCACTCCCTGCCGCAGGAGGACCCCCGCGTCTACGACCTCCTGTGCGCGGCGGACACCGTGGGCCTGTTCCAGGTCGAGTCCCGCGCCCAGATGGCCACCCTCCCGCGCCTGCGGCCACGGAGCTTCTACGACATCGTCGTCGAGGTCGCGCTCATCCGCCCGGGCCCGATCCAGGGCGACTCGGTCAACCCGTACATCAACCGCCGTCGGGGCCGGGAGGAGGTCACCTACCTCCACCCGCTGCTCGAGCCGGCGCTGTCCAAGACCCTCGGGGTGCCGCTGTTCCAGGAGCAGCTCATGCAGATCGCCATCGACGTCGCGGACTTCAGCCCGGGGGAGGCGGACCAGCTGCGCAAGGCGATGGGCTCCAAGCGCTCCACCGAGCGGATGGAGGCGCTGCGCGGACGGCTCCTCGAGGGCATGGCCCGCAAGGGCGTCACCGGGGAGGTCGCGGAGCAGATCTACGACAAGCTCAAGGCCTTCGCGGACTTCGGCTTCCCCGAGTCCCACGCCTTCTCCTTCGCCTACCTCGTCTACGCCAGCGCGTGGCTCAAGGTGCACCACCCCGAGGCGTTCTACGCGGCGCTGCTCGCCGCGCAGCCGATGGGCTTCTACTCCCCGCAGACCCTCGTCGCCGATGCCCGCCGCCACGGCGTGCGGGTGCTGCGCGCCGACGTCCAGACCTCCCAGGTCCAGGCCGTCGTGGAGCGGAGTAACACCTCAGCTCTCGGCGGGGAGGAAAGCGGGGGAGGGGGAGGGGACGGGCTCGTCCACCCGCACCCGCACCTGGCGGTCCGGCTCGGGCTGGCCCCCGTCCGGGGCATCGGGGAGAGGACGGCCGAGCGGGTCGTGGCCGAGCGGGAGGCGAACGGCCCCTTCGCCGACATCGCCGACCTCGCCCGGCGGGTGCGGCTCACCGCCGCCCAGCTGGAGGCCCTCGCCACGGCGGGTGCGCTGGACTGCTTCGGCCTGGAGCGGCGCGCGGCGCTGTGGGCCGCCGGGGTGCTGGCGGGGGAGCACGCCACCCTGCCGCACACCGCCGTCGGGTACGAGGCCCCGATGCTGCCGGGGATGGACGAGGTGGAGACCGCCGTCGCGGACGTGTGGGCCACCGGCGTGTCCACCGACAGCTTCCCCACCCAGTTCCTGCGCCCCGAGCTCACCACCCGGGGGATCAGCAGCATCGCCGGGCTGGAGACCCGCGAGGTCGGCAGCAGGGTGGAGGTGGCCGGCGTCGTCACCCACCGGCAGCGGCCGGGGACGGCGGGCGGCGTCACCTTCCTCTCCCTGGAGGACGAGACAGGGCTGCTCAACGTCGTGTGCAGCCCCGGGCTGTGGGCGCGCTACCGGCAGGTGGCGCGCACGAGCGCGGCCCTCGTCGTGCGCGGGACGATCGAGCGCGGCGACGGCGTGCTCAACCTCGTCGCCGACCACGTGCGCGACCTGCCGCTGCGGGTGTCCTCGCGCTCCCGCGACTTCCGCTGAGTCAGCCCCGCACGCCGCCGACCGAGGCGCTGTCCTCGGTAGCCGCGGCGTCGGCGCTCTCGTTGTGCCGCTGCCGTCGCCGCTGCACCCCTTCGGCGATGCCGCGTGGGTCGGGCAGCTCGCCCTCGACGGGCGGGTCGGGCACGTGGAGGGCCGAGTACACGGCCCAGACGACGGCGAGGAGCGGGATTGCGATGATCGCGCCGAGCAGCCCGGCGAGGAAGGTGCCCGCGGTGACGCCGAGGGCGACGACGACCGGGTGGAGCGAGACCTGCCGGCCCATGACGAGCGGCTGGAGGAGGTGCCCCTCGATCTGACCGATGAGGGCGATGCCGATCGTCACGACGAGGGCGTCGACGATGCCGCCGGCGGCCAGCGCGACGACGGCTGCGATGACCATCGCGGCCGGAGCGCCGATGAGCGGGATGAAGGCACCGATGAAGACGAGCACCGCGAGGGGGGCGGCGAGCGGCACCCCGACGATGGCGAGGAGGATGAAGGCGAGCGCGCCGTCGGCGGTGGCGATGATGACCGTGCCGCGGGCGTAGCCGGCGAAGGTGTACCAGCCCGAGCTGGCGGCGCGGTGGACACTCTCCCGGGAGCGGGCCGGCAGCTGGTTGATGAACCAGCGCCACATGTCCCCGCCGCGCAGGAGGAAGAACACCGTGACGAAGATGCTCAGCGCGAGGACGGTGAAGATGAGGGCGACGGCGCCGGCGTTGCTCAGCACCTGGCCGGCGAGCGTCCCGGCGTTCTGCGACACGTACTCCTGGGCCTCCGCGACGAGCCCGTTGATCCAGTCGTAGATCTCGGCCTGGGTGAAGTGGACGGGCAGCGGTCCGGTCTCGAGGAACTCGAAGATGTCGTCGATGCCCTGGCCGAACTGGTCGGCCAGGTCCTCCCACTGCCCGGCGACGGAGCTGATGACGTAGGTGAGGATCCCCGCGACGACGGCCAGCGAACCGAGCATGGCCACGGCCGTGGCCAGGGCACGTGGCATCACGCGCGCGAGGGCGCTCACCACCGGGTACAGGACGGAGGTGATGACGAGCGCGAGGAAGACGGCGATGAACACGGCCTGGATACGCGTCGTCGCGAAGACGACCATCGCCACGACGATGACGATCCCGATGAGCAGCCAGGCCATGAGCCCGTAGCGGCGCAGCCACCGCGGCACGTCGAAGGGGTCGCGCTCGGCGTGCTTCGCGCGCTCCGGCATGCGCCTCACCGACACCCGCCCCGCCGACGACGACGCCCGCGGCATGCGCGCCGCTCGCGCCAGGCTCCGGTCGGGCGTGGAGGACGGCGACGGCGCGCTGCCGTCCGCGGGCGGGCCACCTGGCTGCGGTCGGCGGGTGCGGACCTTGCCGAAAAGCCTCATCCGGGCGGCCTCCTCGTGTGCTGGACGTGCCCAGTGTGGCGCACCGCGCGCCTCGTAGCCCGACGACACGGCCGACCCCGCACCGGCGCATCGCAGCGGCCGTTCGTGGCGCTCGCCACACTCGGCGCCGAAGGGCTGTCCGGGTTCGAAACGGGCCTCGCGGCCGTGCTACATTTTGGGACGTCGCCAGCGGCCCAGGCTGCCGGAGACACCACTCGTCCGGGTGGCGGAATAGGTAGACGCGCTAGCTTGAGGTGCTAGTGCCCGTATTAGGGCGTGGGGGTTCAAGTCCCCCCTCGGACACAGACGAGGACCCGTACGATCTCAGGCGAGAGCCGGGATCGGCGGGTCTTCCTCGTTCATCAGCCCGCCGGGTGCCGCCCGTCGTGAGGGCCGCCGCGCAACGACGAGATGACGGGTCGAGTGGGCGACGAGGGGACGGCCCGCTCGCATCTGCGCGTCGAGCCCTCGCAGCGTCCGCTCGTCCCTCGACACCGAGAAGTCGGGCACCCACCAGACGCACTTGCGCAGGATCCACACGACGGCGCCCACGTCGTGGAACGCCATGCGGCACACGGCCCGTTCGAGCGCCACCACCTCCAGGCCGGCCGCCTCCGCCTCCGCGACCTCCAGCCGCGGGTCGCGGCTCCGCACGCCGCCGGGGAGCGGGCCCACGAAGCGCTCGATGAGCTCGAAGGCCGACCCGGGACCGACGTGCTGGGCGACGTAGTGCCCACCGGGGACGAGGACACGCCTGATCTCCCTCCAGTCCGGGCGGACGGGGTGCCGCGCGGTGACGAGCTCGAAGGTGCCGTCAGGGAACGGGAGTGGTGCGCCGTCGTCGGTCTCGACGACGCGAACGCCGCGAGGGCCGAGGAGGGCACGCGCCCGCTCGGCGTTCGGCGGCCAGCTCTCGGTCGCGACCATCGTCGGCGGGAAGGTCGGCACCTCGGCGAGCACCTCCCCTCCGCCGGTGTCGATGTCGAGGGCGGAGGTGACCTCGCCCAGCCGGGCGGCCAGCAGACGGCTGTACCCCCACGGTGGCCGTTCCTCGGTGGCACGACCGGCGAGCCACTCGAAGCGCCACCCCGTGGTGTCGGCTGCCTCGGCCTCGGCGACCAGCTCCTCGAAGGACCTCATGGACGCAGGCTCGCCCGCGGTGGGTGACGGGTCAACGGATTTGCGCGCGGCGCTCAGGTGAGGTGGTCGTGCTCGCCGCTGACCCACTCGATGTACCGCTGCGCGGAGCGCTCGACGACCTCACCGGCACCGGCGGGCACGACGTCACGGAAGTTGTTGTAGAGCCGCTCGAACTCCAGCCGGGCCACCTGGTCGGCGATGCGCCGGACGACGGCCGCGGAGAGCGGGATGCGGTTGGGGTAGCTGCGCAGGAAGCTGACGGTCCGTCCCTGCGGGCCGGGGAAGATGCCGTCCCCCGCGAGGAGCACGCCCCGCCCGTCGGCGCCCGTGACGAGCGCGACGGTGCTGCCGGGGAAGTGGCCGCCGATCTGCTCGAGCCGGACGCCCGGCACGATCTCGTGCGTCTGGTCCCACAGTCGCACCGCCGGCGTGTGGAGCGGGAGGAAGGAGGCGTCCGCGCGGGCGACGAGGACGGGCGCGTCGTCGAAGGTCCGGCTGTACAGCGACTGCACGCCGTACATGTGCGGGTGGCTGGCGACGATCGCCGCGAGCCCGCCACGGGACTCGATCGCCGCGACGGCGGCGTCGTCGATGAGGCCCGGGACGTCGAACAGGACGTTGCCGCGGTCCGTGACGACGAGCTTGCCGGTCTGCCCGATGCCGACGGACGGTGCGGTCCCGATCCCGACGAGGCCCGGCTCGATCTCCTCCACGACGGTGCGGTGACCGGCCCCGGCCAGCTCACCCACCGTCGTCCAGACCTGTCCGCTGCGCGGCACCCACTGCCGCTCGTCGTCGCAGATGGCGCACACCGGCGGCAGCGGTTCGCGCCCGTACTCGACGGCGCAGGTCGCGCACACGACGTGGTCCGTGGCGTCACGCAGCACGGCGGTCCGGTCACTCATGGCGGTGTCCTCGTCTGGTCGGTGAGCGTCCTGCCGGGAGAGTAGCGCCCCCTCACGAGGCCGGCGATGAGATCTTCCGATGGAGGCGCACCTGTGACTGATGTGACGGATGTGACAACCGAGAACCGTTCAACCTTGCTCGACACCTGCCGATACTTCTGGGGACGCCCCGTGCGCTCACCACCGCCCGCAACCCGGAAGTTCGCCTTTCCATGCCACTGTTCAGGGCTGTTCGCCCCACGCTCGTCGTCACCTCACTGGTCCTCGCGGGCACGATCCCCGCCGCGGCCGGCGCCACCACCCAGGAGGAGCCGGTCACCGTCGTCGCCCTCACCTCTGCGGACGGCAGCCTCACCGGGCTCGCCGACGAGGGGCTGGCGCCGCTGCAGCAGAGCGCGCGCTCCATGAGCGCGCAGTCGGTCCCCGACACCGATGACGTCGCCGTCCTCACCGCCCCCATCGCCACCGAGGAGTTCTACGTCGCGGGCGTCACCTGGGACGGTGCGGACGCCTTCCCGCAGGATGCCGCCGTCTCCATCCGCGTGATGGAGGGCGGTGCGTGGCAGGACTGGGCACAGCTCGAGGTCGAGAGCGGGGCCGACCAGCCGGGCACCACCGGCGGCACCGAGCCCTACATCGCGGCGGGCGCCGAAGCCGTCCAGGTGCAGATCACCGGGGACGCGGAGCGGCTGCCCGCGAACGTCCGGCTCAGCCTCACCCCGGAGTGGCCGGGCGAGGAGGAGGTCGTGCTCGAGGAGGACGCCCCCGCTGCCGCGGCCGCCCCGGCCACCGACCCGCTCGCGCCAATGCCCCCGGCTGCACTGCCCTTCCAGCAGCAGGCCACGCGCGCCGCTGCGGCCCCGGCAGCCGAGGCCACCACGCAGGCCGCGACGGCCACCCGCGCCGCCGTGTCGGTCCCGCGCCCCTCGATCACCAGCCGCGCCGGATGGGGCGCCAACGAGTCGCAGATGAAGTGGCGCCCGTCCTACGCGACCCTGCGCGCCACCGTCATCCACCACACGGCCGGGTCCAACACCTACACCCGGGCCCAGAGCCCGAGCATCGTGCGGGGCATCTACAGCTACCACGCCATCACCCGCGGGTGGGGCGACATCGGCTACAACTTCCTCGTCGACAAGTGGGGACGGATCTACGAGGGCCGCAGCGGCTCCCTCGCCTCACCCACCGGGAAGATGCCGGTCGGCGCGCACGCGGCGCCGTTCAACACCGGGACCGTGGGCCTGAGCATCATGGGCGACTACACGAAGGTCGGCGTCCCGAGCGCCGCGATGAACGCCATGGCCGACATCCTCGCCTGGCAGTTCGGACGCGCGGGCCTCACGGCGACGGCGAGCTCCGGCATGGTCTCGCCGGGCACCTACGCCCGACCCAAGGGACAGAACCTGGGCCGAGTCTTCGCCCACCGCGACGTCTCCGCCACCGCCTGCCCCGGGGACGACATCTACTCCCGGATGGGCTGGCTCGCCCGTGCCACCGACCAGCGGGTCGGCTCGGCCACCTCGGCGCCCGCACCGGCACCCGCGCCGACGACGCCGCCCAAGCCCGCGGCGCCCGCGCCCATCGCGGACCCGCTCACGCACACCGGCATGGTCTACCTCAACAACGACTGGACCCCGTGGTCGAGCGTCCACTTCCCGTTCGGGGACACGCGCTCGGAGGTCTTCGTCGGTGACTGGGACGGGGACGGCACCGACACGCTCGCCATCCGCAAGGGCAACACCTTCTACGTCCACGGGCGCAACGCGGCCGGCGCGCTCCAGTCGGTGGTCCGGTACGGCCGCGCGACCGACGAGGTGCTCGTGGGCGACTGGGACGGGGACGGTACCGACACCTTCGCGGTCCGGCGTGGCAAGACCTTCTACGTGAAGAACACGATCTCCTCCGGCGACGCCGACCACGTCTTCGTCTACGGACGCACGGGTGACGAGGTGCTCGTGGGGGACTGGGACACCGACGGCGAGGACACCTTCGCGGTGCGCCGCCGCAACGTCTTCCACGTGAAGAACCGCATCTCCGGCGGGCCGGCGGACACGGTCATCACCTACGGCCGCGCCGACGACCGCGTCCTCGTGGGGGACTGGGACGGCAACGGCGTCGACACCTTCGCCGTGCGGCGCGGCATCGCCTACCACGTGAAGAACCGCATCTCCGGCGGGCCGGCGGACCTCGTCCTCAACTACGGGCGGCGCAACGACGTCGTCCTCGTGGGTGACTGGAACGGCGACGGCACCGACACGCTCGGGGTCCACCGACCCTGAGCTCAGCCGAGCAGGGCGGCCGGGCCGCGCAGCACCCCCAACCACGCGCTGGCGAGCAGGACGGCGCCGACGGTGCCGAGCACCCCGGCCGCCAGCGCCCAGTCGGCGCGGGTGACGGCGACCGGCCGCCACGTCGTGCGGGGACCGAGCCCGAGGCCGCGGGACTCCAGTGACTGCGCCATCCGCTCCCCGCGACGCACGGTGACGACGAGCAGCGTGAAGACCACGCGGCCGAGGTGGCGGGGGCCGCGTGGCGGGCGGCCACCGCGGCCGAGTGGCGCCCGCACGGCGTGGGCGTGCTGGATCGTCGTCCACTCCCGGGGCATGTCCTGGAGGAGCCGGTACCCGGCGAGCACCGCGTAGGCGACCCGGGGGCTGAGCCGGGCGTTCTGCCGCAGGCTGTGCATGAGCGCCACGGCGTCGGTCGACAGGAGGAAGCCGGTCGCGAGCACCCCGATGAGCAGGGTGCGGACCGCCAGCGCCCCGCCCACCGACAGGCCCTCGGCCGTCACCCGCAGCGCACCCGCCTGCCACAGCACCTCACCGGGCCGGCTGAGCACGTTGACGACGAGCACCCCGAGCGCGAAGGCAGCGAAGGGCACGTGCGCCAGGAGCAGCGTCCGCGGTGTCGCGCTGGTCGCCGTGGCGACGCCCGCCAGTGCCAGCAGGTAGAGCACGGCGGGAGTGAGCGGGTCCAGCACGAACATCACCACCAGCGAGACGACGAAGACGATCCCGAGCTTGACCGTCGGGTTGCGCCGGTCGAGCGGGGGAGCGGCCGCGCTCATCGCACCGCCTCGACGGGCGCCGTCGGCGTGCTCACCGCTGCGTCGAGGGCGAGCAGTGCGCGGCGTACCGCCGCCGGCTCACCGACCTCCTCCAGCAGCCAGGCGACCAGCGGCGGCAGGGTGAGCCCGCCCCGGCGCCGCACCTCGGCGTCCCGCAGCACCGGGACCGTGGGGCCGTCGGCGACCACCCCGCCCTCGCCGAGCACGACGACGCGGTCCGCCACCGTCACCACGGTCCGCAGGTCGTGGCTCGAGACGACGACGGCGCGTCCGGCGTCGGCCGCCGCACGCAGCGCCGTCGTGGTCGCGATGGTGTCCCGGCGGTCCAGGCCCAGCGTCGGCTCGTCGGCGAAGAGGCAGGGCCGCTCGTGGGCGAGCATCGCCGCGAGGCTGAGCCGGCGCTTCTCCCCGCCGGAGAGGCGGAACGGGCTCTGCCCGGCGAGGTGCTCGAGGCGGTGCGCGCGCAGCTGCCTCTCGACGACCTCGTCCACCGGGCCGGTGAGACCGTGGGCGATCTCCTCGGCGACGGTGTGCGCGACGAACTGGTGCTCGGCGTTCTGGAACACCATCCCCGCGCGCTCACCCTCCACGGTCCCGGCCGCCGGCCTGAGGAGGCCGGCGAGCGTGAGGAGCAGGGAGGTCTTGCCCACCCCGTTGCGGCCGAGCAGGGCGACCACCTCACCGGTGCGCAGCTCGAGGTCGACGCCGGCCAGCAGGGGCGGTGGGTCGAGCGGGCCGGCCGTGCGCCGCCGTCGGCGTGCCGGGACGTGTCGCGCGACGGCCAGCCCGCGGGTGCGGAGCGCGACCTCCCCGGTGGCGGGACCGGCCGTGGCCACGGCGTCGGGTGCCTGCGCGAGCTGCCGGAGCAGGTCCCGGCTCGCCGGGGAAACCAGCCCGCCGTCACCGCCGCTGAGGGTCCGCAGCTCGGCGTCCAGCGGGAGCCAGCACCCGGCTCGCAGCAGGGCGCCCGCGTGGTCGTGCAGGACCTGATCCGTGGCGCCGTCGGCGACGACGCGCCCGCCCTCGTCGAGCACCACGGCCCGCCCCGGCAGCACGGCCGGCCCGCCCTCCCCGGCGAGGTCGTCGAGGCGGTGCTCGACGAGGACGACGGTCGTCCCGGGCCGGGACGATGCCCCTTCCAGGGCCCTGCGCACGTCGGCCACGCCCTCCGGGTCGAGCATCGAGGTCGGCTCGTCGAGGAGCAGCACGTCGGGGGCGGTGACGAGGGCTGCCGCCAGCGCCACCCGCTGTGCCTCCCCGCCGGAGAGCTCACCCGTCACGCGTTCGCGCAGGTGCCTCGCGCCCACGGTCGCGAGCACGGAGTCGACCCGTGGGCCGATGTCCGACGGGTCGGTGGCGTGGTTCTCCAGGGGCAGGGCGACCTCCTGGTCGACCGTGGGCAGGCAGACCGCCGCCGCGGGGTCCTGGGCGACCACCGCCACGTGGCGGGACAGGTCGACCACGGCTGCGTCGGCCGTGCGGGTGCCGGCGACGGTCACCTCACCGTCCAGCCGCGCCGTCACCGTGTGGGGCACGACGCCGGTGATGCAGTGCAGGACGGTCGACTTGCCCGATCCGGACGGGCCGAGCAGCAGGACGTGCTCGCCGGGCCGCACCCGCAGGTCGACACCGACGAGCACCGGATCCGTGCGGCGCGGGACGGTGACGGACACGCCCTCGAGCACCACCGGGTCGGTCGGGTGCTCAGGCACGGGCGGTGGCCTCCCGTCCGATGGCGAAGTTGTCGACGACGCCGGTCCGCGCGAGGGCGTCCACGACGACCTTGGCGAGCAGCCCGCCGAGCACCACGCCGGAGACCAGCTGGAGAACGAGACGCAGGGCGAAGATGTCCTGGCCGTACCAGCCGGAGCGGAACGCCGAGTAGAAGAACACCAGCCCGGCGCCCAGCAGCCCGGAGACCGCGAAGACGGCCCACCCGAACCGGCGGTACCGGGTCGCCGCGAAGGCGAGCTCGCTCCCCAGCCCCTGGATCGCTGCGGCGATGACGAGGGTCGGGCCCACCGGCGAACCGAGGAAGACCACCTCGACCACCGAGGCGATGATCTCGGCCGCGATCCCGGCGAAGGGACGCCGCACGATGGCGATGACGATCGGCGCGACGATCAACCAGCCGCCGAGGAGCACGTGCTGAGCGAGGTCACCGGCCGGCCCCATGAGGATCGCCAGCCCGTTCCACGCCTGCACGAGCACCCAGTACACGAAGCCGAAGACGACCCCGAGCACGACCATGAGCATGAGGTCCTTCAGCTCCCAGAAGGGAGCCCGGGTACGGCCCGGCAGCGCGCCGGTCACTGGGCCGGTCCCGCGCTCGGGGAGGCGATCGACACGGTGAGGTGCGAGACGACGTGCGGCACGTGGGCACCGACCTGCGCCCACGCGTCGACGGCGGTGGCGAGCACGTCGGCGACGTCCCCGCTGAGCCGGGTGGCGTAGTGGGCCGCGGCGGACGCCGTCCCGCGCCGCTGAGCGGCGGCGATGGCAGCCTCGATGTGAGCCATGTGGTCGCCGTCGTCGGAGCCGCCGTCGAGCAGCGGGTAGAGCGACCAGTGCGCGGTGGCCGCCACGCCGGTGGCCTCGACGGTCACGGGTTCCGGGGTGGGCAGGCTGGTGACGGCGAGGTCGCAGGTCCGCTCGCCCGGGCAGCCGCGCGAGAGGAGGACGTGGGCGACGACGTGCCCTCCGTCGCTGCGGCGGGCGGCCGCGGCGATGACGCCGGTGAGGTAGCGCGCCAGGCGCTCCTCGGCCGGCGCCCCGGTGGCGCCGACGTAGGTGCTCACGTCGTCGGTCTCCAGCACGAGGCCGTCGGTGAGGCCGGCCGCCTCGACGTCCTCGAGCGCGCCGAGGATGACCGGGACGAAGTCGTCGCAGTGCGGGTGGATGCTGAAGCGGGCGCCGATCCCGAGCTTCTCGGGCGCGGCGGTCGGCTGGATCGTGCTCTGGGTGGTGCTCATCTGGGCCCTCTCAGGCCCCAGGGGTACCTCGAAGCCCCACCGACGACATGTCGGTGGGTGCCCTGCTCCCTACGCCGGTACGAACCGGATCAGGTTGACGGGTCTGCGGACCTTCCGCACTCTCAGCGCCTGCTGGCGCTCCCCGGGGGTGTGGCCCGAGCCTAGGCAGGCGTCGCAGCGGTGTCCACCCCGTCCCACGGACCTCTCAGCGGGTGGCGGGGCCGACGTCGTCGGCGAAGCTGCGCGGGGAGAAGGCCCGCACCTCCTCGAGGGTGGCCGACAGCCCGGGATCGTTGTCGAGGTACTTCCTCGTCTCCCGCGCCACGAGACCCGACAGGATGACGAGGCCGATGAGGTTGGGGATGGCCATGAGCCCGTTCATGACGTCGGCGAAGCTCCACACGACGTCCAGGGACACCGTGGCACCGACGTAGACCGCGAGGGAGAACACGACCCGGTAGGGCATGACCCCGCCGCGCCCGACGAGGCGCTCGATGCACCGCTCGCCGTAGTAGGACCAGCCGAGCACCGTGGAGAAGGCGAACATCGCCAGGGCGATCGTGACGATGTAGTGGCCCCACTGACCGGGCAGGCCGGTGCTGAACGCGGCACCGGTCATCGTGCCGGCCTCCGTCTCCGTGCGCCACGCGCCGGTGGTGACGATGACGAGACCGGTGAACGTGACGACGACGAGCGTGTCGATGAACGTCTGGGTCATCGACACCAGGCCCTGCCGCACCGGGTGGGAGGTCTTGGCCGCGGCGGCGGCGATGGCGGCCGAGCCCATCCCGGACTCGTTGGAGAACATGCCGCGGGCCGCGCCCATCTGGACCGCGATGATGATCGTCGACCCGATGAACCCACCGGTCGCCGCGGTGCCGCTGAACGCGTCGGTGAAGACGAGGGCGATGGCCGCGGGGATGTCGGTGATGTTGACGAGGAGGATGAACAGCGCCCCGACGACGTAGAAGACGATCATCACGGGAACGAAGCCCGCGGTGACCCGGCCGATCGACTTGATCCCGCCGACGAGCACGACGAACGCGGCGACGGCCAGCACCGCACCGGTCACCCACCGGGCGACGCCGAAGGAGCCCTCGAGGTTCTCGGCGACGGCGTTGCCCTGGACGAGGTTGCCGATGCCGAAGGAGGCGATGATGGCCATGACTGTGAACATCAGTCCGAGCACCTTGCCCAGTGGTCCCTTGATGCCGCGTTCCAGGTAGTACTGCGGACCCCCGGACTTCTCGCCGGCGGAGTCGGTGCGGCGGTAGTAGACGCCGAGGAAGGCCTCGGTGTACTTCGAGGCCATCCCGACGAGACCGGTCACCCACATCCAGAACAGCGCGCCCGGCCCGCCGATGCTGATCGCGGTGGCGACACCGACGATGTTGCCGGTGCCGACGGTGGCCGACAGGGCCGTGGTGAGGGCCTGGAACTGGGAGACGTCGCCGTCCTCGGCGCCGGCGTCCTTGCGCTTGATGATGCCCAGCCGCAGGGCGGCCCCGAGCTTGCGGAACTGCAGGCCGCGCAGCCGGACCGTGAGGAGCAGCCCGACGCCGAAGAGCAGCGGGATGAGGACGAAGGGCCCCCACACCACCCCCGACACGTCGCCGAAGAACGTGTTGAGGTCGTCGACCAGCTGGTCCATGTGTGCTCCCCGGGCGTCGGTGCGGCGCGATGGCCGCTACTGTGCCACGGGTCACAGACACCCGTGGTGATCTCGCGCGGGCGAGTTGCGTCAGGCGACGGTGACGACGCCGCGCACCAGCGTCGCCGTGGCGCCGAGGACGACGACGGCCACGGCGACGCGCCGCGCCGTTGCCGGCGGGACGCGGCGGGCCACGGAGCCCCCCACGATCACGCCCGCCGGGACGGCGGCCACCGCGGCGGCGGCGAGGGGCCACCCGGGCAACGCGCCCGCGACGGCGCCGGTCGCCGTCTTCGTCAGCAGGGAGACGAGCCCCATGGTGAGGAAGATCGGCTGGAGCGTGGCGGCGAAGGCGCGCTGCGGCCAGCGGGTCGCCTGGGCGTAGAGGAGGACGGCCGGCCCGCCCACGCCCACCGCCGTGTTGAGGAAGCCACCGGTGAGCCCGGCGACGGGCGCCGCGGCGCGGCCTAGGTCGGGCAGCTGCCAGGCCAGCGCCATCGGGGCGAGGGCGAGCAGCAGCGCGGCGCCGATGACCACCTCGAGCCAGCCGGCGTCCACCGCGGCGACGAGCAGCGCGGCCGGGACCGAGCCGACGACGATCGTCGGCGCGATGCGCCAGAACCGCGGCCAGTCGATGTCACGGCGCATGACGACCGTGAGGGCGAGCGCGGAGACGACCGTCGTGATGTTCGTGAGCACGACGCCGGCCACCGGGCCGATGAGCAGCACGAAGGTGGGGGAGACCACCAGGCCGGTGCCCATCCCGCTCGTGCGCTGGAGCACGGCACCGAGCACGACGGCGCCCAGCACGGCGGCCAGCACCCAGACGTCCATGTCCCGTGCCGGTGCTCAGGTGCCGCAGTAGGTGACGAACGCCGTCTCCGGAGGGGCCGGGAGGGTGTAGCGCTCCAGGCCGGGTCGCTCCTCGTAGGGGCGCGTGACGGCCTCGAGCAGCTCACGGACCGGGCCCAGGTCCCCGGCGGTGGCGGCGTCCAGCGCCTCCTCGAGGAGGTGGTTGCGGGGGATGTAGACGGGGTTGTGGCGCTCCATGAGCGTCGCGTCCGGGGTCGTCGCCCGCCACTGCTCGAGCCAGCGCCCGAGCCGGGCGTCGAAGCCGGGCAGCTCACGCACCGGCGCCGGGTCACCGTGCGCCGCCGAGGTGAGGGCACGGAAGAAGGTCGTGTGGTCGGGGCGCGCGGCGACGAGGAGCGCGGTGAGGTCGGTGACCAGCCGCTCCGCGCCGTCGTCGTCCTCGGTGAGACCGAGCTTGGCGCGCATGCCGGCCGTCCACGCGGCGCTGTACCGGGCGGGGAAGGTGTTGACGAGGTCGGTGAGGACACGGACCGCCTCGTCCTCGTCGGTGTCGACGAGGGGGAGGAGCGCCTCGGCGAGGCGAGCGAGGTTCCACTGCGCGATGACCGGCTGGTTCCCGTAGGCGTAGCGGCCGCGGGCGTCGATCGAGCTGAAGACGGTCTCCGGGTCGACGGCCTCCATGAAGGCGCAGGGTCCGTAGTCGATGGTCTCCCCGGAGATCGTCATGTTGTCGGTGTTCATCACGCCGTGGACGAAACCGACGAGCATCCACCGGGCGACGAGGGAGGCCTGCGCGTCCATGACCGCCTCGACGAGCGCGAGGTAGGGGTTGTCCGCCGCAGCGGCGTGGGGATGGTGGCGGGCGATCGCGTGGTCGGCGAGACGGCGCAGCAGGTCGAGGTCGCCGGTGGCGCGCGCGTACTGGAAGGTGCCCACGCGCAGGTGGCTGGCGGCGACGCGGGCGAGGACCGCGCCGGGCAGGAGCGTCTCGCGTCGCACGGTGGCGCCGGTGGCGACGACGGCGAGGGAGCGGGTGGTGGGCACGCCAAGCGCGTGCATCGCCTCGCTGACGACGTACTCGCGCAGCATCGGGCCGACGGCGGCGAGCCCGTCACCGCCCCGGGCGAAGGGTGTGGGGCCGGAGCCCTTGAGGTGGAGGTCGCGCGCCTCGCCGCTCGTGCCGGTGAGCTCGCCGAGCAGGAGGGCGCGACCGTCGCCGAGGCGGGGGGAGTAGGAGCCGAACTGGTGGCCCGCGTAGCCCATGGCGACGGGCGTGGCGCCGTCGGGCACGGTGGTGCCGACGAGCAGGCCGACGCCCTCCGGGCTGCGCAGCTCCTCGGGGTCGAGGCCGAGCTCGGTGGCGAGCGGCTCGTTGAGGAGGAGCAGCGTGGGTGTCGGGACCCCTACTGCCTGCCACGGGACGGCGAGCTCGGGGAGCTCGCGGGCGAAGCGGTCACCGAGGAGGTGGCCGGCGGGAGCGGTGGTGCTCATCGCTCGACGATACGTCCGCGGTGGGGCCGGCGCTCGGTACCGTTCGTCACGTGCACATCGGCATCGACCTCGCCTGGAACACCCGACGCCGGACCGGCCTGGCGGCGGTGGACGACGCCGGCGCGCTCGTCGCGTCCGGGAGCGCGGTCTCCGACGCGGAGATCGACGACTGGCTCGGCGCCCTGCCGGCTCCTGTCCTCACCGTGGCGATCGACGCGCCGCTCGTCGTCCCCAACGCCACGGGCATGCGCGAGTGCGAGCGGCTGGTGGGGCGGGCGTACGGCCGGTACGACGCGAGCTGTCACGCGAGCAACCGCTCGATCCCGTACTTCGACCCGCCGCGCGCGTGGACGCTCGCCGCGCGGCACGGGTGGGCGACCGACCCCTCGCACCAGGGGAGCGTCGCGGCGCCGGCGGCGGTGGAGGTGTACCCGCACGCCGCCATGGTCGGGCTGTTCGGGCTGGGCCGGATCCTCAAGTACAAGAGCGGTCCGGTGCTCGGGCGGCGGGCGGCGCTGGTCGAGCTGCTGGACCGGATGGAGGGGATCGGGGTCCTCTGCCTGCTGGCGAACGACCGGTGGCGCGAGGTCCGGCAGGCCGTCGAGGAGGCCACCCGGCCGATGCACCTCGACCGCGTCGAGGACGAGGTCGACGCCGTCATGTGCGCGCACCTGGCGTGGCTGTGGCACCACGAGCCGCAGGCGCTGCACGTCTTCGGTGACGCGGACAGCGGGTACATCGTCGCGCCGCCGGCGCCGACGCATCCGGCGACGCCGCGGGTGGCGGCAACGAAGGCGGCGTCGGCGGCCCCTGGGCCGACCCCTCCGGCGCCGGTGACGACGGTCGCGCCTCGTGATGACGACCCCGTCGCCGTCGTCGACGTCGTCGGCCGCCCCACGGCCTGGGCTGGTGGAACGCTGGAGAGGGCGTGGAAGGACGCGGTCCGCCGCGCGCTCGCCCCGCACCGCGTCCCTGCTCCCTGGCGTCTCGCCGTCGAGCTGGAGTTCCGGCTCGGGGCAGACCAGCGAGGGCGGAACGAGCCGGACCTCGACAACCTGGTCAAGAGCACCGTCGACGCACTGGACGACGTTCTCGGTGCCCGGCCGGGCGCCTTCCGCCGCCGACAGGCGGACGACGTGCGCGTCGACCGTATCGTCGCGTCGAAGCGGCCGGTGCGCGACGGGGAGCCCGCCGGTGCGTGGATCACGCTACGGGTGTCGCCGCACGCATGGTGAGCAGCGGCTGTGCACCCGTCGCGGCCGAATGTCAGACCCCGTCTGTAACGTCGCTCACATGGACGACGACGGCGCAGCACCGGACGGTGGCAGGGGAGCCACCGCCGCCGGCAGCGTGCCGTCGGGTCCGCTCACCGTGGCGGCGCTCGAGTCGTGGCGGGTGATGCTCGGCGAGGTCGACCGGGCAGTGAGCGACGCCGAGCGCGTCGACATGCTGCGGGCGCTGGAGGAGCTGAAGTCGGCCGCGTGCGCCGCGCAGGCCCGGCTCTCGGTGGACCTGGACGCCTCCCAGCGCGCGGAGCAGGCGCGGGCCGGTGTCCCGCTGTCGCGGCGGGGCGCGGGCGTCGGGGCGCAGGTTGCGCTCGCGCGGCGGGAGTCCCCGCACCGCGGTGGGCGGCTGCTCGGCCTCGCCAAGGCGCTCGTCGTCGAGATGCCCCACACCTACCGGGCGCTGCAGGACGGGCTGCTGAGCGAGTGGCGGGCCACCCTCCTTGTCCGCGAGTCGGCCTGCCTGTCCATCGAGGACCGCACCGCCTTCGACGCCGAGCTGGCGGCAGACCCGGCGCAGCTCGAGGGTCTGGGGGACCGGCAGCTGGTCGCCCGTGCCAAGAAGGTCGCCTACCGCCTGGACGCCGCCTCGGTGGTCCGCCGGGCACGCAAGGCCGAGGGGGAGCGCTGCGTGAGTCTGCGGCCCGCCCCCGACACGATGAGCTACCTCACCGGGCTGCTGCCCGTCGCGCAGGGCGTGGCGGTGCTCGCCGCGCTCAGCAGGGCCGCGGACTCCGCCCGCGCACAGGGGGACGCACGCAGCCGCGGGCAGGTCATGGCCGACACCCTCGTCGAGCGGGTCACCGGCCAGGAGGCGGCGGACGCCGTGCCGGTCGAGGTGCAGCTCGTCATGACCGAGCGCACGCTCCTCGCCGGCGACGAGGAGCCCGCCCACATCCCCGGGTACGGGACCGTCCCGGGCGGCTGGGCGCGGCGCCTGGTGGCCCGCCGGCTCGGCACGCCGGACCTGCGTGGCGTCACCCGCACGACCAGTGTGTGGCTGCGCCGGCTCTTCACCTCCCCGACCACCGGCCAGCTGGTGCGGATGGACTCCCGCCGCCGCACCGTGCCACCCGGCCTGGCGCGCTTCATCGCCGCCCGGGACCAGACGTGCCGCACCCCGTGGTGCGACGCGCCGGTCCGGCACGTCGACCACGTCGTCCCCTGGAGCGAGGGCGGGAGGACGGAGGCGGACGGCCTGGAGGGCTACTGCGAGGCGTGCAACTACGCCAAGCAGGCACCGGGCTGGCGCGCGAGGGCCGGGCCACCCGGGGGCGAGGACGGCCACGTCGTCGAGACCACCAGCCCCACCGGGCACCGCTACCGCTCCAGGGCGCCGGCCCTCCCCGGCCAACCCCCACCGGACGAGCGAGAGCCGGCGGACACCGACCCGGACAGTGCCGCCGAGCGCTACCTCCTCGATCTCCACCGTGTCGCCTGAGCCTGGAACTGAGCGATCCCTCACATCCGGTCTGGTCGGGTCGATCGGACCGAGGAGACCGACCGAGCGGCGAGGAGACACCGTGACCACACCCCCCGAGGGCCACCCGACCAACCCTTACGCCCCGGTCCCGCCGCCGGGTTCGGTGCCCCCTCCCTACGGTGCCGCACCGGTCCCGTCGTACGGGGACCCGGTCGGCGGCCCCGGGTACCAGCCGTCCTTCCCAGGTGCCCCGCAGCCGCCGCGGCGCGGCCTCAAGGGCTGGCAGGTCGCGGCGATCGCCACGACCACCGGCGTGCTCGGCCTCGCCGTTGGCATCGGCATCGGGAGCGCGGGCGACGACGACGCCCCGGCTGCGGCCCCCACCCCCATCGCCCGGACCGAGGAGCCGAGCGCCGAGCCGGCCGAGGACGACGCGACCGAGGCCGCGGACGACGAGGCCGCCGAGGGAGCCCCTGCGGACGAGGAGGAGGGCACCCGCTCGAACCCCTACCCCGTCGGCACCCCCGTGACCGACGGCGAGTGGGAGGTGACGCTCGGCGGGCCCCGCGAGGGCTGGTCGGAGATCGAGGCGGAGAACCAGTTCAACGAGGCGCCGGCCGAGGGCACCGAGTTCTACCTTGTCCCGGTGACCGCCACCTACCTCGGCGACGAGACCGGGCTGCCGTGGATGGACCTGTCCGTCCAGTTCGTCGGGAGCGACGCCCGCACCTACACCGACAGCTGCGGCGTCATCCCCGGTGACCTCATGGACGTCGACGAGCTCTACGAGGGCGGCGTCGCCGAGGGCAACATCTGCGTCGCCGTCCCCGAGGGCGCCGACGGTCTGTGGACGCTCAGCACCGGCTGGGGCGGCAACACCGTCTTCTTCACCGCCGCTGACTGAGGGACGTCAGGCGCGTTCGCGCTCCTGGGCGCGAGCCGCTGCGATCCGCTCGACGTCCACCGCCGAGCGCTGCAGCGGCGGGATGATCTCGTCGTCGGGCGTGATGATGACGAGGTCGTTGTCCATGTGGTCGGCCATGGCGTGCACCGCGTCGATGAAGTCACCGCGCCGGACGGCGTCGACGATGCGCTCGTGCTCCACCTGCATGGTCTGCGCGTCACTCCCGTGGGTGAGGCGGTCGACGTGCCCCGGCGCCGAGAGCTTCTCGGTGATCCCGGCGTACAGCGAGGCGAGCAGCCGGTTCTTCGCGGCGTCGAAGAGCAGGTAGTGGAAGCGGGAGGCGAGCTCCACGCTCGTGTCCCGCGGTCCGACGGCCGGGCACTGCCCGCCGCGCAGCGACTGCGCGACCGAGGCCTCGAGCGCCGCGATGTCCTCGGGCGTCCGGTGCAGCGCCGCCTGCTGCGCGGCCTCTACCTCCAGCGCGCGGCGGTAGCTGAGCAGCTCCTCGAGCGTGTAGGCCGTGAGGAACTCCGAGAGCACCGCACTCGTCGGGGCGCTGGAGCGGACGAAGGTGCCGCGTCCCGGCAGCGTCTCGAGCATGCCGATGCTCGCGAGCGAGCGGACGGCCTCGCGAATCGTCGAGCGGCCCACGCCGAGGGTCTCGGCGAGCTCCGGCTCGATCGGGATGCGCGAGCCGACCTCCCACGCGCCGGTGGTGATCTGCCGGCGCAGGTAGGCCAGCGTGTTCCGGGCGCGCTCGGTGCCGCTGCTGGTGACCATCCCGCGAGTATAGGAAGGGGTGACCGCTCAGCTGGCGAGCCGCGGCGCACCGGTCGCGCCCCTCCACGGCGCACGCTGCGTCGGACTCCGCGGTCGGTGTGCTCGGCCACCGTGGTGCGACTTCATCTGATGTTACGGTGAGCCCGTTTGCGACGCCGTCCCGAGGAGCCCGCCACCATGTCCCACCCCGCTGCGCCCTACGACGCCCTCCTGCTGTGCTCCTTCGGTGGTCCGAACAGGACGGAGGACGTCGTGCCCTTCCTGCGCAACGTCGTGCGCGGCAAGGGGATCCCCGACGAGCGGCTCGAGGAGGTCGGTGAGCACTACTTCGCCTTCGACGGCAAGAGCCCGATCAACGAGCAGAACCTCGCCCTGCGCGCCGCCCTCGCGGCCGAGCTGCGCGAGCGGGGCGTCGAGCTCCCGGTCCTGTGGGGCAACCGCAACTGGCACCCCTACACGGTCGACACCCTCCGGGACGCCGTCGCCTTCGGTGCCCGTCGCATCCTCGTCCTCGTCACGAGCGCCTACGCCTCCTACTCCGGCAGCCGCCAGTACCGCGAGCACCTCGCGGCGGCCGTGAGCGAGCTCGGCGTCGACGCCGAGGGCCTCGAGATCGACGTCCTGCGCCCCTTCTTCAACGACCCGGGCTTCGTCGACGCCAACACCGATGCCGTCCTCGCGGCCGTGGAGCAGCTGCCCGCGGGCGAGGGCGTCCACATCGCCTACGTCACCCACTCGATCCCCGACACCATGCAGGACGCGTCGGCCGCCACCGGCCCCGGCTACCGCGAGCAGCACGAGGACGTCCGGGCCGCCATCGACGCCACCCTGCGCGAGCGCGGCCTGACCGTCACCTCGTCGCTGTCCTACTGCTCGCGCTCGGGCGACCCGCGTACGCCGTGGCTCGAGCCGGACGTCAACGACCACCTCGCCCAGCTCGCCGAGGACGGCGTCACGCGCGTCGTCATCGCCCCGATCGGCTTCATCTCCGACCACATGGAGGTGGCCTGGGACCTGGACACCGAGGCGATGGAGACGGCCCGCGAGCTCGGCATGGACGCGGCCCGCGCCGCGACGGCGGGCATCGCGCCGGTCTTCGTCTCCGGGCTCGTCGACCTCGTCCTCGAGCGCGCCGCCCGCGAGCGGGGCGAGGAGCCGCAGGTGACCGTGCGCGGGCAGCTGCCGGCCTTCCCCGACGTCGCCCCGCCCGGCAGCTGCCGGATGCGCCACGGTGAGGTCACCGGCATCCCGGTCCTCGCCGGCACCGCCGACTGACCCCGTCCCACCACACCAGGAGGAAGAGCCCGTGAGCTCCGCCCAGCCCCAGTCCGCCTACGTCATGTACTCCGTGTTCCGGGCGATCCAGCCGCTGCCCGAGGAGGACGACGTGCGCGCCGGCCTCGTCCGCGACGTCCTCGCGGACCTGGCGGACGTCCCTGGCCTCACCGTGCGCGGCTGGTACGACGTCGCGGGCTTCCGGGCCGACGCCGACCTCATGGTGTGGTGGTGGGCCGAGGACGTCGAGGCGGTGCAGGAGGCCTACCACCGGCTCCTCGCCAGCAACCTCGGCGGCGCCCTGGAGCCGGTGTGGTCCCAGGTGGGCACCCACCGCCCCGCGGAGTTCAACCGCGGGCACCTGCCCTCCTTCATCATGGGCGAGGAGCCGCGCGGCTTCCTCTGCGTCTACCCCTTCGTCCGCAGCTACGAGTGGTACCTGCTGCCCCCGGAGGAGCGCAGCACCATGCTCCGCGACCACGGCCTGGCGGCCCGCGACTACGGCGACGTGCGCGCCAACACGATCGCGGCCTTCGCGCTGGGTGACTACGAGTGGCTGCTCGGCTTCGAGGCCGACGACCTCGGCCGCATCGTCGACCTCATGCGTGACCTGCGCGCCACCGAGGCCCGCCGCCACGTCCGCGAGGAGGTCCCCTTCTTCACGGGCCCGCGCCGCGAGCTCGGTGAGATCGTGGAGAAGCTGCCCCGCGGCTAGCGAGCCGGCGCGACGGCGGCCGTGCTGCATCCCGGCACGGCGCCGCCGCGCACCTCGAAGCGCACGTGGTGGCGCGCGTGGGCGACGGCGGCCAGCAGGTCGTCGAAGTAGTGGTGCTCGTCCCCGAGGGCGTCGAGGACCCCGACGGCGGCCGACATCCTCAGCTGCTGCGCGTCCAGCCCCTTGAGGAGCACGGTGATCCCGCGCCGGCGCAGGTCGGTGATGATCTCGCCGAGCGCGTGGGCTCCGGAGGCGTCCATGACGCGCACCTCGCGCAGGGCGAGGACGACGACGCGCACGTCCTTGACCGCCGTCATCTCGTCGAGGAAGCGCTTGGTCCCGCCGAAGAAGAGCGCGCCGCGGAAGTGGTAGACGGCGACGTGCTCGTCGAGGAGCGCGTCCTCCTCCTCGGGGGCGAGCTCCGGCGGGAGGTCGCGCCGGGTGAGGCCCGAGACGCGCGCCATCGCCCGTAGTGCGAGGAGCGCGGCGACCGCGACGCCGACCTGGACCGCGACGACGAGGTCGAAGACGATTGTCACGACGACGGTGGAGAGGTAGACGACGGCGTCGGCCCGGGTGGCGCGCAGGATCGCGCGTCCGGTGCGCAGGTCGATCATCCGGAACGCGGTGACGACGAGGACACCGGCGAGGGCCGACATCGGGATGAGCGCGACGACCGGCGTGAGAGCCAGGACGATGAGGACGAGCACGACGGCGTGGCTCGCGGCGGCCACACGGGTGCGCGCGCCGGCGCGGACGTTGACGGCGGTGCGGGCGATCGCACCGGTCGCCGGCATGCCGCCGAAGAGCCCGCTGGCGACGTTGGCCATGCCCTGGCCGACGAGCTCGCGGTTGGCGTCGGTGTCCGGCACGGTCTCGACCATGCCGTCCGCCACCCGCGCCGAGAGCAGACTCTCCAGCGCCGCGAGGGCCGCGATCGCCATGGCCGACGGGAGCATGGCCGCGAGTGCGGAGGAGTCCCAGGCGGGCACCTGGAGGGAGGGCAACGCGTCGGGCAGGGCGCCGATCCGGTCGACGTCGAGCGACGTGAGCTCGACGACGACGGTGGCGACGGCGACGGCGACGAGCGAGGCCGGCAGCGACCGGCGCAACCGGGAGAGCACGACCATGAGGACGACGACGCCGACGGTCACCGCCAGCGGGGCCACCGCACGCTCCCAGTCGGTGACGCGCAGCGTCTCCACGGCGGCGGACCCGGCGTTCTCCACCTGGGGGCGCTCGGTGTCGAGGGCGAGGGGGACCTGCTGGAGGAGGATGATGACGCCGATGCCGAGAGTGAACCCCTCGACCACCGGCCACGGGATGACGGAGACGAGTCGTCCCATCCCCACGAGCCCCATGATGACGACGAGGACACCGGCGAGGATCGACAGCGCGAAGACCGCCTCCGTCCCGTAGCGCGCCACCACGGGGATGAGCACGACGGTCATGGCGCCGGTCGGTCCCGACACCTGCAGGTGCGAGCCGCCGAGCACGGCGGCGACGAGGCCTGCGACGATGGCGGTGATGAGCCCGGCCGCCGGACCCACGCCGGACGCGACGCCGAAGCCCAGGGCCAGCGGGAGCGCGACGACGCCGACCGTGACGCCGGCGACGAGGTCTCCGCGCCAGGAGCGCGACAGGCCCGTGTAGTCCGAGCGGCGGGGAAGCGTGAGCGAGGCGACGTGGCGGAGGGCCGAGCGCCAGGTCGGGCGTGGGGCGAGGGGAGTGGGGCCGCTCATCGTGCCTGCCCGTCGCTGCCCAGAGCCTCTCTGGTCCGGCCGTGCGAGCCGAGGAGGAAGGTGCGCGCGGCGTCGAGCATGGTCGCGAGAGAGTCGTCGACGAGCGTGTAGGTGACGGTGTTGCCCTGCCGGGACTTGGCCACCACCCCGGCGCGGCGCAGGACGGCCAGGTGCTGCGACAGGTGGGAGGCCTCGATGCCGATCTCCGTGAGGAGGGTGCTCACCGGCCGGTCGCCGTCGCGCAGGAGCTCGAGGGCCCTGATCCGGACCGGGTGCCCGAGTGCCTTGAAGAGCTCCGCCTTCATGACGTAGACGGGCGTGTCGATGGCGCGGTCGGGCACGGGTCCTCCAGGACGAGGCAACAGATGACTTGACGACTATATCAAGTCGCCAAGCCGCGCCTGAGGAGTGGTTGACGTCTGCTCGTACATGTGTTCGACTGCCGTCATGCGGTGGGACGGGCAGGAGATCACGGCCGAGGACGACGCCGCGCTGCCGGGGCTGCGGAAGATGGCGGGCCTGGTCCGGACCGTCCGCACGCCCGAGTTCGCGGGCATCGTCTTCCACGAGGTGACGGCGCGCTCGGTGCTCAACCGGGTGCCGGCCGCCTCGCGCATGCCCTTCCGCTGGACCGTCAACCCCTTCCGGGGCTGCAGCCACGCCTGCGTGTACTGCTACGCCCGTTCCACCCACACGTACCTCGACATGGACGTCGGCGCCGACTTCGACAGCCAGATCGTCGTCAAGGTCAACGCTCCCGAGGTGCTCGCCCGAGACCTGGCCAAGCCCTCCTGGACGCGCGAGCAGGTGGCGCTCGGGACGAACACCGACCCGTACCAGCGCGCCGAGGGCCGCTACCGGCTCATGCCCGGCATCATCGGCGCGCTCGTCGCGTCCGGCACGCCGCTGTCGGTCCTCACCAAGGGCACCCTCCTGCGCCGTGACCTGCCGCTGCTCGGTGAGGCCGCCGCGCACGTGCCCGTGTCGCTCGGCATCTCCCTCGCCGTCCTCGACGCCGACCTCCAGCACCTCCTCGAGCCGGGGACACCCAGCCCGCGCGCCCGCCTCGACCTCGTGCGCGCGATCCGCGAGACCGGCCTGGACTGCCACGTCATGGTCGCCCCGGTCCTGCCGTGGGTCACCGACTCCCGTGAGCACCTCGACGCCCTTCTCGCCGCCATCGCCGAGGCCGGTGCCACCTCGGCCTCGGTCATGGCCGCGCACCTGCGCCCGGGCGTCAAGGACTGGTACCTGCAGTGGCTGGAGATGCACCGGCCCGCGCTCGTGCCCGAGTACCGGCGCCTGTACGGCCGCGGCTCCTACGCGCCGGACGCGTACCGCACGTGGCTCGCCGAGCGGGTGCGGCCGCTGCTGCGCCGCCACGGCCTGGCCCGCGGCTCCCGGCTGCGGGCTCCGGAGCGGGAGCCGGAGGCACCCGCCCAGGCCCCGGACGCCGTCATGCAGGCGGCCCTGTTCTGAGGGCTGGCACACTGGCCTGATGCCGGTCCCGGAGTTCGTCACCGCCCTGCGTGCCCACGTCGGGACGGCGCCGCTGTGGCTCTCCGGCGTGACCGCCGTCGTCCTCGACGGCGACCAGGTGCTCCTCGGCCGCCGCGCCGACAACGGGATGTGGGCGGCGATCAGCGGCATCCTCGACCCCGGCGAGCAGCCCGCCCGCGCCGCCGTGCGCGAGGTGCTCGAGGAGACGGGCGTCGTCGCCCGCGTCCTCGCGCTCGCGTCGGTCGACAGCGGCGACGTCGTCACCTATCCCAACGGGGACCAGGCGCAGTACCTCTCGCTCGCCTTCCTGTGCGAGTACGTGTCCGGGCAGGCGCGCGTCGCCGACGACGAGTCCCTCGAGGTGGGCTGGTTCCCCCTGGACACGCTGCCGCAGGCGCTCGCGCCGTCGTCGGCCACGCGCATCGCCGACGCCCTCGCCGCCCGCGCGGACCCGGCCGCCGGTCCGCGGTTCGTGCGCTGAGCTCAGCCCTCCGGCGTCGCCGGCGGCAGGGTGTCGCCCCGCGCCTCGGCCATCGACATGGCGTACTCCCGCGAGCGGTCCCACGGACGCGTCCACCCGAGCTCGTCGAAGACGCCGTCGAGCAGGTTCCCGGTGAAGCCCCACACCCAGCCGCCCTGCACCGCGAAGCCGGCGCTGCCGTGGCCGTGGATCGTCACCGTGGAGCGCCCGGCGGGGTCGAGGAGGTCGCTGACCGGCAGCCGCAGCGTGTGAAGCACCTCGCCCGCCTCCACGCGCGCGAGGTCGCCCGGGTCGGCCGCCCAGCCGACCACGGGCGTGACGAGGAAGCGGCTGATCGGCACGGCCACCTCGGGCAGCGTGCCGATGACGTCGACGCGCCCGGGCACCAGGCCGATCTCCTCGTGCGCCTCGCGCAGCGCGGTGGCGGCAGGCCCGGTGTCGCCCGCGTCGGCGCGCCCACCGGGCAGCGCGATCTGCCCGGGGTGGTGGCGCAGCAGCGGGGAGCGCTGCACGAGGTAGAGGTCGAGGCCGGGGAAGACGTCCGGCCGCGCGGCGGTCGGGGTGAGGAGGAGGAGCACGGCCGCCGGCCGGTACTCCGCGCGCGCCTGGGCGTCGACCCGGTGCACCTCCGGCGGCTGTGCCAGCTCACCGGCGGCGCCCCTCGCGACGAGCCGCTCGAGGTCGCTGCGCGCCTGCGCCAGGTGCCGGTCCACCGCGCCACCATAGTCACCCCCGGGACGCCAGCCACTCCTCGGCGACGGCGACGACGCGGTCGTCCTGCGCGCCCGGCTCCCCGCGGAAGGTGTTGGACGTGACCAGCCACAGCCGCCCGTCCGGCGCGACCGTCACCGTCCGCAGGCGTCCGTACTCTCCCTCGAGGAGGCGCTGCGGCTCGCCGGTGCCGCCGTCCGGCGCCAGCGCCACCCGCCACAGGGACTGTCCGCGCAGCGCCGCCACGTACACGGCGTCGTCGGTCACGGCGATGCCGCTGGGGGAGGCGTCCGCCGGGCGCCAGGTGACGAGCGGGTCCGCGTAGTCGGCGGTCTCGGCGGTGCCCTCCACCTCGGGCCATCCGTAGTTGGCACCCGCCTCGACGAGGTTGAGCTCGTCCCACGTGTCCTGCCCGAACTCCGAGGCGAACATCCGCCCCTCGGCGTCCCAGCCCAGGCCCTGGACGTTGCGGTGCCCCAGCGACCACACCGGCGAGCCCGCGTCCGGGTTGCCGGGGGCCGGCGCGCCGTCCTCGTCGACCCGCAGGATCTTCCCGCCGAGCGAGTCCGGGTCCTGCGACGTCGACGGGACGGCGGCGTCCCCGGTGGCGACGTAGAGGTAGCCGTCCGGGCCGAAGTGGATGCGCCCGCCCGAGTGGTAGGTCTCGCGCGGGATGCCCTCGAGGACGACGGCGTCGGGCACGAGCCGCTCGCCGTCGTGCACCATCCGCAGCACCCGGTTGTCCGACCCGGTGGTGAGGTAGACGAAGACGCGGCCGTTGTCGGCGAAGTCCGGCGAGACGGCGATCCCCAGCAGCCCCGTCTCGTTCTCCGCGGCCACCCCGGGCACGGTCGCGAGCTCGCGCGGCTCCTCGCCCGGGACGAGCTCGAGCACCCGGGCGGTGTCGCGTTCGGTCACCAGGGCCGTGCCGTCGGGCAGGAACGCCACGCCCCACGGGACGTCGAGGCCGGTGGCCAGCACCTCCGGCTCCTGAGGGACGGGCTCGGTCGTCGTCGTCGTCGGCTCGGGAGCGGGCGCCGTCGTCGTCGGGCTCGGGACGGACGCCTGCTCCTTGGCCTCCTCGCCACCCCCGCACGCGGTGAGGACGACGACGGCGAGCAGGCCCGCCGTCGTCGTCCTCGCGGTGCGGGTCATCTCAGAAGACGGGCTTGCCGCCCGTGACGCCCAGGACGGTCCCGGAGACGTAGCTCGCGTCGTCGGTGGCGAGGTAGACGAAGGCCGTGGCGACCTCGATCGGGTGGCCGGCCCGGCCGAGCGGGGCGTTCTTGCCGAACTCCGGCAGGGACTCCGCGGGCTTGGTGGCCGGCTGGAGCGGCGTCCAGATCGGGCCGGGCGCCACGGCGTTGACGCGGATGCCCCGGGGGCCGAGCTCGGCGGCGAGGTTGACGGTGAAGTTGTTGATCGCGGCCTTCGTCGAGGCGTAGTCGAGCAGCGTCTCCGAGGGCTGGAAGGCCTGGATCGAGGTGCAGTTGATGACGCTCGCGCCCGGCTCGAGGTCGTCGAGCAGCGCCTTGGTCAGCCAGAAGATCGAGAAGATGTTCGTCTCGTAGGTCTGGCGCAGCTGCTCGTCGCTGATGTCCGCGAGGGAGTCCTGGGCCATCTGGTAGCCAGCGTTGTTGACGAGGACGTCGATCCCGCCGAGCCCCTCGACGGCGGCCCGGGCCAGGGCGATGTTCGCCTCCTCGGTGCGCTGGTCGGTGGGGAGGAGGAGGCAGCGGCGGCCGGCGGCCTCGACGTGCTTCCTCGTCTCCTCGGCGTCCTCCTGCTCGACCTCGAGGTAGGAGATCGCGACGTCGGCGCCCTCCTTGGCGAAGGCGATCGCGGTGGCCCGGCCGATGCCGGAGTCGCCGCCGGTGATGAGGGCACGCTTGCCCTCGAGGCGGCCGCGACCCACGTAGCTGGTCTCGCCGTGGTCGGGCACGGGGTCGAGCCGGTCGGTCCGGCCCGGCCAGGGCTGGCTCTGCTCCGGGAAGTCCTTCATTGCCTGGGTGTCGATGTCCATGCCCCCATCCTTCGGCCAGCGCTGCCGGGTCGCATCCGGTGCGGCCGGTCCCGACTCAGTCGGCGGGGGTCCACACCGCGAGGCGGTGCCCGCTCGGGTCCTCCAGCTCGAAACGGCGTCCGCCCGGGAAGGTGTACGGCGACGCGACGACGCGCCCGCCGGCGTGCTCCACCGCCGCGACGCTCGCCTCGAGGTCCTCGCTGTAGAGGATGACGAGCGGCCCACCCGGGCGGACGTCCTCGGACAGCACGAGACCGCCCATCTCCCGGCCCTCCCCGCCGCGGATGCCGCTGTACGCGGGGCCGTAGTCGGTGAACTCCCAGCCGAAGGCCGCGCCGTAGAACCTCTGCGCCACGGCGAGGTCGTGGACCGGGATCTCGATGTAGTCGATGCGGTGGTGTCTGCTCATGTCCGGACGGTAGACCTCGGCACCGACACCCGGTCGGTAACGTGCGGTGTCATGGAACCCTTCGCCCTGGACGACGGTGACCTCGTCCTCGAGAGCCCCACCCTCGCCGACGTCGACCGCGTCACCGAGGTCTGCCAGGACCCGGTGGTCCAGCGCTGGACCACCGTGCCCTCGCCCTACCGGCGCGAGCACGCGGTGGGCTTCATCGGCAGCTTCGTCGCCGACGGGTGGGAGCGCGGGGACAACCTCACCTGGGCGCTGCGCCAGGGCGGGCGACTGGTGGGGATGGTCGGTGTCTCGCGGGCCGACGGGTCGGGGGAGATCGGCTACTGGCTCGCCCCGGAGGCCCGTGGTCTGGGGCTCATGCACCGCGCCGTCGGGCTCGTGCTCGACACCGCCTTCGGCCCGCTCGGGATGGAGCGCGTGGAGTGGCGCGCCGACGTCGGCAACTGGGCGTCCTGGCGGGTCGCGTGGCGCCACGGCTTCCGCCGCGAGGGACAGGTGCGGGGGATGGGCGTGCACGGTGAGCGCCGTGTGGACCAGTGGATCGGCACGCTCCTGCGTGAGGACCCGCGCGAGCCGGCCCACCCGTGGGACGGGCCGGTCGCCGGCGTCGTGCCCGCCGACGCGCGCGACCCGGAGGCCCTCGTGCGCCAGTTCCACGAGCACTTCGGTGTCCCGGTGGCCAAGGACGCACCGTCGGTCGACCGCGACCGCGTCCACCTGCGCATGGCGCTCGTCGCCGAGGAGCTCGCGGAGCTCGTCACCGCGGTCTACGGCGCCGCGGCGGGGCAGGAGATGGAGGGAGCCTTCACCCGCGCCGTCGCCGCCGACGACGGCGCCCGCGACACCGTGGCGGCTGCCGACGCCCTGGCCGACCTCGTCTACGTCCTGTACGGCATGGCGCAGGAGTGCGCGGTCCCGCTGCCGGAGGTGCTCGCCGAGGTGCACGCGGCCAACCTGTCCAAGCTCGGTGCCGACGGCCGGCCGCTGCTCCGCGAGGACGGCAAGGTCCTCAAGGCGCCCGGCTACCGGCCCCCGGACGTGGCCGGTGTCCTCGCGCGGTGGGCGGCGGACGGCACTGCGGGTGGGGGCGCGGCGACCCCGTGACCGGCGGGTCCCGGGCGCGGACGCTGCGCCCCGCCCCGATCACGGCCCGCCCGCCGGCAGTACCGGGATCCGCCGGCGGTGCGTAGCCTGGTCCGCAGACGGCCGCACTGTCCGCGGCCGGCGTCCCTTCGGTCGGGGGGAGTGTCCCGGTGCCCGCACCCGGCCATGTGCCACGACGCCGTTGGTGGCGCCGCGCCCTCGTCTCCCGGTACGGCGCGCGGGGACGCGACCTCGCCCGCGCGGTCGACGCCGAGTACTCCGTTCTCGTCGCCGCGCGCCCACCGTGGGGCGAGGAGAACCGGGCGCTGCGCTTCCACGTCCGCCAGGCGATCCTCCCGGACCTGGCGGCCTACCGGGTGCTGAGCCGTGAGCACGGTGACGCTGCGGTGGCCAGGGCCGAGGTCCGGGACCTCATGACGGCGCAGCTGCTCCCGGTCCTGCGCGTCGTCGGTGTCCTCGACCGGGTGGGCGTGCCCTTCGCGCGGATGCGCCGCCTGACGCGGTGGCTGGTCCCGCGCGCGTTCCCGCCGGCGGGCTTCACCATCGGATGGAGCCAGGACGACGCCCACGGCCTGCGGTTCGACGTCACCACCTGCTTCTACCTGCGGGTGCTGCGTCACTACGGCGCCCCCGAGCTGACGGGAGTCTTCTGCTACGGCGATCAGGTGGTCTACGAGCAGATGCCGCGCAGCGTGCGCTTCTCCCGGTCCGGCACCCTGGCGACCGGCGCCGGTCGCTGCGACTTCCTCCTGCAGCCCACGGGGCCTGCGGGCAGGGAGACAATGACCCCATGACCGACACCACCCTCGCCGCGGACAACCCCTTCGCGCGCCCCTCGCACCTGCCCTACGAGCTCCCGGACTTCTCCGCCGTCCGCCACGAGCACCTGCGCCCCGCCACGCTCGCCGGCCTCGCGGAGCAGCGGGCCGAGTGGGAGGCCATCGCCACGGACCCGGCCGAGCCGGACGTCGCCAACACCCTCGAGGCGCTCGAGCGCTCCGGCTCCCTGCTGCGCCGGGTGGGACCGGTCCTCAGCACCCTCGTCTCCTCCTGCGCGGACGACGAGTTGCGCGAGCTCGAGGCCGAGCTCGCCCCGCTCCAGTCGGCGCACTGGGACGCCCTGTACCTCGACCGCCGGATCTTCGACCGGCTCGAGGCGCTCGCCGGGCAGGACCTCGACCCCGAGACCGCCTGGCTGCTGCGCACCTACCGCAAGGACTTCGTCCGCGCCGGCGTCCAGCTCGACGACGAGAGCCAGGCTCGGCTGCGCGAGCTCAACTCCCGCCTCACCACCCTGGAGACGGAGTTCTCCCAGCGCGTGGTCAAGGCGATGGACGCGGGCGCCGTCCACGTCACCGACGCCACCCGGCTCGCCGGGCTGGACGAGGGCACCGTCGCCGGGCTCGCCCAGGCCGCCGCCGACCGCGGCCGCGACGGTCACCTCATCACCCTCCAGCTGCCGACCCAGCAGGCGCTCCTCGCCCAGCTCGAGGACCGCACGCTGCGGGAGGAGCTCCTCACCGCCTCCGTGCAGCGGGGGACCGGCGGCGACGAGGCCAGCGACACCCGCGCCACGCTCCTGGAGATCGCCCGCCTCCGGGCCGAGCGCGCCCGGCTGCTCGGCTACGAGCACCACGCCGCCTACGTCGCCGAGGACGGCACCGCCGGTACCACCGCCGCCGTCAACGAGATGCTCGGGCGCCTCGCCCCGCCCGCCGTCGCCAACGCCGCGGCCGAGGCCGAGGACCTGGCCGAGGCGCACGGCGCCCCCGTCGAGCCGTGGGACTGGTCGTTCCTCGCGGAGAAGGTCCGCCAGGAGCGCTTCAGCCTCGACGACTCCGTCCTCCGTCCCTACCTCGAGCTCGAGCGCGTCCTGCGCGACGGCGTCTTCCACGCTGCGCACCGGCTCTTCGGCATCACGCTCACCGAGCGGCCCGAGCTGGCCGGCTACGCCGACGGCGTGCGCGTGTGGGAGGTCAGCGAGGAGGACGGCAGCCCGCTCGGCCTGTTCGTCGGTGACTACTACGCCCGCGAGGGCAAGCGCGGCGGGGCGTGGATGCACAACCTCGTCGACCAGTCCCACCTGCTCGGCCAGCGTCCCGTCGTCGTCAACAACCTCAACATCACCCGCCCCGCGCCGGGGGAGCCCACCCTGCTCACCTGGGACGAGGTCATCACGGCGTTCCACGAGTTCGGCCACGCCCTGCACGGCCTGTTCTCGAACGTCCACCACCCCTCCCTGTCCGGCGCCAACGTGCCCCGCGACTTCGTCGAGTACCCCTCGCAGGTCAACGAGATGTGGGCACGCGACCCCGAGGTCCTCGCCCGCTACGCCCGCCACCACCAGACCGGCGAGCCCATGCCCACCGAGCTGCTCGACGCGCTGCTCGCCTCCGCCCAGTACGGCGAGGGCTTCGCGACCACCGAGTACCTCGGCGCCGCGCTCCTGGACCAGGCCTGGCACCAGGTGACCCCCGAGGAGGTCCCCACCGACCGCGAGGAGGTCGAGGCCTTCTCCGCCCGGGCGCTGGAGCGTGCCGGCGCGTCGGTGCGCCTCGTACCGCCGCGCTACCGCTCGACGTACTTCAACCACACCTTCGGCGGCGGCTACGACGCGGGCTACTACTCCTACATCTGGAGCGAGGTCCTCGACGCCGACACGGTCCGGTGGTTCGAGACGGACGCACCGACGGACGACGACGGCCGGCCGGGTCGCGCCGCCGGGCAGCGGTTCCGCGAGGTGCTCCTCTCGCGCGGCCACAGCGCCGATCCGTTGAGCTTCTACCGCGAGCTCCGCGGCCGCGACTCCGACATCCAGCCCCTGCTGGAACGCCGCGGCCTCACCGCCGGGTAACCCCGACCCCTCGGCCCGGCGGTGCGCCCTCGCGTCGAGGGCGGCACCGCCGGGAGCGCGGCCGACCGTCCACACGTCGATGTGGCTCAGCCGGCCCGGTCACGCGTCCTGCGGTGCTCCCTGACGGGACAGCGGTGCGTCGGTCCGATCGTCCACGCGTGCACGGCAGCCAATCAGCAGGCGGGCGACCATGTCCTGGGCCTCGGCGCGGCGGTAGCTCGGTCCGAGGATGCACAGGTTGCCGACGGCGCGCATCAGCGTGTGGGCGGTGACGCCGGGGTCGATCTCGCCGGCGGCCACGCCCGCATCGAGGAGCGAGGTGCAGGCGGGCACGAGCGTGTCGAGCATCAGGGTGTGCAGGCTGAGGAGGCTCGGGTCCTCGGACTGCAGCGCGACGCCGAGCCCGTGCTTGGTGACGAGGAACTCCACGAATGCGTCGATCCATCGCGCCAGCGCTTCCGTCGGAGCGACCGGCTCCTCCAGGAGCGTCGGGGCGAGTGCCGCGCACTCGTCGAGCTGGTGACGGTAGACGGCGGTGACCAGCTCGGCCCGCGTGGGGAAGTGCCGGTAGACAGTCCCCACGCCGACGTCGGCACGCCGCGCGATGTCGCGGATGGGTGCCTGCACCCCCTGCTCCAGGAACACGGCCGACGCCGCGCTCAGCAGCGCGGCGCGGTTGCGCTCCATGGCGGCCTGGCGCGCTCCGATCGGCTCCGCCATACGTCCTCCTTGTTCGCGGAACAATGTTCCGCTACAGTGACGGAACAGCGTTCCGCCAATTATGGCAGATGCCTCCAGGGAAGGAAGCCGCACCATGCCCGACCAGCCCGTACAGATCGTCTCCGTCAAGCCCGTCCCCGTGCCGACCACCGGGCGAGGCGTCGACCTCGAGGTCAAGGTCACCGCACCGGTCTCCGGCGGACAGCTCCCGGTGATCGTCTTCTCGCACGGGAACGCGTGGTCGCTCGACGGGTACGGCCCGCTCGTCGACCGATGGGCGGCGGCCGGGTTCATCGTCGTGCAGCCCACGCACCTCGACTCGCGGCGCCACGGCATCGGCATCGACGACCCACGCTTCGCCAGCATCTGGCGGACCCGGATCGCCGACCTGCACGCCGTCCTGGACGGCCTCGACGACGTCCTCGACCGAGCCGCCCCCGTCACCGCCCGCGTCGACCGCGATCGGGTCGCCGTCGTCGGGCACTCGTGGGGCGGACAGACCGCGGGGGCCATTCTCGGTGCCGGCGTGCTCGACGCCGACGGCAACCCCGGGGAGAGCTTCATCCACCCGGCGGCTGCGGCGGGTGTGCTGATCGGGACGACCGGGACCGGGGACTCGCTCACCGCGTTCGCGCGGGAGCACCTGCCCTTCATGCGCCCGGACTACTCGACCATGACCACCCCCGCGCTCATCGTCGCAGGAGGCAGGGACCAGTCCGCCATGTCCACGCGCGGGCCCGACTGGTTCACCGATGCCTACCACCTGAGCCCCGCACCCAAGAGGCTGCTCACCATCGCCGAGGCCGAGCACACGTTCGGCGGCGTCGCGGGCGAGAAGGTCGCCGAGACCACGGACGAGGATCCCGCGCGCGTGGCGTTCGTCGCGGACGCCGTCTCCGCCTACCTTCTCGACGTCCTCGACCGGGAGGCCGGTCCCTGGGCAGCTCTCGAGGACGAGGCCGAGACCGCCGGCAGCGCCTACGACATCAACACCACGTGAACGAGGCGTCGAGCGGGAGCTCGGCGCGGTCGGCCCGCTGCTTCGCGGTGCGCGGCGCACCACGCGGGCAGGGGGCTGTCGAGCTGACGTGCCCCTCCTGCGCCGACAGCTGAGTTCTTCCCCGTAACAACTCAGCTGTCGGCGCGAGAGGGGAGGGTTCGGGAGCCCGCGCTAGGGTCGCGTGCATGGCCCATCCCGCTTCGCAGCCCACGTCCGCTCCCACTGACGAGGTCGTCGAGATCTGCCGGCAGCTCATCCGGATCGACACGTCCAACTACGGCGACGGCTCGGGCCCGGGGGAGCGCAAGGCCGCGGAGTACGTCGCGGAGCTGCTCGCCGAGGTCGGCTGGGAGCCGGAGCTCATCGAGTCCGAGCCCGGCCGTGCCTCGGTGGTGCTGCGCATCGCGGGCACCGACCCCTCCCTGCCGGCGCTCGTCCTCCACGGCCACACCGACGTCGTCCCGGCGCAGGCCGAGGACTGGCAGGTGGACCCCTTCGGCGCCGAGGTGCGCGACGGCATGATCTGGGGCCGCGGCGCGGTGGACATGAAGGACATGGACGCGATGATCCTCGCGGTCGTCCGCGACATGGCCCGCACCGGCTGGCGGCCGCGGCGCGACGTCGTCGTCGCCCTCTTCGCCGACGAGGAGGCGGGCGGTGCCAAGGGCGCCCGTTGGCTCGTCGACCACCGCCCCGAGCTCTTCGAGGGGGCCACCGAGGCGATCAGCGAGGTCGGCGGTTACTCGGTGGAGGTCGACGGCCGCCGCGTCTACCTCCTCCAGACTGCCGAGAAGGGGATCGCCTGGCTGCGGCTGCTCGCCGAGGGCACCGCCGGGCACGGCTCCCAGGTCAACACCGACAACGCCGTCACCCGGCTCGCCGGGGCCGTCGCGCGGATCGGCGCGCACTCCTGGCCGCTGCACCTCACCGGCACCGTGCGCCAGCTGCTCAGCGGAGTCGCCGACCTCACCGGCACCACCTTCGACCCGCAGGACCCCGAGGGCATCGACCGCCTCGTCCGCGCCCTGCGGCCGGCGCAGAAGTTCGTCGGGGCCACCCTGCGCACCGGTGCGAACCCCACCCAGCTGAGCGCCGGGTACAAGGCCAACGTCATCCCCGGCAGCGCGGAGGCCGCCCTCGACGTGCGCTTCCTGCCGGGGGAGGAGGAGTCGGTCCGCGCCACGCTCGACGGGCTCGCCGGGCCGGGCGTGCGGATCGAGCCGATCCACACCGACCGTGCCCTGGAGGTGCCCTTCGAGGGCGAGCTCGTGGACCACATGGTCGCCGCGATCGACGCCGAGGACCCGGGCGCCGTCGTCCTGCCCTACATGCTCTCCGGCGGCACCGACAACAAGTCCCTCGCGCGCCTGGGCATCACCGGCTACGGTTTCGCACCGCTGCAGCTCCCGGCCGAGCTCGACTTCGCGGGCATGTTCCACGGCGTCGACGAGCGCGTGCCGGTGGACGCCCTGCGCTTCGGGGTGCGCGTGCTCGAGCGGCTGCTGCGCACCGCCTGACCCGGTCTACAGGGTGCTACGGACCTTGATGATCTTGCGGCGCAGCCATACCTTGCGGCTGCCCCCCATGTAGAGACGGGTGCGAGCCAGCTCCCAGCGGCCGTACTCGGCCTCCTCGGTGAGGAGCTGCCGCACCTGCGAGCGGCTGGCCGTCGGCGGCAGCGACAGCACGCGGAACTCGTACTGGGAGGAGCTGCGGACATCGGGACGGGGCGAAGTTTCAGGGGTGTACCAGACCATGTCGTGACCCATTGTCTCCCATCGCCACCGCTGCCCGGACGGGCTGTGCCCATTCCTACCAGGCGCGATACGGTCATCCCATGTCAATCGACCCGCGCGCCGCTCTGGATCGCTTCATCGCCGCGCTCGAAGCGCACTTCGAGCTCGCCAGCAGTGCGCAGGACCCCGAGTCCCCCGCCATCGACGACGCCGCCGCCACGGTGGAGGACGCGTTCTTCACCTACGACGACGCCCTCTACACCGCCTACCAGGTCGAGGTGCCCCTCGAGGCCTACGGCGACGACGACGACGATCTCGACGAGGACGACGACCTCGAGGACTTCAGCCTCGACGAGGAGGAGGAGTAGGCCTCACTCGGCGCTGACGTCGTCCAGCGCCCGGCGGATCGCGCCGGGCAGCTCGAGGTCGCTGCCCGCGAGCACGCCGCGCAGCTGCGTGGCCGTGCGGGCCCCGACGATCGCCGAGCTCACGCCCGGCGCGTCACGCACCCAGGCGAGGGCGACCTCCAACGGGGTGCGGCCGAGCCCGTCGGCCGCCGTCGCGACCGCCTCGACGACTCCGCGCGAGCGGTCGGTGAGGTAGGGCTCGACGAAGCCGCGCAGGTGGGGCGACGCCGCCCGGGAGTCCGCCGGGACGGTGCTGCGGTACTTGCCGGTGAGCACACCGCGGCCCAGCGGCGACCACGCGAGGACGCCCGCGCCCAGCGCCTGCGCGCCCGGCAGCACCTCGTGCTCGATGCTGCGCTCGAGCAGCGAGTACTCGACCTCGACGGCGGTCAGGCCGGTCGCGTCCGCGTCGAGGTTCGCCGCGGCGTACCCGAGGTACCAGGCCGGGTGGTTGGACAGGCCGGCGTACCGCGTACGCCCGGTCGCCACGGCGTGCCGCAGCGCCGAGAGCGTCTCCTCCGGCGGGACCTCGGGGTCGTGGGACTGGACGAGCCACAGGTCGAGGTGGTCGGTGCCGAGGGCGGCGAGCGACTCGTCGAGGGTGTCGAGGAGCGTGGCACGCGAGGCGTCCAGCCGGTGGCCGCTGGAGGTGCGGCGCACGCCCGCCTTGGAGCAGAGCACGACGTCGCGGCGGTCCACCTCGGCGAGGAGGCTGCCGAGCAGGGCCTCGGCCGCGCCGTCGCCGTAGGAGGCGGCCGTGTCGACGAGGGTGCCGCCGGCGTCGAGGAAGAGCGAGAGCTGCTCGGCCGCCTCGTGCTCGTCGGTGTCCCGCCCCCAGGTCATCGTGCCCAGCCCGAGTGACGACACGAGCAGCCCGCTGCGCCCGGCCCTGCGAAGTTCCATGGCGCTCACGCTACCGGCGGGCGCGCCACGTAAGGTGATCCCTCGTGACGTGGTGGGAAGCAATCGTGCTCGGCGTGGTCCAGGGACTCACGGAGTTCCTCCCGATCTCCTCCAGTGCGCACCTGCGCATCGTGGGGGACCTGCTGCCCGGTGGGGGTGACCCCGGGGCGGCCTTCACGGCGATCACCCAGCTCGGCACCGAGACGGCGGTGCTCATCTACTTCCGCAAGGACATCTGGCGCATCATCCGCGCCTGGTTCGGAGCCCTGCCGGTGGGGCCGTGGCGGGGCACGGTGCCGAAGGAGGACCCCGACGCCCGGATGGGCTGGTACATCATCATCGGCTCGGTGCCGATCGTCGTCTTCGGCCTGCTCTTCCAGGACGCGATCGAGACCTCGCTGCGCCACCTGTACATCACCGCCGCGATGCTCGCCGGCTTCGCGATCCTCCTCGGCGTCGCGGACCGCCTGGGCCGCAAGCGCAAGGAGCTGCGCGAGCTCACGCTGCGCGACGGCCTCCTCTTCGGCCTCGCCCAGTCCCTCGCCCTCGTCCCTGGCGTCTCGCGCTCCGGAGGGACGATCACCATGGGACTGCTGCTCGGATACACGCGTGAGGCGGCGGCGCGGTACTCCTTCCTCCTGGCGATCCCCGCCGTCTTCGGCTCGGGCTTCTACCAGCTGCTGGGCGCGGACCCCGCCCCGGACGCACCCGGCGCGGGGGCGACGGCGATCGCGACCGTCGTCGCCTTCGGTGTCGGCTTCCTCGTCATCATCGCCTTCCTCAAGATCGTCTCGACGTACTCCTACATGCCCTTCGTGATCTACCGGATCGTCCTGGCGGTGCTCGTCGTCGCGGGCGTGGCCGCCGGCGTCCTCGACCCGCTGGGGGCTGCGGCCGGCGCCGAGTAGGGGCTCGGACGGCGACGTGATCGAGCTCTCCCGCCCATAGTTGACGCATCAACTATGATGGGGGCATGACGAACACCGCGACGCCCTCCCTTCCCGGCACCAACACGCGTGCCGCCGCCAACCGCGACCTGCTCGCCGCCGACACCGAGATGGGGCCGGTCACCCTCCTCGTGGGTGACCTCGACCTGCTCACCCGCTACTACGTCGAGGGCCTGGCCCTGACGGTGCTGAGCGCCGAGGGCGACGAGACCGTGCTCGGCCGCGGCTCTCGCCCCCTCGTCGTGCTGCGCCACGACCCGAGCCTGCCGCGCGGCAGCCGGCGCGACGCCGGCCTGTTCCACACCGCGATCCTCTTCGAGGACGCCGCGGCCCTGGCCTCCGCCGTCGCCTCCCTCGCGCGCCTGGCGCCGCAGAGCTTCGTCGGGAGCTCGGACCACCTCGTGTCCGAGGCCTTCTACTTCACCGACCCCGAGGGCAACGGCATCGAGCTCTACCTCGACCGCCCCCGCGACACGTGGCGCTGGACCGACGGCCAGGTGGCGATGGACACGATCGGCCTGGACCCCAACGCCTACCTCGGCGAGCACCTCGACACGGGCCGCCTGGCCACGGCGACGACCGACCCCGCCGTCGTGGGGCACGTGCACCTCCAGGTGGGGGACACGACGACGGCGCGCCGGTTCTACGTCGACACCCTCGGCTTCGAGGCGACCTTCGAGATGCCGAGCGCGCTGTTCGTCTCCGCCGGCGGCTACCACCACCACATGGCGATGAACACGTGGAACAGCGCGGGCGCCGGCCCGCGCGTGCCCGCACTGGGGCTCGGCGTCGTCGACATCGTCGTGCCCGACGCCGAGGAGATCGGCGCCCTCACCGACCGGCTGCGCACCCGCGGGTGGGCGTTCCGTGACGACGGTCGCACCCTCGAGGTCGAGGACCCGTGGCGCAACCTCGTCCGAGTCGTGGCCGCCGCGCGCTGACGGTTAGGCTGCCCCTCGTGCACTCCTGGCCCGCCCCTGACCTTCCCCAGCTCCCCGGACGTGGCCACCAGGTCCACCTCACCGACTCCGGCAGCGGCGGGCTCGTCGCGACGGCCGCGGAAGGTCCCGCAAGCCTCTACGTCTGCGGGATCACCCCCTACGACTCCACCCACCTGGGGCACGCCAACACCTACCTCGCCTTCGACCTGCTCGTCCGCGCCTGGCGCGACTCCGGCCGCGAGGTGCAGTACGTCCAGAACGTCACCGATGTCGACGACCCCCTGCTCGAGCGGGCGACCCTCACCGGCGTCGACTGGCGCGACCTGGCCGCCGAGCAGACCGAGCTCTTCCGCGGGGACATGACGGCGCTGCGCGTCGTGCCCCCGGCGCACTACGTGGGGGCGGTCGAGACGATCCCGCTCGTCGTCGACGCCGTGGAGGAGCTGCTCGCGAGCGGCGCCGCCTACCGCGTGGAGGAGCCCGACGCCCAGGGCCACGGCGTCGGGGACGTCTACGCCGACACCGCCGCGGACCCGCACTTCGCCACCGAGAGCGGCCTGGGCGCGGCCGAGATGGCCGAGTTCTTCGCCGAGCGCGGCGGTGACCCCGACCGCGCCGGCAAGCGCCAGGCCCTCGACCCGCTGCTGTGGCGCACCGCCCGCCCGGGTGAGCCGCAGTGGGACGGCGGGAGCCTCGGGTCCGGGCGCCCCGGCTGGCACATCGAGTGCGCGAGCATCGTCCGGGAGTTCCTCGGCGTGCCCGTCGAGGTCCAGGCCGGCGGCAGCGACCTCGTCTTCCCGCACCACGCCTGCAGCGAGTCCCACCTGCGCATGCTCACCGGCCGCGACAGCGCCGTGGGCGTCCACGCGCACGGTGGCATGGTGGCCTACGACGGCGCCAAGATCAGCAAGTCGCTGGGCAACCTCGTGCTCGTCTCCCAGCTCGTCGCCTCGGGCGTCGACCCGATGGCCGTGCGCCTGGTCATGCTCTCCCACCACTACCGCGAGGACTGGGAGTACACCCCCGCCCAGCTCGAGACCGCCACTGAGCGCCTGGCGCTGTGGCGCCGCGCGATGACCGCCGAGCGCGGCTTCGACGCCACCGGCATGCTCGAGCAGGTCCGCACTGCCCTCGCAGGCGACCTCGACGCCCCCAGCGCCCTCCACGCCGTCGACGCGTGGGTGGCGGCCTCCGAGCACGACGACGGTGCCGCGCGGACCGAGCCCGAGCGCGGCCCCGTGCTCGCCGCCCGGACGGTTGACGCCCTCCTCGGCGTGGCCGTCCACCCCTGATCCCGTGCTCCCCGTCGCCGTCCTCCTCGTCGGGCTGGGCGGCGCGGTGCTCGCACGGCAGGTCCCCGCCGTCCAGGCACGGCTGAGCACGGCGGCGACGACGATCCTCGCGCTCCTCGGTGCGGCGCTGGCGGGTCTGCCGCTGGTCATCGCCGGAGGCGGGTGGTGGGTGCTCGTCCCGGCAGCGGCCGGCACGGCGGCCCTCGTCGCGCTCGGCGCCGTCGTCAACGAGCGGGTGCTCACGCGGCTGCGGGAACGCTCGGCCGAGGGGCCCACGGTGTCCGAGCGCGTGGAGGAGTGGGCCGAGGGGCACCACGTCGGGCCGCGCGGGACCAACCTGCTCGCCGTCGTCGTCGGGTCGTGGCGGCGGGCGGTGGACGTCCGGGTGACGGGGCTCGCGGCGGAGATGACCTACTACGGGCTCATCTCGCTCGTGCCGCTCCTCACCGCCCTCGGCGCGAGCCTCGGGTTCCTCGAGCGGCTGGTCGGGGCGGAGGCGGTGACGCGGATCGAGGAGTCCCTCGTCGACGCCGTGTCCACCGTCTTCGCCGAGCAGGTCGCCGCGGACGTGCTCGCCCCGCTCATCGAGGGCCTGCTCCGCGAGGAGCGCGCCGGCATCGCCGTCGGTAGCGTGCTCGTCGCGCTGTGGCTCGCGAGCCGGATGTTCCGGGCCGCGATCCGGGCGCTGGACGACGCCTACCGGGTACCGGAGCGGCGCGGCCTCGTCGGCCAGTACGCGCTGGGCATCGCCCTGGCGCTGGGTGCCGTCATCACCCTGCTCGTCATCCTCGCGCTCGTCGTCGTCGGTCCGTTGCTGGGCGACGGGCAGGAGATCGCCGACCAGCTCGGGCTCGGTGCCGTCTTCCAGGTGTCGTGGTCGGTGCTGCGGTGGCCGGCCCTTGCGGTGGTGACGACGACGTACCTCACCGTGCTCTACCGCTACGGGCCCAACGTCACGACGACGTGGCGCCGCTGCCTGCCCGGCGCGGCCGTCGGCACGGTGGGCCTTGTGCTCGTGTCGGTCGGCTTCAGCGCCTACCTGCGGGTGGCGGGGCCGGGCGCGCCGGGCGGCGAGAACGTCGAGGGCGCGGCGGTGACGGCGGCGGCCCAGACGATCGGGCTCGTGCTCGCCGGGGTGGTGTGGCTGTGGCTGAGCAGCATCGTCACGCTGACCGGCGGGGTGGTCAACGCCGAGCTGGCGGAGGTTCAGCGCACGGGCGGCGGGGGAGGGGTGCCCCCACCCTTGTCCCGGCGGCGCAGGTAGCGCTCGAACTCGCGGGCGATCGCCTCGCCGGTGGCCTCGGGCAGCTCGGCGGTGTCCTTGGCCTCCTCGAGCTGGCGCACGTACTCGGCCACCTCGGGGTCCTGCTCGGCCAGCTCGTCGACGCCCGCCTGCCAGGCGCGCGCCTCCTCGACGAGGTCGCCGAGGGGCAGGGGCTCACCGACGAGCTCCTCCAGGGCCCCGAGGAGGGCGAGCGTGGCCTTGGGGGAGGGCGGCTGGGCGACGTAGTGGGGCACCGCGGCCCACAGCGACATCGCGTGCATCCCGCGCTCCTGGGCGAGCTGGGCGAGGACGCTGACAATCCCGGCAGCCCCCTCGTACTCCGAGCTCTCCACCCCGAGGAGCGCCTGGACGCCGGGGTCGTCGCTCGTCACCTGGCACGGCACCGGCCGCGTGTGGGGGACGTCGGCGAGGAGCGCGCCGATGCTCACGACGCTGCCCACCTCCCACTCCTCGGCCACGTCGAGGATCTCCTCGCAGAAGTCGAGCCAGCGGAAGGACGGCTCGATGCCCTGGACGAGGACCACCGTGCGGCCGGCGACGGGCGTGCGCGCCACCGAGATCGTCGTCGTCGGCCACTTGAGCACGCGCACGCCGTCCTCGTCACGCACGCTCATCGGGCGGTTGACCTGGAAGTCGTGGAAGTCCTGCGGGTCCAGGTCGTGCACGTCGTGCGCGCCCCACGCCTCGGCGACCACCTGCAGCGTCTGGCTCGCGGAGGAGCCGGCGTCGTTCCAGCCCTCGAAGGCGGCGAGGAGGATGGCAGGGGTGCGCTCGGTGCCCTCGTCGGGTGCCGTGCTGGGGTCGGGCTGCTCGGTCATCCCCTCAGCCTATGCGCGCGGCGCCATGGAGGTGGTTCCGACCAAGTAGATGGCGGACTCGCCCTCGCCTCGGTAGGGCGCTAAGCAAGAGAGGAAGAACTCACACACGCAAATCTAGATAGCGCAACTCGGCATTCCTCCGGTACGCCAGGTGCAGCCTACCGGTGCTCTGACGGTGTCGGCCCCGACTTACCCCGTCCACCCTTCGTCAACTTGATTACATTTGGCCCCTCGCCGATATCGAACTTCACGTAATAGGGCTTGTTTCCTTGTCCGCCCTCGTGAGCGACCTCGACAAGTGACTGCCGGAGCTCAGCTTCGCTAATGCCCCACCGCTCGGCAGCGAAGTCTACGGCTACTTTCTGCATATCCTCGGGTACTTCGTTCCAGAGGGATGTCGAGTTGAGAGTACGTAGGAGACTGTGCACCCTGTCAGTGTCGACGCTTCGCCCGGGTCTTGGGCCCGCCTCGCTTTCGGAAGCCGACTCGCCATTGAGGAGAAAGTCGTCCAATTCGGAAGCTCTGGCTGGCACCCCTTCGGGGATGGCCGCCACGCTCTCCGCCTGCGGCGCGCGGACTGCGGACAGGCCTGTGCCGTTCCCAAACGACGGCGTCCATGCGAATCCCGTAATTCCCATCAGGGCAAAAAGGGCGACCGAAATTATCAGCGCCGACACGATTATGCTGTCAACAGGAGCGCTGACTGTGACGGCGCAATCGCCGCCCTCGACGCATTGCGGTGCGACCACGCGCGCGGTGCGAGGCCATACAACGTACCCCGCGGCTGCTAGTGCGACCAGCAGTGCGACGAGTCCTGAGACGATGCGCTGCCACGTGTAGAGTTCGTGGAGGGGGAGCGAGTCTTCATTGTCTGCGGCCACCCAGCCAGCCTATCTCGCGGAGCGCACGCTCCGAGGAGCTTTGCGCGGCTCTCGTCAACTGAGGTGCGCGCTGGGTCATCGAGCGTCCGCCACCGATGGCCGCCTGGCGCTCGGCTGCTACGGGCGCAGAGGCCGATCGCTCAGTTCCTGCGTCCGGGCGCGAAGTGTGTGGAGCTTCTGCTGGCCGAACTGATGAGCGAATCCCAGCGCTAATTCGGTCGCGGTCGCCAGTAGGTCGTCGTCCGACTTGGATGCCGGGACGGACGCGTCGATCTCCTCGAGTTCCAGCAAGGGATTATTCCCGTGTGTCAGCCCGTTCATGCTGTGGTCGCTGACATGCAGACTGGTCATCGCCTCAGGATTTCCCGGCTTCCACATCGTGACGCGTACGGCTGCACCATCGGTGATGCGGCGCGCCTGCATCCATGCCCGTGCCAGAAGTACACCCGCTCCGATTGTCCTCTCGGCTTGTAGCAAGCTTACCCTAACGCTATCGCCCGGTTGTCCATCGCGAGGCAGGGCCACAGGATTGGCTAGGAGCATTCTTCCATCGTAGTGAAGGTCGGCGAACTGGAGGGCTGAGTCGAAGGCGCTAGCCCCAGGCGGGTGGTACTGGAATGTCCAGCGTCTGAGGCCGCTCCGGCAGTCGTTCGCTATGGGATCCAAGAGTGACGGCAGGTCCGCGCTCTGTAGTGAGTTCTCTATGATGGACGTTTCGAAAATCACATCTCTCGCTATGCGCGAGTCGGGGTCCCCGATGGCGAGCGGCACGGATCCATAGGGTGCGACGGCGATCGCAATCCACCGCGTGTTCGTTTCGCCCAGTGGTGAGGTAGGTGATGCTCTGCGGGAGGATCTGGCGAGAAGGTTAGATAGTCGGGTGTTGAGGTCCCCCTGCCGTGCGAAACGCGCGAGGTACGCGCGTTCGATTTCCCGCTCCCGCATGATCTCGGTGCCTGAACCGTGCCGGAATGGTGCGGCGGGAGCGTTCCGGAGGTCTGACTTGTGCTCATAGAAATGGGGGGCGTTTGTGGAGTCTGGTACCTGGACGAGGAGGTACCCCTCCTGTTGGTTGCCCACATGAACCGCTTCGACTATTGGCCGAACCAGAGGTCGAACCCGCGTGGCAAGGATCTGATGTATGGATTGCTCGGGCTCGGGGGTGAGTTCGAAAGGAGCGGCGGCCAGATGCTTTTCGGCACCCTCCTCGCCTATCCCGAAGACGATGAGTCCGCCGCCGCTGTTGGCCATCGCGGCGACGTCCTTCGCGAGTTCGGCCCTGGCGTGCTCATCCGAGCGCAACTGGGCCTTGAAATCGAGGGCCTCGTCCTCTTCGAGGTCGGCGGCTACTGCCCGGGCGATGTCGTCCGCAGTAAGCGGCCTCGCATCAATGCCGAGCAACTCGTGGAGTCTGCTCCATGTAATCGGCATGTTTGAGAGCCTAGGACTAGTTGGTGGCTCCCGGGGTGGGTTCGTGGCGTTCAGTCTGCCGTTCGGGCTAGAAGTGGGAGTCGAGATGCCCTAGCGGTCCCACTCCGTCCGTAGCGCGACGCCGGGCTTTGAGTCGGCGGATGGCGTGAGGGTTGCACCCTTACGCGGCGCTGTCGCGGCGGGTGCTCGGGTCCTCACCGTGGCGCATGAGCGGAAGGTGCTCGACGGTGTGCGCGGCGCGCGTGAGCCCGCGGCCGGCCGTGCGCACCCCGGGGCCGAGGCGCTCCGGGCCCTTGCGGGCGCCGGCGTCGAGGAGGTCGCGCAACCGGTCGAGCACGGACAGCGGAACGGCCGCGACGACGCTCCCCGGGGGACGGCGCGCGACGACGGGGTGGGCGCGGGTCGGGAGACGCGCCGCACGACCTCCCACAGCACACCGGGCCGGCGCAGGTCGCGGGCGCTCACCGCCTGCTGCAGGCGGGGGAGGAGGACGTCCTCCTCGTCGCGGACGTCGTCGCGCAGGACGACGGTGACGCGGTCGAGGACCGCGCCGCGCTCGGGGTCGCCGTGGCCCATGCCCTCGAGACGAGTGACGAGCTCGTTGACCTCCTGGTGCTCCTGCTCGACCTCAAGGCTCAGCTCGTGACCGTCGGGCAGCACCCGGCGCAGGGTCGGCCACAGGACGGACTCCTCGGCGAAGGCGTGCGGGAACACGAGGCGGTAGATCCGCTGGATGACGGCGGCCTGCTCCTCCCCGCTCGTGCGGTGGAGGTCGTGGAGCAGGCGGTCGAGGGTGACGTGGTCCTTCTTCTGGCGGGTGAGGACGCTCACCCACCCGCCGAGCTCGGCCACGGTCTGGTCCGCGATGAAACGGGACATTGGTGCCTCTTCGCTGGTCCTGGCCTCACCGTACGCCCGCTCGGCCGTCTGCGAACCCCGGCAGGACACCGCACCCTCCCGGGTAGCCTGGACGCGTATTTGCCGTGCGACGCAGCGCCGACGACCGGTCGGACGTGGCGCCGTCGCTGACCGATGGAGACCTGCTTGACCCTCGCGAACTCAGCCACGTCCGCTCGCCCCTGGAAGGCGCTGCGGCTCCCCGCCGCCGTTCTGTGGGACATGGACGGGACCCTCGTGGACACCGAGCCGTACTGGATCGCCACCGAGACCGCGCTGGCGTCCGAGCACGGCGGCACGTGGACCCACGAGCAGGGGCTGGCGATGGTCGGCAAGCCAATCACTCACACGGCGGCCAAGCTGCGGGAGCTGGGTGTGCCCGGCACGGACGACGAGGTCGCGGAGGAGCTCGTCCGCCGCGTCACCCAGCACATCCGCACCGACGGGCCGCCGTGGCGGCCCGGTGCCCGGGAGGTCCTCACTGCTCTCGTCGAGGCCGGCGTGCCGTGCGCGCTCGTCACGATGTCCTACCGGTCGATGGCCGAGGCCGTCATCGAGACCCTGCCCGCCGGCACCTTCTCTGCCGTCGTCACCGGTGACGAGGTCACCCACAGCAAGCCCCACCCCGAGCCCTACCTGAAGGCGGCGGAGATGCTCGGCGTCGACATCCGCGAGTGCGTCGCCGTCGAGGACTCCGTGCCGGGCGTCGCCTCTGCGCAGGCCTCGGGCGCCGCGACGATCGCCGTACCGCTCATGGTCGAGATCGCGCCGACGTCCGGGCTCAGCATGCTGAGCACGCTCGAAGGCCTCACCCTGGACGAGATCGCGACCATCGCGGTCGGTGAGCCGCTCATCAGGTAGTTCCATTTCTTCGCGCGGTACTCCCTACTGAGTCCAGGAATAGTCCCCATCTGTCTACCTCCTACTTCCCGTAGGCGAGGAAGGTGGCACGAATTCGACAAGGGTCGGGATCTGCCCGCGGCATCGCGCGCACTCCGTCCACGCTGGCCTTCGCGCCATGGCTAACTGGGGCTTGAGGAGCGGCCCTGTGCCAAGGTGGTCCTATGGTGACCACAGTGCTTCCGCAGTGGCTGTGGGGCGGCGAGCCCCTTGAGTTCTTGAAGATTGCCGGACTGCGGGCACGAGACGGCGGACAAGGCCTCCGTATTCAAACGGAAGAGGCCTATCTACGCCGTCGTCGTGCTTCCCTAGTTAATGAGGCCGAGGTTATAGATTGGCGAGGTCGCAAGCAGGCGGGATTCCATTCCTTAGCCGATGTCGCTGACCCTAAGTTAGAAGAGCCCATCCTCCGTGAACTGATGGAAAGTGGCCTCGTGCCGGAGCGCGTGGAGCCGATTGACCTGCCAACGTTCCTGCAGCTTCTCCGGCTCGACCTCACGCTCGCCAGAGCGGATGGATTGCCGGCTGCGTGCGAGGCCGCGGTCGCTAACTTGCGCGATCCTGCCGTGAGCTCTGGCTATGTCGAAGCGATCCCGCATGCGGCCGTGCATACGATCAGTCGATCTAGGCGGCTCGTTCACCGTGTGAAACTCATATCAGTACTTGTCAGATTACGCCACGACGAGCGGCTCGCGGCTGGTGATGTAAGTGAAGCTCTAGCCGACCACGAGAGTGGTCGAAGAATTTTCTCTTCGTCCGGCGGCTTGGGCGACGGTGTCTATGGTATGGATGCATACATTGCGCCATTGATGGCTGCGATTAGTCCCGCCGTATGGGGGTTCACGGTCACCCGGATGCATGGCACGTTGATTGTATCTTTCGGGCAGCATCTCCCAGGAACGGCGCCTGTGCCCAATGAACTGCTCCGGATGCTCTCAAGCGTAGGGCCAGACGCGCCTACGGCACTCCGCCCGTTTGGATCGCCTGAAGTGCCAGCCGCCGCCATTTCCTGGTGGGCGGAGAGGTTGGACGCGCTATTTGCGGTGCTAACAGACCCCCAGGTGTTCGAGGGGCCCGGCGGGGAGTATGAGCCGATCGCTGCCTTGCAGAACCTACTAAGTGTGGAACAGGTTTTTCGAAGGGTGAACTCGATCCTCCTGGCCCATCATGACACGCATGCGCGCCGCCCAGCTTTCTTTACCGTGATGGATACGCTTACCACCCTGAATCGGTGGATTCTCTCGAAGATGGCGGACTATGACCACGCGCAAGCGGTATTAAGGAAACTCCAGTCGTCGATCCCGCAGGCAGCACAGGAACTCCTGCTCCCTGCAGCGCGGCGCGGGGTTGAAGCGCTTCGGAAGCTGCAAGATGGATTCTTCCTGCGCGAAGCTGACGGAAAAGTGCGGTTAAGGCAAGACGGCACCGCTATGGGTATCGTCCCAGCCACCGCAAAGTATGTGGATATGTTGCGCGACGCCACTCACGGGTTCACTACGGTCCGGGGAGGCGCGGCCCAGCGGAGCGAGGTTTCAAGGATGGTGGCGATTCACGACGGGGCAGTGCCGCACGATCTTGGGCTACTCGGGTGGCTGTACCTTCTCGACGTACTCGACAATCCAGAGCGGCTTCGCCGAATCTTGAGCGCAGATGTGAGGCGTTGACTGCCCGTCGACATCCGTGGTGGACCGGCTTGGAAGGTGTGCGTGTCGGTCAGGGTGTCAGGGCTGATGTCCGGTGCTCTATGGCGGGATCGCGCCACGATTCGGGCCCGGCATGCCGAAAAGGCTCGCCGGGCTGACACTGACGGACGTGCCACGTCGCGGCCGGAGAGCCGCGCGCCCGACAGTCCAGGGGGACCCATGACCGTTCCCGTCGTCACCCTCAACAGCGGCGTCCGCATCCCGCAGCTCGGCTTCGGCGTGTTCCAGGTGCCGGTCGAGGAGACCCAGCGCGCCGTCGAGACTGCCCTCGAGGCGGGCTACCGGCACATCGACACCGCGGCCGCGTACCGCAATGAGGAGGGCGTGGGCGCCGCGCTGCGTGCTGTCGGCCTGCCGCGCGAGGAGGTGTTCGTCACGACGAAGCTCAGCAACGACGACCACGGCCGGGGAGAGACCCTTGCCGCCTTCGCCGCCTCCAGCCGGGCGCTGCGCCTCGACGTCGTCGACCTCTACCTCGTCCACTGGCCGCTGCCGAGCAGGGACCGCTACGTCGAGGCCTGGAAGGTGCTGGAGAAGCTGCAGGCCGACGGCGCGGTACGGGCCATCGGCGTGTCGAACTTCCTGCCCGAGCACCTGGACCGCCTGCGTGCGGAGGCCGACGTCGTCCCGGCGGTCAACCAGGTCGAGGTGCACCCCGGCTTCCAGAACCGCGCCGTGAGCGAGGCGTCCGAGCGCGCCGGGATCGCCGTCGAGGCCTACTCGCCGCTCGGTCAGGGTGCGGCGCTGGACAAGGCGGAGGTCACCCGGACCGCCGCGGCGCTCGGTGTCACCCCGGCCCAGGTCGTCCTGCGGTGGCACGTGCAGCGCGGGCGCATCGTCATCCCCAAGTCGGTCACGCCCGAGCGGGTGCGCGAGAACATCGACCTCTTCGGGTTCGAGCTCGACGAGGACCAGCTCGCCGCCATCGACGCCCTCGACGCCGGTGAGCGCATCGGCGGGGACCCCGCGACCGTCAGCTGACCGGCGAGCGTGGAGGCGGCGCTACGCCGTCGCCACCCCCGTGGGAACCGCCCCGGCCGTGCGCCCGACGGCGGCGAGGAGCCGGTCCATGCCCTCCTGCGGCGGCTGCGGCGGCGTGCCGCCGAAGGAGGGGCACAGGTCGCGGAAGCTGCACCAGTCGCACAGCCGCGACACGCGCGGGCGGAAGTCCCCGGTCTGCGCGGCGCGGGTGATGGCGGCCCAGATCGACTCCACCTGGTCCTCCGTGGCGAGCAGCTCGTTCTCCGTGGGGTCGAGCGAAAGGACCTGACCGTCGGCCAGGTAGACGAGCTGGAGGCGGCGCGGCGGGGTGCCGGTGAGGCGCCACAGCATGAGGCCGTAGAAGCGCATCTGGAACAGGGCGTCCGCGGCGTACTGCGGCCGTGGGGAGCGGCCGGTCTTGTAGTCGACCACCCGCACGGCACCGTTCGGTGCGACGTCCATCCGGTCGACGAAGCCGCGCAGCATGATGCCCGAGCCCAGCTCGACCTCGAGCAGCTTCTCCCGCTCCGCCGGCTCCAGCCGCTGCGGGTTCTCCACCTGGAAGTACCGCTCGACGAGCTCGCGCGCGGACACGAGCCACGCCTGCAGCTCCTCCGGGGTCCCGAACATCTCCTCGACCTCGGGCCGCTCGGTGCGCAGCTCCTCCCACGCGGGGGCGAGCAGCCCGACGCCAGCGGCCGGGTCCCGGCGCGCGGCGGGCAGGTCGTAGAGCCGCTCGAGCACGCTGTGCACGAGGGTGCCCTTGACCGCGGCGGGACTCGGCGGCTCGGGAAGCCGGTCGACGAGACGGAAGCGGAACAGCAGCGGGCACTGCATGAAGTCCTTGGCGCGCGAGGGCGACAGGGCCACCGGGCGCAGCTCCGCCGGCTCCGCCGCGGGGGCGGCCTGGGCGGGGGACTCGGTGCTGCTCACTGCCATGCCGCCACTGTATGCCGGGGGTCCGACACGGCCGGGGAGGCCCGCGCACGCTGTGGGCAACGTCGCGCGGGGACATAAGGTGCAGGAATGGCACGGCTGGGTGAGCGCACCTCCTCGGGCTGGGTGATCGGGCACGTCAGGGGAGTCCCCGTCGTCTTCGCCCCGTCCTGGTTCGTCATGGCCGTGGTCCTCGGGGTCCTCGTGGCACCGACGATCACGCGGGTGGTGCCCGGCGCCGGGACCGCCGCCACCGTCCTGGCCGCGGCGAGCGTCCCGCTCATGCTGCTCATCGGCGTGCTTGCCCACGAGCTCGCCCACGGCATGGCGGGCCACGCCGTCGGGTCCCCGCCGCGCGAGTACGTCCTCACCCTGTGGGGCGGGCACACCCAGTTCACCTCCGACATGCGCAGCCCCGGCGCGTCCGCGCTCGTCTCCGTCGTCGGCCCCCTCGCCAACGCCGTCCTCGCGCTGCTCTCCTGGGGCGCGATCGGACTGGTCGACTCGCCGCTCGCCTCGGTCGTGTGGCAGATCGCCGCACTGAGCAACACCGTCGTCGCCGTCTTCAACCTGCTCCCCGGCTACCCGCTCGACGGCGGCCGCATCCTCGAGGCCGTCGTCTGGAAGGTGACGGGGGACCGGCTCACCGGGACGAGCGTCGCCGGGTGGGGCGGGCGCGTCGTCGCCGTCCTCGTCGTCGTCGTCGGGATCGGCAGGCCCCTCATGGTCGGCGTGCGCCCGACGATCTTCACCGTCCTGTGGGTGGCGCTGCTCGCCGGCTACCTGTGGACCGCCTCGAGCCAGGCCGTCAACCTCGCCCGCGCCCGCCGCAACGCCGCCCACATCGACCTGCGGCTCATCGCCGAGCCCGCCCTCGCGCTGCCCGCCTCCGCCCCCGTCGCGGCGGCCGACACGGTGGGGCAGCAGCGCGTCGTCCTCCTCGACGACGGCGGCCGGGTGAGCGGCCTCGTCGACCCCTCGGTCCTCGCCCAGGTCCCGTCGCACGCCCGTCCCACCACGCCGCTGTCCGCCGTCGCCTCGGTGCTGCCGGCCGAGAGCGTCGTCACCGAGCTCACGGGCGCCGACGGCGTGGGCGCGGCCGCCCGCGCCGCCCGCACGAGCCCCCTCGTCGTCCTCGTCGACGGGCCGGCCGGGGTCGTCGGGCTGCTGTCCATCGACCGCCTCGAGGAGGCACTGCGCCGCGCGTCGCGGTGAACCGGCCCGCGATGTCGGTGCCCGGTCCTACCCTCCCGTCATGAGGAGGTGGTGACAGTGCCGCACCCGCGGATGTACGACGACGACGATCCCTACCTGGCCCGCCTGCGCCCCCTCGCGCTCGGCTTCCCTGCCGCGACGGAGGTCGAGACCTTCGGGCGCCCCACCTTCCGGGCGCGCAAGATGTTCGCGATCTACGGCGGGGGCACGAAGGGGCCGCAGGACACACGGCGGCGCTACGACCACGGGCTCATCGTCCTCCCCGACGGGGAGGAGGAGCTCGCCGCGCTCCAGGAGGACCCGCGCGCCTTCGTCCCCGCGTACTACGGGCCTTTCGGCTGGGTGGGCCTCGACCTCGCCGCCGTCGCCCCGGAGGAGGTCGACTGGCAGGAGGTCGCCGAGCTCCTCGACGGCTCCTACCGGCAGGTGGCCGGCCCGCGTCTCGTGCGGCGCCTGGACGAGGACGGCGGACCGGCCGGGAGAGGGGGCGCCTGAGGTCTTCCCGCCGGCCCCGCGCGGTGCCACCCTGGAGACATGTGCCGCAACATCCGTCCCCTGCACAACTTCGCGCCGCCCGCGGCGGACGACGAGGTCCACGCCGCTGCGCTGCAGTACGTGCGCAAGGTCGCCGGCATGACCAAGCCCTCGCAGGCCAACGCCGAGGCTTTCGAGCACGCTGTCGAGCACGTCGCCGCCGCCACCCGCGAGCTGCTCGACTCGCTCGTCACCCACGCCCCGCCCAAGGACCGCGAGGTCGAGGCCGCCAAGGCGCGCGAGCGCAGCCGGCGCCGCTTCGCCGAGCAGCAGCCCGCCTGACGGCCGGGCGCGGGGCCGGACGGCGGGAGAAAGTAGGGCCCGTAGACTCGTCGACCGTGACTTCCGAACCCGCCACCGACCTCCCGCTCGGCCCCGCCCGCCGCCGCGGCCCTCTGATGATCGGGGAGCGGGTGCAGCTGACCGACCCGAAGGGGCGCCTGCACACCATCACCCTCGACCCGCAGGCCACCTTCCAGACGCACCGCGGCTACCTGCGACACGACGCGATCATCGGCGGCGACGAGGGCGTCGTCGCCGCCACCACCGGCGGGGTCGAGTACCTCGTGCTGCGCCCGCTGCTGGCCGACCACGTCCTGTCGATGCCGCGCGGCGCCGCCGTCATCTATCCCAAGGACGCCTCGCAGATCGTCGCGATGGCCGACATCTTCCCCGGCGCGCGAGTGGTCGAGGCGGGAGTCGGGTCCGGCGCGCTGAGCATGTCGCTGCTCCAGGCCGTCGGACCGCAGGGCCGGCTGCTCTCCGTGGAGCGCCGTGCAGACTTCGCCGAGATCGCGCGGTCCAACGCCCGTGCCTGGTTCGGCGAGGACCACCCCGCGTGGGAGGTCGTCGTGGGCGACCTGGCCGAGGTGCTGCCGACCGCCGTCGAACCCGGGTCCGTGGACCGCATCGTCCTCGACATGCTCGCCCCCTGGGAGAACCTCGCCGTCGCGGCCGACGCGCTCGCCCCCGGCGGCGTCCTCATCGCCTACGTCGCCTCGACCACCCAGCTCTCCCGCTTCGTCGAGGACGCCAAGGCCACCGAGCAGTTCACCGAGCCGCGCGCGTGGGAGACGCTCCTGCGCGGCTGGCACCTCGAGGGCCTGGCGGTGCGTCCGGACCACCGCATGGTCGGCCACACCGGCTTCCTCGTCACCACACGGCGCATGGCCCCGGGTGTCACGCCGCCGCTGCGCAAGCGTCGCCCCGCCAAGGGTGCCTACCCGGTGGAGGAGGACTGGGCCGAGGACCTCGGTGAGCGCACCGTCTCGGACAAGAAGCTGCGCCGCGTGCGCCGCGACCAGGACCGCGCCGAGCAGCTGCGCGCCACCGGACACGGCGGGGACGCCCCCCGGGCCGAGGACGACGGCCGGGACGAGGCCGAGCCGCCCACCCTCTGACCCGCGCCTGCGGTCCCCACGGTGGGTGACCTACCGTGGGGGCGGTGCCGAGCAGGGAAGGGGCCGACATGGCCGAGGCTGGGATGGACGACTTCCGCGCGAACCGCGTGCGCGAGCTGGAGCAGCAGGCGATCAGCCTGGCGACAAAGAACGAACGGCTCGCCACCGCGCTCCAGGGCGCCCGCGACCAGCTCGCCACCCTGCAGGAGCAGCTCGACGCCCTCTCCCGCCCGCCCGCCAGCATCGCCACCGTCCTGTCGGTCCACGTCGCCGAGCGCGAGCTCGAGGTGCTGTCCTCCGGACGCCGGCTGCGCGTGGCCGTCGCGCCGTCGCTGCCGCTGGGCACGCTGCGCGCCGGCCAGCACGTGCGCCTCAACGAGTCCCTCGTCGCCGTCCAGCCGGGCGGCTTCGAGGACACCGGCGAGCTCGTCGCCGTCAAGGAGGTCGTCGACGATGCCCGCGTGCTCGTCGTCGCCCGTTCCGACGACGAGCGCGTGCTGCGTCTGTCGGCGCCCCTCGCCGCTGCCGGCGTGCGGGTGGGGGACACCGTGCTGGCGGACCTGCGCAGCGGCTTCGCGCTCGAGCACGTCGAGCGCTCGGAGGTCGAGGACCTCCTCCTGGAGGAGACACCGGACGTCGACTACGGCGACATCGGCGGGCTCGGCACCCAGATCGAGCAGATCCGTGACGCCGTCGAGCTGCCGTTCCTCCACCCCGAGCTGTACCGCGAGCACGGCCTCAAGCCGCCCAAGGGCGTCCTGCTGTACGGCCCGCCCGGCTGCGGCAAGACCCTCATCGCCAAGGCGGTGGCCACCTCGCTGGCCACTGCCGCGGGCCAGGGTGACGGGCACCGTCCCGGCAGCTACTTCATCAACGTCAAGGGCCCCGAGCTCCTCAACAAGTACGTCGGGGAGACCGAGCGCCAGATCCGCGTCATCTTCGCGCGTGCCCGGGAGAAGGCGGCCCTCGGGCTGCCCGTCGTCGTCTTCTTCGACGAGATGGACTCCCTGTTCCGCACCCGCGGCACCGGCGTGTCCAGCGACGTCGAGACGACGATCGTGCCGCAGCTGCTCAGCGAGATCGACGGCGTGGAGAAGCTCGAGAACGTCGTCATCATCGGCGCCTCCAACCGCGAGGACATGATCGACCCGGCGATCCTGCGCCCCGGCCGACTCGACGTGAAGATCAAGATCGAGCGTCCCGACGCCGACGGTGCCCGCCAGATCCTCGCCAAGTACCTCACCCCCGACCTCCCCATCCACCCCGAGGAGGTCGAGCGCCACGGCGACGCCGCCGGCGCGGTGGCCGCGATGGGCGAGGCCGTCGTCGAGCGCCTCTACTCGACCACCCACGACAACCGCTTCCTCGAGGTCACCTACGCCAGCGGCGACAAGGAGGTCCTGTACTTCAAGGACTTCGCCTCCGGGGCGATGATGGCGAACATCGTCGACCGCGCGAAGAAGGCGGCGATCAAGGACCTCATCGCCACCGGCGAGCGCGGCCTGCGCACCGCGCACCTGCTCGCCGGGTACGCCGCCGAGATGCGCGAGAACGAGGACCTGCCCTCGACGACCAACCCCGACGACTGGGCCCGGGTGGCCGGCAAGAAGGGCGAGCGCATCGTCTTCATGCGCACCCTCGGCGGTTCGGGCGCGGCCGAGGGCGCCGAGCCGACGCGGGTCGTGGAGACCCGCGACTACCTGTGAGCGGAGCGGGCCGATGACCGTGCACCGGATGATGGGCATCGAGACCGAGTACGGGGTCCTGCAGCCCGGGCAGCCGATGGCCAACCCGATGGCGCTGTCGGCCGCCGTCGTCGTCGCCTACGCGCAGACGCTGGGCGAGGGCGCGACGGCGCGGTGGGACTACGAGGGGGAGGACCCGCTGGCCGACGCCCGCGGCTTCCGGCTCGACCGCGCCGCCGCGCACCCCGACCAGCTCACCGACTCCCCGGCCGAGCGGGCCGCGGCGCTGGGACGCTTCCACCGCCGTCGCCCGGGCGCGGACGAGCCGGCCTCCGCGGCGACGTCGCTCGTCCTGACCAACGGCGCGCGGCTGTACGTCGACCACGCCCACCCCGAGTACTCCAGCCCCGAGGTCACCGGCCCGCGCGACGCGGTGCGGTGGGACCGGGCGGGGGAGGAGGTCATGCGCCGCGCGGCCGCCGCGCTGGCCGCCGAGCCCGCCATGCCGGACGTGGCGCTGTACAAGAACAACGTCGACGGCAAGGGCCAGTCCTACGGGACCCACGAGAACTACCTCATGGACCGGGAGGTGCCCTTCGGGGACGTCGTCCGCTACCTCACGCCCTTCCTCGTCACCCGGCAGGTGTTCACGGGCGCCGGCCGGGTGGGCCTGGGGCAGCGCTCGGAGGTGCCGGGTTTCCAGCTGTCCCAGCGGGCCGACTACATCGAGAACGACGTCGGCCTCGAGACGACCTTCAACCGGCCCATCATCAACACCCGCGACGAGCCGCACGCCGACGCGTCACGCTACCGGCGGCTGCACGTCATCGTCGGGGACGCCAACCTCCTCGAGGTGGCGACCTGGCTCAAGCTCGCCACGACCTCCCTCGTGCTGTGGCTGCTCGAGCAGGACGCGGTGCCGCTGGCCCTGGACGCGATGGCACTGGACGACGCCGTGGCCGAGACGCGGCTTGTCAGCCACGACACGACGCTCACCCACCGGCTGACCCTCGCGGACGGGCGGCAGATGACGGCGCTGGAGATCCAGCGGGTCTACCTCGACGTCATCCGCGACGCCCTCGGCGAGGACGTCGACGGCGAGACGCGCGACGTCCTGGACCGCTGGGAGTCCCTGCTCACCCGGCTGGGCGAGGACCCGATGTCCTGCGCCGCCGAGGTGGAGTGGGTGGCCAAGATCCGACTGCTCGAGGGCATGCGCCGGCGCGACGGCATCGGCTGGGACGACCCGCGGCTGGCCGCGCTCGACCTCCAGTGGTCCGACGTGCGCCCCGAGCGCAGCATCTACCAGCGCCTCGCCGCGTCCGGCGCCGTCGAGCTCGTCGTCAGCCCGGAGGAGGTCGCCGAGGCGGTGCACGCCGCGCCCACCGACACGCGGGCGTGGTTCCGCGGGGAGACGATCCGTCGCTACGGCGCCGGCGTGGCCGCTGCCGGGTGGGAGTCGGTGGTCCTCGACGTCCCCGGCGAGGAGCACCTCGTGCGCCTGCCCATGGCCGAGCCCGCGCGTGGGAGCCGCGAGCACGTGGGGGAGGCGCTGGACGCCAGCGCCGACGTCACCACGCTTCTCGAGGAGCTGCGCCGCCGCCACGGCTGAACGCTCTCACGCATGCTCCTGGCGTGGCTCAGCGTTCGTGGGTGAGGGCGAAGAGGATGTGCGTGCCACCGTCCGCGGCGCCGGGCTCGGAGCACGCGTCGACCTCGTGTCGCAGGAAGCGCGACCACCGGTCCGGGTCGGCTTCCACGGGGCCCAGCACGTCGTCGTTGCCCAACGACGCCCAGTTGCTCGCACTCATGGCGAGGAGCCTGCCGCCCGCTGCGACGGCGAGCCGGTCGATGTCCCGGGCTCGGAACATCTGGCAGACGTGGTCGGCGCCCGGAACGTGCCTGAGGTCGCCCGTGCGAAGGACCGCGTCGTTGACGTCCTCGCCGACGGCAGCGGCCAGCTGCACGACCCCGGGAAGCTGGTGGCGCCAGGTGCCGAGCATCGACATGACGGAGGCGACGACGGTGCCACCCGGCCTGGTGATCCGGAGCAGGCCACGCAGGGCCGCCTCGGTGTCCTCGAACGCGTAGGAGAGCGGGCCACCGAACGCGAGGACGACGTCGAACTCACCGTCGGCGTACCTGCTGGTGTCGCAGACGTCGAGGAGCTCGCGGCGTTGCACCGCCGACTCCGACCGCGTCCCGGCGAGGTGCGCGCGGTTGAGCTCGAGCTGCACGGGAGAGATGTCGGTGACGACCACCGAGCAGCCGTGGTCGGCGAGCTCCGTGGTGAACCGGCCGGGCCCGGCGCCGATCTCGAGGACCCGTTGCCCGTGGGTGACGAAGCGTGCCAGGAAACGGCGGTGCACCTCGACGCTGACCCGCCCCGCGATGTCGACCGACAGACGGTCGTGCTCGCCGTCCGCGAACCGGTCGTAGTAGTCACGGACGCGAGCTCGGTCTCGGGCAGTCACATCGATGATCATCCCGGCTTCGCCGAGTCCTGCTGTCTCACGACACGCCTGCTTGTCGGCGTGGACACGAGCTCGAGCACGCCGCGCCAGGTGACCGTCGGCTTGTATAGGCTGGCACCCTCCGACCAGCGTCGTGGGAGTTGCCTTGCCCGAGTCTGCCCGCAAGCGGCGCGTGACGCTGCGCCGGTTCCGTCCCGGTCTGCTCGCGGCGTCCCGGTTTCTGCCCCGGCCGGTGCGCCCGCTGCTGGTGTGGGTGGCCCGGCTGACGACCGCCTCGGTCGTCGCCTATCTGCTGACGGTGTGGCTCATCGAGGGTCCTGTCGACCTGACGGGTGCGCTCACCGCTCTCCTGGTGGTGCAGGCGTCTGCGGCGGCGAGTCTGCAGATGGGCGTGGTCCGGGTGGGGGCCGTCCTGACCGGTGTGCTGATCGCGGTCACGCTGACCTCGTGGGTGGGCCTGAGCTGGTGGACCCTTGGCGCGGCGGTCGCCCTGGCGCTGCTGCTGGCTGCGGTCCTGCGTCTCGGCGACCAGAGACTCGAGACAGCGATCAGCGCGATGCTCATCCTGGGCACGGGCGGACAGGAGATCGCGGCGGAGACCCGCGTGCTCACGACCCTCATCGGTGCGGGCGTGGGGATGACGTTCAACGTGCTCCTGCCGCCGCCGGTTCCCGTCCGGGCCGCGGTGACCGACGTGCGCAACGTCGCGGGCAGGCAGGCTGCCTGCCTGCGGGCAGCGGCCTCGTCGATGACCCAGAGCCCGGTCACCAAGGGCGCGGTGGGAGCTTGGCTTGACGAGGCACGCGTCATCGCTCAGACCGTGGAGCGCACGGAGGCAGCGATCAACGCGGTCACCGACCTGCGCCGGCTCAACCCCCGGGCGATCGGCGCCCCTGAGGTGGAACCGGTCCTGCGGGCGGGCCTGAGCTCCCTCGATCGCTCCTTGCTCGCGATCCGTGCCCTCTTCGCGACCATGTTCACCGAGGCTCCCGAGCATGAGACGCCCGACGACGGCTATGGCGAGCAGGTCCGCCCCGCGTTCGCTGTCCTGCTCGGTCACGTCGCGGACTGCCTCGACGCCTTCGGCGCGCTCATCGAGGCCGAGGCCGAGAACTCGGAGGCAGAGGTCGAGCGGCAGCTGGCCGAGACGCTGGGCGTCGCGGGCGAGGCGCGGGCGGTCCTCACCGAGCTGCTCCTGGTCGACCCGCGTGAGGAGACCGACCTCTGGCTGCTGCGCGGCTCGATCCTCTCTGCGGTCGACCAGGTGCTGGACCCGATGAGGCTGGAGGACCGTGCCCGGCTCCGGATGCAGCGTCAGTCGCGCAAGGCACGCGCATCCCGCCCAGGCAGTGTGCTCACCCGCGACATCCTCATGGCGCAGTCGGCCGACCGCCTTCGCTCGCTCGCCGCCCGCCCTGCCCACGTCTCGCGAACCGCCCGCCTCGCCCTGCGGCGAGGCACGGACCGACGCCCGGGGCGGCGTCGGGAGTAGAGCTGCCGACGCGCCACCGCGACGGTATCGGCGGGGACGACCCGAGAGTGGCCGTGCTCGGCCTCGAGCGGTCCGCCGTGCGCCCCGAGCGCAGCATCGACCAGCGTCCGGTGGAGCCCGGACGTCGCCACGCTGCTCGAGGAGCTGCGCGGCCGCCACGGCCGAATGCCCCGCTCACGGCGAGGGGATCAGTCCGCGTCCGGCCACGGCCATCGCAGGCCGAGGAGGCGTGCGCCGACGGCGTCGTTGACCCGCGTGGGCAGGGCCGCGTTCATGGGCGCCGACGTCGGGCTGGACGGTGCGGGTCTGGAGCGCGCCCACGAGCTTGAGCATGCCGCTGATGTGCTGGGCGTACAGCTCGCGGTAGGCGCCCGTCATGCCGTCCTCCATGGCGGCGAGCATCGACTGGATCTCGCGCCACGGGCCGTGTCGGTCGGGCCCGCTTCGACGACGGACACAGCGATGTGCCAGGGCCGGAGCTCGACCCTGAGCACGTCCGCCAGTGCCTCGAGGGTGGCCGTGGACGCGCAGGAGGCGGAGGCGCCCTCCTCGTCACCGGGGCCCGGGCGCCCGTCGAGGAGATGAAGACGATCCGGCCGCCGGCGGCGCGAATCCCGGGGGAGCGCCGCCCGGGTGACAGCCACCGCGCGGCTGCCGAAGCGCTGTGACGGAGTCCCGCGGACGGATCCTGCGGTGGACCGTAGCGCTACACCTGTTGCGTACCTCACAACCCTCTGGGTAGGGTCCCAGAGAACGATGCAACGCCGCTGGGTGCGGAATCGGGGCCTTACCCTGCGACGTGAGAGCCGTGAAGCAATCCGAGGCGGGCAGGTTCCAAGGATGAGGCAGGCGATCGTCACCCTGTATGTCGTCGCTACCGGGGCGGCACTTACCGTGGCCCTGAGCGGGCCAGGGGAGGGACTGCTTCTGGCCGCACTGGTTGTGGTTGCCGCAGTGGTCCTTGCGGTGCTTCCACTGATGGTCTGGCTCAGCGATCGACGGCGGCGCGCAGCAGTCTCGCCGACTCGCCTGGTTGGTACCTATGCAGCGTCGGGGATTGCCACGATGGTGTCAGTTTTCATCTTCGATGGCTCCCTTGTCCCCACAGCACTAGTCATGGGTGCGGTGGGGGCGCTCTTGATGTGGACGTTAGGCGACTTGCTAGAAGCAGACGAAGATCGGGTGGCCCGGAGCCGGAGTGAAGCCTCGGCATAAGGTCGAGTCTGCCACCATAGTTGCCGTAAGGGCGGGCACCGTCGGTGCCGTACGGCGCTGTCGCCGATCAGCACGTGACCTAGCGCCGACAGCACCGTGACGAAGCGTCCCGTAAGCCAATCGCCCGATGACGCATCGCCTTATGCCGCTCCTTGGCAGTAGTGCCGGAGAAGAGCTCCCCGGTGGGTCGTTTCCTCGATCCCTGTGAATCCCTCCTCGCCATACGGGTCGATATGGAGGTTGGTGGATTCGCCGAACTCGGTGATGTACTGCCGGACGAGGTCGTCCTCACCGCTCACTGTGGTCCACACCTGGGCGTCGGAGGTGGTGGATCGGTAGGTGACCTCAAAGGTGAGCTCCTCGGGGGTGCCCTCGCGGAAGGTGACAGATCCAGTAGTACCTTCTGGGCCGCTGACACGCTCCACCTCAACCGTGTCCTGTTCCTCGCTGGCCGCATCGCCCGCGTCTGCGCGATAGGAGAGCACGCACTCGACGGTCGTCGGTATTCGGTCATCCTCTGCATCACTGCTTGAGGTGCATCCCGAGAGCACGATCAAACCCAGCAGGATTGCGCTGTGTCGTCGTTACCACATCATGACCCAGAGTTGAGTCCCCGATAGTGGTGTAGCGCGGTCGTCGAGCTCGTCGTCGTTGTAGACGTAGACGCGGCCACCGCGTGATCCTTCGAGTGAACCTCTCACAGCACCCTCGAACGGAGTCATCACGATGACCGCTCCTCACATTGTCGACCCTGCCGGCCTGCTCGGTGAAGCCCTGGCCGAGGCCAGCCCCGATCTGATGCGCTCACTGCTGCAGACCGTGATCAACGCGCTGCTCTCTGCCGATGCCGACGCGGTCGTGGGCGCCGAGTACGGGCGCCAGACCCCGAGCCGTGTCGCCCAGCGCAACGGCTACCGCCACCGCGACCTGGACACCCGCGTCGGGACCA
>NZ_UETB01000024.1 GCF_900116375.1 Georgenia satyanarayanai | reverse complement strand
GACACGGCGTTCACCTACGGCCGGCCCGCCGATGTCACCCTCGCCGGTGACTGGGACGGCGACGGTCGGGACACCTTCACGGTGCGCCGCGGCGCCACCTACCACGTGAACAACGCGCTGCGTGGCGGGGCCCCGGACACCGTCGTGACCTTCGGTCGCGCCGGTGACGAGGTGCAGGTGGGTGACTGGGACGGCAACGGCACCGACACCCTCGGTGTCCGCCGCCCGGTCGGCCCGGCGCCCGTCGCCAAGGAGGTGCGGGCCGCCGCCAAGCTCGTCTGACACGTCACTGCGACAGGGCCCGTAGCCGACCACGGCTACGGGCCCTGTCGGGTTCTACCCAGGCTGTGCGGAGGTCACCGCGCCAGCCGCGCGGTGATCTCCGCGGCGGTCGGTGACGTCGCCGGGCCGGGGCGGGTCACCGCGATGCCCGCGGCGACGTTGGCCCTGGTGACGGCCTCCTCCAGCGGCGTGCCGGCGCAGAGGCCGGCGCACAGCACGCCGGTGTGGGCGTCCCCGGCACCGTTCGTGTCGACGGCGGTGACGGCGATGCCGGGCACGAGCATCGCGAGCTGGCCGCGGCGCGCCACCCAGCAGCCGCCAGGACCGACGCGGACGAGCACCACCGTGTCCAGCCGCTCGGCCAGCTGTGCCCCGATCTCCTGGGGAGCGGCCCCGGCAGGGAGTTCACCGAGGACCCGCTCACCGAGGATCCGGACCTCCCGCTCGTTGACGGTCCACACCGTGGCCGTCTCGAGCAGCGTCCGCAGCGCCGCCTCAGGGACGTCTCCGATGACGGGCGACGCGTCGACGACGACCTCGACGTCGCCGGCCAGGCGCGGCAGGGCCCGAGCCAGCATCGCGGCGTTGTCCGGGTGAAGGAGGGAGTAGCCGCTGACGTAGACGACGTCGCCGGCGGTGACGACGACGTCGTCGAGCGCGTCGACGGGCACGTGCCCCTCGGCACCGACGGTCGAGACGAAGGTGCGCTCGGCGTCGTCGTCGGTGAGCGCGACGCAGAAGCCGGTGTCGAGCCCGGGGTGCGCGGGCAGGAGCACCTCCACGCCCTCCGCCCGCAGCGAGGCACGGACGAGGTCACCGAGCGGTCCGGTGCCGTGACCGCCGGCGTAGACCACGGGCGCCCCCTCGCGGCGGGCGGCGGCCATGACGTTGAACCCGCCGCCCACGAGGAGGGCGGAGTCGCTGGCGAAGACGTCGGACCCGGGTGCCGGGATGGAGGCGACCCGCATGACGACGTCGACGATCGCCTGACCGGTGTGGACGACGCGGCCGGTCATCGTGCCGTGACCGAGGGGTCGCGGCGACCGGCGCGGGCGCCGCCGAGCACGGCGTAGAGACCGGCGGAGAGCACGAGCGTGGCCACCCAGGCGAGGCCGTTGGACCCGATCCAGGTGTCGGCGAGCGCGCCGGTGAACCACACCTCGTTCTCGCTGACCCGCGCGGTGGTGAAGAGGAAGCCCGCGACGATCGCCACGGCCCATGCCACCGTGGAGCGCCACTCGAAGCCGCCGCGGAACCAGTAGCCCGAGGTGCGGGTGAGGTCCATGAGCGAGTCCGGGTCGTAGCTGCGCCGGCCGAGCATGTCGACGACGAAGACACCCACCCACGCGGTGATGGGGACCGCGAGCAGCGAGATGAACGTGATGAACGGGCCGTAGAAGCTCTCCGAGATGAGCATGAAGTAGATGGCACCGAGGGTGGTGACGACGACGTCGAGGATGACGGCGTTGACACGCTTGATCCGGATGCCGAGCGTGAGGGTGGTGAGCCCGGCGGAGTACACCGAGAGGTGGTTGGACAGCAGCAATCCACCGAAGGCGGTGACGAGGTAGGGGATCGCGACCCAGGCCGGCAGCACGCCACGCACCGCCGCGACGGGGTCCCCCGCGCTCGCCAGGCCGCTGTCACCGGCGCCGAGGACGGCGCCGAGACCGATGATGATGACGAGCGGGATGCCCGCGCCCGCGGAGGCGGACAGCACGAGCGAGCCTGCCTTCGCGCGCGCCGACTGGTAGCGCGCCATGTCCGCGCCGGCGTTCGCCCAGCCGATCCCCGTGCCTGCCGCGATGGTGCCGATGCCGATGACCACCGCGGAGACCGGGCCGGCGGGGGCCGAGGCCACCATGGTCCAGTCCACCGTGGTGACGAGGTAGGCGGCGACGAAGATGTTCAGCGCCCCGAAGATCCACGTCGCCCACTTCTGGACGGTGACGAGGAAGGCGTGGCCCATGCCTGAGACCGCGACGGTGCACGCGACGAAGATCGCGATGCACACGAGTGCGAGGACGGGGACCTGCTTGGCGTCGGGGTTGGTGCCGAACAGCAGCGCGAAGAGCGAGAGCAGCGCGAAGGCGCCGGTCGTCGTGTTCACCGTCTCCCAGCCCAGCCGGGACCCCAGCGAGACGAGGGTGGGGCCGACGTTCCCGCGCACCCCGAAGATCGCCCGGGAGAGGGTGAGGCTCGGGGCGCCACCGCGCCGTCCGGCGATGGAGATGACGCCGACGATCGCGAAGGAGCCGAACGCCCCGACGACGGCGGCGACGAGCGCCTGCCAGATGTTGAGCCCCAGCGCCACGAGCGTGACGCCGAGCGGGATGCCGAGGATCGAGAGGTTGGCGGCGAACCACACCCAGAACAGCTCGAGCGGGTTGCCCTGCTGCTCCGACGGTGGGACCGGTTCGATGCCGCGCTGCTCGTACTTGGACAGGATCACGTCCTGCGCCTGCTCGGTCGCTGTCGGCTGTGCGGCGGGCTGCGTGGGCATGGTGCACCCTTCGTTGGATGAGGTGAGGGGACTCGGGGCCGTCAGGGGGCGACGGCGTGAACCTGGGCGCCGCGGAGCTCGAGGAGCTCGGTGGCGGTCCGGGTGAGATCGATGCCGGAGACGTCGACGACGGTCTGCACGGCGGCGGCGGGGAACACGGCGTCGCCGAAGCGGGCGCCGAGCATGGCACCGGCCATCGCGGCGATGGTGTCGGTGTCCCCGCCGATGCTCGCCGCGAAGCACAGCCCGTCGAAGGGCTCGTGCCGGAAGTGCTGGGTGATGAGGAGGGCGCTGACGACGGACTCCTGGGACTGGACCGAGGTGCCGACGACGTCGCTGAGGAAGTCGGCGAGCTCCGCCGTCGTCATCGTCCGTGCCTGGCGCAGCGCCCACTCGGCCCGTGCCGGGATCGACGCACCGGCGACCCAGCGGCCGAGACGCTCCGCGCGGCGACCCAGCGCCAGGCCGAAGCCGATGGCCTCGAGGAGACCCGCGCCGTCGATGCCGGCGGACACGGCTCCGGCGACGGTCGCGGCGGCGGAGAGCCCCAGCCCGGTGTTGTGCGTGACGAAGCTGAGGTCGTGCACGGCCTCGAGGAGCGCGTCGGGGTCGCTCGAGGAGACCGCGACGCCGACCGGCGTGACCCGCATGGCGGCGCCGTTGGTCGTCCCGCCCGAGCCCGCCTCGGCCGGGTCGCCGCCGGCGGCGATGGCGGCGATCGCGGCCGAGGTCGACGGGCCGAGGAGGTCGAGGGAGCCCTTGTCGCGCATGCGCTGCTCCCAGGCCATGAGGGCGTCGGCGAATTCTCGCGCGTCGACCCGACCATCACCGTCGACGAGGAGTCGCGCGACGAGCAGCGCCTGCTCGGTGTCGTCGGTGATCGACCCGGCGGGCATGCCGGGGGCGATCGGCTGGTCGGGCGGTCCTGCGACGAGCCCGGTGATCGGCCCGAGCTCGCGCCCGATCCGCTCCCGGGACATCGACTGCGTCGGCATGCCGAGGGCGTCGCCGAGCGCGAGGCCGGTCAGCGCGCCGAGAGCGCGGTCCTGGACGTCGGTCATGCGGGCTCCCCGAAGGTCAGGTGGAGGCTGAAGTGGGCGGGGTCGAGGTAGGACTCGACGTGTTCGACGAGCTCACCGCTCCTGGTGTACGAGGTGCGTGTGGTGTGGAGGAAGGGGGTGCCGGGCTCGTGCTCGAGGACGGCGGCGACCTCCGGGCTCGTGGCCGTCACCCGCACGTCCTGGGTGCCGTGGCCGGGCGCGAGGCCCGCGGCGCGGAGCGTGGCGGTGAGGGAGTCGTCGACCAGCCCTGTCGTCGGCAGGTCACGCAGCTGTCCGGTCGCCGGGATGGTCGCGCGCTCGTAGGAGACGGGCCGGCCAGCGAGCAGGCGGCGGCGGCTGACGACGACGACGTCCCGGCCCGCCAGCTCGGGCGGGCGCGCGGCGGGCTGCTCGAGGGTGATGGCGAGGATCTCGGTGGTGACCTCGGCGCCGGCGGCGGTGAGCGCACGCGCCCAGCCGGCGTCGGCGTCCAGCGGCTGGCCGTCGAAGGTGACGAAGGAGCCGACGCCCGCCCGGGTGGCGATGAGCTCGAGCCGCTGGAGGTCCTGGAGCGCCTGCCGGACGGTGCCGCGGGAGACACCGAACTCGGCGGCGATGGCGCTCTCGCTGCCGAGACGCTGTCCGGTGCGGAGCTCACCGGCACTGATGCGTTCACTCAGCGTGTGCACGATGTGCTCGCGGCGCGTCGACGCGACTGGAGGGCGGGGCATATGGACATGTTCATACCTGTACAGCGGCGGTGTCAACTGCGTGAGCGATGGACGCCAGCGACGGCCTGCCGGGCGCGCGGGGCGTTGTCCCGGTCGACGGTCCCGTGGCCCCGGCGCACAGCAACGGGGGAGGAGCGGCCGTGGCCGCACCTCCCCCGCGCCGGGAACGATCAGTGCTCGTCGTCGCGGGTGCTGCTCGACGGGGTCAGCCCTTCTGGCGACCCTTGAGGCGCGGGTTCTGCTTGTTGACGACGTAGATGCGCCCGCGCCGGCGGACCACCTGCGCGCCAGGCTGCTGGGCGAGCGACTTGAGGGACGAACGAACCTTCATGAGAGAGACCTCCTGGTCGGGTGGGCGGGCTACCAGCTCGACTTGCGCACGCCGGGCAGCTCGCCGCGCAGTGCCATGTCGCGGAACCGGATGCGCGAGATGCCGAACGTGCGCAGGTGTCCGCGCGGCCGCCCGTCACCGACGTCGCGGTTGCGCAGGCGTGTGGGGCTCGCGTCGCGGGGGAGCTTGTGCAGTGCCCGGATGGCCGCGCGACGCTCGTCGTCGGGCAGGTTCGGGTTGACCGCGGCGCGCTTGAGCGCCTCGCGGCGCTCGGCGTAGCGGGCGACGACCTCGCGGCGCTGCGCATCCCTGGCGATCTTCGACTTCTTGGCCATCAGCGCTCCTCCCGGAAGTCGACGTGGCGTCGAACCACGGGGTCGAACTTCCGCATGGTCAGGCGGTCGGGGTCGTTCCGGCGGTTCTTGCGGGTGACGTAGGTGTAGCCCGTCCCTGCCGTCGACCGGAGCCTGATGACGGGGCGCAGGTCCGTGCGCTTGCCGGCCATCAGATCGTCACCCCGCGGGCGAGCACGTCGGCGACGACGGCGTCGATCCCGCGCTTGTCGATGATCGTGATGCCGGTGGTGGACACGCGGAGGCGGACGGTGCGCCCGAGCGAGGGCACCCAGTAGCGCCGGGACTGGATGTTGGGGGTGAAGCGGCGCGACGTCCGCCGGTGAGAGTGGGAGACGCGCCGGCCGAAGCTCGGCGCCTTCCCGGTGACCTGGCAGTGGGCCGACATGTGGGGGACCTCCTGTACGATAATGAGAACCAATCTCAACAACCGTAGCAGGAGGTCCTTCGTGAAGTCCGGAATCCACCCCGAGTACGGCCCGGTCGTCTTCCGTGACGCCGGAGCCGGCGTCGCCTTCCTCACCCGCTCCACGCTGCGCCCGACGCAGACCGTCGAGTGGGAGGACGGCCGGACCTACCCGGTCCACGACGTCGACATCTCCTCCGCCAGCCACCCCTTCTGGACCGGACGCGCGCGCGTGCTCGACAGCGAGGGGCGCGTCGAGCGCTTCCGCCGCCGGTACGGGCAGCGGGGCGCGGACCAGTGAGCGAGGTCCCCGTCATCACGCTGTGCACCACCGACGAGGTGCTCCGGGGGTCCGCCGCGGGCGCACTGCTCTGCGACATCCCCGGCGCCGTCGTCCTTCAGCACGACATCGACGTCCGCACGGGCGTCCTGCGCCGGGTGGTCTACGACGCGTCCGGGGTGCGGTCCGACACGGAACGGCGGCTCGAGCACGCCTGTGCGTCCTGCGCCACACGGGAGGACATCCTGCCGACGCTCGAGGAGCTGGTCGCCCAGCGCCCCGCGGCGGTCGTCCTCGCGCTGCCGACGGCGATCGAGGCCGTCCCGGTCCTCCACGCGCTGCGGAAGGTCCCGGGCGCGGTGCCGGCGGGAGTCGCGACCGTCGTAGACCTCGACGCGCTCCTCGAGGACCTCACGAGCGGTGACCGGCTCGCGGACCGTGGGCTGGGGGCGGCGCCGGAGGACGACCGCACGATCGGGGAGGTCGTCGTCGGCCAGCTCGAGACGGCCGACGTCGTCCTCGTCTCGGGCGACGGCGACGAGCGGGCCCAGGCGCTGGTCGCCCACCTCGCGGGGCCGGACCGGCTCGCCCCCTGGTACGCGGTCCCCGCCGACCGGCTCCTCGACGCACGCCCGGACCCCAGGCGCGGTGACCTGCTGACCGTCTCGGCCACCGGCGCGGACCCGGCCGAGGACGTCTGGACGGTCGACCTCAGCTCCTGGCGCCCGGTCCACCCCGACCGGCTCATGGAGCGGGCCGAGGAGCTGGGCGGGACCGCCGTGCGTAGCAAGGGACACTTCTGGGTCGCGAGCCGGCCCCGGCTCGCGTGCGCGTGGGACGGGGCGGTCGGTGATGTGAGCATCGGCCGGATCGGGGCGTGGGACGGCGAGCCGCGCACGCACCTCGTCGTCACCGGCGTGGGCGGCGAGCCGCGCCGCGTCGTCGACGCCTTCGAGGAGGTCCTGCTCACCGACGTCGAGCTGGTCGGCGGGCTCGGGACGTGGACGGGCGAGGGGGACGGGCTGGACCCGTGGCTCGGCGCCGTCGGCGACGCCGTGTAGGAGACCCGCAGTGCCGGCCCGATCGGGGGCCGCCCCGACGACCTCCGCCGTCGTCGCCGGTCGGCACCGGCACGAGCGAGATCGTGGTGCAGGCGTACGTGACCCTCGACGGCGTGGTGCAGCGCGGCGGCGGGCCGCACGAGGACGACGACGGCGGGTTCCCGCACGGCGGGTGGGCGGCCGACTACGACGCCGAGCACGGCGGCGACGACTACGGCGACCTCGTGGCGCAGTGGGAGTCGAGGACGGACGCGCTGCTCCTCGGACGCCGGACCTACGAGATCTTCGCGGGCTCGTGGGGCGTGTGGGACGAGAGCGCAGCCGGCTTCACCGGCGAGCTCACGCGGCGGTACAACCGGGTGCCGAAGTACGTGGCCTCACGCACCCTCACCGAGCTGAGCTGGGTGAACTCCCACCTCCTGGGGCCGGACCTCGCCGCCGACGTCCGGCGGATCCGGGAGCAGCCCGGCCGGGAGGTGCGCGTCTGGGGGAGCACCGAGCTGGTCCGCACGCTCGGGGAGCACGACCTCGTCGACGAGTACCGCCTCGCGGTCTATCGCCTGGTGCTCGGCACGGGCAAGCGGCTCTTCACGGCCGGGTTCACGCCGTCGGCGTTCGTGCTCGCCGAGACGTGGCCGCTGTCGTCCGGCGTCGTGGTGAGCCGTTACCGCCGTCGCGACCGCACCTGAGCCCCCCGCGGCCGGGACGCGTCAGGGGCCGTAGCGCTCCACCAGCTCGGCGCCCAGCCGGGCGAGCTCCGCGCGCACCGGCTCCGGCTCGACCACCTCGACGGCGGCGCCCCAGCCCGCGAGCCGCTCGGCGATCGAGAGGGCAAGGTGGGCGGAGACGCGCAGCCGGGCCCGTCCGTCGTCGGCGTCCTCGAGCACCTCGCAGTGGCGCCCGAACTGGGAGCGCACCACCGGGACGAGACGTGGCGCGAGAAGCACCGTCGCGGACACACCCGACCTGCGCTGCTCCACCTCCTCGACCACCCGGTCCCACTCCCGGGACAGCTCGAGGTCCGCCGGCCGGCTGGCCGCGAGACCGGTCACGGTCGCCTCCGTCACCCGGTCCACCCGGAAGGTCCGGCGCCCGTGCTCGGTGCCGGCGACGAGGTACCAGACCCCGTCCTTGTCGACGAGTCCCCACGGGTCCACCAGACGCGTGGTGAGGACGTGAGCGCGGTTCTCGTAGCCGAGGGAGACCTTGCGACGGGCGACGACGGCGTCCTCGAGCACGTGGGCCACCGCGGGCCGCTCGCGGCCGGCCTCACCCCACCGGCTGAGGTCGGCGGTGACGGCGCCGGCGGCGGCCACCGCATCGGCCCGGAAGGGATCGGGGAGTGCCTGCGTGAGCTTGCGCAGCGCGGAACGGACCGCCGGGGAGACCGACTGCCCCGCCAGGAGGAACAGGGCGCGTGCCTCCGGAGCGGTCAGGCCGGTGAGGTCGGTCCGGGCACCGCCCACCAGGGACCAGCCCCCGCCGCGGCCCACCTGGGAGTACACGGGGACCCCCGCCGTTGACAGCGCCTCGAGGTCCCGCCGGGCAGTGGCGACCGAGACGTCAAGCTCGGCGGCGACCTCCGCGGCCGTGACGCGGCCCCTGGCCTGGAGGAGCAGGAGGGTGGCCACCAGCCGGTCGGCTCGCATGACATCGAATTCTCGCGCACAAACTGCTCAGTGGGTGAGCGCTTTGGGGGAGCACTGTGGTTCCACCGCGGCGGACCGCCCGCCCGGCTCGCTCAGGGAGTGACCATGTTCCGTGGATTCGCCACTGTCAGCCTCTACGCCGACGACCTCGCCGCAGCGCGCGCGTGGTACGCCGAGCTGCTCGGCGTGGAGCCGTACTTCGCCTACCCGGCAGCACCGGAGGAGCCCGCGTACATCGAGTTCCGGGTCGGGGACGACGAGGACGAGCTCGGACTCATCGACCGTCGCTTCGCCCCGCCGGGTGCTGCCAACCCGCCCGGCGGCGCGGTGATGTTCTGGCACGTCGACGACCTGCCCGGGACCGCGGAGCGGCTGCTCGCGATGGGCGCCGTCGAGTACGAGCCGGTCACGCCGAGGTCGGCCGGGTTCGTCACGGCATCCTTCGTCGACCCGTTCGGCAACGTCCTGGGGATCATGCACAACCCGCACTACCTGGAGATGCGTGCGGCCCGGTCCGCGTAGCGGCGATGCGGGCGCGGCCGCCCCGAGGTGCCCGCCCGTCGGCCCCGACCTACCCTGCGAAGAGGCAAGGACGCACACACAGGAGGGCAGTTCCATGAGCCAGACCCCCGGTACCGCCGAGCAGGACGTCGTCGACTTCCTCACCAACGACCACGCGCTGATGGTCGCGCTGCTCGAGACGATCCAGGAGACCGCCGACCTGAAGGAGCGCCGCGACCTCGCCGACACGCTCATCGCGGAGGTCATGCGGCACGCCGTCGCCGAGGAGATGCACGTCTACCCGGCGGTGGAGAAGCACGTGCCGAACGGCAAGGAGGAGGTCGAGCACGACAAGAAGGAGCACGACGAGCTCGTCGACGTCATGAAGCGCATCGAGGACCTCGACTCGGAGGACCCCCGGTTCCTGCAGGAGATCCGCGAGATGCACGGGATGCTCAAGCACCACGCGAACGACGAGGAGACCGACCAGTTCCCCAAGCTCCGCCAGCACATCCCCCGGGAGGAGCTCGTCGAGCTGCGCGAGAAGGTGGAGACGGCGATGAGGGCCGCACCCACCCGCCCGCACCCCAGCGCCCCGCACTCCGAGCTCTTCCACAAGACGCTCGGTCCCGGCGTCGGCTTCATCGACCGTCTGCGTGACAAGCTCTCCGGTCGCACCACCGACGCCTGAGCCACCTCAGACCGACGGCGCGGACCCCCTGCCCGGTCCGCGCCGTTGTGGCGTGTCTCTGATCTGATCCGACGTCGCCGGCGTCAAGGCAGCAGCGTTGGCGCGTCGGCGTGTCACGCGGCGCGTCGCCCACTTTGGTGCGGACACGCGTCACAGGTGACGACGACGTCGCACCACCCGTCCGACGTCTCAGCCGACGAGGTCGGCGAGCTCCCGGAAGAACTGGCCGATGCCGGTGGCCCCGTTCCACGGCAGGTCACCGTCACCGGCGACCTCCACCATGCGGCGCGGCAGCTCCATGGCCTGGGTGTCGGCCAGCGCGAGGAGGGTCGCGGCGCTCTGCTGCGCGGTGGGGCGGGGGCCGTCGAGGGCCGTGCCCGCCGACACCAGCCGCAGCAGCCGCAGGGTGACCGGCTCGCCGAGGATCCAGTAGCGCGGGTCGTAGGGCGTGCGCACCTCGTGGTGGGCCAGGTGGTCGGCGAAGCCCTCCAGGTACAGCGCGAGCCCGCTGACCTTGTCGCCGGCGCGGTGCCGGCGGCTGCTCTGGGGAAGGATGCGGAGGCACAGCGGGAAGTCGGCGAGCGCACGGAGCGTGCTCGCGACCTGGCGCGGTGTGGGGGCGGCCTGGTCGCCGAGGAGGTGGCGGGCGACGTCGTCGCGGTGCAGGGCCGAGAGGAGGCGCTCGGCGTGGTCCTGGGTGGCGAGCTGGGTCTCGTGGAGGAGGGGTGCTGCGGTCACGGTGGGGCTCCGGGGAGAGTGGGGGCTACACCTCATATATACGCGCGGCCGGTCCGCCGGATAAGGGGTCGAAAGGCCCTCTTTCGTGCGGCGTTGGACACACCCCTGCCGGGCCGTCAGACGAGCCCCGCCTCGTGGGCGAGAAGCGCGACCTGGGTGCGGTTGCCGACGTCGAGCGTGGCGAGCACGTGGGAGACCTGCGCCTTGACGGTGGCGACCGAGACGTAGAGCTCCGCGGCGATCTCCGCGTTGGTCAGTCCGCGTCCGACGGCGGCGACGACGTCCCGTTCCCGGTCGGTCAGTGCGGCGAGGCGCGTGCGGGCGTCGGCGGCCACGTCGGCGCGGTCGACGGCGTGCTCCATCAGCCGCCGGGTGACCGCGGGCGAGAGCGTCGCCTCCCCGGCCGCGGCCCGGCGGACCGCCTCGGCGATCCGCGGCGGCGGGGTGTCCTTGAGGAGGTAGCCGCAGGCGCCGGCGCGCAGCGCCCCGAGGATCTCCTCGTCGGTGTCGAACGTCGTGAGGACGAGCACCTCGGGCGCGCCGGGGCGGGCACGCAGGCGGGCGGTGGCCGTGACGCCGTCGACCCGCGGCATGCGCAGGTCCATGAGGACGACGTCGACGGCGTGGCGGTCCAGCGCCGCGGGCACCTCCGCACCGTCCGCGGCCTCGGCGACGACGGCGATGTCGTGCGCGCCGTCGAGCATCATGACGAGGGCGGACCGGACGAGTGCGTCGTCGTCGACGACGAGGACCCGGACTCTCACGGCGGCCATGGTAGCCACGCGGACAGGCGGAACTCCGCGCTGTCGGGGCCGTGCTCGAGCCGGCCGCCGACGATCCGCACGCGCTCGGTGAGCCCGACGAGTCCGGTCCCGGACCCGGGGACGTCGGCCCGCACCGGTCGCAGCGGGTTCGTCACGGTGACCTCGACCCCCGCGCCCGGACGGCCGGTGACCCGCACCCGCACGGGCTCCGCGGGCGCGTGCTTGCGGGCGTTGGTCAGTCCCTCCTGCACGAGGCGGTAGACCGTCCGCCCGAGCATCCCGGGCGGGTCGCCGTCGAGGTCGACGACGACGTCGACGTGACCGCCGGCGGCCCGTGCCTCACGGACGAGGCCGTCCAGCTGGTCGAGGTCCGGTGACGGTGGCGGCACGCCGTCCCCGGGGTCGTCGCGCAGCACGCCGACGACGTCGCGCAGCTCCTCCAGCGCCTGGTGGACGCCGGACCGCACGACTCCCGCGGCCTGGGCCAGCCGTTCCGGCGACGCGTCCGGCCGGTACTCCAGCGCGCCGGCGTAGGTGGCGAGGAGGGAGAGCCGGTGCGCGAGGACGTCGTGCATCTCCCTGGCGATTCGCGTCCGCTCGGCGGCGACCGCCTCGGCGACGTGCCGGTCACGGTCCGCCTCGGCGGTCCTGGCCCGCTCGGTCAGGCCGGCGAGCAGCGCGCTGCGGGCCTGCGCCAGCGCGCCCACGGCGAGCAGGGCGGCGTGGGCCGCCAGCACGAGCACCACCCACCACCCGAGGGCCAGCCCGTGCACCGGCCGCCACAGCCCGCTCACCACGTGCGCCGCGGAACCGACGACGGCGACGACGACGGCGGTGGCGAGGCGACGGGAGCGGCCGACGACGTAGGTGGCGGCGGTGGACGCAGGGGTCGCCGTCGGCGCGAGGGCGGCCAGCACGGCGACGGCGACGGCGGCGGGCACGGGGCGCCGGAACAGGGCGGGGACGAGCGCCACGGCGGCCAGGCCGACGGCGATGTCGAGGGCCAGCGGGGCCGCGTGGCTGCCGGGGGAGCTGCGCTCGCCGACCAGCGTCCACGCGCTCAGCACGACCATCGCACCGGTCGTGGCGCCGACCGCCCAGCCGGACGGGCGCCACGTCCGCACGGGCAGGGTGCGCGGGTCGGGCGACATCCACCGAGCGTACGGAGGCCGCGGGCGGGGCGGAACCGCCGAAGGTCGACCGGCCAGGTCCGAGTGGCTACCGGGCGTGGACGGGTGGCCGATGACCGCGGGCGCGGGGCGGCGGGAGCGTGGGGTCACCCGAACTGGAGGAGGAACCATGGACCTGTCACCAACGCGGACCCGCTCACGGCGTGGAGCGGCAGTCGCCGGCGCCGCCGGGGCCGGGCTGGCGGTGTGGCTCATCGCCGTGCCCGTGCTGGGCGTCGAGCTGGCCGCTCGCACCGGGGACGGCGAGATCGTCGTCGGCGCACCGGCCGTCGCCCTCGCGGGCGTCCTCGCCGCGCTCGCGGGATGGGGCCTGCTGGCCCTGCTCGAGCGGACCGGCGTCCGGGCCCGGAAGGTGTGGATGACGGTTGCCCTGGCGGCGCTCGTCCTCTCGCTCGCCGGTCCGATCGTCCAGGCGACCACGGTGGCCGCGGGCGCCGTGCTCGTCGCGATGCACGTGGCCGTCGGGACGACGATCGTCGTGGCCCTCGGCCGCACCGCCCGCAGCGCACCCTCGCTGCCGGTCCCGGTGGGGCGCTGAGACGCACGCCGTGCGCCGTCGTCGTGCTCGGCGGCGGCGCACGGCCCGAGCGTGCGGCGAGTTGCCGCGGATCGTGCGCCCCGGCCGCCTCTCAGGACGCGGGGGCGAACGCGACGAGCACGAGGAACACCAGCACGCACATTCGTTCGTCCAGCGGCCCGTCGCCGTCGGCCGTGAGGTACCGGGGCCGTGAGCCGAGCCGGTCGTAGTCGACGGCGAGGGGGCCGATCCTGCGCACCCGGCTGCCGGCGCGGTCGTAGTCGATACCGACGTCACCGATGCTGCGGAGCCGGTTGCCGAGCGTGTCGTACGTGAGGGCGTGGGCGCCGAACCACACGGGCCGGTTGCCGAGCTGGTCGTACTCGATCCGCTCCGCCCCGACCTGGCGCAGACGGTTGCCCGCCATGTCGTAGTCGAGCTCGAGGTGGCCCAGCCGCGACGGCCGGTTGCCGGCCATGTCGTAGTCGATCCGCACCTCGCCGATGCGGCGCAGCCGGTTGCCCAGCATGTCGTAGCCCAGCTCGACCTTCATGGTGTGAAGCCTAGTGACGCAGCACCCCGGGAGTGGCGGGACGACGCCCACCAGCTAGCCCGATGAGTTCTCCCCGCGCCAACGGTCCACACCTGCGACAGGACACCCGAACCAGGAGGACCCCGGCATGCAGCTCATTGTTCACACCTTCGTCTCCCTCGACGGCGTCATGCAGGGCCCCGGCGGCCCGGAGGAGGACACCAGCGGCGGCTTCGACCGCGGCGGCTGGGTGGTCCCCCTGGCCGGCGAGGGCTTCGGTCGCGTCGTCGACGGCTGGTTCGAGCGGACCAGCGAGGTGCTCTTCGGCCGCGCGACCTACGAGACCATGGCGGGCTACTGGCCGCAGGTGACCGACCCGGCCGACGTCGTCGCCGCCCGGCTCAACGGGTGCCCGAAGCACGTCGTGTCCACCACGCTCACCACGCCCGCGTGGGAGAACACCGCGAGCGTCATCGCCGACGACGTCGCCGCCTCGGTCCGCGCCCTCAAGGAGCGCCCGGGGGAGGAGCTCCAGGTCCACGGGTCGTGGCAGCTGATCCAGACGCTGCACAAAGAGGGGCTCGTCGACGAGTACCGGGTCATCGAGTTCCCGGTGGTCCTCGGGACGGGCAAGCGGCTCTTCCACGACGGCGCGGCCCCGAGCGGCTTCGACGCCGTCGAGACCGAGGTGCTCGACGGCGGGCTCGTCTACCGGGTGCTGCGGCCGGTGCCCTTCGCGTCCGGGACGTACGCGGTGGAGGACGGCAAGGAGTCCGCCGTCCTCGGCAGCTAGCGCCGGGGGCGCGTGGCGGTCGGTGCCGTCAGTCGCCGGGTGCGTGCTCGCGCACGGGGAGACCCGTTGAGCCCTGCTCGGCCGTGGACGGCTCGAGGGGCTCCCCGTCCGTGCCCACGATGTCGACGAGCTCGCCGATGCGGGTGACGTCGAGGAGGAAGCGCACCACGGGGGGCGGGCTGATGAAGACCGGTCGCTCCTTGGAGACCTGGATGAGCCGGCTCAGGGCGGCGAGCACAGAGGAGTCCATGAAGGTGACGTCACGGACGTCGACCTCCACGGGCACGTCGTGCAGCACGACCTCGTGGACGGCGTCGAGCAGCTCGGTCTTCATGAGCATGTCGAGCTCGCCACGAAGGATGAGGCGGACGCGGTCCGGTGACACGTGGAGCGTCACGGTGCCCGCTGCGGGCTGGGGGAGCTGGGAGTGGGCAGCCATGGTGGCCTCTTCTCTCCCGACGAGACGGGGACGTCCTCGTCGGAGGGGTCTAGATATGGACACCCGCACCGGGAGAAGATCGCAGGCCGAATCCAGGGATGTTTGCGTACATCGACACCGTAAGTCTACGCTGTAGATCTACGCAAGCGGGAGCAGGAACGTGTTCGCGCCCGCTGCACGGAAGGAACTCAGTGCCCACGTCAGAGCGACCCGCGGCCGACAAAGCCCGCGGAGAAGCCCGGAGGAGCCGGCGCGAGCCGTTGAGCCGTGAGCGCGTCCTCGCGACGGCGCTCGAGATCGTCGACGCCGACGGGGTCGAGGCGCTGACGATGCGCGGGCTCGCGCGTGAGCTGGGCTGCACCGCGATGGCGCTGTACCGCTACGCGGAGAGCCGCGACGCGCTGCTCGACGACCTGGTCGAGAGCGTCATGGACGAGCTGGTGAGCGCGCCCGTCGCGGACGAGTGGACCGCTGAGCTGCGGCGGATGGCGCACGGCTTCCGCGCGCTCGCGGTCGCCCACCCGCGCATGGTGCCGCTCCTGGTCACCCGGCCGCTCGCCACGCCGCTGGGGCTGCGCCCGCTCGGCACGCTGCGCCCGCTGGAGACGCTGCTCGGTCTGCTCATCGACGACGGCTTCTCACCGGACGACGCCTTGCACGTCTACCGGGCCTTCGTCGGTCTCCTCAACGGCCATGTCCTCACGGAGCTGCAGGAGGTGATCGCCGACCCCGAGGAGAGCGACGCCCTGCTCCGGCTGGGCCTCAACCGCCTCCCCCCGCGCGAGTTCCCCCACGTGCGCGCGCTCGCCTCCGAGCTCACCACCTACGACGGCGCCACCGAGCTCGACAAGGGCCTCGACATGCTCATCGCCGGGCTGCAGCGGCAGCTGCGTGTCGGCGGCTGACGGCGGGCCCTCAACGGGGGGACATCGAGGACGCGGATCAGCAGGTCGCGCAGCGAGCCGCCACCCCGACGACGACGATCGAGCAGTCGCGTCAGGCGGTCGCCCCGACCCCCAGCACCACTCGCGCGATGACGCGCACCGCCTCGATCAGCTGCTCGAAGGACTCCTGGTAAACCTCGTCCGACCGCCGGTACGGGTCGACGACGTCGTCGAGCTCGGCCGGGACCTGTGCCCGCTCGCGCGCCGCGAGCGGCACGAGCGCGGCGAGGCGCTCGGCCGGCCGCGTACCGGGCCCGGCGGCGGCGTCGAGCTCAGCAGGCTCGACGGCAGCGGCCAGCCGAGCAAACTCTCGCAGCGTGAACGTCCGCCGCACCGCCGCGGGCACGTGGTCGACGACGTCGGCGCGGTGCTGGCGCGTCGCGGTGAGCACGAGGTCAGCACCGGCGACCATCGGCTCGGTGACGCGCCGCGCGGCGAAGCCGTCCGCGGACACGCCGGCCTGGTCGAGCAGCGCGACCATGGGCGGCTGGATCGGCTCGCCGACGAGCGCGCCGGTGCCCGCGCTGTGCACCGAGATCCCGCTGTCAGCGGCGAAGGCGGATCGGAAGAGGCGTTCGATGGCGGGGGAGCGGCAGATGTTGCCCGTGCAGACGATGAGAAGCGTGAAGTCCTCACCCGATCGGTATGCCGCCATGGTCATCCCTTTCCGTCGCCAGTAGGGCCGAGCCTACCGACATCATCCCTTCGCCCGATGGCGCGTCCATGTGCTCAGGAGGAGGATTGCTCTGACCGGCTGCCACATCCCGGCGACCGGAGCAACGGTGCAAGGGGGCAGTGATGACTCTGTTCAACCCGTCGGGCGGTGACACCGACTTCGCCGAGGTGCAGCCGGGCGGCCACGAGCTGCCGGTCCTCGACTCGCTCGGTGAGGTGGTCGGCGTCTGCGCCACCCACGATGACGTCTATCTCCGCTTCAGCTACACCCCGGACGACTCGGACATGAGCACCCGCCGCGAACGCGAGAGCGGCTACCTGCTGCCCGGTGTCCCCGCCTGGCCGCTGTGCCCCGAGCCGTGGTGGGGCGCCGGCTCACGCACGTGGATCGCCCGCCAGCTCATCCGCCACTCCCATCTCGCCTACAGCGGCATCGAGCCGTGGCTGGTCTCGGGGCAGGTGCGGGGACGTGGACCGGACTGTGAGCCGCTCATCGCCCACCTCACGCCGATCGCCCGGGTCGGCCGCAAGGCGCTGGTGGAGGCGGACGAGTCCTACGCCGCCTGGCAGACGCGCAGCTTCCGCTCGCTGACGGGATAGCACTAGGGGAGGAGGTCGTCACCTGTCGGGCCGTGATGTGATGGTCCAGTGACGGACAACTTCCCCAGCTGGCTTGACGACGACGGCGGTTCCGCCACCCCTGACTCACGCCCCGGCGCGCGTGCAGGTACCGCCAGCGCCAGCGACGGCGGCCCGTCGCGTCGTCGTCGCCAGAAGAAGCGCCGGGGCCGCACGGTACTGACGGTCGTCATCGTCGCCGTCCTTCTCGGGCTCATCGCCCTCCTTGTCCTCTTCGCGCTCCAGGGCCGGACCGCGGTCACCGAGATGCGGGCGGCGATGCCGCAGGTGTCCGAGCTGCGCGAGCAGGCGCTGAGCGGGCAGACCGACGCAGCCGACGGCACAGCGGCCGAGCTGCGTGAGCACACGAGCGCCGCTCGGGACGCCGTGGCCGGTCCGCACTGGGCCGTCGCGGCGAAGCTCCCGTGGGTCGGTCCCAACGTCGAGGCCGTTCGCACGGCCACCGTTGTGGTCGATGACCTTGCGGCCGACGCGTTGCCGGACCTCGTGGCAGCGACGGACGCCGTCGACCCTGCGCGCCTCGCGCCGCAGGACGGCCGGATCGACCTCGCGCCCTTCGCCGAGGTCGCGCCGCGCGTCGTCGCCGCCAACGAGGCGGTCCTCGCGGGACGGGACCGTCTCGACACTGTTGACTCGAGCGACCTGGTGGGAACGCTCGGCGACCAGATCGACAGCCTCAAGGGGCAGGTGGGCGAGCTTGCCGGGCTCACCGCCACGGCGTCGCGCGCGGTCCAGCTCATCCCGCCGATGCTCGGCGCCGACGAGCCCCGCGACTACATCTTCATGGTGCAGAACAACGCCGAGCCCCGCTCCACCGGTGGACTCACCGGCGCCTTCCTCCTGCTGCGGGCCGACGACGGCGCGGTCGAGCTGGTCGAGCAGCGTTCGGCAGGGGAGGTCGGGTACTTCGGCGATGGTGCGGTCGAGCTGACGGAGACGGAGATCGCGCTCTTCGGGACGCAGCTCGCCCGGTACCCGGGCAACGTCACCGCCACACCGGACTTCCCACGCAGCGCCGAGATCATCCGGGCGATGTGGAGCGAGGGTGTGGGCGGAGAGGTCGACGGCGTGCTCTCCCTCGACCCTGTCGCCCTCGGCGGGCTTCTCGAGGCCACCGGGCCGATCGGTCTGGATGACGATGTGCTCGCTGCCCTCGGTGTCCCGTCGGAGATGTTCGACGGTGACGCCCAGCTGAACGCGGACAACGCTGCCGACATCATGCTCAACGGCGTGTATCGGTACATCGAGGACACCGGGGACCAGGACGCGTTCTTCGAGGTTGCCGCGGCGGAGATCTTCTCCGCCGTGATGGACGGAGAGGCCGCACCGGCCGCCACGGTGGCCTCGCTCGTGCAGGCCGCGGACGAGGGCCGTCTCCTCGTGTGGTCGGCGCACGACCAGGAGCAGGAGCTCCTGAGCGGCACCACGTTGAGCGGCGAGCTGCGCGGGGACGACGGCCACGGTGCTCCCGTCGTCGGGGTCTACGTCAATGACCTGAGCGCCGCGAAGATCGCCTACTACCAGCGGATGGAGGTGGAGGTCGAGGCGCAGCAGTGCCATGCCAACGGCAATCAGGACCTCACCGTCTCCGTCACTCTCACCTCCGACGTCCCGGACGGTGCCGCCGACCTGCCGGACTCGCTGGCCGGCAACGGGCGCGTCGTCGACAAGGGCGACATGCGGTCCAACCTCTTCGTCTACGCGCCGACGGGCGGGCGCATCACCGACGTCCGTGATCCCGACACCGAGGCCGTCGGCGCCTTCCCGCAGGTGCACGACCAGCAGGTGGTCGTCGGACGGCGGGTCAATCTCAGCCCGGGAGATTCCGTCACCACCCAGTTCGACATCACCACCGGCCCAGGCTTCACTGGTGACGCGGTCCTGCGGATGACGCCAGGACCCGGAAGTGAGAGGTATGTCTCGTCTACGTTGACATGTCGACACTAGCCGATAATCTGTACCCGACCGATCTACCGACACGGTCCTGACGACCCAATTGGGGGATAGACCATGATCCGACGCGCATTTGCTGGCCTGCTCGCGGCCGCACTGCTCGTTCTCGCCCCGTCCGCCGCCTTCGGTTACTCCGAGGACGACTTCGACGCTGAGATTTCCACGACCAACCCGGCTCCCGGCGAGGCCTTCACGGTCACCGTCGAGGCGCCCTCCGGCACCGACGTGACCCTCACGGTCTCCTCGGACGCCGTGGACGACGACGACATCCAGATCGCCGGCACCAAGTCCCTGACGAAGACCGCCGTTGACGGCGCCGCCGTCTTCAGCGTCACCCTCACGGAGGAGGCGGTCTTCAGCATCGTCGCCACCGACAACGACGGTGACGTCATCGAGACCTTCCAGGTCGTCGTCGGCGACGGTGGCACGACCACGGACGACGGCGACGACAACGACGGCGCTGCCGGTGGCGACACCGACGGTGCTGCCGGCCCGACGCTCCCCGAGACCGGTGCGACCGCCACCCCGCTCATCATCGGCGGCGTCGTGCTGCTGCTGGTCGGCGGTGCGGCTCTCTTCCTCGCCCGTCGCGGCAAGGTCACTGCCTGACGCCCCAACGTCACGACCGTCTTCGGAGGGCCCCTGCGAGCAATCGCAGGGGCCCTTCGGGCGTCTTGGAGGTGTACGCGATGATGCTGGTCGGACGCGGACTGTGCGCTGGGCGGTTTCTTGCGGCGGCGGGCGTGCTCATCGTGCTGCTGAGCGGATGCAGTGCACCGCCGGGGGAGGAGCCGCCCGAGGCGCCGACCAGCGTCGATCCGGACTCCTACGCCAGCGAGCTCGTCGAGCTGACGAACGAGACCCGAGCCGAGGAGGGTCTTGAAGAGCTTCAGGCCTCCCCATGTGCCCGTGAAGCCGCCCTTGAGCGCGCGACCGCGCTCAAGGGGGAGGAGAAGCTCGTCCACGCGCCGCTGACGCCGGTCATCGATGCCTGTGAGCCGCTGACGACGGCTGCCGAAAACCTCGTCAACAGCGCCGCGGTGCCGATGGACGTGGTGGAGGCGTGGCTCGGCTCGCCCGGTCACCGTGCCAACATCGTCGACCCGGACCTCACCGAGACCGGGATCGGCTGTGTGCCCGACGGGCAGAAGATGCTCTGCTCCCAGATCTTCCTCGGCCCCTGACCGGCTGCTGGCCGCCCGCCGCCCCTTGATACTCCGTCCTGCTTCCTAAGGTGGAACTCGTGCCGTCTCGTCATCGCCGCTCCTGGTCCGTCGCCGGACTGGGAGCGTTGATCGTTCTCAACGTCGTCCTCGTCGGCCTGCTCGTCCTGCGGCCCGCTCCCGTCGCTGAGGAGCGTGCTACCTCCTATCGGCCGACGGCCACGGAGACGGCGACTGCGGCGCCAGAGAAGCAGGAGCCCGCAGAGCTCCCGACGGAAGCTGGGGAGAGGGCGCAGGCGGCGCCGGCAGAGCGTCTGATCGTCAATGCGGACGCGACGACGGCCTGGCGGGTGGAGAAGGGTCAGTGCGAGGATTCGGCGGCCCTCGAGCGGACCACGGACGGTGGAGCCACCTGGGAGGCGCTGTCAGTCGACCTCGCGCCGGTGAGTCGGCTACGGGTCCTCGGCCCGCAGACCCTCTTCGCGATCGGCGGAGGGGACGACTGCGATCCCACCTACGTCTCGTCGTCCAGCGGCGGCTCGAGCTGGCTCACCAACGACCAGTACCTCGAGGGCTCCTGGTACATCGCGCCGTCGGACAGGTCGATCATGGCGACCCCTGCGGGACAGCTGAGCGCACCGTGCGAGCCCGTCGAGCTCGCGGCTCTCGACGCCGCCAGCGCCGCGGTGCTGTGCACCGACGGCACACTCGCCCTGACGGCCGACGGTGGCGCGTCCTGGGAAAACGAAGTGCCAGACATCAGTGCAGCAGCGATCGGCGTCGCAGACGACGGCTACGTGCTTGCCGGGTCGCACGAGGCCTGCGAGGACGGCATCGCGGTGGCTGCTCTCGAGACTGACGGTGACGCGCTGGAGGAGCCGTCGTGTGCCCCGGCCGAGGCCGGCTCTCTTGCGGTCTCTGGCGTCGCGGACACCGTCTGGCTGTGGGTGGACAACGAGGTCTACGTGTCCACCGACTCAGGGCAGAGCTGGTAGGTCAGCGGCGCGATGCCGAGAGCCGCTCCCCGGGCCACGTGGAGCGCTTGGCGTGTGTCGGCTGCGGAGCGGACGCACGGCGGCTTGAACGCGCCGTAGAGACGCGCGAACCGGTGAGAGTGGGGTCCTCGCTGCTGTAGTACTCGTAGGCGTAGCGGTCGCGCTCCTTGCGCTGCGCCTTGTTGAGCACGATGCCCAGCACGTGGGCGTCGACCTTGGCGGCTCTTCCGGAATGAGGGTGTAGAGGCGGTGTCGGCCGGGCGCCCAGCGCGAAGTGGCGTGTCGGGGGCCGGGTAGGGGTCGAGGTCTTCCGATGATGGGGGTTCCTACGCCAACCCATCGGGAAGACCTCGACGTGTCTGACGCTACCTTCGCTCGCCCTGACCTGACCACGTTCGCACGCCTGGACGAGCTCGGCCTCGAAGTCATCGGGCAGCGGCTCGAGCCGGATCGCGCGGTCCTGGCATGCCGAGTCGTGGAGCCCGATGAGTGGTGCCGGCGCTGCGGCTGCGAGGGCGTCGCGCGTGACACCGTCACCCGTGAGCTCGCGCACGAGCCG
>NZ_UETB01000025.1 GCF_900116375.1 Georgenia satyanarayanai | reverse complement strand
TGCGAGGCCACCGGCGCCGACGTCACCCAGCTCGCCGCCGCCATCGGCCACGACGACCGCATCGGCCACAAGTTCCTGCGCGCCGGCGTCGGCTTCGGCGGGGGCTGCCTGCCCAAGGACATCCGCGCCTTCATGGCCCGCGCCGAGGAGCTCGGCGTGGACGAGGCCCTGGGCTTCCTGCGCGAGGTCGACTCCATCAACGACCGCCGCCGCGACCACGTCATCACCCTGGCCACCGACCTCCTCGAGGGCGACGTCGCCGGCAAGAAGGTCGCCGTCCTGGGCGCCTCCTTCAAGCCCGACACCGACGACATGCGCAACTCCCCAGCCCTGGACATCGCCCACCGTCTCGCCGAGGCCGGCGCCCACGTCACCGTCACCGACCCCCAGGCCGGCCCCATCCTCGCCGCCCAGGACCACCACCCCTACACCGTCGCCGACACCGCCGAACAGGCCATCACCGGCGCCGACATCACCCTCCTGCTCACCGAGTGGCGCCAGTTCCGCGACCTCGACCCCACCACCATCAAGGACCTCGCACACCGCCCCGTCATCATCGACGGCCGCAACGTCCTGGACCCCACCCAGTGGCGCACCGCCGGCTGGACCTACCACGGCATGGGCCGACCCTGACCGCTCTCGTCCGACCGACCAAGGAGTAGCCCCCGTGCGCGTGCTCGTGACCGGTGGTGCCGGGTTCATCGGCGCCAACTTCGTCCGCCAGACCCTGACCGAGCGTCCCGACGCCCAGGTCACCGTCCTCGACAAGCTCACCTACGCCGGCAGCCGCCAGTCCCTGGCCGGGCTGGACGTCGAGCTCGTCGAGGGTGACGTCGCCGACCGCGACGTCGTCGACCCGCTCGTGGCCCAGGCCGACGTCGTCGTCCACTTCGCGGCCGAGTCCCACAACGACAACTCCCTGAACGACCCGTGGCCCTTCGTCCACACCAACGTCGTGGGCACCTTCACGGTCCTGGAGGCGGTGCGCCGCCACGGCACCCGCCTGCACCACATCTCCACAGACGAGGTCTACGGGGACCTCGAGCTGGACGACCCGGCGAAGTTCACCGCCACCACCCCCTACAACCCCTCCTCCCCGTACTCCTCGACCAAGGCCGGCTCGGACATGCTCGTGCGGGCCTGGGTCCGCTCCTTCGGCGTGGCCGCGACCCTGTCGAACTGCTCGAACAACTACGGGCCCTACCAGCACATCGAGAAGTTCATCCCCCGCCAGATCACCAACGTCCTGGACGGGCGGCGCCCCAAGCTCTACGGCGCGGGCCTCAACGTGCGCGACTGGATCCACGTCGCCGACCACAACGCCGCCGTGTGGGACATCATCGACCGCGGCCAGGTGGGACGCACCTACCTCATCGGCGCCGACGGGGAGATGAGCAACAAGGCCGTCGTCGAGCTCGTCCTGGAGCTCCTGGGCAAGGACCCCGGCGACTACGACCACGTCGCCGACCGCCCCGGCCACGACATGCGCTACGCCATCGACTCCGGCCCGCTGCGCGAGGAGCTCGGCTGGGAGCCCCGCTTCCGCGACTTCCGCGCCGGCCTGACCGACACCATCGCGTGGTACCGCGACAACGAAGCCTGGTGGCGCCCCCAGAAGGACGCCGTCGAGGCCAAGTACGCCGCCACCGGCCAGTAGCCGCAGCCGGCCCGGCAGCCGTCCCCTCCCGCCGCCTCCCCACCCGCCGACAGCCGAGTTGTCACCGACAGCAGAGTTGTCACCGACAGCCGAGTTGTCACCGACAGCAGAGTTGTCACCGACAGCAGAGTTGTCACCGACAGCAGAGTTGTCACCGACAGCAGAGTTGTCACCGACAGCAGAGTTGTCACCGACAGCAGAGTTGTCACCGACAGCAGAGTTGTCACCGACAGCAGAGTTGTCAACGACCGACGGCTGCTGAACACTGTCGTCGCGCAGCACGCTCTGACAGACTTCTCGGGTGCCCGAGCTGCCGGAGGTGCAGGCCCTGGTGCAGGTGCTCGCCACCCGCACCACCGGCCGCGTGGTGCGCGCCTTCCACGTCACGTCCTTCCCGGCGCTCAAGACCTACGCCCCGCCGCCGACGGCGCTCGTCGGGGCGACCGTCACCGGCGCGTCCCGGCACGGGAAGTGGCTCGACCTCACCGCGACGACCCCCGACGGCGAGCTCCACCTCGTCTTCCACCTCGCCCGGGCCGGGTGGGTGCGCTGGCACGAGAAGGCGCCGGCCGGTATGCCCCGGGCGGGTAAGTCCGGGCTCGCGGCGCGTGTCGTCCTCGACGAGGGCACTTTCGACCTCACCGAGGCGGGCACGAAGAAGAGTCTGGCCATCCACCTCGTCCGTGATCCCGCCGAGGTCGAGCGGATCGCGACGCTCGGCGTGGAGCCGCTCTCCGCCGCCTTCACCCGCGAGCTCCTCGACGAGCTGCTCGACGGGAGGAACCAGCAGGTCAAGGGCCTGTTGCGGGACCAGGGCGCCATCGCGGGCATCGGCAACGCCTACTCCGACGAGATCCTCCACGCCGCCCGGCTCAGCCCCTTTGCGCTCACCCGGACCCTCGACGCCGACGCCCGGGACCACCTCTACGGGAGCATCGCCGGAGTGCTGGAGGCCGCCATCGCCGCGGCGGTGGGTCGGGAGGCGGCCGAGCTCAAGGACGTCAAGCGCTCGGGCATGGCCGTGCACGGGCGCGCAGGACAGCCGTGTCCACGGTGCGGCGACACCGTGGCCGAGGTGTCCTTCGCCGACTCCTCCCTCCAGTACTGCCCCACGTGCCAGACGGGCGGCAAGCTCCTGGCAGACCGCCGCATGTCCAAGCTCCTGCGCTGACGCCGGACGCACCCCACCCCGAGCGCGGAACCCAGCAACACCCACCCCGCCGAGCGCTGAGTTGTTCCAGCGTCCCCAACGCCGCAGGCGCCGTATCGAGGAACAACTCAGCTCTCGACACGGGAACGGTGACGGAACAACTCAGCTCTCGGCACGGGAACGGCGGCGGAACAACTCAGCTCTCGGCGCGGGAACGGTGACGGAACAACTCAGCTCTCGGCGCGACTGGGGGCGGTCAGAGGGAGACCGTCGTCCCCTCTCGGGCCGCGGTGAGGATGGCCTCGATGACGCTGAGGGTGTGGACGCCCTGGTCCATGGTGACGATGTCCACGCCGTTGCCCAGGACGGCGTCGCGGAAGTTCTCCTGCTCCACGGCGAGCGGCTCGCGCTTGGGCAGGGCGTAGCGCACGACGTCGCCCTCGGTGACCCCACGGAAGTGGGCCACCCGGTCCCACGTCGTGGGGACGGTGCCGTTGGCGTAGAAGATGAGGTCCCCGCTCATCGTGTCGGCCACGAACGCCCCGCGCTCACCGGTGACCACGGTGGTGCGCTCCTTCATCGGCGAGAGCCAGTTGACGACATGGTTGACGATGACCCCGGACTCCAGCACGCCGGTGGCCAGCACCATGTCCTCGTGCTCACGGCCCGAGCGGTGGGTCACCTGCGCGGCCACCTGCCGGTAGGCGCTGCCGGCGATGAACGCGGTGAGGTCGACGTCGTGGGTCGCGAGGTCCTTGACCACGCCCACGTCGGAGATCCGCGCCGGGAACGGGCCCTGGCGGCGTGTCTGGATCTGGTACACCTGTCCCAGCTCACCGGCCGCCAGCCGGCGGCGCAGCTCCATGACCGCCGGGTTGCACCGCTCCACGTAGCCCACCGCGCCTACCAGGCCGGCGTCGGTGAACGCGCGGGCCACCCGGCGTCCGGCTTCCACGGTGTGCGCGATGGGCTTCTCGATCATCGTGTGGACCCCGGCCGCGGCGAGCGTCAGGCCCACCTGCTCGTGGTAGACCGTCGGCACGGCCACCATCGCCGCCTCGATCCCCGCGGCGATGAGCGCCTCGACGTCGGGCAGCACCTCCAGCCCACCGGCCACCCCGTAGGTGTCACCGGCCGGGTCGGCCACCGCCACCAGCTCCACGCCCGGCGTCGCCCGGATCACCCGGGCGTGGTGGCGGCCCATCGACCCCAGCCCGATGAGGCCCACCCGCACAGGGCCACGCGTCGTCGTCGTCATCACGCGCCCGCCCCGGCGACGGCGTTGACGCCCGCCGCCACCCGCTCCAGATCACCCTGGGACAGGGAGGGGTGGACCGGCAGGGAGATCACCTCACCCGCGGCCCGCTCGGTCTGGGACATGTCCACCGCCGGGACGTACCGCTCCAGGGAGGACAGCCGGTGGGAGGGGGTGGGGTAGTACACGCCCGTGCCCACCTGGTGCTCCTCACGCAGCGCGCTGACCATCCGGTCCCGCTCGGCCGCCTCCACGCGGATCGTGTACTGGTGGTAGACGTGCACCGCGCCCGCCTTCACCGGCGGGGTCACCACACCGGACAGGTGAACGTCGAGGAACGCCGCGTTCGCCTGCCGCTGCGCGGTCCACCCCGCCAGCTTGCCCAGCTGCACCCGCCCGATCGCCGCGTGGATGTCGGTCATCCGCACGTTCAGGCCCACGACCTCGTTCGCGTACTGCCGCTCCATGCCCTGGTTGCGCAGCAGCCGCACCTGCCGGGCGACCTCCTCGTCCGCACACGACACCATGCCGCCCTCACCGGAGGTCATGTTCTTCGTCGGGTACAGCGAGAACATCGCGAACCGGCCCCACGTGCCCACCAGACGCCCGTCCAGGCTCGCCCCGTGCGCCTGGGCGGCGTCCTCGAAGACCTCCAGCCCGTGCTCCGCGGCCACCGCACCGATGCCGTCCATGTCCGCCGGGTGCCCGTACAGGTGCACCGGCATCACCGCCCGCGTGCGCTCCGTCACCGCCGCCGCCACCGAGTCCGCCGACAGGCAGAACGTGTCCGGGTCGATGTCCGCGAACACCGGCGTCGCGCCCGTCAGAGCCACCGAGTTCGCCGTCGCCGCGAACGTGAAGGACGGGACGATCACCTCGTCACCCGGGCCGATCCCGCAGGCCAGCAGACCCACGTGCAGGCCCGCCGTGCCCGAGCTCACCGCCTGGCACCGCTGTCCGCCGACCAACGCGGCCGAGAACTCCTCCTCGAAGGCCGCCACCTGCGGCCCCTGGGCCACCATGCCCGAGCGCAGCACCGCGTCGACAGCAGCCCGCTCCTCCTCCCCGATCAGGGGCTTGGCAGCGGGGATGAGGGGCTGGTTCATGCGGGGACCTCGCGAAGCTCGTCGTCGTGGATCTCGTAGCACCGGCCGGTGGCCGGGCAGCGCAGCTGGTCGCCGTCGGGCTCGAGCCGTCGGCCGGCGTGGCCCACCCAGCCGATCTGACGGGCGGGGACCCCGGCGACCAGGGCGTGGGGCGGGACGTCGCGGGTGACGACGGCGCCCGCCGCGACCGTGGCCCACGCCCCGATCGTCACGGGCGCGACGCAGACGGCGCGGGCACCGATGGCGGCGCCGGTCCCGATGGTCACCCCCACGGGCTGCCAGTCCTCGGCGGACTTGAGGGAGCCGTCGGCGTTGATGGCGCGCGGGTGGGTGTCGTTGGTGAGGACGGCCGCCGGGCCGATGAAGACGCCGTCGGCGAGCTCGGCGGGCTCGTACACGAGCGCGTAGTTCTGCACCTTGCAGTTGCGTCCCATCCGGACGCCGGTGCCGATGTAGGCGCCGCGACCGACGACGCAGCCCTCGCCGACGACCGCGCCCTCACGGACCTGGGCGAGGTGCCAGACGCTGGCACCGTCGCCGATCTGGGCGTCCGGGGCGACGTCGGCGGTGTCGGTGATCCGTGCGGTCATGCGTCCCTTCCCTGCTGCCGTGGCGCAGCGCTGGACCCAGGCTAACGGAGCGGGGCGACGGCGGGTCGGGACCCGCTGGCGCTCAGTGCGCTCTCGGCGACAAGTGCGCTCTCGGCGACAAGTGCACTGTCGGCGGTAAGTGCGCTGCCGGCGACAAGTGAGCTGTCGGCGGTAAGTGCGCTGTCGGCGACAAGTGCGCTGTCGGCGGTAAGTGCGCTCTCGGCGGTAAGTGCGCTGCCGGCGACAAGTGCGCTCTCGGCGACAAGAGCTCTGGGGGCGGGGGGCGGCGCCCTGCCACAATGGGGGGCATGAGCGCGACGCCGGTGACCGACGCGTGGCTCGTCGTCCCGCTCTACCAGGAGGCCGCCGTCGTCGGGGACGTCGTCGCGCAGGCGCGAGCGACCTTCCCCCACGTCGTCTGCGTCGACGACGGCAGCGCGGACGAGTCCGCCGAGCGGGCGCGGGAGGCGGGCGCCGTCGTCGTGCGCCACCCCCTCAACCTCGGCCAGGGCGCGGCCCTGCAGACCGGCATCGACTTCGTCCTCTCGCGCACCGACGCCACCTACCTCGTCACGTTCGACGCGGACGGCCAGCACCAGGTGACCGACGCCGTCGAGATGGTGCGCCGCGCCCGGGAGGAGAACCTCGCCGTCGTCTTCGGCTCGCGCTTCCTCGACCGCCGCACGCGCCCAGGCCTGCTCAAGCGCATCGTCCTCAAGCTCGCGGTGTGGGTGACCAACCGGAGCACCGGCCTGCGCCTGACCGACGCGCACAACGGGCTGCGCGTCATCCGCCGGGACGCCGCCGAGCAGGTGGAGCTGCGGCAGGACCGGATGGCGCACGCGACGGAGATCGTGGCCCAGCTCGGACGCACCGGGCTACCGTGGGCCGAGCACCCCGTGCACCTGCTCTACACCGACTACTCCCGCGCCAAGGGCCAGTCCCTGCTCAACTCGGTGAACATCCTCGTCGACCTCGTCTTCCGCTGACCGGAGCCCCATGTCCGACCAGATCGTCATCCAGGTCATCCTGCTCGTCGGCGTCGGCATCGTCGCCGCCCTGCTCACGCGGACGACGGCGAACGCCCGCCACCAGGCGATCCGGCGCATCCTGCTCGTCGGCTTCGTCGCCGTGGCCGCGACCTCGGTGATCTTCCCCGACTGGCTCACCTGGCTGGCCAGGCGGGTGGGGGTCGGGCGTGGAGCGGACCTGCTCCTGTACGCGCTCGTCATCGCCTTCCTCTCCTTCATCGCCACGAGCTACCGGCGCCTGGGCGAGCTCGAGCGCCGGATCACCGTCCTCACCCGTGAGCTGGCCCTCACCCGCTCCCGGCTGGAGGCCGCCGCCGGTGAGCCGGAGGGTCCGCGAGCGGCCCCGACGGACGCTCCTGCACAATCCCTCCACGATCACCGCACGGCGTTGCCGCCAGCAGACGGCTGACCGGCCTTAAGATCGACACTTGTGTCTGTCCGTACCCCGCGCCACGCCGCATCCCACCGCCGCCCCTCCCGCTGGGCGCGCGGCGCCGGCCTCGCCGCGCTGAGCGTCGTCCTGTTCGGGACGAGCACCCTGGCGATCGCGTACAACGACATCCAGACGAACATCGACCGTCACGACATCGACGACTACCTCGGTGAGCGCCCCACGGCCGCCGGGGAGGGCGAGCCGGCACCGCTGGACCCTGCGTCCGGCGAGGACATCAACATCGTCGTCCTCGGCTCGGACGACCGCACCGGTGACGTCAACAGCGAGTACGGCACCACGCCGGAGGCCGGCCAGCGTTCGGACACGACGATGATCGTCCACATCTCTGCCGAGCGGGACCGCGTGGAGGTCGTGTCCATCCCCCGTGACTCCCTCGTCACCATCCCCTCGTGCCGCATGGGTGACGGGAGCTGGACCGAGCCGCGCTACGAGACGATGTTCAACAAGGCCTTCGCCATGGGCGCCGACGGCGGCGGGCCGGGAGCGGCGGCCGCGTGCACGATGCGCACGATCGAGGAGCTCAGCGGCGTCCTCATCGACGACTTCGTCATCGTCGACTTCGCCGGCTTCATCAACGTCGTCGACGCCCTGGGCGGCGTGCCGATGTGCATCCCGGACCCCATCGACGACCCGAAGGCGAAGGTCCAGCTCGAGGCGGGCGAGCAGGTGCTCGACGGCCGCGAGGCCCTCGGCTTCGCCCGCGCGCGCTACACCTTGACGGGCGGCTCGGACATCAACCGCATCGGCCGGCAGCAGGAGCTCGTCGCCGCCATCGCCCGCGAGGCGCTGTCGAAGAACCTCCTCACCGACCTGCCCAAGCTCTACCGCTTCCTCGACGCCGCCACCTCCACGCTCACCACCGGCACCGACCTCGGCTCGATTCCGACGATGGCCGGGCTGGCGTACTCGATCCGCGAGATCGACCTGGAGAACATCGTCTTCGAGACGATGCCTCACCTGCCCGCCGGCAACCGGGTCGTCCCCGCCCCGGAGGCCGAGGAGCTGTGGGCGGCCCTGCGCGACGACGAGCCGATCCAGGGCGCGCTCAACGCGGCCGGGGAGGAGCCCACCGAGGAGCCGTCGGACGAGGAGACCGGGGAGTCCGAGGAGCCGGCCACCGACGAGCCGCCGGTCACGGCGGATCCCGAGCCCACCGAGACGCCGATCTGCCCCTGAGCGCCTCCCACACGCACGCACGCGGGCGCACTACATTGGCCCAGCACGGACAGGCGGGAGTGAGATGAGTCAGGACGGACCTCGGGCGCGCGGACGCCGGCCACGGCCGGACGAGCCCAGCATGCCCCCGAGCTTCGCGCCCGGCGGCTCAGCCCCGCGGCCTGACGCCCGCGGCGCCCGGCCGGTCGGCGCCCCGCCCGCCGGCGGCAGCGACGCCACCCGCGCGATGCCCACTTCCCGACCCGCCGGGCCGGAGCGCCGGTCCGTCCACGGCCAGGCCCAGCCCACCTCGCAGCCGCCACGGACGGCCCAGCCGTCCCGTGCCGACGCCCAGGGCGCCGCCCCGCAGCGGCCCGCCGCCTACGCCCCCCGCACGTCCACGCCCGCGGAGGCTGCCACTCCCCCGCGCCGGGCGGAGCCGCAGCGCCAGCCCGCGCCCGCCCCCCGGAGGCGGCGCCGCCGCGGCCGCTGGGTGGCCGCCGTCGTCGTCGTCCTGCTCGTGCTCCTCCTCGCCTGGCCGATCGGGCTGCTGTGGTGGGCCAACGGGCGCATCTCCCACGTCTCCGCGCTGTCCGGCGCGGCGGACACGCCGGGCACCACCTACCTCCTCGCCGGCTCGGACTCCCGGGCCGACGGCGCCGCGGACGACGCGACGGAGGGGCAGCGGTCGGACACGATCATGGTGCTCCACAAGCCGGCGTCCGGGCCGGCCGCGCTCGTCTCCCTGCCGCGCGACACCTACACCGACATCCCCGGGTACGGGGCGGCCAAGCTCAACGCCGCCTACTCCTACGGCGGCCCGGAGCTGCTCGTCGAGACCGTCGAGGGGCTGACGGGCCTCACCGTCGACCACTACGTCGAGATCGGGATGGCCGGGGTGCGCGACGTCGTCGACGCGGTCGGCGGGGTGGAGCTGTGCCTGGACTACGACGTCGACGACTGGCGCAGCGACCTCGTGTGGGAGGCCGGCTGCCACCCGGCCGACGGCGAGACCGCGCTCGCCTTCGCGCGGATGCGCTACTCCGACCCCGAGGGCGACATCGGACGCACCGATCGGCAGCGCCAGCTCGTCTCCTCGATCATCTCCGAGGTCGCGACGCCGAGCACGATCCTCGACCCGCGCGGGCACGTCGGGCTCATCGACTCCGCGCTCAGTGCGATCGTCGTCGACGACGACACCGGCATCATCGACCTCGGCCGGATGGCGCTCGCCTTCCGGTCCGCGACGGGGGCGGACGGTCTCATCGGCCCGCCGCCGATCGCCGATCTCAACTACCAGCCCGGCGGCGTCGGCTCCACGGTCCTCCTCGACCCGGACCGCGCCCCGGACTTCTTCGAGCGTCTCGCCGCCGGCGAGCTCACCGAGGCCGACTTCGAGTAGCCGCCCCCGTCAGGCGAGGCGGGGGTACTCGATCGCCGGGCAGGTGTCCATGACGACGTCGAGCCCGGCGGCCGTGGCGCGCGCGGCGGCCGCCTCGTCGACGACGCCGAGCTGCAGCCACACCGCCTTCGCTCCCGCCGCGATCGCCTCGTCGACCACGCCGCCGGCGAGGGAGGAGTTGACGAAGACGTCGACGACGTCGATGTCGCCGGGCACGTCGGCGAGCCGTGCGTAGCCCTGCGCCCCGTGGACGCTCTCAGCGCGCGGGTGGACCGGAACGATCTCCATGCCGAGGTCCTGGACGTAGGACGCGATCCCGTAAGCCGTGCGCGCCCGGTTGCTCGAGAGGCCGACGACGGCCCAGCGGCCGGGGGTCCGCAGGAGTCGCTCGATGACGGCGGGGTCGTTGCGGTGGCTCATACCGGGCCAACGCCCCCGCCTGCAGGGACATTCCGGCGCCCGCCGGTCATCGCCGGTTCACCGCCGGTTCAGGCGGGTTCCGTAGCGTCCCCGCCGCGGGTCAGCAGCATGGAAAGTTCTTTCTCCAGACCGTTGCCCGCGTCAAGCATTGCCCAATATGGTGAGGGCCGTCACGCCGGGGGGCGCGCTGCCGCCGGCCGTCATCGCAGACCAGGAGGAAGCGTGTCACCACTCACGTCCGTCCCCCGGAGGCTCGCAGCCTCCGCGACCGCAGCGGCGCTGCTGGCCGGGGGCCTCATCACCGCGGGGCCCGCCGCCGCGCAGACCGCGCCGGAACCCGTCGTCGTCGCCGGCATGCGGCTCGACGACGACGGCGCCGCCATCGTCACCGACGTCGAGCACACCGTCGTCGCCCCCGGGCTCGACCACGTCCGCTTCGAGCGCCTCGACGTCGACGGCTGGCTCCAGGTCAACGTCCTCAAGGCCGAGCTCGGCGACTCGATCCGGGCCGACCACATCGCCCCGCCCACCCTCACCGAGGGCGCCACCGTGACCGAGATGGCCGAGCGCGCAGGCGCCGTCGCCGCCGTCAACGGTGACTTCTTCGACATCAACAACTCCTGGGCGCCGGCCGGCTTCGCGGTCGACGCCGAGGACGGCGTCCTCAAGTCCGCCAACCCCGGCCGTGGCCAGTCGGTCGCCTTCGACGAGGACGGCCTGGGCCGCGTCACACGGCTCCTGCTCGAGGGCACCGTCGAGCTGCCGGGCACGAGCCTCCCGCTCGCCGGCGTCAACCTCTTCGCCGCCCCCGCGGGTGGCGTCACCGTCTACACGAGCCAGTGGGGCGACTACACGCGTGCCCGCACCCTCGCGGCCGGCGAGACGGGCGTCGAGGTGCTCCTCGACGCCGAGGGCCGGGTCACCGCCGTCGGCGAGCCCGGTGAGGGGCAGCTGGCCGACGGCGTGCAGGCCGTCGTCGCCCGCCCCGGCGACGCGGCCGACGCCCTCGCGGCGCTCGAGCCCGGCGCCGAGGTCACCGTGAGCTACGCCCTGGACCAGGACGACGTCCGCGTCGCCGTCGGTGGCCAGCCCGAGGGCGAGCCGCCGGTCCTGGCCGACGGTGTCGTCGGCAGCGCCGGCGGTGAGTACAGCACGACCCGCCACCCGCGCACCGCCGTCGGCTTCAGCGAGGACGGTGCCACCGCCTACCTCGCCGTCGTCGACGGGCGGCAGGCCACCTCCCGCGGCCTGTCCCTGAGCGAGCTCGGCCAGTTCATGCTCGACCTCGGCGCCCACGACGCCCTCAACCTCGACGGCGGCGGCTCCTCCCAGCTGAACGCCCGCGAGCCGGGCAGCCAGGGCACGACCGTCCGCAACAGCCCCTCGGACGGCTACGAGCGCGACGACGCCAACGGCCTGGGCCTCTTCCTCGCCACCCCGGGCTCCGGCGAGCTCACCGGCTACCGCCTCGAGACCCTCACCACCGGCGACGACGCCACGCGCGTCTTCCCCGGCCTGCACCGCACCCTCACGGCCTTCGGCCACGACGAGACCCTCTCCCCCGTCGACGCCGCCCCGCAGACCTGGACCGCCGGCTCCGGTGCCGCCACGGTGAGCGACGGCGTCGTCCGCGGTGAGCAGCCCGGCCACGCGACCATCACCGCCGCGACCGGCGAGGCCACCGGCGAGGTCGACGTCGAGGTGCTGGGCCCGCTCGCCCGGCTCAGCGCCTCGGAGTCGGTCCTCAACCTCGAGACCGAGGGCTCCACCGCCGAGCTCGTCCTCACGGGCCACGACGGCGAGGGCTTCACCGCGCCCGTCGAGGCGCGGGACGTCACCGTCACCAACCCGGCGCCCGAGACGTTCAGCGTCGAGCCGACCGCCACGGGCGCCTTCCTCGTCACGGCCACCGGCGCGGAGGGGTCGACGACCCTCACCTTCGCCGTCGGCGAGGCCGAGGTGGAGGTCGTCGTCGCGGTCCCGCTCGAGCTGCGTGTCATCGACGACCTCACCGAGGCCGAGGCGTGGACCTCCGCGCACGACCGTGCCCCCGGCGGCACCGTGACCGCCGGCGAGGGCCACGACGGCGGCAGCGGCCTGCGGATGACCTACGACTTCACCCAGTCGACCGGCACGCGCGGCCAGTACGCCGTGGCGCCCGGCGGCGCGATCGAGATCCCCGGTCGCCCCCAGAAGCTGTCCCTGTGGGTGAACGGTGACGGCAACGGCTCCCTCCTGCGGCTGCAGGTGCGTCAGGCCAACGGCGTCGTCGGCTGGATCGACGGCCCGGGCGGCTCGCAGTCCCTCCACGTCACGTGGGAGGGCTGGCAGCGTGTCGACTTCGTCGTCCCGCCGTCCTTCGAGACGCCGCTGACCCTCGAGCGGATCCGCCTCCTCGAGACGGTCGCCGCCAAGCAGTACACCGGTGAGGTCGGCTTCTCCGACATCTACGCCTACCTCCCGCCCGAGGGCGTCCCCGCGCCGACGACGCAGCGCGTCACCGACCCGCTCGTCGTGCCCACGGGCGCGACCGACGACGACGACCTGCGCGTCGCCGTCATGTCCGACGCGCAGTTCGTCGCGGCCGACCCGGGCAGCGGCGCCGTCGAGGGCGCGCGCGACGCCTTCCGCGAGATCGTCGCCGAGGACCCGGACCTGCTCGTCATCAACGGCGACCTCGTCGACGAGGCGGCGCCCGAGGACTTCGACCTCGCGCGGACGATCATCGAGGAGGAGCTCGGCGAGGCCGACTTCCCCTGGACCTACGTGCCGGGCAACCACGAGGTCATGGGCGCCTCCATCGACAACTTCGTCGCCGAGTTCGGTGACACGTCGGGCGTCCGCGACCTCGAGGGCACACGCATCATCACGCTCAGCTCGGCCACCGGGCGGCTGGCTGCCGACTTCGCGCAGGTGCGGATGCTCCGTGAGCAGCTCGACGACGCCGCCGAGGACGACGCGGTCACCGGTGTCCTCGTCGTCAGCCACCACCCGACCAACGACCCGCTGCCGACGAAGAACAGTCAGCTCACCGACCGCCACGAGGCCGAGCTCATCGACCAGTGGCTCGCGGACTGGCGGGCGAGCACCGGGAAGTCGGTCGCGCACGTCGGGGCGCACGTCGGCGTCTTCGACGTCTCCCGGGTGGACGGCGTCCCGTACGTCATCAACGGCAACGCGGGCAAGAGCCCGTCCTCGACCCCCGCGAACGGCGGCTTCACCGGCTGGACGATGCTCGGCGTCGAGCCCGACGCCGGCCGCTGGCAGGACACCGAGGACCCGTGGCTGTCGGTCGAGGTGCAGACGCGCGTGGACGAGCTCGCTGTCACCGCGCCTGAGGCGCCACTGGAGGCCGGTGAGTCCCTCATCCTCGACGCGCAGGTCACCCAGGACGACACCCGCACCTTCGGCCTCGCCTGGCCGATGAGCTGGGCGTGGAGCGGCTCCGACGGCGTGCACGTCGGCGCCGTCGCGGACGCGCCCGAGGACGCCGTCGCCGTCCTGGACCCGCGGACCGGTGAGCTCACCGGCCTGCGCACAGGCAGCGTCGAGGTCACCCTCGCCGTCAACGACGCGACCCGGACCGTCCCGGTCGAGGTCGTCGGCGACGACGGCGAGGAGCCGGTCGACCCCCCGCCGAGCCGGGGCACCGCGGAGTTCCACCTGTCCAACAGCTGGCGCGGGTCCACCGACGTGCACTTCATGTACGGCCGCTGGGCCGACGAGGTGCTCATCGGTGACTGGGACGGCGACGGCACGGACACCATCGCGGTGCGCCGCGAGAACGTGTTCCACGTGTCCAACGCCCAGCGCGGCGGTGACGCCGACGCCGTCCTCACCTACGGCCGGCCCGGGGACACCATCCTCGTGGGCGACTGGGACGGGGACGGCACCGACACCTTCGCGGTGCGCCGCGGCAACGAGTACCACGTGAAGAACTCCCTGCGCGGCGGCCAGGCCGACGTCACCTTCCGCTACGGGCGGGCGGGCGACGACGTCATGGTCGGCGACTGGGACGGCGACGCGCGCGACACGCTCGCGGTCCGTCGCGGGGCCGACTACCACGTGCGGAACTCGGTCACCGCGGGCGACGCGGACCGCGTCATCCGCTACGGCCGCGCGGACGACGTCACCCTCGCGGGCGACTGGGACGGGGACGGCACCGACACCTTCGCCGTCCAGCGGGGGCGGACGTACCACGTGAAGAACTCCCTGCGCGGCGGCGACGCCGACCACGTGGTGACCTTCGGACGCGCGGGCGACGAGGTCTACGTGGGCGACTGGGACGGCAACGGCACCGACACCATCGGCGTCCGCCGCCCCGCCTGACCCCGAGAACGCCACACGGGCGGGGCACCCGCCCTCCAGACGCCGACAGCCGGATCCCTCGTCGAGGGGTCCGGCTGTCGGCGTACGGAGACCGCGTGCGCTGTGGGTCAGCCGATGCGGCGAGGGCCGGCCTGCCAGGCCTCCCACGCGCTGGCGATGATGTCGTCCAGCCCGTGCTGGGCCCTCCACCCGAGGACCGCACCGATCCGGTCGGCGGAGGCGACGAGCCGGGGCGGGTCGCCGGCCCGGCGCTCGGCGACGTCGGCCGTGACGTCGAGCCCGGAGACCCTGCCGATCGCGGCGATGACCTCGGCGACCGACGCACCCTCCCCCGTGCCGACGTTGAAGACCCGCTCCTCGCCCTGCCCGAGCCGGTCGAGGGCCGCGAGGTGGGCGTGGGCGAGGTCGAGGACGTGGATGTAGTCGCGCACGCAGGTGCCGTCCGGCGTGGGGTAGTCGTCGCCGAAGATGGTCGGTCGCTCGCCGCGGGCGAGGCGGTCGAGGACCATCGGGACGAGGTTGAGGACGGCGGGGTCGCCGAGGTCGGCCCACCCGGCGCCCGCGACGTTGAAGTAGCGCAGGCTGGCCGAGCGCAGCCCCCAGGCGCGCTCGGCGTCGGCGATGAGCCACTCCCCCACGAGCTTCGTCTCCCCGTAGGGGTTGATCGGCTGCGGGGCCGTGTCCTCGGTGACGACCTCGACGTCCGGCATGCCGTAGACGGCCGCGGACGAGGAGAAGATCAGACGGCCCGCGCCCACCGTCTCCATCGCGGCGAGGACGTTGGCCAGGCCGGTGACGTTCTGCTGGTAGTACCAGGCCGGTCGCTGGACCGACTCGCCCACCTGCTTGCGGGCGGCGAAGTGGATGACGCCGTCGACGTCGCGCTCGTCCATGACGAGCTCGAGCCGCTGCTGGGCGTCGCCGGCGGCGACGTCGAGCTCGACGAGGGTCGCCTCCCCGACGCGGTCCTCACGACCGGTCGACAGGTCGTCGACGACGACGACGTCCTCGCCCCGTTCCAGCAGCAGCCGGACGACGTGCGCGCCGATGTACCCGGCTCCGCCGGTGACCATGATGCTCATGCGCTCAGGCTACCCGCAGCGCCCACCCGCGGTCTACCAAATCCGAACAGGTTCGATCAGGCGGAGAAGCCCGGCCTGTGGTTGCGGCTGGAGCGCAGCCGCGCCCCCTTGTCCTGCGCCTGCTGGCGCAGGTTCTCCTGGAAGTCGACCATCCGCGCCCGGAGCTGGAGGTCGGCGTCCGTCGTCCCCGCGCCGAGGATGCGCGCGGCGAGCAGGCCGGCGTTGCGCGCCCCGCCGATCGAGACGGTCGCGACCGGGACGCCCGCCGGCATCTGGACGATCGACAGCAGGGAGTCCATGCCGTCCAGGTGGCGCAGCGGCACGGGCACGCCGATCACCGGCAGCGGGGTAACGGCCGCGAGCATGCCGGGCAGGTGGGCGGCGCCGCCCGCCCCGGCGATGATGACGCGCAGGCCGCGCTCGGCGGCCTCACGACCGTAGGCGAGCATGGCGTCGGGCATCCGGTGGGCCGAGACGACGTCGACCTCGAAGGTCACGCCCAGCTCCTCCAGCGCGTCCCCGGCGGCCTCCATGACGGGCCAGTCCGAGTCCGACCCCATGACGATCCCGACGTCCATCCCGATCTCCCTCTCGCTCAGCCCGCGTGCTCGTCCTCGCCGCGCAGCAGCGCGACGGCAGTGCGTGCCTCGGCCCGGACGGACTCGAGGTCCTCACCGTAGACCGTGACGTGACCGAGCTTGCGCCCGGGCCGCACCTCCTTGCCGTACAGCTCGACGCGCGCGCCCGGGCAACGGGCCAGCACCTCGCCCAGCGCGGCGCTTGGGTCGGGCAGCCGGCTGCCGAGCAGGTTGACCATGACGCTCACCGGCGCCCTCGGGTCGGTCGGGCCCAGCGGCAGGTCGAGCACCGCGCGCAGGTGCTGCTCGAACTGGCTCGTCACGGCGCCGTCGATGGTCCAGTGGCCGGAGTTGTGCGGGCGCATCGCCAGCTCGTTGAGGGCGATCCGCGGGCCGCCGTCGTCGTCGCTCGGGTACTCGAACATCTCGACGGCGAGCACCCCGGTGACGTCGAGGCCCTCGGCGATGCGCGTGGCGACGTCGACGGCGGCGGCCGCGAGGTCGGGGTCCAGGTCCGGGGCGGGGGCGAGCACCTCGGCGCACACGCCGTCGCGCTGGACCGTCTCGACGACGGGCCACGCGCGCATCTCGCCGCTCGGGCGGCGCGCGACGAGGACGGCGAGCTCGCGGGTGAAGGGGACGCGTTCCTCGGCGAGCAGAGCGTCCTCGCCGGTGAGGGCGTCGAGCCAGTCCCCGGCGTCGTCGGCGGCGGCGACGACGCGCACGCCCTTGCCGTCGTAGCCGCCGCGGGCGGTCTTGACGACAACCGGCCAGCCGGTCGCGTCGCCGAAGGTGGCGAGCTCCTCGCGGGTACGGACGGCCGCCCAGCGGGGGCACGGGACGCCCAGCTCGCTGAGGGCGGTGCGCATGACGATCTTGTCCTGGGCGTGGCGCAGGGCCTGCGAACCGGGACGCACGGCGACACCCTCGGACTCGAGCTGGCGGAGCAGCTCGCCGGGGACGTGCTCGTGCTCGAAGGTGAGCACGCGGGCGCCGGGGAGGATGCCACGCACGGCGCCGGCGTCGTCGGCGCGGCCCACGGGCGCGTCCGGCACCACCTGGCCGGTGGCGCCGTCGGCCGCCTCCACCAGGACGCGCAGGTGGACGTCGAGCCCGATCGCCGCCTGCTGCATCATGCGGGCCAGCTGCCCGCCTCCCACGACTGCCACCACTGCTGCCACGGTCGTCGAGCCTACTGCCGGTACGCTGGCAAGGTGACCTCGTCCCACACCGCGGCCGAGCTGCCCACCGGCAGCCGGGAGGACCGCGAGGCGGTCGGCACCCGGGTGGCGGCGGGTGCCCGGTGGCTGCGCTGGCGCCATCGGGCGATCGAGATGCTCAAGTTCGGCACGGTCGGCGGGGTGGCCTTCGTCGTCGACGTCGGCCTGATGAACCTGCTGCGCTTCGGCCCGGGCGAGATGCTGGGCGACAAGCCGCTGACGGCGAAGGTGCTGTCCGTCGTCGTCGCCACGCTCGTGTCGTGGCTCGGCAACAGGTACTGGGCGTTCGCCGCCTCGCGCCGCGAGCAGCGGGGACGCGAGCTCGTGTGGTTCCTCCTCGTCAACGCCGGCGGGATGCTCCTCGCCGTCGGGACGCTGGGCGTCTCGCACTACGTCCTGGGCTTCACCTCACCGCTGGCGGACAACATCGCGGCGAACGGCGTCGGCCTCGCGCTCGGGACGCTGTTCCGGTACTTCTGCTACCGCCACGTGGTCTTCACCTCCCGCTGACCCCCGCCCCATCCACCCCCTCGCCGAGCGCTGAGTTGTTACAGGACCCACTCGGCCCTTCGCCGACCACGTGCGCTCGGTACCGCGCCACGGGCACGGCGACCGTGCCCCGGCCTGGTCCTTCGTCGGAACAACTCAGCCGTCGGCGAGGGAGGTGCTGAGGAACAACTCAGCTGTCGGCGGGTGGGTAGGCGGGTGGGTGGGCGGGCGGGGTGGGCGGGCTGGGGTCACCAGCGACGGCGGCGGCGGCCCATGCTCACGAGGGAACCCTGCGGGAGGACGACGGCGGGGTCGAAGGTCTTCGGCACCGCGGACAGGAAGATCGCGAAGACGGGCGGGCGGCGCTGCGCCAGCTCCAGCCGTCCACCGTCGGCGGCGACGAGGTCACGGGCCAGGGCCAGGCCGCGGCCGGTCCCCTTCCCCGCGGTGACGTAGCGCTCGAAGATGTCGGGGGCGAGGTCGTCGGACACGCCCGGTCCCTCGTCACCCACCTCGATGACCACCCCGTGCTCGGAGGCCGAGAACCGCGCTCTCACCGTCGTCGCCCCCTCGCCGTACTTGAGGGAGTTCTCCAGCAGCGTCGACAGCACCTGGGCGAGCGCGCCGGGCGTCGCGAGCACCGCGAGGTCGGTGCTGTCGGGCAGCCTGAGGTCGCGGCCGGCCGCAGCGAAGGTCGGCGCCCACTCCTCTGCCTGCTGGGCGAAGACGTCCTCGAGGCGCAGCGCCTCGGTGGTCCCGCCACCCGCCTGCCGGGAGTTGCGGAGCAGGTCGTCGACGACGCCGGTGAGCCGCTCGACGAGCTCGAGGCTGATGCGGGCCTCCTCCGCGATGTCGTCGTCCGAGGCGATCGCCTGGATCTCCTCCAGCCGCATCGACAGCGCGGCCAGTGGCGTGCGCAGCTGGTGGGAGGCGTCCGCCGCGAACTGCCGCTCGGCCGCGAGCCGCCCCGCGAGACGGTCCCCGGTGCGCGTGAGCTCGGCGGCGACGAGGTCGATCTCCTCGATGCCCGACGTGCGCAGGTGGGGTCGGACCTGTCCGGAGCCGATCTGCTCGGCGCTGGCCGCGAGATAGATGAGCGGCGCCGCGAGCTTGCGGGCCTGCCGCCGCGCGACGAGGACACTCACGCCGAGCGCGACCACCGCCGCGACGACGACGAGCGCCACGACGCGCGCGACCATCCACTGCACCTCCGCAGCGGGGACCTCCATCAGCACGGAGGCCCCGCTGGGGGTGGTCTCGAACGAGCGCACGACGCGCCCCTCGATGTCAGGGCCCGCGACGAAGGGCCGCCCGAGAGCGTCCTGGACGACGATGCGCGCCTCGAGGTTGCTGTCGCCGCCCACCCACGCAGAGAGCATCGCGTCGTCGAGCTCCTCCCCGTTGGAGACACGGCGCTCGACAGAACGCGCCAACGAGACCGCTCGCAGGTCCAGCGTGGCGCGCTCGGAGTCCCAGATCATGAGCCCGCCGAAGACGGCGAGCGGCACCCCGAGGAGCAGGACCGCGACGGTGACCGCCACGAGCGTCATCGTCACTGCACGACGACGCACGCCGCCTCAGCCTTCGCCGGAGGTCTCGAAGCGGAATCCCATGCCGCGCACGGTGGTGATGTAGCGGGGGTCGTTCGCGTCGTCGCCGAGCTTGCGGCGCAACCAGGACACGTGCATGTCGAGCGTCTTGGTCGAGCCGGTGGGGTCCGAGCCCCACACCTCGCGCATGAGCGCGTCACGGGCGACGACGGAGCCCGCCTCGCGCACGAGCACGCGCAGCAGCTCGAACTCCTTGGCCGTCAGCTGCAGCTCGCGGTTGCCCTGGAAGGCTCGGTGGGCGGCGACGTCGACCCGCACGTCCTGCGCCTCGAGCTCGTCCTCGTCGGTGAGCTCGCCCCCGGCGCGGCGCAGCAGCGCCCGCACCCGGGCGAGCAGCTCGGCGAGCCGGAAGGGCTTGGTCACGTAGTCGTCGGCGCCGGCGTCGAGGCCGACGACGAGGTCCACCTCGTCCGCCCGCGCGGTGAGCACGAGGATCGGGGTGGTCATCCCCTGGCTGCGCACCCAGCGGGCGACGTCCAGGCCGTCCATGTCCGGCAGCCCGAGGTCCAGCACGATGAGGTCCATGCCGGAGGAGTTGTCGATCGCCCCCTGACCCGTGCTGAAAGCTCGCACGTCGTAGCCCTCACGCGTGAGTGCGCGGGCCAGCGGCTCGGCGATCGCCGGATCGTCCTCGACAAGAAGTACGTTGGTCACGCCTGCCATCGTAAAGGGTTCTCCGCAACGGTGTGCCAAGTGCACACCGACGTTTGACTCCTTCGATGCCTCCGGACGTGCCGACAGCCGGATCCCCGCGTGGCGGGAACCCGGCTGTCGGCGTTCAGCGGGGAGGATCAGCCCAGCTTGGCGGTGCTGCCCACCTCCTTGGCGACGGGCGCCGGGCCGACCGGGCGGCGGACACCGAGGGTGTCGGTGCCGTTGCCGTCCCAGTCACCCACGTGCACCTCGTCACCCGCGCGACCGAAGGTCACGACGGTGTCCGGGGCCCCGCCACGCAGCGCGTTGTTCACGTGGTAGGTGGCGCCGCGGCGCACCGTGAAGGTGTCCCGACCGTCGCCGTCCCAGTCACCGGCGAGGGTGACATCGGCGGGCCGGCCGTAGGTGAACGCCGTGTCGGCGTCCCCGCCGGTCAGGGAGTTCTTCACGTGGTAGGTGGCGCCACGGCGCACCGCGAAGGTGTCCGTGCCGTTGCCGTCCCAGTCACCGACCATGACCGCGTCGTTCTCCCGGCCGTAGTGGAACACCGCGTCGGCGTCCCCACCGGTCAGGGAGTTCTTCACGTGGTACTCGGCCCCGCGGCGCACCGCGAAGGTGTCCGTGCCGTCCCCGTCCCAGTCACCCACGAGGATGACGTCACCAGGACGCCCGTAGGTGATGACGGTGTCCGCGTCCCCGCCCTGCTGGGCGTTGGACACGTGGAACCGGTTCCCACGACGCACCGCGATGGTGTCCTTGCCGTCGCCGTCCCAGTCACCGATGAGCACCTCGTCGGCCCAGCGGCCGTACATGAAGTGCACGTCCGTGGACCCGGCCCAGCTGTTGGACAGGTGGAACTCCGCCGTGCGGCGGTCCGGCGCGGGCGGCAGCCCACCGTCGGTGCTGAAGGTGAAGACCCACTGCGCCGGGGCACCCTCGGCCAGGACGTAGCCGTCCAGGGCGCGGGCGACGACCGTGACGGTTCCCGACGCGGTGTGCGTCCCGGCAGCCGTGACCTCGCCGTCGACGAGGTACTCGACCCCGACGACGGACGGGATCATCACCGTGTCGTTCTCGGATCCCGGGCCGTCCGCGAAGACGACCGCCTCGGGGGTCACCTCGACGAGCTCCGGCTCACCGCCCTCGTTCGAGAAGGTGTGCGTCCACTCGTCGGTGGCGTCGTCGGGGAAGACGTAGCCCTCGGCCGGGCGGGCCGTGACGGTCACCGTGCCGGTGCCGTCGTACTCGCCGGCCTCGACGGCCGCGCCGTCGACGACGTACTCGACGCCCTCGACAGCGGGGATGGTGTAGACGTCGTCCTCGGTGCCGTCCTCGTCGGTGAAGGTCACCGGCGCGGGCGTCACCTCGACGAGGTCCGGCTCACCGCCGTCCTCGGAGAAGGTGTGCGTCCACTCGTCGGTGGCGTCGTCGGCGAGCACGAAGCCCTCCAGCGCGCGCGCCGTCACCGTGACGGTCCCGGTACCGGCCTGCTCGCCCGGCTCCACGACCGCACCGTCGATGAGGTACTCCACGCCCACGCTCCACGGGACCGTGTACGTGTCCGCCTCGGTGCCGTCCTCGTCGGCAAAGGTCACCGCCGCGGGCGTCACCTCCACCGGCCGCGAGCCCTCCTCCCCGGCCTCCTGGCCGGTGAGGTACTCGAACCCGGTCTCCACGAAGTCCTCACCCTGCGGCGCGACGTCGTACTCCATGACGTACAGCGCGATGTCCGCCTCCTGGGCGGCGGCCAGGATCTCCTGCAACGGCACCTCACCCTCACCAAGGTTGGTGAACGCGATGTTGCCGCCCAGACCCGTGGCGTCCTTGATGTGGAGCAGCTCGATACGGTCCCCGTGCT
>NZ_UETB01000028.1 GCF_900116375.1 Georgenia satyanarayanai | reverse complement strand
GTCTCTGGGCTGCATGGCAAGCCTGGCGCGGAGACGATGACGACGATGACGCCAAGGTCACGGGCACGAAGGTCAGCGCGTGGACCGTCGCAGGAGTCACCTTCGCCAACGGCGGAGACAACATCGGCGTCTATGTCCCCGTCTTCCTCAGCGTGGAACCCATCGCAGTGGTCGCCTACTGCCTCGTCTTCCTCGCGCTCGTCGCGGTCCTGGTCGTAGTCGCCAAGTTCGTTGCCACCCGGCCGCCGATCGCTGAAGTCCTCGAGCGCTGGGAACACATCCTGTTCCCCATCGTCCTGATCGGCCTCGGCATCGTCATCCTCGTCAGCGGAGGAGCGTTCGGTCTCTGACGGAGCCAAAGCGAACGAGAGAGGTCGCCAGGCTCGACGCTCCGGTATAGGGATCCCCCAGCGGGAGTATCTTGCCTCCCACCAGCGACCGCATTGCTCCCTCGCCACGTTCCGTGGGAATCTACCGCGATTGTTGTAGGTTCTCGGCCGACTTGTCACAGATGCAGGCCGCTGACCTGCAGTGAAGTGCAGCGACGAGGCCAACGTCGTCTCACCATCTTGTCCAGATCTTCAGGTCTCGCCTCCGACGCGTCCGGATCGCGTTGCGTTGGGGTACACCCTGCGCAGCACACCGTGGCGGTTGATTGATCTGCGTCATGGTGAGGTTGCGGCGCGCTTCGTAACGTCTTGTGCGGTGGCCCTGATGTGGGGGCCGGACGTACGAAGGGGAAGAAGCATGAACAGGGTTCAGATGTGGTTGCGGGGCCGCTGGGCGGTGCCGGTGGTCAGCGGCCTGCTGATCGTTGCCTCGTTGATCGTCGGCTTACCGGTGTGGGGCGATGTCCTCATGGTCGCCGCGGCCGTCGTGGCCGGATGGAACATCGTCATCAAGGCAGCCCGCGCGCTTATGGCGAAGGTCATCGGGATCGACCTGCTGGTGTCGGTCGCAGCGATCGGCGCCGTCATCATCGGGGAGTACTGGGAGGCCGCCGCGGTGACCTTCCTGTTTGCCATCGGCCACGCGCTGGAGAGCGCGACACTCACCAAGACGCGTTCCGCGCTGGCGGAGCTGGTGGCCGTCGCCCCGGACGTCGCGATCGTGCTGCGCGACGGCGAGCAGGTGGACGTCCCTGCGGCGGCCGTCGCCACGGGCGAGACCGTGCTGGTGAAGAACGGCGCGAAGGTCCCCGTCGACGGCGTCGTCATCGGCGGGAACGGCGCTCTGGACGAGGCATCCATCACCGGTGAGTCCATCCCGGTGGAGAAGTCCGACGGCGACCAGGTCTTCGCCGGGACCGTCTCCCGCGGCGGGTTCCTCCAGGTCGAGGCCACCGGCGTGGGCGCCGACACCACCCTGGCGCGCATCATCCACCGGGTGGAGGAGGCACAGGATGCCAAGGCCAAGACCCAGGCGTTCATGGACCGCTTCTCGGCCTGGTACACCCCGGCGATCATCGTCATGGCGATCGTGTTCGGCCTGGTGACCGGGGACATCGTGCTCGCGCTGACGCTGCTGGTCATCGGCTGCCCCGGGGCGCTGGTCATCTCCATCCCGGTGGCGATCGTCGCCGGCATCGGCCGCGGCGCGAAGGACGGCATCCTCGTCAAGGGCGGGGAGTACCTGGAGACCTCCGCAAAGATCACTGCCGTCGCCCTGGACAAGACCGGCACCCTCACCGAGGGCCGGCCCGAGCTGACCGACGTCGTCGTCCTCGACGACTCCCTCGACCGGGCCGACGTGCTCACCTGGGCCGCCCGGGCCGAGGCCGGCTCCGAGCACCCGCTTGCCCGGCCGATCATTTACGCCGCCCGCACCGAGGGCCTCGTCCTCGGCGACCTGCCTGAGTCCACCGAGCCGGTGCCCGGCAAGGGCATCCTCGCCACCGTGGACGGCCACCGCGTCGCCGTGGGCAATCTCGCCCTGCTCGCCACGGAGGGAATTGTCGACGACGGCGCCTCCGCCGTCCTCGACCGGCTCGCCGCGGCGGGCCGCACCCCCATGGTGGTCGCCCTGGACCGTCGGGTCATCGGGGTGGTCGCGGTGGCCGACCAGATCCGCGCCGACGCCCCGGAGATGGTCCGCCGCCTGCACGCCGCGGGCGTGAAGAAGGTCCTCATGCTCACCGGTGACACCGAGCGGGTGGCCCGCGCCGTGGCCGAGCAGGTGGGCGTGGACGAGGTGCGCGCCGGACTGCTCCCGGAGGACAAGCTCGCGGCCATCACTGAGCTGCAGCGCGAGGGCTACACGGTCGCGATGGTTGGCGACGGCGTCAACGACGCCCCGGCCCTGGCCACCGCCGACATCGGGGTCGCCATGGGCGCCGCCGGCACCGGCGTGGCCATCGAGACCGCCGACATCGCGCTGATGAAGGACGACCTGCTCAAGCTGCCCCAGGCTGTCTCCCTCGCGCGGCGCACCGTGCGGGTGATGCGCCAGAACATCACCATCGCCCTGGCGACCGTGGCTGCGCTGCTGGCCGGCGTGCTCCTCGGCGGGGTGACCATGTCCATCGGGATGCTCGTCCACGAGCTCTCGGTGCTCGTCGTCATCGTCAACGCGATGCGCCTCCTGCGCCGCCACCGCGACGCCCGCCACGAGCCACCGGCACCGGCACCCCGGCCCGCTCAGCAGCCGCTCACCCACGCTGCCTGATTCCCGAGGGGCCGGCCCCGGAGAACCGGCCGGCCCCTCGACCGCGAAGAGACAGAGAGAGAAGAACAATGTCCAAGGTTTACGTCTTCACCCAGTTCGGCGGCCCAGAGCACGAGGAGCTGCAGGAACGGCCCGTGCCCCAGCCCGGTGCCGGTGAGCTGCTCGTGGAGGTTAAGGCGGCCGGCGTCAACCCAGCCGACTGGAAGATTCGCGCCGGCCATCTGGGCACCGACCGGCAGCTGCCAACCGCGATGGGCCTGGAGGTGGCCGGCGTGGTCACCGCGGTCGGCGACGGCGTCACCCAGTTCGGGGTCGGCGACCCGGTCCTTGCCGGGGTGCCGGCCGGTAACGGCGGCTTCGCCGAGCACACCCTCGTGCGGGCCGCTGAGGCGGTCGCCAAGCCGGAGGAGGTCTCCTTCACCGACGCCGCCACCCTGCCCGTCGCGGGCACCACCGCCTACGACCTCACCCACCAGGTCGAGCTCGAGCCCGGCCAGACCATGCTCATCCTCGGTGCCGGCGGGGGCGTGGGCCTGATGGCAGCCCAGATCGCCAACGTGCATCAGTTCCGCACCATCGGCGTGGCCGGCGAGGCCAAGCGCGAGCTCGTCGAGTCGACCGGTGCCACCTTCGTGGCCTCCGGGGACGGCTTCGCCGACCGTGTCCGAGAGCTGGCTCCCGAGGGCGTGGACCTGGTCATCGACCTCGTCGGCGGTGGCGTCCTGCGCCAGGCCGCGTCGTTGGCCACCGAGCCCGGGCGGGTGGTGTCGGCCGCCGACCCCGCCGTCGTCGACCTCGGGGGCGCCGTGCGCGAACGCAACCCCGAGGCGCTGGGCAAGATCACCGGCGTCGTGGAGTACGGACTCGTGAACCCCAACGTGACCGCCACCTACGAGCTGCAGCAGGCCGGGCAGGCGCTGGCCGCCGTCGAAGCCGGGCATGCGGCCGGCAAGACCGTCATCGAGACGGCCTGACCATGAGCACCAGCACCAGCACCAGCACCCGCATCGTTTTCGAGCTCAGCGACTATTGCCCCTCGTGTGGCGTGGACGTCGCCGACCACCTGTTCCGCCTCGGCGACGTTCACGGCGTCGACGTCGACCTGGCTTCCGGCCGGGTCCAGGTGGAGTACGACGCCAGCCGCCTGGACGTGCAGGACCTCCTGGTGACCATCGGCGGCTCCGGCGCGATGGCACGCCCGGTACGCGGCTGAGAACCGGCGTGCGGTCAATTGACGCACGTCATGGAGAGCGACAACCCGCAACCGTAAAGTCAAAGCCAACAAGCCCAAGGGATCGAACGAAAGGAACTCGACATGAGCGCCCCGACCCTGACCCACACCATCCTGCGTGCTGAGGGCTTCTCCTGCCCCTCCTGCGTGGCCAAGATCGAAAAGCGCGTCGGCAAGCTCGACGGCGTGGAATCGGTCAAGGTCCACTTCGCCTCCTCCCGCATCGAGGCTGACCACGACGCCGAGCAAGCCAGCGTCGAGGACATCGTCGCCGCGGTCGCCAAGGCCGGCTACACCGCTAAGCCCTCAGCATTCTGAGACGAGCCAGCCGGCCCACATCAGACACCGCCCCGAGGATCGTCTCGGGACGGTGTCATGTCACCGGCCAGGAACCCGGAGTGGCGTGGTGACGCCTGCGCGCAAGAAGGGCTCGCGCGGTTCGGTGATCTCCACACGCTGTTGGTGCGCCTGCCTGAACTGATCCGCAAACGAAAGGAGCCTCACCATGAGCGCCGCCGCACGCACCGGCGGGGACGACGAACGCGCCCCCGGCGGACTGGAACAGAAACTCAACAGACTGCGCGCCGGCGTGCTGGGCGCCAACGACGGCATCGTCTCCACAGCCGCCGTCGTCGTCGGTGTGGCCGGCGCAACCACCGCGACCGGGCCCATCGCCACCGCCGGAATCGCAGCCGCGATCGGTGGCGCGGTGTCGATGGCGCTCGGCGAGTACGTCTCGGTGAGCAGCCAACGGGACAGCGAGAAGCACCTCATCGCCGAACAGCAACGCGCCCTGGCCACCGACCCCGAAGCACAGTTCAACGCCCTCGCCCGCCTCTACCAGGAGCGGGGCATCTCCCCACAGACATCCCATACGGTGGCCACCGAGCTCACATCCCACGACCCGCTCGCCGCACACCTGCGGGCCCGCCACAACATCGACGCCACCGACGTAGCCAGCCCCTGGCACGCGGCAATAGTGTCGTTCCTGACCTTCACTCTCGGCGCGGTGCTGCCGCTGCTGGCCATCCTGCTGCCCCCGCCGGAGCTGCGGGTGCCGATCGCCTCCGTCGCGACGCTGACCGGGCTCGCTCTCACCGGTGCCGGGGCGGCCGGCATCGGCGGCGGGTCGCGTGCGCGCGCCGCGGTGCGGGTGGTCCTCGGCGGCGCGCTCGCCCTGACCGCGACCTACCTCATCGGCGTCCTGCTCGGGACCGCCGGCGTCGTCTGACCGCTCGGCGCTCTGCTATCCGGCTGCCGCGCCCCGACGGCAAGACGAAACAGGCTCATCCGAATCCAGGGTGTAGTCGAGGTCTGAATCCGCCGACCTCGAGGAGTGATCGGGCGATGTAGTTCGTGAGATTGCGGAAGCCGAGGGCGGACCCGCGTAGGTGCTCGAGGCGTCCGTTCATGGCTTCGGTGGGGCCGTTGGACGTGCCGGGGCGATCGAAGTAGGCCAGGACGTCGGCGGCGCGACGCTTGAGCGTGCGGCCGAGGGTGCGGAGCTCGGTCATGGGCGCCGGGACACCGCCGCTCAGGGAGTCGATCAGGCGGGTCATCAGGTCACGTGCTTTGGCCCGGTCGGGCTCGCGGT
>NZ_UETB01000027.1 GCF_900116375.1 Georgenia satyanarayanai | reverse complement strand
GCCCAGCTCGATCGCCTCCGTCAGCCCTGGGGTCGCCGCGACGTCCGGCTCGAGGCCGGGGGCGAGGACCAGGTCGGTGTAGCCGATGCGGGTGCCCGACGCGAGCGTCACCTCGCGGGCGTCGGTGTCCACGGCGACCGCGGGACTGGCCTCCCAGGTGGCTCCCTCCGGCACGACGTCCCGCATGGGGCGGGTGAGCCGGTCGAAGGGCGCCTGGCCACCCGCGACGAAGTTGAGCAGCGGGCGGTACAGGTGGTCCTGGTCGGGGGTGACGACGCAGACGTCGGGACACCCGAGCCGGCGCAGGCGCGCCGCCAGGGAGATCCCGGCGTTCCCTCCGCCGACGACGACGACGTCGTGCCACCTGGTCATGAGGTCTCCTGTCCTGTGGTGCTGGCGGGGCCGGGCCGCCCTGAGCAGCCCGGCCCCCGTCTCACGGGCGTCCCTACTCGCGGTGCAGCTTGTCCTGCACCGTGCCGGCGATCTTCTCGACGGCGTTGGGCAGGTCGGTGGTGCCGTAGAGCCGCGCGTCGGGCCGGGTGGGCGGCGGCATGGGTGCCGACGTCGTGGGGCCGTCGTGGTAGGTGTGCTCCCCCTTGCCGTCGATGGACGGGCCGGAGGCCCAGCCGCCGTCCTTGGCGTGCTCGCCGTCGGAGAAGTTGAGGTACTGGTAGGACACCTCGGTGTGCTCCTTCTTCTGCGGGAAGTTGCTCGGCGTGGGCAGCTCCTCGAGCCCGTCGGCCTTGAGCTCCTCGATGGCGCGGAGCCACTGGTTCTGGTGCATCGTGTCGCGGGCGAGGAGGAAGGCGAGCATGTCCCGGACGCCGGAGTCGTCGGTCATGTGGTAGAGCCGGGCCACCTGGATGCGGCCCTGCATCTCGGCGTTGGCGTTGGCCGTGAAGTCGGCGAGGAGGTTGCCGCTGGAGGTGATGTAGGAGCCCTGCCAGGGGTTGCCGTTCGAGTCGACCGGCCGCGCGCCGGCGCCGGCGACGATCGCGTGCTGGACGTCCATGCCGCCCACGACCGCCGCGACCGTGGGGTCGTCCTGGACGGCGTCCGTGGTGATGCCGATGGGGGCGTCCTCGAGGAGCTGGGCGATCATCGTCGCGAGCATCTCGACGTGGCCGAACTCCTCGGCGCCGATGCCGAAGACGAGGTCGCGGTACTTCCCGGGCAGGTGCATGTTCCAGCCCTGGAACGCGTACTGCATCGCGACGCTGATCTCGCCGTACTGCCCGCCCAGCACCTCCTGGAGCTTGCGGGCGTAGATCGCGTCCGGCTTGTCCGGTGTGGCCTTGAACTGCAGCTCTTGCTTGTGGAAGAACATCCTGCCTCCTCGTGAGTCCACCCGGCCGGCTGTGTGACCTGGGTCATGGCCATGCCCACTATCACGCCGTCGCCGGGGTCACGCACCTGGACGGCGACGCCAGCGCGACCGCGGCGACCACTGCCGCGAGCGGACGTAGGCCGGGTCGCGCACCAGGCGCACCCACGGGTACTGGCTCACGCCCGCGGGAAGGTGGTGCACGGGGTCGAAGCGCAGCGGCGGGTCCGGGTCGGGACCGACCGGCTGCGCCGTGGCGACGAGCCGGCCCACGGGCTCCCAGGGCCCTCGACCCCGGGCCGTGCTCAGCAGCCACGTCCGGGCGTCGGTGCCGGAGGCCGCGGGCGTGAGTCTCAGCTGGAGCGGTCCGGTCGGCGTGCGGACCGGCAGCAGCGTCGTCATCGGGCGCCGCTCGGTCCGGCCCGGGAGCAGGACGAAGCGCGTGAGAGGCCCGACGCCCGTCGTCGAGAGGAGCAGGTCGACCGTGCCCGACGTCTCCTCCAGGCGGACGGCCAGCCCGTGGACGTCCGGGAGCGGGGACGGCAGCCCCGCCGCGCGGGAGACACGGACGAGGCACCGGTGCTCGCCCGCCCGGTCGAGGAGAGGCACCTCCCAGGGCCGCTCGGTGCCCCACACCGTGAGGACCGCCTCGTGGACGGAGCCGCGCGGGTGCAGCGACTTCCCGCGCCGGAGGCGGCCGACCCCGCCGAGCAGGACGCCGATGAGCTGACCACCTGCGGCTGCGGCCGCTCGTGCGACGGGAACCGAGCGGGGGACGGGTAGCGCCATCGGGCCAGGATCGACGCCGTGGCCGCGGCGCGCACCCGCAACGCTCGGTTCGGAGAGGGAATCTTCACCGCGCGGCGACCGGGTGTGGAACGATTCGCGGTGATGGACCTCAGAAGCCGATTGAGCACGGCGACCGCTCGTGCGGCATCCCGCCTGGGGCGAGAGCCTGACACGAAGAGGCGGTGGGCCGCGCGTGCCCGCGCGCTCCTGTACGTCGGCGTCACGGGCCTGCTGGTCTGGGAGCTGTACATCAGCGAGGTCGACAACCTCCCGACCGGCCTCACGCTCGTCCAGGTGGCGGCCATCCTCGTCCTCTACGGACTGGGGCGGTGGCCAGTGGTCGCGGCGGCGCTCTCGATCCCGCTCGTCATGGCGGAGCTGCTCATCGGCGTCCACCCGTTCTCGCTCACGATTGTCGCGGCCGTCGTGACCGCAGGGGTACTCATCGCCGTCCGCCCGCGACCGATCGGCTACGTGTACGTCGTCGCCGTCATCACGATCCTCACCACGCTGCAGCGCACCGAGCTTCCGCTGGCGGACGTCGCGTCCTGGCTCACGGTGTTCTTCTTCCCCTGCCTCCTCGGCGAGGGTGTCCGTTTCATGGTCAACTCCGTCGACCGGATCCAGCGCACCTCAGCTGCACAGCTGACGCGCCAGCGCCGCGACCTCGCCCGGGAGCTCCACGACACCTCGATCCACGACATCACCTCGATCATCATGGCGCTCGAGCGGGCCAAGCTCACCGGCATCCAGGACCCCAAGGTGCTCGAGGAGATCGACCACGCGATCGCGATCGGTCGCCAGTCGGTCGTCAGCATGCGCGGTGTGCTCAAGATCCTGCGCACCGAGGACAACAGCAGCGACCGGCGGTCGGGCACGGAGAACGTCCCGGCCGCGATCGCCGCCGCCGCCCCCCACCCTCCAGCGCGCACTCGACGACGCCCGCGCTTCGCTCGAACGCGCGGGCCACTCGCTCCAGGTGCACGTCGAGGACCACGTGGACCTCCCGCTGCCGTTCTCGGTGCGTACCGCCCTCGTGCGCGTCATCCAGGAGTGCACGGCGAACATGGCCAAGTACGCCCGCCCCGGCGCGCCGTGCACCGTGATGATCGAGCGCACCGACGTCGAGACCCGGGCGCTGTTCCTCAACGACGCCCGCGAGGGCGCCGAGGCGGACAGCGCGCTCAGCTCGGGCGTGGGCCTCATCGGCGTGCGGGAGCGCGTCGAGGCGGTCGGGGGAAGCCTCGTCGTACGTCATCATGATGGGAGATGGATCATCCAGGCCTCCATCCCGACGATCAGCTCCATGAGCGAAGGACAGGTAGAGCGTGCCGCACAGCACTGAGGGTGCCGAGGGACCCACCGACAAGGCCACGATCCGCGTGCTCCTCGTGGACGACGACCCCATGGTCCTCACCACGCTCCAGAGCTACGTGGCGACGGCGGACGACATCGACGTCGTCGGGACCGGCGAGGACGGGTCGCAGGTGCGCGACCTCGTGCGCAAGCACGACCCGGACCTCGTCATCATGGACATCCAGATGCCCACGATGACCGGCATCGAGGCCACCGTCCAGCTCCGCAAGGAGTTCCCCCAGCTGCGGATCGTGCTCCTCACCACCTTCGACGAGGACGAGTTCCTCCTCGAGGCGCTCGACGCCGGGGCGGCCGGGTTCCTGCTCAAGAACACCAGCCCCCAGGACCTCGTCCAGTCGATCCGCCGCGCCCACAGCGGCAACCGGGTGGTCTCCCCCGGGCCGACGGACCGGCTCATCGACAACTACCTCCTGCGCACACCCAGCTCCTCCGAGGCCAGCGACATCGGCCTGTCCTCGCGCGAGCACGAGGTCCTCGAGCTCCTGTGCCGCGGCCGGTCCAACGGACAGATCGCCGAGGAGCTCTTCGTCGCCGAGACGACCGTCAAGACCCACGTCTCCTCGATCATGCGAAAGATGGGGGTCGGCTCACGGCTCGAGATCGTTGTGTACGCCTACGAACGCCGACTCGTCCGCTGATCGGCACGTGACCACAAATCGTCCTCCTGGTGGACTCTCTTCCTACTTTCGAAGGATGACTACCGCGACGTTGGGCGGGGACGATGTGGGAACCCTCCACCCTATTCTCAAGAGAATGAGGCCCTTGATGAAGCGCACCATCGTCCGCTCCGCGGCCGTCGCCCTCGCGGTCGTCGGTCTGTCCATGGCCCCCGCGGCTGCCTCCGTGCCCGGCAGCCACGAGCTCCCCGGCAGCGGAACCGTCGTGACGCAGCCCGTCGTCTCCACGCCGGGCGGCGGCGAGATCACCCCGCAGATCTCCTTCTGCGGCGCGGTCCCGTGGTGGCTCTGGTGCCGCATCTGAGTCGGTGACACCCCCATGACCGCGGAGCCGGCAGACCGGCTCCGCGGTCGTGCTGTGTGCCCCCTCCGCGTCACTCCAGCGGTGGCTCCGGGCGCCCGGGTACCCGGGCCAGCAGCGGGGACCAGGTGATCCGCGCCGTCGGTGCCGTCTCCTCCGCGGGCCGCCCGGGCTGGGCGACCGGCCTCTCCCCCAGCTCGACGACGAAGCGCACGACGGTCGTGACGACGATGACGACGACGACCGGCGCCGACGCCAGCAGCACGAGCCCGCTCGCCCCCAGCAGCCCCCCGAGACTGGCCGGCCGGAAGCGGGCTCGACCGTCGGCCCCCTGCTCGACGCTGGCGACACCGAGGGAGACGAGCAGGGCACCCAGCGCCGCCACGACGGCCACCAGCGCGATCGACGGCGCCGTCAACCAGCCGCCCAGGGCGAGCACCCCCACCCCCAGCAGGACGAGCCCCGCCACGACGAGCGGTACGACCACCGCCGGGCTGCCGAAGGTGCGCACCCCGGCCCACATGAGCCACTGCCGCACCGGGCCCGCACCGGTGGCCCGCAGGGTGGCGCGGAAGAGGGTGTCCGCCTCCCGGCGCAGGCGCCGTGCCCTGGTGGCCCGTGCGTCGCGGGCGGCCGCGTAGAGCATGTCGTGGAGCACGGCGGGCAGGGTCTGACGGCCGTAGCTGGCGATGACGCCCCACAGGACGGTGGGCACGGAGGCGAGGTCGGTGACGAAGCCGGCCGGCACGACGTGCTCGACGGCGGCACGCGTCCACGTGGGACCGGCCGCGTCGCGTCCGTCCGGAGGCAGGCGCGTGTACCCGAACTCCTCGAGGACCTCGAAGCGGGTGCGCCCGCGCTCGGGCAGCTGGCGCAGGTCCACGGTGGTGCACGAGCGCCACCGCCCCCCGGACTCCCTCACGAACGGCATCCCTCACCCCCTTCTCCCGCCGAGGCTACGGCCCGGGACCGACATCCACCCGGCGTCGCTACACTCCCGGACGTGAGCTTCTTCGAGTTCGTCGGTGCCTACTGGTGGCTGGTGTTCCCCCTCGGGGCGGCGTTCGGGGGCTCGGCCGGCGCCGTCGTCAAGAACGTGCGCAAGTGGGACGAGCGACGCCGCCGCGACCGGCTCGAGCTCGCCCGGATCAAGTACGGCGCTCGCGCCGCCGCGGCCGAGAAGGTCACCGCCACGCGGACCGAGGTCGAGCGCACGCTCGCCCGCCACGACGCCGTCAACGCCCGCTGGCTGCGGTACGAGCTCGACGTCGCCGCACTCATCGACTACCCGCTCATCACCGACATGCGGGAACCGCTCACGGTCGACTTCCACCGGGCGCGGCGCGACGCCGAGGCCGCCCGGCCCGACGACCCCGACCAGCTGCTCACCGAGCCCG
>NZ_UETB01000029.1 GCF_900116375.1 Georgenia satyanarayanai | reverse complement strand
CGAGGACGGTGCCGACTTCACCACCGAGAACCTCGCCCAGTACGACGTCGTCGTGTGGCTCTCCACCACCGGTGACGTCCTCAACGCCGAGCAGCAGTCCGCCTTCGAGGAGTACATCCAGAACGGCGGCGGCTACGCCGGTATCCACGCGGCGAGCGACACCGAGTACGAGTGGCCCTGGTACGGCGAGCTCGTCGGTGCCTACTTCGAGAACCACCCGCCCGGGACCCCGGACGCGACCGTCGTCGTCGAGGACCCGGCGCACCCCTCCACCGAGCACCTGCCCGCGCTGTGGGACCGCACGGACGAGTGGTACAACTACCAGGACAACCCGCGCGGTGACGTCCACGTCCTTGCGTCCCTCGACGAGTCCACCTACGACGCGGGCGGCGGCGCGATGGGTGCCGACCACCCGATCGCCTGGTGCCACGACTACGACGGCGGCCGCTCCTGGTACACGGGTGGCGGTCACACCGACGCGTCCTTCGAGGAGCCGGCGTTCGTCGAGCACATGCTCGAGGGCCTGCGCACCGCAGCCGGGGTCGTCGACGCCGACTGCTCCGCCACCCTGGACGAGAGCTTCGACAAGGTCGAGCTCGACCTCAACACCCAGAACCCGATGGACCTGGCGCCCGCGCCGGACGGGCGCACGATCTACATCGAGCGCGACGGCCGCGTCCAGATCATCCAGCCCAACGGTGGGACGGTGACGGCCGGCACGCTCGACGTCACGCAGGTCCAGGAGTTCGGCCTCCTCGGCATCGAGCTCGACACCGACTTCGAGGCCAACGGCTGGATCTACCTCTACTACTCGCCGCAGGGCTCGTCGTCCGACCGGGTCTCCCGCTTCACGCTCGAGGGTGACACTCTCGACCTGGACAGCGAGGAGATCCTCCTCGAGGTCGAGGTGCAGCGGGAGGAGTGCTGCCACGCCGGTGGTGCTCTCCAGATGGATGGTGAGGGCAACCTCTACATCGCGACGGGTGACAACACCAACCCGTTCGCCTCCGACGGCTTCGCCCCGATCGACGAGCGCCCCGGCCGCGAGGCCTGGGACGCGCAGCGCACCTCGGGCAACACCAACGACCTGCGCGGCAAGATCCTGCGGATCACCCCGCAGGACGACGGCTCGATCACGATCCCCGAGGGCAACCTCTTCGAGGCGAGCGACCTCACCCGTCCCGAGATCTTCGCGATGGGCTTCCGCAACCCCTTCAAGATCGGCCTCGACCCGCGCACCGACACGCTGCTGGTCGCGGACTACGGCCCCGACTCCGGTACGGCCGACCCCGACCGGGGACCGGCCGGCATGGTCGAGTGGAACATCGTCCAGGAGCCGGGCAACTACGGTTGGCCGCTCTGCGTCGGCGCCAACGACGCCTACCGCTCGTACGACTTCGCGACGGAGGAGTCCGGCCCGGCGTTCGACTGCGAGAGCGGTCCGATCAACGACTCGCCGAACAACACCGGCCTGACCGAGCTGCCGCCGGCCGTGCCCGCGACCATCTGGTACCAGAACAACAACCAGCGGAACAACGCCCCGGAGATCGGTTCCGGCGGCGGCGCCCCGATGGCCGGGAGCGTCTACGTCTACGACGAGGAGCTCGACTCGGCGCGCAAGTGGCCCGGCTACTTCGACGGCAAGGCCGCCTTCGCCGAGTGGAACACGGGCAAGCTCTTCACCTTCCAGATGGACGAGGACACCACCGAGGTCGTCGACATCAACCGGATCCTCGAGAGCATGTCCTTCCGGCGTCCGCACGCCCTCGAGTGGGGTGCCGACGGTGCGCTCTACATCATCGAGTGGGGCTCGGGCTTCGGTGGCAACAACGCCGACTCCGGCGTCTACCGCCTCGACTACCTCTCCGGCCAGCGCGCGCCGATCGCGCGTGCGGCGGCCGACGTCACGAACGGTCCGCTGGACCTCGAGGTGAACTTCAGCTCGGCGGGGTCGCGTGACCCCGAGGGCGGCGAGGTCACCTTCGCGTGGGACTTCGGTGACGGAGCGACGTCGACGGAGGCCAACCCGGCGCACACGTACACGGAGGCCGGCAACTACACGGCCACGCTCACCGTGACGAACGCGGACGGGGTCTCGACCCTGGCCACGGTCCTCATCTCGGCGGGCAACACCGCGCCGACGATCACCGTCGAGACGCCGCCCAACGGTGGCTTCTTCAACTTCGGTGACGTCATCGAGTACAAGGTGTCGGTCACGGACCCCGAGGACGGGCAGGACATCGACTGCGAGGACGTCATCGTCCAGCCGGCCCTCGGCCACGACGAGCACGCCCACCCGTACAACCAGTACCGCGGCTGTGAGGGTGCGATCCCCGTCAACGGGGACACCGGCCACATCGGCGCGAACATCTTCGGTGTCATCACCGTGACGTACACCGACCAGGGCGCCGAGGGCGTCGACCCGCTCACGTCGCAGGAGGTGCTCATCCTCCAGCCCAAGCGCAAGGAGGCTGAGTACTTCGCGGAGACCGGTCGCCTCGAGGGGTCGACCAGCTCGGGTGACGCGGGCGTCCAGCTCGAGGACACCACGGACACCGATGGCGGGCAGAACGTCGGCTACGCCGAGACCGACGACTGGTTCTCCTTCGACCCGACCAACCTCACCGGCATCGACTCGATCCGCGTCCGAGGCGCGTCCGAGCCCGGTGGCACCGTCGAGGTCCGTACCGGCGCGCCGGACGGCGACGTCATCGGCTCTGTCACCGTTCCCGCAGGGGGCTGGCAGCAGTGGGGCAGCTACGACTTCGAGCTGCCCGAGGACGTGACGACCGAGTCGGGACCGCTCTACTTCGTCATGACGGACGGTCAGGTCAACGTCAACTGGGTCCAGTTCATCGGCCGGGGCGTCACGGACAACGAGAGCCCGCAGGTCGAGGTCACGACGACCGAGACCACGGGCATGGCACCGCTGGCGGTGAGCTTCACCGCCACGGCGACCGACCCCGACGACGACACGCCCCTGACCTACGCGTGGGACTTCGGTGACGGAGCCACGGCCGACACGGCCCAGGCCTCGCACACCTACACCGCGCCCGGTCGCTACACCGCGACCGTCACGGTGACCGACGCACGCGGCGCCCAGACGGTCGCGTCCGTCGAGGTGTCCGTCAACGCCCCGGGTCTGCAGTGCCTCGACGGTCGTTCCGACGGCTTCGACGGTGACGCGCTCGACACCGGGCGCTGGGACGCCTCGCTCCGGGTCAACCAGGACCTTCGGGTGGAGGAGGGCAACCTCGTCATCCCGACGTCCTCGACGGACATCTACGGGACGGACAACGGCGACGTGCCGAACGTCGTCTTGCAGGACCTGCCGGATGGTCCCTTCACGGCGACCACCCGCCTCACGCTGAACGGGGCGGAGGCCTACCAGCAGGGCGGCCTCCTCATCTACGGCGACGCTGACAACTACGCCAAGATGGTCTTCTCCGGCCGCAGCACGTCCGGGTCGGACCCGGCCAGCCGGGTCTTCCAGTTCATCCGCGAGGAGGACGGTGCGCCCAACGAGGTCGCGGCGTCCATGAGCCCCGCGGTGGGCGCGGACTACCCGAGCACGGTGTGGGTGCGTTTCGTCAGCGACGGTGAGAACCTCACCGCCTCGTACAGCTCGAACGGGACGGACTTCTCCGACATGTCGGAGACGAAGTCGCTCGAGGGCATCGAGGACGCGAAGATCGGTCTGTTCGCCCTCCAGGGCGCGGGCCGTTCGCAGGCGCCGGTCGACGTGGAGTTCGACTACTTCCAGATCGCCCCGGACGACTCGGTGCCGCCGGTCGACCCGAGCGACGAGTTCGACGGGACCGCCCTCGACGGCTGCCGCTGGGAGGTCGTCCGCCCCGACCCGGAGCACATGCGGGTCGTGGACGGCTACCTCGAGCTGGATGCCACCACCGGTGACATCTACGGCACCGACAACGGCACGCCGGGCAACTTCGTCGTGCAGGACCTGGGCGAGGGCGACTGGACGGTGGAGACCCTGGTCGACGCCTCCACGCTCACCCAGCAGTACGAGCAGGGCGGCCTCATCGCCTACGTCGACGACGACAACTACGTCAAGCTCGACATCTCCGCACGGAACAGCGCCGGCAGCACGCTGGAGCTCGGTATGGAGATGCTGAGCGAGACCGACGGTAGCGTCCAGACCCCGGCGGGCCCCACGACCGTTGGCCAGGCCGTGTGGTACCTGCGCCTGGAGAAGTCCGGTGACGAGTTCACCGGCAGCTACTCCGCCGACGGCACCGAGTGGACGACCTTCGGGTCGATCGCCAACGCCACGGTTGCTGCCGAGGGCCGGGTTGGTCTGTTCGCTCTCGGGACTGGCTCCGAGGACAACCAGACCGTCACCTTCGACTACTTCCGAGTGGACGACGGCGGCGTCGACCCGGAGCCGGTGATCGTGACGCCGGCTGCGGTGACGTTCTCCGACGTGGACGGCACCGAGGACGACACGTACACGATCCCTGCGGTCGACGGCGTGGAGTACCTCGTCGACGGTGCGGTCGTGCCCGCCGGTGAGTACGCCGGTACCGGGACGGTCACCGTCACGGCGCGTGCGCTGGAGGGCTTCGTGCTCGCCGAGGG
>NZ_UETB01000034.1 GCF_900116375.1 Georgenia satyanarayanai | reverse complement strand
CATGACGGCAGACGAACCAGCCGACGCCAGGACCATATTTGGCATCAAAAACTTGGCACACTGTTGAGTTCTCAAGAAACAGACACACACCGCCGGACCAGACGCACCAGGCGCCGACCCGGACCGGGGCAACTTCTTAAAATTACCCGGACGGTCCCACCCTGTCAACTCGCGCTTCCAGGCCCAGAACCCTCCGACATCCCCACCAGTGGGCACGACGCAAGGCCGCTCGCTTCGGTGTGGACTCACCATCCCCGGGACCGGCCGCCCAGCCTCTCGGCCTGGCGTCCGTGCCTCCCTGGGGGGCAACGAGGTGAAACATTACGGGGCCGGTGGTCACGCGTCAAACCGTCGGCACAGCACCCGCCGTTCGTCCCAGCATGGGCCCTGACCTGCACGTTCGCCGCCGGTGATGCCTCTCGGTCGGCCCGGAGACAGAATATTGGCGCTGTGCGGTCGTTCACACCGCGTTCACCTGCTGTCCGAGCACGGCAGCCCCATCACGCCGCTCCTCGAGCGCGGGCCCTGGTCGAGGACCCGCGACAGCGCCGTAACGACGGAGGGCACGGTAGTCGTGCGGGCCGTGCGGTGGGACGACGTCACCGTGCGCGCCGCCCACCACACACCGCCGCTCCACGCCGCGGCCAGTGCTCGCGAACCTACGCGCCAGGTGGCAGGCGGTCTCGAACCCAGCCAGTCGCCCGGCCGCCATGGCGGCCGTGTGATGAATGTGAATCGGCCGGCGGGCCGGTGCGGTCACAAGCTCGTTCGTACCTGACGTCGCGCACACCTGGGTACGGCGTCGCGGTCGACACAGACTCCAGTCGCGGCCGTCATGGTCGCCCGGCCGGTTGCTCGTCGAGCTGAACGGCCGCGGCACGGCAGCTACTCGCGGTCGTCCACCGTGGGTCAGGCTCATCCTGGGCGGGCGCGCGGTCCACTGCCCTGTCGACCGACGTCGAGAGCCACCCGCTGGCGGGTGGCTCTGCCTCGGTGTCGGCGTCGCCTGATGGCTCCGTAGGCGTCCGCCGACACCCGTCCTTCCAGTCACGCCGAAAGGGCGGCGCCCGCAGCGGAAGGAGGCGAGATCCGCAGGCGGCATAGCCTCGAGCAGGGGCTATCGTGACGACTGCTCGCCGGGTGGGGTGCCTGAGGAAGCACGGTGCGCGGGCGTGGCACGGCGTGCGCCGCCGACGTACGTCCGGGCGCCGACGGGCTCGATCGTGTGACGCGCTGTGGCGGCGAGCTCGGCGCTCCTCCCGGAGGATCTCCTGCACCTGGCCCCGCCCCGTCAGGCGCCGGCCATGGCCGCCGGGTCCAGGGCGCCGCTGAACGGCTAAAGGGTGTCCCAGCGCTGCTTGTCTTCGCCAGCAGGCCCGCAGACGCGTCTTGGCGCCTGGGCACGCGCACGTCGAGCAGAGCGCCTCGAGTGCACGCCGTCCTCGACACGAGACCGCTTCCGGCCTAGACCACACGCCGCGCAACACCTGCGCCCGGGCCTGAGCTCCCCAGGGCGACACACCGGCCCTTGAAAGCGATGACCTCCGCGCCGCCCAACAAGCTGAGTGCCACCCCATGGCCCGCCGCCGTTCGTAGACGACGGTGGCGATAGCCGGCGGGTGGTGAAACACGTAAGGGCCGCACCTGTGGTGCGGCCCTTACGGGAATGGGTGTTCGGCGGTGTCCTACTCTCCCACGTAGTCTCCC
>NZ_UETB01000036.1 GCF_900116375.1 Georgenia satyanarayanai | reverse complement strand
GGCTCTTCCGGAATGAGGGTGTAGAGGCGGTGTCGGCCGGGCGCCCAGCGCGAAGTGGCGTGTCGGGGGCCGGGTAGGGGTCGAGGTCTTCCGATGATGGGGGTTCCTACGCCAACCCATCGGGAAGACCTCGACGTGTCTGACGCTACCTTCGCTCGCCCTGACCTGACCACGTTCGCACGCCTGGACGAGCTCGGCCTCGAAGTCATCGGGCAGCGGCTCGAGCCGGATCGCGCGGTCCTGGCATGCCGAGTCGTGGAGCCCGATGAGTGGTGCCGGCGCTGCGGCTGCGAGGGCGTCGCGCGTGACACCGTCACCCGTGAGCTCGCGCACGAGCCGCTGGGTTGGCGGCCCACGACGCTGCTGCTCACCGTGCGCCGCTACCGGTGCACCGGGTGCGGACATGTCTGGCGCCAAGACACCGGTGCGGCGGCCGAGCCGCGAGCCAAGCTCTCGCGCCGGGCTCTGCGGTGGGCGCTGGAGGGCATCGTGTGCCAGCACCTGAGCGTGGCCCGCATCGCCGAGGCGTTGGCGGTCTCGTGGGACACCGCCAACGCCGCGGTGCTGGCCGAAGGGCGCCGAGTCCTGATCGAGGACCCGACCCGGTTCGACGGCGTGAGGGCTATCGGTGTCGACGAACACGTGTGGCGCCACACCCGCCGCGGGGACAAGTACGTCACCGTCATCATCGACCTCACCGGCATCCGCGACGGGACCGGCCCCTCCCGGCTGCTCGACATGGTTGAGGGCCGCTCCAAGCAGGCGTTCAAGACTTGGCTCGCCGACCGCCCGCAGGCCTGGCGCGACGGCGTCGAAGTCGTCGCGATGGACGGCTTCACCGGGTTCAAGACGGCGACCGTCGAAGAGCTACCTGAAGCCGTCGCGGTCATGGACCCCTTCCACGTCGTCCGCCTGGCCGGGGACGCTCTGGACCAGTGCCGCCGCCGCGTCCAGCAAGACATCCATGGCCACCGCGGCCGCAAAGGCGACCCGCTCTACGCCGCCCGCCGCACCCTGCACACCGGCGCCGACCTGCTCACCCAGAAGCAGACCACGCGGATCGAGGCGCTGTTCACCGGTGAGGACCACGTCCAAGTAGAGGTCACCTGGGCCGTCTACCAGCGCATGATCTCCGCCTACCGCGAGCCCGACCGGGCCAAAGCACGTGACCTGATGACCCGCCTGATCGACTCCCTGAGCGGCGGTGTCCCGGCGCCCATGACCGAGCTCCGCACCCTCGGCCGCACGCTCAAGCGTCGCGCCGCCGACGTCCTGGCCTACTTCGATCGCCCCGGCACGTCCAACGGCCCCACCGAAGCCATGAACGGACGCCTCGAGCACCTACGCGGGTCCGCCCTCGGCTTCCGCAATCTCACGAACTACATCGCCCGATCACTCCTCGAGGTCGGCGGATTCAGACCTCGACTACACCCTGGATTCGGATGAGCC
>NZ_UETB01000035.1 GCF_900116375.1 Georgenia satyanarayanai | reverse complement strand
GCCGGCGCCCACGTCACCGTCACCGACCCCCAGGCCGGCCCCATCCTCGCCGCCCAGGACCACCACCCCTACACCGTCGCCGACACCGCCCACGACGCCATCACCGGCGCCGACATCGTCCTGCTCCTCACCGAGTGGCGCCAGTTCCGCGACCTCGACCCCACCGCCATCAAGGACCTCGCACACCGCCCCGTCATCATCGACGGCCGCAACGTCCTGGACCCCGCCCAGTGGCGCGCCGCCGGCTGGACCTACCACGGCATGGGCCGACCCTGACCACCTGACCGACGCCTCGTATGGGAAGATACTGCTCGATCGGTTTGTCTCGGCTACGGGGGATATGAATGGAACTCGGCGACTACCTGCGCACCCTGCGGGCCCGCTGGCTCACGGTGGTCGTCGTCGCACTCGTCACCCTGGCAGCGATCGCCGCCGCGACGTTGCTGATGACACCGCAGTACACCTCCTCCACCCGCATGTTCTTCGCCGTGCAGGGTGGGGAATCTGTCTCGGACCTTGCGCAAGGCTCGACCTTCACTGAGAAGCAGATGTCTTCTTACGCCGAGGTCGCAAGGTCTCCGATCGTGCTGGAGCCGGTCGCAGAGAGTTTCGGCCTCGACCGCGATGCCAGTAGCTTGACAGATGCGCTGAGCGTCACGGTCGCGGCAGACACCACGATCCTCGTGATCTCGGCGACTGATGAAGACCCTGTGCTTGCCAGAGACTTAGCCAACGCCGTCGCCGATGAGCTGGCGGCCACTGTTGGCGGCCTCTCCCCGGAGCGCCCGGACGGTACAGAGACGGTGCGCGCCACCATGCTGAGCGAGGCACAGGTTCCTGAGTCTCCTTCCTCGCCGAACACGATGCGAAACCTCGCCCTGGGCCTCGTGCTCGGCGTGCTGCTTGGCGTAGGCGTCGCCCTGCTGCGGCAGGTTCTGGACACGAAGGTGCGCGACGAGAACGACATCTCCGCGGTGACCGACGTGTCGCCTCTCGCGACCGTTCCGATCGACACCACGGCAACCGACCACCCGGTCTTCATGCACGACGAATCCATGGGCGCTCGCGCGGAGGCGGTGCGTCGTCTGCGGACCAACCTCCAGTTCGTCGACTTCGGTGACCGGCCGAGCTCGATCGTCGTCACCTCGTCCGTGCCGGGTGAGGGCAAGACGACTACAGCCATCAACCTCGCGGCTTCACTCGCCGATGCCGGAGCAAAGGTCATCCTCATCGACGCCGATCTGCGCCGTCCCTCGGTGGCCAAGTACATGGGCTTCGAAGGCCGCGTCGGCCTCACCACCGTCCTCATCGGCCGTGCGAACGTCGAAGACGTCGTCCAGCCCTGGCAGGGCACCTCGCTCGACATCCTGCCCTCCGGGCAGATCCCGCCCAACCCGAGCGAGCTGCTCGGTTCTCGAGCGATGTCCCGCCTCCTCGCCGACCTGGCCAGCACGTACGACGTCGTCCTCATCGACAGCCCGCCGCTCCTGCCGGTCACCGATGCGGCGATCCTCAGCAAGCTCGTCGGTGGAACGCTCGTCGTGGCTGGTGCGGACCGCCTGCAGAAGCCGCAGCTCCGCACGTCGCTCGAGGCGCTCGCCAAGGTGGCTCATCCGAATCCAGGGTGTAGTCGAGGTCTGAATCCGCCGACCTCGAGGAGTGATCGGGCGATGTAGTTCGTGAGATTGCGGAAGCCGAGGG
>NZ_UETB01000037.1 GCF_900116375.1 Georgenia satyanarayanai | reverse complement strand
CCGTGGTTCCTCGTTTCTGCGGGTGGGTGTTTGCCTGGATCGCTCGCTGCCTTTTTGGTGGTGGGTGTTTCTTCGTATGGTTGTTACCTCTTCGGGGGTGGCGATAGACATTTACGGAGAGTTTGATCCTGGCTCAGGACGAACGCTGGCGGCGTGCTTAACACATGCAAGTCGAACGATGAAGCCCAGCTTGCTGGGTGGATTAGTGGCGAACGGGTGAGTAACACGTGAGTAACCTGCCCCTGACTTCGGGATAACTACGAGAAATCGTGGCTAATACCGGATATGACACGTGCCTGCATGGGTGTGTGTGGAAAGATTTATCGGTTGGGGATGGGCTCGCGGCCTATCAGCTTGTTGGTGGGGTGATGGCCTACCAAGGCGACGACGGGTAGCCGGCCTGAGAGGGTGACCGGCCACACTGGGACTGAGACACGGCCCAGACTCCTACGGGAGGCAGCAGTGGGGAATATTGCACAATGGGCGCAAGCCTGATGCAGCGACGCCGCGTGAGGGATGACGGCCTTCGGGTTGTAAACCTCTTTCAGTAGGGAAGAAGCTCTTCGGAGTGACGGTACCTGCAGAAGAAGCGCCGGCTAACTACGTGCCAGCAGCCGCGGTAATACGTAGGGCGCAAGCGTTGTCCGGAATTATTGGGCGTAAAGAGCTCGTAGGCGGTTTGTCGCGTCTGCTGTGAAAACGCAAGGCTTAACCTTGCGCCTGCAGTGGGTACGGGCAGACTAGAGTGCGGTAGGGGAGACTGGAATTCCTGGTGTAGCGGTGGAATGCGCAGATATCAGGAGGAACACCGATGGCGAAGGCAGGTCTCTGGGCCGTTACTGACGCTGAGGAGCGAAAGCATGGGGAGCGAACAGGATTAGATACCCTGGTAGTCCATGCCGTAAACGTTGGGCACTAGGTGTGGGATCCATTCCACGGGTTCCGTGCCGCAGCTAACGCATTAAGTGCCCCGCCTGGGGAGTACGGCCGCAAGGCTAAAACTCAAAGGAATTGACGGGGGCCCGCACAAGCGGCGGAGCATGCGGATTAATTCGATGCAACGCGAAGAACCTTACCAAGGCTTGACATACACCGGAAAAGTGCAGAGATGTGCTCCCCGTAAGGTCGGTGTACAGGTGGTGCATGGTTGTCGTCAGCTCGTGTCGTGAGATGTTGGGTTAAGTCCCGCAACGAGCGCAACCCTTGTCCTGTGTTGCCAGCACGTAATGGTGGGGACTCATAGGAGACTGCCGGGGTCAACTCGGAGGAAGGTGGGGATGACGTCAAATCATCATGCCCCTTATGTCTTGGGCTTCACGCATGCTACAATGGCCGGTACAAAGGGCTGCGATACCGCGAGGTGGAGCGAATCCCAAAAAGCCGGTCTCAGTTCGGATTGGGGTCTGCAACTCGACCCCATGAAGTCGGAGTCGCTAGTAATCGCAGATCAGCAACGCTGCGGTGAATACGTTCTCGGGCCTTGTACACACCGCCCGTCACGTCATGAAAGTCGGTAACACCCGAAGCCGGTGGCCCAACCCCTTGTGGGAGGGAGCTGTCGAAGGTGGGACTGGCGATTAGGACGAAGTCGTAACAAGGTAGCCGTACCGGAAGGTGCGGCTGGATCACCTCCTTTCTAAGGAGCTCACCACATCATCGCCCGCTTCGTCGGGGTTCATCGGTGGTGTCAGGTGGCCACGCAGACGCCGTACGTGTGTCTGGTGGTTGCTCATGGGTGGAACATCAATGCTTGGCATGCTGTTGGGTCCTGAGGACACAGGCACCCGGTCACGGTTGTGGCTGGTGGGCTGTTTCTTCTGGTGGCCGCTTTCTGCCGGCTTCCGCACTGTGTGTGTGGGGGTTGGGGTTGGTCGGTGGGTTGCTTGAGAACTGTACAGTGGACGCGAGCATCTTTGATCTTTTGTGGTCAAGTTTTTAAGAGCATTCGGTGGATGCCTTGGCACTAGGAGCCGAAGAAGGACGTGGTGGCCTGCGATAAGCCTCGGGGAGTTGGCTAACGAACCGTGATCCGAGGATGTCCGAATGGGGAAACCCAGCTGGGGTCATGCCCAGTTACCCGCGCCTGAATGTATAGGGCGTGTGGAGGGAACGTGGGGAAGTGAAACATCTCAGTACCCACAGGAAGAGATATTCCGTGAGTAGTGGCGAGCGAAAGCGGATGAGGCTAAACCGGGGGTGTGTGATAGACGGCAGTCGTTGCACCTCCGGGGTCGTGGGACCCGCTCACTCAGCCTGCCGGCTGGGTAGGGAGTAAAAAAGTGTTGTCATAGTCGAACGGTCTGGGAAGGCCGGGCACAGTAGGTGAGACCCCTGTAGACGAAATGGCATCACCTCCCGGTGGGGATCCCGAGTAGCACGGGGCCCGTGAAATCCCGTGTGAATCTGGCAAGACCACTTGCTAAGCCTAAATACTACCTAGTGACCGATAGCGGACAAGTACCGTGAGGGAAAGGTGAAAAGTACCCCGGGAGGGGAGTGAAATAGTACCTGAAACCGGATGCTTACAACCCGTCGGAGCCTCCTTAGCTGGGGTGACGGCGTGCCTTTTGAAGAATGAGCCTGCGAGTTAGTGGTACGTGGCGAGGTTAACCCGTGTGGGGAAGCCGTAGCGAAAGCGAGTCCGAATAGGGCGACACAGTCGCGTGCTCTAGACCCGAAGCGAAGTGATCTACCCATGGGCAGGTTGAAGCGCGGGTAAGACCGCGTGGAGGACCGAACCCACTTAGGTTGAAAACTGAGGGGATGACCTGTGGGTAGGGGTGAAAGGCCAATCAAACTTCGTGATAGCTGGTTCTCCCCGAAATGCATTTAGGTGCAGCGTTGCGTGTTTCTTGCCGGAGGTAGAGCTACTGGATGGCCGATGGGCCCCAACAGGTTACTGACGTCAGCCAAACTCCGAATGCCGGTAAGTGTAAGCGCAGCAGTGAGACTGCGGGGGATAAGCTTCGTAGTCGAGAGGGAAACAGCCCAGACCACCGGCTAAGGCCCCTAAGCGTGTGCTAAGTGGGAAAGGATGTGGAGTTGCACAGACAACCAGGAGGTTGGCTTAGAAGCAGCCACCCTTGAAAGAGTGCGTAATAGCTCACTGGTCAAGTGATTCTGCGCCGACAATTTAGCGGGGCTCAAGCACACCGCCGAAGCCGTGGCATCAGCACATGTCCCCAGCTTCCTCCCTCGTGGGGGTTGTTCAGGGGTGTTGATGGGTAGGGGAGCGTCGTGTGGGAGGTGAAGCTGCGGGGTGACCCAGTGGTGGATCCCACACGAGTGAGAATGCAGGCATGAGTAGCGAAAGACGGGTGAGAAACCCGTCCGCCGAATGACCAAGGGTTCCAGGGCCAGGTTAATCCGCCCTGGGTAAGTCGGGACCTAAGGCGAGGCCGACAGGCGTAGTCGATGGACAACGGGTTGATATTCCCGTACCGGCGAAACACCGCCCATACCGAGCCCGGTGATGCTAACCGCCCAACGCTCACGTGTTGCCCTTCGGGGCGCATGTGAGCCGCGCGCGGAACCCGAACCGGTAGTAGGTAAGCGTATTAACAGGGGTGACGCAGACAGGTAGCCTCCGCGTGCTTTATGGCTATGCACGTCCAAGGGAGCAGGGCGAGGTCCAGGCAAATCCGGGCCTCACACAAGCCTCAGACCCGATGGTGACCGCGAACGCGGGAAGCAGGGTGATCCTATGCTGCCAAGAAAAGCCTCGACGCGAGGTGTTAGCCGCCCGTACCCTAAACCGACTCAGGTGGTCAGGTAGAGTATACCAAGGCGATCGAGATAATCATGGTTAAGGAACTCGGCAAAATGCCCCCGTAACTTCGGGAGAAGGGGGGCCTGAGGGGTGAAGCCACTTGCTGGCTAGCCTTTGAGGGCCGCAGAGACCAGGGAGAAGCGACTGTTTACTAAAAACACAGGTCCGTGCGAAGTCGCAAGACGATGTATACGGACTGACGCCTGCCCGGTGCTGGAAGGTTAAGAGGACGGGTCAGCTCAACTTCGGTTGGGCGAAGCTCAGAATTTAAGCCCCAGTAAACGGCGGTGGTAACTATAACCATCCTAAGGTAGCGAAATTCCTTGTCGGGTAAGTTCCGACCTGCACGAATGGCGTAACGACTTCTCCGCTGTCTCAACCGTGAACTCGGCGAAATTGCACTACGAGTAAAGATGCTCGTTACGCGCAGCAGGACGGAAAGACCCCGGGACCTTTACTATAGCTTGGTATTGGTGTTCGGGACGGCTTGTGTAGGATAGGTGGGAGACTGTGAAGCAGCCACGCCAGTGGTTGTGGAGTCATCGTTGAAATACCACTCTGGTCGTTCTGGACATCTAACCTCGGTCCGTAATCCGGATCAGGGACAGTGCCTGGTGGGTAGTTTAACTGGGGCGGTTGCCTCCCAAAATGTAACGGAGGCGCTCAAAGGTTCCCTCAGCCTGGTTGGCAATCAGGTGGCGAGTGTAAGTGCACAAGGGAGCTTGACTGTGAGACTGACAGGTCGAGCAGGGACGAAAGTCGGAACTAGTGATCCGGCGGTGGCTTGTGGAAGCGCCGTCGCTCAACGGATAAAAGGTACCCCGGGGATAACAGGCTGATCTTGCCCAAGAGTCCATATCGACGGCATGGTTTGGCACCTCGATGTCGGCTCGTCGCATCCTGGGGCTGGAGTAGGTCCCAAGGGTTGGGCTGTTCGCCCATTAAAGCGGTACGCGAGCTGGGTTTAGAACGTCGTGAGACAGTTCGGTCCCTATCCGCTGCGCGCGCAGGAAACTTGAGAAGGCCTGTCCCTAGTACGAGAGGACCGGGACGGACGAACCTCTGGTGTGCCAGTTGTTCCGCCAGGAGCACGGCTGGTTGGCTACGTTCGGAAGGGATAACCGCTGAAAGCATCTAAGCGGGAAGCCTGCTTCAAGATGAGGTTTCCACCACCCTCGAGGTGGGAAGGCCCCCAGCAGAACACTGGGTTGATAGGCCGGACGTGGAAGCGGGGACTAACGACCCGTGGAGCTGACCGGTACTAATTGGCCAACAACTTCACCACAACTATCAAGATCAAATGTTGACGCGTCCACTGTACGGTTCTGGAGCCACCCACCCCTCACACACGTGAGGGAAGCGGTCGGACAACTCCACAGAGTTACGGCGGTCATAGCGAGGGGGAAACGCCCGGTCCCATTCCGAACCCGGAAGCTAAGCCCCTCAGCGCCGATGGTACTGCGTGGGAGACTACGTGGGAGAGTAGGACACCGCCGAACACCCATTCCCGTAAGGGCCGCA